>NZ_FOAE01000005.1:0-491525 GCF_900109505.1 Pseudomonas sp. NFACC41-3
GGTACCGTCGATGAAGACGGCCTGGCCAATGGCATCGCCGGCGGTATCGGCGATGTGCCTGGCGAAGCCACCACGGCCAGCGGCAATGTGACGGCAATCTTCCAGTCCGGTGCCGACGTGCCACTGACTTACTCCCTGTCGAGCGATACCAGTGGCCTGCCAGCCCTGACGTCCGGCGGAGTGGCGCTGGTGTACAGCGTCGCCGGCGACACTCTCACCGCCAATGCAGGCGTGGGTGGCGCCGAGGTATTCACCTTCAGCTTCAGTGCCGCCGGTGCCTACAGCTTTACCCTGCTGCAGCCGCTGGATCACCCGGCCGGCAATGACGAAAACGACATCACGATCAACCTGGGCACGATGCTGCAAGCCACCGACAAGGATGGCGATACGGTGACCGCCGCGGCCGACAAGCTGGTGATCACCGTCGATGACGACACCCCAACCGCGAATGGCACCGCTGGGGCCGGCACTGTCGATGAGGACGGCCTGGCCAACGGTATTGCCGGTGGTGTCGGTGACGTGGCTGGCGAAGCCACCACGGCCAGCGGCAGCGTGACGGGGATCTTTCAGTCCGGCGCCGACGTACCCTTGACTTACGCCTTGTCGAGCGACACCAGCGGTCTGCCAGCCCTGAGCTCAGGTGGAGTCGCGCTGGTCTATAGCGTCGCTGGCGATACCCTGACCGCCAAAGCCGGTACCACCGATGTGTTCACCTTCAGCCTCAATGCCGCGGGTGACTACAACTTCACCTTGCTGCAACCGCTGGACCATCCAGCCGGCAACGATGAAAACGACATCACCCTTAACCTGGGTGCAATGCTGCAAGCCACCGACAAGGACGGCGACACCGTGACCGCCGCGGCCGAGAAACTGGTGATCACTGTCGATGACGACACGCCCACCGCAACCGGAGCCGCCGAGGCTGGCACTGTCGATGAAGACGGCCTGGCCAATGGCATCGCCGGTGGCGTCGGCGACGTGCCTGGCGAAGCCACCACGGCCAGCGGCAATGTGACGGGCATCTTCCAGTCCGGCGCTGATGTACCGCTGACTTACTCCCTGTCGAGCGACACCAGTGGCTTGCCAGCCCTGAGCTCGGGTGGAGTCGCGCTGGTCTATAGCGTCGCTGGCGATACCCTGACCGCCAAGGCGGGTGCCGTCGATGTATTCACCTTCAGCCTTAGCGCCGCCGGTGACTACAGCTTCACCTTGTTGCAACCGCTGGATCATCCGGCCGGAAATGACGAGAACGACATCACCCTTAACCTGGGTGCAATGCTGCAAGCCACGGATAAGGACGGCGACACGGTAACCGCTGCCGCCGAAAAACTGGTGATTACCGTCGATGACGACACCCCCACCGCAAATGGCGCCGCTGGGGCCGGAACCGTCGACGAGGATGGCCTGGCCAATGGCATCGCCGGTGGTGTCGGTGACGTACCTGGCGAAGCCACCACAGCCAGCGGCAGCGTCACAGCGATCTTCCAGTCCGGGGCCGATGTACCGCTGACTTACGCCTTGTCGAGTGATACCAGTGGCCTGCCAGCGCTGAGTTCGGGCGGAGTCGCCCTTGTCTATAGCGTGGCTGGCGACACCTTGAGCGCCAAGGCTGGCGCAACCGATGTATTCACCTTCAGCCTCAATGCTGCGGGTGACTACAGCTTCACCCTGCTCCAGCCCCTGGATCATCCAGCCGGTAACGACGAAAACGACATCACGCTCAACCTGGGCGCGATGTTGCAAGCCACCGACAAGGACGGCGATACGGTGACAGCCGCCGCCGACAAGCTGGTGATTACCGTCGATGACGACACGCCAACGGCGAATGGAACCGCTGGAGTTGGCACCGTTGACGAGGATGGCCTGGCCAATGGTATTGCCGGTGGTGTCGGTGACGTACCTGGCGAAGCGACAACGGCCAGCGGCAGCGTGACCGGTATCTTCCAGTCCGGCGCCGATGTGCCGCTGACTTACGCCTTGTCGAGCGACACCAGCGGCTTGCCAGCGCTGAGCTCGGGCGGCGTGGCGCTGGTCTACAGCGTGGCTGGCGATACCCTGACGGCCAAGGCGGGCGCAACCGATGTATTCACCTTCAGCCTCAATGCTGCAGGTGACTACAGCTTCACCCTGTTGCAACCGCTGGATCATCCAGCGGGCAACGACGAAAACGACATCACGCTCAACCTGGGCGCGATGTTGCAAGCTACCGACAAGGATGGCGATACGGTGACCGCCACCGCCGACAAGCTGGTGATCACCGTCGATGACGACACGCCAACCGCCACTGGAACTGCCGCGGCTGGCACTGTCGACGAAGACGGCCTGGCCAACGGCATCGCCGGCGGCGTTGGCGACGTACCTGGCGAAGCGACAACGGCCAGCGGCAGCGTGACCGGTATCTTCCAGTCCGGCGCCGATGTACCGCTGACTTACGCCTTGTCGAGTGATACCAGTGGCCTGCCAGCACTGAGCTCGGGCGGCGTGGCGCTGGTCTACAGCGTTGCCGGCGACACGCTGACGGCCAAGGCTGGCGCAGTCGATGTGTTTACCTTCAGCCTCAATGCTGCGGGTGACTACAACTTCACCCTGCTGCAACCGCTGGATCATCCAGCCGGTAACGATGAAAACGACATCACCCTTAATCTGGGCGCAATGCTGCAGGCCACCGACAAGGATGGCGACACGGTGACCGCTGCAGCCGAGAAACTGGTGATCACCGTCGATGACGACACCCCAACCGCAAGCGGAACCGCTGCGGCCGGCACCGTCGATGAGGACGGCCTGGCCAATGGCATTGCCGGTGGCGTCGGCGACGTGGCCGGTGAGGCCACCGTGGCCAATGGCAGCGTCAGCGGTATCTTCCAGTCGGGTGCCGACGTACCGCTGACTTACGCCTTGTCGAGCGATACCAGCGGCCTGCCAGCCCTGACGTCTGGCGGAGTGGCACTGGTGTACAGCGTGGCGGGCGATACCCTCACCGCCAAGGCCGGTACCACCGATGTGTTCACCTTCAGCCTCAGCGCCGCGGGTGCCTACAGCTTCACCCTGCTCCAGCCGCTGGATCACCCAGCCGGCAACGATGAAAATGACATCACCCTCAACCTGGGGACCCTGCTGCAGGCCACCGACAAGGACGGCGACACGGTAACGGCCGCCGCCGAGAAACTGGTGATCACCGTCGATGACGACACGCCAACGGCGAATGGCAGCGCCGAGGCCGGCACTGTCGACGAGGACGGCCTGGCCAATGGCATCGCCGGGGGTATCGGCGACGTACCGGGCGAGGTCACCACGGTCAGCGGCAACGTCAGCGGCATCTTCCAGTCCGGGGCCGACGTACCGCTGAGCTACTCCTTGTCGAGTAACACCAGCGGCCTGCCAGCCCTGAGCTCGGGTGGAGTGGCGCTGGTCTACAGCGTGGCGGGAGATACCCTGACGGCCAAGGCAGGTGCCGTCGATGTGTTCACCTTCAGCCTCAGCGCCGCCGGTGACTACAGCTTCACCCTGCTCCAGCCCCTGGATCATCCAGCCGGCAACGATGAAAACGACATCACCCTCAACCTGGGTACCTTGCTGCAAGCCACCGACAGGGACGGCGACACGGTAACCGCTGCCGCCGAGAAACTGGTGATCACCGTCGATGACGACACGCCAACGGCGAATGGCAGCGCCGAGGCCGGCACCGTCGACGAGGACGGCCTGGCCAATGGCATCGCCGGGGGTATCGGCGACGTACCGGGCGAGGTCACCACGGTCAGCGGCAACGTCAGCGGCATCTTCCAGTCCGGGGCCGACGTACCGCTGAGCTACTCCTTGTCGAGCAACACCAGCGGCTTGCCAGCCCTGAGCTCCGGTGGAGTGGCACTGACCTACAGCGTCCTGGGCAGCACCCTGACCGCCAAGGCCGGCGCGACTGACGTGTTCACCCTCAGCCTGACGGTAGCGGGCGCCTACACCTTCAGCCTGCTACAGCCCCTGGATCACGCGGCCGGCAACGACGAGAACGACCTGACGATCAACCTGGGCAGCCTGCTGCAAGCCACCGACAAGGACGGCGACACGGTGACCGCCGCGGCCGACAAGCTGGTGATCACCGTCGATGACGACACGCCAACCCTGGCCTTCGGCAACCTGATCGGTACGGGGACCGACCAGGCGCAACAAGGCTACTGGAACATGGCCGCCGGCGCCGACGGGCTGGGTGCGACCGGGCTGGACATCTCGCTGGTGAACGGCCAGTTCACCCTGGTCCGGCCGGACGATACGACCACCACCGGCACCGGTACGCTGGTCGAGCAGTCGCCGTCACCGGACGCCAATGGCGCGTATCAGTTCGCGGGCACCTTGACCGGTGACTTCGACAACAACGCGGCAACGGCCAATACCACCGTCCACTACACCCTGAGCGCCTACGCCAACGGCACTTATGCGCTGGACCTGGAGGAAGGCTTCCGCTCGACCATCGTCCTCAGCAGTGCCGACGGCTCGCTGGATGCCGGTGGCCCAGACCCCGTGCGCACGCTGACCATCGGTAGCGAGGACATCGTGTTTTTCGGTGCCAACCCGCTGGCTCCGGCAAGCGGCGCGAACAGCATTCAGACCGGCATCGGGCTTGGAGCGTCCGACCCTACCGAAGCACAGTTGCAGACCAACCCGCTGCCGTCCTACATCGGCTCGGCGGCCTTGAACGTCAGCACGGCCGGTATCGGCATCGCCAACAACCTGCTCCAGGGCGATAACCAGGCGGCGATCGGCGCGGCCGATGAAAGCTTCGTGGTCAACCCGCAAAGCCTGCTGACGAGCATGAAGGTGTTTATCGACAACTCCGTGGGCGGTTACAACACGGCCACCGAGGACCTGTACTACAGGGTCTTCTACGAAGATGGCACCTTCTCCAACCTGATCGAGGTCAACACCCTGACGCCAGAGGCCGGTGGACAGGTGTCCTTCACCGTCGAGCAATCGGCTACATCGTTGATCGATGCGGTCCAGCTGACGATGGCCCGGGGCGAGATCAAGATCCCGACGATCGAGTTCACCCACGAGACCGAGAGCCTGGCCAGCGACGTCAAGCTGGCGTTCAACGCGACGGTGACGGACAAGGATGGCGACACGGCGACCAGCGCGTTCGACGCCAACCTGTTCGCCAACGACACGACCGACGTGCTCTTCGACTTCAGGCTGGTGGGCACCACGGGTGAGCGGGATGCCTTCAATATCGACCTGTCAGTGGCCGAGAACCAGTACCAGGTCACAGGCTTCGATGCCGGAGCCGGCCAGCGCGACGCAGTGGTGCTCATTGGTGACGCGGGCGCCACTGTGCAGTCGATCAACAACGCCGGCGCCGACAGCATCGTGACGGTGGCCGAGACGGGCGGACAGATCACCACCATTACCCTGGTCGGGGTCGATCTGCTCAATACCGATATCGTAATGGGCAGCGTCTGAAACCTCGCACATGCGAATGAAAGCGAGGGTGGCCTGGAAACCACCCTCGCTTTTTTTTGCCGCTACCGTCCGCAACGCTCTCACTCGCCTCCACGCCAAACGCCCAGGCAGCCCAAGGCTCACAGAGCACGGCGACATGCCTGCACATTCATGGGGCAGGAAACGACGAGAACGGCATTACCCTCGATCCGGGCAGCCTGGACAGCGACAAGGCCAGCCACAAGGCTGCCTTGTCTTGATCAGCTCATTTCAGTTCCACCCACGTGGAGTCGGGCG
Source organism: Pseudomonas sp. NFACC41-3 (assembly GCF_900109505.1). NCBI lineage: Bacteria > Pseudomonadati > Pseudomonadota > Gammaproteobacteria > Pseudomonadales > Pseudomonadaceae > Pseudomonas > Pseudomonas sp. NFACC41-3. Next base: position 5,725 of record NZ_FOAE01000005.1, read on the forward strand.
GCTCTTCGTTGTCGGTGAGCCCGTGCTTGAGGGCGTACATCAGCAAGTCGATGCGGTTGATCAGGTTGAGCTTCTGATAAATGTTGCTGAGGTGGTTGTGCACGGTGTGCTCACTGATGCCCAGGCGCTCGGCGATGCTCATGTATTTGGCGGACGGGTCGCCGACGATGGCGCGAATCAGCTCCCGCTCGCGCAGCGTCAGCCGCGCCTGCTTCGCCTGCTCCAGGTTGCATCGCACGGGTATATGCCGGGTCGCGGCATAGCCGGAAAGCCCGCCGGACCAGGCTCGGTCCAGTCCGGCGTCGTGATGGTGGACCTTGATGATGGCCCGGACGATCGAGTCCGTCGGGTCTTCCGCCAGCACGATGCCGCGCGCGCCCGCCTCGATCGCCTGGGCAACCGGAACGGATTCGTACAGGCCCTTGAGCACCAGCAATTTCATTTCCGGGCTGCGGGTCAGCCCCGCGACGACCTCCAGAGGGTTCAGCGCATCCGGAAAGAAACTGAAAAAAATCACATTGGGACGCAGCTGATCGGCAAGGTCCAGCGCATTGGTGTAGGTGGTGGCCTGGCCACTCACCTCCATCCGGGGCCTCCTCGCATTGATCAAATCATGGAGCCCCATGAGCACGAGGGGGCGGCAGTCGATCAGCATCACGCGTATCGTTTTTGTATGGTCTGGCATGATCTTCCTGCCTCCCCTTGAAAAACGATGACCTTCATACGCGTTGGCCTTCCTTGATCGGCCACTCGCTCTTGAAGGACGGATGCGAGCGCCGAAAGGCTCTGAAACGTGCCCGCCCGGGTCTTGGCGACCCAGGGTACAGGCAGAAATTGCGGAGGTTTCCCGCAGCCGGGCAAAGTTATCGAAACGGCATAAATAAGAATAACTATCAATAGTTTGCACGTGTCGCAGGGCATCCGCGAGCCCTCAACTGAGTCTAGGCCAGCCCACTGCGCTGCCTGCCAACCCATCCGTCGGTCTTCGACCCAAGCCGGGTGCGGGTCGTTGGGTCGAGGTTCCCCTGGGGCGCCCTACCCCCCGCAAATCAAGCTCTTAGGCTCGCCACGAGCGAGCGGCGGGCAAAGCCGGACCCCACCAGGCTCGTCAAGTAACAGACGAATGGCGCGCAGATAAGTCAGTAGGCAATGAGAGCGTCAATTTATCGACGGGGCCGGCAGCGCCATGAAATCACCGGTTCAACGCCGGTCCTCTGCGCAAGCGATTCTTCAGCCGGGGCAGAAATGCCCCGGTGTCTTACTCCTGGTCCTCGATGCCAACGCCCATGGCCTGGCTGGCGCTACCGGGGCTGAGCCAGGCATTCACATTCTCGACACTTTCCACCGGCGGTTTGCCCGCCCAGCGATTGAGGGTGAAGACGTTGCTGAGGAACTCGTATTGCGTCTTGAGCAGGTCGCGCCGGGCGCGGAACTCGTTGCGCACGCTGGTCAGTACATCGACCGCATTGACCATGCCGTAGCTCAGCCCCTTCTCCGCCGCCACCCGGGACAGCTGGGCCGAGGCCAGGGCCGAACGACTGGCGTCGATCTTCTCGCCGTTCGAATTGGCGGTCAGGTAGGCGCTGGTGATCTCCTTGACCACCCGGCGCCGGATCGCTTCCAGCTGCTGCTCGGCGACCAGCTGGTCCTGGTAGAGCCCACGGACCCGCGCCGAGGTCGAGCCGCCGCTGTACAGCGGCACCTGGACGCCAATGCCGGCGACATAGCTGTCGGTGCGTGGCGCCAGGGTATTGTTGTAGCCCTCGTTGGTCTGTTGCGCGCTGAGGTTCAGGCTCACCGTCGGATAGTGCCCGCCCTTGCCACTGCGCAACGCTGCGTTCGCGGCTTCGGCGCCGCTTTCGCTGGCCTTGAGCGTCGGGTTCAGCTCCATGCCATCGCGCACCCAGGACTCCAGGCTCTGCGCCGAAACCCGCAGTTGCGCGCCATCGCGAATCCGGTTGAGCTTCTCCTTGACCGGCCGGCCGACGAGTTCCGCCAGCGCCTCGCGGCTGATGCGGGCCTGGTTGCGGGCATCCAGTTCCTGGGCCGCGAGCAGGTCCACCCGGGCCTTGAGGTCGAGCTGGTCGGTAATCATCGCCATCTGCTTTTCGTACAACGCGTTGACCCGGTCCAGGCTCTTTTGCGTGGTCCGGCGCTCGGCCCTCACCAGCTCCAGCTCATCCTCGGCCGCCAGCGCGGTGAAGTAGCGCCGCGCCAGTTCCACCGTGGCCTCGGCCTGGGCGTCCAGCGCTTCGGACTCGGACTGCTTGGCCAGGCTCTTGAACTTCTGGTAGTTCTCCCACGCGGCCTTGTTGTAGAGGTACTGGCGCAGCACCAGGCTGTAGCTTTCGCTATCGTAACTGCGCTCCTGGATCAGGTCGTTTTCCTGGTGGATCCGGTTTCTCCCGGCATTCAGCGACAGTTGCGGCAACAGCGCCCCCAGCGCCTCGCGTTGATGCTCCTTGCCCGCCTGCGCTTGGGCAAAAGAGGCCAGGACCTGTGGGTCCTCCAGCCGCGCCTCGCGATACAACTGCATGAGGTCGGTGGAATAGGTCGAGGCATTGACCCCGGTCGACGTTACCGCAGCGGTTTGCGCCAAGGCGGCCCCCGCTGCAAGCATGAATGCACTCGCTAGCAGAACTGACGGCGCTCCCACGGGTCACTCCTCGATCATTGATTGAGACATCACATCCCGGGCCGGCTGCATCAGGTACTGCAACAGCGTGCGTTGCCCGGTGACGATCAGCACGTCCGCCGGCATCCCCGGCAACAACTTGCGCTCCCCCAAGGTACGCACGCCGTGCTCGGTGACCCGGACCCGCGCCAGGTAATAGGCGGTCCCGGTCTTTTCGTTGGTCAAGCGGTCGCCCGAGACGCTGCTGACCTCGCCTTCGATCACCGGCGTGGTCGAGCTATTGAACGCGCCGAAACGGATATCGGCGCGCTTGCCGATGGCGATCCGGTCGATGTCCACCGGCGCCACCTGGGCCTCTATGACCAGTTCGGACACCGAGGGCACGATGTCCAGCAAGGGCGTCGCCGAACGCACGACACCGCCAATGGTGTGCACCGTCATGCCAATCACCATGCCCGCGTCGGGGGCGCGGATGACGATACGGCTGAGGCGGTCTTCCAGGGCCGAGTTCTTCTCTTGCAGGTCGTAGATCTTGGTCTGCACCTCGGCCAGCTGCTTGGCCACGTCGGAATCGAAATCCTTGTCGACCTGGAGGATCTGCAACTGGGTTTCGTTGATCTGCAGGCGGGTCTTGTCGATGGTGGAACGGTGATCGGCCACCTCCGACCTGAGCATCCCCAGCTTGCGGTCCTGCTCGAGCAGGCGTTGCTTGTCGACGAACCCCTGCTTGAGCAGGTCGGACAATTCGCCGATTTCACCGCTGTAGGATTTCTCCAGGCGCACCTTGACCGCGATCATCGATTCCAGGCCCTTGATCTGCTGGTGCAATTGGCCGATGCGCTCGCGCAGCACCGCGATCTGGCCCAGCCGCGAGCCCCGCCGCGCGTTGAATACCTGGGTCTCGCCCTGGCGCGCTTCCTCTCCCCGCACGCTGGCCGGATCGCTCATCGGCCCGAAATCGATCGCCGGCAACCCATCGCGCTCGGCAATCAGCCTCGACTCCATGGCCCTGGCCGCGATCAGCAGGCTTTGGGTCGCCTCGTACTCGGAGCGCAGCTGGGCATCGTCGAGGATGATCAGCGGATCGTCGCGCTTGACGATGTCGCCATCATGGGCCAGCACCGATTTGACGATGCCGCCTTCCAGGTGCTGGACCGTCTTGCGGTAAGTCTGCACGGTGACCACCCCCGGCGCGTAGGCGGCACCGTCCAGGGGCGCGAGTGCCGCCCAGGTGCCGAACAGGCCGAAGGTCACGCCGACAATGCCCATGCCCAGGCGGTGGGCCTTGCGATCGGACACCGGCAGGTCGGAAAAGCTTTCGATTTGACGACTAGGCATAGGATTCACCGCCATCGTCCTTGCGGGCATCGATCGACGCCACGTTGGTCACCACCGGTACTGGCCCGGCATGTTTGGGTACCGGTGGTTGCTGCCCGCTGAGTTCGGCCAGCACTTCCTCGCGCGGCCCGTAGAGGCCGACCATCCCGGCTTTCATCACCAGCAGCCGGTCGAGTTGCGACACGATGTTGGTGCGGTGGGTAATCACGAACAGGGTCGCGCCGGTGTGCTTGATCTGCCCGATGGCGGCCGCCAGGGCACGATCGCCGACCTCGTCGAGATTGGAGTTGGGTTCGTCGAGAATGATCAGCCGCGGGTTGCCGTACAGCGCGCGGGCCAGCCCGATGCGCTGGCGCTGCCCTGCCGAGAGCATGAAGCCCTCGCTGCCGATGACGGTGTCGTAGCCATCGGGCAACAGCAGGATCATTTCGTGGACGCCAGCGATCCTGGCGGCCTGGATGACCTTCGCCGAATCGATCTCGGCGAAGCGGGCAATGTTCTCGCCGATGCTGCCCTCGAACAATTCGATGTCCTGGGGCAGGTAACCGATATACGGGCCAAGCTCATGCTTGTCCCAGGTGCTGATGTCCGCGCCATCCAGGCGGACCACCCCATGCTGCGGCGGCCAGACGCCGATCAGCGCCCTGGCCAGGGTCGACTTGCCCGAGGCGCTCGGGCCGATGATGCCCACCACGCAACCGGCCGGTACGCTGAAACTGATGTTCTTGAGGATCGGAGTGCTCGAGCCAGGTGCCGTGACAATCAGGTTCTCGACCTGCACCTGGCCCTCAGGCGCCGGCAAGGACAGGCGCTCGGGTTGCGCCTGCTGTTTGCCGAGGATGTCGTTCAGGCGGTTGTACTGCGAACGGGCGGCGATAAAGCCCTTCCAGCTGCCGATCATCAGGTCGATGGGCGCCAGTGCCCGGCCCAGCAGCACGGCCCCGGCGAACACCAGGCCGGCCCCCACCTGATGGTCCACCGCCAGGTAGGCCCCCAGGCCCAGCACCAGCGATTGCACCAACAGGCGGAAAGTCCGCGAAAGCGTGGTGACCATGCCGCCCCGGTCGCTCGCCAGGGATTGCAGCAGCAGAACGTTTCTCTGCCGGCGCCCCCAGCGATCCATCAGGGTGTCCAGCATGCCCATGGACTCGATGACTTCGGCGTTGCGCAGGTTCTTGGTGGTATGGAGGGTCGCGCCGATATGCTCCTTGTTGGCCTGGGCCAGTACCGGCCCCGTGAGCTTCTCGTTGACGAAGGCAAGCAGTATCAACAGCAGCGCGCTACCCGTCGCGACCCAGCCGAACCAGGGGTGGAACAGGAACATCACGGCGATATAGATCGGCAACCAGGGCGCGTCGAAAAAGGCGAACAGGCCGCTGCTGGAAAGAAACTGGCGCAAGCCCGTCAGGTCGTTGAGCGACTGGGCCGAGGCATCCATGCCGCCACTGTCCAGGGCCCGTTTGAAACTGGCCTTGTAGACCTGGCGACTGAGCAGCACATCCAGCCGGGTACTGACCCGGACCATGATGCGCGAACGAACCCATTCCAGGGAGCCGAGGGTGATCACCAGCAGGGTCATGATCAGCGTCAACATGGCCAGGGTGGTCAGGCTGCCGCTGGTCATCACCCGCCCATACACCTGGAGCATGTAGAAGGTCGGGACCAGCATCAGCGCATTGATGAAGAAACTGAAAAAGCCGACGAAAACAAAGCTGTCTCTACAGACCTTCAACGCATTTTTCAGACTGTTTTCTGGTGTGCTTTGCATTGAAACCTCTGCTCGAAAGGCCAGCCTTTGTGGAGCTTAGATCACGCCGGACAGCTGCGTGCGGCCATTGGCCGGATCGCCTCGGACAACCGGCATGCCCCCGGCAACGGCCTGGCGCGCAAGCACGCGCAAGAGCCTCGCGGCTTGGAAACCAGAGGGCTCTGGCACGGGCTTTTGACGCCATAGTGGGCGGATGGGAGGTGGCTGCTGCAGGGACGCCGCGGGATGCCGGGACAGGCCTTCCAGGCGCGCGACAGGTTCGCCGCACACCTGCTTCGCACAGAAGAATCCGATTGTCGGTAGCGACAGCTGCAGTACACGCTGCGCCGGGGTATCCCGATGAGTCTAGTTACTGAATTGGCCGGCCGATCTTGCGATGACCAGCGGTGCACTCGTAGCGGATAACAGGCATGCGGGAGGAGGAGTTTCTATGCGCTAGCGGCTGATTGCGATCAGCCGCCTGTCACTCGCGGGTATTGATATCGCGCTGCACCCGCTTGAGGTGGTTTTCAACGTAGAAAGCCGCAGCCTCTTCGTCGCCGGAGACAATCGCTTCGTAAATCAAGCGATGCTCCGCCACGTAGAGCTGGATGCGATTAGCCTTCGATATTTCCCAGGACGCTTCGCTGGGTTCGCCTCGCTCGGCCATCGGGGGCTTCTGCCTTTGATGGCGGCGATTCTACCCATTCAGCTTTTCAAAAAGGTTTCGCACAGAACCTAGGCACTTAGCTGCTTGATCCAGTCAAGGCTCGCGACAGTAGCGCCGGAGGGGCGGTATTCACAGCCGATCCATCCTGGGTAGCCACGCTGCTCCAGCGCCGCGAACAAGGCAGCAAAGTCCATGCTCCCCGTTCCCGGCTCGTGACGGCCCGGGCAGTCGGCGATTTGCACATGGACGGTCCTGTCATAAAACCGGGCCAGAACCTCGGCTGCATCTCCGGTCAGAAGCTGGGCATGGTAAAGATCGAGAATCAGCCCGACACTCGGAAAGCTCTCCAGCACCTGCTGCGCCTTGTTGAAGTCAGACATGTAGTAGTCCGGCATCGCCTGCGCACTGATCACTTCGATAAGCGGCCGTACCCCCTGGTCTTCGAAGTATTTGACTGCGTACTCCAGGTTGCTCCCGAAGGTAAGCGCCGCCTCATCCTGTGTCGTCACTCCTGACATGATGTGGACATCCGAACAAGCCAACGCCTTGGCGTAGCTCACAGCCTGGCGCAAGCCGTCGCGAAACTCTTCTTCCTTGCCCTGCAAGGCAGCAATGCCTTTGGTCACCCCAGCCGGTGCGGCGAATTGAATCAGCGACAGGCTGTGCCGAGCCAAGTGGTCGGCCAAGAGACTGGCATCGAACTCATAGGGCGACGGAAACTCCACCGCCCGAAACCCCGCCGCGGCGGCGGCCTCGATGCGCTGCAGAAAAGGCCATTCATTGAATTGGAAACCGAGATGAGCATTAAACTTGAGCATGGGGTAAACATCCGTCCTGGGAAGAAATGAAATCATCAGCCTGGAGCATCCTGCGCATCTCCAGCACTGCACTGTCGGGCGTGGTCAGTACCGGCAGACCCGAGCGGGCCTGTGCCTGCCCTGCGGCACTGGTCATTGAAAACTGGGCGAAACAGATCAGGTCGCAGGCGTCGACCTGAGCGGCCATTTGTGCAATGGCGCTATCGTGACCTTCCTTGTCCCCTTCACTCAACGCCTGCATTGCCCCTGGAACAAAATAGGGCACCACCTCCGGCGCTCGGCCACTGCGCTCAGCCGCTTGCCTGAACTCGGCCATGATCGAGGGGATGGTCGGCTCGAACGTCGCCAGCACCGCAATACGCGATGCTTGCGTGAGAGCCAGGTTGATCATGGCTTCGTTCGGCTTGAGTAGTGGAATGGCAATCTTGGGCTTGCACAGGTCGATGGCATCGCCAAAAGCCGAGCAGGTAAACAGAATCGCGTCCGCTGCGCTTTGTACGGCGTAATGGGACAGCGTCAGAAAGCGCGCCTTCATGCTCGCGGTCAATTCGCCCTCTTCCACGCGGTCCCGGGACAACGAGTCTTCGAGCAGATTGATCACCTGTGCCTGCGGCCAATGCCGGGCAAAGGCCGTCGCGATCGGATCGATCGCCAGTGCAGTCGCGTGGATCAGGAAAATACGTGGAGCCTTCATGCTCATGTACCTCGATCAGTTTGTTCGCCCCATCCGCCAGTGCGCTTTGTGCAGATCCCCACACCTTCGTATGGTATTTTCCAACTCCAGTCCGGTGGGGGCACCCGCCCCAGCGCAAACGGACTGACATCAATCATCCGAGAGAGAGCCTGTGATCAAGAAAGACCTCGCCTTGCAGTTGGCCCCCCGCGTTATCGAGATGATTCGCGCGCGCTCGATGAAAGCCGGTGAGCCGTTGCGCGAGCAGACGTTTGCCCAAGCGCTGGGTGTTTCGCGCTCGCCGGTGCGGCGAGTGTTTGCCTTGCTCGCTGAATGGGGCCTCGCCATTCAGGAACCCAACCGAGGCTACTTTCTGAAACAAGACGCCGGGCAGATTCAAGAAACGACCTTCCCGCTCGCCAGCGATCCTTTCGAAGACTTTTACCTTCGCGTGGTCGACGACATTCTGGGTGGCGAGATACCTGAGCACTTTTTCGAAGCCCAGCTGCTGCGCCGTTACGAAGTACCGCGCGGGCAGTTGCTCAAGGTCTTGAACAGGCTGGCCAGCGAAGCCATGGTGGAACGCAGGCCGGGGCAAGGATGGGGTCTGAAGGACTTCGTGCATAACGCCCAGGCACACATCCAGAGCTACCGTTTCCGCATGGCCATCGAGCCGGCTGCCCTGCTCGAGCCTGGTTATCAGGTCAATCACGCCGCGTTCGCCCAGGCCAGGCAGCAACAGCAGGCCATGCTCGACGGGGATATCCAGACCTTGTCCCGTGCCCAGCTGTTCCAGGTGGGCGCCCAGTTTCACGAACTGATCGTGCAGTGCTCCGGCAATGTCTTTTTCATCGATGCCATACGCCAGCAAAATCAGCTCAGGCGCTTCATCGGCTACAAGGCCAACGTCGATCGCACCCGTCTTATGGCGCAATGCCAGGAACACATCCATTTGCTCGACCTCATCGAATCTGATCGGCGCGAAGAAGCCGCGCAATTTCTCTGGAAGCATCTCGACGAAGTAGGTCGTCTCAAGACTCAACAGGACGTCATGCCAGATGAGGGGATATAGAGCGCCCCCCTGACACCCGATGACTGATCGAGGCTTTGTCGGAGCGCTCCAATCATCCGCCGGCCAGCTTATCACGATTGTCTTAACTCAACACAAAATACAAAAATACCGCTCATCCCGACGATTCAGCTAAATTTTTCGTCGCATATTGTATTTCATTATCACAATGAGCAATTATGCGCGCCGCTCGGAAACGTAGCCATATCGAATCACACAGGGATGATTGCAATGAACGAAAGGACGTTGGGTAGAGGGGCGGGAGTCTCGAACCTTCTGTTCGGGGGGTACACCGTATTGGTTGCCCTGCTTGGAGTGACACTGGCCTATAAAGGCGGCGCCCTGGTGAGTGCTGGCGGATCACCCTATTACGCCATGATGGGCACCGCCCTGTTGCTATCGGCCCTCCTCATCGGCCTGAAAAAATCCCTCGGCCTCTACCTGTATGGCGCAGCGGCTCTGGCCACCTACGCCTGGGCGATCTGGGAGTCCGGGTACAACGGCTGGGCCTTCATTCCACGCCTGGCCTGGCTGGCCGTTCTCAGCGTTCCGTTCCTGGCTTTCTGGCCCGTGGTGCGGCGTGACTTTGCCAACGTCAGCAGAAGTCATTACTTCACCATCATGGGCCTGTTGCCGATCCTCATGGGCGGCACGATCCTGGTGCCGCTGTTCTTCCCGGACACCGTTCACCTTGCCGACTCGACGCTCGCCACGACGCGTCCCGGACAAGCCTTCAGTCGCAATACGGTGACCTCACCGGACGGCAATATTGCCGCGTCACACGACGAGACCAACTGGACCGCCTATGCAGGCTCCAACCTGGGCAACCACTATTCCGCCGCATCGCAAATCACCCCCTCGAATGTGTCAGGCCTGGTGAAGGCCTGGGAGTACCACCACGGCGACGTGAAGCAACCCGGCGAAAAGACCAAGTACCTGAACGAGGCCACACCGATCAAGGTGGGCAACTCGCTCTACACCTGCACTCCGAAGCAAATCATCATTTCCCTGGATGCCACCACCGGGAAGGAGAACTGGCGGTTCGACTCCAAAGTCGACCCGGATTACTTCGCCAATGGCGGTGCCTACTGCCGTGGCGTCTCCTATTTCGAAGTGCCCAATGCCAGCGGCCTGTGCGCCTCACGCATCATCTGGGGCACCAACGATATTCGCCTGGGCGCGGTAGACGCCTTGACGGGCCAGGCGTGCCCCGGCTTCGGCAACGCTGGTTTTGCGGATTTGAAAGACGGCCTGGGTACCTTCAGGAAAGGTTCGACGGGCATCACCTCCGCCCCCACCGTCATTCGCGGAGTGGTGATCACCGGAGGCCGAGTCCTTGACTCCGATGTACGCCCTGCCCCCTCGGGCGTGGTACGCGGCTACGACGCTGTCACCGGCAAACAGAAATGGGCCTGGGACCTGGGTCGTCCGGACACCCATGCTCCCGCTCGCGACGACGAGACCTATACCCTCAGCACACCCAACTCCTGGGCACCGCTTTCCGCCGACGATGAACTCGGGTTGGTGTATATCACCACCGGCAACGCAGCCGGCGACTTCTATGGCGGTACTCGCACCGAACAAGAGGACAAGTTCAGCTCCTCCCTGGTCGCGCTGGATGCGGCCACTGGCAAGGTCAAATGGCATTTCCAGACCGTTCACCACGATCTGTGGGACTACGACCTGAGCCCACAACCCAGTCTGATTGACTTCCCTACCGCCACGGGGCCACGCCCGGCCGTCATTCAAGCCACCAAATCCGGCCAGTTGTTCGTGCTTGACCGCGCCACCGGCGAACCGCTGGTGGATGTCGTGCAATCTCCCGTGCCCCAGGGAACCGCGCCCGGAGACTACACCGCGGCCACCCAGCCACTTTCGCCCGATATGCCGAGCACCATGGGGCGCCCATCGAAAACCCCGGAAGTACTGACCGAGGCCGATGCCTGGGGGCTGACGCCTTTCGATCAGATGCAATGTCGCCTCGAGTTTCGCCAGGCACGCTACGAAGGGATCTTCACCCCGCCGGTCGTAGGCCAGCAAAGCCTGATTTTCCCTGGCCATCACGGCGGATTGAACTGGGGAGGCGTGATGGTCGACCTCAAGCGAGGCCTGCTGATCATCAATAACCAGCGGCTCCCTTATATGCAGGGGCTGGTTCCCCGCGAACAACTCGACGCCATCAATGCCAAGTCGTTCCAGGAATCGCCGGGCAACAGCCAAGGCTTCCGCGTCCAGGCCGGGCTGCCTTACGGCGCCATCAAAGATCCATGGATGTCCTCCCTTGACCAGCCGTGCATTGCGCCACCCTGGGGCTTCATTGCCGGTATCGACCTGCGCACGCGCGATGTCGTCTGGAGCCGCCCGTTCGGTACGGGGTATGACAGCGGGCCTTGGGGAATCGCCTCTCGGATGCGCTTCGAAATCGGTACGCCGAGCGATGCGACGGGCGTGACGACAGCCGGAGGCGTGACATTTATCGGTGCCGCCATCGATCGTTTCATGCGGGCTTATAACAGTGAAAGTGGAGAACTGCTGTGGGAGGAACGCCTCCCCGCAGGCAATCAGGCTTCACCCTTGACCTACATGAGCCAAGGCCGACAGTACGTCGTGGCCGTGGTCGGCGGTCATGACCGGATTCCAACCAAGCTGGGTGACAGCATCATCGCCTGGGCCCTGCCCGAGAAGTGAATCGCGTTTTGTCTGAGATGGCTCGCCATGACAGTGTCGGACAGGGATGTAAAACATATGAATGTTCTACCCCCTGCAACCGACGAAAACTTTAGTCATGGCATAGAGCCTCTCAGTTTATTAAATGGCGATAGCCTCTAGCACACACTTATCGTTTCGCCGACAACATGGCCCCGCCATTTGACTCGGCAGACCGTGCCCGGGTGAAAGGGTTGACTATTGATATAAGGGAGACTTTCACCCGCAAGGGAAGTGAGTCAACGCAACACACCATCAACTTCGTATTGATGAGACTCTGACTTTCCGACATGAACAGAGTGATTCGGCTACGGCCTGTCACACCAACCCCATACTCACGCATCAGCCAGACTTTACGCCCCGTTTGAACAGGGGGCGGAAACCTTGTCGCGTTGAAAAAAGTATCCGGCTGGCAACCAAGCAACATCCACAGAGCAAAAGCTCGCCGTGGCCAGGAATCTGAAACAGACAGACGGACTACGCATTTCCGATCATTTCATTACCTGCAAATAAGTAATGACTGAGTTCGCCTTGAAGCGCCTGATTATTCCAGAGCGGTCATAGGCGTTTGCCTAGGAATAAGTAACTCCGTGAAAAGCCAACGCATCGCGATGCACGTTTAAACCTTAATAAAACTGGACAGGAACCAATAATGCTCGAACTCTCTGATGGTTTATATCTGTTGGTGGGCGTCAGCTTTATCACTTCATTCATGACGGCAGCCATTGGTGTTGGCGGCGGGATTGGATTGCTTGCGGTGATGCCTCAATTCATCCCCATCTCTGCGGTTGTACCGGTTCACGGTTTGATTCAAATGGTGAGCAATGGCAGCAGATTCGTCTTTGACTACAAGAGTGCAAAAGTAGAGATCCTGCCTAGATATGTTATCGGCTGTCTTGTCGGAGCATTCATAGGCTATTTCTTCATCGGGAAATTCCCCGAACAATATCTGTCACTGATCCTCGGTTTTTTTATTCTGGCAATCACCTGGACCAAGATCGTCTCACGCCTGGGTTTTGTATTTAAAAACTTTGCGATCGTGGGCTTCTTTCAAACATTTCTTTCACTTTTCGTGGCTGTAACCGGTTTGATATCACAGCCCATCCTGATGAAGATGAATATTAATAAAAATGAAGTGATCGTAACCCACGCCATGCAAATGAGCGTGCTGCACGGATTGAAGGTCGCGGCCTTTGTTATTGCCGGCTTTGCGTTCATGGATTACGCAAATCTCATATTAATCATGATTACCGCATCCACCCTCGGCTCGTACCTCGGTGGGTTTCTCAGAGACCGTATATCGCAGCGTGTAGGCGCCATGCTTTTGAAAGCGGGGGTGACGTTTTTTGGTTTGAAAATGATCTTCGATCATTTTTTTAATGGCATGTAAAAGTTTTCCATCAAGACAAGGAGTGTGAAATGACTATAAGCAAGAAGTTTGATTTTTTTGACCACAAAGGAATCTCCCTTTTTCTTAAAGAACATGGATATTGCGTTATCAAGCCTCAAGACCACTCTCTCGAAGCCTTTAGAGAGACGGCGGGCAAGTTTGGACTGATTCAGTTCCATACGAAGTCCGATGAACATGGTGTGGTGGGCGGCGGCGAGCCAATAAACAAGGACTGGCAAAGCTTCAAGGATGATTACCATGGTGAACTGTCGAGCGATTTCTTCCCGCATACCGACGGGTCTTTTTTGAATGGGATGGCCTATGTAGATGGCACGGCAAAAAAAATAACGCCGCCCAAGTTCGTCATCCTCCAGTGTGTTTCGAAGCCTGAGTCTGGCGGAGACAACTTCCTGGTTGACGGGCAGAAAATCTACAATGACCTGCTTTCAAATCATGCTGACACATTGAAGATATTGATGACCAGCGGCAGTGTCACCTACTGCCGGGACGACTTGTTGTCCATAGACTGCGCGGTATTCGAAAAAATCGATGACGACACATTAAGAATCCGTTACAGGTATGACAGCACCGCCTTCATTCCTGAATGGGCCAACGCTGCTTTCAACTACATCCAGAACCACTACTCCAGCAACGAGAATTACATCACCCCTATCAGCCTTGAACCTGGGGATATTCTGGTCATGGATAACCTGAGAGTCCTGCACGCTCGTCACAAATTCATCGATGGCAACAAGAAAAGAAAAGTAAGACGACTCTGGATTGCTGATGACTCAAGCGCCACATTCAAGAACATACTGGATCAGTCACCGATGCGAAGAGCCATGCTGCCTTTTCAGAAATACAATATTGCCCGGCATGAAAATGCAGAGCATTCATTTATCGAATACACCTGCGGCATTCACTGTCAATCGAACAGGCGCTTATTAAAAGCTCACAACGAACTTGATATGCCTGTCGAGCAATAATCACCACTGACGTCACCAGTGCCCCTGACTGATACTTTCAAAAGAACCCTTCATCTTCCTTTTAGCGTGCCAAGCGGGTGGTGGTTTATGGTTTTCAGATAAATTCTGACTGCCCCATGACCCCCATATTCAAAGCACCTATCTGATCCCGGATGCTGTGCTCCCGATTCCCTCAGGAGCCAGCATCGCCGTGGATGTGACCCGCCGCCCAATCAAAAAAACGGCACCTCTACCCCCAACCCCGTCGACCTCCAGAAAATCATTGTTGGGCTGGCCGCGCCGACCTCAAGGACGCCGTCGTCAAACAGATTGAGCTTCCAATCGGCTCACCCAAACCCTGGAAAGAGGCCCTTTCCCGCATCAGGCTTTCGAGCAGGCAGGCGGTGCCCAGTCCCCCATGTCGGGGTTGCTGCACACGTCGTTGACCATGGTCTGGCCACGGGCAGCGATTTTCTGGCCTTCCGCACGCTTGGCCGTGGCTTGCTGCAAGGTGCGCTCGGTGGTGACGGCTTCCTTGGGCACATCCGTCTTCGTCGTTGTCTTGGCGCCGGCCTTCTTGCGGGTCGCCGCCTTCTTGTCGGTGGCGGCCGGAGGCTTCACAGCGGCCACCTGAGCAACGTCCTGGCGTTGCACACCGACCGTCTGCAGGTCTTTCTCATAGGCTTGGGTGTAGACATCGATGCTCTCGCCGGCACGCCCATCCACGGCGGCCATCAGCTCGTTGGTTTCCTTCAGGCCGCTGACGATCTCGGCCAGACGCAGGCGCCCTTCGCTGTCGCTGATCTTCTTCGCCTTGCGCGCATTGAGCAGTGAGGTGAACTCACGCTGGTAGCAGTTCTGCGCGGTACGGGTGTAGCTGATGCTGCGGTCGATTTCGCCGGTACTCTGGCCGATGTCGCTGGCGTAGGAAGCAATGCGCGCACGGTCGTCGCTGATCTGCTTCTGGCGTTCGCTGTAGTAGCCGGTCGCGCCCCCGACCAGGGCCCCGGCGGCGGCGCCTATCAGGGCATTGCGGCCGGCATCGCCGCTATTGCCGACCAGGGCCCCGGTCAGGCCGCCGAGCAGGCCACCGGCAATGGCGCCGGTGGCCACCGACTTGGTCATCGACTTGTCGGAACTGCGCAGCTGGCTGACCGGCTCATAGCATTGCGGGTAGTACTCGACCTTGGTTTGGGCCGCGACCTTCGAGCTTGGAGCCCCGAAGCCCGCGCAACCGCCCAGCAGTAGGGCGCAGCAGACCACGCCCGGCAACGGCAGGGTACGAGCCAGGATCGAAGCGCAGTTCTTGAGTGAAGTATCCATGGTCGTGTCTCTCCTTGTTTTGTGGGTCAATTCCGTTTTCGGCTTCCGCGCAGAGCGGGCTGCGTCCAGCGTGAGCCAAGCCTGCCGACACTACATCCAGCCTAGCGGGTCTTCGCCGCCACCGACGACAGTTCCGACATCCTGCTCAGGGTCCAAGAAGCTCCTTCAGGATCATCTCCGGATCGGCTCGGTGCTGCTGGCGAAACTGCCCCACGTGCCTGACGAAAAGCGTGGCACGGGCCATGAGGCTTTTTCCCAGCACCGGTTTGTGATTGAGCTCCTCCCGGGTCCGCTGGAACTGCGTCTGGATCACCTCGTCGGTGTAGCGCGTTCCGGTCGCGAGGTTGTCGATGTAGATCGCCAGGGCGCCCTCGAGCGCACTGCGCCCATTGGCGATGGCCGTTTCATACAGCTTGGCGGTGGCTTCGTCCTGGGCGGCCCGCGCTTGATCGCGATCCTTCTTCAGGTTGGTCAGGCGAATGTTGTAGTTGTTGACCGTCTCGGCCACCAGGGCCGCCGACTGAATCAGGTTGCCTGCGGCCTCCTCGCGCTGCCGGGCGATCAGCGACACATTGCGCTTGAGCTCTTCGTTCACCCGCGCCAGGCGCGCCTGCAGGTTCGGATCGGTGCTGCTGGCGATGAGACTGTCCAGTAACTGGGTCGGGTCTTCGGCAGCCTCGATTTCATCGGTCAGGCCCGCCAGGCGGCCTTCCTTCTGCCACTGCTCGAACAGTTCCTCATAGCGTGAGCGCGGTGCCGACAACGCGCCCAGGGCCACCCGGAAACCGGTGGTGGCGTTGCGCTGTTCGCTGCCGTCGGCGGCGAACAGCGGGTATTCCCGGCGCATGCCGGTGAACAGCGTCAGCTCGCCTTCCAGGTAGTTGCCGCCCTTGACCACAAAGCCGCCGTAACTGCCCTGGCGGCGACCGGCGTGGACCAGTTGGAAGGACTCCTGGACCATCTCCGCGGCGTTGCCGATCACGTCGAACAGTCCCAATGGATTGGGCTTTTTCAGCCCGACCGGCAACAGCCGCGCGCCCTGCCCCGTGCCCCCGGCGACCTGGCTGAACACCGCCCAGTCCCCTAGCGGGCCATCGCTGTCGCTGCCTTGCACCTTGCGCGGAAACAAGCGCGCCTCCAGCGCCTGGCGGCTGACCGCATGGCCACCGCGTGCGGCGAATTCCCACTCCACTTCGGTCGGCAGGCGGACGAAGCCCATCCCGCCGTCCTCGGCCGCTTTGCCGCGGCCGCTGACCGGCAACCGGTCGCGGTGGTACTTGAGCAACCAGGCGCTGTACACCGCGGCAAAGCGCTCGGCCTCGAGGCGCGACAGCTTGACCTTGGGCAAGCGCGCGGACATGTCGCTCATGGGGGCGCAGGCCGGTGCCTCGCCCTGCCCCGCCAATGCCGCCTCCTGGGCCATGACCAGGGCGTATTGGCGCTCGGTGACCTCGTATTTGCCGACAAAATAGAACATCGGCTTGAGCAGGCTGTCGGCCTCGCTCTTGGGCAGGGTCGGGGCGATTCGGGCTTGCCAGTCGGCCGGCAGGTCGTCGAGGACGAACTGACCGTTGATGTAGTCGCGCCGATAACCGGAGATGAAGGATTGCCGGTAGCCCGGATCGTCATCGCTGAAGGGATAGCCGAGATTGACCTCACGGTCGTCCAGGGTGCCCTTGGCGAGGACATAGACGTAGCGGAACACCAATTCGCCTTCGCAGGGCAGCGGCAGGCTGAGGTCATCGGGCAGCGGTTTCGGATTATCCGCCGGGGCGTCCTGCGCCTGCGCCGCGCCGGCCAGCGCCAGCATGACCAGAGCCCTCAGCCAGACCAGAACCCTCGGCCAGTTAGACATCGCGCAGTCCTTCCGAGGCTTCGATCCGCGCCGCGCGCCAGCCACCGGAGGCCGCCGCCAGCAGGCAGCAGAGCAGTGTCAGCAGCAGGGCCAACAGGTAGTGGCTCGGCAGCAGCCGGCAGGCGAACTCCCCCGTCGCCGGTGCGAACAGCCGGTTCAGCCCGGTTTCGGCCATGCCGTACAAGCCCCAGGCCAGCAGCAGGCCGAACACCCCGGTGTACAGCGCCTGCAGCACGACGAAAGCGATCAGGGCGCCTGTCGAAAAACCCAGCAGGCGCAATACCGACAAGGCCCTGCGCTTGCGCTCGACGGCGGCCAGGGCGCTGGCGGTCATGGCCGCGAAGGCCCCGGCCAGGGCCAGGCTGGCGATGACCCAGAACACCAGGGTCAGGTTGTGGCTGAGGGAGCGCACCTGGGCGATGACGTCGGCCTGGGTCGCGACCTCCAGCCCGCGCTCGGCGAAATAAAGACGCAGGCGCTCCACGCCGTCCAGGTCCGCGGCGTAGAGACGGAACCCCGGATACACCCGCGCCGTGTTCGCTTGTGGCTGGTACCCAGGCCAGGCCAGGCCGTCGCGGTAGTCTTCGGCGGCTTCCAGCAGGGCCAGGGGCGCGAACAGCGCATCGCGCTGGAAGGCCGCGAGTGGCAAGACCCCCTGCACCCGCAGGCGGGTGCGCTGATATTCCTGGCGCCCGCCGACCTGACGGCCAAACGCGGCGCTCAGCACGTCGCCGCCACGGACCCCGAGTTTCTCCGCCGCCCGCTGGCTGAGCAGGACCTGGTCCGGCGCATCGGGCAGCAGCGCCGGCGCCACCAACGGGTCGCCCGCGGCGGTGGGGATCATCTCGACCGTCAGCGCCTGGCCGGCCGCGTCCGGGTAGAGGTCGGCGGTCGCGGCGATCTGTCGGGTACGCGGCACAACGAAGGCCACTTCGGGACGATCGGCCAGCTCGGCGATGGCCTGGGCGCTGAAGCGCCCGCCGCCCATGGGCACGACTTCGCGCACGGCGGGGTCGCGCTCCAGGCGTTCGGTCAGGGTGGTGACCAGGCCGAACTTGAGGCCGAACAGCACCAGCAAGGGCGCGAGCACGGCGACCAGGGCCAGGACCGCGCAAGCCGACAGGCGCACCTCGGCGCGGTAGTCGTGCCAGGCCAGCAGGGCCATCAGGGCAAGCCGCATCAGCCACCTCCCGCCAGGGTCGCGGTGACCCCGCCATCCGCGCCGCGCTGCACCTGCAAGGGATGCAGCTGCAGCCCGGCACGCCGGGCCAGCGCCTCGTCATGGGTGGCGACCAGGATGCACACGCCGCGCTCCTCGGCCTGGGCCACCAGCAGCTGCATGACCCGTTCGGCGTTCAGCGGGTCCAGCGAGGCGGTGGGTTCGTCCGCCAGCACGATGCTCGGCCCATGGGCCAGGGCCCGGGCGATGCTGACCCGCTGGCGCTGGCCCACGGAGAGTGCCGCCGGCAGCTTGTGCAACTGGTCGGCGATTTCCAGCTGCTCGGCCAGGCGCCTGACCGTGGCATCGGCCGGCAGGCCGAGCAGCGCCCGCGACAAGCCGATATTGCGCTGCACGTCGAGAAAACCCAGCAACCCGCCCGTCTGCAGCACATAGCCCATGACCCGGCTGCGCAGCCCGGCCAGCACATCCTGGCGGCCGCTGCGCCAGAGCCCGGCGACATCCAGCGTACGGTCGTCGGCGCGACATTCGAAAACGCCGCCCGGGTCCGGCGACAGCACCAGGGCCAGCAGGTCCAGCAGGGTGCTCTTGCCGCTGCCGCTGGGGCCTACCAGCGCCAGGCGCTGGCCCGGCCGCAGGTCGAGCCGGGGCACCACCAGGCTGTAGCGCTGTGGTCCCTCGCCACGGGTCTTGCGAATATCTCTGAGCTTGAGCATCAGGGCAGCGTCGCCAGGGGCACGCGATACAGTGCATCGCCCGGCTGGGCCTCGCCGAAGCGGACCCAGTTGGCGCTGTCGTTGTGGAAGGTCTCGTACAGGCGGATTTTCGACTCCAGTTCGTCGATGAAGTCCTGCTGCTCGGCCACGCTCAGGGACAGCCAGAGGTCCTGGGTCATGGTCAGCGATTTGCTGCGATACGGCAGGCCGTCCAGGTACTCGCCGAGAATGCCGCCTTCCACCAGGTTGCCGCCCTGCTTCAACCGCGTCGGGTCGCGGCTCATATGGGCGCTGGCGCTGGCGATTTCCTGGAAGAAATCCTTGGGCGAGGTCTGGGTACGGCGGGCCGCATCGACAATCAGTTTCAGCGACTGCTGCAGGTCGTTGAGCTGCAGCTTGGTCAGCAGCACGCAGACCTGGAAGGCCGGCAGCGAGGGGTTGGTCAGGTCGTGGTCGGAAGTCCAGGCGGTGATCAGCTGCGGCGCACGGACCGCCGACTGGCGACCGAGAAAGTCCATTTGCATGGCGTAGCCGATGGCCGTGGCCTTGCTCGCGACGCTTGGTGCCCCCTGTGGCGGCGGCAGGCTCGGCGCCTGGTTGTTGCGCGCCTGATGCACCTGTTCGGCGAATACCGAGCCGATCTCGGCGACCGTATCGCCGAAGCGACCGACATCGCCGCCCGCCACCGGAATGTACAGGTCGCCGATCTGCGGGTTGGCGTCGGCCGTCAGGCTACGGTACTGCTGCTCGGCGAAGTCATGGTTTTTCCGACCGGCCTCGGTGCGCAAGTGCAGCGCATAGATCTTGACCTGTTTACTGAGGGCGGCTTCGCGCACCTCGGCTTCGTTCATCTGGGTGCGCCCCAGCGGATCGTTCTTGCGCAGGGCGCCAGCGTCGGTGACCAGCAGGATCAGCCGCCCGGCATAGGGACTCCAGTCCGTACCCTCGACCGCCGCCATCACACCGGCGAAGGCATCCTCATTGAAGGCGTGGCTGGACACCTGGGCAGCCTTGACCTGGCCAGCCAGCTCGAGGAAGCGCTGTGGATCGCGGCCCTCCTCCAGGCTCACCAGGGTTTGCGCCACATATTCCAGGCCCGGGGTTTTCTCGACATTGCTGCGAAACCCCACCAGGCCGAAGCTGACGCTGTCCAGGTCGCCACGGCTGGCGATCTGCCGGTGCAACGCCTGCACCACCTGGCGCACCCGGTCGATGTAGGGCTGCATCGACACCGAGGTGTCGACCACCAGCACGATCGCCGTACGGAAGGCATCGCTGGCGGCCTTGGCCGCTCCCCCGACCTTGCCCAGGGGCGTATTGCCAGGGTCGATGGAGGCCACATTGAGCAGTTGCACCGGCTGACCGTCGGCATCGAAACTCTCGCGGGCCTCGAAAATCGGCAGCAGGTAGAACTGGTCCTGGGGAATGGCGCTGGCCACAGGCTCCAGCGCGACGATCTGCGGGTCCACGCTGCCTTCGTTCTGCGCCTTGTGCAGGGCCGCGCGGGCCTGCGCCGTGTCAGCCAGGAACCGTTCGAGGGTGCTTGCTTCGCGCAGGAACATGACCGGCGAACGACCGGAGCGCTCGGTGAATTTCAGCACCAGGCTCTGCTTCCAGTCGCTGACCTGCTCGGCCGGCAACCAGCCATCGCGCTGGCCATCGCTGGCGGCGCCGACCTCCAGCCAGGTGCCACCCGCCACCGCCTGGCGCTGATAGACATACAGCACCGAGAACGCCGGCAGCGCGGCACCGCTGGGCGCCGCCCCGGGCTGGCCGGACACCTGTGCGCCGGGCTTGCTCAGCACGCGCTGGAACAGGGTTTTCTTGCCCGGCATCAGCAGCGGCCGGTCGCCGCCATCGGCGTTCGTCGCCGGCGGCGGTTGCGTTGCGCTGGCCGTCTTGGTGGGCGAGCCCTGCTCATCGCCAGCCGGCGTTTTTTTGACCTCGACCTGGCCGTTTTGCGGTTCCACCGGCGGCGCCGAGCGCAGCCACCAGTAGCCCCCGCCAGCCAGGGCCAGTACCCCGACCACGACCACACCGAGCAGCGCCCACAACGGCCCGCGCGACCCGGGCGGCGGCTGTGCGCCGAGGCTTGCGGCCCGCTCGGGTCTGGCCGTGGCGGCTGGCTCGGGCTCTGGCGCAGCGAGCGGCGGCATATCGAGGGAAACCGGCGTCAGCCCGCCCAGACCGGTCGTCGCGGATTGGCCGGCGGCCGCCGCGGCGGGCAACGGCAATGGGCGCAACTGCGTCGCCTCGGCATCGGCCGGCCCGGCGGGCGGCAGATTGTCCAGCGCGGCGATCAGGGCATCGGCATCGGCAAAACGCTCGGCCGGATCCTTGGCCAGCAGCTTGCGCAGAATCCCCTGGTAACGGCCGTGGGTCATGGGCAGTTCCGGCAACGGCTCGGTCAAGTGGGCCAGGGCCGTGGACAGCGAGTCGCTACCGGTATAGGGCAGCTTGCCGGTGAGTATCTCGTAGAGCACCACCCCCAGGGCGTAGAGGTCGGTGCGACCGTCGATCTGCTGGCCGCGGGCCTGTTCGGGACTCATGTAGCTGGGCGTGCCCACGGCGAAACCGGCCTGGGT
This sequence comes from Pseudomonas sp. NFACC41-3, assembly GCF_900109505.1. NCBI lineage: Bacteria > Pseudomonadati > Pseudomonadota > Gammaproteobacteria > Pseudomonadales > Pseudomonadaceae > Pseudomonas > Pseudomonas sp. NFACC41-3. The sequence goes on from NZ_FOAE01000005.1 coordinate 27,395, forward strand.
GAACTGGGTGCTGTCCTCCAGGGACTTGGCGATGCCGAAGTCCGAGAGCACCGCCGAACCGTTGGCGCGGAACAGGATATTGGCCGGCTTGACGTCCCGGTGTACCAAGCCCTGGGCATGGGCATACCCCAGGGCCAGGGCGATCTGGCGCAGGTAGACCAGGCCCTGCTGCGGGCTGAGCCCCTCGGCAATCCGCTCCTTCAGCGTCCCGTTCGGCAGGTACTCCATGGCCATGTAATAGAAGTGGCCGACATTGCCGATGTCGTAAATGGTCACGGTGTGCGGGTGGGAGAGCCGCGCCAGGGTCTTGCCCTCGCGCAGGAAGCGCTCGCAGAAGCTGCGGTCGGCGGCCAGCGCGGCGGCCATGACCTTGAGCGCCACCTTGCGCTCCAGCGAGCGCTGGGTCGCCAGGTAGACAGTGGCCATGGCGCCCTCGCCCAGCTCGCGCTCGATCCCATAGCCGGGAATGTCCATGTCCATGCTCGAGCGTTCTTCGGCTGATGCGTTTTCAGTGGGCATTGACGACTACCGCCGTGATGTTGTCGGGAGCGCCCCGGGTCAGCCCCAGGTGCACCAGGCTGCGGACCACCTCATAGGGGCTCGCGTTGCCCAGCACCTCGCGCAGTTCAGGGTCCTCGACGGTCTTGGTCAGCCCGTCGCTGCACAGCAGGAAGCTGTCGCCGGGACGCACCTCCAGGTCCACGGCCGAGAGTTCCAGCCGGTCCTGGGTGCCCACGGCGCGGGTGACGATGTTGGCCATGGGGTGCTCCCGCGCCTCGTCCTCGCTGAGCAGCCTGCTGTCCAGCAACTCCTGGACATAACTGTGGTCGTGGCTGATGACCTCCAGCTGGCCCTCGCGCAGGCGATACAGGCGGCTGTCGCCGGCCCACAGGCAGGTGGCGCTGTCGCCGCGGGCGGCCAGCAGCACCAGGGTGCTGCCCATGATGCCGACCCCGCGCTGTGCGGTTTCCTGGCGAACCGCCGCGTTGGCCTGCTCCAGCCCCGCCCGCAACGCCTGGACATAGGCCGCCAAGGAGGGCTCGGGCGGGATGGCGCGCAACGTATCGACGATCAGGCTGCTGACGAAATCGCCCGCCGTATACCCGCCCATGCCGTCGGCCACCACCCAGAGGCCGGCTTGCACCGCATCCAGGCAGGCGTCCTCGTTGACCTGACGCACCATGCCGACATGGCTGTGGCTGGCGGATTCGTAACGCGTTACGGCTGACGACATGCCCTGGCTCCCGAAATGTCCCTAATGCCCAAAATCAGCTCCCGAAATCGAACTGCACGGTTTGCGCAAGCGCCGCGTAGCCGCCCTCGCCCAGCAGAAAACCGCTGAAATCCTGCGCCGCCGGCAATCCCTGGCAGCGCAGCAGGCCAGCGGCGACCCGTCCGGAGCCCTTGCCCCACCAGAGGCTCGCGCCCTCGCAGGCGTGCTGCATCAGCACCGTCCCGCGCGCCGCCGCGGTCGTGGCGGCGAAGCGCATCTGCCCCTCCAGCCCCGGCATGCCCGGCACCTGCGTGCTACAGACCGGGCGACCGAGGGCCGGCACCGCGGCCTCGAAGGCCTCGACAGCGGCCTCGGGCTCCAGGGTCGAGAGCAACAGGGCCTCGGCCGCCTCGAACCAGTCATCCGGGCCGGCCACCAGCGCGCCCAGATCGGTCTCGGGCTCCAGTTGCAGCGCGATGGTCAGCGGGAAGTAGCGCCCGACCCGGTCGACGCTGGGCATCATCACCCCCACCGCCGCCTCGCTGCCGAGCAGGCCCGGCGCCACGGCAAAGCGCCACAGCGGGCTGACCAGGTAGGCATCCAGCCAGGCCGCCCCCAGCGCCGCCTGGCTCGCGGCCATGCCGGCGGAGAGCCAGGCATCCCAGCGCTCGATAAAGGTCGGCGACAGGCCGCGGTGAATGAAATCCCCGCGGCCGGCCAGCTTGCCGTAGAAACCCGGGCTGCTCACAAGCGCTCCGGCAGGCTGAAGCCGGACAACAGCCGGCCCTTGAACGGGTTGAACGCGCTGCTGGCGCGCAGCTCGCAGGAGATGCTGGCGCTGTCGACGCGCATGCGCAGGGTGAAGCGGTCCGGGGCGTTGCCCTGGGTCAGGTCGGACTGTTCCAGCAAGCGAAACCAGGCCCAGGGTCCCTCCAGGGTCAGTCCCGAACGACCGGCGCTGGTGGGCGGCGTGACGGACAGGCGCACCACCCCCAGGCTGTTGGGGCTGGGCCATTGCATCGCCATCGGCCGGCTCGGGCCATGGTCGTAGCTGAGCTGCTGGCCGTCCAGGTCGAGCAGGAACTGGCTGATGGAGGCATCCATGGCCACGGGCTTGAGCTCGAAGCGTACCGCCGGTTGGGTGCCTCCGGCGCGGAAGTAGGCATCGCGAATGGCCGCGGCGCGTTGGAAGGTTTGCAGCACGCCCGGACCTATGCCGAGCTTTTCCGCGGCGCCCGGCTGCCAGCGCCAGTTGCTGGTCGAGGTGTTGACGTAGGCTTGCAGGTACTTGCGAAAGTAGTTGTCCATCACCCCGCCCACGCCGAAGAAGTTGCCGAAGTCCTCCAGGGTGGCCTCCCGCGAACTGGAGTTGACCATGGGGTAACGGCCAGCCAGGGACTGGCGGTAGACATTCACCACCTCACTGATCCAGGCCGCGTTCAGCTGGGTGCGGATGCTGCCCATCATGCTGCCAGTGGTGGCGCTGACCACCGAGTTGACCAGCTTCTGCACCAGTGGCGGCTGACGCTCGGCGCCGAGCTTGACCCGCGATGCGGTGGCCACCGCCTGGTTCTTCGCCTCGCCCAGCAAGGCGTCGCCGCTGGCGCCGCTCATGGCGCTGACCTGCACATACAGCTCATTGAGCTGGGCCAGCAGGTCGTCGATCGGCGCGGGCCCATCCCCATGGGGGGTCACCAGGCTATTGAGCTCGGCGAAACGCGCGCTGATGGGATCGACCTGCGAGGTTGCCGACGAATCTTCCTGGGCCGCTTGGCCGACCAGCGAGCCGAGCTGCTGCTTGAGTTTGTCCACGGTGCCGTCGGCGGCCTTGAGCTTCTCGGCCAGCAGGCGATCCTCTTGTTGCAGGTTGGTTTCCTTGGCCACCGCAGCGAGCAGTTTCTTCAGTGGCGAGTTTGGCCCGGAGAGCACCCGCAGCACATCGGCGGCCTGGGCGATGCCGTTGATCGCGACGAAGTCGAGATCGCCGAGCAGTGTTTCCCATTGGTTGAGGAAATCCTGGAAGTACAGGGCACGCACCTCCAGGGCCAGGCTGGCGACATCCTGGTTGTCGTTCAATGGCCGGCCGAGTACCCATTGTTCCTCGGCCAGGGCGCCGGACTGGCTGAGGCTGGCGACCATGAACGCCTGGCGGTAGCCGCGGTAGGTATAGAAACCGGACAACGGATCGCTCAGCGGCTTGCCGCTCTTGCGCGTGAACACCAGGGCGGCGTCGCGCCCGGCCGCTTCGCTGAGGCGAAAATCCGCTACGCCCTCGGGCAGTTTCTGGCGTTTCACCCGGCTGTAGACCCGCTGCGCCACGGACATCTGTTGCAACTGCCGACGCAGGTCGGCCAGCAGTGCTTCATCCAGTCTCGCCGGTGGTGGCTTGTGGACGAACAGCGCATTGAGATGCTCGGCCAGGGCCAGGCGCTGTTCCGGGGCCAGGTCGCGCGGCAGGCTGTGGTCCCAGTCGAGGTTGATCCAGGTCTTGATGGCATCGGCGTCATAGTGCTCGGCGCTGGCCAGCATCAGGTAGACCTTGAGGCCTTCGTAGAGAAACTCGGTGTTGCCGCCGCTGCGCAACTGTTCCTCGATGCGGGTCAGCAGACGCGGCGCGAGCACCGCGATCAGCAGCTTGCGGTACACGCTGGCGGCTTCGGCGCCGAGCATGTCGCCCTGGAACAGGCCATAGCCTTCGGCCCAGGACAGCGAATTGTCGGCGACATGGCGAACGGCGTTGAGCAGCGGCAGCACGGCCAAGACCTCGCGCTGCGCCGGGCTGAGCGCTTCGACCTGCCCCTTGAGCGGTGCCAGGCGCGCGTCCACCTCGGCGATATAGGCCTGGTTGGCGCGGTAGCTGGCGACCCAGATGGCCGTCACCGTCAGCAAGACCAAGGCACTGGCGGCGAGTACGCCACGATTGATCCAGCGATGCCGGCGCTCGACCTTGGGGTTGCTGCCGACCAGGCCGCGCTCGCCGAAGGCGACATCGCGGAACAAGCGGGTAATGAAGTAACTGCGACCCGTGCCGGTCTGGCGCGCCAGGTGCTGGCGGTCCAGGTTCATGCTTTGCGCCATGCTGCCGATCAGACGGTCGATGGGGCTGCCTTCCTGGGTGCCGCTGGTGAAGTACAGCCCGCGCAACAGCGCCCGCTCTTCATAGGGATTGGGCTTGAATACCCCCTCGAGGAAGGACGACAGGTTGTGACGCAACGCCGCGAACTGCTGGATGAAGGCGTAGATCAGATCGCGTCGGTTGGGGTCGCGCTCCTGTTGCAGGCGCTCGACCAAGCGCTCGGTAAGACGCGCCTCGAGGGCGGTGAATTCCTCGTCGAAACGGGCCAGCGGGCCTTGGGGACTCTTGCCATCGTCCAGGGCAAAGGTGACGCCCCAGACCTGCGCGCGCTCCTCCTTGCTCAGCGCGTCGAAGAACTCCATGAACCCCGGCACCAGGTCGAACTTGGTGAGCATCACGTAGATCGGGAAGCGCACACCCAGCTGGCTATACAACTCCTGCACCCGCGTGCGGATGGCCCGGGCATGGGCACTGCGCTCGGCCTCACTGCCCAATAGCAGGTCGGACAGGCTGATCGCGACGAAGACGCCATCGATCGGCCGGCGCTTGCGCTGGTTCTTCAACAGGTCGAGAAAGCCCAGCCAGGCCGCCTTGTCCACCGCCGCATGGCTGTCCTGGGTGGTGTAGCGTCCGGCAGTGTCCAGCAGCACCGCTTCGTCGGTGAACCACCAGTCGCAGTTGCGCGTACCGCCGACTCCGCGGATCGCCCCACTGCCCATCTGTTCGGCCAGCGGAAAGTGCATCCCGGAATTGACCAGCGCGGTGGTCTTGCCCGAGCCCGGCGGGCCGATGATCACGTACCAGGGCAGCTCGTAAAGGTTGCGCCGCTCGTTACCGCCGAGCTTGCTGCGCTTGAGCAATAGCAGCGCTTCGTCCATGCGTTGCTTGAGGGCCGCCAGTTCTTCGGCGGTGGCGACGCTGGCCGCATCCGGCGCTACCGCCGCCAGGCCCTGCATGACCTTGGCGGCGTTGCGCCGGGCCTGGACGATGCGCAATACGCGCACACCGATCCAGGCCAGGAACAACAGGCCGATCAGGGCCCAGCGTACGGCCGCCGGGGCCAGGGGTTCATAGGCCGCGACGATGATCAGCGGGCCGAGGAACCAGATCACCAGGCTCAGGGCGAGCAGGCCGAGCAGCGGCACCACCCAGCGCACCAGGAAATTGATAAAGGCCTTCACTGGTTGCCCTCCGCTAGCACGGTGATCTCCACGCGCCTGTTCCTGGCGCGTCCGGCGGCGCTGTCATTGGAGGCGACCGGTTCCGCGTCGCTGCGCCCTTCGGCGGTGAAGCGCTCGGGCTGGCCGCTGCGGGCGGCGAGGATCTCCATCACTTGCTGCGCGCGATCCTGCGACAGCTTCCAGTTCGAGGGGTAGCGCAAGGTGGCGATCGGTCGGTTATCGCTGTGCCCGGTGACCTGCACCGTGCCCTTGATCTGGCGCAGGGCATCGGCGACCCGCAGCAGCAAGGGCTGCAACTGTTCGGAAATGCTCGCGCTGCCCGAGGCGAACAACTCGTCGCCACGGATGGTCACCACCGAGCGATCCAGCGCATCCTCCACGGCAACGCGCTGGGCCTTGATGTCCTCGGCGAGGAAGCGCGCCAGGCGCGGGCGTTCGATCAACCTGGGCTGCTGCGGTGGACGGTCGATGGCTTGCACCGGGATCTCGCCCAGGGCGTGGATATTGCGAAACACCGGCTCGGCGTCGGCCGCCAGCTTCAGGCGCAAGCCGAACAGCAGCAGCAACAGCACGGCCAGGCAAATGGCTACGCCAACCCAGGGCGGCAGGAACTGCGACAAGCGATCGCGCACCACGCTGAGCCCCCGCCAATGCGGCGACAGCTCGCGCTCGAATTCGCCGCGCACGCTGCGAATGGTCGCGCTGGTGCGCTCGCGCAAGGCCTCCAACTGGCTGCGGCCGTCATTCATGACCCGGTAGCGGCCCTCGAAGCCCAGGCAGATACAGAGGTACAGCAGCTCCAGAATGTGCAGGCGCTGCTGTGGGTTCTGCAGACAGTGTTCAAGCAGCTGGAAGACTTTTTCGCCGCCCCAGGCTTCGTTGTGCAGGGTGATCAACAGGCTCTGCTTGCCCCAGTCGCTGGTACTGCCCCAGGGGGTGCTGAGTACCGCTTCGTCCAGCGCGGTACAGAGCACATAACGGCTGAGCATCACCTCATCCTGGGCGACGCCGGCGGCGCGCGCCTGCTCCTCGAACTGGCGCAGGTAAGCCAGCAACTGGGCGCGCAGGCTGGCCGGTTGCGGGTGAGCGAGGGTGCTGCGCAAGCGGGTCAGCAACGCCAGTATCGGGCCGGCCGCTCGCTCCAGCGGGTTGAGGCCCTGGGCCAGGCTGCTCGCCACCGGCGCGCCCGGCATCGCAATGTGCGGATCGGCGGCGCTGGCCGCGTCCGTCCTGGGGGCAGAGGCATCGACGGAGCGCCCGCCGGGCCGCGGCATGATCAGGGTACGGTCGTTGCCGCCCGTCGAGACGCCGCCTGAAGTGCCACCTGCGCCAGAGTTGCCGAAGGGATCATCGATCGGGTGCATGACGAACTATCCTCGGATGGCCCAGAAGGCCAGGTTCAGGCCCGGGAACTGGCCGGCAATGTGAAAGGCGAAGCCCCCTGAGTGGGTCAACTGTTTCCAGTGTTCGCTGCCACGATCCAGTTCGAAATAGCTTGAACCGGCGTGATAGGGAATCTGCCGCGGCGCCACGGGCATGGACAGCAAGGCGATGCCTGGCAACTGCAGATTGACCAGGTCGCGGATGTGCTCCACCGAGCCGATCTTGGCCTGCTGGGGGAAATGCGTGCGCAGGGTTTCGGCCGGTACCTCGGCCCGCACCACCAGGACGAAGCTGGCCATCTCCAGCAAGCTCTTGTCGGCCAGCATCGCCACATGCACGCCGTAGGATTTCTCGATGATCGGAATCGGCGTGGCGCGGGTATCGATGACCATCGACAAGGCTTGCCGCAGATCGTGCATCACCGGGGCGAAGCTGCTCGCCAGGTCGTCGTGGGCATAGGCCGGGTAGTCGCTGGGGCGACGCCCGGCTGCGGAAAAGGTGGCGAACTCTCCCGCCAGGCAGACCGCCTCGCGATAGAAGTCCTGCGGGTGCAAGGGGCTCAACCGGGCCAGGTGGCTGAGCAAGGGCTCGGCGCGATTGACCAGTTGCAGCAGCAGAAAGTCGGCGATCTCCGAGGCGCCGCCAGCCCCCGAGGCCACCACCCGACCGGCCAGGGCCTCGCCACGCTGGTGCAACAACCCTTGCAGCTCGCTGCGAAAGGCCGCCAGCACGCTGGAGGCGGCCACATCGAGCAGCGGCGCAATATAGTCGTCGTCCAGTTGCACGGCATTGTCCGCGCGTTTTTCCAGCACCCGGAGCAAACCGAGGCAGGCATATTCGCCGAGGCCGTCGCGCTCGGTCAGCAGGCGCAGGGCTTTGCCGCCGATCGCCAGCGACGCCCGACTCTCGAAGGCGGCGTTGTCATCGCGCACTTCCCGCACCTGGCTGATGTAGCGCGCACCGCCCGGAGCCTCGCCCTCCCCCACGGTGTCGCGGCTGCCGGCCCGCTTGAGCGGCAAACCCAGGAAGACCTGCGCATCGCGCAAATTGTCGTTGACGTTCAGTGGCGGCGGCGGCAGATCGTCACCGGGAATGTCGAAAGGCGTGCCATCGGGTAGCACCCCGCGCGCGCTGACAATCGCCACCTTGCCCTGGCCGAGCAGGGACTCGTCGATGCGCAGCTCGGAGAACCCCCACCCCCCGGCGCTCAACGGGCGGCAACGGCCATCGATCAGGGCTTCCATGTAGCGATCATGTTGCTGGAGATGCTGCGGCCGCAGAAACATTCCTTCGGACCACACCACACGGTTATTCCAGGACATGGACTGGCTTCCTCGACAGGACTAATTCGCAGGTTTCGTGGCTGCCGCGCTGATCGCCCTGGCTGTCAGGGAAACCGTCAATGGCGTGGTTTCATTGCTCGGGATATTGATCATCTGGCGCCACACGGCGCTGTCCAGTTCACGGTAGGACACCACCAGGCCGAGCAAACGGCTCTGCTCGTCGAGCGTGCGCTCCAGGGTCAGCTGTTGACCCGGCTGGACCAGCAATTCGTCCTGCGCCACCAGGTCCGCGGACAAGGTCGCGCCGGTGGCATTCACCAGGGAGAAATAGTCGGCGCGACTGAAAGCTCCACCGCTCTTCAACTCATACAAACGCACCCGCACAGGGGTCGCCTGGCCGCCCGCCGAAAGATTCAGATCGGCAGCAGCCTGGATATGCATGACAACGACAGTAGGAGCAGGGGGCGGCGGCGGACTCGAAGCACAGGCAGTCAGCAGTAGTACTGTTGCGAACAACAAGAACTTTGGCATGTCGTCCTCCATGACGTTTGTTATTCCAAATCGAAACTACCGATCACCAAACAAGATCAACTCACTATTTAATAGCCATTAGCCTTTATCCAACTAACCGAGGGCGCTCAGCCTTTTCGCAACTTGGTATTTTGTTCTTCATAGGCACGACTGAATTCGCGCCCGAACAAATCCTCGAAATCATCTTCAGCCTCCCTGGAAATGCTCGCATAGAGTTCCGTGAACAACTCCCAGTATTGCGCTTGACGTCTACCGGGCAGCAAAGCGCCAATAGCCGAAGGTTGAGTTAAACGCGCTTCCAGTACCGCTGGCTGAAAACGCTCGAGCAGGTGTTTGATCGAGGCTTGCACGCCCGCCATGACGGCCAGTTGATGCGCTTTCAGGTCGTCGAAGCTTTCCTTGATCGCCTGGTCGGCCGGCATGAAGGCCTGGTTGCCGGAACGCAGCAATAACAGCAGCGCCTCATCGACATTGGGGGCGAATTTGAGGGGGTTGTTCTCCACCGGGCGGATCATGGTCTGGGCCATGCGGAACTCACCCTTGAGGCTGGCACGGGCGCGCAGCACCTCGATCAACCCCGCGACCATATGCCGGTAGCTGCGGCCGATGGCCTCCATTTGCGCGCGGGTTTCGCCTCTGTCGATACGCAAGTGCTCGAGCCCCGCGCCCCTGAGAAAGGCTTCCAGCCCCTCCTCATTGTCGCCTCCGACTGCCGGCGCCGCAGGCGCAACCGCGGCCCGTTGCACGGCCGGTTCGGGTGCGCTGCCGGCCCTGTTCTCCGATACCGCTGGCAATGGTTGCGGCTGGGCCTGCGCGGTGGCTTGCACAGTGGCCGGCGCCACCGGCGCCGGGTGCGCCCCCAGTTCGGTGAAGGGGTCCCAATCCGCCGGAATCGCCGGCGCCGCGCCGGTTTCGCTGGCCGCAGGGGCGCTCGGGCGTTGTGGCTCAGGCGGGCGAAAGTCATGGCGTTCGGACGGCACGTGGTCGGCCAGGGCCGGTGGGGGCACTGCCGGGGACGCGAGAAAATCGAACAGGTCGGGCTTGGTGTCCAGGGGCGAACCGCCCGCGTGGATCTGCACCCTGCCGGGGGGCGGCGCCGCGGCGCCGGGCATCTCGTCCGGCGCCTGGCGCTTGATCAGCGCATCGAAGCCGGTAAAGGGATCGCTCATCCCGGGTGCGCCGTTGGCGATTTGTGGGGCGCCGTTGATCTGCACCAGGATGTCGTACTCGCCGACGCGCAGCAGTTCGCCGTCGCGCAAGGGTTCGCTGTTGCCGCGGTGCATGCGCACGCCGGCATTCACCAGCTGTACGCCATTGGTGCTGGTGTCGGTCAGGTAGTAGGTGCCGTCACGCAGCTGAATGACGCAATGCTGGCCGGACACCAGGCGCTCCGGGTCTGGAAGTACCCAGTCGTTCTCGGGGTTGCGGCCGATTTTCAGCTCACCGCGATCAAGCTCGAACTCCGCGCGTTGGCCGGGAGTCAGCTTGTGATAACTGGTGATTGTCAAACGCAGCGGCATTGGAACTCCTTGTACGGTATTGCTCAATAACAACAGCTCGGGCATGCCAGCGAGTGCAAAGCGAGTATAGCCCCCTAAAAGATTTCCGTGCCCTCAAAGTTCCTGCGCTTATATTCGCTTTTTTCAAATAAGCCCTATAACAAAAGAAACTAAAAAAATCGCCGTCGACCGCCTATCTTCAAACATCACAGTGTTCCCCACTGGTCGGAGAGTTTCTTGACAACAATTGAACTGGGCTAAAACTTCAGGTCAATTGTTGAATTCAGAAATGACGCCAAACAGTGGCTCTGGATAGAACACTCATCCGCAGCAAAAGGGATTTAGTCGTGCGCTCACCCTGACCGGGCGCCGATTGCCGGGCCGATATGGAGATCACGTCCGTGGTGGATGTACAGCGCTTGTTGGAAACCATTTCCCCCGACTCCCCCTGTGGCGGCGACCTCGAGTACGACGCCGCCTTTCTCGAGCTTGAACGCGCGGCGCAAGGCCAACCCGAACGGCAGATGGGCGATGCCGTGTTACCCGCCGCACCGCCGGAATGGCGCCAGGTCCGCGACCTCTGCGTCGAACTGTTCACGCGCAGCAAAGACCTGCGCATCGCCAACTACTTCCTGCAAAGCGCCATTGCCCTGCAAGGCTTGCCCGGCCTGGTGCAAGGGTTACAGCTGATCCAGCAGTTGCTCGCGCAGTATTGGGACGACCTGCATCCCAAGCTGGATGCAGAAGATAACAATGACCCCACCTTTCGGATCAACGCCCTCGCCGGCCTCAACGCCGAACCGGTCATTCGCCTGCTCTGGGGCATGCCGCTGATCAGCTCGCGGGCATTTGGCAGCATCGGCCTGCGGGCCGCGCTGAATGCCGCGGGCTTGCAGCGCTTCGCCAGTGAAAGCCTCAGCCCGGACCAGCTCGGCGCGGCCTTTCAGGACTGCGCGGGCGAACAGCTCGAGGCCTGCCGCGCCGCCCTGAACGATGCCCATGGCACGCTGTTGACCATAGAGCGCGAGGTCAACGAACGGGTCGGCTCCACCCACGGCGCGGACCTGGGCACGATCAAGCAACTGCTTCGGCATGCCGTGCAAATCATCGCCGAGCACGCCCCTCAGACAGGCGTTCCCGGCGCTGTCGCGCAGGCCGGCGAGCCTGTCGATGCCGCCATGTCCCCGGCCCCCGGCGCCGCCGCGCCGCGCATCGCCGGCGAGATCGGCAGCCGTGACGATGTACTGCGCAGCCTCGACCGGATCCTCGGTTATTACGCCAGGCACGAGCCCTCAAGCCCCGTGCCGGTGCTCCTGAGCCGCGCCAAGAGACTGGTCAGCGCCGATTTCGCCACCATCGTGAGCAACCTGATTCCGGACGGCTTTTCCCAGTTCGAAAAATTGCGCGGGCCCGAGGGTGAATAGTCCGAGTGAAACGCTTTAACCGACGCCCATCCAACACAGCCGCATAGGCAGCGCAGGAGGAAAAATGGCTAACACCAGCAGCCAGAAATTCATCGCCCGTAACCGTGCTCCCCGGGTGCAGATCGAGTACGACGTAGAGCTTTACGGCGCGGAGAAGAAGGTGCAATTGCCCTTCGTCATGGGGGTGATGGCCGACCTTGTCGGCAAGCCTGCCGAGCCGCTGCCGGCGGTGGCCGACCGCAAGTTCCTGGAGATCGATGTCGACAACTTCGACTCGCGGCTCAAGGCCATGAAGCCGCGGGTGGCGTTCAACGTGCCCAATGCCCTGACCGGGGAAGGCAACCTGAGCCTGGACGTCACGTTCGAGAGCATGGACGACTTCAGCCCTGCCGCGGTGGCGCGCAAGGTCGATGCCCTCAACCAACTGCTCGAAGCCCGCACCCAGCTGGCCAACCTGCTGACCTACATGGACGGCAAGACCGGCGCCGAGGACATGATCATGAAGGCGATCAAGGACCCGGCCCTGTTGCAGGCATTGGCCAGTGCGCCGAAACCGACCGAACCCGAGCCGCAAGCCTGACAGAGGACGCAGACCATGGCCGAATTGATGAAAGACCCGCAGGCCCAGGCAGACGCCGCGACCGCACCGAGCGACTTCGCCGCCTTGCTCCTGCAAGAGTTCAAACCCAAGACCGAGCACGCCCGCGAGGCGGTGGAAAGCGCCGTGCGCACCCTGGCCGAACAGGCCTTGAGCAAGACCGAGCTGATCTCCAACGACGCGATCAAATCCATCGAATCGATCATCGCCGCGATCGACGCCAAGCTCACCGCGCAGGTCAACCTGATCATGCATCACGCCGACTTCCAGCAACTGGAAAGCGCCTGGCGCGGCTTGAGCTACCTGGTCAACAACACGGAAACCGACGAGCAGCTGAAGATCCGCGTGATGAGCATCGCCAAGGGCGACCTGCACAAGACCTTGAAGAAGTTCAAGGGCACCGCCTGGGACCAGAGCCCGATCTTCAAGAAAATGTACGAAGAGGAATACGGCCAGTTCGGCGGCGAGCCGTTCGGCTGCCTGGTGGGCGATTACTACTTCGACCAGTCGTCGCCGGACGTCGAGCTGCTCGGCGAGCTGGCCAAGGTCTGCGCGGCGATGCATGCGCCCTTCATTAGTGCGGCCTCGCCGACGGTGATGGGCATGGGCTCCTGGCAGGAGCTGTCCAACCCACGCGACCTGACCAAGATCTTCACCACGCCGGAATACGCTGCCTGGCGTTCGCTGCGCGACTCCGAGGACTCGCGCTACATCGGCCTGACCATGCCGCGTTTCCTCGCCCGCCTGCCCTACGGCGCCAAGACCGACCCGGTGGACGCCTTCGCCTTCGAAGAGGAAACCAACGGCGCCGACAGTTCCAAGTACACCTGGGCCAACTCGGCCTATGCCATGGCGGCGAACATCAACCGCTCGTTCAAGCTCTATGGCTGGTGCTCGCGGATTCGCGGCGTGGAGTCCGGCGGCGAGGTGCCGAACCTGCCGACGCATACCTTCCCGACCGACGACGGTGGGGTCGACATGAAGTGCCCGACCGAAATCGCCATCGCCGATCGGCGCGAGGCGGAGCTGGCGAAGAACGGTTTCATGCCGCTGCTGCACAAGAAGAACACCGACCTCGCCGCCTTCATCGGCGCGCAATCGCTGCAGAAGCCGGCCGAGTATGACGACCCCGACGCCACCGCCAACGCCAACCTGGCGGCACGCCTGCCCTACCTGTTCGCCACCTGCCGCTTCGCCCATTACCTGAAGTGCATCGTTCGCGACAAGATCGGCTCGTTCAAGGAAAAGGACGACATGCAGCGCTGGCTGCAGAACTGGATTCTCAATTACGTGGACGGCGACCCGGCCCACTCCACCGAAACCACCAAGGCGCAGCACCCCTTGGCCGCGGCGGAGGTGGTGGTCGAGGAGATCGAGGGCAACCCCGGTTACTACAGCTCCAAGTTCTACCTGCGCCCGCACTACCAGCTCGAAGGGCTCACGGTATCGCTGCGGCTGGTATCCAAACTTCCATCCGCCAAGGCGGTTTGATTCATCTCAGGAGGCATTCGCCGTGGTGGCGGGTGCCCTGCGACGCAGCGTGGCGAATCACTGGCACACAGTGGTGCAAACCACTTAAGGAGGCATGATGGCTGTTGATATGTTTATCAAGATCGGCGACGTCAAGGGCGAGTCCCAGGACAAGAACCACAAGGAGGAGATCGACGTGCTCTCCTGGAGCTGGGCCATGGCCCAGTCCGGCAACATGCATGTGGGCGGTGGCGGCGGTGCCGGCAAGGTCAATATCCACGACCTGACGTTGACCAAGTGGGTGGATAAATCCTCCCCCAACCTGATGATGGCCTGCTCCAGCGGCAAGCATTACGACGAGGCCAAGCTGACGGTGCGCAAGGCCGGCGGCGACGATCCGGTCGAGTACCTGACCATCACCCTCAAGGAGGTCCTGGTGTCCTCGATCGGCACCGGCGGCAGCGGCGGCGCGGACCGCCTGACCGAAAACATCGCGCTGAATTTCGGCCAGGTGCTGGTCGACTACCAACCGCAGAAGCAGGACGGTTCCAAGGACGGCGGCCCGGTCAAGTACGGCTGGAATATCCGCCAAAACGTCAAGGTGTGACGCCAGCCACCCTGCAGCCCTGCCGCAGGGTGCTCGGCTTGTACCAGGGGCCACGGCGCAACAGGAGGTTCGTGATGGCCAGACCCGCGTTCATCAATCTGTGGAACAACTATCCGGCTGAAAGCCAGCCTTGCGATGGCGGTTGGGAAAATCAATGCGCGATCCGCCTGAGCATTACGCTCAATGCCGAGCGAAGCATCCTCGTGGATGGCCACACCTATTCGGAACCGCGCTGCAGCCACGGCCACGCCCGCGGTGCCGAGTCGCTGGCGAACTGGCTGTGGCGACAGCACCTGGGCCGGCCCAGCATCTTTACCGACGCGGCCAAGGCCAAGCTGCAGCTCAATGAGAAGAACGGGATCATTTTTTTCAAGGATTGCTTTACCCGCAGCGGCGAGAGTCGCGCGGCCGGCGACCATATCGACCTGTGGAGCCGCGGTTTCACCAAGACCTACGACGACCCGGCCAACCACTCCGCCCAGGTGTGGTTCTGGGAGCTCTCATGAGTCAGCGCCTGCTTCGCCTTATCGTCGCGGGCCTGGCGGGTTTGATGTTGCCCGCCTGCGCGCAGAACCCGGCCGATAGCGCCACCCAGGCGCGCTTCCTGGCCCGGGACCTGCTGCTGGAAGAGCGCAATGGCAACTGTCGTGTGCTGGTCCCGCAGCAACCCGGCATCGACCTGAGCCTGAAATGGCCTTGCCAGTTCCACCGTGACCCCAGCGGCACCCTGCGCACCAAGCAGGTGGGGACACGCCAGGTGATATTGGTGGAAAGCAGCGAGCAACTGCCCTCGCCCAGTCGGGATTGCCGCACCGAGATCCAGGCGATACGCAGTACCGGGCAGGGTTTGGAAGCCTCGTCGGCGGTGAGCCGGGTGACGGCCTGCCCGCCCTTCCAGTGGGATGAGAAAATGTTTATCGGCTTGTTCGAACCCGACGTTTGAGCGCACGCCAGGGCTCGGCTCGAAGCCTGCGAACTAAACCTGCGAATAAGGAGATGGCGATGGACGCCGAACAGCCGATGTGTGCAGGTCAGTTGGGCGGCGCCCTCCGGGCCCTGCGGGATCAACTGCACAGCCTCAGCTTCACCGACAGGGATAACCGAAGATGGCCGAGCTGACCTTGCAAGAACGCCTGCAACCCTCGTTGCTCGATCGCCTGACCGACGACGATCCGCACAACCCGAAAGAAGCCGCCGAGCGCCGCGTCATGTCGCTGACCCAGCTGAAAGCTTGCGTGCTGCGCGATCTGGCCTGGCTGTTCAACACCTGCGTGCTGTTCGATCCGGAGCAGGCCGCGCAGATGCCAGCGGGCAACTCGGTGCTGAATTTCGGCCTGCCGCCCCTGGCCGGACATACCGCCTCGAGTGTCGATGTTCAGGCCATCGAAGCCTTGTTCAGCGACACCATCGCCACCTTTGAGCCGCGCATCCTCAAAGGCTCGTTGAAGGTCCGCGCGCGACTCGACGGCAATGACATGAGCCACAACGCCCTGAGCTTCGAGATCGAGGGCGATCTGTGGGCCGAGCCGGTGCCCCTGCGCTTGCTGCTCAGCACCGCCCTCGACCTGGAAACCGGGCACGTCAAAGTGACGCCGGCCGAGCCCGCCAGGAGACGCCAATGAACCCGCGCATGCTCGAGTATTACAACCAGGAGCTGCAGCATATCCGCGAGAGCGCCGCCGAGTTCGCCCAGGAGTTCCCCAAGATCGCCAGCCGCCTGACCCTGTCCGGCATCGAATGCGCCGACCCCTATGTCGAGCGTCTGCTGGAGGGCTTCGCCTACCTGAGCGCGCGGGTCCACCTGAAGCTGGACGCCGAATACCCGACCTTCACCCACAATCTGCTGGAAATCGCCTACCCCCATTACCTGGCGCCAACGCCTTCGGTGGTGGTGGTCCAGCTGGTCGCCGACCCCAACGAGGGCTCGCTGACCAGCGGCTTCACGGTCGAACGCCACGCCGCCCTGCGCGGCCAGCTGGGCCATGGCGAGCAGACCGCCTGCGAATACCGTAGCGCCCATGCCGTGACGCTGTGGCCGTTGCAGGTCAGCCATGCCGAATACTTCGGCAACCCGGCCGCGACCCTCGGCCGACTGGCCGCCAGCGAACCCAAGGCCAAGGCCGGGTTGCGCCTGCGCCTGCGCTGCGGCGCCGGGTTGCCGTTCAACGCCCTGGCGCTGGACAGCCTGCCGCTCTACCTCAACGGCGCCGACGAGCAACCTTTCCGTCTGTACGAGCAGTTGCTCGGCAACGCCTGCGCGGTGTTTATCAAGAGCGTCGATGGCGACTGGGCCGAGCGCTTGCCTCTGGAGAGCCTCAAGGCGCGCGGCTTCGACGATCAAGACGCAGTGCTGCCGGTGGTGCCCCGGGCCTTCCAGGGGTATCGCCTGCTGCAGGAATATTTCGCCCTGCCCAATCGTTTTTTGTTCGTCGACTTCACCGGGCTGAGCGCCGGTGTGCAGCGCTGCGCCAGCCAGGAACTGGAGGTGGTGGTGCTGTTCGATCGCCTCGACAGCACCCTGGAAGGCACGGTATCCGCAGCCCAATTCGTGCCCTTCTGCACCCCGGCGGTGAACCTGTTTGCACGCCGCACCGATCGCATTCACCTGAGCGAGCGGGTGCATGAGCACCAGGTGATCGCCGACCGCACCCGGCCGCTGGATTTCGAGATCCATTCCCTGACCCAGGTCACCGGCCATGGCAGCGGCCCCGAGCAGCCGTTCCAGCCGTTCTATGCGATCCGCGATCCGCTGCGTTATGGCCGCGAGCAGGCCTACTACATCGTCCGCCGCGAGCCGCGTCGCTTGTCCAGCCAGCAACGGCGACGCGGGCCACGCTCGACCTATATCGGCAGCGAAACCTTCGTCTCGCTGGTGGATGTCAACCAGGCGCCCTATCGCCACGACTTGCGCCAGCTCGGTCTCAGCGCCCTGTGCACCAACCGCGACCTGCCGCTGCTGATGCCGGTGGGTACCGGCAAAAGCGATTTCACCCTGGAAGACAGCGCCCCGGTGCTGGCCGTGCGCTGCCTGGCCGGGCCAAGCCGGCCGCGGCCGAGCCGCGCGCACGATGCCAGCGCCTGGCGGCTGATCAGCCAGCTGTCGCTGAACTACCTGTCGCTGAGCGAACAGGGCCAGGGGGCCGCGGCGCTGCGCGAATTGCTGCGCCTGTACGGCGACCCCGGCGATGCGGCGCTGCAGTTGCAAATCGAGGGCCTGCGCCAGGTGCGCAGCACGCCCTGCACCCGCCGGTTGCCGATGCCGGGGCCGATCGTTTTTGGCCGTGGCCTGGAGATCAGCCTGGAGTTCGACGAAAACGCCTTCCGCGGCACCGGCGTGTACCTGCTGGGCGCGGTGTTCGAGCGCTTCCTGGCCCGTTACGTGTCGATCAACAGCTTCACCGAAACCGTGCTGCGCACCACCGAGCGCGGCGAAATCATGCGATGGCAGGCGCACCCCGGATGTCGACCGAACCTCTGAAACCGCTGCACAGCATCGAGCGGATGGCCGACGAGCCCTGGGCCTACGACTTCTTCCAGGCGCTACGGCGCATCGAGTGCGAGGCCAGCGACCGGCCGCGCATCGGCCATTCCCTGCGCTTGCACGACGACCCGCTGCGCCTGGGGCAAAAACCCGACTGCGGCTTCGCCCCCTCGACCCTGGCCAGCATCAAGGCCGGCCCCGAGGGCGCCGCGCCGCGCATCGAGCAGTTGTTCTTCGGCCTCACCGGGCCCAACGGCCCGCTGCCGCTGCACCTGACCGAATACGCCCGCGATCGCCAGCGCAACAACGACGACGCCAGCTTCACGCGCTTTCTCGACGTGTTCAATCACCGCCTGTTATGCCTGTTCTACCGCGCCTGGGCCGAGGCACGGCCGACCGTCAGCCATGACCGCCCCGCCCACGACTACTGGTCGATGCGCCTGGCCGCGCTGTCCGGGCGGGGCATGACCAGCCTGCTCGGCCAGGGCCCGATCGCCGACTCGGCGCGTTACCACTTCACCGGCCACCTGGCGGCGCAAACCCGCTACCCGGACGGCTTGCGCGCGATCCTGGAAGACTACTTCGGCGTGCCGGTGAGCATCGAGGAATACGTCGGCCAGTGGCTGGAGCTGCCGCAACGCAGCCAGCTGGGCGTGGCGCTCTGCTCGCTCGGCAGCGACCTGAGCCTGGGCACCCACGTCTGGGATCGCCAGCATAAATTCCGCATCCGCCTGGGGCCTTTGAGCCTGGAGCAATACCGCCGCCTGCTGCCCGGCCAGGAAAGCTTCGGCGAACTGGCCGCCTGGGTCGCCGAGTACCAGGGCGAGGAGCTGGATTGGGAAGTCAATCTGCTGCTGCGGCACCAGGAAGTGCCGCGCATCGATCTCGACGGACAGACCCGCCTGGGCTTCGACACCTGGCTCGGCAGCCCGTCGACGGATGCCGGCGACCTGCTGCTGGCCCGCGAATACGCCAGCCATACCACCCCCTCAAGGAGCAGCGATCATGAGTGAGATCAGCCGCGCCGCGCTGTTCGGCAAGTTGAACAGCCCGGCCTACAAGGCCATCGAAGCCGCCACCGTGTTCTGCAAACTGCGCGGCAACCCCTATGTGGAGCTGGTGCATTGGCTGCATCAGTTCCTGCAATTGCAGGACGGCGATTTGCACCGCCTGGTCCGCCAGTTCAGCCTCGACCCGGCGCGCCTGTCCAGGGATATCACCGACGCTCTGGACCGCCTGCCACGCGGCTCGACCTCGATCACCGACTTGTCCTTGCAGGTCGAGGAAGCCGCGGAACGCGGCTGGGTCTATGGCAGTTTGCTGTTCGGCGAGAGCCAGGTGCGCGGCGCCTACCTGGTCGTCGGCATGCTCAAGACACCGAGCCTGCGCCACGCCCTCTCGGCCATCTCCCGCGAGTTCGACAAGATCAAGGTGGAGCACCTGATCGAGCGCTTCGACGAGTACCTTGGCGACTCGCCGGAAAACGGCCTGGCCGCCAGCGACGGTTTCAACGCCACCGCCGCGCCGGGCGAAGCGAGCGGCGCCCTGGCGCCCAGCGCGCTGGGCAAGCAGGAGGCGCTCAAGCGCTTTACCGTAGACCTCACCGAACAGGCCCGCAGCGGCAAGCTCGACCCCATAGTCGGGCGCGACGAGGAGATTCGCCAACTGGTCGACATCCTCATGCGCCGCCGGCAGAACAACCCGATCCTCACCGGCGAAGCCGGGGTCGGCAAGACCGCGGTGGTCGAGGGCTTCGCCCTGCGTATCGTCGCCGGCGACGTGCCGCCGAGCCTCAAGGACGTCGAACTGCGCACCCTGGACGTCGGCCTGCTGCAAGCCGGCGCGAGCATGAAGGGCGAGTTCGAGCAGCGCCTGCGCCAGGTCATCGAGGATGTGCAGGCCTCGCCCAAGCCGATCATCCTGTTTATCGACGAGGCCCATACCCTGGTCGGTGCCGGCGGCGCGGCCGGTACCGGCGATGCCGCCAACCTGCTCAAGCCGGCCCTGGCCCGTGGCACCCTGCGCACCGTGGCGGCAACCACCTGGGCCGAATACAAAAAGCACATCGAGAAGGACCCGGCCCTGACCCGGCGCTTCCAGGTGGTGCAGGTCGACGAGCCGTCCGAGGCCAAGGCGATCCTGATGATGCGCGGCGTCGCCTCGACCATGGAGCAGCACCACAAGGTGCAGATCCTCGACGAGGCGCTGGAGGCCTCGGTCAAGCTGTCGCACCGTTATATTCCGGCCCGGCAGCTGCCGGACAAATCGGTGAGCCTGCTCGACACCGCCTGCGCGCGGGTCGCCATCAGCCTGCATGCGGTACCGGCGCAAGTGGACGACAGCCGCCGACGCATCGAGGCGCTGAGCACCGAGCAGGCGATCATCGGCCGCGAGCAGGCCATTGGCATTGCCATCGGTACTCGCCAGCAGGAGGTCGAGGCGGCCCTCGCCGAGGAACGCCAACGCCTGGCGTCCCTGGAAGGTCGCTGGAGCGAAGAGAAAGCCCTGGTCGATGAACTGCTGGCGACCCGCGCCACCCTGCGCGCCGCCGCCGAACCGCTGGACGACACCAGCGGCGAGGCCGACGCTGCATCGCCGCGCCTGGGTGAAGCCGAACGCACGGCATTGCGCGACAAGCTCGGCGACCTGCAGAGCCGCCTCGCCACCTTGCAGGGCGAAAGCCCGTTGATCCTGCCCACCGTGGATTACCAGGCGGTCGCCGCGGTGGTCGCCGACTGGACCGGCATCCCGGTCGGACGCATGGCGCGCAACGAAATCGACACCGTGCTCAGGCTCGACGAGCACATGAAAAAACGCATCATCGGCCAGGACCATGCCCTGGCGATGATCGCCAAGCGCATCCAGACCTCGCGCGCCGGGCTGGACAACCCCAGCAAACCGATTGGCGTATTCCTCCTCGCCGGCACCTCGGGCGTGGGCAAGACCGAAACCGCCCTGGCCCTGGCCGAGGCCCTGTACGGTGGCGAGCAGAACATCATCACCATCAACATGAGCGAGTTCCAGGAGGCGCACACCGTCTCCACCCTCAAGGGCGCCCCGCCCGGCTATGTCGGTTACGGCGAAGGCGGCGTGCTGACCGAGGCGGTGCGGCGCAAACCCTACAGCGTGGTGTTGCTGGACGAGGTGGAAAAGGCCCACCCGGACGTGCACGAAATCTTCTTCCAGGTGTTCGACAAGGGGGTGATGGAGGACGGCGAAGGCCGCCTGATCGATTTCAAGAACTGCCTGATCCTGCTCACCACCAATGCCGGCACCGAGATGATCGCCAGCCTGTGCCGCGACCCGCAACGGCTGCCCGATCCCGATGCCATTGCCAAGGCGCTGCGCGAGCCATTGCTCCAGGTGTTCCCGCCGGCCCTGCTCGGGCGCCTGGTGACCGTCCCCTACTATCCGCTGAGCGACGAGATGCTCAAAGCCATCACCCGCCTGCAACTGGAGCGGATCAAGCAGCGCGTGGAAAGCGGGCACAAGGTGCCCTTCGCCTACGACGACAGCGTGGTCGACCTGATCGTCTCGCGCTGCACCGAGATCGAGAGCGGCGGACGGATGATCGACGCCATCCTGACCAATACCCTGTTGCCGGATATGAGCCGGGAGTTTCTCACCCGCATGCTCGAGGGCAAGCCGCTGGCGGGCGTGCGCATCAGCCAACGGGACAATGCGCTGCATTACGCATTCGACCCGCATGTTGGCGAGACAACCGACTGACGCCCGAACGCGAGCCGGAGGAAGCCGTTTATGGCAATCACGCAAAGCACCCGCCTGGTGCAGGTCGACAGCCCCCTCGGCGGCGAGGTTCTGCTGCTGCAGGGCATGGAAGGCAGCGAGGAGCTGGGGCGATTGTTCCATTACGAACTGGACCTCACCTCCGAAGACCGGGCGATCAAGTTCGACCAGTTACTGGGCAAGCCGATGGGCCTGACCCTGGAGCTGCACGGCGGCGGCAAACGCTATTTCCACGGTATTGCCTGCGGCTGCCGGCAACTGACCGGCCACGGCCAGTTCGCCGGTTATCGGGTCAGCCTGCGGCCCTGGTTCTGGCTGCTCACGCGCACCTCGGACTGCCGGATTTTCCAGAACAAGACAGTGCCGGACATCATCAAGCAGGTGTTCCGCGACCTCGGCTTCTCCGATTTCGAAGACAACCTGAGCGGCAGTTACCGCGAGTGGGAATACTGCGTGCAATACCGCGAAACCAGCTTCGACTTCATCAGCCGGCTGATGGAGCAGGAAGGCATCTACTACTACTTCCGCCATGAGAAAGCGCGTCACGTGTTGGTGCTGGCCGACGCCTACGGCGCCCACTCGACGGTGGCCGACTACGCCTCGGTGCCCTTCTACCCGCCCGATCAGCAGATGCGCGAGCGCGACCACTTCTACGACTGGCAACTGGCGCGGGAAGTCCAGCCGGGCTCGCTGGCGTTGAACGACTACGACTTCCAGCGCCCCGGTGCCAGCCTCGAAGTGCGCTCCAGCGTGTCGCGCAGCCACAGCAACGGCGACCATCCGCTCTACGACTACCCGGGCGAATACGTCCAGAGCAAGGATGGCGAGCATTACGCACGCACCCGCATCCAGGCCATTCACAGCCAGTTCGAGCGCGTGCAGTTGCGCGGTCGTGCGCGTGGCCTGGGCTGCGGGCATCTGTTCAAGCTGACCGGCTACGAGCGCGCCGACCAGAATCGCGAATACCTGGTGGTGGTCGCCCGCTACCAGATCCGCCAGGAGCTTTATGAAAGCGGGCAACTGGACCTGGCCGAGCAGTTCACCAGCGAACTGGACTGCATGGATGCCAGCCAGGCCTTCCGCCCCCTGCCCCTGACCCCCCTGCCGATTGTCCGCGGGCCGCAGACCGCCAGGGTGGTAGGCCCCGCTGGCGAGGAGATCTGGACCGACCAGTATGGCCGGGTCAAGGTGCATTTCTATTGGGATCGCCACGACCAATCCAACGAGAACAGCTCCTGCTGGATGCGCGTGTCGCAGGCCTGGGCCGGCAAGAACTGGGGGTCGGTGCAGATCCCGCGGATCGGCCAGGAAGTGATAGTCGGTTTTCTCGAAGGCGACCCGGATCGCCCGATCATCACCGGCCGGGTCTATAACGCCGAACAGACCGTGCCCTACGAACTGCCGGCCAATGCCACCCAGAGCGGGGTGAAAAGCCGCTCGAGCAAGGAGGGCTCGCCCGCCAACTTCAATGAAATCCGCATGGAGGACAAAAAGGGTGCGGAGCAGTTGTTCATCCACGCCGAGAAGAACCAGGACATCGAGGTCGAGAACGACGAGACCCACTGGGTCGGCCACGACCGCAGCAAGACCATCGACAACGACGAGACCGTGCACGTCAAACACGACCGCACCGAAACCGTCGATAACAACGAAACCATCACCATCGGCGTGGACCGCAAGGAAAAGGTCGGCAATAACGAGACCATCTCCATCGGTGTGAACCGTACCGAGGATGTCGGCAGCGACGAGAAAATCACCATCGGCGCCAACCGCACCGAGAAGGTGGGCAACAACGAGACCATCACCATAGGCGCGGACCGCACGGAAAAGGTCGGTGCCAACGAAACCATCAGCATCGTCAGCAACCGCACCGAGGACGTGGGCGGCAACGAGACCATCGACATCACCGGCAACCGCAACGAAACGGTCAAGGGCAACGAAGGTATCGAGATCAACGGCAACCAGAGCACCCAGATCGGCCAGAACGAATCCCGCGACGTATCCCAGAACCGCACCACCAACATCCAGCAGAACGACAGCCTGGACGTCGGCAAGAACTTCTCCCTCACCGCCGGCGACTCCATCACCCTGACCACGGGCGCGGCCAGCATCACCATGAAGAAGGACGGCACCATCATGATTCGCGGCAAGGACATCACCATCGACGGCTCCGGCGCCATCAACATCAAGGCCAACCGGAACGTGGTGGTCAAGGGCCAGAAGATCCTGCAGAACTAGGGTCTGTACGAAAAGTCGGCGAGCGAAGGTTAGGCAAGCCTGTTTTTAACGCAGCATGGCCCGCGTAGCGCCGAAGGCGCCCAGCGCGCAGCCACTTTTCGTACAGAGCCAGCACAGTGGAGGTATGTATATGACGGTTCAACACCCGCTACCCATGCAAGCCCGCATCGATGCAGTGGTCATCGGCACCCTGCTCGAGCTACCGCACGCCAGTGCGCCCAGGGTCGTTTACCCGGGTTGCCCGGAGGGCAGCGGCGTCGTTGCCCGCTGCACCGCGCGGCTGGAGCTTGCGGATATCGGCGGCCAGGTCGCGCTGATGTTCGAAGGCGGCGACCCGGCCTGCCCATTGGTGATCGGCCGGTTGCTCGGCACGGATGCCTCGCCCGAGCCCGTCGCCAGCGTGCGGCTGGACGAGCAGTGCCTGGAACTGAGCGCCGAACGCGAGATCGTGCTGCGTTGTGGCAAGGCCAGCATCACCCTGACCCGCGCGGGCAAAGTGATCATCCAGGGCGCCTACCTGTCCAGCCGCTCCAGCGGGGTCAACCGCATCAAGGGCGGTTCGGTGCAGATCAACTAGACAGGTATCCGGCCTATGGAACTGCTCAACGCCAGCCAACTGCTTGCCGCCTATACCCAGGGCCTGGCGCCCGATGGCCGCGAATCCCTGGTGGTGGTGGCCAAGGGCACGTTCAACCTGCCCCTGGACGGCCGCGCGGCCACCCTCGCCGACACCCAGCAACCGCTGCTGATGGCCGACACCTTCCTCGGCGAGCCCGGTCTCAGCGCGCCACTGCAGGAAATGGACTTCGCCCCGGTCAAGCCATGCTGCGATGTCCTGGTCCGCGGCAAGGCCTACGCCCCAGGTGGGCGCCCCGTGACGCAACTGACCGCGGGCATTCGCGTCGGGCAGATGAGCAAGGCTTTTTCCGTCCTCGGTCCACGGCAATGGCAATCGGGGCTGTTGGGCGTTGCTCCCGGCTTGCCCCAGCCGTTTACCGAGCAGGACATCTCCTACGCCCGGGCGTTTGGCGGCAGCCATCCGATCGCCAACGACCCCCAATTGCGCCACTGCTACCTGGACAATCCGACCGGTTGTGGCTGGTACCCGCGCAGCGCCGACAGTGCCGACATCGTCGGCATGCCGATGCCGAGCACCGAGGAGCTGGGCAAACCGATCGACAGTCCCTCTGGCAACTTTCGCCCCATGGCCCTCGGCCCCCTCGGCCGTGGCTGGCCACAACGCGCCCGCTTCGCCGGCACCTACGACGAGGCCTGGCTGGCCGACTGCTTTCCGTTTCTGCCGGCGGATTTCGACCAGCGCTACTTTCAGGCGGCCCCCGACGATCAGCAGACCCACTACCTGCGCGGCGGCGAGGATGTGCTGTTGCTCAACCTCACGCCCCAGGAGCGCGCGGGCTTTCGCATTCCCCAGATGGAGGTGCCGGTGACCTTCTTTCTGAAAAAAGGCGGTCACGAGACTGTGCAAGCGGTGATCGACACCCTGCTGATCGACACCGACACGTGCCAGGTGCAGTTGACCTGGCGTGTCTCCCGTCCGCTACAACGCAACCTGTTCGAGATCGCTCAGGTGCTGGTCGGCACTATGTCCACGGGCTGGTGGCGCGCCCGCGAACTGGGCAAGGATTACTATCCGTCGCTGTCGGCCCTGGTGAAAGCCAAACGCACACCCGAGGAGACGCCCTGATGACCGCACTGTGCATCATCGGCTCCGGCATGGTCAGCGCCGTTGGCCTTAGCGCCCCCGCGAGCTGCGCGGCGATCCGTTGCGCCATCGACAACTTCCAGGAGACCCGCTTTATCGACCGCGGCGGCGAATGGCTGATCGCTGCCAGCGTGCCCCTGGAACAGCCCTGGCGCGGGCGCAGCAAGCTGATCAAGATGGCCGCGCGGGCCATCGCCGAGGCGCTGCAGGGCACGCCGGGCGTCGACCCGGAGAAAACCCCGCTGCTGCTCGGGGTGGCGGAGGCCGACCGCCCCGGCCGGCTCGACGGCCTGGACCTGGGCCTGCTGCACGACATCGAGCATGAGCTGGGCGTGCGTTTTCATGGCAGCTCCAATGTCATTGCCCGTGGCCGGGTCAGCGGCGCGGTCGCCCTGCTCAATGCGCGCAAACTGATTTACCAGCAAGGCCATCGCCACGTGCTGATCGCCGGCGTCGACTCCTTCCTCAGCGGGCCGACCCTGGCCGCTTTCGAAGAGCGCGAACGCCTGCTCACCAGCCAGAACTCCAACGGTTTTATCCCCGGCGAAGGCGCCGCCGCCGTGGTGGTCAACGCCCCGACCGCCAGCGCAACACCGCAACTGGCCTGCATCGGCCTGGGGTTCGGTGTGGAGAAGGCCACGGTGGGGGCCGAAGACATTCCGCTGCGCGCCGACGGCCTGACCCAGGCCGTGCGCGCGGCCCTGAGCGAAGCCGGCTGCGGGCTGGAGCAGATGGACTACCGCCTGACCGATATCTCCGGCGAGCAGTACTACTTCAAGGAAGCCTCCCTGGCCCTGAGCCGCACCCTGCGGGTGCGCAAGGAATTCTTCCACCTCTGGCACCCCGCCGACTGCATCGGCGAGACCGGCGCCGCCATCGGCCCGGCGATGCTCGCCGTGGCCCTGGCCGCCAGCCGCAAGGGCTACGGCGAAGGCCCGAACATCTTCTGCCACCTCGGCAACGACGCCGGCCAACGCGCCGCCGCGTTGCTCAGTTATCAGACTGTGAGGGCTGCGTGATGGCGAATGAGGTGTATGCCAACAATATGGAAGTTTCCTGCAAGGCGGCGGCTGGGAAATCCATCGCCTGTTTCCCCGATGTCTGCTTCACCCCGCCTCAGGCGCCGCCGACTCCGACGGGAGTACCCATTCCCTATCCCAATACGGGCATGGCCAAGGACACCACCAGGGGCACACGAACGGTCAAGATCACCCGCAAAGAGGTGATGCTCAAGGACAAGAGTTACTTCAAGACCAGCTATGGCGACGAGGCCGGTTGCGCGCCGAAAAAGGGCATCATCACCAGCAAGATCAAAGGCAAGGTGTACTTCACTTCCTGGTCCATGGATGTGAAGTTCGAGGGGGAGAATGTGGTCAGGAATATGGATATGACTACTCATAACCACGGCTCAAATTCTAATACAGCGCCCTGGCTCTATCAGGACGCCACGGCGTTCGGAGACCCTCCCAACTGTAAGAAAGATACAGAGAAGATGCAGACTGCCTGCAAAGACTCAAAATCAAAGCAAGTTGGCGAAAGAAAGCACCACGTTGATTGCTCAGACGACTGTAAAACTGCCATGCGGTGCATACTTGTGCCCAAGGGCAAAGACAAAGAAATGTGCTGCAGTCCGGAGAACACAGGCGATCATTTGATTGAGGATCACTGGGTGCGCCCTGGGGGTGTTTTGATGCCTAATTTTTCTCATATTTCAAGCAAGCCTGGAGGCGCTTATAACGGCGCTCCAACAATGTGCGCCAACCGTTCACGCTATGAAGGTAAACATGGAGTTGCACATGGCACACGCGGTGTTATAGAGGAAACGCTGATAGGCAAAGAATTAACTTATGCCAAGGCAAAAGAAATCGCGCTCCAATCTCACAAAGACGCCAATCCTGATAGTGAGTGCTCGCCTAGCTGTATAGAGTCACAATTGGATCACTTTTACGGGAAAGATCCCAAAAAAAAATGCCACTCACCAACGCGAAGACAACCGTTGAAAGCAGAACAAAGGTCCGATGCCTTAAAACGTATAAGCGAAGACGATGACATGTAATAAGCAACCAATCTAGACAGGGTAATCGCCATGTACCAACAACGCGCCAGAAGTTTCACAGGAGTCACCGCATTTAGAAAGAATTACGTTGTCATAATGGCAGTTGACGATGAGTTAGCAGACCAAAATACGGACCACTCGATAGTTTTTCGCTATGCCGATGAGAAGTGGGGAAAAAAGACGCTGGATACGGCTATAAGGGGAGCAATAGTTCTTGAGGATGGGAAAAAAATACTAGCCATGGGTGTTGATGGAAAAATATTAACCCTTAATCTGCCAGGGCTATCTGAGGAGCAAGTGGATCCCTCTGATGATGGTCCGAGTGATTTGTTAACGCTTAGAGCAATGAGAGTTATCAATGGTGAAATTTACTTAGCAGGCATGGGCAGGCATGTATACAAAAAATCTAACGAAAAAATATGGCTTCGAATTGATAATGGCGTATTTCTAGGAAGAGATCGGCGCGAATATGCCATAGGCTTCAATTGCATCGATGGGTTTTCTGAAGAGGACATATATTGTGCAGGATATTTAGGGGAAATCTGGCGCTATAATGGGAAGCACTGGATGCAAGAGCATAGCCCGACTAATGTGGTGCTTAACGCAATTGAATGTGCGGGTGATGGCTATGTATACATCTGTGGAATGGCGGGAACAATCATTCGCGGGCGTGACAATGCATGGGAGGTAATAGAACAAGACCTTACGAAAAGTGATTTTTGGGGCATGACTTACTTTTGTGGTTCCATTTACATCTCCAGTTACGATGGGATATTCAAAATTGTAGGCGATGATATTGAGAAATTAGACCTCGATATAAACGTAAGCACAGCATATCTTGACTCTGCTGATGGCCGCATTTGGTCAGTCGGCTTGCAGGATATTGCATACAGTGATGACGCTATAACTTGGATACAGGTTGCCAACCCGTGATAGATGTTCGCCTTACAATAAAGGGGATTCTTAATCAATACGTGGATGAAGCATCTTTCCTCGCCGGCCTGCGCGACTACGCCGTGCGAGCGCCCCACTATGACCTCAAGCACTTGACCACCCTGGACAACCGCATCGAAGCCCATCTGGATGGTCTGCGCATAGCGGGTTTGCCCGGACTGGAGGCCTTGTCGCAGCAACTGAGCCCCAACGCACGAGGCGAGGTATTTGCCGCCACGGTGCTGTCCTTCGAGACAAACAATGCGACAGCCATGGGCATCCTGGTCGAGCATGTACGCCTGCATACGGGCAGCGAGCGCTTTATGGCCGCGGCCTTGGGTTGGCTCGACTGGGAGCGGGTATCGCCCTGGATCGAGCGCATGCTCGCCTCCCCCGAGCCCTTGTTCCGCCGCCTCGGCCTGGCCGCCTGTGGCATGCACCGTCACGATCCCGGCCCCGCCCTGCTGGCCGGGCTGTCCCATGCCGACCCCGGCGTGCTGGCGCGGGCCGCCCGTACTGCCGGCGAGTTGCGCCGTCGTGACCTGATGCCGGCTATTCGTGCCCACCGCCAGCATCAGGAGGCAGCCCCACGCTTCTGGGCCAACTGGGCCACCGCGCAGATGGGCGACGAGGAAGCTTTGGAGCCACTGCGCCAGTTCGCCGAGCAAGCGGGCGAATTCCAGTACCGCGCGCTCTGCGTATGGCTGGCCTGGCAAAAGCGCGAGTACAGCATCGCCTGGATCCGCCAGTTGATGCAGAACCCCGGGCAGCGGCGCATCGGCATCCAGGCCGTCGGGCTGTTGGGCGATCCGGTCAGTGTGCCCTGGCTGATCCAGCAGATGAGCGACCTGCCGCATGCCCGCGTCGCTGGCGAGGCCTTCAGCCTGATGACTGGCGCGGACCTGGCGCTGCTCGACCTGGAATTGCAGGACCTGCCGGATTTCGATGCCGGCCCGAACGACGACCCTAAGGACTCCAATGTCGCCATGGACCCCGATGAGAACCTGCCGTGGCCCGACCCGCGGTTGATCGCCGCCTGGTGGCAAGCCCATGCAGGCGGTTTCCAGGCGGGCGTGGGTTATGTGCTGGGGCTGCGACAGAGCGAAAGCAGTTATCGGCAAGCGCTTGTCCGCGGCCAGCAACGCCAGCGAATCGCCGCGGCCTGCGGCATCGCGCGTTTGCGGCCGACCGAGGTGCTGTTCCCCACCAGCGCACCCGCCTGGCGGCAAAAGGCATTGTTGGGAGAGCCGGTGGCGTTCGGGCGGGGATGAACAGGCAGCCGCA
Source organism: Pseudomonas sp. NFACC41-3 (assembly GCF_900109505.1). NCBI lineage: Bacteria > Pseudomonadati > Pseudomonadota > Gammaproteobacteria > Pseudomonadales > Pseudomonadaceae > Pseudomonas > Pseudomonas sp. NFACC41-3. The sequence continues at coordinate 57,122 of NZ_FOAE01000005.1, forward strand.
CCGGACTGCCCCCGCTAACGCACTGCATTCCTAGCGCTTATCGTGTTCCCGACGCCACGCCGCGATTCAACTGTTCGCGCAAGAACTCGATAAACACCTGCACCGGCCGCGAACCCTGGCGGTGCTGCGGGTAGACCGCCGACAAGGCCAGGGGCTCGGGCTCAAAGCCGTCCAACACCGATACCAGCCGCCCGTCCTTCAGTGCCGCTTCGACGATGAAGGTCGGCAGGTAGGTAATGCCCATGCCGGCGATGGCCGCGTCCTTGAGCAATTCGCCGTTGTTGACCCGCATCCTGCCGGTGACGTTGAGCAGCAAGGGCTTGTGGCCCTGCCCTTCGAAACGCCACTGCACCTGGCGACCGTGGCCGTAAGGCAGGCAGTCGTGGCCCGGCAACTCCTCGGGCCTGAGCGGGGTGCCGCGCTCGGCCAGGTACGCCGGGCTGGCGCAATACACCCGCTGGATCGAAGCGATGCGCCGGGCGATCAGCGTCGAGTCTTCCAGCACGCCGATGCGCAAGGCCAGGTCGTAGCCCTCGCCGAGCAAGTCCACCGGCCGGTCGCTGAGATCGACCTCGACCGCGACATCGCGATAGCGCCGCAGGAACAGCGGCAACAGCTCCCCCAGATGGGCCATGGCGAACGACAGCGGCGCGCTCAGGCGAATGGTGCCCCGGGGTTCGACGGTCTGGCCGGCGATGCCCTGCTCCACCTGTTCGACTTCGCTGAGCAGGCGCAGGGCCGACTCGTAGTAGCTCTGGCCCAGGGGCGTCACGTCCAGGCGTCGGGTCGAGCGATTGAGCAGGCGCACGCCCAGGCGCTCTTCCAGCTGCATCAGGCGCCGGCTGACGAACTGCTTGGACAGGCCCAGCTGATCCGCCGCCGCGGTGAAGCTGCCGGCGTCCATGACCTGGCAAAAAATACGCATGTCTTCGAACGGGTTCATTGTCACTCTCTGGTTGACAGCTGAACGCTTTATAGCGGCTTTTTCGCGTTCCGGCACCTCATTCCACCTGGAAAACCACATCGCCTGGTTTTACGACGGCTGTGCCGCCGATCGCAGCCTGCGGCAGCGGCTACAGGGACCGCGATGCCTGTGTAGCCGCTGCCGAGCTTGCGAGGCTGTGAACGGCAACGCAGTTGCCGCAAAACCTGAGTCCGCGATCTACCTGGAAAACCACATCACCTGGTTTTACGACGGCTGCGCCGCCGATCGCAGCCTGCGGCAGCGGCTACAGGGATCGCGCTGTCCGCGAGGCAAAAAAATGCCCGCACAATGGCGGGCATTTTTTCAGCTCAGCGATGACGCGAAGCTTATTTGGCAGTGAACGCCGAGTAGCTGTTCATCAGGTTGCGGTAGTTCGGGATACGCTGCGACAGCAGGTTGGCCAGGCCTTCCATGTCGTTGCGCCAGTCGCGCTGCAACTCGCACGCCACGGAGAACCAGTTGACCAGTTGCGCGCCGGCGGCGGCCATGCGGGCCCAGGCAGCCTGTTGCACCACCTCGTTGAAGGTGCCGGAGGCGTCGGTCACGACGAACACGTCAAAACCTTCTTCCAGTGCGCACAGGGTCGGGAACGCCACGCAGACGTCGGTCACCACGCCGGCGATGATCAGTTGCTTGCGGCCGGTGGCCTTGATCGCCTTGACGAAGTCTTCGTTGTCCCAGGCATTGATCTGGCCTGGGCGAGCGATGTAGGGCGCATCCGGGAACATCTGTTTCAGCTCGGGCACCAGCGGGCCGTTCGGGCCGGATTCGAAGCTGGTGGTGAGAATGGTCGGCAGCTTGAAGAACTTGGCGCAGTCGGCCAGGGCCAGCACGTTGTTCTTGAACTCGTTGGGCGAGAAATCCTGGACCAGCGAGATCAGGCCGGTCTGGTGGTCGACCAACAAGACAACGGCGTCATTAATGTCCAGACGTTTGTAGGGTACGTTGCTCATGTGAAACTCCTAGGTGGATGGATGTCGCTATGGGCGCCGGCCACTGTGGCCGGCACTGTTGTGGATCGTCAGAAGGCAAAGCACGAGCAGCCGAAGGCGCCCCAGAAACCCTGGAAGTCACTGACCGGCACATTCGACAGGCGCGCCCGCTCGTGGCTGTGGGAGTGCACCGCGCACGGGCCGCTGCACTGGTGCACCTGAGCCACCAGCGGCGAAGTCGGACGCCAGTGCCCCGGCACCTTGACCACCGGCGACCAGTCCGGCAGCACCGGCACCATCGGTGGCGAAAGCTTGGAGAAGTCGCCGGCGGCGTACACCACCTTGCCGTCGACCACGGTCAGCACCGACTCGATCCACTTGATGGCTTCTTCTTCGACGCTGAAGAAGTCCGCGGACAGGGCCGCCAGGTCCGCCAGCTGGCCGACCTTGATCTGGCCCTTCTTGCCCTGCTCCGAGGAGAACCAGGCGCTGCCATGGGTGAACAGTTCCAGCGCGGTCTGCCGCGGCAGGCCTTCGGCATGCAGCTCCATGCCGCCCACGGTCTTGCCGCTGACCATCCAGTACAGGGACGTCCAGGGGTTGTAGCTGGAGACCCGGGTAGCGTCGGTGCCGGCGCCCACCGGCACGCCTTCGGCCAGCATGCGCTTGATCGGCGGGGTCTGTTCGGCGGCCTTGGCGCCGTAGCGATCGACGAAGTATTCGCCCTGGAACGCCATGCGGTCCTGGATCGCGATGCCGCCACCAAGGGCCCTCACCCGCTCGATGTTTTTCGGCGTAATGGTTTCGGCGTGGTCGAAGAACCACGGCAGGCCATTGAATGGAATGTCGCGGTTGACCTTCTCGAACACGTCGAGCATGCGCGAGATCGATTCGTCGTAGGTGGCGTGCAGGCGGAACGGCCAGCGCTGTTCCACCAGATGCCGTACCACCGGCTCCAGCTCCTGCTCCATGGTCTGCGGCAGGTCCGGACGCGGTTCGAGGAAGTCCTCGAAGTCGGCGGCGGAGAACACCAGCATTTCCCCGGCGCCGTTGTGGCGCAGGAAGTCGTCGCCCTGGTGCAGCTTGACGCTGCCGGTCCAGTTCTTGAAGTCGGTGAGTTCTTCCTTGGGCTTCTGGGTGAACAGGTTGTAGGCAATGCGCACCGTCAACTGCTGCTCCCGGGCCAGTTGCTCGATCACCGCGTAGTCGTCCGGGTAGTTCTGGAAACCGCCGCCGGCATCGATGGCGCTGGTCAGGCCCAGGCGATTGAGTTCGCGCATGAACTGACGGGTCGAGTTGACCTGGTATTCCAGCGGCAGCTTCGGCCCCTTGGCCAGGGTCGAATAAAGGATCATCGCGTTCGGCCGCGCCACCAGCATGCCGGTGGGCTCGCCGTTGCTGTCGCGGACGATCTCGCCGCCCGGCGGGTTCGGCGTGTTGCGGGTGTAGCCGGCAACACGCAGGGCCGCGCGGTTGAGCAAGGCGCGGTCGTACAGGTGCAGGACGAACACCGGGGTGTCCGGCGCCGCCTGGTTGAGTTCTTCCAGGGTCGGCATGCGTTTTTCGGCGAACTGGAATTCGTTCCAGCCGCCCACCACCCGCACCCACTGCGGGGTTGGCGTGCGGTCGGCCTGGTCCTTGAGCATGCGCAGGGCGTCGGCCAGCGACGGCACGCCTTCCCAGCGCAGCTCCAGGTTGTAGTTCAGGCCGCCGCGGATCAGGTGCAGGTGCGAGTCGTTGAGGCCGGGGATCACCGTGCGGCCCTTGAGGTCGATGACCTGGGTGGCGCTGCCGCGCAGGGCCATGGCCTCGGCATCGGTGCCCACGGCGACGAAGCGCCCCTGGCTGATGGCAACCGCGCTGGCGCGGGGCTTCTCGCGGTCGACGGTATGGAATTGACCATTGAACAGAATCAGATCGGCGTTCATCGGATGTCCTTCTGAATGGGAAGAGGCAAGGGACAGGCGCGGCCAGAAAGCCGCCGCGGCGCTGAGCAAGGACCCGGCTGCGAGCAAGCGGCGGCGCAGCGGATCGGTCGGGTCATCGTTATTGGCCATGGCCGGGCTCCAGGTGTCGATCGGTGGCAGAGGCTTGCAACCAGGGGGCGAACAGCCGGGTCGCCAGGGGCATGAACAGATAGACCACCGACAGCACGATGGTCAGGGTGATCAGAAAAGTGGCGACCACGTAATTGCCAAGCCAGGCATTCAGTTGCAGCACAGGCCCCCAGATCAGCGGCACCAGCAGGGTGTGCGGCAGAATTACCAGCATAGTCAACAGCGCCTGTTTCCACCGTGGCGGTGGCGAAGCGGTGTCGGTCTGGATGGAAAACCAGAATTCATGGACCGGGTGGACTTCGGTCAGGTCGCCGTCGGCCAGCATCGGCGCGGCTTCGTCCACCAGTGCCCGACGTTGCGGCGAGTCGAGCCAGCGCTGCATCGCCTCGGTGGAGCAAAAGCGCAGCACGCAGGTGAACAGGTCGAGGCCGCCGCTCTTGCCGCGAATCACGTCCACGCCCAGATGCCCCGCGTACTGTCCGGCAACCCCGACAATGCGCCGCAACCAGGCTTCATAGGGCGCTTCCAGGCCAGCCTTGACCCGGTGCTTGACGATCAGCGTCACGACCTCATCGGAGTCCGGCCGCGCAGTGGCTTCGAGGCGATTGGAATCAGACATAACGCAAGGCTCCGGCGAAACGATCATTGAGGGCCAGCCGTCCCGGGCCGGCGATAAGAATGCTGCTGAACAGGATCAACAGCAGCCAGGCGAACTGGCCTTCGGCCAGGCTCCATTGCGGGTGCACCACCAGCAGTGCCACCAGCAGCACCGCGAGGATCGGCAGGCACGCCAGGCGCACCACCACCCCGGCGACAATCAGCAACGGGCACAGCACCTCGGCGAAAATCGCCAACATCAGCGTCAGGTTGGCGCCCAGCCGGAACGGGTCTTCGATGCGTTGCAGTTCCGCGCTGTAGTCGAGCAGTTTCGGCAGGCCGTGCACCCACAGCAGAAACAACCCGGCGCTGACCCGCAAAAACAACAGCCCGAGATCCCGGGCTCGTTCATCCCATGGTGAAGCGTTCATTGGCGCACTCGCACAATTTGAAAGATCCCCGGCATCGCCGCCGAGATTGCATGGTGCCGCTGCGCGGGCGGGAAAAATTGAATGTATGTGCTCTCTTGCCGCAGGGTCCGGATCGACCGCCCGCACCTAGGCCGCGTGGATCTTCAAGGGCTCGGACATGAACTGGGCGATTCGCGAGCGCAACCAGCGCTCGGCCGGATCGTTGTCATGCACCCCGCTCCAGGCCATGGACAGCTGCGCCGCCTCGATGGCGAACGGCGGGTCCTCGGCGCGCAAGGCGCAGCCTTCGACCAGGGCACAGGCCGCGTAGTCGGGCACGGTGGCGATCATCTCAGTGCCGGCGAGCAAGGCCCGCAGACCGCTGAACTGCGGCACGCCCAGGACCACGCGGCGGGTGCGCCCGACCTTGGCCAGGTCGAGGTCGATATTGCCGCTCAGGTCGCCGGAGAACGACACCATGGCGTGGGGCCGCCGGCAGTATTCATCGAGGGTCAAGGGTTCGGGCCGGTTGTCGCCGCGCAGCACCTTGCAACCGATGTCCCGCAGCTTCTTGCGCTTGGCATTGGCCGGCAACTCGGTGGTGTAGCTGACCCCCACCGAGATCTCCCCCGAGGCCAGCAAGGCCGGCATCAACAGGTAGTTGGCCCGGCGCACCACCACGACTATGCCCGGGGCCTCCTCGCGTAACTGGCTCAACAGCGGCGGAAATAGACCGAACTCGGCATCGTCCGAGAGGCCGATGCGAAACAGGTCGCAGCTGGTCGCCGGGTCGAATTCCTTGGCTCGGCTGACCGCGCCCGAGATCGCGTCCATCGCCGGTTGCAGCTCCTTGAGGATCACCAATGCCCGGGCCGTCGGCTCCATGCCGCGACCGTTGCGCAACAGCAGCGGATCGTCGAACAGGTCGCGCAGGCGGCCCAGCGCGGCGCTCACCGCGGGCTGGCCCATGAACAGTTTTTCGGCGACCCGGGTCAGGTTCTTTTCGAACATCAGGGCTTCAAAAATCACCAACAGGTTCATGTCGATGCGGCGCAGATCGTTACGGTTCATCGGTACGGTCCCCTTGTGTGTTCAGCCAGCGCACGTCACTCGATCATCGGCACCCTGGCCGCCCGCTGGTAAGGCCCGTACTCGGCCGGCACCCACTGGAAATGCCCGCCCACCGCGGCGATATGGCCCACGCCCGGGAACGGCAGGTGCGCCGCGGTCACCCAGGTCTTGCTGCTGGCCGCCTCGCTGAAGACCTTGGCCCGGCTCTTGATCGCCTGCCGGTCGTCGACGTCGAAACGGATCGACACTTCCGGATGCTCGAACTGCACCGCCAGGTTATGCACCAGGTCGCCCATGAACAGGATGCTCTGGCCCTGGGAGGTAAAGCGGTAGGTGGTGCTGCCCGGGGTATGCCCGGCCTCCAGCCGGGCCTCGACGCCCGGCACCGGCGACTGGCCGCTGGCGAAGGTCTTGAAGCGTCCGGCGGCGCGGTACGGGGCGGTGGAGTCCTGGGCGATCTTGAAGAACTCCCGGGCACCGGCGGGCGCCTTAGCCAGCGCCTGCGGATCGAGCCAGTAATCGGCTTCGGCCTGGGCGGCGTAGACCGTGGCGTTGGCGAACAGCGGTTGCTGCTGGCCATCCACCAGCCCGCACACATGGTCCAGGTGCAGGTGGGTGAGCAGGATGGCGTCGACCTGCTCCGGGCGATAACCGGCGGCCTGCATGTTCGCCGTGAGCATGCCGGCGGTGGCGCCGATGCACTGGCCGGCGCCGGTGTCCACCAGGATCAGTTGCTTGCCGGTGTTGACCAGGAAAGCGTTGAAGGCGGTCTGTACCCCCGGGGTCTCGATCGAGCGACGGGCCAGCAAGGCGCGGATCTGGCCCTGGGTCATGCCCTGGAGCAGCTTCGGCGACAGGTCGTTGTAGCCATCGAACAGCGCCGTCACTTCGTAGTCGCCCACCGCCAGGCGGTAGTAACCGGGTACCTGGGTGCCCTGGACCGGTGCCTGCGCCTGGGCGCCAAGCGATGTCAGGGCCAATGCCAGGGCTGCTCCGCGTAGCGTGCAAACCAGAGAATGCGTCATGCCTTCACCTTTTCGATCGAGTCAGAAAAACGGCCACTCCCGAGCCAGCCGCACCCGGTCGATCATGCACCGCCAGCGCACCGCGAAAATTGCAGGCATGTGCTCAGTTGCCGCGAATACGCAACTTGCGGCTGAGCGGAATTAACAACGTTTAACTCGCAAGCCCCCGCCCCGCCACCAAGAATGAAGCCCTCTGCGCAGACCTGTTTTCTAAATCGGGAAGCGCCCGACCCACCCCGCGGTGCGCCGGCGCATGCCCACCGACACGGAATTTCGTCATGGCCCACGCTCAGCACAACGCCGTCAGGGCACCCGCCCCGCAAACCCGAAAAACCACCCCCGGCGGCCTTTCTCCCTGGCGCGAAAGCCTGGTCAAGCAAATGATCCTCGACGGCCTGAGCGACACCCTGGAAGTCACCGAACTCGCCCGCGCCTGCGCCCTGTCCCGCAGCCATTTCTCCCGCGCCTTCAAGTGCAGCACCGGCCTGTCCCCCCAGGAGTGGATTCGCTGCCAGCGCATCGCCCGGGCCAAGCAACTGATCCGCAACACCCACCTGACCCTGACGCAGATCAGCCTGGAATGCGGCTTCTGCGACCAGGCGCACTTCTGCCACATCTTCACCCACAGCGAAGGCATCAATCCGTTTGCCTGGCGGTGTCGGGTCCTGGGCGCCCGCCCCTGCCTCGACCAGGCGAGCGCATAAGGCCGCGGTTCGAACCTTGTCGTATCACGGGCTTGAATCTGGCAAGCCGCACGGAGATAGCCAAGGCTGCTGTGGCTCATTGAGCGCGAGACCGGCAGGGGGGCAATTGGGAAGCCCCCCTTGTTGCTCCGTTCTACCCTATTGCATCGATGTCCAGATTGAAGGTGGTGCCCGGGACGTGGCCGCCGACCAAAGCAGCAATCGCACGATCGTTGCTGTCGGCATCTGGCGGCGCCATCGCGAGTTGTTCCTGCGTGCGATTGAAGGAGTGCGCTAGCCAGCGGTCCAGACTCATCGCCAATACCTCGGGCTGATCTGCAACCCGTCCGTATACCTTCGCCTTGGTGACACGTTCTTCGCTCAGGTCTTTCAGGCGCGCGGCGGTCTCTTGCAACCTGCCGATTTCAGCGCGCAGCGGACCTACGATCTGGTGTTCCCTGACAGAACCGCGTGCCGCCACCTCCTTTTCTCTCAACTGTGTCTCGAAGTCCTGTAGCGCTTCATGGACCCGATCATACTCAGTCGAAGTCACCAGGGTGCGCCCCTCCTGCAGAGCCTCTTGCGCACGGCGCAAGGAGGCCCAGCAATGCGGGATGTAGCTGACGACCATCTTGTGGTGGGCGTTATCCACCATTTGTTGCAGCAGCCCCCCTCGCTTTGGCAAACCATTCTTGGCATCCAGCGCCTTGGCGCAGACCGCCGCACCACCCCGCTCGGTAATCGTTTTACACCCGGGCGTCCAAAGGATTGCGGACTTGTGGCCATCGGCAAACGACACTGGCATGAAATGGCGCAGAGTGCCGTGGTGTGTGTAGGGTTCACCGGTGATGTTGACGGGACTGAGGAACAAGACCACCCCCCCGAGGGCAGGATTGAAGAACGTAAGCACAGCGCCCATCCCCGACATACGCCAGGAGGTGTTCATCCAGGTCGCCGGGACACTGGGCACCGGGTCGTTCTGGTTGACTATGCGGTGGTGCACCAAAGCCTTGGCGTTTTCCACGAAGGTCTTGTCGCCTACGCGTGGGCTGCCGTAGGTATAGAGCAGGATGTCGTAGGTGAAACCCTCTCTGAGGCGCAGCATCTCTGCGACCAGGAGGGCCACCGCACCACCCAGGCTGTGGCCGGTGATCACCAGTTTTTGCCCGCTGTAGAATTTGTCCAGATAAGTTGCGACGAAGGTCCGAACGGCCTTTGCGGAATCATAGAAGCCGCTATGCACCTTACCCAGCCCTTCCTCGAAAGGCACTTGTGCGGCATCCAAATCACGCAGCACATCAGCGCCACCGGCTGTCCCCCGTACCGCCAGCAAAACCAGTTCATCGTTATGAGTGATGAACGCCTGAGAGTCGGTGCCATCGTCATTCTCCGCATCGTCCAAGTAGTGAAGCTTGGCAGGATGCTCCTGTCCGGCCCCCAACTCTGGGCTGTTTACTTCGGGGTACAGCTCTGGGTCGAACGGTACGATCTCCAGACGTTTGGAATACGCTACGTCGGCATACAGCGGGTAGTAAGTTTTCCCGGCTGTCTGACTGGCATCCACTTGCCAGAGCTCATCAGACTTGGCCAGGGCATCGCCAAACCAGTTGCCGACGCTGGGTTGCGCCGGGAAGCTCACACGGCTGCTTTCCACGGGTTGCGAATTGGGGTCCTGGCCAAACGGGCTATAGCTCAGGGTTGCCATCAGGGCCAACTGGTACAGATTGAGTGAGCAGAATTTTTCGCCCGTAGACAGGACTGGACTCAGGGACCGCAGCGGGCGCACCTCCAGCACATGGTGTTTGTTCGGTAATAGCGCAATGCCCTGCACCTTAGGAGGCGTGGGGCCAAATCCCAATTCCGCCATGGCGGCCGCTTCTGAGGGCCGGCGCATCAGCGAGTGCACATGGTGCTGGGGCGGAAAGTTGCGGAGTGCCAGCGGCGGTAGGTGGGCACGATGCGCCACCAATTCGCTCACCTCGACCTGGCAGAAGAAACCGGCTTGGGCTTGCGCGGGGTTGGACTGAGTACGGGCGCCGCTTGGGTTCAGAAAGCGGGTCTTTTCGGCGCGCACTTGCAACTCAGTGATAGGTAGCGGGTAGTGTTCTCTTCCGACTTTACGTACATATGTCTTATCACTTCCTTGATAGGCTTGATCAACCTTGAGCACTACCGGCCCGCAATAGTGTCGAGTGACCTTGCCTGTGCCTGTTTCGTCCAGGACACCCAGGTAAATGGCGCCTTCGTAATCGGTGGCCTCATAGGCCAAACCGGCATAGGGCGTGCCGTCACCCCTTTCGTCCACCAGTTGAAAGCTGGTCGAATGTGTCTGCATCGGACAAGCATGCATGCGCGTCTCGAAGAAAGGCCGCTCCCATTCTTCCATCGGCTCAAGGCTCATGGGGTCACCTCCTTGTCTTCGGTGCAGCCTGGATAGATGGTGCAGATGCGGCCGCCGGGCATTCTGAAGGTACTGAAATCCTTGTAGTTGCCAAAGCAAAACGCATCTTGATCTTCGAAACTTTCGCCCATGCAGCGTTTCCAGCCACCGGACACCTTGACCCAGGTGTCCTTCATGTACGGCCTCTCCTCGTCGGCCAGCTTGATTTTCATCTTCACGGTTTTACCCGGCAGCTCGTCGAGGGTATAGGCCGCGAAAGGTCGGGTTTTCAGCAGTTCGCCGGATGCATCGGTCTTTTTGCAGTCGAGGATTTTCACGATACGGCGCAGTCCTCCAGACGTACGAAACAGCCATTGACACTGACCGGAAAACTCACTTTTCCCGGCGGCGTCGAACGTACCTTTAAACGCTTCCGGCAATTCTTCGCGCACCGAAACCCGGGCATACTCGCGCCCCAAGTCGCCCCAGTCCTTACCATAGGTCGCGTTGATTTCCAGCTCGACGTAATCGATCACCAGCTCGCACCCCTTGCGAGTCCGACGTATCTCGATTTGCGCGTCGGGTTTGTATTCGGTGCGCCACTCACGGTTGAACTGCGGCACCCGATTGTCTGCCCTCGGCACGGTGCAGGTTTGCCCTTTGGCGGGCACGTAATACACCGACGCGACATAGGCGAAGTCTGGAGGCAGGTCGGCCGTAAAGGTGAAGCTGTTGGACGTGGCGACGCAGCCCTGCGTCAGTGCCAGACAACTGCCAAGCATCAGACTTTGCAGGGTTCGTTTCACAGCCTCCTGAAAACTGCTCGAATGTGTCTGCATCGGACAAGCATGCATGCGCGTCTCGAAGAAAGGCCGCTCCCATTCTTCCATCGGTCCAAAGAGCTCGCGTCACCTCCTTCTCTTCAGTGCAGCCAGGGTAGATGGAGCAGTTGCGCCCATCTGGCATTCTGAAGGTGCTGAAATCCTTGTAGTTCCCGTTGCAATAGGCTCGTTGATCATCAAAGCCCTTGCCCATGCAGCGCTTCCACCCACCAGGTACCTTGACCCAGGTGTCGCCCCACCCCGGCCTCTCTTCATCGGCCAGCTTGATCTTCATCTTCACGGTTTTACCCGGCAACTCGTCGAGGGTATAAGCCGCAAAAGGACGGCTCTTCAACAGCTCGCCGGATGCATCGGTCTTTTTGCAGTCGAGAATCTTCACGATACAGCGCAGGCCGCCAAACGTACGAAACAGCCACTGACACTGACCGGAAAACTCACTTTTCCCGGCGGCGTCGAACGTACCTTTAAACGCTTCCGGCAATTCTTCGCGTACCGAAACCCGGGCATATTCGCGCCCTAAATCACTCCAGTCCTTACCATAGGTCGCGTTGATTTCCAGCTCGACGTGATCGATCACCAGCTCGCACCCCTTGCGAGTCCGACGTATCTCGATTTGCGCGTCGGGTTTGTATTCGGTGCGCCACTCACGGTTGAACTGCGGCACCCGATTATCTGCCCTCGGCACGGTGCAGGTTTGCCCTTTGGCGGGCACGTAATACACCGACGCGACATAGGCGAAGTCCGGTGGCAAGTCAGCCGTGAGGGTGAAGCTGTTGGACTTGCCCAGGGCGGCGCAGCCTTGTACCAGCGCCAGGCTGCTGACAAGAATCAGGCGTTGAAGGGTTCGGTTCATACGGCGGCATCTCCTTGCCAAAACTGCACTTGCTGATACACACGCTGAAAATGCGTCAGGGGTGTTTCGTCGAGTTGAGGTAACCAGGACCTGGGCAGTGCTTCCCGCGGTGCTTGCAAACGTTGAACGAGCAGGAACCGGACTTGCTCAGGCGCCTGCCAGCCCCACGCGCGGGCCAACTCTAACTGAGCCTGTAGCCAGGTGTCCGCATCCTGTTGCCTGGCAAGTTCGGCCAGCCGCTCCATCTGCTCAACCATCAGGTAGCGCCGGGCGTTATCGATTTGTATGCCTGCCGTCGTGTCCGCGGTCGGCGGAACAGCGAGCCACGCCGGGGCGGGTGGTACCGGGTATTCGCCCGGGGCGGGATTGTAGGCGGCCGCCCATTGCCCATCCTGCCAGTAACACACGCTGGCTATCGGCCCGAGGAATTCGCTGCGTTGTTCGGGGCGCAGGTGTGCCAAGGCTCGCCCCAGGACACGATTGTCATGAAAACGATAGAGGGCCTGGTTCGCCCGCTCCCCCGTTACCAGGCGGGCGCGCCAATGGCGGGCCAGTTGACCCAGATCGCCGCTTGCGCTGCTGGCCAGCCAGCCCCAATGACGCTCCGGCGTTTTGAGCAAGACCTGGATCGCTGGATGATCCAGCGTATCGAGCTGAAAAAGGTATGGGCCTATTGCTGCCAACGCGCTGGCGGGCGTACCGCTATACAGATTGCTGTACTGGTCGTCATCCCTCTCGTTGAGCAGCGCATTGCGCTCATCCAGCTGACCAACGGAATCCAGTATCAGGTAGAGGCGCTGGCCGAGCTCACCCTGGACGCGCATCCATTGTTCGGGCGTACTCATGCAACCTCTCCAATAGCGCACTGTCCGTCGCGGCAGGCTTCGCAGAGTGGGCAGAAGTCCGCAGCGCGTTGCCTGGCGGCGGCAACGAGCGCCAACGAATTGGCAACGCGGGTCTGCGGCTCCTCGGCCAGTGCCTGTAGGGTCTGTTGCGGCGCAATCCCTGCCACCGGGGCTCCGCCCTGAACGATCGGCACGCTGCTGAAGATCCCCCCAGGGGTAATGACGATGTGCTGGCCGCCTGCTTTAAGCGTCAGGCTTGTACTCGCATCAACCACCACATGGGTGGCGGTGACGCGGGCCTGGGGCCCCGCTTGCACGACCCAGGTTCCGCCTATGGTGATGCTGCCATTGCCCGAGATGGAAAGCAGTTCATTGCCGCCGATCTGCGTGTTCCGTACGCCTTGGGTAGTGTGCAGTTCGTCACCCTTGACCAGGCTGGAGCTGTTGCTGTCCACCTGATCAAAGCGGTCGTTGCCGATCAGGCTATGGCTGTCCCGGGTGATCTGTTCGCGCCGGTCGTTGCCGATTTGGGTGTCGCTGTCGTTGAGGATCAGCTGCTCGATATCACGTTGCGCGCGCAGGTAGATTTTTTCCTGCCCGGCACGGTCCTCGATCGACAGTTCGTTGTAGCCGCCACTGTCCGGCGTGCTGCGACTGCGTAACACGGTCTTGCTTTTGTTCGCCGGTAACGCGTAAGGCACGGGTGTGGTCTTGTTCGGCACAACGCCTGTAATTAAAGGATTGTCCGGGTTGCCTTCGAGGAAAGTCACCACCACTTCCATGCCGATTCGCGGGATGGTCACTGCACCAAAGTTCTCCCCCGCCCAACTTGAAGAAACCCGTAGCCAGCAGCTGCTTTTGTCGCTGCCCAGCTCCCGTCGGTCCCAATGGAGTTCGACCTTCACCCTGCCAAACTCATCGCAGAAGATTTCCTCGCCGGTCGGGCCGGTGACCCGGGCGGTTTGACAGCCCAGCAAGGGTCGGCGCGTCAGCAGCGGCGGACGGAAAAATACGTCCCACGGAATCGCAGTGAAGCTGTTGCGATAGCCCTGGGTGAAGCCGTCTTCGGGCTGGGTGTCGCTGGTGACGGACTCTTCGAGTGACTGCGGTTGTCGGCCGCAATGCGTGACGCTCAGCAACAACCACAAGTCGTTGCAACTGTTGCGCGGGTGTCCGGTCAGGTTGAAGAAGTGCCCACTGCGCAGCGTCGGCTGATCGCTTTGGCCTTCGGCCAACTGGTAATCGACACGGTGCCGCTCCAGGGCTTGCCTGGCCAACACTCTGCCGCGCTCCAGCGTGGTGATAGGTACAGGGTAACTGTAGTCCTCAAGCACCGGCTGGAAGTCCGCGGTGAACTGGCTTTCGAGCAGCAGACTCGGACGTTTCAGATCGTAATCGCGACGCGTCACGGTGCTGGTACGAGTGCTGAAGCGCTGGGAGAACCGGCTGACCACCGGATGGTCCGCTACCGTGCCGGTGTCCTGCTGATAGGGTGTATCCCCCAACAGGGGGAAACAGGTCTGGTCATCAGTGAACACCAGCCGATGGCCCTCGGCCGAGTGCTGGTGGTGCCAGGCGATGCCGTCCTCGGCGCACAGCCTCTGGAGAAAATCGAAATCGCTTTCCCCGTACTGGGTGCAGTATTCACGCTCCGGGCTGGTGCTGACATTGAAGCTGTAGACGTCGGCCTGGATGCCGTGGCCACCCAGCACCTGGGCGATGATTTGCGGCACTGTCAGGTGCTGGAAGATCCGCTGGTTGCAGCTGAACTGCAGGTAGTGCAGCACCGGCACCAGGGTCAGGTGATAGCGCGTCAGGCGCTTGCCTGCCTCGCCCACGTACAGGTCTTCGATATGCCCATGAAGGCCTTCGCCATTCAGCCCGAACCGAAGGAAGGCCGGCTGATTGAGCAGGCTCTCCAGGTCGACGTCAGGGTTCTCGCTGACCAGCTCGACGCGGATCCCATAGAGGGTGCTGAGGGCTTCGGTGCCGTCGAAAGCCAGTACCTTGAAGTCATTGCGGACGGCTGGGATCGACAGCGTGAAGTGCGCGGTGTTGGCGGGCGCAAACATTTAGCTTTTCCTTAAGCGAGACAGCGGGCCTTTCAATGACCCGGAGCAAATGGCTGGCAGGACATTAGCAATGTCGCCCCCCAACGTCTGCGGGACTTTACTTAAAGTCGATGGGGATTTTGAGAGGATTCCAAGGGCCGAATAGGCGTCAGGCGGTCGGCAGTCAGGTCAGGTTTCGCAAAGCACCGGCATAGGTTGAACTCGCCCAAGCAATTGATAAATCTGCCGTATCAGACTGCGGCGTAGTCCAGCAAACTTCGGTACTGGAATCATCGTGAAAATAAAAAACGCCGGGGGGCAAAACCTCCCGGCGTTTTTTTATGGATCAGGCGCAGGTCGCCGAACCACTCAGGCCTCGATGAACGCCAGCAGGTCGGCGTTGAGCTGATCCTTGTGGGTGTCGGTCAGGCCATGGGGCGCGCCTGGGTAGACCAGCAGCTTCGCGTCCTTGACCAGCTTGGCCGAGGCGATGCCGGCGGCTTCGATCGGCACGATCTGGTCGGCGTCGCCGTGCACCACCAGGGTCGGCACGTCGAACTTCTTCAGGTCTTCGGTGAAGTCGGTTTCGGAGAAGGCCTTGATGCAGTCATAGGCGTTCTTGTGGCCCGCCGTCATGCCCTGCATCCAGAACCAGTCGATCATGCCCTGGGACGGCTTGGCGCCAGGCTGGTTGAAGCCGAAGAACGGCCCGCTGGCGACGTCCTTGTACAGCTGCGAACGGTCGGCCAGGGACGCTTCGCGCAGGCCGTCGAAGACCTCGATCGGCAGGCCGCCGGGGTTGGCCGCGGTCCTGAGCATCAGCGGCGGCACCGCGGAAATCAGCCCGGCCTTGGCGACCCGCGCCGTGCCGTGGCGACCGATGTAGCGCGCCACTTCGCCACCGCCGGTGGAGAAGCCGAACAGCACCGCGTCTTGCAGGTCCAGGTGTTCGATCAACTGCGCCAGGTCGTCGGCGTAGGTGTCCATCTCGTTGCCCGACCAGGGCTGGCTGGAACGGCCATGCCCGCGGCGGTCATGGGCGATGACCCGGTAGCCCCTGGATGCCAGGAAGATCATCTGCGACTCCCAGCTGTCGGCATTCAGCGGCCAGCCATGGCTGAAGATGACGGGTTGGCCGCTGCCCCAGTCCTTGTAATAGATCTCGGTACCGTCGCGGGTGGTGAATGTACTCATGGCGTTTTTGCTCCTTCAGGGGGTGGGGTGACTCAAATCGATGGATGGGCCATACGCTCGGCCAGGCGCGCCACCCGCTCGCCCAGGTGCGCGGCGGTGCGGCGGTCTTCCAGGGGCGGCGCGTGCTCGGGGGACTGTTCGACATTCGACTGGGCCATGGCGCCCAGGGAACTGCCGAGGCGATTCAACTGGCCATCGAACACCCCGCGGCTGGAGCGCGCCGGCAGCAGGTCGAGGCCGACCCAGATCATCGAGTGCTGGGCCGCGAAGACCGCCATCTGCACCAGGGTGTTGAGCTTGTCGCCACACAGGCAACCGGAATTGGTGAAGCCGGCGGCGAGCTTGTCGCGCCAGGGCTGGGCCAGGTAGAACGCCGCGCTGGCCTCCATGAACCCCTTGAAGGGCGCCGAGGCGCTGCCCATGTAGGTCGGCGCGCCGAAGATGATGGCATCGGCCTGGTGCAGGCACTCCCACTGGTCGTGCACCTCCTCCACCGGAATCAGCCGGCAGGCGCTGCCCAGGTGACTCTCCACCCCCTGGGCCACGGCTTCGGCCATGACCCGGGTATGGCCATAGCCACTGTGATAGACCACCACCACCTTGCTCATTCCGGCATCCTCCAGAGGTGTTCATCCCTTTTTCCTGCGCGCGGCACACCCGACCGGCCCTGCGGTTGGCGACCGTGAAGGTCTGGAGTTTTGGCCGTAGGGCGGACCCAGGGCGAGTTAAACGTTGTTAATTTTCAAGCGCCCAGGCACCACCCCTGCCCGCTCGTCGCCAAGGCCGCGGCCAATAAATACGGGGCCCATCACTGGCAAGAAGATTGCTGCGGCTAGCGCACTCGAGGCACGCCCGTCCGCGTTGCGTTGCGTTGTTCAGGAAACCTGAGGAACATGCTCGAAAACCGCGGGATAGAAGGCCGTGCCCTTCGTCCGCCCGCCCCGCGCAGGTGCCACGGGGAGGATAAAAAAACAGCAACAGGAGTGAGCCGTTGACCCTACCCCCCGAACAGGCTGTGCATTTCGGCCCCTACCGGATCTACCCGGGGCAACGCCTGATACTGGAAGCCGAGCGGCCCTTGCGCCTGGGCCGCCGCTCCATGGACATCCTGCTGATCCTGCTGGAGCACGCCGGCGAGGTGGTCAGCAAGCAGCAACTGATCGCCCGGGTCTGGCCCAGGAGCGTGGTCGAAGACACCAACCTGCGGGTGCACATGGCGGCGCTGCGCAAGGCCCTGGGCGACGGCCAGGCCGGCCAGCGCTACATCGTCACCGTGGCCCAGCGCGGCTATAGCTTCGTCGCGCCCTTCTCCCTGGAACCCTTCGCCCCCGAGCGCTTCGAGCAAGGCCCCAAGGACCCTTCGGCCGAGCCGGGCGGGCATAACCTGCCGGTGCGCCGCACCCGCCTGATCGGGCGCCAGGCCCTGGTGGACAATGTGATGACGCAACTGGCGCGCCAGCGCTTCATCACCCTGGTCGGCCCCGGCGGCATCGGCAAGACCACCGTGGCCCTGCGGGTCGCCGAACAGCTGATCGGCCAGTACCGGGACGGCATCCGCCTGCTGGACCTGGCCCCGCTCAACGACCCGCGGATGATCACCAGCCACCTGGCGACCCTGCTCGACCTGGCGCTGCACGACGACGAACCGCTGGCCAGCCTGGCGAACTTCCTGCGCGAGCGGCAGATGCTGCTGGTGATCGACAACTGCGAGCACCTGCTCGATGCCATCGCACCGCTCTGCGAAAGCATTCTGCGCGCGGCGCCACAGGTGCATGTCCTGGCCACCAGCCGCGAGAGCCTGCGCGCCGAGGGCGAATTCGTGCAGCGCCTGGAATCCCTGGATTGCCCACCGCCCATCGCGGTGCTGGACCGCGACCAGGCCCTGACCTTCTCGGCCCTGCAATTGTTCGTCGAGCGGGCGATGGCCAGCCACGACAGCTTCGAACTGAGCCAGGACGAACTGCCCCTGGCGATCGAGATCTGCCGGCGCCTGGACGGCATTCCCCTGGCCATCGAGCTGGCCGCCGCCCAGGTCGGCAACCTGGGGCTCGCGGGCCTGCTCAGCCAGTTGCACGGCAGTTTCCGCCTGCTGACCCAGGGCTGCCAGGTCACCCCGGGCCGTCATCAGACCCTGCGCGCCACCCTGGACTGGAGCTTCGACCTGCTCAGCGCCTGCGAGCAGACCTGCCTGCGCCGGCTGGGCGTGTTCAGGGGCGGCTTCACCCTGCCATCGGCCGCGGCGGTGATCGTCGACGCGCACATCGAAGCCAGCGTGGTTTTTACCGCGATCACCCAGTTGGTGGCCAAGTCCCTGCTGAACGTGGAGGTCGGCGACGAGGAAGTGTTCTATCGCCTGCTGGACACCACCCGCAGCTATGCCCTGGAAAAACTCGAGCAGGCCGCCGAACTGCCGGCTACCCGCAGGCGGCACGCCGAACGTTGCCTGGCCTTGATGCATCAGGCCCGGGACGACTGGGAGCAGACGCCCTCGACGCTCTGGATCGAGCGTCACGCCCGCAGCCTGGAAGACATCCGGGTGGCGCTCGACTGGGGCTTGAATGCCCAGGGTCCGCAACAGCTGGCGATCCACCTGGCCGCGGCCTCCGCACCGCTGTGGCAGGAGCTGTCGCTGCTCAAGGAACACGGCGGCTATGTGCGCCAGGCCCTGGCCCTGCTGCACGCGGCGGGCGAGGCCTGCCCGCGCCTGACCCAGGCCCTCAAGCTGGCCCTCGGCAGCGCCTGCTACCACACCCAGGGCAACAGCACCGAGGCCATCGAGGCCTTCGTCGCGGCCAGGGCCCTGGCCGAAAGCACCGACGACGTGGCCGCCCAGCTCAAGGCGGTGTCCGGGCACATGGCGGTCAACCTCAGTTGCGGTCACTACCAACTGGCCCTGGAGCAAAGCCGGCAGTTCGACCACCTGGCGCTGCGCGATGCCGGCCCTGCCGCGATGTCCCTCAGCACCCAGCGCCTACAGGTGCTGGCCCTGCACTTTGCCGGCGATCAGCCGCAGGCCCGGGACAAGGCCGAGCAAGTCATCCAGCTGATGGCCCAGAGCGGGCATATGAACCGCTTCACCCGCGGCTTCGGCGTGCAGTACGACCAGAGCGTCGCCGCCCTGACGATCCTGGCGCGGATCCTCTGGCTGCAAGGCCACCCGGAAAAAGCCTGGCGCACCGCGCGCCAGGCCCTGGACATCGCCCTGCAGATCAACCACGGCACGTCCATCTGCTACACCCTGGCCCTGGCCGGCTGCCTGATCGCCCACTACAACGGTGACGCCGCGACTGCCCGCGAACTCCTGCGCCTGCTGCTGGAGCAGGCGCAGAAGCATTCGGTGCTGCTGTTCTACACCTGGGGCCGGCACTACGCGCAGGTCATCGAAGGCGCCCCGGAGTTCTCGCCGCCGCAATCCGGCACCGGGCTGATCGGCGAAATCATGGTGACCCTGGACGGCGCTTTCATCGACAACGCCTTGCTGCAACGGGCCGAAAGCGGCACGGCCGGCTGGAGCACGGCGGAGATCCTGCGCGCCAGGGCCGAGGCGCTGCTGACCGACAATGCGCCTGACGCCGCCGAGGCGGTGCTGCACCAGGCGTTGGCAGTGGCCAGGGCCCAGGGCGCGCTGACCTGGGAGTTGCGCAGCGCCACCTCGCTGGCCCGGCTCTGGCAGCGCCAGGGCCAGGCCCGGCGCGCCCATGAGCTGCTCGAACCGCTCTATGCCCGCTTCACCGAAGGTTTTGCCACGCCGGACCTAACCCGCGTCCGGGAACTGCTCGATGAGCTGCAACGACAGGTGCCGGACTGACAGCCAGCGAGCCTTGCCGATGGCGTGGGCATGCCGCCTTTCGAACACCCGCAACTGCCCGCTGTGTTCCAGCTTTTGCAGCGCGTAGGCGCGGGTGGTGTCGAGAAAGCGGTAATGCGCCGTGCCCTGGCCCTGCTCCACCGCCAGCAGCGATTTGCGCGCCAGCTGCGCCATCACCTCGGCCACGCACTCGGGCCGCAACACCGCACAGCTGATGACGTCGGTGGCGGCCCGTACGGTGAAGGCCGTGTCGAACACCGCCAGGCGCTGCAACAGGGTCTGCTCCAGCGGGCTCAGCCGTTGATAGCTCCAGTCCAGGGCGGACTTGAGCGTCTGATGCCGCGCCACGGCCGTGCGCCGGCCCTGGGTCAACAGTTGAAAGCAGTTGTCCAGCTGCGCTTGCAGCCCCACCAGCGCCAGCGCATCGATCTGCGCCGCCGCCAGTTCGATGGCCAATGGCAAGCCATCGAGCCGGCGGCAGATCTCGCGCACCGCCCTCAGGTCCTGTTCCCGCAAGGCAAAGCCTTGCTGGCGCGCCCGGGCACAGCTGACAAACAGCTGCACCGCCGAATGGCTCATGACCTCGGTCACGCTGTGCAACGACGAGGCCGGCGGCACCGACAAGGCCCCCAGGCCATGCACGGTCTCCCCCGCAGCCTGTAGCGGCTCGCGGCTGGTGGCCAGGATCGACAGCCGTGGCGCCGAGGCCAGTAACTGCTCCACCACTGTCTGGCAGCGTTCGAGCAGGTGCTCGCAATTGTCCAGCACCAGCAAGGCATGCCGGGTTGCCAGCGCCTCCAGGCCGGCGTCCAGTTCGAGGCTGTGCCTGACGTGCTCGACCAGTTGCGCCGGGTCGTCGATGCTCGCCAGATCGACGAACCACACGCCGTCGCGGTAGTGCTGCAACAGCAACTCGGCGACCTGCAGCGCGACCGTGGTCTTGCCGATCCCCGCCGGACCGACCAGGGTCATGAACCGGCGCACCGGCAGTTGCCGGACCAGGCTGCCGACCACCGGGTCGCGACCGATGACCGGGGTCAGCCGTGCCGGTAGGTTGTGCTGGGGCCTCTGCAGGTTCGCGAGCGCGAGCGGCTCTGCTTGCGCCTCGCGCAGCACCGGGGCGCTGAAGCAATAACCGCGCTGTGGAATGTTGACGATGTAGCGCTGCCCGTCCTGGCCGTCGCCGAGGGCGCGCCGCAGGGCGGCGATGTGCACGCGCAGGTTGATGTCCTCGACCACCGAGTCCGGCCAGACGCTGGCGATCAATTCGTCCTTGCCCACCACCTGGCCGGCGCGCTCGACCAGCACCCGCAGGATGTCCAGGGCACGCCCGCCCATGCGCAACGGCCGGTCGCCGTCGAGGACCAGCCGCTGCCGCAGGTGGAAGGCGTAGGGGCCGAACCGCAGCAGCCCATCGCCGTTCAAATCTCTGATGCTGTTCATGCCCATCCACGTGCTGGAAACCCGGCCGGCGCCAGGCTCCCGCACCTCCATTTCCGAGAGTTCCCCGGTATCTTGGCAGGCACCGATGACGGTACAACCGCCCTGGAGGGAGCGTCACGGCCATCGCGGTGCGCCAGACGGACAAGCCGGCGCTAGCTGAACTGTTCGCGGTACTGGGTGGGGGTCAGGCCGAGCTTTTCGCCGAACAGGAAGCGCATGTGCCGCACGCTGCCGAAGCCGCTTTTGTAGGCCACGGTCTTGAGCGGCAGGTCGCTGGTCTCCAGCAGGTTCCTGGCGCGGTCGATGCGCGCGCTTTGCAGGAACTCCATGGGCGTCATGTTCACTTCCCGGGCAAACACCCGGGCGAAATGCCGCGTACTCATGTTCGCCAGGCTGGCCATGCGCTCGATGCTGAAGGCTTCGTCCAGGTGTTCGAGCACATGGTTCTGCACCCGGGTCACCGGCGTCTCCTGCGGCGCCACCGTGGCCATCAACGGGCTGAACTGCGCCTGCCCACCCTGGCGCTTCATCACCACCAGCAACACCTTGGCCACGTCCTGGGCGACTTTCTTGCCGTGGTCCCGTGCGACCACCGCCAGCGCCAGATCGATGCCGGCGGTGACCCCGCCCGAGGTGATCAGGTTGCGATCCTCGACAAAGATCTGGTCGGTCTCCACCGTCGCCTTGGGGAAGGCCCGGATCAGGCGTTCCGTGTAGTGCCAGTGGGTCGTCACCCGATAACCGTCGAGCAAACCGGCGTGTCCGAGGATAAAGGCCCCGGTGCAGATCGAGCCATAGACCGCCGAACGACGTACGGCCGCCGCCAGCCAGTCGAGCAAAGGGAGGTGCTTTTCGTTATAGGCCCCCGGCCCCCCGGGCACCAGCAGCAGGTCATAGCTGCCGCGCGCCTGGTCGATATGCAGATCGGCCTGCACCTTGACGCCGTTGGAGGCGCGCAACGGACCGTGCTCGGTGCCGATCGTCGAGAGCTGGTAATGGTCCTTCGGCTCCAGATAACGGTTGGCGATGGAAAACACCTCCATGGGCCCGGCCATGTCGAGCAGGAGAAAGTCCGGAAACAACACCATTGCCACGGTCTTCATGGGTAAATATCACTGATATCAAAGGGTTGGAAGCATAACGCCGACCTTGGACATTATGCCCGGACGGCGCGCGCTCATCGGACAAGAATACGTGATTCATCGCACAAAATTGTCAACCTGAACGGGACAGTATTTCAGCTTCCATCTACTTATTGCGCCGCAGGGTAAACATTAGCCTTCTCCTCAACCGGACGAATTCCCGTTCCGACAGGAGATTCCCTCATGCTGACCCTTCGCAAAGCCTCTGATCGCGGCGCCGCCAACCACGGTTGGTTGAAGTCGTTCCACACCTTTTCCTTCGCCAACTATCGCAACCCGCGGGAACAGGGTTTTTCCGACCTGCTGGTGATCAACGACGACAGGGTCGCCGCCGGCAAAGGCTTCGGCCAACACCCGCACCGGGACATGGAGATTTTCTCCTATGTGCTCGAAGGCGCCCTGGAACACAAGGACACCCTGGGCACCGGTTCGGTGATCCGCCCTGGCGACGTGCAACTGATGAGCGCCGGCAGCGGCGTGGCGCACAGCGAGTACAACCACTCGGCCACCCAGCCGGTGCACTTCCTGCAGATCTGGATAGTGCCGAACGTCAGCGGCGCCAAGCCGCGTTACCAGCAAGAGCATTTCAGCCCGCAGCAAAAACGCGGTCGCCTGCAACTGATCATCTCCCCCGAGGGGGCCGACGGCTCGCTGCAGGTGCGCCAGGATGCGCGGGTGTATGCCGGGCTGATCGACGGCCAGGAAAGCGCCACCCTCAAGCTTGACGCCAACCGCTACGCCTATGTGCATGTGGCCCGCGGCTCGGTCGACCTCAACGGCCTGCTCTTGCAGGAAGGCGATGGCGTGCGGGTACGCGAGGAACAGGCGCTGACCTTGAGCAACGGCGCGAATGCCGAAGTGCTGGTGTTCGATCTGCGGGCGCAGGAACTGCCGGAAATGCCTTGACCGGCACCGGCCCGGGGGCTTGCGTCCCCGGGCCTTTTTTCGACGTTGACAGGCGGCCAAGGGCCAGTGGAAGCCCTCGACCGCAGCGGCTGACAGCCGCTAGCGCCTATTCGTTCGCTTCAACCAGCCTGACCGAATTGCCCAAGGGGCGTTCGCCTTTTTCCCCTGCCCCTCTGCGGCCGTTCGGCCGGCATGCGATGCGCTCCCGCCTCAAAACGTCTGCGCTGCTCCCTGGCCTCGCGCCCCATCCAGCAACGCATCCACCACCGCCCGCGCCATCTCCACTGAGTGGATCATCGACCAGATCAAGCCGCGCTCGATCCCGCTGGCACTGGTGATCTCATCCGCCGTCTCCTCGGCGCACTTGAGCAACAACGACACATGCAACAACGCCTCCTCGGCGCTGACGCCAGGGCGAACGGCGAATAGCGGACGGCCGTTGCCGTCGCGACAGCCGAAAGAGCTGCTGCCGGTTTCCTGCAAGCTACGGTGCAAAGGCTCGCCGCCATCGCTGCGTTCCAGCGCCTGACGGAGGGTTTGATTGGGGATTTCCAGTTGGACGATCCGCTCGCGGCTGGGCGAAAGAATGGGCGGATCGGGGACGATCTTTTTCATGACGCGGCTCCTTCTTTGATGAAGACCGCCAGCATCACTTGCAGATGATGGGTGGCGGCTACGTGCAGGTCTGCAAGACCGGGAAGAAGAAGCAAACCCGGCAGACCCGAAAGTCTCCCGCACGCAGCCACCATAAATCGCGATGACATCTCAACGATCCTGGGTGTGCGTCCAGCGCTTCTTGCTTGTTCGGGCTTGCAGTCCCGGCCGCTGATTTTGCAGCGACCGGGGCAGCCTAGCCCCGAACATTCAGCAGACACAAGACGCCAAAACCACAGAAATGTAACCCGGCGATTCTCTCGGAAATACCCTACAAATCAAAGAGAAAAACCGCTCAAACCGTGAGCTTTTTTCGCGAGCAATCGAGCGTCGACCGGCTGCTCCTACAAAGGCCAAATGCACAACCGGAGAACGCCCCAATCCCTGTAGCCGCTGCCGCAGGCTGCGATCGACCGCATAGCGGGCGCTGGGTCTTGAGACCGCTGGAGGACCTTCGGTCCTATCGCAGCCTGCGGCAGCGGCTACAGGGTACGTGAAAGCCCGCATCCGACCACCAGGCGCCCCTTCAGCCCTGCCCCTTGAGCAAATGACGGATCCGGATCTTCACCCCGTCGCTCTGGAAGCGGCGGGCGGCGGCCTCGATCTTCAGCTCGGCGCGGGTCACCCGCTCATGGTGACGCAGGTGGCCGACCCAGGATTCGTCGAAGAACATCTCGCACCACAGGCGCGGGTTTTCGCTGTCCTGCAGCAGGCACCAGGAAAACGAACCGTTGCGCTGGCGCATGCGCCGCACCGGGCTCATCGCCTGCTGGAAGGCCTGGGCGTGTTCGGGGGCGATGTCGTATTCCAGGCTGATCATCACCGGCCCGCGTTCCAGGTCCTGGTCGTCACTGAGCAGCGGTTGCGGCCAGTGCAGCGACGGCGCCAAGTCTTCGGCGCTGCGCTGGGGCAAGCCGACCCGCCAGGTCAGCCCGACCCCGGCCAGCAGCACCGCTGCCGCCAGGCTCAGGGCAACGCTCATGGACAACAGGCTGGCCACCCAGCCCCAGAGCAACCCGCCCAGGGCCATGCTGCCGAAGAACATCAGGATATACACCGCCAGCGCTCGTGCCCGCACCCAGGCCGGCACCGAGGTCTGGGCCGCCACCTGGAAACTCGAGAGCACGGCGATCCAGGCGCCGCCGCTGATCAGCATCACCGGGATCAACAGATAGAAGTCGCGCAGCCAGGCCAGGGCGAACAGCACCAGGGCGTAGATCACGCTGGCCAGCGCCACCAGGCGATCCACCGCCAGGCGCTGGCGCAGCTTTGGCAACAGCATCGCCCCCAGCACGGCGCCGAGGCCGACGCTGCCGAGCAACACGCCGAACTGGGTCGCGCTGCCCTGCAACTCGCCGCGCACGATCAACGGCAGCAAGGACATGCCGGCGCTGGCGCCGAAGAAAAACCCCAGGGTACGAATCAGCACCCGTTGCAGAGGGTGGGAACTGCGGGCGTAGCGCCAGCCCACGCGGATCGCACCGAACAGCCGCTCCGCCGGCAACACCGCGACCTTCGGCTCGCGCCGCCAGCAGGCGAGCACGGCGATCACCGCAAAGAACGACAGCGCATTCACCGCGAAGGTCGCCCAGGGCCCGGCCAGGCTCACCAGGACCCCGGCGATGGCCGGGCCGACGGCGCGCGCCACGTTGGTCCCGACGCTGCTCAAGGCGATGGCCGCGGGCAACTCGCCGGCGGGCACCAGTTCCGGGGTCAGGGCCGACCAGGCCGGCATCATCAGGGCCGTGCCGATGCCCATGGCCAGGGTCAACAGCAGCAACAAGGGCACCGTCATCAGGCCGCTGAGGGTCAGGAACGCCAGGAGCATGGCGACGCTGGCCATCCAGCCCTGCACCAGCAACAGGTAGCGGCGCTTGTCGACGATATCGGCCAGCGCCCCCGCCGGCAGCGCGAGGAAAAACATCGGCGCCGCGGCGGCCACCTGCACCAGCGCCACCGTCATCGGGCTGGCCGACAGCGAGGTCATCAGCCAGCCGGCGCCCACCTCGTGCATCCAGGTGCCGATGTTCGAGGCGATGCTGGCCAGCCACAGCCCGCGAAACAGGCCATGCTTGAGCGGGCTCCAGGGCGAAAGGGAGGCCGCGCTACGGGGGGAATCGAGGGTCTGTTTCATGACGATCCTTGAGTCGTGGGAACGCTGTGCAGTCCGGATGTTTTTTACCGCTAACGACCACTGGCCGACGCAAGCAGGTTGCGTCGGCCGGTGGTCGTTGGCGACAGGCTTACTTGACCTGCCGTTGCGGCGCCTTGTGCACCATGGTGTAGGCATAGTCCACGCCCATGCCGTAGGCGCCGCTGTGCTCGCGCACCAGGTCCATCACCGCGTCGTAGGTGTCCTTGTGCGCCCAGTCGCGCTGGAATTCGAGCAACACTTGCTGCCAGGTCACCGGCACCGCGCCGGCCTGGATCATGCGCTGCACCGACATGTCGTGGGCTTCCTGGCTGGTGCCGCCGGAAGCGTCGGTGACGATGTACACCTCATAACCTTCGGCCAGGGCTTCCAGGGCCGGGAAGTTCAGGCAGACCTCGGTCCACAGCGCGGCCATGATCAGTTTCTTGCGCCCGGTGGCCTTGACTGCTTCCACCAGTTTCTTGTCTTCCCAGGAGTTCATCGAGGTGCGCTCGATCGGCTGATGATCCGGGAACACGCTGAGCAGTTCCGGCCAGATGTAGCCGCTGAAGCTCTCGGTTTCCACCGAAGTAAAGAGGGTCGGCACGTTGAAGATCTTCGCCGCCTTGGCCAGGCCCACGGTGTTGTTCTTCAGGGTCTGGCGGTCGATCGACTGCACGCCGAAGGACATCTGCGGCTGGTGGTCGATCAGGATCAGGGCGGAGTTGTTTGGGTTGAGCAGTTCACGGATAGACATGGCGCGTTCCTTTTGCTGTCGAGTAGGTTCAAACGTTGAGTTGCACAATTAGGGAGCTCGGCGCGGGTTCCGCTGGGGAGGCTTTGCTGCCGGCTTGGTGGCTAATTTAGGGGTCAAAACAAAAAGGGACAATCCAGCAAAACAGAGAATAATTGATTCCAAAACAGGGACAATTCAAAAACTGCCGCAGCGCCCACTGCGAACGGCACCTGTCGCCTGCCCGCCCGCGCAAACGGCCGAATGCAGCACAGCCGTACAATCCCCGCGCGGTGTAATAGGCAACCATGCCTCGCCTCGATCCGATGGCCACGCCGAGCGGACGCGGGTTGACCGAAGGCGTGCCGGCAGCTGCCGGAACCGCGGCCAGCCGCGTCCGGGGCCACCCACCTTGACGCGGGATATAAGCATGCTGCTTGCCTCGAAACACCTCACCGCCCCAGGGCCGATGCGCACCCACCTGAAGCCGCTGTGGCTGCTCGCCTTGCTCAGCGGCGGCGCCCCGGCGCTGGCGGCACAGAGCGCGCAGGACACCCCCGGTTTCCTTGAGGGGGCGAGCCTTGAAGTGCTCAGCCGCAACTTCTACCTCAACAACGACTATCGCTCCCCGACCCCGGCCGGCAAGAGCTACAAGCAGGAATGGGCCCAGGGCTTCATTGCCTCGTTCGAGTCCGGCTTCACGCCTGGCACTGTTGGCGTGGAGGTCGATGCCCATGGCTTCCTGGGCTTGAAACTGGACGGCGGCAAGGGGCATTCCGGGACGGGCCTGTTGCCGCTGGATCATGACGGGCGCAGCGAAGACAGCTACTCCAGCGCCGGTGGCGCGCTGAAATTCAAGGCCTCGCGAACCACCCTGGCGCTCGGTGAAATGACCGTGGCGACTCCGGTATTCGACACCGCCGACAAACGCCTGCAACCGGAATACGCCAGTGGCCTGCTGCTCTCCAGTCGGGAGTTCGAGGGGGTCGAGTTGCAGGCCGGTCACTTCAACGCCTTCAAGAACCAGGACGCCTCGACCGCCAAGGGCGACTTTTCCGGCTACGGGGCGACCACCCGCCACGCCAGCATCGACTTTATCGGCGCCGATCTGTTCACCGGCCAAGCCCTGGGCGGCGCCCTCTACGCCTCGGAGCTGAGCGACACCTGGCGCCAGTACTACGCCAACCTGCATGCCAGCCTTGGCCAGTGGTTCCTCGACGGTAACCTGTACCGCACCCGCGACCAGGGCCAGGCCGCGGCCGGCGCCATCGACACCACGGCCTACAGCCTCTCCGGCAAATACCGGATCGACGCCCAGGCATTCACCCTGGCCTATCAGAAAATCCACGGCGACACGCCCTTCGACTTCGTCGGCGGCGACTCCATCTACCTCGCCAACTCGATCAAGTACGCCGACTTCAACGGCCCCGGCGAACGCTCCTGGCAAGCGCGCTACGACCTCGACCTCGGCGCCCTGGGCATTCCCGGCCTGAGTTTCATGGCGCGCTATGTGAGCGGTCGCGGCATCGACGGCAGCCACGCGCCCCAGGGTGGCGCCTACAACCCCTTCGACAGCGCCAGCGGCACCTACAGCCCGCAACAGGGCCGGGGCGGACGCCATTGGGAACGCGACCTGGACCTGCACTACATCGTGCAGTCGGGCCCGGCCAAGGACCTGTCGCTGCAACTGTCCCACGTCAGCCACCGGGCCAACGCGGCCCAGGCCGGCGACGACATCGACCGGCTGTACATCGTCATTCAGTACCCGCTCAAGCTCGGGCCGTTCTGACCCTGCGCGGCGGGCCGAACCGGCTCGGGCCGTGCGCCGGGGGGGCCCGCTGGCAGCGGCCAGATCGCCGCTAACCCAAGGCATGGGCCACCTGCGCCTCTGGCACTGTCGCGTCCCGCAACACCCGCGCCAGCAAGGCGCCGGGCTGGGCGCCCGAGACCCGGGTGTCGCCGATGCGAAAGGCCGGCAGCACCCCGCCCGACCAGTCCGCGGCATCGCATTTGTGGCGCTGCAGCGCGGCCGATCCTGCGCCGCTGCGCAGGTAGTCGAGCAGCCGCTCCTGTTCGCGCTTACTGTCCCCGCCCAGCTCCACGAGCACCCGCGCATCGCCAATATCGCGGCCCTCGCAGAAATAGGCACAGAAGATCCGCGCGAACAGCGCGGCGCAATCGCCACCGCGCGCGGCCCGCACGAGCATCAGGCTGTGCGCCGGGTCGCTGTCGACCAGGTGCTCGATTCGCTCGAAGGCGAAACGCAGCCCCAGCGCCTGGCCGGCCCGGGTGATCTGCGCTTCGAACAGCCGGCTGCGCGACAGGCTGCCGAACCGGCGCCGGGCGTACTCGCCCTGCTCGATGCGGCTGGCAGGAAGGTCGAACGCGCAGCGGCTCGGCACATAGACGATCGGCCGTGACCGGTGCGCGGCCGCCATGGCCTGGCGCAGGTTCAGCTCGCCGATCCAGCACCAAGGATTGATGAAGTCGTACGCCAGATGAATGACGTTACTCATAGCGACCACCTTGCTTCTACCCATGATGGCCAGACTCTAGGCGCACACCTGCCGGACGAGTAGTCACAGGGCGCGCAACGCTGTCTTGCTCAAGACCCGAGGGAGGCTCAGGCGGCGAGGATTTCCTCGAGGAACTCGATAAACACATTGATGCGACTGGAGCCGCGATGGTTGGGCAGGTACAGCGCGTTGATGCAGGTACTGGCGGTGCCGGGATTGACCTCGTACTGCTCCAGCACGCGGGTCAGGCGGCCCTGGCCGACATCGTCGCGCACCAGCCAGTCGGCCAGCAGCGCCACGCCGCCACCGGCCAGCGCCGCCTCGCGCAGGATGTCGGCGTTGTTGCTCTGCAACCGCCCCTGCACCCCCAGGCGCTGGGGGTTTTCGTCACCCTGGAAGGTCCAGTCCTGGTGCACGCCGCCATAGTCGAAGCGCAGGCACTGGTGTTGCAGCAGGTCGCTCGGCTGGCGCGGCAGGCCGGTGCGTGCCAGGTAGTCGGGGCTGGCCACGACCCAACGCTGGAAGTCGCCGATCTTCTTGCTGACGATATCATCGCTGACCACCGAGGAACCGAGGCGCACCGAGACATCGATGCGCTCGCTGATCAGGTCGCTGACCCGGTCGCTCAACGACAGGCTGATCTCCAGCCCCGGATGGCGTTCGAGCAGACGCCCCAGGTGCGGGGCGATGATGCGCCGGCCGAACTCCACCGGAACGCTGGCCCGCAGATGCCCCTGGGCCTCGCTGCCACGGTCGGCGACGCTGGCGTCGGCTTCGTCGATGGCTTCGAGAATCGCCACGGCCTTGTCGAAATAGGCCTGCCCGGCGAGCGTGACACTGGTGTTGCGCGTGGTGCGATTGAGCAGGCTGGCGCCCAGTTCGCTTTCCAGCCCCGCCACCTGCCGCGTCACCGAAGACGTCGACAGGCCGAGCTTGCGCGCCGCCGATGAATAGCCGCCACAGCGCACGGTTTCAACGAACATTTTCAGCGCCAGCAACTTGTCCATAAGCCGATTCCGAGAGCGAAAAATCACGCCAGGGACTATGCCTGAGCACACATCGAGTGTCTTGTACGGTTGTGCTCAAGCGCCGCGGCCTGCGCTTGCACCTTCGCCCCGGATCCTCAGCCCTGGCGGTAGTGACGGATCAGAAACAGCAGCAGCGCCAAGCCAGGGACCGCGGCAATCGAGGTCGCCGACAGGCTCCACCCCACCTGCTCATACAACGGGCTGGCCACCAGCGAACCCAGGGCGCCGCCGACGAAGATGCTGGTCATGTACACCGCATTCAGGCGCGCCCGGCTGTGCGGGTCGATGGCGTACACCTCACGCTGGCCAAGCACCATGTTCAACTGCACGGCAAAATCCAGCAGCACCGCGCACACCACCAGCCACAGGTAGCCACTGCCCGGCAGCGCACCTATCAGCAGGGACAGCGGCGCCAGCAACAAGGCCACGAGAGTGCCGCGCTGGCCATGCCCGGCGTCGGCCAGCCGGCCGGCGATCGGCGCCGCGATCGCCCCCACCGCGCCCACCAGGGCGAACACCGCCACGTGCGCCTGGCTGAAGCCGTGCTGGCGAATCAGCTCGATGGGCACGATGGTCCAGAACAGGCTGAAGCTGGCGAACAACAAGCCCTGGTACAAGGAGCGCTCACGCAGGCCGGCATGGCGGCGCGCAAGGGCGAAGACCGAGCCGATCAACTCGCCATAGGAGGACTGATGCGTCGGCATGCGCCGTGGCAGGGCAACGGCCATGACGCAGGCGATCACCACCATCAGGCCCGCGGCGCTGAAGAACACCCCGCGCCAGCCGAACGCCTGGGCCAGCAGGCTCGACAGCGGGCGCGACAACAGAATGCCCAGCAGCAGCCCGCTCATGATGTTGCCAACCACCCGCCCGCGGCTTTCCTCGGGCGCCATGTGCGCGGCCAACGGCACCAGAATCTGCACCGCCACCGAAGTCAGGCCGATGAGCAACGACAGCGCCAGGAACAGCGAAGGCGACTCAGTAAAGCCCGCGGCGATCAGGCACAGGCTCACGGCGAGCGTGAACCCCACCACCAGGCGACGGTTTTCCATCAGGTCGGCCAGGGGCACCAACAGCAGCAGGCCCGCGGCGTAGCCGAGTTGGGTCAGCGAGACAATCAGGCTGGCATGGGCGCTCGACAGGCCGATCTGCGGGGCGATCAGCTCGACGATCGGCTGGGCGTAGTAAAGGTTGGCGACGACCGCGCCACAACAGAAGGCCAGCAAGGCCACCAGAGCGCCAGAGAGGGTGGCGGGCCGTTCGCCCTTCACCGCCGTGCTGGCCGTCGTTGCAAAGTTGCCGGTAGGCATGATGAAACCTCGTTCGCGTGGAGAAAAGTTTCGCCAAGGCTAGGCGCGACGCTCAATCGGGAGAATCCACCGCCGGGGCAATTGAGCGATGCGCATCACGCAACGATCCCGGCGTTGCCGATGGCGCAAAAGGCCTTTGCGCGGTTTGCCAATTCCGCCATCCCTAGCCCTTCTCTACCCTTGGGCACTTGCCACCGGGCGGTCCGTCACCGCTCTCCTCAGCGGCTCAAGGAGACTTCCATGACCCCGACTGCATCACTGTCCGCCCACGCGGATTCCACGGACCAATGAAGGGTCACCCGATGAACGCCAGGCAGTTGTGGCTGGGCGCTGTGGTTCTCGCCACGGCAGGCGCAATAGGCGCCGCGCTGTTGATGTGGCGCCCGGCGATCGCGCCGGCCGAACAGCCACAACGCTTCGACGCCGCCCAGGTGCAACGCGGCGCGCGGGTCGCCGAAGCCGGCGATTGCGCGGTGTGCCACACCCGCCCCGGCGGCCGCTACCTGGCCGGCGGGCTGGCGCTGGTGACGCCCTTTGGCACGCTCTACAGCACCAACATCACCCCGGACGCCGAGACCGGGATTGGCCAATGGTCATTGCCGGCCTTCGAGCGGGCGATGCGCGAAGGGGTCGCCCGCGACGGGCATTTGCTGTATCCGGCCTTCCCTTACGCCTACTACCGACGCATGACGGACCGGGACATCACGGACCTCTACGCCTATCTGATGAGCGGCCCCGCCGTGCATTCGCCGGCCATGCAGAACCGGATGAATTTCCCGATGAACATCCGCCCGCTGGTGTCGTTCTGGAACCTGCTGTTCCTGCACACGGAGCCCTTGGCGCCCGTGGCGCAGCAATCCGCAACCTGGAACCGTGGCCGTTATCTGGTCGAAGGCCCCGGCCATTGCGCCGGCTGCCATTCTCCGCTCAACCCGCTGGGCGCCGAGCAGTCCGCCCAGCATCTTGCCGGCGGGATGGTGGACGGCTGGCAGGCGCCGTCCCTGCTGGGCCTGGCCGACCGGAACGCGCCCTGGAGCCGCGAGCAATTGGCCGGCTACCTGCGGGCTGAGGTGGTCGAGGACCATGGCACCGCCGCCGGGCCGATGCGACCGGTCAGCCTCAGCCTGGGCACCATGCCGGGCAGCGACGTCGAGGCCATTGCCGACTACCTGCTGAGCCTCAAGGACCCCGCTCCCGCCGCACCCGCTTCAGCCACCGCGCGCCCTGCCGAGGTGGTCGAGCAGGCGCCTGGCGCCCAGCTGTTCCAGAGTGCCTGCGCCGGTTGCCATGGCCCGGCCGCGCCGATGCGCCAGATCGATGGGCGCCCGGCCCTGGCGCGGACGTCGGCGCTGCATGCCTCAAGCGCGCGCAACTTTCTCAAGACCGTGCTCGAAGGCGTGCCCGCCACCCCGGGGTTGCCCGGCCCGGTCATGCCGCCCTTCGCCGCCAGCCTGGACAACCAGCAGCTGGCGGTGCTGGCCTCGTTCCTGCGCGAACAGGCCAGCCCGGGCCAGCCGTGGGCCGACCTTTCCTCCACCCTTCACGAATTACGCCAGGAGGCGCAATGACCCACATGACCCTCAACGTCAACGGCTCGCCCCATGCGCTGGAGCTGGAGCCCGACATGCCGTTGCTGTATGCGCTGCGCAATCACCTGGGGCTCAATGGCGCCAAGTACGGTTGCGGCCTGGGACAATGCGGAGCCTGCACGGTGCTGGTGGATGACCAGCCGGTCTTCTCCTGCCTGACACCCTGCAGCGGCCTGGAGGGCAAGGCCATCCGCACGGTGGAGAGCCTGGGTACGGCGGTGCGTCCAGGGCCTTTGCAAAAAGCCTTTATCGAGGCCCAGGCCGCCCAGTGCGGCTACTGCATCGCCGGCATGCTGATGCGCGCCCAGGCGCTGCTGGAGCGCGACCCTCATCCGGACGAAGCCACCATTCGCGAGCATATGGCGAGCAACCTGTGCCGCTGCGGCACCCACTTGCGGATCATCGACGCCATCGGCCGCGTGGCCAGGCAAGAGCGGAGCGCCCCATGACCCGGCACGATGAAGTCGACCAGGGGCGCCGCGCGTTCCTGCGTGGTGGTGCGCTGATACTGGCGTTCACCTTGGTCCCGGCGGCGCGCCAGGCGCTGGCCGACAGCGAAGTCGATACCCTCGGCACGCTGGTGCTGGCGCCCGATCTCCCGGGCAGCCTGCGCACCAATCCCTACCTCGATGCCTGGATCCGCGTCGCGGCCGAAGGCGTCACCGTCTACACCGGCAAGGCCGAATTGGGGACGGGGGTGAAAACTGCGCTGTTGCAGATTGCTGCCGAACGCCTGGACCTCGCGCCAGGCGCGATCACGCTGCTTACCGCGGACACCGCCCTGACGCCCAACGAAGGCTACACCGCAGGCAGCCACAGCATTTTCGACAGCGGCACGGCCCTGTTCAACGCCGCGGCCCAGGTCCGGCAATTGCTGCTGGCGTCGGCGGCACGCAGTTGGGCCGTCGACGCCGCGCTGCTGACGACGCACGAGGGTGTGATCCAGAGCCCGGCCGGGCAGCGCATGCCCTATGCCGAGGCGGTCAAGGGCGTGGACCTGCACCACTATGCGCAGGCGCAATCGCCCTCGATGCCGCCGTCCGCGTTCAAGCTGATCGGCCATTCGCTGCCTCGCCTGGACATCCCGGCCAAGGTCAGTGGCGGCCCCGCGTTCGTCCAGGACCTGCGCCTGCCGGGCATGCTGCATGCCCGGGTGATCCGCCCGCCCCGCCCTGGCTGCGCCCTGGAAGCCTTCGATGCCGAGGCGCTAAAGGCCCTGCCCGGCGTGGTGCGGGTGGTGCAGGACGGCAACTACCTGGCGGTGATCGCCCGGGATGAGTGGCAAGCCATCAAGGCGATGCGCAACGGTTATGAGCTGGCTCGCTGGAGCGCCGGAGAAGCGATCCCCGAAGCGCGGGACATCCACGCGCTACTGACCCGCCTGCCCGCGCGCCGCTACCCGATCAGCCATGAAGGCAACCCGGCGGCCGGCGCCAGCACCCGCTATCGCGCGCGCTTCAGCAAGCAGTACCTGATGCACGGTTCCATCGGCCCGTCCTGCGCCGTGGCCTGGTTCAAGGACGGCGTGCTCACGGTCTGGACCCACACCCAGGGGGTCTATCCGCTGCGCGCGGGGATCGCCGAGATGGTCGGGCTGGCACCGGAGCGGGTGCGCTGCATCCATACCGAGGGCTCCGGGTGCTACGGCCACAACGGCGCGGACGACGCGGCCGCCGATGCCGCGCTGATCGCAATGCGGCTCGCCGGCACGCCGGTGCGGGTGCAGTGGATGCGCGAGCAGGAAAACCTCTGGGAGCCCTACAGCAGCGCCATGCTCACCGAGGTCCAGGCCAGCCTCGACGCCCAGGGCCGATTGCAGGACTGGGCCTATGAGCTGTGGACCACGCCGCACAACGAACGCATCGTCAATGCCGGCCGCTTGATCCCCGCGCGGCTGCTGGCCCGGCCGTTCGTTTCCGCGCCGTCGATCCCCATCGCCCAGCCCGAAGGGGATGGCGATCGCAATGCCGTGCCGCTGTACAGCCTGGCGTCCACCCGCATCGACATGAACTTCGTCACCCGCATGCCGTTTCGCACCTCCGCCATGCGCTCGCTGGGGGCCCACATCAATATCTTCGCCATCGAAGCCTGCATCGATGAACTGGCCACCCGGGCCGGCGCCGATCCGGTGGCCTTGCGCCTCGCCCACCTGAGCGACCCGCGGGCACGGGCGGTGGTCGAACGGGTGCGGGACGCCAGCGGCTGGCCGCACAAGGGCAAGGAGCCCGGCGCGGGCATCGGCTTCGCGTTTGCCCGCTACAAAAACATCATGGGCTACTGCGCCATCGCCGTCCTGCTGCGGGTGCATCCGCAGACCGGCGAGGTCCAGCTCGATCGAGTGGTCACAGCGGTGGACGTGGGCCAGATCGTCAACCCCGATGGCCTGCGCAACCAGGTGGAAGGCGGCATCGTGCAGTCCGCCAGCTGGACCCTGTTCGAAAAGGTCGGCTACGACCCGGGCGGTGTGCGCAGCTACGACTGGAGCGGTTATCCGATCCTGCGTTTTCCGCAGTTGCCCCGGCAGGTCGAGGTGCATTTGCTCGATCAGCCGGGACAGCCGTTCCTCGGCGCCGCCGAGATCGTCCAGGGCCCCATGGCCGCCGCCATCGGCAATGCCGTGGCCAATGCCACCGGCCGGCGCTGGCTGAACCTGCCCCTGACCCGCTCCGAGCAGCCGGCCTAGCCTGGAGTCCGGCACAGGGCCAGGCCGCTGCTTCGGCGGCGGTCCTTCGCGCGCTACCAAGGCATCGAGAATCGAGCGGGCACATCGCCATGCCTCCGTCGCCCTTCAGGGCGTTGCGTTTCACGCAATGCAGCGTAGAGCGGCGGCTGGATTATCAACCACGGCCCGGCAGATTAGGTTAGTGCCCAGCAAAGACACGCAATCGGCAATCACCTGTTGTTCAACCAGGCACCGTCCGCCTGAGCACCCACAGCATCCCGATCGATGCCCTCATAAGGAAATACCCCATGACTCAGCACCTGTTCCAACCCCTTGCGGTCGGCCCCTACACCCTGGCTCACCGCGTGGCCATGGCCCCTCTGACCCGCTCCCGCGCCGGCCAGCCGGGCGACCTGCCGACCGCCATGAACGCCGAGTATTACCGGCAACGCGCGAGTGCCGCGCTGATCGTTACCGAGGCCACGCAGATTTCCCGCCAGGGCCAGGGCTACGCCTGGACCCCGGGAATCTACAGCGATGCCCAGGTGGCGGCCTGGCGCCAGGTGAGCAGCCAAGTGCACGAAGCCGGCGGGCTGATTTTCATGCAGCTGTGGCATGTGGGGCGTGTCTCTCACCCGAGCTTCCAGCCCGACAACGCCCTGCCGGTGGCACCCAGCGCACTGCCGGTTCCAGGCAAGACCTTTATCGTCGACGACGAGGGCAACGGCGTCTGGGGCGATGTGCCGGTGCCGCGCGCCCTGCAAGTGGTGGAGATCGCGCAGATCGTCGACGACTATCGGCGCGCGGCGCGTAACGCCCTGAAGGCCGGCATGGACGGCGTGGAAATCCACGCGGGCAACGGCTACCTGCTCGACCAGTTCATCAACAGCAACAGCAACCAGCGCGAGGACCAGTACGGCGGCAGCGTGGAAAATCGCGCCCGGCTGTTGCTGGAAGTCGTGGAGGCCGTCGCCGATGAGGTGGGCGCCGAACGAGTGGCGGTACGCCTCACTCCCATGGGGCGCTTCATGGGCATGGGCGACGCAACGCCCGAGGCCACCTTCGGCCATATCGTCCGCTCCCTGAACCGCTGGCCCCTGGCCTACCTGCACCTTGTGGAACCGGCTGTGGTCGGCACCGTCAAGGACGAGAACTTCGACCCGCGCTGGGACGCGATCATCGGGCAACTGCGCACGGAGTGGAAAGGCGTGCTGATGCTCGCCGGCGGCTACGATCCGCAATCGGCGGAGCAGGCCCTGGCCGCCAACCGCGCCGACCTCATTGCCTTTGGCCGCCCCTTCCTGGCCAACCCCGACCTGCCCCGGCGGATCCGCGACGGGCTGGCGCTGAACGCACCCGACCCAAGCACTTTCTTTGGCGGCGACCAGCGCGGATACATCGACTACCCCGTTCATCCATAAGGAGCGATCCCGGTGACCCTGCTCCCGGGTTCATCGAATCGGCCGCGCTTGCGGGGGCGGCCGATACCCAGCGTGCAAAGGGCCGCTTCGGCTTATCGGGGCTGCTCGGGGCCGGTTCCGCCTGCCGGGCTGGACGCGATAGCCTGCCGAAGCGTTTCCAGTGTCGCGGGCTTGAACAGAATCTCGTCCATCCCGGCGGCCATGCAGCGCTCCACGGCACTCGCCTCGATGCTGGCCGTCAGGGCAATGATGCGACAGCGTCGCAGGCCGCTGTGGGACTCCTCCCAGCGGATCCGCCTGGCGAGTTCGAAGCCGTCCATTCTGGGCATCATGCCGTCCGTGAGCACGATGTCGAAGTCCGCGCTCAGCCAGCGTTTGAAGGCTTCCTGCCCGTCTTCCGCGACCACGACTCGATGCCCCAGGGTCTCAAGCTGGGTGTTGAGGGTGACGCGATTGAAGGCGTTATCTTCGGCCAGCAAGATGGACAATGGCTGCACTTGGGCAGAAACGGGCGGCTCCTGCTGCGCAGCTTCGCCCTCGACAGCGGCTGGAGGGTCGCAGATGGGCAGGCTCAATTCGAGGCTGAAGCACGACCCTTTGCCAGGTTCGCTACGCGGGTTGATCGTGCCCCCCATCAGTTGCACCAGGCGGCGGCTGATGTTCAGCCCCAGGCCGCTTCCGGACATCTGCTCAGTGCCTGGTACGCCCACCTGGGAGAAGGGCTTGAACAGCTTGCCCATGTCTTCGGCGCCAATACCGATGCCCGTATCGATGACATCGAGGTCCAGGCACAAGCGCTCCCCCTCACGGCGGATGCGGGCCTGCAGGGTGACGCCTCCGCGCTCGGTGAATTTGATGGCGTTGCTGAGCAGGTTGAACAGCACCTGCTTGAAATGCAGCGGGTCCAGCAGCACCCATGCCTGCAGGTCGCCTTCGACCTTGACGTCCAGGGTCAGGCCTTTTTGTCGCGCCATGCCCGCGACGACCGAGGCGACGCCTTCAATCTGTTTTTTGATGAGCACCGGCTCAGGAAACGAATCGATCTTTCCAGACTCGATGCGAGAAATATCCAGCACATTGCCCAGCAGCAACAGGAGCCCCTGGGCCGCTTCCTGGGCCACGGACAGGGATACGCTGTCGGCCTCCCCCTGGTTCGCTCTGCGCAGGGCGAGTTCCTGCAGGCCGATGATCGCGTTCAGCGGCGTGCGTATCTCATGGCTCATCGTCGACAGGAAGACGCTCTTGGCCTGGTTGGCGGCCTCGGCCCGTTCCTCGGCCGCCCGGGTCCTGCGGACCTGGCGTCGCAGGTAGAAGGCCCAGATCAGCGAGATGGCGATCAGGATCGCGAAGAGGCTGCCCAACTGGAGAATCTTGTCGCGATGGTCACGCCAGAAGTCGCTCCCGCCCCTGGAGAAACGCGGCTCCCAGGCTTTGACTATTTCCGCGACCTCTTCAGGCGTGATTGCCAGCTGCGCCTTCTCCAGGATGCTGCGCAACTCCGGCTGGTTCTTCGCCACCCCGATGCCAATGGGCGTGGAGGTGCTTTGCAGGATCCCGGTGACCTGGATGCGATTGTCGAAGTACTGGGCCGACAGATAGCGGCCGGTGTAGTCGCTGCTCAGGTACACCTCGTTCTGCCCCGAATCGACCGAGCGCATGGCCTCGAGGAACGTGGGGTATACCTTGAGCTGAATCGCCGGATAGTCACGTCTTATGGTATCGATGAAAAAGTAGCCTTCACCCGTCGCCAGCGTCTTCCCATTCAGATCGGCAAGCCCGGTGAAACGCCTGCCGGCGTGGCGGCCAGCACCGGCCGCGGTCATCAGCACGGTGGAGCTGCGCAGGTACGGCGGCAAGACATCCAGTGGCGTCTCGAACAGCTCGGACTGAGGCATGGCCGGGGTCAACAGCACGCGCCCCTCGGCGATGAGCTTGTTGGTTTCAAGGGTGTTTGGCGTGCCCAGGTAGGAGAACTTCAGGCCGCTGCGCTGGCTGATCAACTCCAGGTAGTCGCGGCCAATGCCGGTGACGTCGCGATCCCGTCCCAGCTCGCCCAGCGCCCCAAGCGAGTAATTGATGGCCACGGGGACCTGCGGGTGGCTGTCCAGCCAGCGCTGTTCCGCGGGCGCCAGCTTCACCCGCGCTTCGTCGATGCTCAAGCGGCGGCCGGCGCTCCAGCTGCGCAGGATGTCGTCCCCATAGCGCTTGGATATCCTGGGGATCGCCCGGTCGATGATGCCCCTCAGCGGCTCGTCGCCCGGACGCAGAAGGAAGCGGAAACCCTGGCTGTCGACAGGAGCGAAGTTGTCGATGCGCAGGCCCAGCAGGTAATGGGTTTGAATCAGGTAATGCGAGGACAGCGCATCCCCCAACACTGCGTCGACATCTCCCAGTACCAGCGCTTCGAGCGCGCGTTGGGGCGAATCGAAAAGCTCGACCTTGCTATGGGGATAGACCTCTCGTACCGCCTGTTGCTGAAGATAGCCGACGGTCATTCCCAGAACGCTACCGGCCTGGTCGGGATCGAAGGGCTGGGCCTGCGATGTCACCAGCACCGGCCGGTCGGGCAGGTAAGCCTCGCTGAGCAGCAGGCCATTTTCCCGGCCTTCGACATCGCTGCCCACGCCCAGCAGGTCGATCTCGCCACTGCGCAAGGCCGCCAGCGCGGATGCCCGCGACGAGTAGGCGCGCACCTTGGGCGGCCGCTCGAACATCAGGGCCAGATAGTCGGCGGTGATGCCCTGGTAGCGGTCGCCATAGAGTACTGACAGGGGCGGATAATCGAGACGCACGACCCCCACCGTGAGCGGCCCCCGCCCTTCCAGCCACTGCCGCGCCCTGGCATCCAGCCAGGGGTGACTGCTGGTGGTCATCCGACCGGACAACGCGATGTCTTGCGCGTGAGCCGGAAATATCGGTGAAAGAAAACCCAGCAACAGAATGCCGATAGCTGCGAGGGACCTCAGTAGCATGGGGGAACCTTCCTTGAGGTACTTGCGGGATTTGCGGCAGGTGGCGATTCGCAGGCGGTCACTGCGGCGCGGTCGAAAATGTCGTGAACTCAACTGCAACTCTAGGTCTTGGCGGCTTTGCCGACAGCAAATACCGCATCGTAGACCATCGAGGACAGGGACTGACAGACGAATACCGCACAATGAGTACCGCTGCTTCTCGCCCCCTCCATGATTTATCTGAATTGGTCAGCCCAATTCGCCTTGGCTTGACATCCCGACGACTCGGTCACCAACATGCAGCCGACTACACAGCCATGCACAGATATCATGTTCGAACTGAAAGACCTGCCTTCGCGCGAAACCCTCGAGCACTTCGGCAAGCTCTATGACAACCCCGATGTCGAAGGGCTCTATACCTGGCTGGTATGGGCATCGGCGACGGATGAAATGCTCTCGGCGTTTAATGCCAACCTCGCGCACGAGAATCTTGCACAGACACCGTTCTTCGTCCTGCTCCTGCTCAAGCGTAACCCCGGGGGGCTCTCGATCGGTGCGCTGGCTGATGGGGTAGCCGTGGCTTCGCAGACGATGACGCGCGCCATCAAGCAGATGGAAGCTGCCGGTCTTTGTACGAAACATCCGGACCCGGACGATGGGCGCTACTGGATCGTCCGGCTGACCCCGGAGGGCGACAGCACCCTTGGCCGGGTGCTGCCCAAACACTACGAGTGGGTCGCCAGGTTCATGCGCCACTTCAATGAAGATGAACGCGAGCTCCTGGTGAAGCTGATGATGAGGGTGGCCCCTGCCCTGCGGACAATGCGCCTGGAAACGGAACTCGGCTGATCGGCCGAGTCTTTTAAAAATCATGTAGCACGCTACACAGCAACCTACAGAAAATTAAATATTGGGCGGCTCCCTCGCGTCGCGGCCAGTAACGCCGTGACTTCAATGCCCTGGCGCCTCTATTGATCGAGATATGTAGCAATGCACACATCTACACAGGATATGGCTCAACAACCCACAGCAACTCTGCTGGTGCAGATGGTGTTCTGCGCGCTCGCCGTGGTCTCTCTCTTGTATATCCCGGTGCCTATCCTGCCCCTTTTGGCACAGGCCTATCAGTTGCCGCAGGAACAGGCTGGCCTCGCACTGGGCGCCTTCGGGTTCGCGTACGCCACGGGTTTTCTGGTGTTCGGGCCTTTATCCGATCGCCTTGGCCGCAGGACGGTCATGGTCGGCGGCCTGGTGCTGCTGGCCATCATCACGCTGGGGCTCGCATGGGTGCAGACGCCGACCCTGTTCATCTGCGGCCGTGCATTGCAGGGGTTCGCCGCCGCCTCCTTCCCGCCCGTGGCCCTCGCCTACTTGTCCGAGCGCGGTACTCCCAAGCAACGTGTGTGGGGAGTGGCCTGGATGAGTACGGCATTCCTGTCGGCAGGTTTGCTCGGGCAGATCTACGGCAGCCTCGTCGCGGGGCGTTGGGGCCTGGGTTACGCCCTTATGCCGCTGGTGGTGATCTATGCCGCGACCGCGTTGCGGCTGGCCACAGTCCCGGAAGGAACTCGAGCGGCACGTCCGATGAGCTCGATGTGGGAAGGATATCGACCCATCTTCACCTTGCTCGGTAACCCGGCCCTGCGCCGTGTCTATCTGCCCGCGCTCCTGCTGCTGATGTCATTCGTCGCCTTTTACATAGGACTGGATATGCACCTGGGCGAGCTCATCGAAAGCCAGGGCATCAGCAGGATGCAGGCACGTGGCGTGGCGTTGCCGGCGTTTCTCGCGCCACTGCTCGCCGCCAAATTGATTGGTCGCTGGGGAGCCAACCGGGTCGCCACCACCGGGCTGGGCGTCGCGGCGTTTGGGCTGGTGCTCTGTGCAAGTGCGGGTCAAGAACACATTCCCCTGCTGCTGGCAGCCAGTGTCGTCTATGTCGCGGGAGTGGCCATCAGTGTCCCCGGGCTGATCGCTCGAATCGCCGCGGCGGCATCGCCCGATGTTCGCGGCCTGGCGGTGTCCTTCTACACCTTCGTGCTCTTTGTCGGGGCGAGCCTTGGACCCTGGCTGGGAAACATCAGTCGCGCCTGGCAGGTGGAATCTTTTCTTCTGGTACTCGCAGCGGGGCTCGGCGCTGCAGCGCTGTACAGCGCAGTACGGGTAGATGACAGCTCCCGTGTGCGCTAGTCGACCGACCTTGGTTTCCACGCAGGACGTCAGTGGGAAGTAGGTCTGTTTTTGTAGTAATCCGGTATCGGCCAAACGACCTGCCGAAGGCCCCGGATATAGAAAGGGAATCCATTGATGGGTATCTACGTTGTAGTTGCAAACCAGTTCGAAGACTTCACAAGGCATGAAAACGTGATGTCCTACAGCACGCTGCTGCAGGTGCTGAAGACATCGGGACCATCCGTGCTGAGAGGTTGCAAGGTCGTTGCCGGGCAGGGGCTTGGCCGTAAGGAAATTCAGCATGCCTATCGCATGGCGATCGCCAGCGGGCATGCCGATGAGTTCGATCATTGGGACCTGTGGACGGGCGCGGAGCTGGCGGGCCAGGAGCTCGCCCACAAGCGCCAGCGCAAGAACGTGCTGATCTCCGTTCCGGAGAGGAACGAGGAAGGCCTCTATACCGCCAGCCTCCTGCTCCATGCCGAAAA
Organism: Pseudomonas sp. NFACC41-3; assembly: GCF_900109505.1. Classification (NCBI taxonomy): domain Bacteria; kingdom Pseudomonadati; phylum Pseudomonadota; class Gammaproteobacteria; order Pseudomonadales; family Pseudomonadaceae; genus Pseudomonas; species Pseudomonas sp. NFACC41-3. Next base: position 100,001 of record NZ_FOAE01000005.1, read on the forward strand.
CGAGCTGATGCTCGACCACCTCACTGGACAGCATGTGCAAGGCATGGTGCTGCTCGAAGCGTGCCGCCAGATGTTCCTGGCGGTGACGGAGCGCTTCCATCTGGACGACTACAAACCGCATAAACGCTACTTCGTCCTCAACGAGATGAATGTCCGCTACACCGCCTTCGCCTTCCCCCTGCCGGCGCAGATCCGCTATCGCTTGATCGACCTGAAGCAACCGCGCCCCGACCGCGTCGAAGTGCAGGCGACGATGGAGGTCTGGCAGGGCGAACAATCCGTCACGGGCGTGGATGTCAAATTCTCCGTCATGGATGCCGAACGCCTCGGTCTGCGCGAGGCCACGCTTGCCTCTCGCGCCCTGTCCTCTCAAGTCGACACCTTGCGCCGCCGCTTGCGCTTGGCCCCGCACCCGCATGCGCAGTTGATGACCGAGCCGATTCCCACCCTTTGATCCCATCGCCCGCTTGCACCCAGGTGCAAGCGCCTTTCGAGTAATCGTAATGAAAGCACGAAGAATCGCTTTCTTCGACGTCGATGAAACCCTCATCGACCTCAAGAGCATGTTCAGTTTCCGAGCGTTCTACTTTCGCCGGCTATGGGGAGAGGAACGTGGCGGTGAGGCGGAAGTTGCCGCCGCCAAACGTATCGATGAGTACGTCAGGAAAGGTTTCGATCGCTCTGCCATCAACACGCTGTTCTACGAAGACTTGCGCGATCACCAGCCCGAACTGGTGGCCGAGGCGGCCCTGGCCTGGTACGTACAGGAAAGGACGCGCTCGGAATTCTTCATCCTTCCAGTTCTGCGGGCACTTCAGGAGCACCAGGGCAACGGAGACATCGTCGCCTTCGTTTCAGGTTCGGCCGTGGAGTTTCTGGCGCCACTGGCGACCGAGCTGGGTGTGCCCCATGTTCTGGCAAACCGGCTGGAAACACGCGATGGGCGCTTTACGGGCCGGCTCATCCCGCCGCAAACCATTGGCCTGGGTAAACAGCAAGCCGCCTTGCGCCTGATGGATACGCTCAGCGTCGATCCAGCCGACTGCTACGGGTACGGCGATCACCTGACGGACCTCCCCCTCCTGATGAGCATCGGGAAACCTACGGTAGTGGCGGGCGACCCGGCCCTGGTCAGGCATGCGGAGCAACGTGACTGGCCCATCCTCTACCCCGACGCGGCCATGCATCGAGGAGAACCATGATGTCGTTTCACCCGTTCTCCTTCAGCCGCCTGGCGGTGTTGGCCAGCCTTGCCCTCTGGTTGAGCATCGCCGTACTCAACAACCTCACCGACCCGGAAACCAACCGCTTCCATATCGGCAACACGCTTTCCATGGTGTTGCTGGAAGAAGAGGAACTGCTGGGCGCGGCCCTACGCTGGCGCGCCTGGCCAGCGCACTGGGCCGAAACGGCGCTGTACGCGGTGGCAGGCATCCAGGTCGTCGTTTCGATGCTGCTCTGGTATGCGGCATTCGCCTACGCCAAGGCCTGGCGCCTGGGCAGTCGTACCGCGCTGGACGTCGCCCGCAACCGCGCCGTCGTCGCCCTGACCTGCTTCCTGTTGCTGTGGTTCGGCTTCATCTGCGGAGGCCTGTGGTTCGGCTACTGGCTGAAACAGGGCGCCATTCAATCGGTGCACATGACGCTGATTCTGATAGGCCTGGTGGCACTGCTCTTCGTTCAAGGCGAGCCCCAATCATGGCCAGCTGTACAGCCCGCAGCCCCTGCCACGCCTGGCAGTCAACCACTCGAAAGGAGCCTTCCATGAACTCGCCGGTCCGCACCACGAGCATAGCCCTCGCCATGGCTCTGGCAGCGATCACTGCCACCGCCAACACCGATTCGCCCAAGGAGAAACCTGCCATGCACCAGCCCGCCACCCGCCCGATCGCAGTGCCTTCCATCTACCAGGAGTCCGCTCGCCACCAGGTGACTGTCGACGGCGAGCAAGCGCTACTCACCCGCTACGTGCGCAGCGATGGCCGCAACTCAGGACTGGATGGCGAACACTTCAGCACCGTGGTTTCGGACACCGGCGTGCTCAAGGGCTTCGCCAATATGTCGCTGGATCTGGTCGGCAAGCCACTGCCGTCGCGCGAACGCTCCGAGGAAATTGCCAGGCTGTTTCTCCAGCTGCATGCCCCCGACCTGATCGAGCGTATGAAGATCAGTTGGATCGAACCCCACGATGAACCGTTGAAGGTTACGCGCGACGGCCACGAAGAGGTCGTGACCTTGAGCGGCATGAAAGTAAAGGCACGCAATCTGGCCGACGGTCGCTGGTTCTGGATCATCGTCGGCAGCGACGGGAAGCCCATGGTGTTCGAACGCGACATCGTCTGGATCACCTTCCCCGGAAAGCGCCAGACCGAGAAATGGCTGCATGACAGCTGGCTGGCAAAGCAACCAGGCGCTTGGGCCCAGTCACTCTGACGCCGCTGTCAGGGCCGGGTGAACCATCTTTGGGAGTCAACCATGCGTATATCCAGTTCCAGCAGCATCAAGCACGTCTTGGCTCTGGTCGCCGTCAGCACGCTGGGCGCCTGCGGCCAGCCCAACCAGGGAGCGAGTACGGAACAACCCCTTCCCGTCGTCAGCGTCGCGGAGGTCGTCGTCCAGTCTCTCGCCGATTGGGACGAATTCTCGGGCAGGCTTCAAGCCCCGGAGTCAGTCGATCTACGGCCACGGGTCTCCGGGCATATCGACCGGGTTTTGTTTCGAGACGGCTCGCTCGTCAAGAAAGGCGAGCTGTTGTTCCAGATCGACCCCAGGCCCTTGCAGGCGGAGGTCAGTCGCCTCGACGCACAACTTCAGCAGGCCCGCGCCAAACAGACCCGCGCCGCCAGTGAAGCCCAGCGCGGCGAGAAGCTGAGGGCCAACCAGGCGATTTCCGCCGAGCTGGCCGACGCGCGCAAGACGGCGTACCAGGAAGCCAGTTCCGCCGTTGCGGCGATCCGCGCCCAACTCGAGGCCGCGCGTCTGAATCTGAGCTTCACTCGCATCACGGCGCCCATCGACGGCCGCATCGGTCGCGCGCGGGTGACCGCCGGGAACCTGGTCAATGAGGGGGCCACACTGCTCACCACGCTGGTGAGCACGAAGGAGCTCTATGCGTACTTCGATATCGATGAAGCCACCTACCTGAAGCAGATTCGCCGCATACGAAGCGAAAAGGCCTTCTCCCCTTCCCGTGTGCCGGTGCATTTGGCGCTGAGTACCGACGAACGACCCGCGTATGAAGGTCGCCTGGACTTCCTCGACAACCAAGTCAATCCGCGTACCGGTACCCTGCAGGCACGTGCTGTCATCGACAACGGCGAAAACGAGCTGACTCCCGGGCTCTACGTTCGCCTGCAATTACCCGCCAGCGACCGCTACCCCGCCACGCTGGTCCGGGACGAAGCGATTGGCACCGACCTGGGCAATCGGTTCGTACTGGTGCTGGGCAAAGATGCGGTGGTGAGCTATCGCGCCGTCCAGCTTGGCCCCAAGGTCGAAGGCCTGCGCGTGATCCGCAACGGCCTGAAGGCAGGAGACCGCATCGTGGTCAATGGCCTGCAGCATGCCCGTCCCGGTGCCAGGGTTGCACCGGAACCGGTGACCATGGCGACCGCTGAGGTGCTGGCCCGTTTGACGCGGCTGAATGCCTCTACCGAACCGACGCCTGTCGCACTACAAGGCCCGGAGCGGAGGACATCGCCATGAACATCTCGCAGTTCTTTGTGCGACGCCCGATCTTCGCCATCGTCCTGTCGCTGCTCATTCTGATCGGCGGAATCGTTTCTCTGTTCCAGTTGCCGGTCAGCGAGTATCCGGAAGTCGTGCCGCCCACTATTGTGGTGCGGGCACAATTTCCGGGCGCGAACCCCGACGTGCTCGGCAAGACCGTAGCCTCACCGCTGGAGCAGGCCATCACTGGCGTGGAGAACATGCTCTACATGTCCTCCCAGTCGACCTCGGACGGCTCGATGACCCTGACCCTGACCTTCGCGCTGGGCACGGACCTCAATGCCGCGCTGGTCCAGGTGCAAAGCCGGGTCACCCGCGCGACCACCCAGCTGCCTCCCGATGTCCAGCGGCTAGGCGTGACGGTGGACAAGACGTCGCCGGCACTGGCGCAGGTCGTTCACCTGTATTCGCCGAGCGGCCAGTACGACCCGACCTATCTTGCCAACTACCTGACCATTCACGTCATCGACGAGCTGTACAAGATCGAGGGTGTCAGCGACATCCGCCTGCTGGGGATGGGCGATTATGCCCTGCGGGTCTGGCTGGATCCGGACAAGGTGGCTTCCTACAATCTGGCCGCGACGGATGTAATACGCGCCATCCGCGAGCAGAACCGGGAGGTCGCCGTCGGCTCGCTCGGCGCACCGCCAAACGCCAGCGACAACGCCTTCCAGTTGCTCATTAACGCCCAAGGCCGGCTGGTCGACGAGGACGAGTTCGAGCGCATCATCGTGCATGTCGGCGAGCGCGGCGAAATCGTCCGCCTGCGCGACGTCGCGCGCATCGAACTGGGCTCGAGCCAGTACGCCCTGCGCGCGCACCTCGACGGTCGCCCCTCCACCGCCTTGCAGATTTTCCAGGACGCGGATGCTAACGCCATCGAGTTGTCCGACCGGATTCGCAAGCGGATGAGTGAGCTCGCTCAAGACTTCCCACCGGGCGTCGAGTACTCGATCGGCTACGACCCCACGATCTTCGTGCGCAGCTCCATCACCGCGGTGGTGTATACGCTGCTGGAGGCCGTCGCGCTCGTCGTGCTGGTGGTCATCCTCTTTCTGCAGACATGGCGTGCGTCGATCATTCCGCTAGCCGCAGTGCCAGTGTCCCTGATCGGCACGCTCGCGGTCATGCAACTGCTGGGCTTTTCCATCAACGCGCTATCGCTGTTCGGCCTGGTGCTGGCTATCGGTATCGTGGTCGACGACGCCATCGTCGTGGTGGAGAACGTCGAGCGCAACATCGACATGGGCAAGTCGCCGGTAGAAGCGACCCGCCAGGCCATGAAGGAAGTGACCGGCCCGGTCATCGCCACCGCCCTGGTTCTATGCGCGGTGTTCATTCCGACCGCTTTCATCTCCGGCCTCACCGGGCAGTTCTACCGGCAATTCGCGCTCACCATCGCGATATCGACGGTGATCTCGGCGTTCAACTCGTTGACCTTGTCGCCCGCCCTGGCGGCGATACTGCTCAAAGGCAAGGACGCGCCCAAGGATCGTCTGTCGAAGCTGATCGACCGACTGTTCGGGGGCTGGCTGTTCGGTCCGTTCAACCGACTGTTCCAGCGGGCAAGTGCGGGCTATGTCAGCCTCGCCACGCGACTGCTGCGAGCAGGCGCCATCGTCCTGATGTTGTATGTCGGCCTGGTGGGACTGGCCTATCTGGGGCTGGAGAAAACCCCCACGGGCTTCATCCCTCAGCAGGACAAACAGTACCTGGTCGCCTTTGCCCAGTTGCCCGAAGGCGCCAGCCTGGACCGCACCGAGGCCGTCATCCTGAAGATGTCCGAGCTTGCCCTGAAGCATCCGGGAGTGGCCAATACCGTGAGTTTCAGCGGCCTGTCCATCAACGGCTTCGTCAACAGCGCAAGCGCGGGGCTCATGTTCATCCCGCTCAAATCCTTCGATGAACGCAAGGACGCCTCGATGTCCGACACCGCCATCGCCCAGGCCTTGGCCGCTGAATATGGGCGGATCCAGGAGGCCTTCGTGATGGTGGTTCCCCCACCGCCAGTGGAAAGCCTGGGCTCTATCGGGGGCTTCCGGGTGCAGATCGAGGACCGCGGCAGCCTGGGGCATGAGGCGCTCTACCAGCAGATTCAGTCGCTGGTGGACAAAGCCAGGGCGCTGCCCGAACTGGCCGGCGTCTTCTCCAGCTACCGGGTGAACGTCCCGCAGATCGACGCCGATATCGATCGGGACAAGGCAAAGGTCCATGGGGTGGCGATCGACGAAATCTTCGACACCCTGCAGGTCTACCTGGGCTCGATGTACGCCAACGACTTCAACCGCTTCGGGCGGACCTACCACGTCAATGTCCAGGCAGAGCAGGCATACCGCGTGGCGCCGGAGCAGATCGGCAGGCTGAAAGTACGCAACCGGCAGGGCGACCTCATTGCGCTGTCGTCCTTCGTCCGGATACGGGAGTCGTCCGGTCCCGACCGTGTGATGCATTACAACGGCTTCCTGTCCGCCGAGATCAACGGCAGCCCGGCTCCGGGGTACAGCTCCGGCCAGGCCCAGGCAGCCATGGAACGGCTGTTGCAGCAGGAACTGCCCAACGGCATGGCCTATGAGTGGACCGAGCTGACCTACCAGCAGATTCTCGCCGGCAATACCGCCCTGCTGGTTTTTCCCTTGTGCGTGCTGCTGGCGTTCCTGGTGCTGGCCGCGCAGTACGAGAGCTGGAGCCTGCCGCTGGCGGTGGTGCTGATCGTCCCGATGACCCTGCTGTCGGCCATTGCCGGGGTGCTGCTCACCGGCGGCGACAACAACATCTTCACCCAGATCAGCCTGATCGTATTGGCGGGGCTCGCGTGCAAGAACGCCATCCTGCTGGTGGAGTTTGCCCGGGAGAAACAGCAGCAGGGCCTGGATTGCGTCAGTGCAGTGCTAAAGGCCTGCCATCTGCGCTTACGCCCGATTCTGATGACCTCCATCGCCTTCATCATGGGCGTGGTGCCTTTGGTGTTGTCCTCCGGTGCCGGCGCCGAGATGCGCCGGGCCATGGGAGTCGCGGTGTTCTCGGGGATGGTCGGTGTCACCTTCTTCGGCCTGCTCCTGACCCCGGTCTTCTATGTATGGCTGCGTCGCCTGGTGGAAAGACGCGCCCAACGGCGCGCGACCATAAAGAAGATGCGTTGGGAGGGCAAAACATGAGCCGCCTGCTATCGGACTCTTGGCGGAGGCTGGCAGCCCAGTTGAAGCAGCATTTTTTGTCGAAGGAGAAGTAGCGTTATGAAAGCTCTTGCAGTTGCCTGTGTGTTGGCAGGCCTGGTCAATGCTCTGCCCGCATCGGCGGCAGATAGCCCAATTTCCGGTAATGGAGAAACCTCAGTGGTCACCAGAAAAAACTATCCCACCCTGCCCGAACCGGCCGGCCCCTACTCCGTTTCGGTTCGTCACAACGGCACCCTGTACCTGTCCGGCATGACAGCCTTCGGTACGCCGGCCCAGGGCAAAGACATCGCCAGGCAGGCCGAAGCCATATTCGAACAGATCAAGCGCGTCACCTAGGCCGAAGGAATCGGCATGCGCGACCTCATCAAGGTGACCATCTTCGTGACCTCGATGGACGAAGTCGGCGCATTGCGTGAAGTCCTGTCGAAAAACTATGGCGGTGCCTACCCGGCCAGCTCACTGGTGAGGGTGGCCGGCTTGTTCTCGCCAGAGGTCAATATCGAGATCGAGGCGGTATTCGCAGTACCTGGCTGAGTTCGGCCATCGAACCTGTGGCTGGCCCTCATCGGAGAAGAGGCGCCATCCCTATATCGACGCCCACTGTGTGCCAGCAATTGGCATGCCCGGCGTTCCCATGATGAAAACAAGGGGTAGCAGATGTCTGTTTTTTTGGTCACATGGAATCTCAACAAGGAACGCGGCAATTACGCTCAAGCTCGCCAAGTGTTCATCCAACATTTGGATCGCTATCAGAATGTTAAAGATCCTGGGCTGGAATCTGTTCGCTGGATTAGCAGTAACGCCACAGCAGCCCAGATCGATGAAGATCTTCGACTTAAACTTGACAGCAATGACCGTATCTTCGTCACCAAACTGAACAAAGGGGAATATCAAGGTTGGCTTAACAAAGATGTTTGGGCCTGGATTGATGCCCGACTCTAACGTTGTTCAGCGTCTCGTTACACCTTATCGTGCGCTAACTTAGACCCTCGGGTAGGCGCTCGATGATCACTCAGGGAGAACCAGTTTTGCAGTGAGGCCCTGTTTCAGCAGGCTTGGGAACTTGTCCGGAGCTTCCCAAGCCGTTCCCGGATGCGCGAATTGCAGTTGCGCAGGCTTCCCGAAGCAATGCCGACAACTGCAACTCGAACATCTTGGCGACGAGACTATCGCACTAGCTGCCAAACGGTGGCATCGGTATATCGCCAGGCTGCAACCCCAGCAGCGACATGTACTCGTAGATGTGCTGATAGCCGGATTGGGCCTTATAGCTTGTGCAACTGGATTGCAGTTTCCCACAGAGCCGCAGCTCCATTTGTGCGCTGCCCATGCCCCATTGCGTATAGTTCAAATTATTGTTTGTAACGATATCTATTCCAAGGCAAACCGCTTTCTTCGTGTCTTCATCAATGACATTGGTTGGTTCATAGAGCGTCAAGGAGAAGTCGAGAGAAGTGGCGCACCACGCCATCGGTATAGCATCCAGAGTGTTGTATATCCGTAGCGCATTACCGGCCATTTGCTTATTGAAATAGCTCGCAAAAAAACCATCGCCAGCCGTTGGTGCAGCAATCGTTTCGCAATAAAAGTTAAAGCCCGAGAATTTGTCTTTCAGATAAAGCGCGACCACTGACATGAGCGCCCCGCCAAGGCTATGACCGACCAACCGGATCGTCGCCCCGCTTCGCTGCTTCCCTAGAAAATCACACAGCGTGCCCTGAGAACCGATCTTGGATGCCGTATGCAATATCGCGTGTACCCCCCCCTCAGTTCCCTGAGATATGTTCGCCGGCACCGGGCAGCTCTTGATAAGTTTCTGCAACGGCACCATTGGAAAAATATCAAGATCGTCCAGCTGATCCAAGGGAGAATTGAGAAGGGTCCCGCTTGTCACTACTACGATGTCGTTCTCATTTTTCCCGCCGATCAGCACCACTGTGATGTGAGCCGTGTAATCGCCATCCATCACCAGCGCGGGGCCCCAGGCTACGCCATAGCCGCCGCCTACCTTGGAGCCATTAAGACGCGAAAGAATGTTGTCTTTAACCTGGCTTGGTGAAGGGTTCTTGATGTTTTCCCAGGTCGGCGAATACCTCGCCGCATTATTGACCACGAAAGCGTGTGTAAGACTGATTTGCCTTTGCTGAAGTGAGTCTAGCGAAGTCATGACTGCTCCTTGTCTCGAAGAAAATTTTCAAGGGACCAACGAAAACTTATGGCTGCCGTCGATCCTTCCGGGCCAGCAAGATCGAGTGTAGTCGCAGTTTTGGAAGCGTGAGTACGGTGCACTGGACGAATGCATCGCCGCAATTCGCCCCGATGGCCAAGGGTCAGAGGGCTGCCCTGCGGCAGTGCCTATTCGCTAAGTTCTGTACGCAAAGTAACGTCGCAAACACCGCATGGCTCAAACTAACGAGGCCATCGCTGCATAGCTTTCTGCAAGTTTGTCGACGCGATGCGCTCAACCCTGCTCGTTCAACTTGATGGGCAGCCACTGGAGTAGCCATCGGTCGGCCACTTCGTCGGGGCTGTTCGAAGAGATTCAGCAACCCGCTCCCCAGCCGCATCGGGGGTTCGTACCGTTTTGCCATCGTGGCCTACTGCCTTCGATGGCCACGAACTCTACCGAACCCCGGTGCTCAAGTGCGGCAGCGGCTTCAAAGGATTTCGCACAGAGCCTGAAACGGGAAACAACAGGGCAAAAAAAAGCCACTCATCTGAGTGGCTTTTTTCTGAATCTTGGAGCAGGAAACGAGACTCGCATCTAGCGTCCTACCCATTGAAATCTAAGGGATTTCTTTTCTTGCCAAAGTAGGAAAAGACTCAACTCTGGACTTGTTTTTGGGGTGTATCAAGGGCCAAGAAGGAGTGATTCCAAGCTACGCTACTGGATTCTACCCATAGTCAATCGGATGAACGATCATCAAGCCAGCGCGCCTGTTTTCACAAGATGTAGTGGCTCGACCGCTGGTTGATGCCCCGCCTGTAATAGACTTGGCGCTCGCCCGGCATCCGGAAAATCACCTGGTGACATTAACAGCATTCCTGAAAGCATTTCGAGAATGGTGCCCGGCCTGGCGACCTTTGCAGCCAACTCTTTCGCGAGTCACAGCCAGAAACACCACAGGTAACAACCAAGACGAGAAGTAAGTACCTCAATTCGGGATTCATCTTAATTTTCTGCTTACTTCGGACTTTCCAACTTGTGTCGCCATCACATCGCTCAACACGTGGCTGACATACTGCTGTTGGTAAGTGCAGGTGAGTTGCACCTTCTGGTATTCCATCAACTTGGGGTCGATTGAGGATCGATCTGACAGTCAAAACTAGAGAGCCTAGCAACTGTCAGATCAGACCCGCACTTCTACACAATGCGTTAAATCGTAAGCACCGAACGAAATTTCGCTTTGCTCATATTCAGGAAGACTTCCTCTGCGTCTTCAAGCGGATAGGTTTCAATCATTGCCCGCACCCCCTTGAGCGCCGCAAACGCCATAGTTTCCTCGCTGTCTTTGGCATTGCCACTATACCAACCAGCGATACTACGCCGACCAAATACCAGTAAGTCAGGGGAAACACCCAGAGGCTGATGGTCGGTCGCTACAAACACAAGACGACCATTAGGCTTGAGACCCAAGGTCAGATCCACCTGTGCTACGCCTGATCCTACCGTTGAGAGCACTACTGTCGCTCCACCTAAACGTGCCAGGGCCTCTCCTGCGCTCCCCTCAGTACTGTCGATGTATTCGTCAGCTCCAAGCTTGCGGGCCAGGACTTCCTTGGCGCGACCACGGCTCACCACTACCGTGCGGAACCCCATTTTATTCGCAAACTGAACGGCAAGATGGCCTAACCCTCCCACGCCATGAATCGCAACTGTATCGCCCGGACGAGCGCCAGAATGACGTAACGCGTTGAATGTTGTAATACCCGCACACATCAGCGGAGCAGCCTCCGCAAAAGACAGCACATTGGGAATCCGCGCTAGAGCATCTTGCGGTACCACCATATATTCGGCATACCCTCCATCGTAACTCGCCCCCACGATCATACGGTCGATGCAGTTGGTGAAGTCGCCCTGACGGCAATACTCACAGTTAAAACAACTCCCCCCGTGCCAGCCAACTCCCACACGGTCTCCAGGTTTCCAGGTCGTCACCTCGGCGCCTACCGAGTCGATCTCACCGGCCACTTCATGCCCAGGTACTCGGGGATAAGTCACACCCAGCATGCCCATTCGAGCAATATTTTCCCCAGCACAGACGCCACACGCATGTACTTTGACCCTAACCTGTTTTGGACCAGGTACGGGTACGGGAATCTGGGACACGACGAAAGTTCCACCTACCTCTACGGCCTGTACCGCCTTCATTAGCATTGTCTCAGTCATTACACACCTCCCAATTAGAGGGCAATAGAAACCGGATGCGGTTTCGTTTGCCCGATTCAGTTGCTTGAGCCGCCATTCATCAGAATCTCTTCACCGGTAATGAAGAACGATTGGTCGCTGGCGAGAAATTCCGCGATATCAGCGACATCTTGTGCCTTTGCGAGCCTCCCAATCGGGATCGTCTCGAGCAAACTCTTTTTGTAAGGATCGTCGTCACCGACTCCGGTGAAGATGCCGGCGCCGTCGATCGGGCCAGGGACAAGTGAATTGACGGTGACTTTGCGATGACCGATTTCCTGGGCTAACACCCGCACGAGATATTTCGGCGCGGATTTGCTAGTCCCGTAAAGACCAAGTCCTGGTTGCGGGCGCGATGTCGAGCTGGAGGCAATATTGATGATTCGGCCGCCATCAGCGATGTGGCGAGCTGCAGCCTGCATGACGAAGTAGGGACCCTTGGTGTTAACGCGAAATAGTAGATCAAAGTCCTCCTCGGTCACGTCGACCACCTGAATGTTGACCTTTTCTATGCCCGCGTTGGCCACGACAATATCGATTTTGCCGAATGTCCTGAGCCCGGCCTGAAACAACGCTTCAATTTCAACAACGTTGGACACATCTGCTTGTACGCTGATCGCCTTGACACCTTCAGCTATCGCCGCAGCCACTACTTCATCAGCAGGTGCTTTGTCTCTCGAGTAATTGATCACGACATTGGCACCGCGTTCGGCCAGGCGTAGCGCAATGGCGCGCCCGAGCCCCTTGGACGACCCCGTGACTATTGCAACTTTTCCTTGCAAATTCATGACTGCATACTCCTGTTAATTAACTGCGTTGAATAAAACTGGAGGCGTGGGGTATGTGAGTGTATTCGACGAAGTCGTCGATCACGGTCATCCTGTTTACAGCTAGATAGTCCTCTATGTCTGAAGATTAAGTGTAATTAATCGGAACTCAATGGAAAGCCCATAAAATCCAGACAAACAATCCAGGAAAAACATCCAATCCCTTGCGGATACTGCTTGTACAGTTTGGCAACCGTTTCTGACTTCGAGGCGTCAAGTTCTATGACCTCAACTTGATAGGCTGGTTGATAGATCGCTTTATTCGAAGTGGCAAACCTCTCCGTGTTTGTTCGTCTCTGAACATCAGAATCAGCAAGTGTCTATCGGTCTGGATAACGGCCACGGCGACTGACACATATATAGATGAGACGACCACATCGGTCCGACCACCCTCCAGGACTTCAACTTCGATACAAATATTGCGCCCTTGCATAGCGCCTCCGACATTGGCGAAGTACTGGAGGTCAAGCTGATGACAGGCCGAGGCAAAGTCCGCGCCGCGAGTGGCGGATGCTGAACGAACATGAGCGGATCAGAGCGAATCCGGAGCCTCAAGAGATGACAGCATCAACCCCTCAAACCATTCGATGAACGCATTGAGCCGACGCGAGCGTTGGCGTCGATGTGGGTACAGCAGCGAGACAGGCATCGACGCGGCCCGAAACTCGGGCATGACTTCCACCAGTTGCCTGGAATCGAGCAGGTGTTGCACATCGAACCGGGGGATCTGAATCAACCCCATTCCCGCCATGCAGCAGGCGATATAGCTCTCGGCGTTATTGACGATCACCCAGCTGGGTACTGCCACCTCATGGGTCTTGCCATCGCTTACATACTCCCAAGGTAGCTCACGACCGTTATTCGGCGAGGCATACCCTACCGAGAAATGCCCATGTGTCAGGTCTCCCGGCTCCTTCGGGGTGCCATGCTGGCGAAGATAATCAACGGAGGCACAGTTGATCAGCGCGATATGCCCGATCGTCCGGGCGAACAGACTGCTGTCGAGCAGATGACCAACGCGGACGACGCAGTCGACCCCTTCCTGCACCAGATCGATAGCGCGATCTGTGGAGCCCAAAGCGAGCTGCAGCTCTGGATAGCTGCGCTTGAGAGTCGGCAGGGCCGGTGCGATCAGCCTTCGGGCGATACGGCTGGGAACATTGATGTTCAAGCGTCCAGAGACCTGGTGTTGATGCAGCTGAAACAGCCGCTGGATGTCGTCAGCATCCGCCAGTAGCCGTCGTACCCGCTCCAGCAACTGAGTGCCATCGGCGGTCAATTGCACCCGTCGTGTCGTTCGATGCAATAGCCGTACGCCCAGATCTGTCTCCAACTCCTGAATAGCGGCAGATACCGAAGCCCGCGGCAATTCGAGCATGTGGGCCGCCTTGATGAAGCTGCCCATTTCGGAGACCTGGATGAAAATACGGTACTGGATAAGCTTGTCCATAATAATGCCTAACCGGCGAAGCCCCCCTCCTCCAGAAAACGTTTTTCCTCAGGCGTACTCTCGCGTCCGAGCAGTCGATTGCGATGGGGGAAACGAGCAAATCGGCGGATGACATCTCGATGCCCTTCGGCATGGGCGAGCCAGGGTTGCCCCAATCGAGTATTGAGCAGGACCGAAAAATCCTGGTCGACGAGGTCCTCGGAATGGGCAAAGGGCAGGCAGAAGAACAGCCTCAGATCAGCATCGACCGCCTCCATATGCCCCGCTGCCTGCGCCAGGCGGGCGACATGTCGGGCCAGGGTGTCCGTTGCGTACATGTCCGCGGTGCCACGAAAGGCGTTGCGCGGAAACTGGTCGAGCAGGATCAGCAGCGCCAGCGCGCCCTCGGGGGTATCCAGCCAAGCGTCGCGTTCACCGCGAACCACCGACCGATGCAGGTCGAGAAAACGCTCGCGAAAGCGTCGGTCGAACGCTGGGTCCTTGGCGAACCACTGACTGGCGCCCGCCTCCCGCCAGAACCGGACGACGGCAGTTGCCTGCGTGTCGATGATAGAGGCCATGATCATCGGTCCTTGGCGACCGTATTGCCCAGGATCATGGACTTGCCGGCATAAATGCCACCCGCTACTTCCAGCGCCAGGCGCTCGGCGTCCTTGCGGCGTAGATCGGCGGCAATCTCCTCGGCCCCATCGGGTGTCGCGCCCAGCACCTTCGATGCCTCTTGCCCAAAGGTCATGGCCGACTCGAAGGTGACGCGGATCTGGTAATCCACATCGGCGTTGATCAGTTCGATAGCGTGCTCCCGGTCGAGTGCGCGTGCCAGCACACGGGCATGGGGGAACCGGGTCTTGGCATACTCGACGATTCGCGTGGCAGCCTTGCGGTCGTCGACGCATACCAGGATGGCGCGGGCGTGGTGCGCCCCGGCGGCATGCAATATGTCGGGGTAGGTGCCGTCGCCGTAGTACACCTTGAAGCCGAAATCCTTGGCGTCGCGTATAACCTGAGGCTGGTTGTCGATGATGGAGATATCGGCGCCCATCGCCAGCACATGCTGACTCACGATCTGCCCAAAACGGCCAAAGCCGATGATCAGCACGCTGCCGGCCAGATTCTCCGGCGCCTGCGTGCCTTCCAGGGAGGCTCCGTGCTTGGGTCCCCAACGCCGGTAGACGATGACCACCAACGGCGTCAGTGCCATGGAGAGCACGATCACGGCGGTCATGTTGGCGTTGACCTGCGGGGCTATCACCCCACTGGCCAAGGCGGCGCCAAAGAGCACAAAGGCGAACTCACCGCCCTGGGCCATCAGCACGGCCCGGTCCATGGCATCGGCGTGGGAACTCCTCGTCAGCCGCGCCAGGCTGTAGATACACAGTGACTTGACGGCCATCATCGCCAGCACGCCGGCGACGATGAGCGGCCAATTGCGTGCGACCACCGTCAAGTCCAGCGACATCCCAACGCCCAGGAAGAACAGCCCCAGCAGCAAACCACGGAAGGGTTCGATATCCGCCTCGAGCTGGTGACGGAAAGTCGACTCCGACAACAGCACCCCGGCGAGGAAGGCCCCCATGGCCATGGACAGACCGCCCAGTTGCATCAACAGTGCCGCGCCCAGCACCACCAGCAATGCGGCCGCAGTCATCACCTCGCGCGCCCTGGAGTTGGCCAGGATGTAAAACAACGGGTTGAGCAGCCAGGTCCCCACGGCGACCAGCGCCGCGAGTGAACCTGCCGCGATGCCGATACTGGCCCAGCGCGAGTCGGCAACCGGCACAGAAGGATCGAGAGGGGCGATAAACGCCACCAGCGCCAACAGCGGTACGATCAACAGGTCTTCGAAAAGCAGTATCGCCACGATTTTCTGCCCGCGTGCTGCGGCAACGTCGCCACGCTCGCCCAACAACTGCATGACGATGGCGGTAGACGTGAGCACAAAGCCCATCGCGCTGACGAAAGACACCGCCAGCGGAAAACCGAACGCCAACCCTACCCCGGTCAGCAACACACCGCAGGTCAGTGTCTGCAGACTGCCCAGGCCGAAGATGTCGCGCCGCATGCTCCACAGATGAGAGGGGCGCATTTCCAGCCCGATGACAAAGAGAAACATCACCACCCCTAACTCGGCGGTGTGCAAGATGGTCTGCGGGTCGTTGAACAGGCCCAGCCCGAAGGGACCGATCACCAGCCCCGCCGCCAGATAGCCCAGTACGGAGCCTAGGCCCAGGCGTTTGAACAGGGGCACTGCCACCACCGCCGCCCCCAGTAAGGTCACGACCTTGACCAGATCACCCGCGCTGCCCTCTACCGACATAAATGAATCTCCCGTATCCAAGGCATGTCAGGCACGGGCGAACTGCCAGAGAGCAATGCCCGCGGCCAGGGTAGGCATGGCGAAGACCAGCAACAGGATAGGCAACTCTTGGCGCACGCTATAACCCGCGTAGGTGACACCCACCCACATATTGATGCCTGCCATCAGCAGCCAGAAAGGGACAAAGGCCTTGGTCGCCAGTGCCATGCCCAGGCTGTCCCCGCCCCAAAGCCAGCCGAACAGAATAAACACCAACAGAAGGAGCAGACCTCCCGCCATGACCATCAGTACATGCATGTCCAACCTCCTGGTTCGCGCAACGTCAGGCTGGGCAAAACGCCCTGCCCCGACAAGCCTCGCGCAATAAGCAAAAAACGCTGTTGCGCCTCGCGGGCACAGGCGAAAATACCGATGTTGAGAAGGCACAAACCGCCCATGCATCGGGTGCGCTGTCCTGCATGGGCAATCGAAAGGGAGCCGCGGCGCTTCGCGTAGAATCGCCCCCCTGCAAGACTGTGCCCTACCACAGGAACCGCGACGACAGACCCATAGGCGTACAGCTCTGTTGCAGTCAAGCGAAACCCTCTGGTTCAGGTCGCGTGCAAGCAGACCACCCAGGACCCTGGCCTCACTACCGGCGAGAAATACAATTGCTCCAGTGACAGAATGGCGACCATGGGAAATATCCGCCCTGCCTGCTGGATAGCGTTGAAGTCTAGGTAAGAGGGACTGACAGATAAACTCGTCCAATCTGGATAGACAATCCCAAAATTCCGCCCAGTTCAAACTGCCTTTTTCATAAAGGACAACAACTTGATGTCAGCCATATGTCATCACGCGTTTTTCTGTTTGGTTATCGGCCACCGTGCCCGCCACTGCGCACAGTAATCAGCGGTGACATGTTGTACTCGCCGATCCAGATTCCATTTTGGCAATGGAGGACGCTTTCGGGATGACAACCAAGCGACGCCCTTCCTCGTATGATCCGCATTCTCGAATTCGACCCTCCTTGCACAAGGTGATCTGATGACGAACGAAGAGCTGCAGGCG
This sequence comes from Pseudomonas sp. NFACC41-3, assembly GCF_900109505.1. Lineage (NCBI taxonomy): Bacteria > Pseudomonadati > Pseudomonadota > Gammaproteobacteria > Pseudomonadales > Pseudomonadaceae > Pseudomonas > Pseudomonas sp. NFACC41-3. The sequence continues at coordinate 116,958 of NZ_FOAE01000005.1, forward strand.
ATCGGTGACTACGTAATGCCGGAGATACCGGCCACCCGTTCCGATCTGGCGTTGATCTTTGGCACGCGGCACGGCGTTGAAGAGTTCTGTGCGGAGATCGCTACCCTGTGGCACGCTCAGATGTTTCTGCGGGCTATCGTCTCGGGCGGCCAAACTGGAGAATGCTCCACCGTCGAGGCGCGCGTCATCGCGAGCCGGCTGATGGAACTCGGCATTCCGGAGACTGCCCTCCTCATAGAGCCCACAGCCATGAACACCGGCGAGAACGTTCGCTTTGCGCGTGCGCTGGCGCAATCGCAACTTGCTCCCGAAGAGCGGCGCAGCGTCCTTGCCGTCGGCAAGGTTTGCTCGGCGCGGCGATACCTGATGACGCTGCGGCGCCACTGGCCCGAACCCTCGATAAGTGCGCGGTGGATCAATTATTTCCGCGTCGACAAATCCAGTTGGCATCAAGACCCTGAGTTCTACGCGCGAGTGCTGGGTGAGTATCGAAAGATTCCTGGCTACATCGACAGCGGACTCCTGCGGGAGCTTGAAGAGCTTGGGCCGTATCCAGCAATTCCTGGTTCAAGCCTGGATCGCATCGATCCAGCGAAATCGAATCCGCCGACAACAGAGCCGGGTTCCGTCATCTGACAGAAATACTTGTCGACATCTTGGCATCACCAACTGGCGTGCAGGCAGCACGACGTCCTGAAAAGACGCAGTCCGCGGCGGAGAACACCCTCACAACTTCCAGCAAGATAGGAAGGTCAAGTTGGTATGTGACGATAAGGCCGTGCCAGTGATGGACCTCTTGCACGCCTGGATGATCGCCCAGAGCCAGCTCGTACACGGCGACTCGGTTATTAGCAAAGCGCTGGATTACAGTCTCAAATGCTACGAACTTATTACAATCGTTTAACCCATTACCCTTCATGTCGATTCAACGGGCAAGTGATATTGCCAAGTCGCTACCCTCATAGATGGGAGCCGGTTTAAGTGTGCGGGACCGGATATTCGGAGGCATACTTCCATTGTTCAGAAATCAAGGATTGTCTATCCATAAATGACTAGCTTATTTTTAAATTCGAACGTTTTAAAGTAAGCGATATCTCCTGCCTCCAGGAGCAGGCCATGTAGCAGGCTACCCGATCAAGAGTGAAATTGTTTTCATCGACGGGGGAACAGAAAACAGGTGGATTGATTCCTCGCGACTTGGCACAACAGGGAAGCACACTAGTGATTTACTGCAACAGCGCATCGAGTAAAAGCGATCCAGGTACGACTATTTGTTGGGATCAAAGCCTTGGATGCCGAAGTGGTATCCCAGGCAAAACCTGCTCTATCGTCACCTCATGCTTTGGCGCTTTGTAGGCACGTCTATTGTCTTACAATTATCTGGTCATCACCCGTTGATTCCGAGTTGCAGGTACATGCTTGGCTTTAATACCACCACGTTACCCGCTCGAGTAACCAGGCCGTAGGGTGCCTACTTCTACTATATCCACGCCACTCTTGCCACCGGCATCATCGCTACAGCCGTAGGTGAGATTGCTCCATATTTTTCCGTCCAATAAAGAGGGAATATCATGGCTAAGATTAAAGTTAATGGAGATTGGCGAGAAGTTGACGCCTCGAATGGTCGTCCTCTTTTATGGGCATTACGTGAAGACTTGCAACTCACGGGAACCAAGTTTGGTTGCGGTGCGGCGCTGTGCGGTGCCTGCACCGTGCTTCTCGATGGCATACCCGTTAGATCCTGCGTGACGCCTGCCGAAGTTGTGACAGGCAGGTCCATCACCACCATCGAGGCGATGGGGAGTTCTAATATTGGCAAGCGTGTGCAGAAGGCATGGACGGACCTCAATGTCCCCCAATGCGGTTACTGTCAATCGGGTCAAGTAATGGCCGCGGTGGCATTACTTACACAAATACCGAAGCCCACCGACACTGATATTGATCAGGCCATGTCAGGCAACATCTGTCGATGTGGGATGTACCCGCGTATTCGGGCAGCCATTCACCAGATTGCGGAGAGCCTGGCATGAAACGCATTCTGGATACCTTTGGAACGAAGCACTCTGCCTCAGTCACAGGCCTTAGTCGGCGACATTTTCTTCAATTAAGCGCAATTGCCGGTGGCGGGATCATGGTGGGTTTTCATTTACCCGAAGTGATGGCGGGTACCCCTGTACAGATGCCCCATAAAACCGTGCAGCCTAATGCTTTTGTACGTATCACTGCTGACAACTGGATCACGGTAATTGTGGGTCATACCGAAATGGGGCAAGGCGTCACAACCATAATCCCAATGCTGGTTGCCGAGGAAATGGACGCTGATTGGCAACGTGTGCGTTGGGAGCAGGCACCCACGGCACCCGCCTATCAGAACCCTCTAATGCATCAGCAACTTACGGGTGGCAGCCTGACGACAATCGCCCAATACGAGCCTCAGCGTAAAGCCGGTGCCGCTGTCCGCGAAGTGATGCTAGCTGCCGCCGCAAAGCGCTGGCACGTCGATGTGTCATCACTGCGTACCGACACCGGCCGCGTGATCCACGACGCGAGCGATCGTAGTGCCACTTACGGTGAGCTAGCAGTCGATGCCGTGGGTATTGAGCCGCCAGCAAATCCAAAGCTCAAGGACCCGAAGAACTTCAAGATCATCGGCAAACCACTTCGTCGTATCGACGCCATGACCAAGGTCGACGGTTCGGGTAAGTTTGGCATGGATGCCTATGTACCTGGCATGCTCATCGCGGTGCTCGCGCGCCCGCCGCTTTTCGGTGGCAAAATCTCACACGTCGACGCCACAGTGGCCAAGGCTATGCCCAATGTCGTCGGTGTCTATGAAACGCCGCAGGGGGTCGCTGTGGTGGCCAAGGATTTCTGGTCGGCAAAGCGAGCTCGTGATGCCCTCGTTCTGATGTATAGCGATGTGAATGGCGAGCGCGTTTCGACGGATGAACAGCGCATTATGTATCGTCATCTGATGTCACTTGAAGGAACGGTGGCACGTAGCACTGGCGATATAGGATTGGCACAACGGAGCGCCGCGAAAACATTCACCGCCGACTACTGGTTTCCTTACCTCACTCACGCGCCGATGGAGCCACTTAATGCCACCATCGATTATCGCGGAGGAAACACTGCTGAAGTGTGGATGAGCACGCAATGGCCCGAAGGTGACCAACATGCGGCGGCCTCGGTACTTGGGCTGAAACCGGAGCAGGTAAAACTTCATACCCTGTTGACCGGCGGTGGATTTGGTCGACGCTCTTCGCTCGGTTTCGACGTCATCATCGCGGCCGCGCACATCGCCAAGGCAGTTCGTCGGCCGGTCAAGATGATCTGGACACGCGATCAAGATATCCAGGGCGGTTATTATCGTCCCAGTGCCTACCATCGGCTCAGTGCGACTCTTGACTCTCAGGGCACTATTACCTCTTGGACCAACCGTATCGCCGTGCAGTCGATCGGTACCGGCACAGTGATGGAACGCTTCATTGTCAAAAACGGCATTGACTCGCTCTCGGTTGAAGGAGCTGAAGATATTCCTTACGCCATCCCGAATCTGCGAGTCGACTTGCACACGCCACGCTTCCAGGTTCCCGTATTGTGGATGCGCTCAGTGGGGCACTCGCATACAGCCTTCGCCGTTGAGCACTTTCTTGAAGAGATTGCGCATGGGATAGGCAAGGATCCTTACCAAATGCGCCGTGAACTGCTGCAAGAAAAGCCGCGTCACCTTGCCACACTCGATGCAGTGGCCAAGTTGGCCAATTGGTCGACGCAACCGAAAGCAGGCGTATTCCGAGGCATTGTGGTCCACGAGTCATACGGTAGTTTTGTAGGGACCGTGGTCGAGGCTAGCGTCGCGACTGATCAAACGCTTACCGTGCATAAGGTGTACTCCGTCATTGACTGCGGCGTGGCGGTGAATCCCGACCTGGTCAAGGCGCAGATGGAGTCGAGCATTGCTTTTGGTCTCTCGTCAGCGCTGTACGGCGAAATTACCCTGAACAAAGGAGAGGTACAGCAGGGCAACTACGATGACTATCCAGTCGTCCGCATGAGTCAGATGCCGCAGATCGAAACGATGGTAGTAGAAAGCGCCGAGTCTCCCGGTGGCGCTGGGGAGCCTGGCGTTGCTGGCGTGGCTCCAGCGCTGGCCAACGCAATCCTATGGGCGACCGGGCAGCCAGTACGATCGCTACCGCTACGCCATTCCTTTCGTGTTGTCTAAGGTAACCTGACATGTACATCACAAGAGCGACGATTCTGCGGCTGTCTGCCGCGCTGAGTATTATGTCATTCGACGCACAGGCTCAGGAGCCCAACGCTTATCAATTGTTCGATCCAGTCGTGAGCGTCTTACAAAGCCCCCGCTGTATGAACTGCCATCAGAGTGCACGGCCGACCCAAAAAGATTCGATGATTGCTCATATCCAGAATGTAGTGCGTGGCACGGCAGGTCTGGGAGCACCCACGATGCAATGTATTGCCTGCCATCAAGAGAAGAACACCGCCGACGGCAAGGTGCCAGGTGCTCGCGGGTGGCATATGCCACCGTTGCCTATGGTCTGGGAGGGGCTGACCAGTGCGCAGATATGCCATCAAATGCAGGACCCCAAACGCAATGGCAATCGTAAAACACCCGAAGAAGTCATCGAACATATGAGAACCGATCCGCTGGTGCTATGGGCTTGGGATCCCGGTGCTGGTCGATCCACGCCAAGCATCACACACGATCAGTTTATCGAGCGATTGGAACTCTGGGCCAAGGCTGGGATGCCATGCCCGGACGAGCAAGCAGCGGCACGCTGAGCGTGACAATCAACACATGACGCTGCTGCTGGTTAACGTCATTGGCCTATTGACGTCTGCGACTCAAGGCATGCTGCGCTGGAGAGCGAGATCCATACCCGCCGCGTGGTCTGTGTGATTGACTGCGGCACTCCGTTAACCAAAAGAGCGACGGCCGAATGGTTGGATATCCCGAACATTTTGAGTCGGGAGTTCGATGTGCCGGCACCCAACCAGGTGTGGTGCGGGGACATCACTTACATCTTGGCCCAGGATAAATGACACTATCTGGCGGTTGTGCTGGATCCGCAGGACCTACTGTTTCACTCGGATCAGGGGTCAAAGCGCCGGATTAATGTACTAAAAAATCGTGGCTGCTAATACTTTCGAGAAAAACTTACTGGAACGAAAAAAGAGGCCGAAGCCTCTTTTTTCATTTTCTGCAGACCTCAATAGAAGCCTGTAGAACAATATTTGGAGCGGGAAACGAGACTCGAACTCGCGACCCCGACCTTGGCAAGGTCGTGCTCTACCAACTGAGCTATTCCCGCGTCTTGGTGGTGTGCATTCTATAGAAATTCGAAACTGCGTCAACCCCTTGATTCAAAAAAGTTTTATTTCTTTTCCACATCGGTCTTCAGATGCGGCCAGGCGGCGCGCAGGTACTGCAGCATGGACCACAGGGTCAGGCCTCCCGCGATCAGCAACAAGGCATAACCCAGCAGCACCCAGAAGGTGAAGGCCGGCGGGTTGGCCAGCAGAATCACCAGCGCCAGCATCTGCGCGGCGGTTTTCCATTTGCCCATGTTGGATACCGCCACTTGCGCGCGGGCACCCAGTTCGGCCATCCACTCGCGGAGGGCGGAAACGACGATTTCACGCCCGATGATCACCGCCGCCGGCAGGGTCAGCCACAGGTTGCCGTGCTCTTGCACCAGCAGCACCAGGGCCACCGCCACCATCAACTTGTCGGCCACCGGATCGAGGAAGGCCCCGAACGGTGTGCTTTGCTCCAGGCGTCGCGCCAGGTAGCCATCGAGCCAGTCGGTGGCCGCGGCGAACGCGAAGACGGAACTGGCGGCCATGTAGCTCCAGGAGTAAGGCAGGTAAAACAGCAAAATGAAGATCGGGATGAGCAGAACGCGTAGAACGGTGATCAGATTAGGGATATTCATCGGCACAACTGGCTACGAGGTGAGTTGGCAATCTACTCGAAAAAGACAGCAGATGAGCTAGGCACGGCCATTCTACGGGCTTCTCGCACAGCGTGTCTAACACTGTTCCAACACGTTGAGCCCCTCGAAAGCGCAACTTCCTGGGGCCTGCGCGCGCAGTATCAGACTCAGTTCGCAAGTCTGCTGGAACCCTCGTATGTAGACGTAGTGCGGTGGCCATGCAGATTTTCCAGCCAGACTCTCAGACCTCGCTAGACTCTATCCAAGTTCAGAATCGTCCTAAAGCCTTGCCCATCGCCGCTTGCTAGGTTTGCGCGGCTCTACAAAGAGCCCCGCGGATCAGTCAACGCAGGGACGATAAAATGCTCTCTTCTGCTCGCCTGGGCGACAAACACGTCTGCCCTCTTCCCGGTCACGGCACCACTCCTATTGCTTCCGCTTCTGGTGACATCAACATCAACTTCATGGGAGCAGCCCGAGTCGGTGACACTTGCGGTTGTGGCGCAGTCATCACCACGGGGTTTCCCTCGATCATCCTGAATGGCCGCCCTATGGCCCACTTAGGGAGCCCGACCAGTCACGGTGGGACAATCATTACGGGGTCGGGTGACACCTTCGGTGGCTTTGTCATGGGCCCCACTCCTGACGCGGCAATCATTAACTTCGCAACCCTCGGTGTGTTTCGCCCAGACGGCTCGGTAGACGATGAAAAGATGGCGACCTTGCTGGCCGACCCGAGGCTGACCGAGAAGGCGACTGCTGCAAATGCCTTGATTGATCCCAATGCGACCTCTAAGGCGCCTGAAGAGCAGCCAGAGGAGAAGGCCTGTACCGACCCCGATCGCATGGAGGAACTGGCTGCCTATATTGCGGGCGAGATGAATGCCAACATCAACAGCCCGTCTGTGCGACAGATGAAGGATTTGAATAACTTTGACCCAGCAATGGAAACACGAAAATACGCTGAGCTTCCGTTCTACATGCGGCTCGGTCCCGGCCCAGACTTCTACAGTTTGGCGCTCGGAAAGAAAGCCAAGGCTTTTGCTATCTGGACTGAGCGAGTGGGGCAGAACCGGCCTTGGGACCACAAGCCAAAGCTGAAAAATCTCTTTGGTGAATACCCTTGGCATAAGCAAGGTGCCTATGAATATTTCTACGATATCTGGTCGAACATCCACTACGGATATGTTGGTGTCGCAGGTGGGCTTTCTGAGAGTGTCTTATTGGACGGTGCTGGTGTAGAGCAAATTGGATCAGACACTTGGCGCTTCATCAAAAACCCTAAGAGATTTGATGGCCCGCAAAGGACCCAGGGCGTTGAAGGTATGCGCGCATGGGATGATGTACCCGACAGGGTCTCGATTATTATCGGGATGAGCCTATACAAGGAATATCCAAATGGCGGCCTCACAGGGAAAATCATTATGGACAAAGTGTTGGCAGTACCCATAAGCGACTGGGCGAAAGGAGTTCAACCACATGTCTGCAAGTGAGAAAAAGCGCTACTTAGGGCGGTGGATTACAGGATTCGTTTGCGTCCTCATTGCATGCTGGTATTTGGCTTTGCCAAGGGTCGTCATTTACTACTCAGACGATGGCTCAAAAGAACTCAAATACGTCTTCAATACGCAGCATTCAATATTTCGACGAGACTTGATGCCGGGTGAGACAACCGGTGATGCAGGGCATATTTTCCCCGATAAGGATTTCTTTATGATGTTCGATTGGTGGGCCGATACGACCCCGGCCCGGTGCATCTACATCACGCCAAAACGGTGGAGAACAATGGGCATTTACCTTGATGGGAGCGCTAAGATCGACATCACGAAAACAGCCCCTGATGTTATTGCCCGCCTGAAACAGTGCCCCGGTCAGCCCGACCCTTTCCGCCCCTGAACTCTCCCCTACTCGCTATGCAAGTTCGCATAAATCAGTTCAGCGAGCTTTTTACTGATCCCCGGCGCCTTGGCGATCTCCTCGATGCTGGCGCGAGACAGTTCCTGCAATCCACCAAAGTGTTTCAGCAGGTCGCGGCGGCGCTTGGGGCCGACGCCGGCCACGCCTTCGAGGGTCGAGGTGCGGCGGGTCTTGCCGCGGCGCGCGCGGTGGCCAGTGATGGCGAAACGGTGAGCCTCGTCGCGGATCTGCTGGATCAGGTGCAGCGCCGGTGAGTCGCCCTTGAGGGTGAACTCATGGGCCGCATCGTTGAGGTAGAGGGTTTCGAAGCCGGCCTTGCGCGTCGCGCCCTTGGCCACCCCCAGCAGGATCAGGTCGGGCACCGCCAGCTCGTTGAGCACGTCGCGGGCCATGGATAGCTGGCCCTTGCCGCCGTCCACCAACAGGATGTCCGGCAGTTTGCCCTCGCCGTCCTTGAGTTTGCTGAAGCGCCGGGTCAGGGCCTGGTGCATCGCCGCATAGTCGTCGCCGGCGGTGACGCCTTCGATGTTGTAGCGCCGGTAATCGGACTTCAGCGGACCTTCCGGGCCAAATACCACGCAGGACGCCACGGTCGCCTCGCCGCTGGAGTGACTGATGTCGTAACACTCCAGGCGTTGCGGCGGCTCGTCCAGGTTCAGCACTTCGGCCAGGGCTTCAAAACGTGCGGCCACATGCTGCCGATTGGCCAGCCGCGCGCTCAGGGCCTGCTCGGCGTTGGTCACCGCCAGTTGCTGCCAGCGCGCCCGCGTGCCACGCACCCGGTGGCTGATGCTCAGCTCGCGACCGCGCAAGGCCTGGATCGCGGTGATCAGGGTCGGGAAATCTTCATGGACCACGTTGACGATCAGCTCGCTGGGCAGGTCGCGCTCCGGGCTGCTGAGAAAGTACTGGCCAAGGAATGCCGACATGACCTCGGCCACCTCTTCCTCGATACCCACCTGGGGAAAGAAGTTCTTGCTGCCCAGCACCCGGCCACCACGCACGCTGATCAGGTGCACGCAGGCACCGCCCGGGTTGACGAAAGCCGCCACCACATCGACGTCGCCGCTGCCGCCTTCCATGCTCTGCTGGTCCTGCACCCGCCGCAGCAGGGAAATCTGGTCGCGCAGCTCGGCGGCCTTCTCGAAGTCCAGGGTGCTGGCCGCCTGCTCCATGCCGGCCGACAGTTCGTCGGTCAGGGCATTGCTGCGGCCTTCGAGGAACATCACCGAGTGGCGCACATCCTCGGCGTACACCTCGGCCTCCACCAGGCCGACGCACGGCGCCTTGCAGCGCTTGATCTGATATTGCAGGCACGGCCGGGTGCGGTTCTTGTAGTAGCTGTCCTCGCACTGGCGGACCATGAAGGTCTTTTGCAACAGGCTCAGGCTCTCGCGAATCGCCCCGGCGCTGGGGTACGGGCCGAAGTACTTGCCCTTCTGCTTCTTCGCCCCACGATGGATACTGAAACGCGGAAACTCGCCGTCCGACAGAAACACATAGGGATAGGACTTATCGTCGCGCAACAGGATGTTGTACGGCGGCCGCCACTCCTTGATCAGCGTCTGCTCCAGCAGCAGGGCTTCGGTTTCGTTGGCGGTGATGGTGGTTTCGATCTGTGCGATGCGCCCCACCAGGGCAGCAGTCTTCGGCGCCAGGCCGGTTTTGCGAAAGTAGCTGGCCAGGCGGCTCTTCAGGTTCTTGGCTTTACCGACGTAAAGCAGACGTGCATCGCCGTCGAACATGCGATACACGCCAGGACGGCCACTGCAGGTGGAAAGAAAAGCACTGGGATCAAACGGGTCGGTCATTGTCAGGCGCTGGCATCGACCATGCCGTGGCGAACCGCCAGCAACGTCAGTTCGACATCACTGCTGATCGAGAGCTTCTCGAAGATACGGTAACGGTAGGTATTCACGGTTTTCGGAGACAGGCACAGCTTGTCGGAGATGATCTGCACTTTCTGGCAGCCGACAATCATCAGCGCAATCTGGATCTCGCGCTCCGACAAGGCGTCGAACGGTGAATCACTGGACGGCTGGAATGACTTGAACACCAATTGCTGGGCAATTTGCGGGCTGATGTAACGCTGGCCGGCAAACACCAGGCGGATGGCCTGCACCATTTCGTTGAGACCCGCGCCCTTGGTCAGATAACCCGCCGCGCCGGCTTGCAGCAAGCGAGTCGGGAACGGATCTTCTTCACACACGGTGACGGCCACGACTTTGATATCCGGGTGACTGCGCAACAACTTGCGCGTGGCTTCAAGACCGCCGATCCCGGGCATCTTGACGTCCATGAGGACCACATCGGGTTTCAATTCCCGGGCCTTGATCAGGGATTCCTCCCCTGACTCGGCCTGACCGACCACTTGCAGGCCATCGATGTCAGCCAGCATTCGTGTAATACCTGTACGAACGAGATCATGGTCATCGACTACTAGCACCCTAATCAAGCAGACACCTCGCGATTTGGTCTTATAGGTTGCCGGACACCTTAGCAAAAAAGCAGCGTGCTGACCTAATGACAAACACCATATAAAAAGCACTTGTTCACCAGGGGTATCCGGTGGATGGTTGATGCGCTGCGAACGCCCTGCCCTAAGGCTCTCGGGCGTCCGCCTTTCTTTTCATGAGGCTGGAAACCGAAAGCTCGGCAAGGGTATGGGTCAGGTGCCGGATCGCGTCCTGATCTTCCTTGTACAAAGCCCGATAACTGACGAGGATTTTCTCTTCGCTCTGGCTGAGGTTATCGGCCCTGGTCGGGGTCCGCCTGCCAGTCACTATATAAAGGACATCGACCCCTTTTGCCGCCACCCGGGACAAGTAATCCGCCTTGGGCACACGGTCTCCATTTTCATATCTGCCTTGGGCATTGGCTTCCACGCCGCCAACTTCACCAAATTTTTTCTGCGACAACCCCAGGCGTTCCCTTTCCTGTCTTAACCGCGAACCGATTCCACTCATTTGGATGTATGATCCTTTTTTATGCACCCCTAGGGGTGTTACACCCTTCAAGCATTGAACAAATTTGAACGGTTTTGAACTATGCCCGGTATCCGCACTGCCGCACAAGCCAAGGCCTGGCTTGAACATCAAGGTAAATCGGTTCAACAGTTCGCCCGTGAACACGGGGTCGACCCAGCCACCACCTACCAGGTATTGGCCGGCCGCAAGAAAGGACGACGCGGAGAGGCGCACAAGGTGGCCGTATTGCTGGGCATGAAAGACGGCATCATCCTTGCCGAGCCGGAGGGTCCCGATCAGGCGCCCGCCTGATCCTCGACTGTCGCCACACTGCTCGGGACGACCGCCGCCCCGCACAGAAACCAGCGGCTACGCATCCGCGGCGCTGCTTCGCTCCATCCGTAGAAAGCACTCGTCTTCCCCGACCACCTTCAGCCCCATGCGCCCATAGAGCGCCTGCGCCGGGTTGTCCTTGAACACTGTCAGCCGCAGCAGCCCGCGCCGTTCGCCGCGCGCCATCGCCCGCACCTGTTCGATGGCCCAGGCCCCGGCACCTTGCCCGCGAAACGCCTTGAGCACATGCAGCTCGCGAATATACAAGGCCCTGGAATCGCGACTCAGGCTGACGAACCCCAGCACCTCGGCGCCCTGGCAGATCAGCAGGTTCTCCCGCCCGGCCCAGGCCACATCGAAGGCTTCGTCCAGCCACAATAGGTCGTGACGGATGTAGTAGCCCAGCATGGTGCTGCGGGTCAGGTCGCGGGCGAACAGCAGATCCTCCGGGGTGTTGGCCGGACGCAGTTGGAAACCGTTCAAGACGCTTCGACCGTCACTTGTTGACCACTCCAGCGACCGGCGTCGCGCCGGGCGATCAGCAACTCATCGCCAGTGCCCGCCGCGACTACGATCAACCCGCCATCCGGCCCCCAGATCGCGCTGCGGCCCGCCGACACCCAGCCGCCGGTCGGTCCGCCGTGGTTGGCCATCAGCACCAGCATTGCATGCTCCGCGGCATAGCCCTGCAACAAGGCACTGTCCGCGGCGTAGCCGTTTTCGCTGATCAGCACGCCGGCGGCATAAATACCGGCACCGGACTGCGCCGCCGCACGCGCGTGGCTGGCCTGGGAGAAATCGGCGCACACCGCCAGGGCCACCCGGTCCTCGGCGAAGCTCAGGTTCGCGCCACCCGCGCCTGGGCTGAACACCAACTCCTCGCCGGCATGCAGATGCTGCTTGCTATAGACCGCCAACGACCCATCGGCCGCCAGCACCAGGGCGCCGATCAACAGCGGGCCCTCGGCCGACAGGCGAATGGGCATGCCCACCACCGCCGTCACCCCCAGCTCCCGGGCCAGATCGCGTAACGGTTGCAACAACGGGCTCTGGGGCAAGACCGCCAGCTCGGCCGCCAGCGTGGGCTCGTAGCCGGTCAGGGACAACTCGGGAAACACCAGCAATTGCACACCCTGCTCCGCCGCGGCGCGGATAAAGGCCTGGTGCCGGGCGATATTGCCCGGCAGGTCTCCGGCGACGGAAATCGATTGGGCGGCGGCAAGGGTCAGGGAAGTCATGATTCGTCCTGAATGAGCACAAATGAGGGCGAGGCGAGTGTGTCATAAAACTTCAAAGCGCTTAACTCATAGGCACTTACTGGTTATGTAATAGGAATTTCTGATTGAACCGCCACCCCGGCCTCTAGTAAGCTCGGCCCACTTCACGGAGAAACAGCATGTCGTCCCTCACCCTTTCCATGCATCGTCACACTGCCAGCGCCTCGCGCGTCGGTGCGGCTGCCTGGGTGAAAAACGCCTGCGCTCCGGCGAGCTTTTATTTTGGGTATTGGTTTAGCCACTGGCGCGCCTGATACCCAAACGGCGCCCACTTGAACGGGTCGCCTACCAGAGAAAATCTCACCCCCGGTCGGCCTCCCGACCGGGGGTTTTGTTTTTCTGGGCCAACGATTTTTAACCACGACTTTCAGCGACACACCGAACTTACCGAGGATTGAAACCATGAACTACGCCACCTATTACCGTTACGACACTTGCACCACCTGGCGATTTAGCAGCCTCCGTTCGGGACAGCCTGCCGCCTCCGATCGGTCACCTACTGGTGGCAAACACACCTGCACAGCCAATCCGGCCAATTGTCGAACACCCCAGTAGGGCCGCGTGCGGGACACCACCCGCCGCCTGCCCAGGAAGCCTTGAACATGAACTCGTCCGTCTCCGCTCTGCCGCTGTCCACCCGCAACTGCGCCAACGAAACCCTGAGCCAGCGACTGCCCAGCTCGCTGGAGCTCAAGCAGCAACTGCCGCTCAGCCCGGCCCTCGGCCAGCAAGTCGCCGCCCATCGCCAGGCGGTGCGCGCCATCCTCAACGGTGAAGACTCCCGTTTGCTGGTCGTCGTCGGCCCCTGCTCGATCCACGATCCCCAGTCCGCCCTGGAATACGCCAGCAACCTGGCCAGCCTGGCCGCCGAAGTCAGCGACGACCTGCTGCTGGTGATGCGCGCCTACGTCGAAAAACCGCGCACCACCGTCGGCTGGAAAGGCCTGGCCTACGACCCGCGCCTGGATGGCAGCGACGACATGGCCGGCGGCCTGACCCTGTCCCGCGAACTGATGCGCGAAATCCTCCGCCTGGGCCTGCCGATCGCCACCGAGCTGCTGCAACCCATGGCCGCGGGCTACTTCGACGACCTGCTGAGCTGGGTCGCCATTGGCGCGCGCACCACCGAATCGCAGATCCACCGGGAAATGGCCAGCGGCCTGGGCATGCCCGTGGGCTTCAAGAACGGCACGGACGGCGGCGTCGGCATCGCCTGCGACGCCATGCGCTCGGCAGCGCACCCGCACCGCCACTTCGGCGTCGACAGCCAGGGCCATCCGGCGGTGATCCAGACCCCGGGCAATCCCGACACTCACCTGGTGCTGCGTGGCGGCCATCGCGGCCCGAATTACGATCGCCAGAGCGTGGCCCAGGTCCAGCACGACCTGCAGAAGCTGAAGATCCCGGCGCGGATCATGGTCGATTGCAGCCATGCCAACAGCGGCAAGGACCCGTTGCGCCAACCGGCGGTGTTCGGCGAGGTCCTGGAGCAGCGCCTGCAGGGCGATTCGTCCCTGGTCGGGGTGATGCTGGAGAGCCATCTGTTCGAGGGTTGCCAACCCCTGAGCCCGACGCTGCGCTACGGGGTTTCGGTGACGGACGGTTGCCTGGGCTGGGACGCCACCGAGCAGCTGCTGCGTAATGCCGCCCGGCAACTGCGCAACAGCCGGCAAGCCATTCCGGCCTCCGCCTGAACCTGCACCGTAGGAACGAGGCTTGCCCGCGATGAACGATAACGAGGTGTAACTGACCTTTCGCATCGCCTCTATCGCGGGCAAGAGCTGGGCCTGTAGCCGCTGCCGCAGGCTGCGATCGGGGCGCAGCCCCGTAAACCTGAGGATGCGGCATGCCTGGGCTGCGCGCTCGTCCGGCCAGGCGACCGCCGGGCGGTCGATCGCTGCCTCGCCAGGGCTCGGCAGCGGCTACAGGTGGAGCTGCCGGCCATCCTTTGCTGCAACGCTTTGACGGAACTTTGACGAGAAATAGGCTACACAATCCGGTAGGCTCACCACTTTCTTGAAAGGAGCAACTCCCCATGGCCAAAGCCACTGCCCGTCACATCCTCGTTGCCAGCGAAGCCAAGTGCAACGAACTGAAAGCCGAAATCGAAGCCGGCGCCGACTTCGCCGAAGTCGCCAAGAAGAACTCCACTTGCCCATCCAGCCGTGACGGCGGCAACCTCGGCTCGTTCGGCCCAGGCCAGATGGTCAAGGAATTCGACACCGTGGTGTTCAGCGCCCCGGTCAACGTCGTGCAAGGCCCGGTGAAAACCCAATTCGGTTATCACCTGCTGGAAGTGACCAGCCGCCAGGACTGATCCTGTCGCGATTTGCGTGAACGACGGCCCGCCCTTTGGTGGGCCGTTGTGTTTGGGCTACGGCCCGCGCTGGTCAGTAGCGCGCCGGTAGCGTACAAATCGTGATCATCGATCACCCGGCTCTTAAGGCTGACAATGCGACTGCTTTTCCCCTCCCTGATCTTCACCGCCCTGGCCCTGCTGCTGGGCACCGCGAGTGCCGACGCCGCACCGCAACACGCCTTGACCGTCTATGGCGAACCGGCCAAGTACCCCGCCGGCTTCAGCCACTTCGCCTATACCAACCCCCAGGCGCCCAAGGGCGGGAGCATGCGCCGCTCGGCCATCGAGATCGGCCGCTTCGACCATGTGCTGCCCTACATCGACAAAGGCATCGGTGTCTCGCAACTCGACGGCTATATCTACTCGCCCCTGGCCCAGCGTTCGCTGGATGAGCCCTACACCGTGTATGGCCTGGTGGCACAAAAGATGGAGCGCGCCGACGACGGCCTGTGGCTGCGCTTCTACCTCAACCCCAAGGCGCGCTTCGCCGACGGCCAGCCAATCACCGCCGAAGACGTGCGCTACACCTACAACCTGCTGATGACCCAGGGCAGCCTGCGTTATCGCACCCAGTTCGCCGACGTCAAGGACGTCGAAGTCGAGTCGCCGCGGGTGATCCGCTTCGACTTCAAGAGCAATGAAAACCGTACCCTGCCCCTGGATATCGCGACCCTGCCGGTACTGCCCGAGCACTGGTGGAAGAGTCGCGACTTCGCCGGCGGCGGTGGCTACGAAGCGCCCCTGGGCAGCGGCCCGTACAAGGTGAGCAAGGTCGATAACGGCAACAGCATCACCTTCACCCGCGATGCCGACTGGTGGGGCAAGGACCTGCCGGTCAGCCGCGGCCTGTACAACTTCGACCGCTTCAGCATCGAGTACTTCGGCGACACCGACGTCGCCCGCCAGGTGCTGCGCGGCGGCGCCTACGACTACAACCGCGAGTTCTCCGCCACCGGCTTCTCCATCGGTTACGACAGCCCGGCCCTGAGCGACGGCCGCCTGCAAAAGGCCCACCTGGCCAAGGAGGCGCCGCAACCGGCCCAGGGCTTCGTGTTCAACCTACAAAAGCCGATGTTCCAGGATCGCCGCGTGCGCCAGGCCCTGGCCATGCTCTGGGACTTCGAGTGGAGCAACCGGCAGATGATGCGCGACCTGTACATCCGCCAGCAGAGCTTCTTCTCCAACAGCGCCCTGGCCGCGCGGGCGCTGCCGGATGCCGAAGAACTGAAGATCCTCGAACCGCTGCGCGGCCAGGTTCCCGACGAAGTCTTCACCCAGGTCTTCGAGGCACCGAAAACCGACGGCAGCGGCCTGATCCGCGATAAACAGCTGCAAGCCCTGGCCCTGCTCGAAGCGGCCGGCTGGAAACCCGACGGCGACCAGCTGGTCAACGCCGACGGCGAGCCGCTGCGCTTCACCTTCCTCAACAGCCAGAACGGCATCGAACGCCTGTTGTTGCCCTACAAGCGCAACCTGGCGCAGATCGGCATCACCCTGGAGATCCGCCGCATCGACGCCTCGCAGTACGTCAACCGGCTGATGGCCCGCGACTACGACATGATCGTCACCGGCTACCCGGTGACCACCTCGCCGGGGCTGGAGCTGTACAACTACTTCGGCTCGGCGGCGGCCAACGACCCCGGCTCCAGCAACCTGATGGTGCTGAAGAACCCGGCGGTGGACAGCCTGATCAGCGGCCTGGTCAAGGCCACCAGCCAACCGCAGATGCTGAGTTACGCCCACGCCCTGGACCGGGTGCTGCAATGGAATTACTACTGGATCCCCAACTACTACCCGCCGGGCACCTCCACCGTGTGGTGGAACCGCTTCGGCATGCCGGCCATTCCCGCCAGCAATGACGAAGCCATCGAAAGCTGGTGGGAAATGAGCCGCACGCCCCTGACCAACGAGCAAATGGCGGCCGAGCGCGTCCAGCGCGGCAAGCCCGGAGGGCCGCACTGATGCTGGCGTATATCCTGCGGCGCCTGCTGCTGATCATCCCGACCCTGCTGATCATCCTGCTGGTCAACTTCGCCATCGTCCAGGCCGCCCCCGGCGGTCCGGTGGAACAGGCCATCGCCCGCCTGCAAGGCATAGGCGGTGGCGGCAACCTCGGCGGTTCGAGCGATGGCATCAGCGGCAACTCGCGGGCCAGCCGTGGCCTCGACCCGCAGCTGATCAAGGACATCGAGAAGCAGTACGGATTCGACAAGCCGGCCCACGAACGCCTGTGGCTGATGCTCAAGAGCTACGCGCAGCTGGACTTCGGCAAGAGCTTCTTCCGCGGCGCCACGGTCACCGAGCTGATCCTGCAGAAAATGCCGGTGACCATTTCCCTCGGGCTCTGGGCCACGCTGATCACCTACCTGGTGTCGATCCCCCTGGGGATCCGCAAGGCGGTGCACCACGGCAGCCATTTCGATATCTGGAGCAGCACGGCGATCATCATCGGCTACGCCATGCCGGCCTTCCTGTTCGCCATGTTCCTGATCGTGGTCTTTGCCGGCGGCACCTCGCTGAACTGGTTCCCGGTGCGCGGGCTGGTCTCGGAGAACTTCGAGCAACTGAGCACCCTGGGCAAGATCGCCGACTACTTCTGGCACCTGGTGCTGCCGGTGACCTCCCTGGTGATCGGCGGTTTCGCCACCCTGACCATCCTCACCAAGAACTCGTTCCTCAACGAGATCACCCGCCAGTACGTGGTCACCGCCCGGGCCAAGGGCCTGAGCGAACGCCGGGTGCTCTACGGCCATGTGTTCCGCAACGCCATGCTGCTGGTGGTCTCGGGTATTCCCCAGGCCTTTATCAGCGTGTTCTTCGCCGGCTCCCTGCTGATCGAGGTGATCTTCTCCCTCGACGGCCTCGGCCGCATGAGCTACGAGGCCGCGGTGTCGCGGGACTATCCGGTGGTGTTCGGCTCGCTGTTCATCTTCACCCTGTTCGGCCTGCTGATAAAACTCATCGGCGACCTCTGCTACACCCTGGTCGATCCGCGTATCGACTTCGCCGCGAGGAACGCCTGATGCTCAAGCTCTCCCCGCTGGCGCGCCGGCGCTTCGAGCGCTTCAAGAAAAACCGCCGTGGCTGGTGGTCGCTGTGGCTGTTTATCGGCCTGTTCATCCTCACCCTCGGCGGTGAGCTGATCGCCAACGACAAACCGCTGGTGGTCAGCTACCAGGGCTCGCTGTATTTCCCGGTGTTCAAGCGCTACACCGAGCAGGAGTTCGGCGGGCAGCTGCCGTTCCAGGCCGACTACCGCAGCGACTACGTGCAGCAGCTGATCCGCCAGGACGGCGGCTGGCTGCTGTTCCCGCCGATCCCGTTCAGCGAAGACACGCCCAACTACGACCTCAGCCGCCCGGCGCCGAGCCCGCCGACCGCGGTCAACTGGCTGGGCACCGACGACCAGGCCCGCGATGTGCTGGCCCGGGTGATCTACGGCGCCCGGGTGTCGATCCTGTTCGCCCTGGCCCTGACCTTTATCAGCGCCCTGATCGGCATCGCCGCCGGCGCCCTGCAGGGTTATTACGGCGGCTGGGTCGACCTGCTGGGCCAGCGCCTGCTGGAAGTCTGGTCGGGGCTGCCGGTGCTGTACCTACTGATCATCCTTTCCGGTTTCGTCGAGCCGAACTTCTGGTGGCTGCTGGGGATCATGGCGCTGTTCTCCTGGCTGGCCCTGGTGGACGTGGTGCGCGCCGAGTTCCTGCGCGGACGCAACCTGGAATACGTCAAGGCCGCCCGCGCCCTGGGCCTCAACGACCGCAAGGTGATCGTGCGGCACATCCTGCCCAATGCGATGAACGCCACCCTGAGCTACCTGCCGTTCATTCTCACCGGGGCGATTTCCACCCTCACCGCCCTGGACTTCCTCGGCTTCGGCATGCCGGCCGGCAGCGCCTCCCTGGGCGAACTGATCGGCCAGGGCAAGCAAAACCTGCAAGCACCCTGGCTGGGCCTGACGGCGTTTTTCACCCTGGCGCTGATCCTCTCGCTGCTGGTGTTTATCGGCGAGGCGCTGCGCGATGCCTTTGACCCACGCTCCTGAATCAAGCGGACTGTTAAATGACTGACAACCTGATCGAAATCCGCGACCTCAATGTGGCCTTCAACGGTCAGAAAGTGGTGCGCGACCTGTGCCTGGATATCCGCCCCGGCGAGTGCCTGGCCCTGGTCGGCGAGTCGGGGTCGGGCAAGTCGGTGACCGCCCATTCGATCCTGCAACTGCTGCCCGACTGCGACACCCAGAGCAGCGGCAGCATCCGCTACCGCGGCCAGGAATTGCTCGGTGCCGATGCGCGGACCTTGCAGAAGCTGCGCGGCGACCGCATTGCCATGATCTTCCAGGAGCCGATGACCTCGCTGAACCCCCTGCACAGCATCGAAAAGCAGATCGGCGAAACCCTGCTGCTGCACAAGGGCCTGGGCGGCAAGGCGGCCCAGGCGCGGATCCTCGAGCTGCTGCGCCTGGTGGGCATCCAGAAACCCGAGGAACGGCTCAAGGCCTACCCACACCAGCTCTCCGGCGGCCAGCGCCAGCGGGTGATGATCGCCATGGCCCTGGCCTGCGAGCCGGAACTGCTGATCGCCGACGAACCCACCACCGCCCTCGACGTGACGGTGCAGCGCAAGATCCTGTTGCTGCTCAAATCCCTGCAACAACGCCTGGGCATGTCACTGCTGCTGATCAGCCACGACCTCAACCTGGTGCGCAGCATCGCCCAGCGCGTCTGTGTGATGAAGGCCGGGCAGATTGTCGAGCAGGCGCCGTGCGAAACCCTGTTCACCGCGCCCCAGCACCCCTACAGCCGCGTGCTGCTCAATGCAGAGCCGGAAGGCGAAGCCCTGCCCCGGGACGAGCGCGAAGTGGTGTTGCAAGTGGACGACCTCAACGTGCAGTTCCAGATCGGCGGCGGGCTGTTCCGCCGCAAGCAATACCTGCGGGCGGTGGATGGCATCAGCCTGAGCCTGCAACGGGGCAAGACCCTGGGCATCGTCGGCGAGTCCGGCTCCGGCAAGTCGACCCTCGGCCAGGCGATCCTGCGCCTGCTGGACTCCGAAGGCAGCATCCGCTTCCAGGGCGAGGCCCTCGACGGCCTCAACCAGAAGCAGCTGCGGCCGTGGCGCAAGCAGATGCAGGTGGTGTTCCAGGACCCGTTCGGCAGCCTCAGCCCGCGGATGTCGGTGGCGCAGATCATCAGCGAAGGCCTGGAAGTGCACAGCCAGTCCACCGCCCAGCAGTGCGAGCAGCAGGTGATCCAGGTGCTGGAAGAAGTTGGCCTGGACCCGGCCAGCCGCCATCGCTACCCCCACGAGTTTTCCGGCGGCCAGCGCCAGCGCATCGCCATTGCCCGGGCCCTGGTGCTCAAGCCGGCGCTGATTTTGCTGGACGAACCGACCTCGGCCCTCGACCGCACCGTGCAGAAACAGGTGGTGGCGCTGTTGCGTCAGCTCCAGGAGCGGCATGGCCTGACCTACCTGTTTATCAGCCACGACCTGGCGGTGGTCCGTGCCCTGGCCCACGACATGATCGTGATCAAGGACGGCAAGGTGGTCGAACGCGGCCCCAGCCACGAAGTGTTCGACGCGCCGCAACACCCCTACACCCAGGAACTGCTGGCCGCCGCCCACCCCGCCTGAACCCTCATTCCCCTGTAGGAGCGAGCTTGCTCGCGATGCAAGCACCGCGGTATTGCAGGCCCACCGCGCCGACCCCATCGCGGGCAAGCCTCACTCCTACAGACGCACCACTCTGTAGCCGCTGGCGAAGCCTGCGATCGACCGCGAAGCGGGCGCAGGGTCTGGAGGCCGCCGGAGGTCCTTCGGACCTTTCGCAGCCTGCGGCAGCGGCTACAGGGATAGCGGCAACCCTGATGGTCGCGTCGCCGTGAAGATTCCCGGCATAATCGGCGCCGCGCTCCCTTCAGGACCTCCCCCATGAACGACACCGAAAGCCTCAAGGATTACCAGCGGGTCCGCCAACTGGCGATCCGTTCGCTGTTCGAGATCATCGAGCAATCCAGCGAGGGCACGGTGATCGTCGACCGCGACGCCAATATCGTCTGGATGAACGAGCGCTACGCCCGGCGCTTCGGCCTGGAGTCGGCGGCGTTCGCCATCGGCAAGGCCTGCGAAAGCGTGATCCCCGGCAGCCTGTTGCGCGAAGTGGTGCGCACCGGGCGGCCGATCCTGCTGGACATGCAGGACACCCCCAAGGACCCGCTGGTGGTGATGCGCCTGCCGATCCACGACGACGCCGGGGCGGTGATCGGCGCCATCGGCTTTGCCCTGTTCGACGAGCTGCGCAGCCTGTCGCCGATGCTCAAGCGCTACCTGAGCATGCAGGAAGAGCTTGCTTCCACGCGCTCGCTGCTGCGGGCGCGGCAGGCCAAATACAACTTCGCCCACTTCATTGGCACCAGCGCCGCCAGCCTGGAAGTCAAACGCCGGGCGCGGCGCAGCGCCAGCGCCGACTCGCCGGTGCTGCTGCAAGGCGAGACCGGCACCGGCAAGGAGCTGCTGGCCCAGGCCATCCACGCCGCGTCGCCACGGGCGCACAAGGCCTTCGTCAGCATCAACAGCGCGGCGATTCCCGAGGCCTTGCTGGAGGCCGAGTTCTTCGGCACCGCCCCCGGCGCCTTCACCGGCGCCGACCGCAAGGGCCGCGCCGGCAAGCTGCAGATCGCCCAGGGCGGTACGCTGTTCCTCGACGAGATCGGCGACATGCCCCTACCCCTGCAAAGCAAGCTGCTGCGGGTGCTGCAAGAGAAAGAGTTCGAGCCGGTGGGCTCCAACGAGGTGATCCAGAGCGACGTGCGGGTGATCGCTGCCACCTCCACCGACCTGGAAGCGGCGATCAAGCGCGGCGAATTTCGCGCCGACCTGTATTACCGCCTCAATGTGCTGCCGATCCAGGTGCCGCCGCTGCGCGAGCGCCTGGACGACCTGCCAGCCCTCAGCGAAGCCATCCTCGAAGAACTGCGCAGCCAGCACGAACTGACCCCCGATGCCCTGGCCCTGCTCGGCCAGCACGCCTGGCCGGGCAATATCCGCGAGCTGCGCAACGTGCTGGAACGCGCCGCCCTGCTCAGCGACGACCTGATGCTCAACGCCGACGACCTGCGCGCGGCCATCGGTACCTTCAGCCCGGTGCCGCGCGCGGCAAGCCCCCAGGCCGCCGAAGTGCAGCCCGACGAAACCTTCGCCGCCGCGCGCGAGCGTTTCGACCGCCAGGTGATCGAGTCGGCCCTGGCGCACTGTGGCGGCAAGGTGGTAGAGGCCGCGGCGCGCCTGGGGCTGGGGCGCTCGACCCTGTACAAGAAGATGGCGGCGCTGGGGATCGAAGAGTCTCAATAAAGAGATATCAATCTCCATGTAGAGACAGCCTTGAGCGCTTCGCGCTCATCGCGAGCAAGCTCACTCCTACGGGGGTTCACACCGTCCCTGTAGGAGTGAGCTTGCTCGCGATGACGCCCTTTCAATCACCAAAAGTCTCAAAGTAGAGACAAAGCTCTGTTTTCACTCTCCAGAATCATAAAAATATCTTTATTTATCAAGCACTTAAACATATGGCACAAAACTCGCTATAGCCCCTCCCACACCCGCAACACCCTACAAAAATAACAATCCTGGAGAGACACACCATGAGTGTGATCATTGCCCTAGCAGCCCTCGCGCTGCTGATGTTGGCTGCTTACCGTGGCTACAGCGTTATCCTCTTTGCCCCCATCGCCGCCCTCGGCGCCGTCCTGTTCACCGACCCGTCCGCCGTGGCGCCCGCCTTCACCGGCGTGTTCATGGAGAAGATGGTCGGCTTTATCAAACTCTACTTCCCGGTGTTCCTGCTCGGCGCGGTGTTCGGCAAGCTGATCGAGCTGTCGGGCTTCTCCCGCTCCATTGTCGCGGCGGCCATCCGCCTGCTCGGCACCCGCCAGGCGATGCTGGTGATCGTGCTGGTCTGCGCCCTGCTGACCTACGGCGGCGTGTCGCTGTTCGTGGTGGTGTTCGCGGTCTACCCGTTCGCCGCGGAGATGTTCCGCCAGAGCAATATCCCCAAGCGCCTGATCCCGGCGACCATCGCCCTCGGCGCGTTCTCCTTCACCATGGACGCCCTGCCCGGCACCCCGCAGATCCAGAACATCATCCCCAGCACCTTCTTCAACACCACCGCCTGGGCCGCGCCCTGGCTGGGGGTGATCGGCACCGTCTTCGTGTTCTGCGCCGGCATGCTGTTTCTCCAGCGCCAGCGCAACAAGGCGCACAACGCCGGTGAAGGCTACGGCAGCGACCTGCGCAACGAGCCGGAAACCGCCGCCGACATCCAGTTGCCCAACCCCTGGATCGCCCTGTCGCCGCTGCTGCTGGTGGGCCTGATGAACCTGCTGTTCACCCACTGGATTCCCCAGTGGTACGGCAAGACCCACAGCCTGGCCCTGGCCGGCATGGCCGCCCCGGTGCAGACCGACGTCGCCAAGCTCACCGCCATCTGGGCGGTCCAGGCCGCCCTGCTGGTGGGCATCATCATGGTCCTGGTGTTCGGCTTCTCGGCCATTCGCGGCAGGCTGGCCGAGGGCAGCAAGAGCGCGGTCAGCGGCGCCCTGCTGGCGGCGATGAACACCGCTTCGGAATACGGTTTCGGCGCGGTGATCGCCTCCTTGCCGGGTTTCCTGGTGCTGTCGGACTGGCTGAAAAGCATCCCCAACCCGCTGGTCAACGAGGCCATCACCGTGACCCTGCTGGCCGGCATCACCGGCTCCGCCTCGGGCGGCATGAGCATCGCCCTGGCGGCCATGTCGGAGACTTTCATCAGCGCCGCCCACGCCGCCAACATCCCGCTGGAAGTGCTGCACCGCGTGGCCGCCATGGCCAGCGGCGGCATGGACACCCTGCCGCACAACGGCGCGGTGATCACCCTGCTGGCGGTCACCGGGCTGACCCACCGCCAAGCCTACAAGGACATTTTCTGCATTACGCTGATCAAGACCCTGGCCGTCTTCGTCGTGATCGCCACTTTCTACGCCACCGGCATTGTGTGAGGTATTCATGAGCAATCTTGCGGGCAAGACCGCCCTCGTCACCGGCTCCACCAGCGGCATTGGCTTAGGGATCGCCCTGAGCCTGGCCAAGGCCGGCGCCAACCTGATCCTCAACGGCTTCGGCGATGCCTCGACGGTGCTCGCCGAGGTCGCGCGCCTCAATAAAGACAGCGGCGGCAAGGTCGGCCATCACCCGGCCGACGTCAGCGACCCGGCGCAGATCGCCGACATGCTGGCCTACGCCGAGCGCGAGTTCGGCGGCGTCGACATCCTGGTCAACAACGCCGGCATCCAGCATGTGGCGGCAGTAGAGGAATTCCCGGTGGAGCGCTGGGACTCGATCATCGCCATCAACCTGTCGTCGGTGTTCCACAGCACCCGCCTGAGCCTGCCCGGCATGCGCGCCAAGGGCTGGGGGCGGATCGTCAACATCGCCTCGGTGCATGGCCAGGTCGGCTCGGTGGGCAAGGCCGCCTATGTGGCGGCCAAGCACGGGGTGATCGGCCTGACCAAGGTGGTCGGCCTGGAGACCGCCACCAGCAACGTCACCTGCAACGCCATCTGCCCGGGCTGGGTCCTGACCCCGCTGGTGCAAAAGCAGATCGACGACCGCATCGCCGCGGGGGTCGATCCGCAACAGGCGCAACACGACCTGCTGGCGGAAAAACAGCCGTCCCTGGAGTTCGTCACGCCTTCGCAGCTGGGCGAGTTGGTCCTATTCTTGTGCAGTGAGGCCGGCAGCCAGGTGCGTGGCGCGGCGTGGAATATCGACGGCGGCTGGCTGGCGCAGTAAACCGCTGTAGCCGCTGCCGCAGGCTGCGATAGGTCCGAAGGACCTCCGCGACCTTGAGACCGCCACGACCGTTCCGGTCGATCGCAGCCTTCGGCAGCGGCTACAGGTAGAGTTGGACCCGCTTTGTGTGTGCAGCAGAAAAACAAGAGGCCACCCATGTCCGAATTACTCTGGCAACCCAGTGCCGAGCGCATCAGCAAGACCCGCATGGAAGCCTTCCGGCGCTTGATCAATCATCGTCACGACCTGGACCTCGACGGCTACCCCGCCCTGCACCAATGGAGCATCGAGCGGCGCGAGGACTTCTGGCAGGCCATCGTCGACTTCTTCGACGTCGAGTTCCATGCGTCCCCCAGCGCGGTGCTGATCGAAGGCCGCAACATGCCCGCCGCCCAGTGGTTCCCCGACGCCACCCTGAACTTCGCCGAGCATCTGCTCAAGCGGCGTGACGACGGTGTCGCGGTAATCGCGATCAACGAGAACGGCCAGCGCGAACAGCTGACCTACAACCAGCTGGCGGCCCATGTCGCCGGCCTGCAACAGAGCCTGCGGGCCGCCGGCGTCGGCCTTGGCGACCGGGTCGCGGCCTGCCTGCCCAACACCTGGCAGACCCTGGTGGGCATGCTCGCCACCGCCAGCCTCGGGGCCGTCTGGTCCAGCTCCTCGCCGGATTTCGGCACCCAGGGGGTGATCGACCGTTTCGGCCAGATCGAACCCAAGGTGCTGATCACCTGCGCCGGCTACCGCTACGCCGGCAAACAGATCGACCAGACGGCCAAGGTCAACGAGATCCTCGAACGCCTGCCGTCCCTGCAACAGCTGATCATTGTGCCGTACGCGCGGCCCGAAGCTCGCGCCGAAGACTTCCGCACCTCGGCCAACGTCGCGCTGTGGGACGACTTCTACCGCCCCGGCGGCGAGCCAGCGTTCGTCGCCGTGCCCTTTGCCCACCCGCTGTACATCCTCTATTCCAGCGGCACCACCGGCGTGCCCAAGTGCATCATCCACAGCACCGGCGGCGTGCTGTTGCAGCACCTCAAGGAGCACGGCCTGCACACCGACCTGCACGCCGGCGAGGTGCTGTTCTACTACACCACCTGCGGCTGGATGATGTGGAACTGGCTGGTCTCCGCCCTGGCGGTGGGCGCCACGGTACTGCTGTACGACGGCTCGCCGTTCCACCCGGCGCCCGAACACTTGATCGACCTGATCGACCAGGAAGGCATCAGTGTCTTCGGCACCAGCCCCAAGTACCTGGTGGCCCTGGAAAAGGCCGGCATCGAGCCGCGCCAGAGCCATTCCCTGGCCAGCCTCAAGACCCTGCTCAGCACCGGCTCGCCGCTGTCGCCGCAAAGCTTCGACTACGTGTATCGCGCGTTCAAACAGGACCTGTGCCTGGCCTCGATGTCCGGCGGCACCGACATCATTTCCTGCTTCATCATCGGCAACCCGCTGTTGCCGGTGCACCGCGGCGAAATGCAGGGCAAGGGCCTGGGCATGGCCGTCGAGGTGTGGAACGACCAGGGCCAGGCAGTGATCGGCGAAAAGGGCGAACTGGTCTGCACCCGGCATTTCCCAGCCATGCCAATCGGCCTGTGGCATGACCCGCGGCACGAGAAGCTGCGCGCCTCCTACTTCAGCCAGTTCCCCGGGGTCTGGGCCCAGGGCGACTACGCCGAGCAACTGGCCCATGGCAGCTGGCTGATTCACGGCCGCTCGGACGCCGTGCTCAACCCCGGCGGCGTGCGCATCGGCACCGCGGAGATCTACCGCCAGGTGGAGAAACTCGAACAGGTCCTGGAAAGCCTGGCCATCGGTCAGCAATGGGACAACGACGTGCGGGTGGTGCTGTTCGTGCGCCTGCAGGACGGCGTGCAATTGGACGACGCCCTGCAGGAGCAGATCCGCCAGGTGATCCGCGCCAACACCACGCCAAGGCACGTGCCGGCGAAGATCCTCGCGGTCAGCGACATCCCGCGGACCATCAGCGGCAAGATCGTCGAACTGGCGGTGCGCAACGTGGTGCACGGCCTGCCGGTGAAAAACACCGACGCCCTGGCCAACCCCGAGGCGCTGGAGCAGTTTCGCGATCGCCCTGAGCTACAGGACTGACGGCTGCCCCTGTAGCCGCTGCCGCAGGCTGCGAACGACCCGCAGGGGCGCGATCTCAGGACCGCTGAAGGCCCTGTGGGCCTTTACGCAGCCTCGCAGGCTCGGCAGCGGCTACAAGGGCTGGGCGCGGTGCCAGTTGTAGCCGCTGCCGCAGGCTGCGCCCGGCACCGCAGGGGCCGCCAAACCGGGCGACCCGATCCACCTGCCGGATCGGGGAAACCGCCCTCGCGCCGGCTACGCCGTCGATCGCGGCCTGCGGCAGCGGCTACAATGCCGACGTGATGCACGCTCAGGACACCCCCGACATGAACGCCTCCCCCTCCGGCAGCGAAGCCGAAACCCTGATTGCCCGGCTGGACTGGGCCGCCACGCCGCTGGGCGCGGTCGACCACTGGCCGCAGAGCCTGCGCACCGCGGTGGACATCGTGATTCACTCGCCGATGCCGATGCTGTTGTTGTGGGGCGCGCAGCTGACACAGATCTACAACGACGGTTTCGCCCTGCTGGCCGGCAACAAGCACCCTGGCGCCTTCGGCCAGTCGACCCACCTGACCTGGCCGGAACTCCAGGACTTCACCGCGCCGATCTACCAAGCCGTGCTGCAAGGCCAGGTGCGCACCTTCAGCGAAAAACCCTTCACCCTGCTGCGCCACGGCCGCGAGTCGGACGTCTGGCTGGACCTGACCTACAGCCCGATCCGCGACGAAAGCGGCGAAGTCGCCGGGATCCTGGTCACCAGCATCGAAACCAACGAGCGCCGGCGCATCGCCCTGGAACTGGAGCAGCGTTCGGCAGCCAGCCTCAAGGCCCAGCACGAAACCGAAGAGCGCCTGCAACTGGCACTGGCAGCGACCGACGCCGTCGGCACCTGGGACTGGGACATCGGCGACGACCGCTTTATCGCCGACGCCCACTTCGCCCAACTGCACAGCATCGACCCGGCCCAGGCCGGGCAACTGCCCATCAGCGACTACCTCAAGGGCGTGCACCCGGAAGACCGCGGCATGGTGGCGCGCAGCATCAAGCACTGCATCACCCACGGCACCGAATACGCCGAGGAATACCGCCTGCAACAGCCCGACGGGCAGATCCGCTGGGTCTTCGCCCGCGGGCGCTGCTACAAGGATCACCACGGCCGGCCGGTGCGCTTCCTCGGCGCCGTCCTGGACCTGACCGACCGCAAGCAGATGGAACAGGCGCTGCGCCAGAGCCAGACCGAGTTGCAACTGATCATCAACGCCATGCCGGTGCTGATCGGCTACGTCGACCACGAAGAGCGCTTTCGCCTGAACAACAGCGCCTACCTCGACTGGTACGGCCTGACCCCGCAGGAGCTGTACGGGCGGACCATCCGCGAAGTGGTGGGGGACGAGATCTACGCCACCCGCGCCGACAAGATCGCCGCCGCCCTGGCCGGCAAACCCTGCAGCTTCGAAGCCAACTCGCCGCACCGCGACGGGCGCGCGCGGCACGCGCTGATGAAGTACCTGCCGCGCTACGGCGCCGACGGCGCGATCAATGGTTTCTACATCTTCGTGATCGACGAAACCGAGCGCAAACAGACCGAGGAAGCCCTGCGCAACCTCAACGAAACCCTGGAAGAACGGGTGGCCGAGCGCACCCAGGCGCTGGCCGCCGCCAACCAGCGCCTGCAGAGCGAGATGTTCGAACGCGAGCGCGCCGAAAACGCCCTGCGCCATGCGCAGAAGATGGAAGCCGTGGGCCAGCTCACCGGCGGCATCGCCCACGACTTCAACAACATGCTCACCGGCATCATCGGCAGCCTGGAGCTGATGCAGCGCTATATCGACGCCGACCGCAGCGCGGAAATCGGCCGCTTCACCGAAGCGGCGATGTCCTCGGCCAAGCGCGCGGCCGCCCTCACCCACCGCCTGCTGGCATTCTCCCGACGCCAGTCGCTGGACCGCCGGCCACTGGAACCGAACCAGCTGGTGCGTTCGCTGCAGGACCTGTTCAACCACACCAAGGGCGAGCATATCGAGCTGAAGATGAACCTGGGCGCCAACGTCTGGTCGATCAACAGCGACGCCAGCCAGCTGGAAAACGCCCTCCTCAACCTGGTGATCAACGCCCGCGACGCCATGCCCGACGGCGGCGTGCTGACCATCGAGACCGCCAACAGCTACCTCAACGGCAGCGACCTGGGCACCCTGGAACCGGTCAAGGCCGGCGACTACGTGATGCTCGGCGTCAGCGACAACGGCGCCGGCATGACCCCGCGAGTACTGGCCAAGGCCTTCGACCCGTTCTTCACCACCAAGCCCATCGGCCAGGGCACGGGCCTGGGGCTGTCGATGATCTACGGCTTCGCCCAGCAATCCGGCGGCCACCTGACCATCAGCAGCGAACCGGGCCAGGGCACCTGCGTGCGCCTGTACCTGCCGCGCCTGTACAGCGTCGCCCAACCCGCCAGCCCCGCACCGGCCAGCGTCGAAGCGCCGTACGCGGTGGCCGGCGAATCGGTGATGCTGGTGGAGGACGACCCGGCGGTGCGTATGCTGGTGCTCAACGTACTGAGCGAACTGGGCTACAGCGCCTTCGAGGCCGAGGACGCCAAGAGCGCCTTGCCGTTGCTGGAGTCCGAGCGGCGCGTCGACCTGCTGGTGACCGACGTCGGCCTGCCGGGCATGAACGGCCGGCAACTGGCGGAGATCGCCCGCCAGCGGCGGCCGGAACTCAAGGTGCTGTTCATGACCGGTTACGCGGAAACAGCCGCCGAGCGCCAGGGCTTTCTCGACGCCGGCATGGACCTGATCGCCAAGCCGTTTTCCATCGAGGCGCTGGCCCAGAAGATTCGTCAGATGATCGGCCGGCAGGGCTGATTTCAGGCATAATCCGCCCCCGCCGTCCGCACCGTTCCAAGGTAATTGCCCCATGAAAGCCCAAGCCCGCCACATCCTGGTGAAAACCGCCGAAGAGGCCGAACAGCTCAAGCAACGCATCGCCAAGGGCGAAGCCTTCGACGTGCTGGCGAAGAAATACTCCACTTGCCCCTCCGGCAAACGCGGCGGCGACCTGGGTGAAGTGCGTCCGGGGCAGATGGTCGGGGCCATCGACCAAGTGATCTTCAAAAAGCCCCTGCGCACCGTGCACGGGCCGATCAAGAGCAAGTTCGGCTATCACCTGGTGCAGGTGTTCTACCGCGATTGACCGCGTCGCTCACCACGCTTCGACCACGCCCCTGTAGCCGCTGCCGAGCCTGCGAGGCTGCGATCGACGGCGCAGCCGGCGCAAGGGCGGTATCCCCAATCTTTCAGGTAGACCGCGCTGCCAGGTTTTGCGGCCCCTGCGGTGCCGATCGCAGCCTCGCAGGCTCGGCAGCGGCTACAGGCTGGCGTCAGGCTCTTGGGATCAACGCCCCCGGCACCTGGATCACCCGGCTCGCCAAGCGATGCCCGGCCTGCGCCGCCTGCTGCGGATTACCGCCCTTTAGTCGACACGCCAGATACGCCGCACTGAACGAATCCCCCGCCGCCGTAGTGTCCACCACCTGCTCCACCCGCTGCGCCGGCACTTCGAACGACTCACCGTCACAGCGGATCAGGCACGCTTCGGCGCCACGCTTGAGCACCACTTCCGGCGTGTCCGCGTAGGCCGCCAATACCGCCTGGCTGTCGGCATAACCGAACAGCGCCTGCTCGTCATCCACCGTCAGCAGCGCCAGATCGACATAGGCCAGCGCCTCGCGATAAGCCGCCTGCGCCTGCTCCACCGAGGCCCAGAGCCGTGGCCGGTAGTTGTTATCGAAGACGATCTGCGCCCCACGCTTGCGTGCTTCAACCAAGGTCTCGATCAGCTTCTTGCGCCCCAACTCGCCGAGCACCGCCAGGGTGATGCCGCTGAAATACAGCACCGCGTAGGTCGGCAACGCCGCGAGGATCGGCTCGGCCGCGGGGGTGGTGAAACAGTCGCGCACCGCCGCTTCGTTGCGCCAGTAAAGAAAGCGCCGCTCGCCCTTGGCGTCGGTCTGGATACAGTACAACCCGGGCAAACGCCCCGGCAGGCGCTGGACCATGCCCAGGCCGATGCCTTCCTCGGCCCAGCTCTGGCACATCGCATCGCTGAAACTGTCGTCACCCAAGGCGGTGACATAGTCGACATGGGCGCCCTCGCCCAATTCACGGGCCAGGTACACCGCGGTGTTCAAGGTGTCGCCGCCGAAGCTCTGTTGCAGGCTACCGTCGGCGCGGTGTTGCAGTTCGATCATGCATTCGCCGATCAGGGCGATGCGTTTCCCGGTGCTGAAAGTGTTCATGGGGGGAGGCGTCTCTGACAGTTTTTTGTTGTTGGGGAGAACGTCATCGCGGGCAAGCCGGATCGTCCACCGGCCGCTCCTACAAGGGCAATGCGGTCCTTTGTAGGAGCAGCCGGTCGACGCTCGATTGCTCGCGATAGCCGAAACGCGGCGATGGTCGCCTTAGAAACAGGTCTCCATGCTCTCCAGCACATCCAGCCGCTCATCCACCAGCAACCCGGTGCGCCACTTATCAAAGGTCAGGCACGGGTGCGAAGTACCAAAAGAAATAATGTCCCCCACCCGCAACTCAACCCCCGGCGCCACGGTCATGAACGCATGCTGGTCCATCACCGCCGTGACCTTGCAGGCACTGACATCATCACCCTTGGCCGGCACCGCGCCCGGCTTGTAGCGCAACAACGGCACCGGCAAGCCGGCGTCATAAGCCACGTCACGCTTGCCCAGGGCGATCACCGCGAACCCCGGCTCCGGCAGGGACTGCACATGGGCCCAGACTTCCAGCGCCGGGCGCAGGCCTTCGTGCAGGTCGCTGCGACGGTCGAGCACGCAGCACTGCGCCTCTTTATAGATGCCATGGTCGTGGGCCACGTAACTGCCGGGGCGCAGCACGCTGAGGAAACGCCCCTGGGCGTTCTGCGCCTCGAAGGACTCGGCGATCAGGTCATACCAGGCCGACCCCGACGCGGTGATGATCGGCTTATCGATGGCGAACAGCCCGTCGTCCTGCAACTGCACCGCCAGGCGCACCAGGGACGCGGCAAACTCCCGAATGCCACTCACCGCGTGATCGCCATGGATCACCCCTTCGTAGCCCTCGATGCCGCACAAGGCCAGGGCCGGTTGCGCCTTGATCGCCTGCGCCAGCGCCAGCACTTCCTGCTCGCTGCGGCAGCCACAACGGCCACCGACCACGCCGTACTCGATCATCACGTTCAGGCGCACCCCGCGCGCGGCGAAGAACTGCCCGAGGTCGGCGACGTTGTCCGGGTGATCGACCATGCAATAGAAGTCGAACGTCGGGTCGACCAGCAGCTCGGCGATCAGCCCCATGTTCGGCGTGCCCACCAGCTGGTTGGCCATCAGCACCCGGCGCACACCGTGGGCGTAGGCCGCGCGGGTCTGCACCGCGGTGGCCAGGGTGATGCCCCAGGCGCCCGCCTCCAGCTGCCGACGGAACAGCGCCGGGGTCATGCTGGTCTTGCCGTGGGGCGCCAGCTCGGCGCCGCTGTCGCTGACGAACTTCTGCATCCAGCGGATGTTGTGTTCCAGCGCCGCGCGGTGCAGTACCAGGGCCGGCAGGCTGACATCGCGCACCAGGCTGACGCCCGGTTGAGCGGCGCCCTTTTCCACCGCGGCATTGATCAAGGCAGAAGACATATTCGAACTCCTTACGGCGCAGCCACAGGGGCTGGCATTAGTCGTTGATGCGACGGGCCAGGCGATTCGCGCTGTCGATCAGCACCCGGCGGTAGTCAGCGTAATTGTTCTGGGCATCGGCCCGTGGTGCGACGATGCACAGGGTGCAGATGCACACCCCGCGCTCGTCCCGCACCGGAGCGGCGAAGCAATGGGTAAAGGTGTCGGCCACACTGTCGAAGGAAAAGAAACCGTCCTGCGTGGCCTGGCGGATCTCCTTCAAGAAGGTCGCCACAGGCAGACGCTCCCCGTCGGGGAGCATGAAGTCGCGCTCGTCGATCAACTCGACAATCTGCTCATCGCTCAAATGCCCCAGCAGCAGCCGCCCGGAAGCGGTCCAGGGAATCGGCGCGTTCTCGCCGATATTCGAGGAGATGCGGAAATGCCGCTCGCCCTCCTTCATCAGCGCCACCGTGTATTTGCGCCCGTTGAGCAGGCACATCTGCGCGGTCTCGCGGGTCTGGCTGACAATCTCCTGCAAGGCCGAGTCGGCCTCGCGGGTCAGGTCGAAATGGCGCAGATGGGCCTGCCCCAGGAAGTACAGCTGCCGGCCCAGGTACACATGCCCGTCCTGGCCCACCGGCTCCAGAACCCGCCGCTCCAGCAAGGACGCCACCAGCTCGTACACCGTGGACTTGGGGCTGCCGATCCCCTTGGCGATATCGTTGGGGCGCAACGGCTGGCCGATCTCCTTGAGGAAATCGAGAATATCGAACGCCCGGTCCAGCCCCTTGGCCCGACGCTTGATGGTGTCTTCGGTCATCTTTGTGCCTTTTGCAAAACTGCGAAA
Organism: Pseudomonas sp. NFACC41-3; assembly: GCF_900109505.1. Taxonomy (NCBI): domain Bacteria; kingdom Pseudomonadati; phylum Pseudomonadota; class Gammaproteobacteria; order Pseudomonadales; family Pseudomonadaceae; genus Pseudomonas; species Pseudomonas sp. NFACC41-3. The sequence goes on from NZ_FOAE01000005.1 coordinate 150,195, forward strand.
TTCCCGGCGCCCAAAACCCCGGCATTGCCCCTATCCCCGTAGCCGCTGCCGAGCCCGCGAGGCTGCGATCGACCGCAACGCGGGCGCATGGATTTCAAAATCGCCGCGTCCCCTTCGGGGCCGATCGCAGCCTCGCGGGCTCGGCAGCGGCTACAGGCGTCTACAAAAACGCCGCAAATCAGCCCTTCTTCTTGTAAGCCACGCAATCGATCTCGACCTTGCAATCCACCATCATGCTGGCCTGCACACAGGCCCGCGCCGGCGCATGCTCCGGCTTGAAATACTCACCGAACACCTTGTTGAAACTCCAGAAATCCCGCGGATCTTCCAGCCACACCCCAACCCGCACCACATCCTCCAGGCTGTACCCCGCCTCCTCCAGAATCGCCACCACATTGCGCATCGTCTGATGGGTCTGCTCAACAATCCCGCCATGAATAATTTCACCATCCAGCGCCGGCACCTGACCGGACACATACAACCAACCATCGGCCTCAACGGCACGAGCGAAAGGACGAGGCTGGCCACCACCGGCGGTGCTGCCGGTGCCGTAGCGAGTGATGCTCATGGGGTGTTCTCCTGAGTAAAGGGAAGGTTGAGCAGAATAAGCCGTTCCTAAAAGGCGCTTCGCGTAACTCCAGGAGACATTTATTCCGCTATAGCGGATCAAAATATACAACAACGGAAAATTCACGAAGAGTGTGCCATGGGAAAGAGAGGGATAACAGAGGATAGGCAACACATCTGGAACCAAGGAGATAGAGAACAGGCCTGAAATAAATGCTGCTACTCCCTATTTATTCAGCCATTAATGACGGCTCGTGTAAGGCGTTTCTGTATCTGGTGTAAACATGCCCTCCAGGCTTGTTACTCCGCTATACGCCTCCTATATTCCGTTTCGTCGCTCCCAACACTGCGACCGGATTTGGCCGTCCGAATCTCCATGAGCACACCCTAAACTTCCTTCATGGAGCGTCACCGTCATGGATTTCCAACCCCTCACCTCTTCCAACACCACCGACCACCCCGTCGCCTTTATCAACCCGCAAGCCCCCTTGCTTGACCTGCTGACCTACGCCGGCCTGCGTATCCGCGCTGCCCGCGACATGCTGGACTGCGTGTCCGGCATGACCAGCCGCAACGCCGATGATCTCGACCTGATGCGCTTCTCCAGCGTGGCAACCTTGTTGTTGCAGGACGGATGCGACGTGTTGCACGTGGTAGAACAACGAGCGATGGATCTGCCAAACCCTTAACCGAACCGCCTTAGCCTTTGCTCTTGCTGTGCTTTGGCTTTGTTTTTGATCTTGATCCACCCGCCCCACCGGGAGGCCGAGTGGAGGTGTTCATCAGGGGACAGGCGCGCAGCGCCCCTCGACGCAGTCGAGGACATCGTATGGAGGTCGAAGCGAAGCCGACCGGAGTCGATGCCCCCTGATGGACGCCAGAGCGAGGGAACCTGAGCGCAGCGAAGGCCGTACGCAGGGGCAAGCGTTTTTTGGTTACTTTTTTTGGCGTTTGAAAAAAAGTGACCCGCCGTAAGGGCGACACCATAAGCCGCCGTGACCGCAGCAATGGATATGTCGTGTTTGATCTTTGTCTGGGCGACCAACCTGCTGTGTTGCAGGCAATAGGACTCGTTGCCCATTTCGACGATGTGGCAGTGGTGTGCCAGCCGATCCAGCAACGCCGTGGTCATCTTGTTAAGGCTGCACGCCTAATGTGAACCCACCTGCGGCCGATAGTCTGGAAGGTTCACCAGTATCGACGTCTTATTTCAGGGTGATCAATGGAAATTCCATATAGCGTCAGGCTTTCATTTTTTGATTTCTGGAAGGGACTCTTCAAAGGCACGCTTTTCATCCAGAAGCGTTTGCGAGGGCATTTGAAGGAGCAGCAGAAGAACTGGCCAAAGAAGCAACAATACAGCCAAGGATATTTCTATCAGGGCTTGGAAGAACTGGGCATCACAGGCGTGAAGCCTACGGGCTTTCGGTTCAAGCAATACGCCATCGATGAAGCATTGAAGGGCGCTGACGTACTGGACATCGGCAGCAACTGCGGTTTTGTCTCAGTCTATTGTTCGCGACTGGCGAAATCCGTGACAGCCGTCGAACTCAATCCTTTTCTCAATAAAGTGGCGAAGGATACCGCGCGTTATTTGAAGCGCGGCAATATAGAGTTTATAGAAAGCGATTTTTCGGTATTTGCCACAGATAAAAAATTTGATGTGGTGCTGTCGTTTTCCAATCATCACACCATTGATGGCAACCTCAATATGGGGTTTGAAAACTACATGAAGCGCCTGGTGTCGTTTCTAAAGCCGGGTGGCTACCTACTGTTTGAAAGCCACAATGTTTTCGGGCCAGGTGCTGGCAACGTAGGCGATGACGGTGATATGGACGAAAAAATCAAAATAATGAACACCTATTTCGCCATAGAACGCTATCGAATGGTCAACTGTTACCTGCGACACATGGTCGATGATGTCGATAAGCTCTTCATTGTTGCGCGGCTTGTGGACAATCCTCCGAAAACGGAATTCCGTCTTGAACAAGCAATCCGTCGTTATCATTATTGATCCTGCATTCAATTTTTTGGCGACCTATGACTCCGTCCAAAAAACGGCAGCGCGAGCACGGACGCTATCGCGAGCCAGCTCGCTCCTACAGGGCGGTGTCATGCAAAGAAACAGTCGCTACCGTAGCGCCCCCCATCGTTCAAATCGTGGATCAGGCTTGGCGGGCGCAAGCGCCTGATCGCAGTCTGCGGCAGCGGCTACAGAGTTCGCGGTATTACCGATAGGCTTGAACGAATCTGCTCCCCATGCGAGTGAACTCGGCAGGGTTGTTAGCCCTGACTGCAACCAAAGCGACTCACCGTTGAATAACAAGCGCTAGGTATCCCCCCTCCCCACTCATTATTGCAATCCCCACAACAGCTCATTGCAAAAGATAGCTAGCTAACTATCAAGACTTCTTATTACCCTCCGGTCTCCAGCCAAATGCTGTCCGCGGGGCTCTAGCCTGCCTATCCGGACAACATCGATTACTGATGAGGTCACCCATGGAACCAGGCAGTTATCAATTGAGCATGAGCGTGCTCATGACGCCCGACAAAGCCAATTTCTCCGGCAACGTGCACGGCGGCGCGCTGCTGAAGTTGCTCGACGAAGTGGCCTTCGCCTGTGCCAAGCGCTATGCCGGGCGCTATGTGGTCACGCTGTCGGTGGACCAGGTGATCTTCAAGGAGCCGATCCATGTCGGCGAGCTGGTGACCTTCCTCGCCTCGGTCAATTACACCGGACGCACCTCGATGGAGGTCGGGGTCAAGGTGATGACCGAGAACATCCACGAACGCACGGTGCGCCACACCAACAGTTGCTACTTCACCATGGTCGCCGTCGACCCCGACGGGCGCCCGCACCCGGTGCGCGCCTTCGTGCCGGAAACCGCCATCGAACAACGCCGCTACGCCCAGGGTTTGCTGCGCAAACAGCAGCGCCAGGAGCTGCAGGAGCGCTATCGGCAGATCCGCAACTCGGATTGAGCCCGCCCTGCCCGCCTGAACCCATGTCTTGCGATTTGCCCAAGGAACGACCATGAAGATATCGCTGCTCAGTCGCTACGCGACCCTGACCCTTTGCCTTGCCCTTACCTTGTTCGGCCTGTTGTATTGGCCCGCCAGCCTCTGGGGCCAGGGGCTGATCGTGCTGGCCGGGGTGCTCAGCCTGGTCGGCCTCAACGACCTGCTGCAAAGCCACCATGCGGTGCGCCGCAACTACCCGGTCATCGGCAATATCCGTTACCTGATCGAGTCGATTCGCCCGGAGATCCGCCAGTACCTGCTGGAAGGCGACGACGAGAAGCTACCCTTCTCCCGCTCGCAGCGTTCGATGGTCTACGCCCGCGCCAAGAACCAGCCCGCGGAAAAGGCCTTTGGCACCCTGGCCGACGTCTATCAGCCCGGCTTCGAATTCATCAGCCATTCCATGGTCCCGGGCGACGCCTGCGACCCCAGCCAGTTCCGCGTGGTGGTCGGCGGGCCGGATTGCCTGCAGCCCTACAGCGCCTCGGTGTTCAACATCTCGGCCATGAGCTTCGGCGCGCTGAGCGCCAACGCCATCCGCGCCCTGAACAAAGGCGCCCGGCTCGGCGGCTTTGCCCACGACACCGGAGAAGGCAGCATCAGCCCCTATCATCAGGAATTCGCCGGCGACCTGATCTGGGAAATCGGCAGCGGCTACTTCGGTTGCCGCACCCTGGACGGTCGTTTCGATGCCCAGCGCTTCTCCGAGCAGGCCAGCCATCCGCAGGTGAAGATGATCGAGATCAAGCTCAGCCAGGGCGCCAAGCCCGGCCATGGCGGCATCCTGCCCAAGCACAAGGTCACCGCCGAAATCGCCAAGACCCGTGGCGTGCAGATGGGCCATGACTGCGTGTCGCCGGCGCGGCACTCCGAGTTCAGCACGCCCATGCAACTGCTGGAGTTCATCGTCAAGCTGCGCAACCTGTCCGGTGGCAAGCCGGTGGGCTTCAAGTTCTGCGTGGGTCATCCCTGGGAGTTCATGGCCATCGTCAAGGCCATGCTCGAGACCGGCATCCAGCCGGACTTTATCGTGGTCGACGGCAAGGAAGGCGGCACCGGCGCCGCGCCTCGCGAGTTCACCGACAACATCGGCATGCCCATGCGCGAGGGCCTGCTGTTCGTGCATAACACCCTGGTCGGCGCCGGCCTGCGCTCGCAGATCAAGCTGGGCGCCAGCGGCAAGGTGATCAGTGCCTTCGACATCGCCAGCGTGCTGACCATCGGCGCCGACTGGGTCAATGCCGCGCGCGGTTTCATGTTCGCCATCGGCTGCATCCAGTCGCAAAGCTGCCACACCAACAAATGTCCCACCGGCGTCGCCACCCAGGACCCGCTGCGCCAGAAAGCGCTGCTGGTCACGGACAAGGCCGAGCGGGTGCACAACTTCCATCGCAACACCCTGGTCGCCCTCGGCGAGATGCTCAGCGCCGCCGGCCTCGACCACCCGGCGCAATTGCAGGCCAAGCACCTGGTACGGCGCCTGACCACCACCGAGGTTCGACTGTTCTCGCAGATCCACGTGTTCCTCGAACCCGGCGAGCTGTTGCAACGCCCCATCAGTTCGGAGTTCTACGCACGCATGTGGAACATGGCCCAACCCCACAGCTTTGCGCCGCTGGTTGTGGCTACGCCCGCCAGGATTGAGCGGCTGACGCCGGCTTAGTTTTTGAAGGACGCGGTGGCCGCTCGCGCTGGATGATGGGTATCAGGTCCAGGGTTGAAGGGTGGCGGCTGTCGGCGTCAGCGCATTCCAGAAGTCAGATCGTGACGGGCGCAAGCGCCCGATCGCAGCCTGCGGCAGCGGCTACAAGGGCCACAGACCATTGCGGATAGTTTGAGCTTCTCCTGGCTGACTAACGCTTCCTGGCTTGCTGATAGACACTCCCCCGCTCCCGCTTGCCCACGGCAATGACCGTCACCACCAACACCTCATCCACCACCCGATACACCAGGCGGTAGCCCGCCGTACGTAATTTGATTTTGTAGGCATTGCCCAAACCGCTCAGGCGATCAGCCGGAACATGGGGGTTGACCAGTCGTTCCTGCAGCTTCTTCTTGAATTGCTCTTTCAGCGTGGGGCCCAGCTTTTGCCATTCCTTCCAGGCTTTCTCGGAGAACTCCAGCTCATAAGTCATCGAGCGAAACCTTGATGGTCGGATCATTCTCTCGCTCACGGCACAAGGCGAGCAGCTCCATATCCTCCAGACGCTCCATCATCGCTTCGTATTCCTTGGCCGGAACGCAGTAAAACGCCGGTTCATTGCGATTGAGAATGGCCACGGAGGAACCACCACCGGCCGCAACGGTGCCCATGGGGTTTTTCTTGAGCTCGGAAATGCTCGCGACGACATTGGACAGAAGAACATGGGTCATGGAGTGCTCTCACGAGTGCTGTTAAGAGCACTCAAAATAGCACTTTTGCGTAAAAAAGTACCTTGAGAGCAGACGAGAAGTGTCAGGGAACGAGCGCTAGCGGAAGAATTCCCCGGGCGTGGCGTCGAACTGCTGGCGGAACGCGGCGATAAAGGCCGAGGTCGAGTCGTAGCCGCAGGCCAGTGCCACGTCCGTCACCCGCTCGCCGTTCTCCAGGGGCGTCAGGGCGCCCAGCAGGCGCAGGCGCTGGCGCCAGGCGCGGAAGGTCAGGCCGGTGTCGTGCAGGAACAGGCGGCTCAGGGTTTTCTCCGTCACCCCCAGTTTCTCGCTCCACTGCCCCAGGGTGGTCGGCTGGTCCGGGTGCGCTTGCAGGCTGCGGTAGATCTGTCGCAGGCGCGGGTCCTGGGGCAGCGGCAGCATCAGGTCCAGTTGCGGCGCGGCGGCCAGTTGGTCCAGCAGGACCTGGGCCAGGCGGCCGTCGGCGCCGTCTTCGGCGTATTCCACCGGCAGCTCGCTGAAGGCGCGGATCAATTCGCGCAGCAGGCTGCTCACCGCCAGCACCTGGCAGGTTTCGCCGGCCCAGGCAGTGACACGGCAATCCAGGTACAGGCTGCGCATTTCAGTGCGCGGCGAGCTGAACACCTTGTGCGGCATGCCAGCGGGAATCCACACCGCCCGTTGCGGCGGGGCGATGAAACGCCCGGCGCTGGTCTGCACTTCCAGCACGCCCTGGATGGCGTAGGACAGTTGCACCCAGGGGTGGCTGTGGCGCCGGGTCAGCGCCCGATTGGGCAGGGATTCGGTGCGCCCGTACACCGGTCGCGGCAGGCTTGGCAGACCGGGAATACTGCGGCGGACGATCTTTTCATGTCCTTTAGGCGGCATTTACTGGCTCATTGGCGTTAGTCGGCAGTCCGCCATCACGTTAGAGTCGGCCCACCGCCCTGGCAACCCCTGGATGATCCCGTTATGAGTCGCTCACGTCTTTTGCCCGACAATTTCACCCTGACCCTGATCGGCGTGGTGCTGCTGGCCAGCTTCCTGCCCGCCAGCGGCCAGGTGGCGCTAGGCTTCGGCTGGCTGACCAACGCCGCCATCGCCCTGCTGTTCTTCCTCCACGGCGCCAAGCTGTCGCGCGAGGCGATCATCGCCGGGGCCGGCCACTGGCGTCTGCACCTGCTGATCTTCAGCCTGACCTTCGTGCTGTTCCCGATCCTCGGGCTGGCGCTCAAGCCGCTGCTGTCGCCGCTGATCGGCAACGACCTGTACCTGGGCATGCTCTACCTCTGCGCCCTGCCCGCCACCGTGCAGTCGGCGATTGCCTTCACCTCCCTGGCGCGGGGCAACGTGCCGGCGGCGATCTGCAGCGCCGCGGCGTCCAGCCTGTTCGGGATTTTCCTCACACCGTTGCTGGTGACCCTGCTGCTGAATGTGCACGGCGATGCCGGCTCGACCGTGGATGCCATCGTCAAGATCAGCGTGCAATTGCTGCTGCCCTTTATCGCCGGGCAGATCGCCCGCCGCTGGATCGGCGCCTGGGTCGGCCGCAACAAGAACTGGCTGAAATTCGTCGACCAGGGTTCGATCCTGCTGGTGGTCTACGGCGCCTTCAGCGAAGCGGTGAACGAAGGCATCTGGCATCAGATCCCGTTGTGGGAACTGGGCGGGCTGGTCTTGGCCTGCTGCGTGCTGTTGGCGCTGGCGCTGCTGGCCTCCAGCCTGCTAAGCAAGCTGTTCGGCTTCAACCAGGAAGACCGCATCACCATCCTGTTCTGCGGCTCGAAGAAAAGCCTGGCCACCGGCGTGCCCATGGCCCAGGTGCTGTTCGCCGGCAGCACCATGGGCGTGCTGATCCTGCCGCTGATGCTGTTCCACCAGATCCAGCTGATGGTCTGCGCGGTGCTGGCCCAGCGCTACGCCAAACGCCCTGAGTCGGTGCCGGAACTGATGGCGCAGGTCGATCCCTGAAGCACCCGCAACAGCCCTTGCAGGAGCAGGGGCTTGTGCTTTTGTCGGGACGGCAAGCCAATGGCATACTGCCAGCCCTTTTGCCGCCCGACGCCCCTACATGGAAGTTTTTATGTGTTTCCCGCTCGTGCCTTACGCTTTGCCCCTCCTCACTGGTTGCCGCCTCAGACAAGCGCCCACTCCCGCCGAACTCAGCGCTGCTCAGGAGTGAAAAGCATGACGCTTACAGCCGATCGGGTACTCCAGCACTACCTGCCCTTGAACCCGGTGGAAAAAAAACTGCTGGCGTACGGCGCCACAGGAGCGCGGTTCAGTATCGCCAAGCAAAGGCCGGTAGCCGGCACTGCGGAGAACACCATTCGCGCCAGTTTCCTGAGGTTCCTGATACTGGGCGGCGATGACAAGAACCCAATAGATCTGAACGGGGTTCACCTCGAAGGCGCCTTCATCCAGGGCTCCCTGCATCTCAGTTCCGCCACGATCGCCACCAACGTCAGCTTGACCCATTGTTTGTGTGACAAGGACCTGCGGCTTGAAAACACGGTTATCGACGGCTGGCTTGATTTGAACGGCAGCCAGTTTTCCGGCGTTGCGGCCCAGTATCTTCGCGTGTGCTCATCGGTCCAGATGAAAGCGTTCCATTCCCAGGGAACCATTTGCCTGATCGGAGCAAAAATCGCGGGGTCGCTGATATTCAGCGCAGCTCAGCTCGATGGTCTGGGGAACAATGCTCTGGAGGCAGACCGCTGTGTAATCGACGCAAACATCATCTTTGACGAAGGGTTCAAGTCTCTGGGCGAAGTGCGATTGAACAGCGCAACCATGAAAAGCTTGAATTGCTCGAACTGCACCTTTACCGCCACCACCGGCATTGCCTTGAATGCTGACAAAGCCCGTGTGAGTGGCAGTGTGTTTCTCTCTACCGGCTTCCACTCCATAGGTACCGTGCGCCTCACAGCCGCGCAGATCGACGGACAACTAAGCCTGAAAGGTTCACATCATCTGGATGGCAACGGCGGCTTTTCCTTGCTCGCGCAAAACATGATCGTCGGTAGAACACTGATGCTCACCCATCTGGAGCATCCTTTACAGAATGCGGCTTTCAGCGGCTCTCACGTCAAAACCTTGAACGACGACTCAAAGACCTGGGGCAAGGAGCTGGGCCTTAACGGTTTTACCTACGACTTCCTGACCACCGATTCCCCCTTGAGGGCCAAGGATCGTATCGCCTGGCTCGACTCACAGCTGCCATCCAGCACCGGTGACGACGGCCTCAAAGGCGCCGACAGCGGATTCCTGCCACAGCCCTGGCTCCAGCTGAAGCACGTCTTTGAAAAGATGGGCCACTTCGAAGAGGCACGCGAGGTCGGCATTGCTTTCGAACAGCGTCTACGCAAGGTCGGCATGGTGGGCCATCGCACCGCCAACTGGATATGGGGAACCCGCTGGCTCGGCAAGGTCCCCCACGTGCTCTATGGCGCTCTCACCGGCTACGGCTATCGCCCCATGCGGCTGCTGGCCTGGATACTGGGCATCTGGCTGTTGTTCACCAGCGTCTACTGGTACGCCGCCGTCGAACACAAGGTCTTCGCCCCCAGCAACCCGCTGGTGTTCCAGAACGAGACCTACGCCAGTTGTACCGCGGAATATGGCGAGGCCTGGAAGCAGCAGCACCCTAAACAGGACCTGCCTTCCGATATCGGCAACTGGTACACCTGCAAGGCCTTGCGCGGTGAGTACACGGGTTTCAGCCCCGGCGCCTATTCGCTGGACATCCTGCTGTCGCTGGTCGATCTGCAGCAGGAGAAGGACTGGGGACCTATCACTCCAACGCCCTTCCCCAGCTATTGGGATGAACTGAAGAATCTCGAATGGGGCCACGGCATCCGTCTGCTGATCTGGCTGGAAACCCTGATCGGCTGGGGCATCAGCCTGTTGCTGGTGGCGATCGTCTCCGGCCTGACTCGGCGCAAGGAATAAGCGTCTATACCTGCACGGGCCTCGAACGGGGCCTGTTCAATACCCTTCACGGTTCAAACAAGGAAGCTTCACATGAGCGCCATCGGCAATTTTCTCTGGTTTATCCTCGGCGGCATTTTCATGGGCCTGTGCTGGTGGCTGTGGGGCATCCTGGCCTTTATCAGCATCGTCGGCATCCCTTGGGGCCGGGCCTGTTTCGTGATCGGTGCCTTCTCGTTCTTTCCGTTCGGCAAGGAAGCGATCAGCCGGCGCGAGCTGAACAACAAGGACGATATCGGCACCAGCGGCCTGGGGGTGATCGGCAATGTGCTGTGGTTTGTGTTCGGCGGGATCTGGCTGGCGCTGGGGCATGTGATGTCGGCGCTGCTGTGCTTTATCACGATCATCGGCATTCCCTTCGGCATCCAGCACCTGAAGCTGGCGGGCATCGCCCTGGCACCGATCGGCAAGACCATTGTGCGCAAGGAAGTGGCCGCCGCGGCGCGTACTTTCAATGCCCAGGATGCGGCGCTGAAACAGCGTCAGCCGGGCTGAAGTTCAGGCGCGGAGACCTCGTCGAGGCCTCCGCCGCTGCGCATGCCGGCCGGCATTCTCCCCACGCTTGCGCACTCCGACTGCCCTCAAGCTCGCAAATCGCTACACCTTTCACCCGTGCCCCCTGCGGCAACGCACCAGCGCGACCGGCCGATCAAATAAAGTAAACTGCCGCCCTCTCTTGATCAGGCGCCCCCGTCATGCCCGCAGAGCACGCCCCCAAGCCCTATACCCTCCTGGCGATCGACGACGACCCGCAGTCGTTGATCGTGCTCTCGAAAACCCTGACGAGCGAATATGAAGTGCTGCTGGCGAAGAACAGCGAGCGTGGCCTGGCCCTGGCCCGCAGCGCCAGCCCCGACCTGATCATCCTCGACATCCTGATGCCCGAGATGGACGGTTTCCAGGTGCTCAGCGAACTCAAGAGCCACCCGGCGACCGCCGCCATCCCGGTGATTTTCCTGACCTCGCGCAGCAGCGTCGAAGACGAACGCCTGGGCCTGCTGCTCGGCGCCGCCGACTACATCGCCAAGCCGATTTCGCCGCCGGTGGTGCTGGCCCGGGTGGCGACACAACTGGGTTACCGCGACAAACCCCTGCACAGCCCGCAACCGGCGGCCGAGCCCTCGGCCGGCAGCGACATGCGCGACGGTTTCGTCGGCGCCCTGGCCTTGCAGCTGGCCGGCAACCCGCGGATCCGCCTCGAGGCGCTGCTCGACACCCTGTCGATCCTGCTCGACAGCGGCGTGACCCAGAGCGACCCCGCGGCGTTTCGCAGCGCCGCCTGCCTGGCCCTGATGGGCCTCAACCAGCCCGGCGGCAGCATCGGCCAGGCCCTGGCCCACAGCCGGGTGCTGATCGAGGAGATTCTCGCCCACGCCGACCCGGAAGACCGCATCCTCAACCTCGCCTGGAAAATCACCCATGCCGCGGCGCTGCTCCAGGGCGACCGCGGCCCGGCAAGCCTCGATCTGCCGCTCTCGGCCCGCCTGTTCGCCCTGGCGCTGGACTACCACCTGAGCCTGCTGCAACCCGGCGGCGACCTTCCCGGCCGGCACGCCCAGGCCATGGCGCGGATGTCTCAACAGCCGGGGTTCGAGCAATGCATCGCCTGCGGCCCGGCGTCGCTCTCGGCGGCCTTGCTGAGTTCGTCACAGAGCTTTTTCGACCTGTGAACGGACAGTGAGCCTTGCCCATGCCTAACCTCGCCGACCTGGAACTGTTCGTGCTGATTGCCGAGCTGCAGGGCCTGTCGCCCGCCGCGCGCATCATGTCGATCACCCCGGCCGCCGCCAGCCTGGCGCTCAAACGCCTGGAAAACCGTCTCGGCGTGCGCCTGTTCACCCGCTCCACGCGCACCATGAAACTCACCCCCGAGGGCGTGCGTTACCTGGAAAGCGCGCAGCACGCCCTGAAGATCCTGGCCAACGGCAAGCGCTCGTTGACCCACGACGACGGCATGCTGGAGCTCACGGTGTCTTCCGACCTGGGCCGCAACCTGCTGCTGGACCTGCTCGCCCGGCTCAAGCAGGAACGCCCGCGGCTGTATATCAAGCTGGCCCTGAGCGACAAGGAAGAGGACCTGCTCAAGGGCCGCTTCGACGCGGCGCTGCGCTACGGCAAAAGCCTGGCGCTGGACCTGGTCGAACTGCCGGTGCTCAAGCAGCACCACTTCATCGCCTGCGCCGCGCCCGGCTACCTGGCCGAACATGGCACGCCCGAATCGCCGGAACAGCTGAGCGAGCACGAGTGCATCATCTGTCACAGCATTGGCCGGCCAGAGAGCCGCTGGCGTTTCCATGCGCCGGGCCAGGTCGAGGACGTACGGGTGCAGGGGCACTTCTGCTGCGACGATGGCGATGCCGCGCGGCGCTGGGCGGTGGCCGGCCATGGCGTGGTCTACCTGCCGCTGTTGAACGTGGTCGAGGACCTGCTCGCCGGGCGCCTGCTGCCCCTGCTCCCTGGCTGGCAGGCCGACGCCGCGCCGTTGAGCCTGGTGGTATCGCACCGCTCGCAAATCACCGAGTCGCTGCGGGCCCTGCACCAGTGCCTGGTGGAGCACTGCACGGACCGGATGGCGCGCTACCTCGAGCTGACCTGCGCCGCGCGCTAACCCTGGGCCGCGCGCAACTCGACCAGCAGCGCATAGGCCTGCTGGAACTCCAGCCGATAGATCCGCTCCTGAATCGTCCGCAGGGCGCCGCTACGGCTCTGTTCGCACAACTCATCGATCAGCGCCAGGGCCTGCGCATTATGGTTGTGCAGCAGCTTGGCCAGTCGCTCCAGTTTTAACAGCTGCTCACTGCCCAGTGCCTCGTTGTCCCGGACCGGAGGCTCGGCACCCGCCGTTGGCAAGCACACCAGGCCGGCCAGCAGCGGCTCCAAGCACAACGCCAGCTGGCGGATCAAGGGCACCAGGTCGGCCTGCCCGGCACACTGCTCCTCCAGTTGCCTGGCGGCCTGGCGGACCGCGGTGGCGCCGATGTTGCCGGCCGCCCCCTGCAGGCTGTGGGCCAGAAAGCCGATGGCCTGCAAGTCCTCGGCGGCATGGGCCAGCCACAGGCGCTCGATGACCTGCTGCTGGTCATCGCGAAAATCCGCGAGCAGCTTCTGGTGCAGCGCCAGGTCCTGGTTCACCACCGCCAGCCCCAGCGCCGAGTCGATGCCCTCGTAGCCCGGGGTCGAGACGCCGCTGGGCGGATCCGCCGCAATCGCCCCCGGCGGCAGTTCCAGGTGCTTGATCCAGCGCACCAGGGTCCGATAGAAGGCCGTGACCTCCAGCGGCTTGCGCACCAGGTCGCTCATGCCGGCGGCCAGCACCCGGCCCTGGATATCGGCCTGGCTGCTGGCGGTCACCGCGATGATCGGCAGCGAGCGCAGGTGCGGGTAACCGCGGATCTTGCGCGTGGTGCCGTAGCCGTCCATGACCGGCATCTGGCAATCCATCAGCACCCCGTCGAAGCGCTCGTCCTCAAGCAACCGCTGCAAGGCCTCGGCGCCGTTGGCGGCCAGCACCACCTGGACCCCGGCGCGCTGCAACAGGCCCTGCAGCACATCCTGGTTCAGCCGGTTGTCCTCGACCACCAGCACCCGCGTCCCCGCCAGCAACCGCGCGTAGTCGTTGACCGTGCACAGCCCCGCCGCGCCGGCCACCGATGGCGTGGCCGGCGCGCTGCAACTCGCTGTGGGCGATTCCTGCGGCCGCCGTTGCGGCACGTTCAACTGCACGGTGAATTTGAACAGCGCTCCCTGCCCCGGCTTGCTGTGCACCCAGATGTCGCCCTGCATCATCTGCACGATTTTTTTCGAGATGGTCAGCCCCAGGCCGCTGCCGCCGTAACGCCGGCTGATCGACAGGTCGGCCTGGACAAAGGCATTGAACAGCCGCGCCTGCTGCTCGTCGCTGATGCCCACCCCGGTGTCGGTGACGCTGAAGCACAGCAGGGCCTTGTCGTTCCACTGGCGCACCAGGCACACGCCGATGCACACATGGCCGGCCTCGGTGAACTTGATCGAGTTGTCCACCAGGTTGGTCAGCACCTGGGCCAGGCGCAGCGGATCGCCGACATAGCTGCGCGGCAGCAGGGCGGGAATGTCCAGGCGCAGCTGCAGCGCCTTTTCTTCCGCGCGCTGGCGCACCAGCAGCAACACATCGTCCACCAGTTCGCGCAGGTCGAAGCAGACCTGCTCCATGCTCAGCTTGCCGGCTTCGATCTTCGACAGGTCGAGCACGCCATTGATGGTGCCCACCAGGTTGCGCGCCGCGCGGTCGATCTTCTCGATGTAGTCGCGCTGCACCCGCTCCAGGGGCATGTCCTGCACCAGGTGGGCCATGCCGATGATCGCGTTCAGCGGCGTGCGGATTTCATGGGACATGCTGTCGAGAAACTCCGACTTGGCCTGGGTCGCCAGCTCGGCGTCGCGCCGCGATTGCTGGATCTGCGCCTCCACCGCCTTGCGCTCGCTGATGTCGAAAATCACCCCGTCCAGGTACTGCGGCACCCCGTCCACGACAATGGTCTGGCCCTTGTCGTAGACCCAGCGCACCTCCTGGCTGGCGGTGATGATCCGGTACTCGAGCATGTAGCTGGCGCTGCCCAGGCAACCGGCGAAAATCTCCAGGTCGTCGGGGTGGACCAGGTCGCGATAGCTGTGCCCGGCGAGGAAATGCGCCGCCGCAAAACCGCTCAGCCCCTCGATGGCCTCGCTGACGAACACCATGGTCCGCGCGCCGTCCGGCAGGCTGCGAAACACCACCCCGGGAATGTTGGCGATCATCGATTGCAACTTGGTCTGGCTGTCGACGATCGACTGCTGCACCTCGACCGCCTGGGTGATGTCCTGCAGCACGCCGGTGACCCGCGTCGGCGTGCCATCGGCATCGCGCTGCATGACCCGGCCGATGTCCAGCACCCATAGCCAGCGCCCGCTTTTGCTGCGCATGCGGTACTCGGCGCGGTACTCCTCGACTTCATTGTTCAGGTGCGCCCTGAGCCTGGCCATGACCGGTTCATGGTCCTGGGGATGGACCAGGCAGGCCCAGCGATCCAGGCCATTGCCAAAGGTCTGGTCCAGCTCCTCCTTGCTGTAGCCGAGGATCCGCAGCCAGACATCGTTGTTGATGACGATCCCCAGGCTGACGTTCCAGTCCCACAGCCCCAGCGCCCCACTTTGCAGGGCCATGTCCAGGCGTCGCTCGCTTTGCTCGATCCGCGCCACGTCGGCCTTGTGCCGCCGGGCATCGGCCAAGCGCCGCAGGCCGCCCCACAGCAACAGCAGGAACACCACGGCGCTCAAGCCCTTGATCAGCAGCACCTGCTCGGCCGGCAGTACCGTATCCAGGTCGCCCAGGGTGACCAGGGTCCAGGGACCGCTGGGGTCGTTCCAGTCGAAATCGACCCGGGACAGGCTGTAGCGCCGGCCGTCCAGCTTGACCTGCGGCTGACGGGCATCGAACGGCAAGCGTTCGGGCACCCCGTGGGCGAACGGGTAGTCGCCGAACTGGCGGCGGATCTCGCCGCCGAATTCGCGCAGCGACCAGGCGCGATCGGCCTTGAGCAGGAAATCCGGAGTGCTGGCGGCCAGCACCACGCCGCTGGGCGACAGGATCATTTTCAGGTCGTCGCCATACTGCTTGCTCAGGCTGGTGTCGAGCATCTTGCCGTCGAAACGCGCCACCAGGACCCCGATCACCTGATCCTGGCGCGTGCGCGACTCGTAGACCGGGACCGCCATGTAGAACATGCGGGTGCCGGTGGTGACGCTGATCGCGCCATAGACGCTGCTGCCGCCGTTGAGCGCCACCTTGAAGTAGGGCCGGAAGGCCACATTCAGCCCCAGCGGCGCCTGGCCCTGGTGATCGTGGGCCGCCACCACCACCCCGTCGCGGTTGAGGACAAAGGCGTGGTTGGCGCCCACCACCATCGACAGCGTCTTCAACGGGATCGCCGCCTGCGCCATCAATTCTGCCGAGGGCTCGCGCTCCAGGATTACCCGTTTCAGCGAGGGGTTGTGGCGCCCCAGGATCGACAGCGCGCCAATGGCAAAACCGTCGGACTTCCACTGCTGCAGATCCGCGGCGTACTCCTGGGTCTGCATCTCGATACTGGCCTGGTAGACGTCCTCGACCTGCAGGCGGTAGTAGTTGCCCAGCGCCACCGCGGCACCGACCGCGAGCACCACGCCCAGGGCGTAGCAACACCGTCTGTGGCTGTCGAAGAAGTTGGTTAGCCTGTGCAACACCTCGCCCCTTTACCTGATAAACCCGTGCGCATACGCCTGTGCCCTGACAAACAGCCTCAACGCGCCGCCAGCCGGCGTGGAAACTCCGGCGGCAGGAAATCGCGGTCGGGATCGTAGTCGGCCTTGAGGTAATCACCAAGCGCCTTGAGGTCCTGGGGCGACAAGGTTCCCACCGACTGCTTGAGCCGCAGAGTGTCGAGAATGTAGTCATAGCGGCTGTCGTTGTACTGGCGCACGGCGTTATACAACTGGCGCTGGGCTTCCAGCACATCGACAATATTGCGGGTGCCGACCTGGAAGCCCAGTTGCGAGGCCAGCACCGCGCCCTGGTTGGAGATGATCGACTGGCGCCGGGCCTTGACCTGATCGACGCCGCTGTTGAGGCCGCGATGCAGGTTACGGGTCTGCTCCACCACCTGGCGCCGCAGGTTGTCGTTGAGGTACTCGCGCTGGTTCATCCGCTGGTGGGCCTCGCGCACCTGGGAAGAGGTCTGGCCGCCGCTGAACAGCGGAATGTTCAACTGCAGGCCGACGGAGCGCTGCTCGACATTGCCGCCGTAGCCGCTGCCACGGATATCGCTGTTGCCATACCCCAGGTTGTCGTTGTCGCCGGTCTGGTAACGCAGCACCGCGTCGAGGGTCGGCGCGTGCCCGGCCTTGCGCGCGCTCAGGGTCTGCTGCGTCGCGTCCAGGGCCTGCTGGCTGGCCAGCAGGGTCAGGTTCTGGCGCACCGCGGTATCGACCCAGCGCCGGGCATCGTTGGGCTCGGGCAACAAGATCGGCATGTCATGCCGCACGCCCTGGATCGCCGCGTATTGCTGGTGCGTCAGGGTGTCCAGGGCCTCGAAGGCATCGTCGGTGCGCTTCTGCGCGACGATCCGGTTGGCCCGGGCGGTGTCATGCCCGGCCTCGGCCTGGAGCACATCGGTACGGTCCGACAGGCCCAGCTGCAAACCCTTCTCGGCCAGTTCCAGCTGGCGCTTGAGCGCCGCCTCTTCCGCCTTGGCCGCCGCCAGGGCGTCCTGGGCCTTGAGCAGGCCGAAATAGGCCTGGGCGCTGTCGAGCATCAGTTTCTGCTCGGCTGCCGCCAGCTCCAGCCGGGCCTGCTGGTCCTCGGCTTCGGCGGCCTTGAGGCTGAACCAGCGATCGGCACGGAAGATCGGCTGGTTCAGCACCGCCTGGTAGCTGGTGCCGCTGCGCCGGGTGTCCTGCCGTGGCTGTTGCAGGGAGGTGCTGGTGCCGTTCAGCTCGGCGCTGGCCGACAGCGTGGGCAGCAGCCCGGCCCGGGCCAGGGGCACCACCTCGGCGCGGGCGGCCTGGTCGGCACGGGCCGCCGCCAGTTCGCTGTTGTTTTGCTGGGCATCCAGGTACACCCGCCACAGGTCGCTGGGCAGGGCCTGGCGCGGGTGTTCGGTGGCCTGCGCCAGGGAGGCCGCCAACAACGCGGCCAGCAACAGAAGGACAAGCAGCCAGCCGGCAAGGGCTCGCTGCCGCGAAATCATGGGGTTGATCATGGTTTGCTGTTCTACATAAAGAAGTGATTCGGCCGGAGACAGGAGAGGCTTTGCGCCCCTCCTGTGGTTGCTCCCGCGTGGTCAGGTCAGTGAAGGCACCAGCACCGCCTGGGCGGCCTGACGGTTTTGCGGCAGGTGCTCACGCGCCCCGCCGGTGTCGGCGAAGGCCGCCATGGCCCCGCTCAGTTTGGCCAGGCTGGGCCCCTCGGCCTCCGTCACCGAGGCGATGTCGTTCGCCGTCGGCACGGCCTGGCGCTCGCGCGAGGACAGCTCGAACAAAGCGTCCTTGGCCGATCCCGCCTGGGCAAAGCCCTTCACCAGCTGATCGACACTGATCACCGACGAGTCGCCTTGCAGCTCGACCTGCAGATGCCGGTGCGCCGCGGCCTGGCTGCCCAACACCTGGCGCAGCACCAAGGCCGTGCCAGAGCCGGCGTCGGTCAGCAGCACGTCCTCGCCCCGACGGCTGACGAGGATGTTCTTGCCATCGGCCACCGGCAGGATCAGGCGGTCCAGGGCCTGGCCCGGGTCATCGTTGTCGATCACCACCGTGCGGTAATGCACCCACATCGCCGGGCTGAAGCGGTAGGTGTCGCTGGCACCGCCACCATGCAGCACCACCCTGTCGAGCCCGGCGATCAGCGGCGGCGCCAGTTCGTCCTGACGACCGCCGCCGCCCTGTAGCAGCAGCGAGGAACCGATACGCTCGACATTGGCGTAGTGACCGAGCTTCTGCGCAGCCCCTTCCTTGACCTTGTACAGCACCTGTTCCGTCGGGCTGTAGACGTAGGCCGAGCGCTGCGATTCGGCGGCCACCCCGATAAAACGCAGGTCGCTCGCGGCGGGAATGCCGGTGCTGGCGAACATCCGCCCGCTGGCGACATCGAACCAACCCAGGCTCTCAGCGCCTGGCAAGGTCAGCACGCCTTTGGCTCGCCACTGGCCAGCCACTTGCGCCAGCGCCTGGGACAGATTGCCCAGGTGTTGCTGCTGCCAGCCCTTGTCGAGCGCCACCAGCTGCACATCGCCGTTGTTGGCGCGCAGCAGGATTTCGCCCTGCACCGTCGTCAACCGCAGCCCGGCATCCACCTGGACCGCCGAGCGCAGTTGCACCTCGGGCATCGGCAGCGTGGCGGCGGGCAGCTGCGCCGAAGCCTCAAGCACCTCGTCGCCGCCGAACGCGGTCGCCAGCGCCTCGGACGTCATCGGTGCCTGGAGGTAGAGCTTGCCGCTCTCGGGCTCGAACAGCCGCGCGCTGGAGCTGGCGCTGTCGAAGCCGAGAAATTGCAGCGGCTTGCCTTGCAGCGAGGACGCCGCCACGACCACCTGGCCGTTGTGGTACCACACCGGCAGCGCACTTTTGCCGTCGGCGGCCTTAGCCCCGAATACCGCCAGGGTGGCGTTGCTGCCGTTGACACTGGCCAGGTCCTGCCACCAGGTGCTGCGGCCCTTGAGCCAGTGCTCGTTGACCGCTTCATAACTCAGGCGCCCTGTCGCTTCGATCCGCGCGACCAGCCCGTCCTCGGTCACGGCCAGCAGATGGCCGTTGAGTTCGAGCACATTGGCCAGGGTCGGCGTGGCCAGGCGCAAGGCGCTCGGCTGGCTACCGTCGAGGACTTTCTGCCCCGGCCCTTCCTGGCGGAACAGCACCTTCTGCTTCTGGCTGTAGAAGAAAAACACTTCCTGGCCAGCGGGCTGCGGCATGCTGCCGGCGAACACCAGGTCCGCCGGAATCGGCCAGGCGCTCTGGGGTTTGCCCTGGGCATCCACCGGCGGCTGCTGACCCGCCGGGGGCGCCAGGTTCGGCTTGATCACCGTGCCGTCGCTGGTGCGCACCCAGTAGCGGTGCGCGACTTTCGCGTTATCCAGGCCAAACACCGTCACCAGCGCCGCGGCGCTCGGTTCCATCATCGGCGCGCCCAGGCTGTACACCGGGGTGGCCCGCTGCGTGGCCTGGCTCTGGTAACCCTGGAGCAGGGTCTTGAGCGCATCGCCATGCTGGTCGGTACGGGCCGACAGTTGCAGCAATGCGTCATCGCCGACCACCCCGACCAGCTCCATCCGGTCACCGAGGATGCGGAAGTTCAGCTCGGCCTCGCGCTCCTTGAGCTGATAACGACGGGCCAGGTAGACCGCCTCGCCCTCTTGCCAGAACCGGCTGATCCGGCCTGCGCTCTGGTTGAACGACGGGGCGAACTGCGCGTCGACCTTTCCGGTGGCGATCTCGACCCGCCACGCCGCGGCGTTCTCGGCGTCGACGAAGTAGGCATGTTCGCCGATGACCGCCCCCAACTGGGCGTTCCTGGCCTGCTCCACCTGGGTGTCGGTGAACAGCATGCGCTTGTTGGCGACGTCGTAGAACGCCCGGCCGACATTGCGTCCTTCGTGGCGGTAGTTATCGACGACCACATACTGACCGTGCAGCTGATGGGCCTTGGCCAGCTCGCTCAGGTGCTGTTCGATACGCTGGCCAGGCAGCTGCCATTTGCTCGCGTCTTCCTCCACCACCCGGGCGCTCATGCCGGCGAAATCGACTTCGCGCACCTCACCCTTGGCGTTGACCACCAGCACCTGGCCGTTGCTCGCCGGGTCGAGCTTGACCACCACGCCGCCGACCACCAGCTGGTCTTTCGACACACTGATGCTGTCGCTCTCGAGCTGGCTGGTATCGATAATCCAGCGTGACGGCGTGCCGGCCTCGCTGGCGAGATCGACCCGGGTGCCCTCATTGAGCCCCACCAGATAGCGCCCGCCCGCGCCCTTGATCTGGTAGTTCAGATAGCCGTGCAGCTCCTTGGGCAGCTCGGGTATCACCAGTTGCCGGTCACGCGAGTCGAGCAGCACCTCGATCGGGGTCTCGACGTATTCCTGGCGAATCCGCCGGATCGTCTCCTCGCTCGGGAAGATGTAGAAGTCGTAGTCGAAGCGCCGGTCCTCCTCGAGCCGGCGGATCACATCGAAACCGGTGTCATGCCGGGTGGTGGACCCCGGCAGGATCATGTACTCGTAGCTGATGTAGGACTTGGGCGTGCCCGGCAGGATCACCGCCGTGCTGTCGCCATGCTCCAGCGTACGCGTGGCGTCCTTGTAGCCGATACCGCTGCGCACCTCGATCGCCTGGCCACGATCGTGGATCATCCGCGGGAAATCCCCGGCCCAGAAAAAGTAGTTGATCGCCCCGGAACCGGTGGAGCCGTGGTGGGTGCGGTAAATGTACTGGCTGTCGAAACCGATCTGGTTGTTACGCAGGTCCAGGCGCTTGACCACCGCGCCGGCCAGCGGCACCAGCACCTTCTTCTCCGCGTCATAACGGTAGCCATTGCCTTTGTAGGCCTTGTCGAGCGTATCGAAGTAACGCCCGACCGCCTTGGCGTCTTCGGCCACCGCGCCAAAGGCCTGGGCCAGCGCGGTGAAACCCACCGCCAGGCCACCGAGGATTACCCCCGCGCCGCCGAGCACCGCGGCCGCCGTCGAGGCGCCGAGCAGCCCGGCGCCGACCCCGGCTGCACCAGTGACGAAGCTGGCCGAATCGAACGCCAGCTGGGTGCCGAACACCGCCTTCTGCACATCGTTCTCGGCATGGGCCAGTTCATAGGCATCCAGGCCGACCATGGCCCCGCCAAACAGCACGCCCGCGCCTTCGTTGACGGTGTGGCCCAGGGTCGAGGCAAAGTCCTTGAGCGAGGTTTCGGCGGCCATGGCTTCGCCGCGCAACGCGGTCTGCACCAGTTCGGTGACCTTGACCACGTCCTGCAAGGTGCCATGGCCGATCTGCGCCAGGCCCAGGTAGCTGTGGATCTTCAGCGCGGTGGCCAGGTCCGGCGAAACCGTGCCCTGGGCTGTGTCCTTGCGGTTCTTGTCGGCAAACCACTGGATCAGCGTCTGTACCGCGAAGCCGGCGTTCAGGCCGTCCACCGGCGATGCTTCACTAACGCCGGCGCGGGGCCGTATCTGCCCATGCTCCAGGGTGAAGTGCTGGTTGAACACCCGCATGTGCTCATCGACGAAACGCCGGAACTCGACAAAGGTGCCATCGTCGGTGGCCAGCCAGCGAGTCTGCTCGGGTTGCTCACGGTTGATGAACTGGACCCGATAGCCGCCCTCCTTCTGCTCCTCGATGTTGGCAATGATCGGTATCCATTGGCCGCCCAACTGATGTTCCTGGGCCAGCCGGGTGCTGGCGACTTCGAAGCGCGCGCCCCACTGCTCGGCGTCTAAGGTGGTCAACGCCGCCCCCAGGCGCAGGTCTTCGCTGACGCGCTGCCGGGCGTCCACCGCCTGCTCGACCTGGCGGCGCTGGCCGATGACCCCGGCCAGTTCCTCGGGCCGCGACAGATCGGCCACATTCAGCCCGTTGCCCACCGGCACCTCGGCCATCTTGCCGGTGTCGATCTCGATCAGGTTGAAGGCCGGCAGCGACTTGGTGCCGAACGAGCCATAGTGCGCGGCCAGGTTGCGCTCCACCAGGTGCTGCTGCATGGCCTTGGACAGGGCCTTGGTGGAGTCGAAAGCGAAGATCCCCACGTTCGGGTCATAGAAGTAGTAGCGACGGCCCTCGGCGGTCTGCGTGCTGCCCACCATCATCGAGTGATTCTGGGTATTGAGGGCAAACATCGAGGTGCCGCTGCTGGCGGCCAGCCGCGATACCACCTCGGACAACTTGACCTGCCCCAGCTCCCTGGAAGCCTGGACCGCTTCGACATTGGAGTGCAGGCGGATCAGGCTGTTCTTGAGCAGTGTCGAGCTGCCCGCCTGAGGGTCGGCGGAGGCCAGGAACAGCTTCTGCACCAGGCTGTTGACGCCCGCCTCGCCGCCACTGGCCAGGGCCACGGCCATCGCCCGGACCAGGGGGTAGCAACGGCCGCCGGAACGGTCGCCCACCAGCGACAGGTAGAAGTCCTGCGGCGCCAGCCGGTCGAAGACACTGCCGGCCTTGTGGAAGTCTTCACTGAACACCGCGGTCTGGCGCAGCACCTTGTCGATGTACTCGGCCTGGGCGGTTTCCGTGATGCGCCCGCTCAGGGCGCCACGCTCGCGGGGCGTGAGGGTGCCGTCGAGAAACAGCTGCTTCATCTCCAGGGCCGACATCCTGTCGTCCACCCCGGGGATCTTGATCTCACGGAAATCCCGCAGGCCATCACTGAACGCCGTGCCGCGCGCGCCGCGCTGATAGGCCTCGGCAATCGCGTAACGCTCGCCGACGCTGCTGGCGCGCTCCTCGCCCCCGCCCTGGATCGCCGTATCGTCGGTGCGCACCACCGCTGTGGTGCCGTCCTTGGCCTTGATCTGCTGCCAGAGCCAGGTCTTTTCCACCGAGCCGGCTTCGCGCAACACCGGGTCGTACTGCGCCCGGTAGTAGTCCTGGGTGAGGTTGAGCTGCTTGATCTGCTGGTCGATCAGGCCCTTGTCGCTGGCCCCGCGCCGGTCTTGCTGGAGTTGGTAGCGCTTGTCGGCCAGCTGTTGGATATCGGCGTTGACCTTGGCCTGGACCGCTTCGCGCAGCTGGTTCCAGGCGGCGATCGCCGGATGCTCGGGAGAAAAGGCGCCCTCGCGGTAGACACCGTCGGCCACCCCTTCGACCGACACGCCGAACTGGGTCGCGACTTTCTTCAGGTTCTGGTGCACCTGTTCGCGGTAGGCGGCGAACTCGGCCCGGTTGCGTTCCACCACCTGAAGGTCGGCGTTCTGGATCTGCAGGGGTTGCGCGCCGTCGCGCAGCTTCGGCCAGACCATCTGGCCGTCGCGTTGGTACTCCTGGCGCTGGAACACCAGCTGCCACTGGCCATCGACATACTGCATGTAGGCCGCGGCCAGGCCCTCGGCGGTGCCGGCGACCTGATAGTCCTTGTAGTCGACCGCCATCACCACGTTGTCGTACAGCAGCGAGCTGTTGACCCGACCGTCGTGGTAGACCCGGAAGGTATTGGCGTCCAGGCTGGTCACCACCAGCGAGCAGCCCGACAAGGTCCCGGTGAAGAGGAAGCTGCCCGCGGCCGCGTGCTTGGGAATGTCCACATAGGCCGGCGCGGCATTGGCCTGGTTCGGGCCGTTGTAGCCGAGAAAATACGCCGGCACGCTGTTGCCGCCGGCAACGTCATTGGCGCTGTGCTCGGTGTATTCGAGCTCGTACAGGTTCGGCGCGACCTTGACCAACTGCACGTTGCCCTGGGCCGGCAAGCGTCCCGACTTGACCAGGGCCTCGGCACTGAGGGTATGGGTCTTGGCGAACTGCACAGGGTCGGCGGCGAACTGACGAATGTCGGCGCTGCCCTGGCGCGGCTCGAACCCGGCTCCCAACGAGGCCAGCCCGGTCTTGAGCTGCAGGTCCTTCGCCGCCTGCCCCAGCAGCGCGGGCAGCGGGCCAACGCTGGTGAAACGCGGCGGATGGAACTCCTCGGCCACCGGCAAGCCTTGGTTGACGATGGGCAGCACGCGGGCCATCACCCCGTCATACAGCTCGCCGTGCAACGCCTCCCTGCTGCCTTCGGCGCGGTAGCGGTCAAACATCTGCAGCAGGTCCTGGCCGATACTGCCCGGCCCCTGGGGTTCATAACGGGCGGCGACATACAGGGTCTCGAAGAACGAGTGGTAGCCGTTGCGGATCATGAAGGCCGCGTTGGCCATCTGGAACTGCCAGTACTGCTTGACGCTCGGCGCGCCACCGAACAACTCCGGCAAGGCATTGCTGACGGTCTGGGTGGTCCCGGAAATGCCGCCCACGAAGGGCGTGTCCAGGTCGTTCATGTAGCGGGTGGCGGCATTGCCCGGGTCGGGACGGAACTGGCTGTAGCTGCGGTACTTGTCGTCCGCGATCAGGAAGGTGGTATCGGCCTGGGCCTGCTCCGGGTGGGTATTGAGGATCAGGTAGGGGTCGGGCTGATTCAGCCGGTTGTTGATCATGACCTTGTCGGCGCCACTCTGCGGCGCCAGCGCGGCATGGGCATTGACCGGCACCGCGGCCTTGGAAAAGCTGTCGGCCACCGGGCGCAGGGCATGGAACAGCGCCTGCTTGCGCAGGCTGCGGCCCTGGTCGCTCGACAGCAGCGCCTCGACAGTCGGGCGCAGTTTGCCATCGGCTGGCTCCAGCCCTTCGGCGCCACGCAACAACAGGGTCAGCAGCTTGCTGTCCAGGGAACGCTCGACCGCCACCTGATCGAACACATGCACTTTCGGGTTGCCAGGATGCTGCGCCGCGTTGGCCGCGGCGACCCGTTGGGTTTCCGCCTCGATCGCCCGGGCCCGCCATGGCTCGTACAGCGGCGCCAGCAGCAACTTGGCCTGGGCAATGTCGCTCTGCACATAACCGCCTTGCAGGACCTTGGCCACCGCCTGGTTGTTCACCAGCTTGTCGGCCAGGCCGAACAGCAGCGCGTCGTTGTCGCGGCTCTGCCAGACCGACGCGGCGAAGGCCTGCTCCCAGAGCACCTTGTTCAGGTTGTTGCCCTTGATATCGCGCAGGCTGGCGCGGCTGTGTTCCGGCATCAGCACCCCGGCCGGGGTGATGTGGTTGCGTTCGAGCAAGCGGGCCAGCTGCTGCGTGAAGGCCGCGCGTTCGCGGCTGCCTTCGAACAGGCGGCTGGCCTTGATGCCACCGTCGCGCAGCTGCTCCAGCTTGTCGAAAAACGCCGCGTTGTATTGATACAGGGCTTCGGTCTGCGCCTTGCTCAGGTGGCTGCTGCTGACCTTGTCGCCGTCGACGGTCATCAGCGTAAAAGGCGTCGCAGCGCGGTACTCGCCGCCCTGAGGCATTTCCAGCAGGTACTGGCGCTCGGCAAGGCCCACCGAGCGTTCGAGCTCGTGGATATTGACGAAGACGCCGTCACGGTCGGGGTGGTAGCTGTTCTGGCGAAAACCTTCCAGGCCAATGGTCTGGAAGCTGGCGATGTCGGCGTTCTGGTTGATCAGCTCGCTCAAGGCGCCGGCCAGGGGCACTTTGCGGGTGACGGTGGTGCTGGGCGACTGGCCGGAAACCTGGATGCCGACCTGGTTCGGCACCTTGCGATCGACGCTGGTCAACAGCAGCTTGTGGCCGTTGCCCAGCACCTGGGCCTTGAAGCCTTCGCGCAGGGAGCTTTCCGACACCAGGTGGTTGGCGAAGTACTGCTCGACAAAGGACGTCTTGACCAGCACCGAGCGAATCGGCGCGTAGGTCGGCGAGCGGAAGGACGGCGGCTCGTTCTTCAGCCGGTACTGTTGCTGCCAGGCCAGGGAGCGGGCCGCGGTGCCGAAGGAGAAGTTCAGCACCCCGTCGGTGGGCACCACCAGCCTGCCGTTCTCCAGGAAGAAGTCCTTGAAACGCCCATCGGTGCTGGCATTGACCAGCGCCACGTTCATGCGGATATAGCCGGGGCGCTCTTCCATCATCAGCAGGGAAATGTTCACCGGCAGATCGTCGGAGGCCCGGGGCGCCTTGGCCAGCGCGTCGAGGCTCGCGGCCTGCAGCTCGGGCGTGGCCTTGAGCAAGGTGTTGTAGCGGGCGCTGACGTCCTTGTAGGCCTGCAGCTCGGAGAACAGTGTCACGTAGGCCTGGCTGAAGGTGGAATCGGCCACCTGAATGGTTAGCTGCTGCTCCAGGCGCTTGATCCGCCCATTGAGCTTGTCCTGCTTGGCCAACGCATCAGCCTTCAAGCCCTTGATGTCCAGTTGCTTGGCGCCAGCGGGGCTGAGCATGCCCAGGGCCTTGCTCCAGGTGCTGTCATAGTGACTGATCGCCGTCTGCTGGCGGCTGTACAACTGGATGTCGCGGTCCAGTTGCAGCTTGTAGACGCTGGTGGCCGGGGTGTCGGGAATGGCGTTCATCTGTTTGCGGCGCTGTTGCAGGGTCTGCAACTGGTCGCCGACCGAGACCGGGTTGTCCTGCATCTGATAGTGCTGGGCGGCCAGCACGCTCAGGGTGCTCTGTTGCATTTCCAGCAGGCGCTCGCCGACCTGGGCGATGTACGCGGCGCGCTCGTCGGCGCTCATGTTGAACCATTCGGTTTGCCTGCCTGCCGCCTTGATCTGTTGATCGATCAGGGTATTGAGCAGGCGCGTGAAGTCCTTGGACATGGAAGCCATTGCAGTGATCCTTTGTCTGTTTTGAGCGAAGCCCTTCGTGGCGCGAAAGGCTGCCTGTCGCTATGAATATCCGGGGTGGGGAGGCATGCCTGGTTCGTGCGTACTCCTGCCGTCAGTGGGTTCAATCCTTCATCTGCAAGGCCCACTGCCGGGCATACAGCCCGTCCAGGGCGAGCAGCTGTTCGTGGGTGCCCTGTTCGAGCACCCGGCCCTGGTCGATGACCAGGATCCGGTCGGCGTGGCGCAGGGTATTGAGGCGATGGGCCACGCTGATCACCGTGCGGCCCTGGGCGATGCCCTGCAGGTTGGCCATCACCGCCGCTTCCGACTCGTAGTCCAGGGCACTGGTGGCTTCGTCCAGGAGCAGGATTCCGGGGTTGCTCAGCAGCGCGCGGGCCAGGGCAATGCGCTGGCGCTGGCCGCCGGAAAGCTGGCCGCCGCGCTCGCCGACCTGGGTCTCGTAGCCTTGGGCCAAGGCTTCGATAAAAGCCGACGCTCCCGCCAGGCTGGCCGCATGCTGCACTTCGGCATCGCTGGCCTGGGGCCGGCACAGGCGGATGTTCTCGGCCACGCTGCCGGCGAACAGCACGCTTTCCTGCAGCACCACGCTCATGTTGCGGCGCAGGGCCACCGGGTCGGCGATGGCCAGGTCGATGCCGTCCACCAGCACCCGGCCGTGCTGGGGCACATAGAGGCGCTGCAACAGGCGGGTCAGGGTCGACTTGCCGGAGCCGGAAGGCCCGGTGATGCCGACGAATTCCCCCGGCCGGATCTCCAGGTCGAGGCTGCGCAGGACCTCCTGGCCATCCTCCTCATAGCGAAAGCGCACGCCCTGGAAACTCACCCCACCCTGCAACGCCGGCACCGAGGCCAGGCCGCCGCTGCCGCTTTCGCACTCGGTGTCGAGAATGTCACCCAGGCGCCGCAGGGAAATCAGCGTGTGCTGGAAGTCCTGCCAGACCTGGGCCAGGCGCAGGATCGGCTCCACCACATGGCCGGCCAGCATGTTGAAGGCCACCAGTTGGCCGGGGCTCAACTGGCCGTCCAGCACCAGCATCACCCCCCACCACAGCAACAGCGCCGCGGTGAGTTTCTGGATCACGCCGATGCCCTGCCCGGCCCAGATGCCGACGATGCGGGTGTGGAACGCCGCGCGCACATAGGCCGCCAGCTGGCGTTGCCACTGCTGCTGGAAGCCGCTTTCGATGGCCCCGGTCTTGATGGTCTCGATGCCGGTCACGGCCTCGGCGAGAAAGGCCGTGTTGGCCGCGTTCAACTCGTATTCGCGCAAGGCCCGGCTACGCAGCAAGGGCCCCACACACAGCCAGAACAGGAAGTACAAGGCCAGGGAGCCGACCACCACCCAGGTCAGCAGCGGCGCGTAGGCATACATCACGGCGATGAACAGCCCGCAGAAGGCCAGGTCCAGCACCAGGGTCAGGGCCGAGCCGGTGAGGAACTGGCGGATCTGCTGCATCTCGCCGACCCGGGCGATGATTTCGCCGGTCTGCCGGCCCTGGAAATAGCCCAGCGGCAGCTGGATCAGATGCTGGTACAGGCGCGCCGACAACTCGGCGTTGATCCTGCTCGCCACGTTGCTGAACAGCCAGGAACGCAGCAGGCCGAACAGGGGTTCGAACAGCGCCAGGGCCAGCATGGCGATGCCCAGCACTTGCAGGCTGGACAGGCCGCGGCTAACCAGGACCCGGTCGATGATGTTCTCGAACAGCAGCGGCGTGACCAGCGCCACCAGTTGCAGCATCAGCGACACCAGCAGCACGCTGCGAAACTGCCGCATATGCTTGAGGATCGACGGCAGGAACCAGCCGATGCCGAAACCGCGCGCCCTGGGTTCGACATGCCGCTCGGCCAGCAGCAGCACCTGGCCCTGCCAGAGCGCTTCAAGCTCCTCGCGAGACAAGCTCTGGCACTGCCCCTGCAACGGCCAGAACAACCGCACCTGGTCGCCGTCCACCGCGTCCAGCACCGCCCAGCCCTGGGAGGTTTCCAGCAGCGCCGGCAACGGCAGGTGCTGCAAACGCTGCACCTGGCTTTGCACCACCCGCGCCCGCAGGCCGATCCAGCCGGCGCAGCGCCGCAGGTCGAGGCTGTCGGCCAGGCCCTCGACCCGCCCCAGGCGGTGGTTCAGTTGCGCCGCGCTGATGCTCAGGTCAAACCGTCGGGCGGCCCAGGCCAGTGCATGCAGGCCGGTATCGAGGATAGTCGGCGCCTGTTCGGCCGCGGGATTGAAGGCTGTGGTCATGCTCAACGCTCCCGCAACGCTTCGGATTGATACTCGCGGATCGGGCTCAGCAGGTAATTGATCACCCGCCGCTCGCCCGTGCGGATCTCGCCGGTCACGCTCATCCCGGCCTGCAAGGGCATCCACCCCTGCCCCGCGGCGATCGCGGCGCGCTCCAGGCGGATCCGGGTCGGGAACACCAGGCCCAGCTGTTCGTCCTTGATGGCGTCGCCGGAGACATGCTCGACCGTGCCGCGCAAGGTGCCGTAGCGGGTGTAGGGAAAGGCGTCGACCTTGATCTCCACCGGCTGGCCGGCCCTGACGAAACCGACGTCCTTGTTCAGCACCATGACCTCGGCATCCAGCTCGGCGCCCTCGGGCACGATCACCAGCAGTTGCTGCGCCGGCTGCACCGCGCCGCCCAGGGTATGCACCGCCAGTTGCTGGACCACGCCGTCCACCGGCGCCAGCAGGGTTTGCAGGCGCTGCCGGTCGCGGCCGCGGATCAATTGCTGTTCGAGCACCGCGACATCCTGGTGGCTGCGGTTGAGCAAGTCGTGCTGCTCGCGCTGGGTCCTGGCCAGGAAGCTGTCGCGCTGCTCCCGGCGGTTCTGCGCCTGGGCCTTGAGCACCTGCAGCTCGGCATGTTGCTGGGCCAGGGAACGCTCGACCTCCAGTTGTTCCTTTTCCTGTTCGAGCAATTCGACCCTAGGCATCAGTTGTTCGGCCGCCATCGCCCGGCGCGCATCGAGGCGCCGGCGGACGTTGCTGGCCAGCTTGCCCAGGGCGGCGATCTCGCCATTGCGGGCCCGCTGGTTGGCCTGGTTGATGGCGATCTCGGCGTTGAGGCTGTCGAGGTTGGCGCGGATCTCCTTCCAGGTGCTCGCCAACTGTTCCCGCGCCGCGGCGAGCTGTTCCGCGTCCAGGCCGTCAGGCGCCTGGTAACTGCCCAGCGGGTCCGGGGTCAGCAGCGCGCGGGCCCGGGCCAGCTCCAGGCGCTTGAACGCCAGCTGCGCGCGCAACTCGCTCAGCTCGGCGTCGATGCCGATCGGGTTCAGCGCCACCAGCACGTCGCCGGCCTTGACCCGCTGCCCGTCCCGCACATGGATGGCCCGCACTTCGCCGGCCTCATGGGCCTGGATCACCTTGGTGTAGCTGGAGACCATCAGGCGCCCGGCGGCGCTGGCATGGATGTCGAGGAACCCGAGGATCGCCCAGCCCAGGGCCAGCAGGATCGACAGGATCAACAGCAGTGCCGTGCCGCGGGCCCAGGGCGCGGGCGGGCGCTCGACGATCTCCAGGTAACCGGGCTGGAACTCGTATTCGTCGCGGCTGCGCCCCCGCAGCGCCGGCGCCTCGCGCAGCTGCTGCCAGGCGCGTCGCAAATGGGTCAATAAGCCGCGCATCATTCGGCCTCCTTGCGCAGCGCCTGTTGCAGCGCCCACAAGCGCGCATAACAACCGCCGTTGGCCAGCAGCTCATGGTGGCTGCCCGACTCGCTGATACGCCCCTGCTCCAGGGCGATGATGCGTTGGCAATGGCGGACCGCGGACAGCCGGTGGGCGATGATGATCACCGTGCGGCCCTCGGCGATGCGCGCCATGTTGTCCTGGATCAGCGCCTGGGATTCGTCGTCCAGGGCGCTGGTGGCTTCGTCGAAAATCAGGATCCGCGGATCGCCCATCAGCGCCCGGGCAATGGCGATGCGTTGCCGCTGGCCGCCGGACAGCGAGCTGCCGGCTTCGGCCAGCACCGTGTCGTAGCCCAGCGGCAGGCGCAGGATGAAATCGTGAGCGCCGGCCAGGCGCGCCGCGGCGATCACACTTTCCAGGGACGCCGTGGGATGGCGCAGGGCGATGTTGTGCCGCACGCTGCGGTTGAACAGGTAGTTTTCCTGCAGCACCACGCCGATCTGGCTGCGCAACCAGGCCGGTTGCAGCTGCTGCAGCGGCACGCCATCGATAAGGATGCGCCCGGCATCGGGGGTATAGAGTTTTTGCAGCAGGCGGGTCAGCGTGCTCTTGCCCGACCCGGACGGCCCGACGATGCCCAGGGTCTGGCCGGCGGCGATGTGCAGGTCCAGGCCGCGCAGCACCAGCTCCAGTTCCGGGCGGTAGCGGAACGTCACTTGCTCGATGCGCACCTCGCCGCGCAGGGCCTGCGCCGGGCGTTGGTCGCCCTCGGCCTGCTCCACCGGCAGGTTGAGCATGTCGCCCAGTTTGTCCACCGACACCCGCACCCGGACAAACTGCTGCCAGACCTCGATCAGCTTGGCCAGGGGCTGGCTGACGTGGGACAGCATCATGTTGAAGGCGATCAGTTGGCCAATGGTCATCTGCAGGTCGATGACCTTGCTCGCGCCCCAGCAGATCACCGCCACCGCCGTGACTTTCTGCAACAGTGTGACCATCTGGCTGATCGCGCTGCCCAGGGTCTGGCTGGCAAAACCGGCCTCGACCATCTCCGCCGTCTGCGCCTCCCAGCGCCGCTGCATGCGCGGCTCCACCGCCAGGCTCTTGATGGTTTCGCTGCTGCTCACGGTCTCATTGAGAAAGGCCGTGTTGCGCGCGGCGCTGTAGAACTGCCGTTCGATGCGCTTCTCCAGCGGGCCGCTGCTGGCCCAGGCCAGCAGCACATACAATGGCAGGGTCAGCAGCACCAGCAGCGTCAGCGGCCAGGAGATCCAGGCCATGACCGCGAAAAACACCAGGGTGAAGGCCACATCCACGCACAGGGTCAGCAAGGAGCCGGTGAGGAACTCGCGGATGCTGTCCAGCTCCTGGACCCGGGTGATGATCGCGCCGACCTGGCGCTGCTTGAAGTACAGCAGCGGCAGGCCCAGCAGATGGCGGAACAGCTTGACCCCCAGGCCGATATCGATGCGATTGGCGGTGTGCGCCGAAAGGTATTCGCGCAGGCCCTTGAGCAGCACCTCGAACAGGCCGACCACCACCAGGGTCATCACCAGCACGTCGAGGGTCGACAGCGCCCGGTGCACCATGACCTTGTCCATCACCGCCTGGAAGAACAACGGGGTCGCCAGGGCCAGCACTTGCAGCAGCAGCGAGCACAGCAGCACTTCGCCGAGGATCCGTCGATGGCGCAGCAGCTCCGGAACGAACCAGGACAGATCGAAGCGCAGGCCGCCCTGGCGCAGGCGAATCACCTCGCCGCTCCACTCTTCGGCCAACTGCGCGCGATCGATCACATCCGGGGTATGGGCTGAGGGTCGCTGGATCAGCGCCTGCGCGTCGGACAACCGGGCCAGCAGGATGAACGCGCCGCTGCGGTCGCGCCAGACCAGGGGCAGCATCTTCGGGGTCAGCCGGGCCAGCGCCAGACGCTCCAGGCGCAGATCGACGCCGGCGCCCCGGGCGTAGTCCTTGAGCGCCCGGCGCAGGTTGCGTTCGGTTCCCGGGTCGGCGGCCTGTGGCGCGCGCTCCTGGGTCAGTTGCAGCAGCAGTTGGCAACAGGCCAGGGCCGAGTGGACGGCCGCCGTGGCGGAAAGCTCCGCCATGGCCGGGCATTCGACCCGGGCTGGCTGCGGGGGTGTTGCGGGATTGACTGACATAGACCGCTCGTTTCAAGACCCTCGCGGCAAGAGCGAGGGTGCATGGAGATACGAAACCAGTCTGCGGTAGCCACCCGGCAATGATAATCAGCCACGGGGTTGAAAGCTTTTAAGTAAAACTTAATCAGCCGGAGCCTGGCCCCGGGTCCGAGCCATGTTCCGGGCAAAAAAAAGCCGGACTCGCGTCCGGCTTTTTCACCTCATGGCTCATGCGGCATCCTGCCGGTGCAGCAGCACCCGGGTCACTCGCCGCTCCTCCACCGTCACCACCTGCAGCGTCCAGTCCTGCCATTGCAGTCGGTCGCCAATCACCGGCAAGCGGTCCAGGAGGCTCATCACCAGCCCGGCCAGGGTCTGGTAGTCCTCGGTCGGCTCGGCGCTGAAACCGGTGCGCTGGCGGATCTGCGCCAGGTTCAAGGCGCCGCTGACCATGAAACCGCCCTGCTCCTCGACAATGTCCGGGCCTTCGATTTCGCTGGCGTCGGGCAGCTCGCCGGCGATGGATTCAAGGATGTCGGTCATGCTCAGCACGCCGACGAAATCGCCGAATTCGTTGATCACGAACGCGATGTGGGTCGAGGCTTTACGCATCTGCTCCAGGGCGTTGAGGATCGAGAAGCTGTCCAGCAGGTTGATCGCCGTGCGCGCCAGGTGTTCCAGGTTCGGCTCGTTGCCGGCCAGGTATTCCTTGAGCAGTTCCTTCTTGTGCACGAAGCCCAGCGGCTCTTCCACCGCGCCGTCGCGAATCAGCGGCAGGCGCGAGTAGGACGAATGCATCAGCCTGTTGCGGATGGCTTCGGCATCGTCGGCCAGGTCGATGTAGTCGACGTCGGCGCGTACCGTCATCAAGGTGCGGATCGGTCGCTCGGCCAGTTGCAGCACGCCGCTGATCATCACCCGCTCGCGGCGGTCGAACAGCTCGGTGCTCGGCGCTTCGCCATTGTCCAGCAGGTCGGCGATCTCTTCGCCCACCTCCTCCACCGCCAACTGGCGACCGCCGAGCAGGCGCATCACCGCATGGGCCGTGCGCTCACGCATCGGCCGCAGGCCCTGCATGGATTTCTTGCGGCGGGCACGGGCGATCTGGTTGAACAGCTCGATCAGGATCGAGAAACCGATGGCCGCGTACAGGTAGCCTTTCGGGATGTGGAAACCCAGGCCTTCGGCGGTCAGGGCAAAACCGATCATCATCAAGAAGCCCAGGCACAGCATGATCACCGTCGGGTGGGCGTTGACGAAGCGGGTCAGCGGCTTGCTGGCGACGATCATCAGGCCGATGGAAATGATCACCGCGATCATCATCACCGCCAGTTCGTCGACCATGCCCACGGCGGTGATCACCGCGTCCAGGGAGAACACCGCATCGAGCACCACGATCTGCGCGACGATCGGCCAGAACAACGCGTAAGCGGCATTGCCGGCGCGCTGGCTGACATGACCTTCCAGGCGCTCATGCAACTCCATGGTGGCCTTGAACAACAGGAACACACCGCCGAACAGCATGATCAGGTCGCGACCGGAGAAGCTCTTGCCGAACACCTCGAACAGCGGCGCGGTCAAGGTCACCAACCAGGAAATACTCGCCAGCAGGCCCAGGCGCATGAGCAGCGCCAGGGACAGGCCGATGATCCGCGCGCGGTCACGCTGGTGGGGCGGCAACTTGTCCGCGAGGATCGCGATAAACACCAGGTTGTCGATCCCCAGCACCAGCTCCAGCACGATCAGGGTCAACAGGCCAAGCCAGGCCGTGGGGTCCATTATCCATTCCATAAAAACGACTCTATCTCTCCAGTGAATTCACACAGCCGGACACGGCAAGGCAAGGCCACAAGGCCTTTGAGCGGCGAACGCAGGCCAGCGCCCAACGGTCGCGACGACCGGTGGCGAGCAGCGAAAAACAGCGAGTTCGGGGTAACGGCCGCGCCTTATGACTGGCGGAAGGCGTCGCAAGGCGGATCGAGCGAGGAAAGGCTGAGGTGTCCAGGAATAAGGACGACTGGGGGGCTCCGAGAGGGTGTTCATGCAAGTCCTGTGAAGAAAAACGGACTTGAATCCTACAACCTCAAGGGGAATTTCCCATGGGGGAAATCATTTCAAGATCTTATCGGGGTGTCTGGCCACGGCTATCGCAGGCAAGCTCGCCCCAGCAAAAGCGAGCCTGCCCGTGCGACTCAATAGCGTCCGGGCAACAGCCCGAGTTCCACCAGCTTGATATCGGTGTCACCCACCACCTGCACATGCTGGACGTTCTTCTCGTCCATGATGCCGGGGCAGGCAACGACGATGGTGCCCTTCGATTGAGTGGGACGCAGCTCGGCGACCTCCGGAAAATCGGCCGCCGACAGAGGGTGCGGGCAATAACCGATCCAGCCGATGGTCTGCCGGTCCTGGAACACCCGCTGCTTGCGAAAGTACTCGTTGGGAGCGGCCACGCCCCAATAGATCTCCGGCCAGAGATCGACCGCTGCGTTCATCAACTCGACAATGCCCTGTCGAGGATCCGGCAGGCAACGGACCAGTGTCCCCGCTTCGGAAAACTCGATGCCCGCGGGCAACGAACCGCCGCTTCGGGCGTGATAGGTGATCGAAAGCCCGCCCTTCAGCGGATCAGGTATCCCGTTCCACAACACAAAACTCATGTCATTGACGTCGAAGTCCGAGTCTTTCCAGGAGGCTATTTCCCGCCGCAAGCTGCTCGGGTCGAGGAGCACATTGTGCGTCAGGCCGTCATCCTTGCCTTCGGCGCACAAGAACCAGTTCTTGAGAATGGGGTCGATCTCGCCTATCGCCTTGAGAAAGGCCAGGCTCCTGTCGATTTGTTGCTGCTCGGTAACCTGGGCAATCTTCTGCTTATCAAAGCTCAGCTTGAAATTGAAACGCTTGAATGTGTCCATGAGTACTCCATACGGTCTCAGGCGATTATGTCCGGATGCTGCTTTTTGTATTCTTCCAGCGCCTTTTGCTCCTCGCGACGCACTTCCTCGTATTCCTCATGATCTTTGGTTCCAGGCATCGGATTCCAATAGGCCGTCAGGTTGGTGAGCCCGCCCTCCTCGTACCTCTCGGAGCAATACTCGTAAACCTCCCGCTGAAGAAAATGCCACTCCAGCCTCACCGGCGGGCTGGGCTTGGCCTTGCCTGCCTGGGTGAACGCCTTCACGATCAGATCCTTCTCCAGGCTCTTGGCAAACTTCGGATGCTTGAAACCGAATATGAGCATGAACTTGTAGTTGGCCTTGGCCTCTTGCAGGGTACAGCGGCTTTTCACAAAACCGTCCCAGTCAGTAGCACTCCACAGCCACTCCCAGGGAAACGGGAAGTTGGTCACCCAGTTTTGGTACCTGCTCGACAGGTCACTCATGCTGTGTCCCTTCCCGTTGACCGGAACGTACATATGCCCGTCTTCGGGCGGGCACTTCACGCAGTCTTTCTTCTGGGTCTTGCACTCTCTCTCCGCCTCCCTGGTCCGGTCCCGGGTGCTTGCCGGCGCATCCGCCTTGGGCAGCGCCTCGGGTTTGGTCCCGGGTAGCGGCAGAGGCTGCGGCACCGGTCTTGGGTTCGGTAGCGGCCGGGGGACGACTTCCGGGGGCGGAACCGGCAACGGTCGTGGCGGCGGCATCGGCAATCGAGGCGGCGCGGGAATGGGTATATCGAAAGGCAGCCTCGGTCCACTGCGAGGTAATGGCAAACGCACCCCACTGCTTATGGGAGGTGCCAGTTGCGCTACGGCTCCACTGATGAAACTGGTCATTCAGGCATCCCTGTCTTGAGTGCTGCACGCCAGGCGCGTTGCCCCTGGACGAAATCCATGACGCTTTCGTAATCGCGAAAACGCTGCTCCGGGGTGTCGTTTACCGGCCTTTTCATCCATCGGATAAACCCGGGTGTTTCTTCGAAACCAGGAAACTGCAGGCCAAAGCGCATGAAGCTTTCAACCGTATCGGGCTCTTCGATTTGCAGCGCCCAGGCTTTTTCCCGGTAGTCCTTGAGGTACTGGATCGTCTGCCACTGGCCCTTCTGCTCGAGCCATTGAGGATTGTGCTGACGTATCTCGAGCATGATCTTCTCGATCACCTCATTTTGCCGAACCTGCTCCAGCGCTTTCAGCTGGTCTGCCGTCAACTCAAGCATGGCGAGCCTCCTGCCCGACCCGGTAATACGTCTGGTACGCCAGGACCAATGGCTGCCAGATCTGCCAGCGATCGAGCGGCAACATCAGGGCCATTCGCTGTTCGCTGTCCAGGACAGCCTCCAGGCTGCGGCGGACGATCGGGTTGTAATAACGAAACAACGCCATCCGGCCGTCCGGCAGACGGCTGAACAAATGGGATTTGAGATGGTTGCTCAGCGCCTCAAAGGAGCGCTCGCTCCACAGCCATGAAACCAGCGGCGACTTCTGGTCGCGCTCGATCAGCCAGTCGAGCAGTTGCGAGGCCTCGTCGCTATTTGTCATGAACTCCACCAGCGCTGGTCCCCCACGGCTGATTTCGTCCAGCTCGGTAGCGGCCAGCAACCACTCGACGCGGATCGCCGCCCCGGCCGCGTCCAGGCGGTTCTCCAGGGTCATGTACCGGGCGCCATCCACCAGCACATAGAGCCGGGTTTCAGGGTGCTGCTCCAGACAGTGACGAATATGGGTACGAAATTGCAGAACATTCGGATCAGTCCGGCGTCCATTGCCAGGAACACTCATGATCAGTTCCCCAGGTTTTGCAGCGGGACAAAGGCTTCATTGCGCTGCGCCGCCGCCAACAGGCACGGCAGGCAAAGCCCGGGAATCTTGATCAGGGGAGCGACAGCCGCGGCACTGACCTGCTGCCCGATGATCACGCTTCCCGACCCGCTCACCACCACATTCCCGTGATTACCGGTCGTGCCCAGGGTCGCGACCGGCAAGCCATTGATCAGCACATTGGCAACCACCCCACTGACCAGGGCACTGCCGCAGGCCGTGGTGTCGGTCATCCGCGCCGCGCTGAGCCCATCGAACAATACGTCGGGCGATCCCGAGACAATCGGGTTACTGGCGTGCCCGGGCAACGGGCAAGCGGTCATATCCGTGACACGTGCCGCAGGTTTTCCACTCATTGCAATCTCCTTTATCCGTTAGGTATTGCGTGTTGTCCCTAGGCCATCGATCTGGAAGAGACCAAAGCGCCAACAGGCATCCTCCACATCGAATAATGCGAGCTGGCTGGCCGTCGAGCCGGGGGCCTTGAACGGGGGTGACATCTGCAGTGCTTCGGTAACAGTGCGCTCCATGGCCGCTGGCGCCCAATCGTCCAGTTCGTTGAGCTGCCGGTTGTAGTCCGGTGCGCCAACACTTTTATAGGCACTTAGCAGGTACTCGGGTAATTCCGTGTCCGACCATTGCAGGTAATAACCCTGATAATCCAGGACCGGCCGGGTCCAGGCCGTCAGCCCGACCGGAATCACTTCCTGTTGATCGATACTGAGGAGGCAGTCGTCCTGGGCGGCGAAACCCAGGCAGATATTGAGTTTCAACCAGCCATTAGCCTGATTGAGGAGCTGGGAAGGATCGAACGATCGAAGTGGCACCACACGATAGTTGCGCAGATGGGAAGCGCGCAGGTAGATCTCCGCGTCCAGCCGGGAAATGAACACCCGGACGGTGGGTGCATCGAGGTCGCCGACGCAACTTATCTGCACCGGATCCAGGGCAGGCTGGTCGTGAATACCGGTGACCGTGACCAAGCCATAAAGACGAATTGAGGATCTCAGTCCTTGAAATCGAACCATCCCGCTCCCTCCCGAGCAGCGCGATCTGTCAGGCGCTTGTCAGTCGTTCCATTGAGCCCGCCACTCTAGCAACCATGAATTGCGCAAGAAGTTGCGCAGTTGCGCTCGAAGCCTTGTGCCTACAGGCTCCGAAGAATTTTTTACAAAACATTTCAGCCGCTGCTGGCCGGCTTAGAGCAAAACTACCTCAGCGGCCGCATCGCCCCTACCCCCGCAATGTGCCTCTGACCTGCTCGATATAACGCGCCACCGCCGGGGCCTTTTCGAAGCGGCGGTGGATCAGCGACAGCCAGGACGCAGCCGTGCTGCCCTGGATCGGCCGGTACAACACATTGGGCAGCCCCACGTGCCCGACCACCGATTCCGGCACAACGGCCACCCCCTGCCCCAGGGAGACCAGGGCCAGCACCGCCACCAGGCCGCCGGGCTGCGCCCCCAGTTTCGGCGCGTAACCGCCCTCGGCGGCGACCTGCAAGGTGCCGCTGATCTGTTCCGGAAGCACGAAGGTCTCGTTATGCAGATGGGCCGGGGCGATCTCCGGCAAGCGTCCCAGCCAGGACTCGGCGGGCAGCGCCAGGACAAAACCTTCGCCATCCAGGCGGACCGCCTCCACCCCTTCGGGCAGGGTCATGGGCGAGCGGATGTAACCGATGTCGAACCGCCCCTCGGCCACCAGTCCGGGCAACGCCGCCATCGGGCTTTCGCGCACGCTCAGGCTGACGTCCGGGCAAAGCGCTGCACCTGTTTTTGCAGAAGCCCCGAATACACCGCCGAGGCCACGTATCCCAGCTCGATATGGCCGATTTCGCCGCGCCCGGCGCGTTGGGCGTTACGCTGCGCGAACTCGAACTGGCGCACCGTGGCCTCGGCCTCGCGCACCAGGGCCGCGCCGGCCTCGGTCAGGCTGACCTCGCGCTGCTGGCGCACAAACAAGCGGGTGCCCAGGGCCTGTTCCATGTCCTGGATCTGCCGGCTCAGGGTTGGCGGCGCGATGCCCAGTTGCTCGGCGGCGCGGGTGAAATTGCGTTGTCGGGCCACCGCCAGGAAATAGCGGAAATGACGGATTTCCATAAATTCGTTAGCTCAAAGGTAATGAAGTGCTCCAGCTCGCCTAACAGAACGGGCGAAAGCCCGGGATAAGCTGGCCAGACCTTCACAGTAGAGAGCCCACGCCATGCACGTCAAACCACTGTTTCTGGCCATGATCACTTGCTGCAGCGTGCCCACGACTTTCGCCGCCGAGAAAGACGCCGACGTTGCCCAGAAGGCAATCCTCAATTTCGCCACCGCCCAACAACTGCTCAAGGCCGCCCAGGACACCGCCTCGGCCAAGGGCTGGCCCTGCGCCGTGGCGATCGTCGACGACGGCGGCTGGCCGATCCTCAGCGCGCGCATGGACGGCGCGCCGGTGGTGGCCGGTATCGAACTGGCCCAGGGCAAGGCGCGGACCTCGGCATTGTTCAAGCGCCCTTCCGGCGACCTGGAAAACGCCATCAACGGCGGGCGCCAGGCGGCCATCACCTCGGGCCTGCTGATGATGAAAGGCGCGCAGCCGATCCGCGTCGACGGCCAGGTGATCGGCGCCATCGGCATCAGCGCCGACACCCCGGCCCATGACGATGAAATCGCCCAGGCCGCCCTCGCCGCGCTGGGTCAACGGGTGCAGCCATGAGGCCGGCCAGCCCGCGCCTGACCCTGCTCACCGCTTCCGGGGTGTGCTCGCTGATCGTGCTCGACACCAACATTGTCGCGGTGACCCTGCCGAGCATCGCCCGCGACCTGGGGGCCAACTTCGCCGATATCGAATGGGTGGTCAGCGCCTACATGCTGGCCTTCGCCGCGCTGCTACTGCCGGCCGGCAGCCTGGCCGACCGCTTCGGGCGCAAGCGCACCCTGCTCTGCGGCCTCGGGCTGTTCATCCTCGCCTCCCTCGGCTGTGGCGCCGCGCCCAACGTGCTGTTGCTCGACATCGCCCGGGCGATCAAGGGGGTCGGCGCGGCGTTGCTGCTGACCTCGGCCCTGGCCACCATCGGCCACACCTTCCATGACGAGGTCGAACGGGCCAAGGCCTGGGCGTTCTGGGGGGCTTGCATGGGCGTGGCGATGACCGCCGCGCCCACCGTCGGCGGACTGATCACCGAGTTCATTGGCTGGCGCTGGATCTTCTACCTCAACCTGCCGGTGGGCGGGCTGCTGGTGCTGATGGTGTTGCGTGCGATACCCGAGTCCCGCGACACCCAGGCCGCCCGCCTCGATCCCTGGGGCAGCCTGGCCTTCAGCGCCAGCCTGCTGTGCCTGATCTGGGGCCTGATCGAAGCCAATCGCATCGGCTGGAGCCA
This sequence comes from Pseudomonas sp. NFACC41-3, assembly GCF_900109505.1. NCBI lineage: Bacteria > Pseudomonadati > Pseudomonadota > Gammaproteobacteria > Pseudomonadales > Pseudomonadaceae > Pseudomonas > Pseudomonas sp. NFACC41-3. Next base: position 190,863 of record NZ_FOAE01000005.1, read on the forward strand.
CCCGCTGACCTACGCCCGACTATTGGGCGGCGTGGCGTTGCTCGGGCTGTTCGTGCTGATCGAGCGGGTGCAGCGCCGGCCCATGGTCGACCTGCAGCTGTTCCGCCATCCGCGCTTCATCGGTGCCCTGCTGGGGATGTTCGCCTACGCCGGCTGCGCCCAGGTGATGATGACCCTGCTGCCCTTCTACCTGCAGAACGGTCTGGGCTTCTCGGCGATCGCCTCGGGGCTGGGCATGCTGCCATTTGCCCTGACCATGCTGATCTGCCCGCGCATCGGCGTGCGCCTGGCGACGCATTATGCCCCGGCGACCTTGATGGCCGCCGGCCTGACCCTGGTCGGTTGCGGCAACCTGCTCGCCGCCTGGGCCGTGCAGGCTGGCGGCTACCTGAGCTTTGCCCTGGCCATCGCGGTGACGGGTGCTGGCGCCGGCCTGCTCAACGGCGACACGCAGAAAAACATCATGGCCTGCGTACCCCGCGACCGCGCCGGCATGGCCTCGGGCCTGAGCACCACCATGCGCTTCAGCGCCATCATGCTGGCCATTGGCGTGTTCGGCGCCCTGCTCGGCAGCCATACCCAGCAACGCCTGCACGCCAGCCTGGGCGCAAACGCCGCGCAATGGCTCGACCAGGACCAGGCCATCGCCTCCCGGGTGGTGGCCGGCGACATGCCCGCAGCCCTGGCATTGCTGCCCGACTCCGCGAAAGAACTGGTCGAACCACTGGCCCGCCAGGCCTTTATCGACGGTTTCGGCATGGTGCTCTGGGTGGCCGGCCTGCTGGCGCTGCTGGCGGCAGTGACGGTAGGCACGCTGATGCGCAATCCCATCCCGCAGCCACGGCCTTTGACGCTGAGCGTGGAGTGAAATCAGGCGAGGGTCCGCCCTACGGCCATTGAAATCGTTCGGTGGCCATGACCAAGGCCCATAACCATCGTCCGCCTGCAGATGCATCGCCTGAGTCGCGGGCGGGCGCCCAAACCTCAAGTACGCCCCTGGCTGGCGCTGCTGCTCGACCAGTTGAACAGCGCCAGTACCGACAGGAAATGGCCAGGTAATAGCCGATGCAAGAGCGCAAGCAAGGGGATCCTCTTGCCCGCACTCAAGGGAAAGGACGGGGCGCCCGAGCAAACGCATCCGTCCGTCGGCTGGTAATGCTCAATTCGCGCAGCGGATCGCAAAAAACATCCAGGGCACCCAGCAAAAAAATACGCCGCTGCTAGGATTTCCGGCGGACCTCACCCTAATAAAGGAGCAACACATGAGAGTCGTCCCCCTTGCCTTGGCTTGCGCCCTCACCCTCGGACTCGCCGGTTGCAATTCGATCGCCGGCAAGACCAATACCCTGAGCGATGAACAGATCAAATCCCAGACCAGCGGCGCCCTGGGTTATGCCCCCTCGGACGTCAGCATCATCAGCCGTCGCACCGAAGGCACCAACACCTATGTGGCCTTGAAAACCAACGACAACAAGGAGTTCAACTGCATCATCAACGGCGGCAACCTGCTCACCCTGGGCATGACCAACCCGCCTTCCTGCGCCAGGAAAGGCGAAGCCATCCGTTCCGCTCCTTTCGGCGGCTAAAACGCTGATCCGGGGGCAGTCGTCGGCCGGCTCACGGCCGGACTGCCCTCACCCCATCACACCCCATCGATATGCCGGTACTGCGCATCCAGCTGCTGCGCCAGCTCGCGAGCGCGGCCGAGGCGGATCGGCCCGCGTTCGATATCGATCAACAGGGTCGGGCAACCCAGGTGCTCCAAGGGCGGCAAGGTCTTGAGCCGGCCATCGGTGAGCAGCAGTACCCGCTGCTGCTCGGCCGGGTAACGCTTCTGCCGCGAAACCAGCCACCGCCCTGCCTCGGCCAAGGCCGCCAGCAACGGCGTGCCACCGCCCGCGCCCAGCCCGTCGAGCCAGTCGCGCAAATCCTTCGAGGCCTTCAGTCCCTGCACCTGCCAGTTCGGCGCGCGGCCGCTGGCGGTCAGCAAGGCCAGGCGTGCGCGCTGCCGGTAAGCATCGTCGAACAGCTGGGCCAGCAGGCCCTTGGCATCGCTCAGTGCCTGATGGCGGCGGGTCGAGGCCGACGCATCGACGATCACCAGCCACAGCTCATGGGGCGAACGGCTGCGCAGGTGCCACAGCAGATCGTCACACTGGCGGGGTCGACCGTTGAGCAAGGTGCCCGGCCAGTTGATCGAACCATGGACGGCCGCGCGCGCGCGGCCTTGCCTGCCCTTGTCCAACCGCCCGGCGCGGGACTTGGCATTCGCCCCCGCGTCGGACCGGGGGCGAATGCCTAGGGCTTTTTTGGCCAGCTCGGCACTTCACGCCGGGCGCCGGTGGCCAGCGCCTGGGCCGGCAATTCACCCCATTGGCCCTGGCCTTCGGCGGGGCTGGATTGGGCCGGGGATGGCGCGGAAGACGGCTGCGGCTGATGCGCCGCGCTCGGCGGGTGGTCGCGACGGCGATGGCGCAGAGCGAATTCGGCCACGGCGTCTATGTCCTGCTCCTCGATAGCCCGGGCACCACGCCAGGCCGCATGAGCGCGGGCGGCACGCAGCCAGACCAGGTCCGCGCGCAGGCCATCGACGCCGGCGGCGAAACAGCGTTCGGTGATCCGCTCCAGCGCTCGATCGTCCAGGGCGATCTCCGCCAGCAACAGCCGCGCCTGCTGGCAGCGCTGGCGCAGCGCCGCCTGCTCGGCGGCCCACTGCTGGCAGAAACCCTGGGGATCGCTGTCGAAATCCAGCCGCCGACGAATGATCTGTCCCCGCTCAGTGGGCGGCGTCTGCCCGCTCAGGGCGACGTTGAGGCCAAAGCGGTCCAGCAGTTGCGGACGCAGCTCGCCCTCCTCCGGGTTCATGGTGCCGATCAGCACGAACCTGGCCGAGTGCCGGTGGGAAATACCGTCGCGCTCGATCAGGTTGGTGCCGCTGGCGGCCACGTCCAGCAGCAGGTCCACCAGATGGTCCGGCAGCAGGTTCACCTCGTCGACGTAGAGCACCCCGCCATCGGCCTTGGCCAACACCCCCGGGGAAAACTGCGCCCGGCCTTCGCCCAGCGCCGCGTCCAGGTCCAGGGTGCCGACCAGGCGCTCTTCGGTCGCGCCCAGGGGCAAGGTGACGAACTGCCCGCTGGCCAGCAGGTCCGCCAGGCCGCGGGCCAGGGTCGACTTGGCCATGCCCCGCGGGCCTTCGATCAACACCCCGCCGATTTTCGGGTCGATGGCCGTCAGGCACAGCGCCAGTTTCAGGTCATCGGCGCCGACCACGGCGGACAGCGGGAAATGTGGGGTATCGCTCATGTCGGTTCTCGGTAAAGGGGTGCACGAACATCAATCGATGTAGCCGCTGCCGCAGGCTGCAATTGACGACGCAGTCGGCATAAAACAGACGACGCTTTGGCATCTGACCGGCCGCGTCGCCTGCCCCAGCGGGCCCTGCGGGCCCGATCGCAGCCCGCGGCAGCGGCTACAGGAGCATCAGCCATCTTCTTCAATATCCAGCAGCAGGTTTTCCAGGGCCTCGCGGTACTCGCCGGGCGCCTGCCACATCCCGCGCTGCTGGGCCTCGAGCAGGCGCTCGGTCATGTCGCGCAACGCATGGGGGTTGTGCTGGCGGATGAATTCGCGGGTCGCCGGGTCCAGCAGATAGGCATCGGCCAGCAGGGCGTACTGGTGATCGTCGATCAGTTCGGTGGTGGCGTCGAAGGCGAACAGATTATCCACGGTGGCGGCCATTTCAAAGGCGCCCTTGTAGCCGTGGCGTTTCACCCCTGCGATCCACTTCGGGTTGGCCGCGCGGGAGCGGATCACCCGGTTCAGCTCCTCCTTGAGGCTGCGGATTTTCGGCAGCTCCGGCTGGCTATGGTCGCCATGGTAGCTGGCGGCCGTGTTGCCGCTGAGGCTTTCCACCGCCGCGAGCATGCCGCCCTGGAACTGGTAGTAGTCGTTGGAATCCAGCAGGTCGTGCTCGCGGTTGTCCTGGTTCTGCAGCACCGCCTGCACCTGGCTCAGGCGCTGGGCGAACTGGCCACGGGCCGCGGTGCCTTCGTCGGCGCCGCCATAGGCGTAGCCGCCCCAGTTCAGATAGACCTCGGCCAGGTCCTCGCGGCTCTGCCACAGGCGAGCGTCGATAGCGCCCTGCACGCCCGCGCCATAGGCCCCGGGCTTGGCGCCGAAGATCCGCCAGCCGGCCTGGCGCCGCGCGGCCTCGGCATCCAGGCCGGACTGCTCCAGCGCTTGGCGCTCGGCGCGGACCTTGGCCGCCAGCGGGTTGAGGTCGTCCGGCTCGTCCAGCGCGGCCACCGCCTGCACCGCGGCGTCGAACAGGCGGATCAGGTTGGCGAAGGCATCGCGGAAGAACCCGGACACCCGCAAAGTCACGTCTACCCGTGGGCGGTCCAGCAGGCTCAGCGGCAGGATCTCGAAGTCGTCGACCCGCTGGCTACCGGTGGCCCACACCGGGCGCACGCCCATCAACGCCATGGCCTGGGCGATATCGTCGCCGCCGGTGCGCATGGTCGCGGTGCCCCACACCGACAGGCCGAGCTGACGCAGGTGGTCGCCATGGTCCTGCAGGTGCCGTTCGAGGATCAGGTTGGCCGACTGGAAACCGATGCGCCAGGCGGTGGTGGTCGGCAGGTTGCGCACATCCACCGAGTAGAAATTGCGCCCGGTGGGCAGCACGTCCAGGCGCCCGCGACTCGGTGCGCCGCTGGGCCCGGCCGGCACGAAACGCCCGTCCAGGGCAGCCAGCAAGCCGCCCATCTCCGCCGGACCGCAGGCATCCAGGCGCGGCGCCACTACTTCGCGCAGGCTGTCGATGATCGCCTTGACCTCGCTCCAGCCGGACTCGCTCAGTTGCTCGACCTCACCGGCCAAGGCCGCTTCTATCAAGCGCCCGGCAAACAGCTCCAGGCGTTCGCGGGCATCGCCGGCGGTGCGCCACAGTTGCTCACTGAGATCCTGCAAGGCCTGTGGCCGGCGCCCGCTCCAGGGCTCGGCCAGGGCGCAATCCAGCGGATCGAAACCCAGCTCGAAAGCCTTGGCAAGAGCCCGCAACAGGCTCGACTGCCCGCCCCGGCCATCGCCACGGGGAATGCGCAGCAAGGCCAGCAAGGTGTCGATACGCAGACGGCCCACGGGCGATTCGCCGAACACATGCAGGCCATCGCGGATCTGCGACTCCTTCAGGTCGCACAGGTAGGTGTCCAGGCGCGGCAGCCAGAGCGCCGCGTCGGCCTCGCCGTCGAGCTGCCCGTCCAGTTGCAGTTCACGGTCGATCCGGGTCACCCGCACCAGCTTGAGAATGTCTTTCTGCAACTCGCGGGCGCGGCGCGGATCGAGCAACTGGGCTTCGTAGTACTCGTCGGCCAGCAGTTCCAGGTCGCGCAGCGGGCCGTAGGTTTCGGCGCGGGTCAGCGGCGGCATCAGGTGGTCGATGATCACCGCCTGGGTCCGGCGCTTGGCCTGGGCGCCCTCGCCCGGGTCATTGACGATGAATGGATAGATATTCGGCAGCGGCCCCAGCAGCACGTCCGGCCAGCAGCTTTCGGACAGGCCGACGCCCTTGCCCGGCAGCCACTCCAGGTTGCCGTGCTTGCCGACGTGGATCAGCCCGTGGGCGCCGTAGGTCTGGCGCAGCCAGAAGTAGAACGCCAGGTACCCGTGGGGCGGCACCAGGTCCGGGTCGTGATAGACCGCGCTCGGATCGACCTGATAACCGCGTGCCGGCTGGATGCCGACAAAGGTCAGGCCAAAACGCAGGCCGGCGATCATCAGCCGCCCGCCGCGGAACATCGGGTCGTTTTCCGGCCCGCCCCAACGTTCCGTCACCGCCAGGCGATTGGCTTCAGGCAGCGCGTCGAACATGGCCTGGTACTCCTCCAGCGCCAGGCTTTGCTGGCACGGGCGCAGGTCGAGGCTGTCCAGGTCGTTGCTGACCCCGCCGAGCAGTTGCTGGATCAGCGCCGTCCCGCTGTCCGGCAACTCGGCCGGCAACGGATAACCCTCGGCGTGCAGGGCGCGCAGGATATTCAACGCCGCCGCCGGCGTATCCAGGCCCACGCCATTACCGATACGACCGTCGCGGGTCGGGTAGTTGGCGAGGATCAGGGCGATGCGTTTTTCAGCATTCGGCAGCCGGGCCAGATCGACCCAGCGCCGTGCCAGTTCGGCGACAAAATCCATGCGCTCGGGGGCCGGGCGGTAGCAGACCACGTCCGACTGGCTGCGCTCGCTGCGCCAGGCCAGGTCCTTGAAGCTGATGGGCCGGCTGATGATGCGCCCGTCCAGTTCCGGCAAGGCGATGTGCATCGCCAGGTCCCGCGGCCCCAGGCCCTGCTCGCTGGCGCGCCAGCCGGGTTCGTTGTCCTGGGCGCAGATGGCCTGGATCACCGGGATATCGCGGCGGAACGGTCGCAGGTGCGGCGCCTCCGGGCTGGATTGGGCAAAACCGGTGGTGTTGAGAATCACCCCTGCCTGCACTTCATCCAGCAGGTCCTCGACCACCGCCAGGCAACCGGGCTCTTTCAGGCTGGCCAGGGCAATCGGCAGCGGGTTCAGGCCCGCCGCTAACAAGCGCCGGCAGAACTCATCGATAAAGGCAGTGTTGGCCGCCTGCAAATGCGAGCGGTAGAACAGCAGCGCCGCCACCGGTTGGCCGGCCCGCCAGTCGGCTTGCCAATCGCTGAGGGCGGCGCTGCTTTTGTGCGGGTGGTAGATCGCCGTGCGCGGCAGGGTCTGCGGCTCGGACCAAGGGTAATCGCGCCCCAGCCAGCCGCTGGCCAGGCAGCGGTACAGGTTCAGCGCATTGCCCATGCCGCCCTGGCGCAGAAAGTGCCAGAGGCGCTCGCGGTCGCCGGCAGGCACCGTGCTCAGGTCGCTCAGTTCCGGGTCCGGACGATCGTCGCCCGGCACCAGGATCAGCTGCACGCCGCGTTGCGCCAGCTGCACCAGTTGCTCGATGCCATAACGCCAATAGGCGATGCCACCGTGCAGGGAAAGCAGGATCACCTTGGCGTGGCGCAGCACCTGGTCGACATACAGGTCGACCGAGGCATGGTTCTGCACCTGCATCGGGTTGGCCAGGCGAAAGCTCGGGTAGTCCTCTGGCAGTTGCTGCGCCGCTTCGGCCAGCAGCGCCAGGCTGGAGTCGCCGCTGCACAGGATCACCAGCTCGGCGGGGGTCTGTCCAAGGTCGGCAATGTTGTCATCCGACACGAAACCGCCGGGCTGGGTCCTGAGCAGGTGCATGGCTTACACGCTGAGCGCGGCGCGCAATTGCGCTTCGAGCAGCACAGCGTCCAGCGCCTGGCCGATCAGCACCAGGCGCGTGGTACGGGCTTCGTCGGCACCCCACTGGCGGTCGAAGTGCTTGTCGAAACGCGTGCCCACGCCCTGGATCAACAGGCGCATCGGCTTGTTGGGGATCGCCGCGAAACCCTTGACCCGCAGGATGCCGTGCTGCACCACCAGTTGGGTCAGGGCGTCCAGCAGCAGGCTTTCGTCGGCCTGGGGCAGCTCGATGGAGATGGAATCGAAGGCGTCGTGGTCATGATCATTATGATCGTCGCCATCGTGGTGATGATCGTGATGGCTGTGGCGGCCGTCGATGTGTTCTTCCGAGCCGTTGCCCAGGCCCAGCAGCACGTCCAGCGGCAGGCGACCGCTGCTGGCTTCGATGACTTTCACCGCCGGCGGCAGCTCCTCGGCCACTTCCAGGCGCACCTTGGCCAGGTCTGCCGGGCTGATCAGGTCGGCCTTGTTGAGGATCACCAGGTCGGCGCTGGACAACTGGTCGGCGAACAGCTCATGCAGCGGCGACTCGTGGTCCAGGTTCGGGTCGAGCTTGCGTTGGGCGTCGACCTGGTCCGGGAAGGCGGCGAAGGTGCCGGCGGCCACGGCCGGGCTGTCGACCACGGTGATCACCGCGTCGACAGTGCAGGCGCTGCGGATTTCCGGCCACTGGAACGCCTGGACCAAAGGTTTTGGCAGGGCCAGGCCGGAGGTTTCGATCAGGATATGGTCGAGGTCGCCGCGACGGGCCACCAGCTCGCGCATCACCGGGAAAAACTCTTCCTGCACGGTGCAGCACAGGCAGCCGTTGGCCAGCTCGTAGACGCGGCCGCTGGCTTCTTCCTCGGTGCAACCGATGGAACACTGTTTGAGGATCTCGCCGTCGATGCCCAGCTCGCCGAACTCGTTGACGATCACCGCGATGCGTCGGCCCTGGGCGTTGTCCAGCATGTGCCGCAGCAAGGTGGTTTTGCCCGAGCCGAGGAAGCCGGTAACGATGGTGACGGGAAGTTTGGCCAGTGTTTTCATCGGATGCCCTTTGGCAAGGTGGCGGGCATACGGGACGAGAACCGCGCAGGCAGCTGCACGGAAAGGTTCGCCACCGGATCACCCCGCCCGGTTGTAGTGAGAATCAGGTCCGAGGCAGGTCTCCTGGCTGACGGCGTGCCGGTCGTTCGACTGGCCAACGATGCGCCTTCCCGCCGCCTGGCAGTGGCCTTGCATCGTTCATCACCGTTTACAGTTGCGGGGGCAGCCGCGGCTTGGACCGCGTTCCCTTCTTAGCTTCGGCAGACGCCGAAGAACCTCGAGAGCGCAAGGCTACGCAGAGCTTGGGGGGCGGTCAATGTTCATGCAGCACGAGGACAGGCCAATTGCGATCGAAAACGAGAACCCTTGCCAATTGACGCCCCTCCCTCGCCCATGCTCTCCTACACACCTTGTTACGGGTGCCCTTCACAGGGTGAAACGGGAAACCGGTGCGTCACAGGCCAAAAGCCTTGATCAGTCCGGTGCTGCCCCCGCAACGGTAAGCGAGCGAAGAATCAGATCCACTGTGCCAGCAGTCCGGCATGGGAAGGCGATTCTTGCAGGCGTGGCGCAAGCCCCGCCCCTCGCGAGCCCGGAGACCGGCCCGCTACACAGTCATAACAAACCCGCGGTGGGCGGGCGCTGTTAATTCCCCGCGGGCCCGTCTCGCGGGGTTTTGCTGCGCTCGATTCACCCGCTGACACACCAGAGGGAAGCGCCATGTCGATCATCAGCAGCACCAGCCATTCCAGCAGCAGTACCGCCACTCTGAGCCAACGCCTGGTCGTCGCCATCGGCGCCTCGATCCTCGGCGCGTGCCTTGTGTATTTCGCCGGTTTCTCCCATATCGAAGCGGTGCACAACGCCGCCCACGATACCCGTCACAGCGCCGCCTTCCCTTGCCACTGAGACCTGCCGAGATGATCAAGCGTATCGCGCAAACCGCGGGTTTCACCGGGTTGCTGGCGGCCCTGCTGCTGACCCTGCTGCAAAGCTTCTGGGTCGCGCCGCTGATCCTGGAGGCGGAAACCTACGAGAAGGCCCCGGCCGCCCAGCATGAAGCAGTGCATGAGCATGCCGCCGGCAGCGCCGCCCATAGTCATGACGCCGAAGCCTGGGAGCCGCAAGACGGCTGGCAGCGCGTGCTGTCCACCACCGGCGGCAACCTGGTGGTCGCCGTGGGTTTCGCCCTGATGCTCGCCGGTCTCTACACCCTGCGCGCGCCGAACCGTACGTCCCAGGGCCTGCTCTGGGGCCTGGCCGGTTATGCGACTTTCTGCCTGGCGCCGACCCTCGGCCTGCCGCCCGAACTGCCGGGCACCGCCGCCGCGGACCTGGCGCAACGGCAGATCTGGTGGGTCGGCACCGCCGCTTCCACCGCGGTCGGCATTGCCCTGATCGTCTTCGCCCGGAACTGGCTGCTGAAAGTGCTGGGCGTGGCTATCCTCGCCGTGCCGCATCTCATCGGCGCGCCACAGCCGCAAGTGCATTCGATGCTCGCCCCGGAGGAGCTGGAGGCGCAGTTCAAGATCGCTTCGCAGCTGACCAACGCCGCGTTCTGGCTGGCCCTGGGCCTGATCAGCGCCTGGCTGTTCCGCCGCAAGAGCGACGATCAATACTCGGCATGACGCACGCCAGCACAGCGCCGACCCTGGTGGTCGGCCTGGGCTGCCAGCGGGGCTGCCCGGTGGAGACCTTGCGCGCCCTGCTCGACCAGACCCTGAGTGCCCATCGCATCAACCTCGGGCAGATCAAGGCCCTGGCCAGCATCGACCTGAAACGCGAGGAACCCGGCCTGCTGGCCCTGGCCGCGCAACTGGACCTGCCCCTGACCTGTTTCAGCAGTAACCAGCTGACGCCTTATGTGCTGCAACTCAGCCATCGTTCGCAGATCGCCTACGAGCACACCGGCTGCTACGGGGTCGCCGAAAGTGCCGCCCTGGCCCTGGCCGAACAGCTGGCCCGAAGCCCGGCAAAGCTGCTGGTCCCTCGGCAGAAATACGCCCAGGCAACCCTCGCCTTGGCCTGCTCCGGGTAAATCTTCGATAATCCCCGCCGCTGATCATGAGCAATCTTCATCTGTGAGGTTGCCTCGCCCCTTTTTTCACAGGAGAACGCCATGACCGTCTTTTTTATCGGCGCAGGTCCCGGCGACCCGGAACTGATCACCGTCAAGGGCCAGCGGCTGATCCACAGCTGCCCGGTCATCATCTATGCCGGTTCCCTGGTGCCCGAAGCCGTGCTCCAGGGCCATCGCGCCGAACAGCTGGTCAACAGCGCCGAGCTGCACCTGGAACAGATCATCGAGCTGATCAAGGACGCCCATGGCAAAGGCCAGGACGTGGCCCGGGTACATTCCGGCGACCCCAGCCTGTACGGCGCCATCGGCGAGCAGATCCGCTGCCTGCGCGAGCTGGGCATTCCCTTCGAGATCATCCCCGGCGTGACCGCCACCGCGGCCTGCGCGGCCTTGCTGGGGGCCGAACTGACCCTGCCGGACGTCGCCCAGAGCGTGATCCTGACCCGTTATGCCGACAAGACCTCGATGCCCGCCGGCGAGGCATTCGCCAGCCTGGCCGCCCACGGCACCACCATGGCGATTCACCTGGGGGTCAACCATCTGGAAAAGATTGTCGCCGAGCTGCTGCCCCACTACGGCGCCGACTGCCCGATTGCCGTGGTGCACCGGGCGACCTGGCCGGACCAGGACTGGGTGCTGGGCACCCTGGCGGACATTGCCGAAAAGGTCCAGGCCAAGGGTTTTCGGCGCACGGCGCTGATCCTGGTGGGCCGGGTGCTGGCCACGGACAGTTTCAGCGAGTCGTCGTTGTATCGCGCGGGGCATGCGCACCTGTATCGGCCTTGAGGGTGTATCGCGAGCAAGCTCGCTCCTACAGTTGATCGTGCCCCCCTGTGGGAGCGAGCTTGCTCGCGATCCAGGCGCCGCAAGACACCTGGAATAATGGGCATAAAAAAACGGCGCTCACGGGGCGCCGTTTTTCATGTTCGCAGCGAACGCCTTAGTAGTAGGCGTTTTCTTTCTGCGTGTGGTCGGTGACGTCACGTACCCCCTTGAGCTCGGGAATGCGCTCGAGCAGGGTGCGCTCGATGCCTTCCTTCAAGGTCACGTCGGCCTGGCCGCAGCCTTGGCAACCACCACCGAACTGCAGCACGGCGATGCCGTCCTCGACCACATCGATCAGGCTGACCTGGCCGCCATGGCTGGCCAGCCCCGGGTTGATCTCGGTCTGCAGGTAGTAGTTGATGCGCTCGTTGACCGGGCTGTCGGCGTTGACCATCGGCACCTTGGCGTTGGGTGCCTTGATGGTCAGCTGGCCGCCCATGCGGTCGGTGGCGTAGTCGACCACCGCGTCATCGAGGAAACCTTCGCTGAAGGCGTCGATGTAGGCGGTGAAGCTCTTCAGCCCCAGGGCTTTGTCTTCGGGTTTCTCTTCACCCGGCTTGCAATAGGCAATGCAGGTCTCGGCGTACTGAGTCCCTGGCTGGGTGATAAAGATGCGGATGCCAATGCCCGGGGTGTTCTGCTTGGAGAGCAGATCAGCCAGATAATCGTGGGCGGCGTCGGTAATGGTAATAGCGGTCATGGAAATTCCTCGCAGGCGTGGGCGCAGTTTACGCCAATCGGCGTGCCGGACAAAGTCCTAGTATTTTTGTCGGGATAGACCTTGGTCGATAGGCCCGCGCTGCGTGGTCAACGCAACGCCTGGGATTTTTTACAAGGCTTTTCCGGAATGGGCCGGGCCGCAACCTGAGGGCTGCGACCCGGGATTTCAAGGGCTTGGCGCCTTCAGAGGTTCTCGTAGCGGTTCATGTCCAGTACGCCCGCCTCTTTCGGATCGGTCTCGAGGATGTACTGGGTCTGGTCATGGAAGTACTGCCAGAACTGCGGATGGCTGCGACGGATCCCCCAGCGCTCGACGATTTTCTCGAAACGGTGGGCGTCCTTGGCGTTTTCCATCTCGGCCACGAACTCCGGCACCTGCCCGGCGGGAATGTTGAATATGAAGTTCGGGTAGCTGCTGAGCACGCCCGGATAGATGGTCAGGGTGTCCAGGCCGGGCTGGTAGCGCAGCGACTCGCCCAGCAGGAACGCCACGTTACTGTGGGCGCGGTTGCGCAGCATGCTGTAGAACACCCGCTTGCCGCTCGGCGCCTGGATGCGCAGCATGGTGGCTTCCGGCAACAGGTCGATGACCCGCATGCCGGCCGCTGGCCGCGAAACCAGGCCGCTGAGGGCCTGTTCGGCGCTCTGCAGCGCCGGGTCGATATTCGGCCGCGAGCAGTAGGCGCCATCACAGCGGTTGATCGGATCGGGCCGCGCATTGAGGTCGCCGTAACGGTTCAGCAACTGGTTGGCGAAGTCGCGTTTCGGGTCCTTTTCGTCCAGCACCAGGGCGCTGGCCTTGTCGTCGTCGATGGACTCGTAGTCCAGCCACATCTTGAACTTGCCGCTGTTCTGGTACCAATCGTCGAGAAACTCCTCGCGGGTGCCGGCAGGCATCAGGCGCAGGAAGTTCTGCTCGGCGCCGTTGCGGATCAGGTCGAAGTACAGCCGGGTCTGCGCCTGGTGCGAGACGTTGCCGAACACATCGAAGTTGACCGCCAACTGGTAATAGGTGCGCTCCAGCAGCGGGTAGTCGAACAGCCACATCGTCTGCGGCACCTCGCCGATCAGGCCCTTGGTCACCGAGGCGCTGTCGAAGTGACGGAAGATGCTCAGCAACGCATTGTCGTTGCCCGCCCACAGGGTCGACCAGCTGGGTGGCGGCGCATCGGCGTAGGAATCGCGACGCAGGATCTCGTATTCGTTGCGCTTGTCGCGGTAGGCCAGCCACAGGCTCAGCACGCTGCCAACGTCGTCGTTCTGCCCGGGCATGGCCAGCAGCGGCGTGGCCTGGCCGCGGTAGGCCGGGTCGGTGATATAGAGGTCGTGTTCCGGGGCCTGGAACAGCGCCCAGAAGTTGTCGCGGATCACGTCGGTGGCAATCTGCCCGCGACACACCGGACCGCGGATAAAGGTGCGCACGAAGTACTCGGCGTTATCCAGCATGAACTGGTAGCGGGCCTTGGCCGGAATCGCCTCGAAGGTCTCGAACGGGTTGGCGCGGCGGCCCGGGCCATAACCCGGCAGCGCGGTGACCTGGTAATCGCCGCTGTAGAACAGGGTCTTGACCCGCGCCATCTTCGCCGCGCTCAGCGGGTAGGTGATGTGGGTCTTGTGCACGATCACCCCCTGCACCGGCCACAGGCGGTAATACACCTGGGTGCCCGGGTCGTCGTTGGGCCGGCGGGTGTTGATCAGGTCGATCGGCTGGCCGCTCGGCGTGCGCGAACGCACCCACTGGAAGAAATGCCCCGGCTCGCCGCCCTCGAAGTAGATATGGGCGAGGAACCAGTGCTCGAACAGCCAGCGGGCCACCAGGCTTTCCCGGGCGCCCGGGGCATTGAGCAGGTTTTCCCATTGCAGCACCTGCATCGCTTCCCTGGCGCTCGGCGCCAGGCCCTGCTCGTCGATCGGCGCACCGGAGGCCAGCCAGCGTTGCAGGGTCTGGTATTGCTGATCGGTCAGGCCGGTCACCGCCAGCGGCATGCCTTCGCGCGGATGGGCCTTGGCATAACCGTCGAATTCGGCCGGTTGCGCGCACATGTTCTCGCGGTTCAGGCCCAGGACGATGTTGTCCGGCAGCTTGGCGTTGGGTTGCAACGGCGTCTTGTGGCCCAGCTCCAGCATGCGCGCCATCAGCGCCGCCTGGCTGCCCTGGGCGTCGAGCACCGAGTAGAAGCCCATGCCCTGCCAGGCGTGCTTGCCGGAAGCATCGTAGAACAAGCGGGTCGGTGTCTGCGCCTTGCTGCGTTCGCCGTCGTACACCGGGATCTTCGAGGCGCCGCGGGCCGCGCCCTCGCCGCTGCCGAGGTTGAGCTGGCAGGCCGAGTCGTAGCAGGCGTGGCAGGCCACGCACTTCTCGGTGAAGATCGGCTGGATATCGCGGGTGTAGGAGATCGCTGGCGCGGGACCCTCGGCACTGGCGAGCGAACTTAAAAGCAGCAACACACTGCCGATGACAACGCGGTAAGACATATCCCTGGTCCAATCCATAAGAAAATCCGGCGATTCTACCGGGCCAGCACGGCCACCAACATGAGCGATATTCATGCAAAAGCGCCGCATGCTCTAAAAGCGCACAGGTTTGCTATGATCCTCGCCCTTCGTAATGGCCCTTCCAGGTAGTCTTTCATGTCCGATCGCAGCACGCGCCTCCAAGCCCTTCAGCAAGCCCTCAAAGAGCGCATCCTGATTCTCGACGGCGGCATGGGCACCATGATCCAGAGCTACAAGCTCGAGGAGCAGGACTACCGTGGCAAACGCTTCGCCGACTGGCCGAGCGACGTCAAGGGCAACAACGACCTGCTGGTGCTGACCCGTCCGGACGTGATCGGCGGCATCGAGAAAGCCTACCTGGATGCCGGCGCCGACATCCTCGAGACCAACACCTTCAACGCCACGCAGATTTCCATGGCCGACTACGGCATGGAAGCGCTGGTCTACGAACTCAACGTCGAAGGCGCGCGCCTGGCCCGCCAGGTGGCCGACGCCAAGACCCTGGAGACCCCGGACAAGCCGCGCTTCGTCGCCGGCGTCCTGGGCCCGACCAGCCGCACCTGCTCGCTGTCGCCGGACGTCAACAACCCCGGTTATCGCAACGTCACCTTCGACGAACTGGTGGAGAACTACACCGAGGCCACCAAGGGCCTGATCGAGGGCGGCGCCGACCTGATCCTGATCGAGACCATCTTCGACACCCTCAACGCCAAGGCGGCGATCTTCGCCGTGCAGGGCGTGTTCGAAGAGCTGGGCCTCGAACTGCCGATCATGATTTCCGGCACCATCACCGACGCCTCGGGCCGCACCCTGTCCGGGCAGACCACCGAAGCCTTCTGGAACTCGGTGGCCCACGCCAGGCCGATCTCCGTCGGCCTCAACTGCGCCCTCGGCGCCAGCGAACTGCGCCCTTATCTGGAAGAGCTGTCGAACAAGGCCAGCACCCACGTCTCCGCGCACCCCAACGCCGGCCTGCCCAACGAATTCGGCGAGTACGACGAACTGCCGGCGCAAACCGCCAAGGTCATCGAAGAGTTCGCCCAGAGCGGTTTCCTGAACATCGTCGGCGGCTGCTGCGGCACCACCCCGGGGCACATCGAGGCCATCGCCAAGGCCGTCGCCGGCTATGCCCCGCGGCAGATCCCGGACATTCCCAAGGCCTGCCGCCTGTCGGGCCTGGAGCCGTTCACCATCGATCGCCAGTCGTTGTTCGTCAACGTCGGCGAACGCACCAACATCACCGGTTCCGCCAAGTTCGCCCGCCTGATCCGTGAAGAGAACTACACCGAAGCCCTGGAAGTCGCCCTGCAGCAGGTCGAAGCAGGCGCCCAGGTGATCGACATCAACATGGACGAAGGCATGCTGGACTCGAAGAAGGCCATGGTGACCTTCCTCAACCTGATCGCCGGCGAGCCGGATATCTCGCGCGTGCCGATCATGATCGACTCCTCCAAGTGGGAAGTGATCGAAGCCGGCCTCAAGTGCATCCAGGGCAAGGGCATCGTCAACTCCATCAGCATGAAGGAAGGCGTCGAGCAGTTCATTCATCACGCCAAGCTGTGCAAGCGCTACGGCGCCGCCGTGGTGGTGATGGCCTTCGACGAAGCCGGCCAGGCCGACACCGAGGCGCGCAAGAAGGAAATCTGCAAGCGCTCCTACGACATCCTGGTCAACGACGTCGGCTTCCCGCCGGAAGACATCATCTTCGACCCGAACATCTTCGCCGTGGCCACCGGTATCGAGGAACACAACAACTACGCGGTGGACTTCATCAACGCCTGCGCCTACATCCGCGACGAGCTGCCCTATGCGCTGAGTTCCGGCGGCGTGTCCAATGTGTCGTTCTCCTTCCGCGGCAACAACCCGGTGCGCGAGGCGATCCACTCGGTGTTCCTGCTGTATGCGATCCGCAACGGCCTGACCATGGGTATCGTCAACGCCGGCCAGTTGGAGATCTACGACCAGATCCCACAGGAGCTGCGCGACGCCGTGGAGGACGTGATCCTCAACCGCACACCGGAAGGCACCGACGCCCTCCTCGCCATCGCCGACAAGTACAAGGGCGACGGCAGCGTCAAGGAAGCCGAGACCGAAGAGTGGCGCAACTGGGACGTCAACAAGCGCCTGGAGCACGCCCTGGTCAAGGGCATCACCACCCACATTGTCGAGGACACCGAAGAGTCGCGGCTGTCCTTCGCCCGCCCGATCGAAGTGATCGAAGGCCCGCTGATGGCTGGCATGAACATCGTCGGCGACCTGTTCGGTGCCGGCAAAATGTTCCTGCCCCAGGTGGTCAAGTCCGCCCGGGTGATGAAGCAGGCCGTGGCCCACCTGATTCCCTTTATCGAGCTGGAAAAAGGCGACAAGCCGCAAGCCAAGGGCAAGATCCTCATGGCCACGGTGAAAGGCGACGTGCACGACATCGGCAAGAACATCGTCGGCGTGGTCCTGGGCTGTAACGGCTACGACATCGTCGACCTCGGCGTGATGGTGCCGGCGGAGAAGATCCTGCAGGTGGCCAAGGAACAGAAGTGCGACATCATCGGCCTGTCCGGCCTGATCACCCCGTCGCTCGACGAGATGGTCCACGTCGCCCGGGAAATGCAGCGCCAGGACTTCCACCTGCCGCTGATGATCGGTGGCGCCACCACTTCCAAGGCGCACACGGCGGTGAAGATCGAGCCCAAGTACAGCAATGACGCGGTGGTCTACGTCACCGACGCCTCACGCGCCGTGGGCGTGGCCACCCAGCTGCTGTCCAAGGAGCTCAAGGCCGGTTTCGTCCAGCGCACCCGCGAAGAGTACGTGGAAGTCCGCGAGCGCACCGCCAACCGCAGCGCCCGCACCGAGCGCCTGAGCTACCCGGCGGCCGTGGCCAAGAAGCCGCAGTTCGACTGGAGCAGCTACCAGCCGACCGTGCCGACCTTCACCGGCGCCAAGGTGCTGGACAATATCGACCTGCGGGTCCTGGCCGAATACATCGACTGGACGCCGTTCTTCATCTCCTGGGACCTGGCCGGCAAGTTCCCGCGCATCCTCGAGGACGAAGTGGTGGGTGAAGCCGCCACCGCGTTGTACAAGGACGCCCGGGAAATGCTCGACAAGCTGATCGATGAGAAGCTGATCAGCGCCCGCGCGGTGTTCGGCTTCTGGCCAGCCAACCAGGTGCAGGACGACGACCTGGAAGTCTATGGCGACGACGGCCAGCCCTTGGCCAGGCTGCACCACCTGCGCCAGCAGACCATCAAGACCGACGGTAAGCCGAACTTCTCCCTGGCCGATTTCGTCGCGCCCAAGGACAGCGGCGTGACCGACTACGTCGGTGGTTTCATCACTACCGCCGGCATCGGCGCCGAAGAAGTGGCCAAGGCCTATCAGGACAAGGGCGACGACTACAACTCGATCATGGTCAAGGCCTTGGCCGACCGCCTGGCCGAGGCTTGCGCCGAGTGGCTGCACCAGCAAGTGCGTAAAAACTACTGGGGCTATGCCAAGGACGAGCAACTGGATAACGAGGCGCTGATCAAGGAGCAGTACAGCGGTATCCGCCCTGCCCCGGGTTATCCGGCTTGCCCGGACCACACCGAGAAGAGCACCCTGTTCGCCCTGCTCGATCCCGAGGCATCCGAAGGCAAGGCCGGGCGCAGCGGCGTGTTCCTCACCGAACACTTCGCCATGTTCCCGGCGGCGGCGGTCAGCGGCTGGTACTTCGCCCATCCGCAGGCGCAGTACTTCGCCGTGGGCAAGATCGATAAGGACCAGGTCAGCAGCTACAGCGCGCGCAAAGGCCAGGACCTGGCCGTGACCGAGCGCTGGCTGGCGCCGAACCTGGGCTACGACAACTAAATTGTAGGAGCGAGCTTGCTCGCGATAGACGTCAACGATGACGCGGTGAATCTGAAGAATCGCGCTGTCTTGACGTTTTGATCGCGAGCAAGCTCGCTCCTACAGAGTGTGTGGGCGGGAGCTACGCGAATATTGTCTATGCTTTCCCCACACCCATTTGTGTCGAGGGATTTATGGACGACCCCACCAACGACAAGCCGCCGACCCTTTGGCAGATGCTGCAAAGCGTCGCCGCTGCGGCCTTTGGCGTGCAGAGCGGCAAGAACCGCAAGCGCGACTTCACCCACGGCAAGCCCAGCCATTTCATGATCCTGGGCATTCTGTTCACGGCGGTGTTCGCCTTGACCCTGTTCGGTATCGTCAAGCTGGTCGTGCACCTGGCGGGGCTTTGAACGCCTGTCAGTGCAGTAATAGATTCAGCGAGAAGGGATAAGGGTAGCCGGCCGGCTTGCCCTCGGCCGACAACCCGCGAAAGTCCACGCCGTATTGCTGTGTCCCCTGCAACTCCAGCAGACGCTGCGCCTGGACCTTGTCCAGGAGCCGGAACACGCCCAGTTGCCAGCTCGGGCCACCATGGGCCGCAGGGTTCAGCCCCCGGGCATCATCGTTGAGCACCACCATCGCCCAGCCCCCCAGGGTGAAGTGCCCGGCGATCAGCGCCGTCAGGCGTCCGTCGATCAATGCCTGCAAGGCCTGCGGCGAGCTGTTCAGGGCGCTGAACAGCACATCCTTGCCCGGTCGCCGCCCTTGCTGCTCCAGCGCCTCCATCGCCCCCAGGGCCATCTCGTCGTTGGCCGACCAGATCAACTGCGTCTGCGGATAGCGCTTGAGCAACTGCTGGGCCTGCTCAAAGGCGCGCTGGCGATTCCACTCGCCATACACCATCTGCCGCAAGCGCACCTCGGGGTGCTCCGCCAATGCCCGCTGCAAGCCTTGTTCGCGGGATTGCGCCACCGGGGTGTTCTTCACGCCCGAGAACGCCAGCAGGTCGATGTACTTCCCGGGAGCGAGCGG
The DNA here is from genome assembly GCF_900109505.1 of Pseudomonas sp. NFACC41-3. NCBI lineage: Bacteria > Pseudomonadati > Pseudomonadota > Gammaproteobacteria > Pseudomonadales > Pseudomonadaceae > Pseudomonas > Pseudomonas sp. NFACC41-3. The sequence continues at coordinate 210,172 of NZ_FOAE01000005.1, forward strand.
GCCATGACGGCGAATCAGCTCCTTGAGCATCAGGTAGCCGGCTTCTTCGTCGTTGCCGATCATGCTGCCGATCCAGTCGGGATAACGGCTCTGGCGCTCGTCCAGCAAGCGTTGCTGATTGGCGGTCAGCGCATTGTTGACGACGAACAGCTTCACCCCGCTGCCCTGGGACAGGCGCAGGATCTCCGGCGCGACATATTGCTCGTTGACCACCACCAGGTAATCCGGCCGGTCCGGGCCCTGCAGGGCTTCCCGGGCCTGGCGGATGGTGGTTTGCGAATCGCGCTGCGAATAACGCACGCGCAAATCCAGGCCGAGGTCGTTGGCCGCGGCCTGCATGAACTGTGAATAACCGACCCAGAAGGTTTCAGTGGAGTGGCCCGGGTTCAAAAACACCACCGAGGTGGCATGGGCCATGGCCCAGAACGCTGGACTCAGTACAAGCAGCACCAGCAGCAGACACTTACCAAACACCTTGAACATTGCGACCAGAGCCCCGGAATATTGCCCCGCAGTATAACTGGCAAAATACTGGCCAATGTCGGCAAATCGTCATTTCCCACAGACAATTCGGACTCTGCTCATCGCTTGACCGCAACTATTGATGACTGACCCAGAACACCGCCGTTCCCACGACCAGAATGATCAGAAAGAGAATGGCCCAAGCATCGACAGCGCTGTCGCTTTTCCTTGCTTTGGTTGGATTGCTCATAGCATCGCCTCTTGTCGGTTTTATCGGTGATTGCACAAAGACTCGAGCACAGTTAAGTCGAGGATTGCCCTCACCACAAATGTGGGTTTGAGCCGGTTGGATACCGTTAGTCGTTTTGGTTCTTTGCATATACTCAAACATCACTTTTGCGCATAACTGCAAACTGGTATCTTCGCCCGGCTCCGTTGGGAGTGCGCGGCCGTGCGCGCAGAATTTCTTGGGTGACATCCGCCTCTGCGTCACCTGATAAGCCTGAGAACAGGATCTATATGTACGTATACGACGAGTACGATCAGCGGATCATCGAGGACCGCGTCAAGCAGTTCCGTGATCAGACCCGGCGCTATCTGGCAGGCGAGCTGAGCGAAGAAGAATTCCGCCCTCTGCGCCTGCAGAATGGCCTCTATATCCAACGTTTTGCCCCGATGCTGCGGGTGGCGGTGCCTTATGGCCAGCTGACTTCGCGCCAAGCACGGATGATGGCCAAGATCGCTCGCGACTACGACAAGGGCTACGCCCACATCAGTACCCGGCAGAACGTGCAGTTCAACTGGCCGGCGCTGGAAGACATCCCGGACATCCTGGCTGAGCTGGCAACCGTACAGATGCACGCCATCCAGACCAGCGGCAACTGCCTGCGCAACGTCACCACCGACCAGTTCGCCGGCGTCGCCGCCGATGAGCTGATCGATCCGCGCCCCTGGTGTGAAATCGTCCGTCAGTGGACCACCTTCCACCCTGAATTCGCCTACCTGCCGCGCAAGTTCAAGATCGCCATCAACGGTTCGACCTCGGACCGCGCGGCCATCGAAGTCCACGACATCGGCCTGGAGCCGGTGCACAACGCCGCCGGCGAGCTGGGCTTCCGGGTCCTGGTCGGTGGCGGCCTGGGCCGGACCCCGGTGGTCGGCGCCTTCATCAACGAGTTCCTGCCGTGGCAGGACCTGTTGAGCTACCTCGACGCCATCCTGCGGGTCTACAACCGCTACGGCCGGCGTGACAACAAGTACAAGGCGCGGATCAAGATCCTGGTCAAGGCCCTGACCCCAGAGGTGTTCGCCGAGAAGGTCGAAGCGGAAATGGCTCACCTGCGCGGCGGCCAGACCACCCTGACCGAAGCCGAAGTGCATCGCGTGGCCAAGCACTTCGTCGATCCGGACTACAAGGCCCTGGTCAACCAGGATGCCGAACTGGCCGAACTCGACAAACAATATCCGGGCTTCGCCCGCTGGCGCACGCGCAACACCCTGGCCCACAAGAAGCCGGGCTATGTCGCCGTGACCCTGTCGCTGAAACCCACGGGCGTAGCCCCGGGCGACGTCACCGACAAGCAGTTGGACGGCATCGCCGACCTGGCCGATCGCTACAGCTTCGGCCAGCTGCGCACCTCCCACGAGCAGAACGTGATTCTCGCCGACGTCGAGCAGAGCCAGCTGTTCAGCCTGTGGGGCGAGCTGCGCGAACAAGGTTTCGCCACGCCGAACATCGGCCTGCTGACCGACATCATCTGCTGCCCGGGCGGCGACTTCTGCTCCCTGGCCAACGCCAAGTCGATCCCGATCGCCGAATCCATCCAGCGCCGTTTCGACGACCTGGACTACCTGTTCGACATCGGCGAGCTGGACCTGAACATCTCCGGCTGCATGAACGCTTGCGGCCACCACCACGTGGGCCATATCGGCATCCTCGGGGTGGACAAGAAAGGCGAAGAGTTCTATCAGGTTTCCCTCGGTGGCAGCGCCAGCCGCGACGCCAGTCTGGGCAAGATCCTCGGTCCGTCCTTCGCCCAGGACGACATGCCCGACGTGATCTCGAAGCTGATCGACGTGTACGTGGAGCAACGTACCGAAGACGAGCGCTTCATCGACACCTACCAACGTATTGGCATCGACCTCTTCAAGGAGCGCGTCTATGCAGCGAATCATTAAGAACAACGAGGTCATCGACGAAACCTGGCACCTGCTGCCCAAGGACGCGACCCTCGACGGCATTTCCAACTGCGACGACCTGATCGTGCCGCTGGCCCTGTGGCGCGAGCACGCTCACGCCCTCAAGGCCCGCGACGGCGGTCTGGGCGTGTGGCTGGACGCCGATGAAGAAGCCGAGGAGATCGGCGATGACGTGCAGCACTTCCAGGTCATCGCCCTGAACTTCCCGGCCTTCACCGACGGCCGCAACTACTCCAACGCCCGCCTGCTGCGCGACCGCTACGGCTTCAAGGGCGAACTGCGGGCGATCGGCGATGTGCTGCGCGACCAGCTGTTCTACCTGCGCCGCTGCGGGTTCGACGCCTACGCCCTGCGCGCCGACAAGGACCCGTACGAAGCCCTGGAAAGCCTCAAGGACTTCTCCGTGACCTACCAGGCCGCCACCGACGAACCGCTGCCGCTGTTCCGTCGCCGCTAAGGCCCGAGCCAACAAAAAGCCCTGGACCGGGAAACCGGTTCAGGGCTTTTTTGTGTCTGTCATCTTTAAACGCGGCATCTTTAACGCGGTGCCCGCGATCGTGGGCAAGCCTCGCGCCTACAGAAGAAACTCGTTCCCGCAGTGTCCCTTACCAGAAACGCTGCTGGGTCAAGCGACTCCACCAGGTCAGCAGCACACGGTCGACAGAATTGCTGGCCGCCAGCCCTACCCGCTCCTGCAGGCTCTTGCGCTCGGCGTAGTGCAGGTGGAACAGCTCGGCGCTCTTGGCGCGCTCGGCCAGGTATTCGTCGCTGGTTTTCAGCTCATCGACCAGTTTTTTCTCCTGCGCCGCGACACCCAGCCAGACTTCACCGGTGGCCACGTCGTCGATGACCAGCTGTGGCCGGTAACGGGAGACGAAGTTCTTGAACAACTGATGGGTGACATCCAGGTCTTCCTGGAATTTCTCCCGGCCCTTTTCAGTGTTTTCGCCAAACACGGTCAGGGTGCGTTTGTATTCCCCGGCAGTCAGCACTTCGAAGTCGATATCGTGCTTTTTCAGCAGGCGGTTGACGTTGGGCAACTGCGCCACCACGCCGATCGAGCCGAGGATGGCGAACGGCGCGCTGATGATCTTCTCGCCAATGCACGCCATCATGTAGCCGCCGCTGGCCGCGACCTTGTCGATGCACACCGTCAACGGCACGCCGGCCTGGCGAATCCGCGCCAGTTGCGACGAGGCCAGCCCATAGCTGTGCACCATGCCGCCGGCGCTTTCCAGGCGCAGCACCACTTCATCCTTGGGCGTGGCCAGGCTCAGCAGCGCGGTGATTTCGTGGCGCAGCCCCTCAGTGGCCGAAGCCTTGATATCGCCGCTGAAATCCAGCACGAACACCCGCGGTTTTTCCTCGTGCTGCTTCTTGTGTTTTTTTTCGGCCTTGGCCTCGGACTTGCGCAGTGCCTTGAGCTGGTCCTTGTCGAGCAGGCTCTGCTCCAGACGCTCGCGCAGGCCCTTGTAGAAATCGTTGAGCTTGCTCACATGCAACTGCCCGGCGCCCTTGCGCCGGCCTTTGCTGCGCAGCGAGGCAGCGGTGATCAGCACCACCAGGATGGCGATGACCAGGGTGACGGTTTTGGCCAGGAAACTGGCGTACTCGGAGAGAAACTCCACAGGGACTCCTTAAAGACGTGCATCACTGCCAACACGTGGCGGAATGGCTCCAGCATACCGGCGCAGACAGGCGTCGGCCAGTCGCGAAACCTCCTGTTACCGTGCTCTAACGGGCATTTCAAACAAGCGTATGTTTTTTCATTGACAGCTCACCGGCATCCTCATAACCTCGCAAAACTTTCAACGTACCGGGATGACGCGGACGTGGGCAGCATCTATCTGATTCGACATGGCCAGGCCTCCTTCGGTGCGGACGACTACGACGTCCTCTCGACCACGGGTATTCGCCAGGCCGAAGTGCTCGGTCAACACCTGGTCGAACTGGGCGTGAACTTCGACCGCTGCCTGGCGGGCGACCTGCGTCGCCAGCAACACACCGCCAATTCCGCCCTGCAGCAGTTCAGCGCCGCGGGCCTGCCCACGCCGATCCTGGAAACCGATTCGGCGTTCAACGAATTCGATGCCGACGCGGTAATCCGCGCCCTGCTGCCCGCCATGTTGTCCGAGGAGCCCGACGCCCTGGACATCCTGCGCAACGCCGCGCAGAACCGCGCCGAGTTCCAAAGAATCTTCGCCCTGATCATCGACCGCTGGCTGGCCGGCACCTACGATCCACCGGGCCTGGAAAGTTGGCTGGGGTTCGTCGAACGGGTGCAGGCCGGCCTGCAGCGAATTCTGGAACAGGCCGACAACACTCAGAAAATCGCCGTGTTCACCTCCGGCGGCACCATCACCGCCCTGCTCCACCTGATTACCCGGATGCCTGCCGCCCAGGCCTTCGAACTGAATTGGCAAATCGTCAATACCTCGCTCAACCTGCTGAAGTTTCGCGGTCGCGAGGTTGCCCTGGCTTCCTTCAACAGCCATGCCCACCTGCAACTGTTGAAGGCCCCGGAACTCATCACTTTCCGCTGAGTCCGGATCACTGTGACCCTTGCTGTAACAACCCATAAAAGGATCGAACCATGACCTCCGTAGCCGACGCCGTACAAGCCATGAAAGCCAAGTTCAACCCAGCTGCCGCTGCCGGCCTGGACCTGGTTTTCGGTTTCCGTATCGATGACACCAAGAACTTCTCGCTGATCGTCAAAGACAGCACCTGCGAGCTCAAGGAAGGCGAGAACCCGGACGCCCAGGTCACGCTGGTAATGGACGGCGAAACCCTGCAAGGCATCGTCAGCGGCGAAACCGACGGCATGCAGGCCTTCATGGGCGGCAAGCTGCGCGCCGAAGGCGACATGATGCTGGCGATGAAGCTGAGCGAACTGTTCCCGGCCTAAGTAAGCGCTTCCCCAGAGAAGCCCTTGTCTTGTCCACGAATCCCGCCTTCCGGCGGGATTCGTCGTTTCAGCGACGTCGTTCTGACGCCTGCGTCCTCCAGCCCATCGACGGCAATCTTGAATCCTCAGTCGGGCAATCCCGCGCCTCAAAAAACCACGCCACACACTTGATTGATCTCGATCAGCAGACCGCATGCGCAGCCCCACTACTCTGGCGCCTCCATCGGCCAGGGACGGCTTTCGGAACGGCCGGCCCCGCTTCATCCTCAAGGAAGAGTCGCTATGCAATCGCTGAAGATCATTCTGCTGTCCACCGCCTTCAACGGTCTCACCCAGCGTGCCTGGCTGGACCTGCGCCAGTCCGGCCATCGTCCCAGCGTGGTGCTGTTCACCAACGAAGAAGACGTTTGCCGGCAGATCGAACAGGCCGACGCCGACCTGGTGATCTGTCCCTTCCTCAAGGACCGGGTGCCCGAGCAGCTGTGGCGCCACCCGACCCGTCCGGTGATCATCATTCACCCGGGCATCGTCGGCGACCGCGGCGCCAGCGCCCTGGACTGGGCCATCAGCAACAACCTCGAACGCTGGGGCGTCACCGCCCTGCAGGCGGTGGAAGAAATGGACGCCGGGCCGGTCTGGTCCACCTGGGAATTCAAGGTGCCAGCGCAGGTGCGCAAGTCCGAGCTGTACAACGGGCCGGTGGCCGACGCGGCGATCTACTGCATCCGCGATGTGGTGGAAAAATTCGGCAGCGACTTCGTCCCTGTGCCCCTGGACTACAGCCAGCCGCAAGTGCGCGGCCGCCTGCAACCGAACATGAAACAGGACGACCGCAGCTTCAGCTGGCACGACAGCGCCGCCTTCATCAAGCGCTGCATCGACGCCGCCGATGGCCAGCCCGGGGTCCTGGCCAGCCTCGCCGGCGGCCAGTACTACCTGTATGACGCGCACCTGGATAACCGCAGCGGCATCCCCGGCGAACTGCTGGCGGTGCACGACGATGCCGTGCTGGTGGCCTGCGGCGACCGCAGCCTGTGGATCGGCTCCCTCAAGCGCAAGGCCCGGCCAGGCACCGAACACTTCAAGCTGCCGGCCCGCCATGTGCTGGCCGGCCAACTGGACGGCGTCCCTCACCTGGACTGGTCGGTCGCCAGCGAGCCGTTCAGCGACGAGGCCTACCAGCCGATCCGCTACCGCGAGTCGGGCCACGTCGGCGAGCTGACCTTCGAGTTCTACAACGGCGCCATGAGCACCGAACACTGCCAGCGCCTGGTCAGCGCGCTGCAATGGGCCAAGGCCCGGGACACCCAGGTGCTGCTGATCAAGGGCGGGCGTGGCGCGTTCTGCAACGGCGTGCACCTCAACGTGATCCAGGCCGCGCCGGTGCCGGGCCTGGAAGCCTGGAACAATATCCAGGCCATCGACGACGTCTGCAAGGAGCTGCTCAGCGCCCGCCAGCTGGTGGTCAGCGGCCTAACCGGCAATGCCGGGGCCGGCGGCCTGATGCTGGCGCTGGCGGCCGACGTGGTGCTGGCCCGGGCCAATACCGTCTACAACCCGCACTACAAGAGCATGGGCCTGTACGGTTCGGAATACTGGACCTACAGCCTGCCCCGCGCCGTCGGCCACGCCATGGCGCACAAACTCACCAACGAGTGCCTGCCGATCAACGCCTTCCAGGCCCTGCAGATGGGCATGGTCCAGGAAGTCGGCCCGCGCTGCCCCGACGAATTCGGCTTGTGGTTGCTGCAACGGGCCAACGCCGTGCTGACCGAACCGAAATACCAGGCCCTGCGCGAGCGCAAGGCCAACGCCGACCCGCAACTGATGCAGCACTGCCGCAACGCCGAGCTGGAACAGATGCACCTGGACATGGTGCAGAACCGCCACGGCTTCGCCGAGAAATGCGCCGGCTTCGTCTACAAGCGCAAGACCTGCTGCACCCCGCAGCGGTTGATCGAGGATTGGGCGGTGCCGCAGCCAGATACCTTGAGCGCCTGATCCCCCGTCCCTGTAGCCGCTGGCGCAGCCTGCGATCGACCCGCAGGGGCGCAGCGTTCTCAAGACCGCTGAAGGCCCTGCAGGCCTTGTCGCAGCCTCGCAGGCTCGGCAGCGGCTACAGGCTGCAACAACAACGCCACCAGCGCCGTCCAGCCGGTCTGGTGGCTGGCCCCCAGGCCGCGGCCGGTGTCGCCGTGGAAGTACTCGTGGAACAGCAGCAGATCCCGGTCCCGGGGATCGGCCTGCAACTGCGCGTAGGCGCACATCGATGGGCGTCGTCCGTCCTCGTCGCGCAGGAACAGGCGGGTCAGGCGCTGGCTCAGGCTGTCGGCGACTTCCTCCAGGGACGCCAGGTAACCGGAACCGCTGGGGTATTCCACCGAGAAGTTGTCGGCGTAGTAGCGATGAAACTCGCGCAGCGATTCGATCAGCATGTAGTTGATCGGCATCCACAGCGGCCCGCGCCAGTTGGAGTTGCCGCCATACAGCCGTGAGTCGGAATCGGCCGGCGCGTAACGGGCGCACAGTTGGTGACCGTCGACCTGCAGCGCAAAGGGTTGTTCGGCGAAGTTTCTGGACAGTGAGCGAATGCCGAAGTCGGAAAGAAACTCCGCCTCGTCGAGCATGCGCTTGAGCAGGTCCTTGGTGCGTTCACCACGCAACAGTGCCAGCAACAGGCGATTGCCCTGCCCCGGTTCGTTCCAGCGCGACACCAGGCTGGCCAGGTCCGGCCGATGGTGCATGAACTCCAGCAAGCGCTCACGCAGCCCCGGCAGGCATTCGTGTTCATGCTGTTCCAGCACCTGCACGGCGAACAGCGGCATCAGGCCGACGATGGAGCGCAGGCGCAGCGGTTCGTTGCCACCGTCGGGGCGATGCAGCACGTCGTAGAAGAACCGGTCCTGCTCGTCCCACAGCCTTGTGTCGTCGTTGTCCAGCCGGTTGATGGCCCCGGCGATGTACAGGAAGTGCTCGAAGAACTTCACCGCGATATCCACGTACACCGGGTTGCGCCTGGCCAGTTCCAGGGCAATGCGCATCAGGTCCAGGGCATAGGCCGCGACCCAGGCGGTACCGTCGGCCTGGTCCAGGGTGTAGCCCGGCGGCAAGGGCGCCGAGCGGTCGAACAGGCCGATATTGTCGAGGCCGAGGAAACCGCCCTGGAACAGGTTGCGCCCTTCTGCGTCCTTGCGGTTGACCCACCAGGAGAAGTTCAGCAGCAGCTTGTGGAAGATCCGCTCGAGAAAGTCCATGTCGCCCTGGCCGGTCAGGGCCTTTTCCCGCAGGTACACCCGCCAGCTGGCCCAGGCATGCACCGGCGGGTTGGCGTCGTCGAAGCGCCACTCGTAGGCCGGCAACTGCCCGTTGGGATGCATGAAGCGGTCTTTGACCAGCAGCAACAGCTGGTGCTTGGCGAAGCCCGGATCGATCAAGGCCAGGGCCACCGCCTGGAAACCCAGGTCCCACGAGGCGTACCAGGGGTATTCCCAAGTGTCGGGCATGGCCACGATGTCGAAGTTCGCCAGGTGCCGCCAATGGCTGTTGCGCAGATGCGCGTGTGGCGCCGGCGGCGCGGGCTGGCCGGGGTCGCCATCGAGCCAGCGGTTGACGTCGAAATCGTAGAGTTGCTTGGACCACAGCAGCCCGGCCAGGGCCTGGCGCTGCACATTGCGCGCGTCGGCATCGGCGATGCCCTGTTGCAGCGCGGCGTAGAACGCGTCGGCCTCGGCCCGCCGTTGTTCGAACAGGCGCCTGGCGCTGACCTGGGGCGAGCCAGTCGGAGCAAAACGCAGGTATACGCTTTTGCTCTCCAGCCCGGCCAGCTCCAGGGTGAAGTGGGCGGCGGCGCGGGTTCCGCCGTCACGGGCAATGGCGCTGGCGGAACCTCCCAGCAAGTAGTCGTTGATGCCGTCCTTGAACGGGCCGGGCGCGGCGAGGCCATCGAGCTTCGGGAAGTTGGTTTCGTTGTTGCAGAACAGCCACTCGCAACGCTCCGGCCCCCAGGCGCTGACCTGCATCGGCGAGCACCGCGGATGCCGGGCCAGCAATTGCTCGCCCTCCAGGCGCAAGCTCGGCTTGCGCGAGTCGCCGCCCCAGCTCCAGGTATTGCGCGCCCACACCTGGGGCAAGACCCGCAAACGCGCCGGCTGATGAAAACGGTTGTGCACCGTGACCCGCATGAAGATGTCGTCGACCGCGTGCTTGGCGTATTCCACGGTCACGTCGAAGTAGCGATCGTCCTCGAATACCCCGGTGTCGAGGATCTCGTACTCGGTATCGTCCAGGCCGCGCCGGGCGTTTTCCCGCAGCAGGTCCTCATAGGGAAAGGCCGCCTGCGGGTATTTGTAGAGCATGCGCATATAGGCATGACTGGGCACGCCATCGAGGTAGAAATACAGCTCCTTGACGTCTTCGCCGTGATTGCCTTCGGCGTTGTTCAGGCCGAACAGGCGCTCCTTGAGAATGCTGTCGCGCTCGTTCCACAGGGCCAGCCCCAGGCACCAGTGCTGGGCCTTGTCGGAGAACCCCGCCAGCCCGTCCTCGCCCCAGCGGTAGGCACGGCTGCGCGCATGGTCGTGGGGAAAGTAGGCCCAGGCATCGCCATCGGCGCTGTAGTCCTCGCGCACCGTGCCCCACTGCCGCTCGCTCAGATACGGCCCCCACTCGCGCCAGGGTTCGCAGGCCTCGCCATTGAGGCGCTGGCCTTCGACCGTTTCGAGGATGCTTGCCGCCGCTGCTGCCGTCATGGGGTGTCCGTGAGCCATGGAGGTGAAAGCCAGTGTCGGGGCTGGTGGCGCCGGCGGCCCATGACAAATGTTTCATGGTGCGAGGCGCCCATCACCCAGGCCCCCCCGCAGGCTGAAGCTTGGCTAGGCTATAAGCATGCCCCGTGAATGCCTGGGAGGTCCGATGAACCGCGCGATCCTGAGCCCTTTGAGCCTGGTCCTGGCCCTGTTGGCCGGCTGCGCCAGCCCGCCCGAAGTCATCGACAAGGAAGCGGCAGCCATCGCCGAAGGCGTGCTGGCCTTTCGCGATATCTGCCTGAAGTCCGCGCCCTCCTTCGCCGGGGCCGACAACGCGGCCAAGGCCTATGGCATCGCCAGGCTGGACGATGCCGGGTACGCGCGGATGGGGCTCAGGCCGGACCACAGCCTTGGGGTCCAGGTGCAGAAAGGCAAGCAATGCGCGGTGACCACGCCGTCGCAGCGGGACAAGACCCTGACCGAGCAATTTCTCAAGCTGGCCGAGCAGTTCTCCAGCACCCCGGTGGCGCAGCACCTGCCGGCGAAAATCACCCTCGACAACCAGACCTTCCTGCTGATGCACGACCGACGCGGCGGCGAGGCTTATGTGATGTTGAAGCAACTCTGAAGCGCAGCGCCTTCATTCAGGTGGCGACAGATGCGCATAACAGACCGGCGAACTGCCCTCGCCCTGCCGGTCCAGCTCGTCCTCCAGCCACTCGGCCAGCACCCGGGCATTGTTGTGCGCTTCATCGTGGGCCGAATACACCAGGGTCAAGCGACCCTTTTGCGCGCGTTCCAGCAACGCCCACCAATGCTCGGGGCGGGCCGCCAGTTCCTGGCGGTAACGGCTGCGGAAGGTGGCGAAATCCAGCTCGCCGGTCTTGAAGGCGCGACGCAATCCGCTGGACGGCGCCAGGTCTTTCAACCACTCGTCCAGCGGCAATCGGTCCTTGCGACAGTTGCGCGGCCACAGGCGATCCACCAGCACCCGATAGCCGTCGTCGGCGCTCGCCGGCTCGTAGGCACGTTTGCACAGAATCATGATTTCCTCCCGTCTATGGCAGCGCATGGCCTGCCATCAGCTTAGTGGCTGGACACAGGATGGAGGACCTTCGGCAAGCGCCTCGCCGCCACTCATCCTGGTTCTGATTACGACCCTCCCACATCGAAAACGACAGCTCGCCCCCAGGACGATTGACGCAGCGGGCCCAGCCCTATTAAGTACTATTTATCCGCATTAATACGATAAATCGAAAACATGCTCAAACGACCTGTTCGCCGCAAACGCCAGAAGCTTTCCGACGTGATTGTCGAGTCGGTCAAGCGTTCCATTGTGATCAACGCCCTGCGTCCCGGCGATCGCTTGCCGACCGAGCGCGAATTGATGGAAAGCTTCCAGTGTTCCAAGGGTTCGGCCCGCGAAGCGCTCAAGGCGCTGGAGGTCGAAGGGCTGGTCAACACCCGCACCGGCCCCAGCGGCGGCGCCTACCTGAACCAGGCCGGCACTGAACCGGCGAGCCGCGCCCTGCGCAATTACCTGCACTTCCAGCAGATGGACGGCGAGCAGGTGTACCAGTTGCGCAAGGTCATCGAGGTGGAGCTGGCGGTGTCGGTGATCGGCCGCCTGAGCGCTGACGATTTTGCGGCGCTGCAGGCCAATATCGACTTCTGCAGCGCCCCGGAAGACAGCGAGGCCGGCCAGCGCGAACAGCGCATCGCCGAGCTGGAGTTCCACAACCTGCTGGGCCGCGCCTGCCCCAACCCGCTGCTGAGTTTCATGGCGCAGTTCCTCAACGACCTGCTGCGCGACCTGGTGGTGCTGAAGAAAGCCTACAAGCCCAAGCGCAAGCAGTTCGACGCCGCCAACCTCGATTACCACAAGCGCCTGTTGCTGGCCTTCAAAGCCGAGGACGAAACCGCGGTACGCCAGCTGATGCACGAGCACATGTGCGACGCCGAACACCATATGAGCGCCCTCGAGGGCGAGGTCACCCAACACTTCCTGCTGGAGTTCGACCACCACCATTGATAACCGCCGTACCCGCCACACGCCGCTTCGCCAATAACAAAGCCTGAACACAGGCTGCTGCGCCGTTTTGCCATTGCCACTCCTGCCAATAACTAAACCAGGGAGTTACCCCATGCAGCGTCGTACGTTGTTGAAAGCCAGTCTGACCGTTGCCGCAGGCCTCAGCCTTCCGCTGGGGGTGCGCAACGCCTTTGCCGCCGAACCCTTTACCTTCTACGGGCTCAAGTCGATGTCCGGAGCCTTCGCCAGCTACGGCAAGTTCGCCGACATGGGCTCGCGCCTGGCAGTGGAACAGTACCCGACCCTGCTCGGCCGCCCGCTGAACTACAAGGTGATCGACACCGAAGGCAACGCCGGCAAGGCGGTGCGCAAGGTGCAGGAGGCGATTGCCCAGGACGGCGCGCGATTCTTCCAGGGCTGCACCCTGTCGTCTTCGGCGCTGGCGGTGGCCAAGGAGGTGGGCAAGGTCAACGGCGTGTTCATGACCCCGGTGGGCGCCGACGAAGTCACCGGCAAGGACTGCAATGCCTCGACCTTTCGCTGGTCGGTGCCGACCTACGGCGCCATTCGCGAAACCATGGTGCCGCTGATCAAGCGCCTGCCCGAGGCCAAGCGCTGGTACACCATCACCCCGCAATACGTATTCGGCGAAGCACTGCTGGAAGGCGCCAGACAGGTGTGCGCCGAGCATGGCATCGAGCACGTCGGCAACAGCTACCACTCGTTGCAGGAGCAGGAATTCTCCGGCTACCTGACCAACGCCATCGCCGCCCAGCCCGACGTGCTGGTGCTGCTCAACTTCGGCAGCCAGTCCTCCAACGCCCTGCGCCAGGCGGTCAACTTCGGCATCAAGGAACGCATGAAAGTGCTGCTGGTGTGGTCCGCCGGGCTCGACCAGTTCCAGGAACTGGGCAGCGACGTGCTCGAAGGCATCTACCTCGGCGCGCAGTACTGGCACCAGGTCGACACCCCGCTCAACCGCGAGCTGGTCAAGCTGACCCAGGCCAGGTACGGCATCAACCCCACCTACCCGCTGGCCGCCGACTACATCGGCACCAAAATCATGCTCGACACCATAGTCGCCACCGGCAGCTTCGACGGCGCAACCGTGGCCAAGGCCATGCAAGGCCTGACATACCAGGGACCGACCGGCGAGGAAAGCATCCGTGCCGGCGACCATCAGGTGATCAAGGATTACTACCTGCTGCAGGGCAAGGCCACGGCCAGCATGCGCGACAAGGACGACCTGGCCGAAGTGCTCAGCTCCGGGCGCTCGTTCCCGGATGTCGGCGCCACCGGCTGCAACCTGGCCTGACCCCGACCGACCTTTTCATCGCTGGCTAGAGGCAGCGGGCCGCCCGACGACAGTCGCCGGCCCCCTGTCGAGGGTACCCGCATGCTCAATCTTTACCTGTTCCAGATCCTCAACGGCCTCGGCCTGGGGATGATCTACTTCCTGATCGCGGTGGGCCTGACGATCATTTTCGGCCTGCTGAACTTCGTCAACTTCGCCCACGGCGCGTTCTTCCTGCTTGGGGCCTACATCTGCTACACCGCCGTCAGCCTCACCGGCAGCTTCTGGCTGGCGCTGCTGGTCGCGCCGCTGGTGGTCGCGGCCCTGGCCTGGGCCATCGAGCGATTATTGATCCAGCGCATCTACCACCTGCCCCACACCTTCCAGATCCTGGTGACCCTGGGCATCGCGCTGATCATCCAGGAAGCCAGCGTGCTGATCTGGGGCCCCGTCGGCAAAAGCGTCGCGGTGCCGGAACTGCTGCGCGGCGTGCTGATCGTCGGCGACTTCGTCTACCCCTACTACCGCCTGTTCCTCATCGTCTTCTCGGCGCTGGTCGGGCTGGCGCTGTGGCTGCTGCTGGAGCGCACGCGCTTCGGCGCCCTGGTGCGCGCCGGCAGCGAAAGCACCGAGACCGTGTCGCTGCTGGGCACCAACATCTTTCGCCTGTTCTCCATGACCTTCGCCCTCGGCGTGGCCCTGGCCGGGATCGCCGGGGTGCTGTTCGCCCCATTGCGCGGCGCCCAGCCCTTTGTCGGCCCGGAAATCCTCGGCGTGGCCTTCGTGGTGGTGGTGATCGGCGGCATGGGCTCGTTCAGCGGCGCGCTGGTGGGTGGCCTGCTGGTGGGTGTGGTGCAGAGCCTGATGACCACCCTCTGGCCGCAAGGCGCCAGCCTGATGATCTACGGCGCCATGGCGGCGGTGATTCTGGTCCGTCCCTACGGCCTGTTCGGGAGAGCATGAACATGAGCGAGAAAAATCCCCTGCCGTTCGCCAAGACCCAGTCGCGCGCCCTGCCGTGGCTGGTGGTCGCGGTACTGATCGGCCTGCCGCTGGTGCTGCCGTCGGCGACCCTGGCCACCGAGATCCTGATCTTCGCCCTCGCGGCGCTGGCCTGTAACCTGCTGCTGGGCTACACCGGCCTGCTGTCGTTCGGCCAGGGCATCTTCTTCGGCGCCGGGGCCTACTGCGCCGCGCTGCTGATGATCCACCTGCAGCTGGGCCTGTTCAGCGCCCTGTTCGGCGCGGCCCTGGTGGGCGCGTTGCTGGCGTTGCTGGTGGGCGCCCTGGCGATCCGGCGCACCGGCATCTACTTCGTGATGCTGACCCTGGCCTTCAGCCAGATGGCCTACTTCATCGCCTACACCCTGAGCGACTGGACCGGCGGCGACAACGGCCTGCTCAGCGTGCCGCGCCCGGAGATCCGCCTCGGCGACACCGTGCTGCTGTCGCTCGGCGATGCGCGCTACTTCTACGCCTTTGTCGCGGTGCTGTTCCTGCTGATCTTCATCGGCGCGCGCCGGGTGATCGCCTCGCCGTTCGGCAGCACGCTGATGGCGATCCGCGAGAACGAAACCCGCGCCGCCGCCATCGGCTACGACACCCGGCACTTCAAGATCCTGGTGTTCATGCTGTCCGGCGCGGTCACCGGGATCGCCGGGGCGCTGTACGCCATGCTCCTGCATTTCGTACCGCTGTCGAACATCGACCTGGCGATGTCGGAAAACATCCTGATCATGACCATAGTCGGCGGCACCGGCTCGCTGTTCGGCTCCCTGCTGGGCGCCGGTTCCATCGTGCTGCTCGGCGAGTTCCTGTCCGACCTCTGGCCACGCTGGCTGATGCTGCTGGGGATCATCCTGATCCTGGTGGTGGTGTTCATGCGTGGCGGTTTGTGGGGCGGCCTGTCGAGCCTGTTCGAACGCATCCGGGGGCCACGCAAGGCGGCCCTGCCGACCGAGGAGAAACTGTCATGACGCAGTACCTGCTGCAAACCCAGGACCTGGAGCTGGCCTATGGCGCCTTCCACGCGGTCAACGGCGTCAACCTGAAGGTCGAGGCCGGCACCATCCACACCATCATCGGCCCCAACGGCGCCGGCAAGACCAGCCTGTTCCACTGCCTGACCGGCGAACGCCAGGCCACCGCCGGGGCGATCCTGTTCAACGGCAAGAACATCATCAAGAAACCGGCCCACGGCCGGGTCGGCCTGGGCATGGCCCGTTCGTTCCAACTGACCAGCCTGTTCCAGAACCTCAGCGTGCGGGAAAACCTGCGCCTGGCCGCCCAGGGCCGCGATGGCCTGGCGGCGCTGAACTTCTGGCGCCACGTCGACAGCCGCCGCGAACATCTGGAGATGGCCGACCAGGTGCTCGAACGCCTGCAACTGACGGCACGCGCCGACACCCTCGCCGGCGAACTGTCCCACGGCCAGCAGCGGGTGCTGGAAGTCGGCATGTCGATCTGCTCCAGACCGAAACTGCTGATGCTCGACGAGCCGACCTCCGGCATGGGCATCGACGACATCCCGATTATGACCCAGCTGATCAGCGACCTGGGCCGCGACCACACGGTGCTGCTGATCGAACACAACATGAGCATCGTCATGTCCATCAGCCAACGCATCACCGTCATGAGCCACGGCCAGATCCTGGTCGAGGGCACACCGCAATTCGTCCGCGCCGACGAGCGCGTGCGCAGCGCCTACCTGGGAGAAGCCGCCTGATGCTGACCGTCGAGAATATCCATTCCTACTACGACAAGAGCCACGTCCTCGAAGGCGTCTCACTGCAGGTCGACGCCGGCGAGCTGGTGACCCTGCTGGGGCGCAACGGCGCAGGCAAGACCACGACCCTGCGCAGCATTCTCGGGATCATCTGCCCGCGCCAGGGGCAGATCCGCTTCAACGGCCAGGAGCTGGTGGGCAAGAAGATCTTCGAGATCGCCCGCCAGGGCCTGGCGCTGGTGCCGGAACACCGCGGCATCTTCCGCCTGCTCAGCGTCGAGGAAAACCTGCGCATCGCCCAGCGCAAGAGCAGCCGCTGGCAGCTGGAGGATGTCTACGGCATGTTCCCGCGCCTCAAGGAGCGGCGCAAAAACGCCGGCCACGCGCTGTCCGGCGGCGAGCAGCAGATGCTCGCCATCGCCCGTGCCCTGCTCAACGATCCCAAGCTGCTGATTCTCGACGAACCCACCGAAGGCCTGGCCCCGGTGATCGTCGACGAGCTGGTGAAGATCCTGCGCAAGATCAAGGACGACGGCCTGCCGGTGCTGCTGGTGGAACAGAACCTGATGGTCTGCGACAAGCTCGCCGACCGCCATTACGTCCTCGAACAGGGGCGCGTGGTCTACCAGGGCAGCGCCGCGGACTTTCGCGCCGACCCAAGCATCAAGAACCGCTACCTGGCCCTGAGCGCCTGAGGGGAGAGTGAAATGAACCGTCCGATTGTGTCCGTACCCCCGTTGCAAGACGCCACCCCGCTGGTCAACCGCGAACGCCTCTGGCAATCGCTGATGGACCTCGCGCAGCTGGGCGCCACCGCCAAGGGCGGCGTGTGCCGCCTGGCCCTGACCGACCTCGACCGCCAGGCCCGCGACCTGTTCGTGCGCTGGTGCGAAGAGGCCGGGTGCAGCGTCAGCATCGACGGCATCGGTAATATCTTCGCCCGCCGCGCCGGGCGTAACCCGCAGCTGCCGCCAGTAATGACCGGCAGCCATATCGACACCCAGCCCACCGGCGGCAAGTTCGACGGTTGCTACGGGGTGATGGCCGGCCTGGAGGTGATCCGCACCCTCAACGACCTCGGCCTGCAGACCGAGGCGCCGCTCGAGGTGGTGGTCTGGACCAACGAAGAAGGCTCGCGCTTCCCGCCGTGCATGATGGGCTCCGGGGTGTTCGCCGGTAAGTTCGACCTCGACGACACCCTGCGCAAGCAGGACGAACAGGGGCTGTCGGTGGGCAGCGAGTTGCGGCGCATCGGTTATGCCGGCTCGCGGGCGGTGCTCGGCCATCCGGTGGGCGCGTATTTCGAGGCGCACATCGAACAGGGCCCGGTGCTGGAAGACCGCCAGACCACCATAGGCGTGGTCATGGGCTGCCTCGGCCAGAAGTGGTTCGACCTGACCCTGACCGGGGTCGAGGCCCATGCCGGGCCGACGCCGATGCACCTGCGCAAGGACGCCCTGGTGGGCGCCGCCCAGGTGGTCAGCGCGGTCAACCGCATCGCCCACGAGCAACAGCCCCACGCCTGTGGCACGGTCGGCTGCCTGAGCCTGCACCCGGGCTCGCGCAACGTGATTCCCGGCCAGGTGCAGATGACCCTCGACCTGCGCCACCTGCATGCCGACAAACTGCAAACCATGGTCGACGAGGTGCGCCAGGTGATCGAGGACACCTGCCAGCAGCACGGCCTGGGCTTCGAGCTGACCCCCACCGCCGATTTCCCGCCACTGGACTTCGACCCCGCCTGCGTCGCCGCGGTACGCCAGGGCGCCGAACAGCTGGGCCTGAGCCATATGGACATCGTCAGCGGCGCCGGGCACGACGCGATCTTCATCGCCGAGCTGGGCCCGGCCGGAATGATCTTCGTGCCCTGCGAAGGCGGCATCAGCCACAACGAAATCGAAAACGCCGCGCCCCAGGACCTGGCCGACGGTTGCGCCGTGTTGCTGCGGGCCATGGTCAACGCGGCGCAAGCAGGAGCGACGGCATGACCCGACACCGCGAAATCGCCGAGATGAGCGGCGTCGAACTGCTCGCCCATTACCGTGACAAACGCCTGTCGCCGGTGGAAGCGACCGAAGACGCCCTGGCGCGCATCGAGCGCTTCAACCCGCAGGTCAACGCCTATTGCCATGTCGACCCGCAAGGCGCGCTGGACGCGGCAAAAGCCTCCGAGCAGCGCTGGTTCAAGGGCCAGCCCTGCGGTGCGCTGGACGGCGTGCCGGCCTCGATCAAGGACCTGACCTTGACCCGTGGCATGCCCACCCGCAAGGGCTCGAAAACCACCTCCGCCAGCGGCCCCTGGGACGTCGATGCGCCCTTCCCGGCCTTTATGCGCAACGCCGGCGCGGTGCTGCTGGGCAAGACCACCACCCCGGAATTCGGCTGGAAAGGCGTGACCGACAACCCGCTGTACGGCATCACCCGCAACCCCTGGGACACCCGCACCACCGCCGGCGGTTCCTCCGGCGGCGCGGCCGCCGCGGCCGCGCTGAACCTCGGCGTGCTGCACCAGGGCAGCGATGCCGGTGGTTCGATCCGCATTCCCTGCGCCTTCACCGGCACCTTCGGGATCAAGCCGACCTTCGGCTACGTGCCGCAGTGGCCGGCCAGCGCCATGACTATCCTCTCGCACCTGGGGCCGATGACCCGCACCGTCGACGATGCGGTGCTGATGCTGCAAACCGTCGCCCGCCCGGATGCCCGCGACGGCCTTGCCGGGGCCCCACGCAGCACGCCCTGGTTGCCGCAGAGCACTGATCTCAAAGGCCTGCGTATCGCCTACAGCGCCGATTTCGGCTACGTGAAGGTGCAACCACAGGTAGCACGGGTGGTGGCCCGGGCGGTGGAACGCCTGGCGCAACTGGGCGCCGACGTCGAGCAGGTCGACCCGGGGTTCAGCGACCCGCTGGAACTGTTCAATACCCTGTGGTTCGCCGGCGCCGCGCGGCTGGCCGGGCAACTGAGCCAGGAGCAACGCCAGCAGCTCGACCCGGGCCTGCTGCGCATTGCCCGGCAGGGCCAAGGCATCAGCCTTCACGACTACACCCTGGCCCTGGAAGCCCGCGCGGCGCTGGTGGCGCACATGGCCGGGTTCCACAGGCGCTACGACCTGCTGGTCTCGCCCATGCTGCCGCTCACCGCCTTCGCCGCCGGGCACAACGTGCCGCCGGGTTCCGGCCTGGGCGAATGGATGGAATGGACGCCCTTCAGCTACCCCTTCAACCTCACCCA
Organism: Pseudomonas sp. NFACC41-3; assembly: GCF_900109505.1. Lineage (NCBI taxonomy): Bacteria > Pseudomonadati > Pseudomonadota > Gammaproteobacteria > Pseudomonadales > Pseudomonadaceae > Pseudomonas > Pseudomonas sp. NFACC41-3. Next base: position 229,768 of record NZ_FOAE01000005.1, read on the forward strand.
GCAACCGGCCGCGTCGGTGCCGTGCGGCTTCGCCGAGGACGGCTTGCCGGTGGGCCTGCAGGTGGTGGGGGCGCGGTTTGCCGATGATCAGGTGCTGCGCCTGTGCCGCGCTTATGAGCAGGCGTTCCCGAGCCCGCATCCGCAGGCGCCGCGGATCAAGGACTGACCGCGCTTGTGAGGGGCATCGCTAGCGATGCCCTTTTTGACTGCCGCTCGATGCCCTTGGGCCGCTGTCGAGCCTCGCCGGCTGGACAGCGGCCAGGGGATCGAGGGCTTATTTTGCCGCCCGCACCTGGGCGATCAACTGGTCCGCCACCGCGAACAGGCCCTTGGCGCCGTCGTTGGTCATGCCGAAGCGGTACTTGCCGTCCACCACCAGCGAGGGCACGCCGGTGGCCTGGTAGGCCGCGGTGCGTTTTTTCGCGTCCATCACCTTGGCCTGCACGGCGAAGGAGTTGTAGGTGGCGAGGAACTTCGCCGGCTCGATGCCCTGGCCTTTGAGCAGCTCGGCCATGGCCTCGGGGGTTTTCAGGCGGTTGCCGCCGTGGATCGCCTCGAATACCGCGTGGTGCACCTCGGGCTTGGCGTCCATGGTCGCCAGGGTCAGGTACAGCTGGCCGTAGACATCCCAGATCCCGCCGAACATGGCCGGCAGCTTGACGAAGTTCACGTCTTCGGGAAGCTGGGCGGCCCAGGGGTTGATCGAGGCTTCGAGGTTGTAGCAGTGGCCGCAGCCGTAGGAAAACAGTTCCACCACTTCGATCTTGCCGGGCACGACCTGCGGCACGGCATCCTTGAGTTCCACGTACTGGCTGGCATCCACCGCCGCCATGGCGGTCTGCCCGGCCAGGCCAAAGAGGCAGCTGGCTGCCAGGGCAATGTTCAGAATCGAGTGACGCATGCAATCTCCAATGGGTTGGCGCCTCTGAGTCAGCACGGCTGCTCGTCAAGCGGGCCCCAAAGGATACAGGCGGTGTCCGCGGTGCCAATCAGACTCGTCTTAATCTTTTGTTGGTTTTTTGTCATCAGCGCCCGGACAGCTCCGGCTGCTGCACGAACCGGGCGGCCAGGGCGATGATCTCCTCGCGCAGCCAGCGATGCCCCGGCCCCCGCTCCTGCTGGCGATGCCAGATCAGGCTGACCTGCACCGGCGGCGCCACCAAGGGCAGCTCGGCGATGCGGATCGGCATCAGCGCGCAGAAGTGCTCCGCCAGGCGCCGCGGCACCGTGCCCAGCAAATCCGACTGGGCGACGATCAAGGGAATGCTCAGGTAATGCGGGACGAACAGCTGCACATGGCGCTGGACCTTGGCCGAACCGAGGACGATCTCCAGCGGCGAGCCGCGCCCGCCCCGGTCCGGGATCGCCACGTGCTGGCTCTGTTCATAGGCCTTGAGGCCGAGCTGTGGCTCGAAGGCCGGGTGGTCGATACGGCCGATCACCACCAGTTGCTCTTCCAGCAGCGGCTGGTAGCAGAGGTCGGGATCGTCGAAGTACAGGTAGTCCACCGCCAGGTCGAGCATCCCGGTGGTCAGCCAGGCCGGCAGGGAGTCGGCGGCATCGCTGCGCACCGCCAGGCGGACCTTGGGCGCGGCGCTTTGCAAACGGCGTGACAACGCCGGCAACAGGCGCGCCTGGGCGTAGTCGTTCATCGACAGGGTAAAGGTCTGGTCGGAGGCCGCCGGGTCGAACTCGCTGCCAGGGTCCAGGCCTTCCTGCAGCAGGCGCAGGGCCTGGCGCACCGAACCGTGCAGCACATGGGCCCGCGGCGTCGGCTGCATGCCCCGCGCGGTGCGGATGAACAGCGGCTCGTCGAGCTGGCTGCGCAGGCGCGCCAGGGCGTTGCTCACGGCCGGCTGGCTGAGGTTCAGGCGTACCGCCGCGCGGGACAGGTTCTGCTCCTGCATCAGCGCGTCGAACACCAAGAGCAGGTTGAGATCCAGGCGTCGCAAATTCAGCTTCATGAATAATGCCCATTCCGAATATCCATTAGCTGGATAATTCGAGCAGGACTAATCTGCTGTCAACAAGAACAATAAAAACCCACAGGAGAACGGCCTTGAGGCAAACCACCCTGGCATTTCGCGAGCGTTACCGCGCCGCGGTTCATCCGCGCTACAACCCGTGGCTGCACGGCGGTTTCGTGCTGGCCTATGGCATCGCGTGCATCGCCCTGCTGTGGAGCACCCTGCACCAGGTACAGCCCCTGGAGTGGCTGGCGGTGCCGGTGGCGCTGCTGTTCTTCAACCTGTGCATCTACGTCGTGCACCGCTGGCTGGGCCACCATAAACAGGCCTTCGCGCGGATGTTCTACGCCCGCCACAGCGGCGATCACCACAGTTTCTTCGTGCCCGGGTACATGACCTACGACGGCCCCCGGGACTGGCGGGTGATCCTGTTTCCGGCCTGGCTGATCGTGGTCCACAGCCTGCTGTTCGCCCTGCCGCTGTGGTGGCTGCTGCAGTTGTGGAATGCCAATGTCGCGGCGCTGTTCGCCAGCTGCACCCTGATCGGTTACCTGGCCTACGAGGTGTTCCATGCCTGCGAACACTTGCCGCCCGAACACCCGCTGGCACGGCTGCCATGGATCCGCCAGATGCGCCGCCTGCATGAGCTGCATCACCGTCGCGAGCTGATGCAGGAGCGCAATTTCAACATCGTCCTGCCGCTGATGGATTACCTGTTCGGCACCCTGTACTGGGAGCCGGAACCCGCTACCTCCTCTCTATCGACAAGGTCCTCGTCCATGACCCGCATGCAGCATCAGATCGATATTCCGCGCAACCCGGTGGCCCTGCTCGACTATGCCTGCGCCTCCAGCCGCTGGCCGGAGTGGCACCCGTCTTCATTGAAGGTCCAGGGTCCGGCCGGGGCCCTGCCCGCCGGCGCGCGCTTCGAGGAAGACATCCACGCAGGCGGGCGCAGCGGGCACCTGAGCTGGCAGGTCGACGAGTACCTGCCCGGGCAGCGCTGGAGCGCTGCGGCCAAGGGCGATCATGGCCTGGAGCTGGTGGTGACCTACGAGTGCCAGGCGCTGGACGCCCACCGCACGCGGTTTATCCGCACCCTGGAATACCGCTTTACCGGCCTGCTGATGCGCCTGGGCAATCGCCTGTTATTCAGAAGGCGGATAGAACGGGAGTCCGCCGACTCCCTGCTAGCCTTGTGCGAAATGGCGCAACGGGCAATTCCCCGGGGCGCCGACGTCGCGCCGCAGAGCACGACCTGAACCCATCACCCAGGAGCCGCCCTCGATGAAGCCCGTCGCACCCCGTCGGATCAAGTTTCGCCATCTGCTGTTGGTCGTGGTCATCGCCATCGGCGCCTTTCTGCTGCTGATGCCGACCAAGGTCCAGCCATTGGCCTGGACCCCGTCGCCAGCGCCTTCACTGAAAAGCGGCCTGTACGCCGAGAACCAGAAGCTCAAGGGCCTGCAGGCGGTGGGCGCGCTGAATATCGACGGGCCGGAAGCCCTGCTGCTGGAAGACGGCTCGCTGATCAGCGGCCTGCATGACGGGCGGGTGATTCGCACCGCCCTGGACGGCAGCGCCCTGCAGGTACTGGCCAATACCGGCGGGCGCCCCCTGGGCCTGGCCCGACATCCGGATGGCCGGCTGATCATCGCCGACGCGGTCAAGGGCCTGCTGGCGCTGGACGCCAAGGGGCAGCTGAGCACCCTCACCACCTCCGCCAACGGCCTGCCCTTCGGTTTTACCGACGATGTGGCGGTGGACGCCGCCGGGCGTTATGCCTACTTCAGCGACGCCACCAGCCGCTGGGGCTACGGCCAGGATGGCGAGGCGGTCATCGAGCACGGCGGCGACGGGCGCCTGCTGCGCTATGACTTCCAGACCGGCCAGACCGAACAGTTGCTGGACGGCCTGGAGTTCGCCAACGGCGTCGCCCTCGGGCCCCAGGAAGCCTATGTGCTGGTCAACGAAACCGGCGCCTACCGGATCAGCCGCTACTGGCTCAGCGGCGCCAAGGCCGGCACCCACGACCTGTTCATCGACAACCTGCCGGGGCTGCCGGACAACCTCAGCTTCAACGGCCAGGGGCGTTTCTGGGTGGCGCTCTACGCCCCGCGCAATGTCCTGCTGGACGGCACCGCGCCCTACCCGCGGGTGCGCAAGATGATCGTGCGGGCCATGACCCTGCTGCCCAAGCCGGTGGAAAAACGCGGCTTCGTCCTCGGCCTGGATACCCAGGGCCAGGTCATCGCCAACCTGCAGGACGCCAGCGCCGGCAACTACGCGCCCATCACCACGGTGCGCGAATACGCCGACGCCCTGTACTTCGGCTCGATCAAGGCCACGCATATGGCACGCCTGCCGCTGAGCGTCGCGCTGTCAAAGGCGCCTTGATGCGATAACGGCATGGGCACCGGCATGCTCGCCAGATTCTGATCTAAGCTGTCCCGCGCGGCGCCGTCACAGGCGCCCACCAAGGAAAGACAAACAATCGAATCCGATTGATTCCCATCACATTGAGAGTGGATACCCCCATGAAAATCAAAATCCTCCTGGCTTCCCTGCTGCTCACTTCATCCCTGTCGGCGCTGGCCGCGTGCCCGGTATTCGGACCATCCGAAGATCCCTGCGCAGGCCCGGTATTCGGCCCGAGCACCTGCGAGTGCCCTTGAGGCAGGCAGGCGCTGAAACAGGCGCGCCCGACTCGGGCGCGTCTCGCCAAGGGTGCGGGTCGATACAGGGGAGTAAACGGGCAAATAGCGGAAAGAGCAGCCAATGCTCTGGATTGCGCAGAACCTGGCGAGACGCCCGAAGCCTCGGGACATCTCGCTCAGGACAGGGTCGGGGTCAGAAGCGGGCAGTCAGCTTCTCGGAGATTTCATCCTTGATCAGCAGCCGCTTTTCCTTGAGTCGTTTCAGCTCCTCGTCAGCGGCCGCCGCGGCCTCCGCTTTGAGCACCTGATCATCAATGCTGGAGTATTTATCGAACAAGGCATTCAAGTGCGGGTCATTGGCCCGACGCTGTTGAATGTCTTCTTTGCTGTAGCTCAGGTCCTGATACAGGTCATGGGGCACCGGCATGAAACACCTCCGTTTGTTGATCGGTAGCAAGCCCATTTACACGCGCTTGCCAGTTACCAGAATGACCTCGACCACCGCTGTCTGTCGACCGCCAATCAGACCAGCGGTAACCGTTCGTCGCCTACAGCGGCACTGCCCGCGACCCACCGCCAGCCCCAACAACCCGCCATGGCCGACGGCTCAACGAAGGCTCACCCCAGGGCCTGGGCCAGGAATGGCGCGGTGCGGCTCTTGCGGTGCCTGGCCACCTGTTGTGGCGTCCCGCTGACCACCACTTTACCGCCCTGGTCGCCAGCGCCCGGGCCGATATCGATCACCCAATCGGCCTGGGCCACCACGCGCATTTCGTGTTCGACCACCACCACGCTGTGGCCGGCCCGCACCAGGTTGTCCAGTTGTTCCAGCAGGCGATCGACATCCCGCGGATGCAGGCCGGTGGTCGGCTCGTCCAGCACATACAGGGTGGCGCCGCGGGGGTTGCGCTGCAGCTCGGTGGCCAGCTTGATCCGCTGCGCTTCGCCACCGGACAGCTCGGTAGCGGGCTGGCCGAGGCGCAGGTAGCCCAGGCCGATATCGCGCAAGACTTCCAGGGAACGGCGGATGCTCGCCTGTCCGGCGAACACCTCGACCGCCTCCTGCACCGTCAGTTGCAGGACCTGGGCGATGTCCAGGCCGTGCCACTTGATAGCCAGGGTCTGCGGGTTGTAACGCGCGCCGTGGCAGGTCGGGCACGGCGCATAGACGCTGGGCATGAACAGCAATTCGACGCTGACAAAACCTTCGCCTTCGCAGGCCGGGCAACGGCCCTTGGCGACGTTGAAGGAGAACTGCCCGGCGTCGTAGCCCAGCACGCGCGCCTCGGGGGTGGCGGCGAACAGCTTGCGCACGTGGTCGAACAGCCCGGTGTAGGTCGCGAGGTTCGAGCGCGGGGTGCGGCCGATGGGTTTCTGGTCCACTTGCACCAGGCGCTTGATCCGCTCCAGCCCGGCGGTGACTTCGCCGCTGCTGGCCTGCGGGGCGTCGTCCTCCAGGTTCAGCTCCTCCGGCTCTTCGTTGCCCTGCGGCCGCCCGAGGTGCGCGCCCACCAGTTCCAGCAAGGCCTGGCTGACCAGGCTCGACTTGCCGGAACCTGAAACTCCGGTCACCGCGGTAAAGCAGCCCAAGGGGAATTCCGCGCTCAGGTCCTTCAGGTTGTTGCGGCTGATGCCCTCCAGGCGCAGCCAACCCTGGGCCTGGCGCGCGGTACGGCGGGCCGGCGCCTGCTCGGCGAACAGGTAGGCGCGGGTCTGCGACTGCGCGACCTGGGCCAACCCCGCCGGCGGACCGCTGTACAGCACCTGGCCGCCCTGCTCGCCCGCCGCCGGGCCGACATCGATCAGCCAGTCGGCGCGGCGCATGGTCTGCAGGTCGTGCTCGACCACAAACAGCGAATTGCCCGAGGCCTTGAGCTGCTGCAAGGCCTCGAACAACGCCTCGGCGTCCGCCGGGTGCAGGCCGGCCGAAGGCTCGTCGAGCACGTAGATCACCCCGAACAGTTGCGAACCCAGCTGGGTCGCCAGGCGCAGACGCTGCAACTCGCCGGACGACAGGGTCGGCGTGCTGCGCTCCAGGGCCAGGTACCCCAGGCCCAGGCCAGTCAGGGTGCTGACCCGCTCCAGCAGGTCCTGGGCGATGCGTTGCGCGGCCAGGCGTTTTTCCAGGGACAGGTTCGGCGTGTGCCGCACATCCGGCCCTCCAACATGCCCCGGCGCGCCCTGGGCGATCCGTTGTTGGCGCGCGGCCTGGGTCTGTTCGTGGCTCCAGACCTCGCCGACCTCCTCGGCCTGTTCCAGGTAAGCCTGGGCGGCCACCGGCTTGAGCACCTCGGCCAGTTGCAGCAGGGGCATCTGCGACAGCTCGCCGATGTCGAGGCCGGCGAAGGTCACCGACAGCGCCTCGCGCTTCAGGCGCTTGCCCTCGCACAGCGGGCACGGGCTGCCGAGCATGAACTGCGACACGCGCTTTTTCATTAGCGCGCTTTGCGAATGGGTGAAGGTGTGCAGCACATAGCGCCGGGCCCCGCTGAAGGTGCCCATGTAGCTCGGTTCCTGCTTGCGCTTGAGGGCCTCGCGGGTCTGCTCCGGGGTCAGCCCGGCGTACACCGGCACGGTCGGGGTTTCTTCGGTGAACAGGATCCAGTCGCGCTGTTCTTGCGGCAGGTCGCGCCAGGGAATATCGACGTCGTAGCCCAGGGTCACGAGGATGTCGCGCTGGTTCTGCCCCTGCCAGGCCAGCGGCCAGGACGCCACCGCGCGCTGGCGGATGGTCAGCGAAGGGTCCGGGACCATGGACGCCTCGCTGACCTCGTAGACCCGGCCCAGGCCGTGACAGTTGGGGCAGGCCCCTTGCGGGGTGTTGGGCGAGAAGTCTTCGGCGTAGAGCATCGGCTGCCCCGGCGGATAGCTGCCGGCCCGGGAATAGAGCATGCGGATCAGGCTGGACAAGGTGGTGACGCTGCCCACCGAAGAGCGGGTGCTCGGCGTGCCGCGCTGCTGTTGCAGGGCCACCGCCGGCGGCAGGCCTTCGATGGCGTCGACATCCGGCACCCCGACCTGATCGATCAGGCGCCGGGCGTAGGGCGCCACCGATTCGAAGTAGCGGCGCTGGGCCTCGGCATACAGGGTCGAGAACGCCAGGGACGATTTGCCGGAGCCGGAGACCCCGGTGAACACCACCAGCGCATCGCGGGGAATATCCACGTCGACGTTGCGCAGGTTGTGTTCGCGGGCGCCGCGCACCCTGACAAAACCCGAGCTGTTCGCGGGCAAGGAAGACAATACCTGTGGCGAAGGCGTGTTGCGCGCTGAAGTCATGGGGCAGCCTTGTATCGGAGGTGTCGGAACAGAGGTCAAGTCAGAAAGCCCCACGGCGCCAGCACCGGCGACAGGCAGCCACCCGACCGAGATGCAGGGTGCATGGGCCCGGGGTTTTGAGCAACCGCGGATGTCGAACGTTCGGCGGACTTTTTCCCGCTTATGGCCTTACGCCTCCAGCACCGACCTGACCATGGCGGTCAGGGCGTCCGGGCTGTAGGGCTTGCTCAGCAGGTGGGTGTCCGGGCTGAGCTGGTGATTGCAGGAAATGATGTCGCGGGTATGCCCCGAGGTGAACAGCACCGCCACCGCCGGCGACTGGGTCTTGGCCCAGAGCGCCAGGTCGGTGCTTTTGATCAGACCGGGCATCACCACATCGGTGAAGATCAGCTCGACCCGGGCGCCGCTCAGCAGCAGTTGCATGGCCGCATCGCCATTGGCCGCCACCAGCACCTTGTAGCCGGCGCTCTCCAGCAGCTCGACCGCCGCCGCGCGGACGTCCTCGTTGTCCTCCACCACCAGGATGGTTTCCTGGCCATGGCCAGGCCGCTGCCCGCGCCGGGGCGCCTCTCCCGGTTCCGGCTCGGTGCTGCGCACGAAATACATGCGCACCATGGTGCCCTGCCCTGGCGTGCTGAGCATCTCGATATGACCGCCGCTCTGCTTGACGAAACCGAACACCATGCTCAGTCCCAGCCCGGTGCCCTGGCCGTCGCGCTTGGTGGTGAAAAACGGCTCGAACGCCTGCTTGAGCACCTCGGGGGGCATGCCATCGCCGGTATCGGCCACCGACAGGCACAGGTAGTCACCGGGACTGATGCCCTTGCCGGCGCAGAAACCGCGGTCGAGCACCAGGTTTTCGCCACGGATGCCGATGGTGCCCTCGCCCTTCATGGCGTCGCGGGCGTTGATCGCCAGGTTGAGCAAGGCGTTTTCCAACTGGCTGCGATCGACCTTGATGCACCAGGGCTTCGCCGGCAGTTGCACATCGATGTCGATGGTTTCGCCGAGGGCCCGTTGCAGCAACTCACTCAGGCTGTCGGGAATCCGGCGGGGGTTGTAGACCTCGGGCGACAGCGGCTGGCGCCGGGCGAACGCGAGCAATTGCGCGGACAGCTTGGCGCCGCGCTCGACCGCGGTAATGGCCGCGCCGACCCGGCGCTGCACATTGGTATTGTCCGGCTCATGGCGCGCCAGCAAGTGCAGGTTGCCGGCGATCACTTGCAGCAGGTTGTTGAAGTCGTGGGCCACGCCACCGGTCATGCCGCCAATGGCTTCGAGCTTCTGCGCCTGGCGCAGCTGCTCCTCAGCCGAGACCCGCGCGTTGACCTCCTCGGCCACCCGCTGCTCGAGGTTGCGCGTCAGTTGCAGCAGCGACTCTTCGGCCATCTTGCGTTCGTGGATATCGATCAACACGCCGGGAAAGCGCAAGGCCTGTCCTGCGTCGTCGAACTCGCAACGGCCACAGCCCATGACCCACAGGTAACTGCCGTCCTCCCGGCGGATGCGGTATTCGGCGTTGTAGGGCACGCCCTTTTGCACGCTGTAGGCCGCCTGTTCCTTGATCCGCGGCAGATCCTCGGGGTGCACCCGGCCGTCGGCGACCGCCATCGACAGGTCGTCCAGCGACTGCTCCAGCGGGTAGGAAAAGGTCCGGGCAAAACGCTCGTCGCCCGACAGGCGGTCGGCCTTGATGTCCCAGACAAAGGAACCCAGCAGCGCCCCGGCATTGAGCGCCAGTTGCACCCGCTCGTTTTCCGCGCGGTAGGCGTTTTCGACTTCCTGGCGGCGCTGCTCGGACAGCACGTGGGCGGTGGTCTCGACCACGATCGCCATGACCCCGGCCGGCGCCTGGTCGTCGCCGGCCACCGGACTGTAGTAGAGGTCCATCCAGACATGTTCCGGCTGGCCGTTGCGCAGCAGGACCAGCTCCTTGTTGCAGTACGACAGGGTCCCGCCCGCCAGGCAGGTGTCCAGCACATGGCGGTTGAAATCCGCCACTTCCGGCCAGCCCAGCTCCACCTGGCGGCCGAGCAGGTACGGATGCCGGCCGCCGGCGAATTCGGCGTAGGCATCGTTGTAGATCATGTAGCCCGAACGGCCCCAGAGCATGACCAGCGGCACCGGCGAGGCCAGCAGCAACTGCACGGCGCTGCACAGGCTCGACGACCAGTGCTCCAGCGCGCCCAGCTCGGTGACGGACCAGTCGAACGCCTGGATGCGCCCGGCCATTTCGCCTCTCCAGCCCTGGCAACCATGAGGATCGGATAAGAACGACATCGCTTGACCCAGTGAACACGATTGAATGACGGCATTCCCGGCCGCGCCCCGAACGCCACGGACAGGTACTCAAGTTTGGAGCACGGGCCACGCGGATGGTTTCACCGCATTTTCGCGATTGTCGGACCAGTCGCCATGACGCCGGTCAGACAACTCAGTCCCGTAGCCGCTGCCGCAGGCTGCGATTGGCCGGAACGGCCGTAAAAGTCTCAAGATCGCTGAAGGCCTTCAGCCTTGTCGCAGCCTGCGGCAGTGGCTACATCAGCGGAAATCGCGGCTGCGCACGGTGATACCGCTCAGCAGGTCGCTGAGGTCGCTCAGGCGGCCGGCGATCAGGTGGCGGACCTCGCCTTCGGTTTCCAGGGTGCCGTCGACCTTGAGCAACTGCGCGCCCACCAGGACCTTGCGCTGGCGTTCGGCCAGGTCGCGCCAGACCACCACGTTGACGTTGCCGAACTCGTCTTCCAGGGTGACGAAGGTCACGCCGCTGGCGGTGCCCGGTCGCTGGCGCCCGGTGACCAGCCCGGCGACGCTCACCGGGCGCCCGTGCTCGACCTCCAGCAGCTCGCGGGAACTGCGACAGCGCCGGGCCTTGAGCTCGCCCCGCAACAAGGCCAGCGGATGCGGCCCCAGGGTGGTGCCGACGCTCAGGTAATCGGCCTGCAGGTCTTCGCCGACCGTCGGGCGCGGCAAGACCACCGGCGCTTCCTCCTGGCGCGGCAGGCCGGCGAACAGGCCGAGCTGTTGCTGCACCCCCGCCACTTCCCAGCGCGCCCGATGCCGGTGCCCGGCCAGCCCGCGCAGGGCGCCGGCATCGGCCAGCAGTTCCTGGGCGCGGCTGTCCAGGCGCGCCCGTTGCCCGAGGTCGGCGATGTCGACAAACGGGCCATGCCCACGCGCCACCTCGATCCGCCGCGCGTCGTCTTCGCGAAAGCCCTTGATCATCCGCAGCCCCAGGCGCAACGCCGGCTGCGCGCCGGCCAGCGGTTCCAGGCTGCAATCCCAGGTGCTGGCGCGCACGTCCACCGGACGAATCGCCAACTGATGCCGGCGCGCGTCCTGGAGAATCTGGTCGGGGCTGTAGAAACCCATGGGCCAGCTGTTGATCAGGGCGCAGGCGAAGGCCGCCGGCTCATGGCATTTGAGCCAGCAGCTGGCATAGGTCAGCAAGGCGAAACTGGCGGCGTGGGATTCGGGAAACCCATAGCTGCCGAAGCCCTTGATCTGCTCGAAGATCTGCGCGGCGAACTCGTCGCTGTAGCCATTGGCGCGCATGCCGTCGCGCAGGCGCAGGCGATGGGGCTCCAGGCCGCCATGGCGTTTCCAGGCGGCCATGGAGCGGCGCAACTGGTCGGCCTCGCCGGGGGTGTAGTCGGCGGCGACAATGGCGATCTGCATCACCTGCTCCTGGAACAGCGGCACGCCCAGGGTTCGCTGCAGCACCTCTTTGAGCTCCGCCGAGGGATAGGTCACCTTCTCCTTCTTGTCACGCCGGCGCAGGTACGGATGGACCATGCCGCCCTGGATCGGCCCCGGCCGGACGATGGCCACCTCGATCACCAGGTCATAGAAGTTCTTCGGCTTGAGCCGGGGCAGCATCGACATCTGCGCCCGCGACTCGATCTGGAACACGCCGATGGTGTCGGCGCGGCCGATCATTTCGTAGGTGGCCGGGTCCTCGGCGGGGATGCTGGCCAGGCTTAGCCGCTGGTCCCGATAGCCATGGATCAGATCGAAACAGCGGCGAATCGCGCTGAGCATGCCCAGCGCCAGCACGTCCACCTTGAGCAGCCCGACCGCGTCCAGGTCGTCCTTGTCCCACTGGATGATGGTGCGCTCGGCCATGGCCGCGTTTTCCACCGGCACCAGGGTGTCCAGCGGCTGCTCGGAAATCACGAAGCCGCCGGGGTGCTGGGACAGGTGCCGGGGAAAGCCGATCAGTTGCCCGGTCAGGCTCAGGACCCGGCGCAGCACCGGGCTGTCCGGGTCGAAGCCGGCCTCCCGCAGGCGCTCGACGGCCGGCGGCGTGTCGCTCCAGTGGCCGCAGCAATCGGCCAGGGCGTTGACCTGGTCCGGCGGCAGGCCCAGGGCCTTGGCCACATCGCGCACCGCGCCGGCGCCGTGGTAGGTGCTGACCACCGCGGTCAGCGCGGCGCGATGGCGGCCGTAACGCTGGAACACGTACTGCAGGACTTCCTCGCGGCGATCGTGCTCGAAGTCCACGTCGATATCCGGTGGCTCGTTGCGCTCGCGAGAGAGAAAACGCTCGAACAGCAGGGTCGAGCGGTCCGGGTCGATCTCGGTGATGCCCAGGGCGAAACACACCACCGAGTTGGCCGCCGAGCCCCGGCCCTGGCAGAGGATCGACTGGCCGCGGGCAAAGTTGACGATGTCGTGCACCGTGAGGAAATAGCTCTCGTACCCCAGCTCGGTGATCAGCTTCAACTCATCGTCGATCTGCTTGAGCACCTTGGGCTTGGCGCCCCCGGGCCAGCGCTTGACGATGCCGCGTTCGGTCAGCTCACGCAGCCAGCTGGCGGGCGTCTGCCCTTGCGGCACCAGCTCCCGGGGATATTGGTAGTGCAACTGCCCGAGGTCGAAATGGCAGCGCTCGGCGATCTTCAGCGACTCCTCCAGCAGGGCCGGCGGATACAGCCCCTGCAACGCCTCGATACTGCGCAAATGCCGCTCGCCATTGGGGTGCAGGCGCTGGCCGGCCTCGGCCACCCGCACGTGATGGCGGATCGCGGTCATGGTGTCCTGCAAGGCCCGCCGCCCACGCACATGCATATGCACATCGCCGCAGGCCACGGCGGCAATGCCCAGCCCTCGGGCCAGCGCCAGCCATTCGCCCAGGCGCCGCTGATCGTCCTGGCCGCAGTGCAGCTCCACCGCCAGCCACAGCCGGTCGGCGAACACCTGTTGCAACCAGCGTCCGGTTTCCTGCTGTTGCTCCTGTGGCTGCTCGTCCGCCAGCCACAGGGCCAACAGCCCCGGCAAGGGTTGTTCGAAGTCCTCTCGCAGCAGCTGGTACTGGCCCTTCTGCGCCCGGCGCCGGCCACGGGTGATCAGCCGGCACAGGCCCTGGTAACCCTCCAGGTTCTCCACCAGCAGCACCAGCCTGGGACCGTTGTCGAGGCGCATTTCGCTGCCGACGATCAGCGGTAGATTGCTGTCCCTGGAGGCCTGCCAGGCCCGGACGATACCGGCCAGGCTGCATTCGTCGGTAATCGCCAGGGCCTGGTAGCCCTGGGCCGCCGCCCGCTCGAACAGCTCGCGGGCACTGGAGGCACCGCGCTGGAAACTGAAGTTCGACAGGCAGTGCAGTTCGGCGTAGCCCTTCATGCGAACCAGCCCTGCAACAGCAAGGGTACCGCCTCGCCCACCGGGCGATACGCCCAGCCCCGCTGGCCGCCGCGGGTTTCGATCAGGTAGTAATCGCGGCGCACGTCGCCGCCGTCCCACCAGCCGGACTCGATGCGTTCCGGCCCCATGAGGATGTGCGCCGCCCCTTCTGGCAGCACCAGCGGCTCGCGCAGCAGCCAGCCCGGGCGCCGGGGCCCGGGCAACAGCGGGCAAGCCTGGCTGTCGCCGACCGGCTGCCAGCTGCATTCGGGACGGTGGTCCGAGTGGAAGCGCAAGCCATGCACCGCTTCGTCCCCCAGGCGGGCGCGCAGGCGCTCGCGCAGCTGCTCCCAGGGCAGGGATTGCTGCGGGCGCTCGTCGAACAGTTCGCGGTGCTGCGGCACGAAGCGCGGCAAATCCTCGGCCACCAGGCGCACGCCACGTACCGGCGCCGGCACCTGGACCTGCTCCAGGCGCCCGCGCGCCAGTTCGAACAGCATCCCCGGCTCGCGCTCGGCGCTGAGCAGGCCGACCTTGACCAGGGTGTCGGGCCGCTCGACATGCTCCAGGTGCAGCTCGAAGCGCTGCACCCCGCTGTCACGGCCACAGAGAAACGCCGCCAGATCGCAGGCCAGGCGGCGCAGGGGAAACAGCAGGGCCTGATGGGACAGCACGTCGAAATTCAATTCGATGCGCAGATCGAAACGGTCCGGCGGCTGATAGAACGCCAGCGCCAGGGAGCGCTCGCCCAAAAGAGTGTCCAGGTGCTTGAGCAGGCCCGCGTCGAAACGCCGGGCCAGGGTGTCCCGCGGCAGCCCACGCACCTGGACGAAGGTGCGCAGGCCCATGCGCGACAAGGCTGTGGCCGTGCCCGACGGCAGGCCGAGACGCTCCACGGGCATGCGCCCCAGGGCCTGGCGCAATTGCTCCAGGTCGGTCACCGCCAGCCCGTCGTAGGCATTGGCCAGCACCCGGGCCGCCGCCGGATTCGGCGCGCTGACGATGCGGTGGCGAAAACCCAGCACCGTCAGTTCCTGGCGCAGGCGCGCCTCCAGCTGCGGCCAGGGGCCGAACAGGCTCAGGCTCGACTCGATCTCGAACACCAGGGTGCGCGGGTAAAACACGCTGACCTGGGAGCTGAAGCGGTAGGCCCAGGCCGCGAGAAACTGCTGCCAACGGGCGATTTCCTCGGCGTCGTACTCGGCGCTGGCGAAGTCCTTGCTCAGGGCCTGGGCGGCGGTCAACGACTGCCCGGGGCGCAACCCCAGCTCGCGGCCCGCGGCATTCACCGCCTGGATCACCCGGCGCTGCGGCGTCCCGCTGAGCAGCGCCAGCGCGGCCTCCGGTTCGGGGCGCTGGCGCAGCGCCGCGTCCAGCGCCAATTGCGGGAACAGAATACAGACCCAGCGCATGGCAACCTCAGGCCCCCGGGGCGAAGGCGATCGGCGCCGAATGGGCCAGGCCACCACGGCACTTGAGCACCCGCAACTGCGCCGGCCGCGCCTCCACGGCAAGGCGCAGGGCCGCCGGCGAAGGGTTGAGGGCGTCCTTGAGGGAGCGGTAGGCAAAGGCCAGGGTCTGGCCGGTCTCGGCCGCCACCTGCAAACGCCGCAAGGCACGGTCGTCGGCCTGTTGCGGCCAGCACAGCACAGCCCCGCAACTGCCCGAACGCAGGCACTGCTCGGCGGCCCACAGGGCATCCCGTTCGCCGGCCTGGATCACCGCCAGCTGGCGCAGGTCGACCCCGGCGCTCTGCCAGGCCTGGGGGTACGGCACATGGGGCGGCGCCACCAGCACGATGCGTTCGCCGGCGGCCGAGAGCCGGGCCAGGGTCGGCCACAGCAGTTGCAGCTCGCCGACACCCTGGGCGGCGATGAGGATTTCCGTCAGCGCCGCTTCCGGCCAGCCGCCGCCGGGCAAGGCCGCGTCCAGCATGGCGTGGCCGGTGGGCTGCGGGCTGGCGGCGGGCGCCGTCGGGCGGCCCTTCCACACCCGGCCGGCATTGAACAGCGTCTCCAGTGCCACGACGGCGCCCATCAGCCTTGCCTCACCAGGCCACAGAACACCCCTTCGATGGCCAGGTCGCGGTCCTCGCCGATCAGGATCGGCGCATAGGCCGGGTTGCGCGGCAACAGGCGCACGCCATCGGCCAGGCGCTCGAAACGCTTGATGGTGACCTCGCCGTCCAGCCGCGCCACCACGATCTGGCCGTTGCGCACCTCGCTGTCGCGGCGCACCGCCACCAGGTCGCCGTCGAGGATGCCGTCCTCGATCATCGAGTCGCCCTGGACCCGCAGCAGGTAATCGGGGGTGCGGGAAAACAGCGCCAGGTCGAGCAGCAAGCGGCTGTGCACCTCGGCATCGGCGCCGATCGGCAGGCCGGCGGCGACCCGGCCGAGCACCGGGATGTCGAGCAGTTCGGGACGTGGCGGCTGGTTGAGCAGGCGGATGCCCCGGGCCTGGTTGGGGTTGACCTCGATGAAGCCGGCTTCGGTCAAAGCCACGACATGCTTGCGCGCCACGCTGCGCGAGGCGAAGCCGAAGGCCTCGCTGATTTCAGCGAGGCTCGGGGGCTGGCCATGTTCGGCGATGCGCTCGCGGATAAAGGTCAGGATGGCACTGCGGCGGGGAGACAAAGTGGTCATGGAGTACATTTGTACTCCTCCCGGATTTTCCTGACAAGAACCGCCAGTCAGCCCAGGCCACGGCTCGCCAGGAACGCGCTGATGTAATCGATGAACGCCAGCACCTTGGCCGTGGCCCGCCGATGGCTGGGGTAGACCGCGAGGATGTGCGGCCCGAAGCAGTCGGGGTCGATGGCGTAGTCGGCCATCACCCGCACCAGGCGGCCGTCGGCCAGGTAAGGCGCGGCGCTCCACAACGGGGTGTGCAGCAGCCCGCGCCCGGCCAGGGCATTGGCCAGCAGCAGGTCGTAATTGTCGCTGCGCAGCCGCGGCGCCCGAGGTTGCAGCAAGCTCAAGCGCTGCCCGTCCCGCTCGACCCACCAGAACTCGCGGCTGAGCAAGGGATGGCGATAGAGCAGCCATTCGTGGTCGTCGAGGGTCTGCGGCGTCACCGCCACGCCCTTGCGCGCCAGGTAGGCCGGGCTGGCGCACAAGGCCAGGCAATTGCTGCCGACCACCCGGGCGATCAACCCCGGCAGGTCGTCATGGCCTTCGCGCAGGGCCAGGTCGTAGCCGCTTTCCAGCAGGTTGACGAACTCGTCGCACAGGTCCACTTGCAGGTCGATCTGCGGGTACTGCTCGAGGAAACCGCCACACACCTGGTCGAGAAAGGCCTGCCCATAGGCCAGCGGCGCGGTGATTTTCAGGTTGCCGCGCAGGCCATGCTGCAACTGCTCGATTTCCTCGCCGGCCTCCTCCAGCCGCTGCAGGACCTGGCGCGCGGTGTCCAGGTAGAGCCGCCCCACTTCCGTCAGCAGGATCCGCCGGGTGCTGCGCTCGAACAAGCGCGCGCCCAGCTCGACTTCCAGGTGATTGACCGCCTTGGTCAGCGCCGAGGGGGTCTTGCCCAACTGCTCGGCGGCGCGGCTGAAACTGCCCAACTGCGCGGTGACCACGAACATTTTCAGTGCACTCAACTTGTCCATGCTTTTTCCATTCAGGCAAAAACGTTTTTCGTCAGCGAGGCGTTCTGTCGGCTCTGGCAAGCCAATAAGCTGGCCATCAGACGCAATAACAAGGAAATACTCAATGAAAAGATTCATCCCGAATCTGCTGGCGATTGCAGTGAGTTTTGCCTCAATGGAAGCCATGGCCGCCACCGATCTGGTGCTGTTCAACGGCCAGGTGTTCACCGCCGACCGCGCCCAACCCAAGGCCCAGGCCCTGGCGGTGGCCGACGGCAAGGTGCTGCAGGTGGGCAGCGACGCGCAGATCAAGGCCCTGATCGAAACCGGCACCCGGGTCATCGACCTCGGCGGCAAGACCCTGATGCCCGGGCTGATCGACAGCCATTCCCACGCGATCTTCGGCGGCCTGGAAATGACCTCGGCCAACCTGCAGGACGAGGTGGTCGGCCTCGACGAGCTGGAGAAAAAGCTGCGTGCCTGGCGCGACGACGGCAAGGCCAGGCATGGCGATGTGCTCGGCATCGCCGGCATGAGCTCGGCCTACTGGGCCCAGGCCGAAGCCCTGGGCCAGCGCTTCAACGCCGGCGAATGGGCCAGGGTGCCGGTGGTGTTCACCGGCAGCGATCACCATACCGCCTGGGCCAATGACGCGATGCTCGAGCGCGCCGGCATCGACGCCGCCCTGCTCAAGAACCTGCCGCAGGCCGAGCGCGACACCATCGGCAAGCTCGCCGACGGCCGCCCCAACGGCTTCCTGGTGGACGCCGGCTGGGATCGGGTCGCGGCGAAAATGCCGGTGCCCAGCGCCGCCGCCCTGCTCAACGCGGCGCAATCGGCGGTGCGCTACAACAACAGCCTGGGCATCACCGCCTGGATGGACCCGGCGGCCAACGCGGCTCCCGGCGAGGCGGTGTTCGCCCTCAAGCCCACCGCCCAGACCGTCGGTGTGCTGCCGGCTTACAAGGCCCTGGCCGAGAGCGGCGGCATGAGCGCGCATGTCGCCGCGCTGCTGGTGGCCAACCCGAAAAGCCTTCCTGCCGACCTCGACGTCCTGGAGCAGGTGCGCCAGCAATTCCAGGGCATCCCCAACCTGACCCTGCCCGGCGTCAAGATCTTCGCCGACGGGGTGATCGAGTACCCGGCCCAGAGCGCGGCGATGATCGATCCCTACAGCAACTCGCATAAACAGGGCGAACTGCTGATCGATCCCGAGCATTTCGGCGAACTGGTCAGCGCCATCGACCAGCGCGGCTGGCGGGTGCACATCCACGCGATCGGCGACCGCGCGGTGCGCGAATCCCTCAACGGCATCGCCCAGGCGCGCAAGGACCGCCAGAGCGGCATCGCCCACTCCATCACCCACCTGCAGATGGTCAACCCGAAAGAGTTCGCCCGCTTCAAGCCGCTCGGGGTCATCGCCTCGATGCAACTGCTGTGGGCCTCGGCGGACGACTACACCCTGGACATGATCAAGCCCTACGTCAGCGCCCTGGCCTTCCGTTACCAATACCCGGCGCATTCCCTGCTCAAGCAGGGCGCGACTCTCGCCGGGGCCAGCGACTGGCCGGTGTCCTCGCCCAACCCGTGGAACGCCATCGCCCAGGCCATCACCCGCAAGGGGCCGCTGGGGGTGCTCAACGCCGACGAGCGCCTGGACCGCGAAACCATGTTCTACGCCTACACCCTCAACGCCGCCCGCGCCATTGGCCTGGAGCGGCAGATCGGCTCGCTGAGCGCCGGCAAACAGGCCGATTTCATCGTGCTGGACCGCGACGTGTTCAAGGTCGACGAAAAGACCCTGCACGAAACCCAGGTGCTGCAGACCTGGTTCGCCGGCCGCGAAGTCTACGCCCGGCCTCTTTAACCCGATGCGTCTAACCCAATGCATCTAACCCGATCTCGCTAAACCGCCCCATCTAAAAAAAACCGATCCACTGCCCCGCCCCACATCCTTGCGCGTGTGGGCCGGCGCAGCCTTGCCCGAAACCTGCCCATAACAATCACAACAATACGGGACGCCCACATGAAGACCCTCAGCCTGTTCACCATCGGTGCCTTGAGCCTGTTGCCCCCGGGCAGCCAGGCCCTGCCCTTGAACGATGACTTTGCCGTGGAGCTGGAACTGACCCTGGCCAGCGACTACCGCACCCGCGGCATTTCCCAGACCCAGAACGACCCCGCCGCCCAGGCCGCGGCGACCCTGCTGCACAGCAGCGGCCTGTACCTGGGCGCCTGGACCTCCAACGTCGATTTCGGCGGCGGCCTGAAGACCCGCCAGGAAGTCGACTACTACGCCGGCTGGCTGTGGCAGGCCAGCGACGCGGTCAGCCTCGACCTGGGCTACCTCAAGTACAGCTACCCCAGGGAAGGGCAATTCAACCAGAGCGAGGTCTACGGGATTTTCAGCGCCTACGGGATCACGCTGGCGGCCTATTACTCCAGCGACTCGCCGGGCATCGACAGCCGGCAGAGCACCCTGTACCGCTACCTCGGCTACGAAACCGAGCTGCCCCTGGGCTTGGGGCTGGCGCTGCGTTACGGCGAGATGGACTTCAAGGACCCACGATTGATCTCGGCCTCGGGCCAGGGCGAGGATGCCTACCACGAATGGGAGGCCAGATTGACCCGCGAAGTGGCGGGCGTGGTGCTGGGCCTGAGCTATATCGATACCGACCTGTCGAAAAGCCAGTGCACCGACAATTACGGGTTCAGCGACCTGTGTGGCGCGACCTGGGTCGCCAGTGCCAGGAAGACCTTCTGAATCCGGCGGGCGCTGGTCGGCGTGAGCCGATACGAAAAGCAGCGCCCTTTCGACAGTTTTTTTACCAATGCCGGTATACAGTCAGCAGGGCCACTGCTGGTGTCTTGATCTCTCCCTGGAGGAACGAACTGAAATGGTCTTGGGCAAAAGACTGCGATTCGCGTCAATCACATCGACTCGCCTGGTGCTGCTGTTTTCCCTGGCGCTGGTGCTGCTCTACAACTTCGCCACCTGGCACGCCCTGGGCAACCTGATCAGCCTGCAAGGCCTGCACAAGCTGGCGTTCTTTACCTCCTTCGGGCTGTTCCTGTGGGCCGCCATCACCCTGCTGCTGACCCTGGTGTCCTTCCGCTGGACCCTGAAACCGGCGCTGAGCCTGGTGGCCCTGACCTCGGCCGCCGCCGCGTATTTCATGAACCAGTACGGCATCACCATCGACACGGTGATGGTGCAGAACGTGTTCGAGACCAACCCGGACGAAGCCGCCGCGCTGTTCAACTTCAAGCTGCTGGGCTATCTGCTGGTGCTGGGCCTGCTGCCGGTGGTGCTGATCTGGCGCACCCCGGTGCGCTACCGGCCGTTCTTTCGCGGCCTGCTGAACAAGCTGCTGGTGATCGCCGGCTGTGTGCTGGTGATCGCGGTCTCGGTCGGCGCCTTCTATTCCACCTACGCGCCGATCTTTCGCGAAGAAGACAAGCTGACCCACTTCATCAACCCGACCAACTACATCTACGCCCTCGGCAAATACGCCAAGCAGAGCCTGGGGATCAAGCAACACCTGGTGATCCAGCCGATCGGCCAAGACGCGGCGATGAGCGCCCAGGCCAGCGCCCGGGAGAAGAAGTCGCTGATGATCCTGGTGGTCGGCGAGACCGCCCGCGCCGACCATTTCTCCCTCAACGGCTATGCCCGGGACACCAACCCGGAGCTGGCCAGGCTGGACATCCTCAATTTCACCCAGGTGCACTCCTGCGGCACCTCGACCGCGGTCTCGGTGCCGTGCATGTTCTCGATGTTTCCCCGCGAGGACTACAGCGACAAGAAGGGCAAAACCTACGAAGGCCTGCTGGATGTACTGCAACGGGCCGGCGTGCAGGTGCTGTGGCTGGACAACAACAGCGACTGCAAGGGCACCTGCCTGCGGGTGCCGAACCGCGACATTCCCAAGACCCAGCCGAGCCCCTTCTGCGACGGCAAGAACTGCCTGGACGAAGCCCTGCTGGTGGACCTGCAGCAGTACATCGACCGCCTCGGCGACAACGCGATCATCGTCCTGCACGCCGACGGCAGCCACGGCCCGGAGTACTACGAGCGCTATCCGAAGAGCCTGGAGCGCTTCACCCCGATCTGCCACACCAACCAGCTGGGCAGTTGCAGCAGCGAGGAACTGGTGAACGTCTACGACAACACCATCCTCTACACCGACCACTTCCTGGCCCGGGTCATCGAGTTGCTCGAGCACAACCAGCAACGCTTCGACACCTCGATGCTGTACGTCTCCGACCATGGCGAGTCCCTCGGCGAAAACGGCCTGTACCTGCACGCCGCGCCCTACGCCCTGGCGCCGCAGGCGCAGACCCATGTGCCGATGCTGATGTGGTTCGGCCAGCAGGCCCTGAATGACCTGGGCATCCAGCGCGACTGCCTGCAAGGCAAGAGCGGCGAGCCGGACCTGAGCCACGACAACCTGTTCCACTCGGTGCTCGGGCTGTTCGAGATCAGGACCAGCCTGTACCAGCCGCGGCTGGACATCTTCCATTCATGCCGGCCGAACATGACCGCGGCGCACTAGCGCCGCTGGATAGCGTTTGGCTGCTGTAGGAGCGGGCGGGCGGCGATCCGACTTGCCCGCGAAGGCCTAGGCATGGTTTGCCTGGCACACCGCATCATCGTTTATCGCGGGCAAGCCCGGCAGAAGTCATCCGTCTACTGATAACTCATGGTAAAGGTCGCCGCCGCATTGGCTGACCCCGGGCGAACGCTAGTGGCCGTCTGGATATAACGCGCCTTGAACGGGATGGTCACCATGACGTTGCCAAACTCACCCACTTGCCATTGGTTCGGATTGCCGGTTTCCGCCGAGTCCGGGCCATAGCTGACCGGTGTGCCATCACCGCGCAATATCTGCACACTCACCCCTGAGGCCGTGGCGGACCCCGGCAGCAGCGATAAATTACTGGACCTGTTACCCGGACTGACAGCATCGGTCAGGGTCAAGAACATTCTTGTGGTACTGCCTTCATTACCCCCTGAACATTTCAAGCGAATCTCCAGCGGAGATGATGAAGTAGTAACACCTGGCCCCGTCATTGAACTGATCGAGACTTTTCCAAGGCTCACCGATATATTAGGAGTCAAAAGAGAACAAGAGGGAACTTTCGGTTTGATCTGCAGGGAGCCACTAATTGAAATCCTGCGAAAATCCGAGCCATGAGCAATAGCCGTAGTTGTGCCAATAAGCCCCGTCAATTGTCCTGACGCCGTGACCGGCCCCGTTTTCACCAATTCCACTGTGAAGTCTGATCCCGTCCCTAGGCCATAGTCAATATTAGGGCTTGTCATTTGTTGAGGCCACCATTGACTGGTGTTGATACCTCCTCGAATGCGGATGCCGATACCAGCAACCGGAGTTGAATAAGTATTGAACTTCCCTACAGGCCCGATACCCCTGTATTGGACATCACCCACTACGCTGGTACATTTGGCCCTACCTCCCAGCCCTGTTCCCGCTCCTGAAGAGCTGTATATAACCGTACCGTCAGGAACATTCGGATCAAAAGGCTGAGATGCCGCCAGTGGAAGTGTCACGATAAGCGAATTAACAACAGCGCCATCCGACCTCGTGATGGTGCAACTTGCATTAACCTTAAAACAAGCAAACAAGAAGACAGACGATATACAAAACAACAACCTTCCAGAACAAACAGACATACAGTAAAGACCGACAAGAAAATTTGCCGACCTTTATATCACCCCCCGCATTTTCGCCAAAGAAAAACACAAAAAATTAAGAAACGTCTTAATAACTCCGCTCACCTTGCATAACGCCAAGCATCAGCCCTGTATATAAGATATGACAATGGCCTTCAGGCAATAAAAGCAGATATTTTCAACATTACCGGTGTCTTGTATTTACCTTAATAACGCCATAAGTGAGTCTGTCGGCGTCGCGTGCCAGGAGCAGGCGTCCTCCTCGCTCCTACAGAGGAAAGCACACTTCTGTAAGAGCAAGGTTTGTCAGCGATGAGCGCGGATCAGACCGCTTGCAAAGCACGCAGGTCGAGGCGGCCATCCTGCAGCGGCGGGCACCAGTAGTAGCCGCCGGTGATCGGCCGGCTCATGCGGTACAGGCCGTCGACGATGCCGTCTTCCAGGCCGCTCATGCGTCGCAGCTGGACTTCGAAGGCCTGGAGGCTGTGGCCGAAGGCGAGGAACATCAGGCCGCCCTTGTCGCCTTCGATCCACGGCATCGAACGGCGCACCATAAAGGCCTCGGGGGTGAAACTCTCCTGGGCGGTGCGCTTGACGTGGGCCGAGGCCGGCGCGTCGTCCAGCTCTTCGTTGTCGCTCAGGCGGCGGCCGATGATGTTGTCGCGCTCCTCCTGATGCATTGCGGCAAAGCCCTTGAAGTCATGCTGCCACTGCTGGATCGCAGCGAAGCTGCCACCGCGCAGGCCGTCGCTGCCGTGGGCCAGGGCCGCGGCGATGGCTGCTTCATCGTGGGGGTTTTCGGTGCCGTCCTCGTAACCGGTCAGGTCGTGGCCGGTCTTGTGGCGGAAGGCTTCGTTCATCTGCACCAGGCGCAGCGCCGGGGCCAGGGCGGCCGCCAGGGCGTTGCCGCGGTGCAGCAGCTCGCCGCGGTCTTCGCCATGCAGCCAGACCCACAGCGCATGCTGGGTCGAAGGGTTGTCGACGCCGACCCCGGTCAGCGCCGGGAAGGCCTTGAGCCCCTGCACGCGGGCGCCCAGCGCCTTGACCAGCGACGCGCCAAACCCTGCTACCGCCGTTTTCCCATCCACCAGCGTCAGCAAGCGATCGATCGCCGCCGGCAGCGCCTCGATGGATTCGAGGGCGAAAAACAGGTGACGAGCCTGGCTCGGAACGGGGGTGGCAAGAATGCCCGGCTGGTAGTAACTCATAGCGACTCCTTGAAGAAAGCCCGGAGTTTACCCGGAGCACCACAATTTGTGGGGGTTTAGACACCCATGAAGTGACACGGTGAAGGGCCACGCCCCTGTCCTACGCCTGACCGCCCTCCTCCCGATAGGCACTGGGGCTGAGGCCAGTCCGCTGGTGGCGCGTGATGTGCTGGATGACTGGATTGAGCGCTGAACGGAGAACCTCCGCTCGGCTACTGGTAGCTCATGGTGAAGGTCGCGGCAGCATCGGCCGTTCCAGGGCCGACCTTGCCACCGGTTGGGATATAACGTGCCTTGAGCGGAATGGTCACCTGGCCGTTACCGAACTCGCCTACTTGCCACTGATTCGGATTGCCAGCTACCGCCGAGTCGGGACCAAAGCCGACCGGCGTGTCGTCGCTGCGCAGTATCTGGATGCCTACTCCCGTGGCGGAAGTGCCAGACAGCAACGACAACGTAGTGGAGCGATTGCCTGGATTGGCGGCGTCGCTCAGGGTCATGAACATTCTGGTGTGAGCGCCTGCATCCCCGCCCGAGCATTGCAAACGAATCTCCAGAGGACGTGCCGGGTTGGTAGCGCCCTTATCGGCCACAGCATTGACGTGTACTTTGCCCATGCCCACGGCGATCGTGGGGGTCGATACGGTGCACGTAGGCACTCTCGGCTTGATCTCCAGATTGCCGTTGATTACAAAACGCTGAAAGTCGATGCCGTGATCGATAGACGTAAAGGTACCGATAAGCCCGGTCATCCGCCCCGCCGCCGTAATAGGGCCGGTTTTTACCAACTCGATTTTTACGGAAGGGTAGTAATCGTACATAGGGTAATTCGTGGAGCTGGTCGAAAGTGACTTTGGCCACCATCCAGCAAGATAGTATTCCATTCGAATACCCACACCGGAAACCGAAGTCGCGTAGGTATTGAACCGGCCCACGGCCCCTACCCCCCTATACTCGAGACGGCCAATAGGTCCGGAGCATTCGGCTGTCCCTCCCTGAGATGATCCTCGAGAGGTTGAACTGTACAGGACCGTGCCGTCCGGAACACTGGGATCGAAGGATTCGGACGGTGTCACTGGCAATCTGGCGGTGAGCGTACCGACGTCAACACTGCCAGATTTAATGGTGCAGCTTGCTTGCGCTTTCGAACAGACAAGTAAAAGGACAAGCACAAGAATCCCGAAAAAATGCTTCCAAAAATAAAGAGACATGAGATAACGAGCATCTTGGAAAGTGGGGTCAGCTTTATATCATCAAACTTGTCAAAACTTAAAAAGCGGACTTATTTTCAGAAACGCCTTATATAAAACTTTAAGAATCGCCTCATATAAAAAACATCTTATACCGCCTCTAAAGATTACTTAGCAAAACGACTGGCCATTCAATCTGGATACGAATGGAAACAGTGAGAAAGTTTCTGTTCGATACACGTCGGAGCGAGCGGGCGGCGATCCGGCTTACCCGCGATGGAGACGACGCGGTCTACCGGTGCACCGCGTTCTCGTTCATCGCGGGCAAGCTGCGCTCCTACAGAGGCTGAGGCCAGGTGTGGTGCCAGGGCTATTTGATGCGGTAGTGAAAGGTGTTGCGCACCGCGGGCACCGCCACCGCCTGGCCGTCGACGATGCGCGGCTGGTAGCGGAAGGTGTTGGCCGCCGCCAGCGAGGGGCGGATAAACAGCGGATGGCAGCCGTCGAGCACCTTGGGGTGCTCGACCCGGCCTTGCGGGTTGACGCTGTATTCCACGGTGCAGTCGCCCTCGATGTGCTTGTCCAGGGCGCGTTGCGGGTAGTCCGGGGCCTCCTTGCTCAGGGGCAGGTACTGGCGGCTGTCGGCCGCAGCCTGGGCGGCAGCTTGTTGCCGGGCGCGCTCGGCGGCCAAGCGGGCCTGTTCGGCACGCTGCTGCTGTTGCGCTTGCTCCTGGGCCAGGCGCTGCTGCTCGGCTTCGCGGCTGCGCTGTTGGTTTTCCTGGCGCTCGCGCTGCTGCTCGGCCAGCTGCTCGCGTTTCTTGTCCTCGACCCGTTTGCGCGCCAGGGCCGCCTGTTCGAGTTTGCGCGCCTGGAGCTGCGGATCGACAGCAGGCTTGACTGGCTCGACCGGGGCCGCGAGCACCGGCTCCGGTGGTGCGGGTGTCGGTGCGGACTCGACTAAAGCCGGCACAGGCTCGGGCACTTGTGGCGCTGTCGGCGGCAACATCACCAGCTGGGTACGCAACACCGCCGGCTGTTCGGCGGCCGGCGGCTCCACCGACCAGCCCGCCACCAGCAGCGCCAGCACCCCGGCGTGCAGCGCCACCGCCAGGGCCGCGGCCAGCGCATGGGGCTGCCAGTGCCTGTGCAAGGGTTGCAGGGAAAAATCGTCGAGGCTCTGCTGCGGACTGTGCATGATCATCGCCGTCATTGCGGGGCCTCGGTCACCAGCCCCAGGTTGCTCACCCCGCCCTGCTGCAACGCCGCCATGGCCGCCACCACCAGGCCGTAGCCGGCGTCCTGGTCGGCGCGGATGTAGACCTGGGTATCGCTGCGCGCGGCGACGATTTGCGCCACCTTGGCGCGCATCTCGTCGAGGTCCACCGCGCTGTCGGTCTGCTGGCGCGTATCCAGCTCGCCGCCGAGGTTCCAGTAGTAGCCGCCCTCGGCCTTCACCGACAGGGTCAGGATCTGTTGCCGGGTGTCAGTGGCCAGGGCCTCGCTGGCGACCTTGGGCAACTCGATCTTCACCCCCTGGGTGAGCATCGGCGCGGTGACCATGAAGATCACCAGCAGCACCAGCATCACGTCGATATAGGGCACCACGTTCATTTCGGCCTTGGGCCCGTGCTTGCGTTGCGGCCTGACTAGCATCTGCACTCTCCTCTCAGGCCGCGACGGCCAGGTTCGACGACGCGCCGTGCAATTGGCGATGCAGGCGCGCCTGCAGTTCGTTGCCGAAGGCGTAGTAGCGGGTCAGCAGGGTCTGGCCACGGGCGGCGAAGCGGTTGTAGGCGATCACCGCGGGAATCGCCGCGAACAGGCCGATGGCGGTGGCGATCAGCGCTTCGGCGATGCCCGGGGCCACGGTGGACAGGGTCGCCTGCTGCACCTGGGACAGGCCGAGGAAGGAATTCATGATCCCCCACACGGTGCCGAACAGGCCGATATAAGGGCTGACCGACCCCACCGTGGCGAGGAACTGCAAGCCTTTTTCCAGGCGGATTTCCTGCTCGCTGATGGCCACGTACAGCGAACGTTCCACCCCTTCGAGCACCACCCCGGCCGGGTTGCCGCCCTGCTGGCGCAGTTGGCTGTAGGCCTGGAAACCGGCCTGGAAGATCGGCTCGACCCCGCCCTCGCCGTCCGCTCGTTGCTGGCTTTCGCGGTACAGCGGGGTCAGTTCGGCGCTGCCGCGAAAGCGCTGGATGAAGGCGTCGAGCTGACGTTCGCTGCGTTTGAGCACGCTGCCGCGCTGGATGATCAGGTACCAGCTGAGCAACGACGCCAGCAACAGGGTGAGCATGACCGCCTTGACCAACAGGCTGGCATCGCTGATCAGCCCCCAGATGGTCATGTGTTCCAGTGTCGCCTGCATGGTGAAACTCCTTTGTCTGTGCGCCCGGGCCGTCAATGCGCGGCGGCCCCGGGGCTATTCGATGACATGTTGATGAACGGTTAATGACAGCTCAGGGCAGCTTCAGCGCCCTGGCCACCTCGGCCCAGGGCACGAACTTGAAGTTCTGGGTCTGCTCGGGCATGCGCTTGCGGCCGTCCTGGACCACCAGCAAGCCCTGGCTCCAGGGCCCGCCGAGGTTGGCCGAGGTGACCTCCAGGCCATCGGTTTCCGACGCCCCGTCGATGCCCGCGGCGGCATTCAGGCCGACCCGGAAGGCCCCGCGGGAGGCGAACGGCGGCTCGGCATCGAGCAGCACATAGCTGTCGTTGCCCTGGCTGGAAATCACCAGGTAGTCATGTGTCTCGCTCTGGTACAGCGCCAGGCCCTCGACATCGGCATGCAGCTGCGGGCCGACCTTGATCACGCTGGCGAGCTTGGCCGGCTGGTCGGCGCGGGCATCCACCGCCCACACGCCGACGTCTTCCTCGCCGAGGAACAGGCGCTGGCGCTGATCGTCAGCGACACAGCCTTCCGGCTGGCTGTCGACCTTGAACTGGCGCACCAGCTCACCCTGGACCCGGCCATCGGCGGCACTCAGGCGGTATTGCAGGAAGCGGCCGTCCTTGCCGTTGGCAAAGGCATACAGCTCGCCGCTGGCCGGCTGGAACAGGCAGATACCGTAGATTTCCTTGAGCGGCGTGGGGATCTCCCCGGCTTCGCGCAGCTCGCCGCTGGCGCGATCGATGCTGAACAGGCTGAGGCTGTTGTGATCGCGGTTGCTCGCCACCGCCAGGTCGACCACCTGGGTGCCCAGCTTGAAATTCGCCCGCAGGTCGACGTTGTTCAGCCGCCCCACCGGCAACTCCTGGAGCAACTTGCCTTGCAGGTCGTAGGCCAGCAGCCCCTGTTTCTTGTTGGTGCCCAGCACCCGGCTCAGCTCCGGCTGGCGAGGATGAATCCAGATCGCCGGGTCGTCCGCCGCGTCGCCCTGGCGCCCCACCGGCTCGCTCTGGCTCAGGGCCGGCACATTTGGCAGCACCGGTGCCAGCGGCACCGGGGTGGCCTGCCAGTCCAGCCGGCCCTGGTAGATCTGCCCGTCGTCATCGTCGCGCAACAGTATTTGCAGGCCCTTGGCGCTGGCCTGCACGGCGAGGTTTTCCGGCTCCTTCAGACCCGGCAAGTTCAGGTTGGCCCTGGGCGACCAGCCTTCGCCCTGCTGTTGGTCGCCCTGCTGATAAAGGTGCAGCCGCGCCGCCTTGGGGTCGAGCGCCAGCACGCCGCCCGGCACCAGGGCCATGGCGCCGGCGGCCTTGGCGATGTCGCCGAAGGGCGCGCGCATGGCCACCGGCCGCCGCTCGACCTGCGCCTCGGGGTGCGCCGGGTAGGCCCACCAGCCGACGTTCTCTTCGTTGACCAGCAACTGATTGGCGCCATCGTCCACCTGGCAGAACTGCGCCGCCGGCGGCAGCGGCACGCCGCGCACCCGTTGCGCGGTGGCGCTCAGTTGGGCGCCGGCGCCCACCAGCCATTGCTCGCCCTTGCCCTCCTCGCCCACCAGGAACAGGAACAGGTTGCTGGCCTCGTCGCGGTACAGGCACAAGCCGTTGACCGGGAAGTCCCGCGCCGGCAGGTACAGCGGCTGGCCCCACTGGCGGCTCTGTGGATCGAGGCTGACCAGCAGCGCCTGCTGGCGATCGTTGTCCAGGCTCGCGACCAGCACCTGGCGGCCGGCGGCTCGGGTATCCAGGCTGCTGAAGTTGCCTTTGAGGCGAGCCAGCTCGATCCCCTCGGCATCCAGCAACAGCAGGCCGTCACGGTTGCTCGCGGCGAGGCGCTCGGAGCCGTTGGGCAGGAAGGTGATGGCATCTGCCTCAAGTGCCGGTGCCCAAGGGCGCAGAGCCAGGTCGGCGGCCATCGTCTGGCCGCAGGTCAACGCAGCCATCAACAGGTACAGGTAGGAACTTCTCATGAACAGGCAAAATCCTTGTCAGGCAAACCGCCCTCTGTAGGAGCGAGCTTGCTCGCGAAAAACCTCAAGACCCCGCGTGCTTACAAACAGCCCGCGTCATCGTTCAAGACCTTCGCGAGCAAGCTCGCTCCTACAGCGTGTGCGGTGTGGGTTAGAAGTGGGTGAAGGTCAGGCCGAGCTTGTAGGTCGGGCCGTACTCCTCGTACTGGCCGTTGTAGGAGCGGTGGCCGGTGTAGACGAAGTACGGCTCGTCGGTGAGGTTCTGCGCCTCGAAGCTCAGTTGCAGGCTCTTGGTCAGCGAGTAGCGGGCGCTGAAATCGACGAAGGTCTGGGCATCGACGTGCAGGTCGTGGGCCTTGTCGTTGATCGAGGCCAGCTCATAGAGGTAGTCCGACTTGTAGTTGGCCGACAGGCGCAGGCTGAGCGTGTCGTTTTCCCAGCCGAGCATCAGGTTGCCGACGGTGTCCGACTGGTTCGGCAGGTCGATGCTGCGCTTGCGGTTGACCCCGCTGGCGGCGTCGAAGCCCTTGATCTCGGCATCGGAGCGACTGAAGGTGGCGTTGGCCCCCAGCAGCAGGCCGTTCCACGGCGCCGGCAGCCAGTCGAATTTCTGCGAGTAGGCCAGTTCCAGGCCGTACAGCTTGGCGCTGTCGCCGTTGGCGAAGGTGTGCGCCTCGGCGAAGTCAGTCCAGGCGCCGGTGCCGGCCAGGTCGGTGTTGTAGACGAAGTTCTTGATGTCCTTGTAGAACACGAAGGCCGAGACGGTGCCGGCGCGGCCCATGAAGTGCTCGATGCCCAGGTCGAGGTTGCTCGACTCCAGCGGCTTGAGGTCCGGGTTGCCGAAGCTGGCCTCGTCATCGTCGATGACAAAACCCGGCGCCAGCTGGCCGAAGGTCGGGCGTACCACCGCCTTGGTCCAGGCCGCGCGCACCTGGGTGTTCTTGTCCAGCTGGTAACGCGCGTGCAGGCCCGGCAGCCAGTGGTGGTAACGACGCTTGGTCGCGGTGGACTGGAACTCGCCGTCGGTGGCGCCGGTGCCCTTGGCTTCGAACTCGGTGCCTTCGTAGCGCAGGCCGGCGATAAAGCGCCAGTCGTCGATATCGAGGGTGTTCATCAGGTAGCCGGCGTTGATGTCTTCGCGGATCTTGAAGTCGTTGACCCGGGATTCGGTTTCGTCGAAAAACGCATCGCGGTCCAGGCCGCCGATCAACTGCTTGATCGAGCCGCCGCTGATGCCCGGGCCGAAGCGGCCGAGGCGATAGTCGACGCTGCCTTTGCGGAAGCGGTCGAGGTTGAGCTGCTCGTCGCTGAAACCCAGTTCGTCGAAGTCCTTGTAGACCCAGGCGTCGAGGTCGTTGTCCTTGTTGCGCCGGCTGACCTTGCCGCCGAACTTGACCTGGGACGCATAGCCGCTGAGGTCGTAGTCGCGGGCCAGGTCCAGGCGCAGGTTTTTCTCGGTGTCGGTGGTGCGCTGCTTTTCCCACTCGACCTTGTCCATGCTGAAGTTGGCCGGGTCGTAGAAACCCTGGCCGACGATCGGCCGCGGCTTGTCCTTGTCGTAGAAACCGCTGTCGGCGAAGTCGTCGTTGCCTTCGAACACCGCGTTGGCGATGTGCCCCGGGCTGTCTTCGCTGGAGCGGCTGTAGCCGGCCTGGCCGCTGAGGGTCCAGAGGCCGAACATGCGCTCGCCGCCGAACACGTAGGACTGGATCTCCTGGGTTTCCTCGCGCTGCTTGAGCTTGCGTTTACCTTCGGCGTCGCCCAGCTCGCCGGCCGCCTGGGGCTCGGCGAACTCCAGGCTGGCGGCGTTGCGCGTCTCGCTGTCCTTGTAGCGGCTGTACAGGGTGCGCAGGTAGTAGCTGCTGAGGTCGTCCGGCTTGTAGTCGAAGTTCAGGCCGCCGCCGGCGCGCTCGCGGCTGATGTCGTAGTCGCGCTGTTCGAACTCCTGCAGTTTCGCGCCCTGTTCGAAGTCCCAGGCGCCGCCGGTCTCGACGTTGTCCGAACCGAAGTCGCGCTTCTGCCAGCTCAGGGCCGCGGCCACGCCGAAGTTGTCGATGCCGTCGCCGAGGCTGAAGCGGTCGCTGACCGCGCCGGAGAATTTCGGGCTGGTCTGGTGAGTGTTCCGGTCGTAGCTGGCTTCACTGCTGCCGGTGTAGAACAGGCCCTTGTGATCGAAGGCCGAAAGGCTCTGCACATCGACTGTGCCGCCCAGGGAGTTGGCGTCCATGTCCGGGGTCAGGGTCTTGATCACCGACAACGACTGCACCAGCTCCGAGGGCAGCACGTCCAGGGCCACGGCGCGGCGTTCGCTTTCCGGGGCCGGCACCAGAGTGCCGTTGATGGTCACGCTGTTGAGGTCCGGGCCCAGGCCACGCACGCTGACGAAGCGCCCTTCGCCCTGGTCGCGCTCGACGCTGATGCCCGGCAGGCGCTGCGCCGCTTCGGCGACGTTCTCGTCCGGCAACTGACCCACGCCGTCGGCATGCACCACGCTCTTGATGCTGTCGGCGCTGCGCTGTTCCTTGAGCGCCTGGTCGATGCTCGCGGCCTGGCCGACCACTTCCAGGTGTTCGGTGGTTTTACTCGAGTCGGCTTCGGCGGCGCTCAAGCGTTCGCTGGCGATCGCCATGGCCAGGGCGGTGAGCGTGAAGCCGAGCAGGCCGGCGGTGCTGCTGCGCTTGTACATGATGGTCCTCCCCCAAGAGTCCGGTGACGCCAGGCAAAGGGGCCCGGCAACTGGGAGGGCAAGCTAGGGTCGGCGAATGACGGTTCCGTGACAGGGGTTGGCAGGAAGGCCCTCGAACCGGGGTTTTGCCCGGACCCGAGGGGCAAAGTGAGCTGAAATGACCTTTGTCGCGGGACTGGCGATAGCGTCAGCGGCCACACCACCGTTCAATGGCCGAGCAGATCGCAAAAAAACCCACCACCACGGTGAGCTGATTCGACCTCCCCCACCCGCTTCGCCGCCGTCACCCGGCTGTCACACACATCTGCTGTGCTGGCGCGCATTGCCTCTTCGCCAAAGGATCGCGGCCATGTTCTCAGTGCTCAAACCCCACCGTTGGAAACTCGCCAGCCTGCTGCTGGCGGCCAATCTCGGCCTGCTCCTGCACCTGGCCTGCGGCGAGTTGAAGGCGGTCAGCGAATGGGTGTGGCTGGACATAATCGGCGAAGGCGGCACCGCGCTGCTGGCCCTGATCTGGCTCGGCCTGGTGCTGAAAAGCCGCCCGGCGGGACGGGTCACCAACTACCTGGCCCTGGGCCTGAGCTGCATCTTTTTCTCCTGGTGGATCGACAGCCTCGACGAGTTCATCCGCCTGCCCGACAGCATCGCCTGGGACCACTGGCTGGAATCCGGACCGATGCCGGTGGGCATGGTCCTGCTGACCATCGGCATCTACCACTGGCACCGCGAACAGCTGGCGATCAGCGCGCAGATGGAAAAACGCGAACGGCTGTTCCGCGAGCACCGGCTGTTCGACAAGCTCACCCCGCTGGGCGGCGCCGACTACCTCAAGCGCCAGCTGGCCGACAGCCTGCAGGACAGCCAACGCCAGCAGCAGCCGCTGTCGCTGCTGGCCCTGGACCTGGACAACTTCGCCGCGATCAACCAGGACTTCGGCCACGCCGAGGGCGACGCGGTGCTACAGGCGCTGAGCCATTTGCTGCTGCTCAACCTGCGTCGCCAGGACCTGCTCTGCCGGCTGGCCGGCGACCGCTTCGTGGTGCTGCTGCCGAACACCGGCGAGAGCCAGGCGCGGCTGCTGGCCCAGGAGCTGCAACAGGCGGTACGGAGCCTGGCGCACAAGAGCCGCCAGCACGGCGAACGCTTGCAGCTGTGCGCCTGTACCGCGGTGGTGATGGCCCTCGACGAGACGCCGGAGGTGCTGCTCAAACGCCTCAACCTGGCCCTGGCCCGGGCCAAGCAGCCGCTGGCGAAAAGCGCCTGAGGCCCGGCCATGACCCTGAAGACCCGTTGGTACGAAAACGACAGCCGGTTCATTCCCGGGCATTACCAGCCGGCCAGCCTGATCGACCTGGCGCTGTCGCGGGACATCGACAGCCATCGCCTGCTGCGCGGCACCGGGCTGTTCCACGAGGACATCCTCGCCGGCCAGACCCGCCTCAGCCCACAGCAGTTTCTCGGCCTGATCGGCAACAGCCGACGGCTGCTGGACGCCGACGACAGCAGCTTCCTGTTCGGCCAGCGCCTGCTGCCCGGCCACTACGGCGCCGCCAGCCACGCCCTGCGCCACGCGCAGAACCTGCACCAGGCCCTCGACACCCTGGTGCAGCAACAGGCGCTGCTCAGCCCGCTGGCCAGCCCGCGCTTGCTACTGGACGACCAGCACGCCTATTTCTACTGGCTGGACAGCTGTGGCGCCGGCGAGCAATGGCGTTTCCTGCTGGAAGCCAGCATGACCTCGCTGGTGGCCATGAGTCAGTGGCTGAGCGGCCAGCGCCTGCCCTGGGAGTGCAGCTTCAGCCATGCCGAGCCGCGTTATGTCGAGCAGTACTGGGTGCACCTGGGCGAGCACACCCAGTTCAAGCGGCCCATGGACCTGATGCGCATCCCCCGGGAATTCCTCACCCAGCCCTGGCCCAACGCCTCGGCCACCGCCGGCCAGGTGGCGCGCCAGGAAGCCCAGGGCCAGCTCGAGCAACTGGGCTTTGCCTCAAGCTTTCTCGACTGCGTCTACCGCTACCTGCAAGGCCAGGTGCGCCAGGCGCCGAGCCTGGAACAGACGGCCCAGGCCTTCGGCATGAGCCCGGCCACCCTCAAGCGCAAGCTGCACAAGCACGGCAGCGGTTTCCAGCAACAGGCGGACCTGGTGCGCAAGCATGTGGCGCTGTACCTGTACCAGATCAAGGGCCTGAGCAACGAGGCAGTCGCCGAGTACCTGAGCTTCAACGACGCGGCGAATTTTCGCCGTTCGTTCAAGCGCTGGACCGGCAGCACGCCCAGGCTGATCCGCCAATTGTTCAGCGCCGGTTGAAACAAAGGCTGTTTTTCCATGGGAAAAAGCGGCTACTCTTGGCCCAAAGAACCACACCATCACACCTCTGCTGCACGACTTTCCGCCATTTTGGCCCAGCTTTTTGCTAAGGGCCTGTACGAAAAGTCGGCGAGCGAAGGCCAGGCAAGGCAAAAACAGGCGAGGAAGCGGAGTGTAGGGACCTACATGAGCATTCCGAGCCTGTTTTTAACGCAGCATGGCCGAGCGTAGCCACTTTTTGTACAGAGCCCGAGACCCGAGACATCAAGGCGTATACCCGTAGAAACAAACCTTGAAGACCCGTCTCGCCCGTCAGCGCCGGCGCGCGCTCCAGCCCGCCGGTGCATTGCCCATTGCCATTACGGAATAGAGTCATGACCACAGCCCCTCTGTTGAACACGCTGTTTCCCGTCGCCGCCGACATCCCCGAGCAGTACCGCCTGGACGGCCAGGTCGAGCAACGCGAATACCTGGTCGACGGTCAGTTGCAGACCTGGAACGGGCCCCTGGCCCTGGTGCGCAGCCCGGTGTACCTGGCCACCGCCCATGGCGACGAACAAGTGATTCTCGGCAGCACCCCGCTGCTCGACGCCGACACCGCGCTGACCGCCCTCGACGCCGCCGTGCGCGCCTATGACCGTGGCCAGGGCGCGTGGCCGACCATGCGCGTGGCCGAACGCATCCAGCACGTCGAAGCCTTCCTCGGGCGCATGCGCGAACAGCGCTCGGCGGTGGTCAAGCTGCTGATGTGGGAAATCGGCAAGAACCTCAAGGACTCGGAAAAAGAGTTCGACCGCACCTGCGACTACATCGTCGACACCATCAACGCCCTCAAGGAACTCGACCGCCGTTCCAGCCGCTTCGAGCTGGAGCAGGACACCCTCGGCCAGATCCGCCGCGTGCCCCTGGGCGTAGCCCTGTGCATGGGCCCGTACAACTACCCGCTGAACGAAACCTTCACCACCCTGATCCCAGCGCTGATCATGGGCAACACCGTGGTGTTCAAGCCGGCCAAGTTCGGCGTGCTGCTGATCCGCCCGCTGCTGGAAGCCTTCCGCGACAGCTTCCCGGCCGGGGTGATCAACGTGATCTACGGCAGCGGCCGGGAAACCGTCAGCGCGCTGATGGCCAGCGGCAAGATCGATATCTTCGCCTTCATCGGCACCAACAAGGCCGCCAGCGACCTGAAGAAACTGCACCCCAAGCCGCACCGCCTGCGCGCCGCCCTGGGCCTGGACGCGAAAAACCCCGGCATCGTGCTGCCGGAGGTGGACCTGGATAACGCGGTCAACGAGGCGGTCACCGGCTCGCTGTCGTTCAACGGCCAACGCTGCACCGCGCTGAAGATCCTCTTCGTCCATGAAAGCGTGGTCGATGCCTTTATCGAGAAATTCAACGCCAAGCTGCTCAGCCTCAAACCGGGCATGCCATGGGAACCGGGGGTGGCGCTGACGCCGCTGCCGGAGTCGGGCAAGGTCGATTACCTGCACGCCCTGGTGGCCGACGCCATCGACAAAGGCGCCAAGGTGGTCAACCCCGGCGGTGGCGAGGCGCGGGCGTCGTTCTTCTACCCGGCGGTGCTGTATCCGGTGAACAGCCAGATGCGCGTGTACCAGGAAGAACAGTTCGGGCCGGTGGTGCCGATCGTGCCGTACCGCGATCTGGAAACGGTGATCGACTACGTCCTGGAATCGGACTTCGGCCAGCAGCTGAGTATCTTCGGCACCGAGCCGGCACAAGTCGGGCATCTGGTGGACACCTTCGCCAACCAGGTCGGGCGGATCAACCTCAACGCCCAGTGCCAGCGCGGCCCGGACACCTACCCGTTCAACGGGCGTAAGAACTCCGCCGAAGGTACGCTGTCGGTGCATGACGCGTTGCGCACCTTCTCGATCCGCACCCTGGTGGCCACCAAGTTCCAGGAGAGCAACAAGGAGCTGATCAGCGACATCATCCGTAACCGCGAGTCGAGCTTCCTGACCACCGATTACATTTTCTAGGGTCTTTACGAAAAGTCGGCGAGCGAAGGTCAGGCAAGGCAAAAACAGGCGAGGAAGCGGAGTGTAGGGACCTACATGAGCATTCCGAGCCTGTTTTTAACGCAGCATGACCGAGCGCAGCCACTTTTCGTACAGAGCCTAAAACGGAGAACTTCCCCTGGGCCAGACCTTCCGCCTGCCACCGCTGTTGCGCCGATTCCTGCTCCCGGTACTGGACCCGTATCGGCGCTACCGCTACGCCAAGCTGATCCATGCGGTGCGCGTGGCCCTGGGGTTGCTGGCCACCATCGCGCTGACCACCGGCCTCAATCTGCCCCACGGCGAATGGGCGTCGGTGACCATGCTGGTGGTGATCGGCGGCTTGCAGCACCACGGCAACATTGGCAAGAAGGCCGCGGAGCGGGCCATCGGTACCTTGATCGGCGCGGGCGTCGGCCTGGTGCTGGTGGTGCAGCAGGCTTACCTGGGCCTGTCCTGGCTGACCTACCTGGGGATGTCGGTGGTGTGCGGGTATTTCTCCTATCACGCCATCGGCAAGGGCGGCTACACCGCGCTGCTGGCGGCAATCACCGTGTTCATCGTCGCCGGCCACGGCGACAACCACGTCAGCGATGGCCTGTGGCGCACCGTGGATATCCTCATCGGTATCGCCCTGGCCCTGGCGTTCTCCTTCGCCATTCCGCTGTATGCGGTCTACTCCTGGCGCTACAACCTGGCCAGCGCCTTGCGCGACTGCGCCACCCTTTACGGACGCATCATCGGCGGTCAGTCGGTGACCGACGACGAACACCTGAAGTTGCTCGGGCGCCTTAATAGCACCTTGCTGCAACTGCGCTCGCTGATGCCCTCGGTGTCCAAGGAAGTGCGGATCTCCATGACCGAACTGGACGCCATCCAGCGTAACCTGCGCATGTGCTTCAGCACCCTGGAAATCCTCGGCAATACCCGGCCGGACCTCAGCGACCCGCAAGCCCGCGAACAGTTGCAACAGCTCATGAAGCATGAGCACCGGCAGGTGCACATACAGCTGGTGGGCATGGCCCGCGCCCTGCAATCCGGCGCCACCAGACGCCTGGGACGGCCCCTGGATGATCCGGCCTCCTCGACCCTCGACACCTCGGTCTACAGCGCGCTGGACGGCTACCGCCTGCTGACCCGGCAACTGGTGGCCAACCTCAACGAGATGCGCCAGCGCCTGGCGAAAAGCGCGGAGCACTGGAAGATCTGAGTGCGCCGCGCCTGCCGCCAGACCACGCCGGCTAGAACAACTCGCTGAACGGAATGAAGCGCGCCGACTCGCCGGCCCGCAAGGTGCTGCCCTCAAGGATTTCCACCAGCCCATCGGCCCAGGAAGCGCCCAGCAACACACCGGAACTCTGGTTTGGATAGAGCACCGCACGGCCCTCCTCCAGCCTGGCCCGCAGGTATTCGCGGCGGCCTCCCGCTTTCGGCCAGTCGAAACCGACGCTCACCGGGAAGCTCAAGGGCATGACCTCTTCGACGCCCTGGATGCGCAACAGATACGGCCGGGCCAGCAGGCCAAAGGTCACCAGGGCCGAGGTCGGGTTGCCGGGCAGGCCGATCACCGGCACGCTGCCGAAGCGCCCCACGGTCAGCGGCTTGCCGGGTTTTATCGCGAGCTTCCAGAACACCGGGGTGGCGCACTCGCGCAGTACCTGGCCGAGGCAATCGGCGTCGCCGGCGGACACGCCGCCGGTGGTCAGGATCAGGTCCGCGGCGCATTGCAGCTGTTCCAGGCGCAGCCGGGTCTGCTGTGGCTGGTCGGGGAGAATCCCGGCATCGATCACCTCGCAGCCCAGGGCACTCAACCAGTGGCTGAGCAGGGTGCGATTGCTGTTGTAGATGCAGCCGGGGCGCAAGGCGGTGCCCGGTTCGGCCAGTTCATCGCCCGTCGACAGCAACGCCACCCGCGGCCGCCGCACCAGCGGCAGATGGGTACAGCCCTGGGCCGCGGCGATGGCCAGTTCGAAAGGCCCCAGGCGTTTGCCGGCGCGCAGCAGCACTTGCCCCGCGCGGTTCTCCTGGCCTTGCGGGCG
Source organism: Pseudomonas sp. NFACC41-3 (assembly GCF_900109505.1). Classification (NCBI taxonomy): domain Bacteria; kingdom Pseudomonadati; phylum Pseudomonadota; class Gammaproteobacteria; order Pseudomonadales; family Pseudomonadaceae; genus Pseudomonas; species Pseudomonas sp. NFACC41-3. The sequence goes on from NZ_FOAE01000005.1 coordinate 268,399, forward strand.
AATATTCTGGCCGGCCTTGAGCGGCTGCCTGAAGCGCACGCGACCGTCTTCAAGCAGCTCGACGTTCTCTTGCATCTCGATGCTGTTGGCGCCCTCGGGCAGCGGCGCGCCGGTGAAGATTCGCGCGCAGGTGCCCGACCGTAACGGGTCGGGGGCCTGGCCGGCGAAAATGCGTTGCGACACCACCAGCGGCTGACCGTCCCAGGCATCGAGGTTCAAGGCATAACCGTCCATGGCGCTGTTCGGCCAGGGCGGCAGGTCCAGGGTCGCCACCAGGTCGCTGGCCAGCACCCGTTGCCGCGCCTCGCCCAGCGCCACCGGCTCGCTGTCCTGCAAGCGTTGCGCCTCGGCCATGGCCAGCAAGCGGGCGATGGCCTCCTCCACCGGCATCAGCGGTAAGGCGCTCATCCGCGGGTCCCGCAGGCTTGCACCTGCTTGAGATGTGGCACGAAATTGCACGGCCGGTGGCGGGCGTCCAGTTGCTCGGCGAGGATGCCTTCCCACGCGGTCCGGCAAGCGCCCGTGGAGCCCGGCAGGCAGCACACCAGGGTGCCGTTGGACAGCCCGGCCAGGGCCCGGCTCTGCACGGTGGAGGTGCCGATATCGAGAATGGAAATCGCCCGGAACAGCTCGCCGAAACCGTCGATCCGCTTGTCCAGCAAACAGCTCACCGCCTCGGGCGTGCTGTCGCGTCCGGTGAACCCGGTGCCGCCGGTAATCAGCACCACCTGGATAGTCTCATCGGCGATCCACAGCGCGACCTGGGCGCGGATCTTGTACAGGTCATCCTTGAGCAGGTTGCGCTCGCTCAGGGTGTGGCCAGCTTCCAGCAGGCGGCTGACAAGCAATTGCCCGGAGGTGTCGGTGGCGTATTCGCGGGTATCGCTGACGGTCAGCACGGCAATATTCAGGGGGACAAACAATGCATCCGATTTCACACTCATGTCTTTCTCCGGCGGGCAGTCATAAAAACCATGGCCAGAGGCTAAAGCGCTGAAACCGTCGGTGTCTAATCACTCTGGCCGACCACTTTATCGAGCATATCTATCAAGGACTCTTTCCCCCTGGAGTACCGGCCCACGCCGGTGAAATCCGCGGCCGATAGAGACTTTTGATCGCTCATTCGATACTTCCGATTGGACTCGAAGGGGCGACAATGAGATCGTCTGAGCCCCCAACCAGTGTGCCTCGAACAATGACCCCGACCTGCCCCTCCGCCCCTTCGCCCATCCCCTGCTCGGCGCTGCTGCTGGCCGGAGGCCGTGGCGCGCGCATGGGTGGCCGGGACAAGGGCCTGCTGCCCTGGCAGGGCAAGCCGCTGATCGCCCATGTGCAGGCGGTGGTCCGACCTTTCACCGACGACCTGATCATCTCCTGCAACCGCAACGCCGAGCAGTATCGGGCCTATGCCGACCAACTGGTCGAAGACTCGCAGAGGGATTTCCCGGGGCCCCTGGCGGGTGTGCTCGCCGGCCTGGCGGTGGCGCGTCATCCGTGGCTGCTGGTGTTCGCCTGCGACGCACCGAAAATCGATGCCGCGCTGATCGGCGCCATGCTGGCGGCGCGCCCCGCCCCGGACTCGGTGCTGATGGTGCAACAGGCCGGCCACTGGCAACCCATGTTCAGCCTGATCCCCACGGCCTTGCTGGCGAGCCTGCAACGCGACTGGGACGCCGGCGAACGCAGCCTGCAGCGCGCCTTGTCGAAGCACCGGCCGCAGGCCCTGGTCTGCGCCGAGGACGACCCGCGCCTGAGCAACTTCAACACCCCTGAGCTACTTTTTTAACGGCTTTTTTAACAGCGTTTTTTTAACAGCTCCGCGTGCCACCGAACGGACGCACAGTCTTTTCCTCCAAAGGTCGGATCGGGATTTCCAAACGCTTCGTGCATCCTGGACTTACCCCTGACATCAACCCCTTCTTCAGCAGGTGCCATCGTGGACATCAAACAACTCAAGTTCCTTATCGCCCTGGACCAGACCCGACACTTCGGCCAGGCCGCGGCGCGCTGCCACATCACCCAGCCGACCCTGTCCATGCGCTTGCGCAACCTGGAGGACGAGCTGGACCTGGTGCTGGTCAAGCGTGGCCAGCGTTTCGAAGGTTTCACCGAGGCCGGCGAACGGGTGCTGGCCTGGGCGCGGACCCTGCTCGCCGCCCATGACGGGCTGTTCGCCGAGGCCGCTGCGTGCCGTGGCCAACTGGTCGGTAGCCTGCGCCTGGGCCTGGTGCCGCTGAGCAGCTTCAACCCGATCGGCTACGTCCAGGGCCTTTCCAAGAGTTTCCCGGAGCTCAAGTTCACCCTGTCGTCCATGAGCTCGGACCAGATCATCGAAGGCCTGGGCAACAACCAGCTGGACCTGGGCGTGTGTTACCTGGACCACGTGAACCCGAACTATTTCGAGTTTTTCGAGATTGGCGAAACCCGCGTCGGCCTGCTGTACGACACCCGCCACTTCCATTTCGAAAGCAGCGAAATGAGCTGGGAAGAGGCCGCCGAGCTGCCCCTGGGGATGATCAGCAATGGCATGCACTACCGCAAATCCATCGACCTGAGTTTCCGCAGCCGCGGCCTCGACCCGCAGCCGATCCTCGAAAGCGATTCGACCTATCAGCTGTTCCAGGCGATTCACGAAGGCTTCTGCTGCTCGATCATGCCGCTGTCCAGCGGCCTGGAAAACCCGATCGAGAACCTAGCGTTCATCAACCTGCCGGATGCCAGCGTGCTGGCGCCCCTGGGCCTGGTGATGCGCAAGACCGAACCGCGCTCGGCCATTGCCGAAAAGTGCTTTGCCGAAGCCAGGAAACTGTTTGCCGGGCAAGCGCCCACGGCCGACTGAAGGTGCTGCGCCGCAGGGCGCATTCCTGCCCTACCAGCGACTGGCGGCCAGTTGGTCGCTCTCCCTGCCCTGCACCCAACGCTCGCCGGACGAGGTCTGTTCGCGCTTCCAGAACGGCGCGCGGGTTTTCAGGTAGTCCATCAGGAAGGCGCAGGCCTCGAAGGCCGCCTGCCGATGGGCGCTGGCGACGCCGACAAACACGATCGGCTCGGCCACCTGCAACGCCCCCACCCGATGCACGACTCTTACCCGTTGCAATGGCCAGCGCTCATGGGCCTCATCGACGATGCGCTGCAACGAACGCTCGGTCATGCCCGGGTAATGTTCGAGGAACAGGCTGCCGACCTGCTCCCCCAGGTTCAGGTCACGCACATAGCCGACGAAAGTCACCAGCGCACCAACGCCGGGGTCCTCGCCGTGCACCTCGCGGTGCAGTCGATCAAGGTCGAAGGCCTCGGCCTGGACGTGCACGGTCATGGCTCAGCCCCCGGTGACTTGCGGAAAAAACGCGATCTCGTCGAAGTCCTCGATGGGCGCGTCGAGGTTGCACAGGTCCTGGTTCAGCGCGCACATCAGGCTGGTTTCGCCGAGCACCGCCTGCCAGGCCTCGCCCCTGGCCATCAGCAACGTCCTCACGTCGCCGACGCTGCGCAACGAATCATCCAGCGCGATCTTCTCGCCGCCGATACCGAGCTGCTCGCGATAACGGGCAAAGTAGTTGACCAGGATCATGCTGTGACTCCCGCGTCAAAGCTGCCCGATCGCCCGCCCTGTTTCTTCAACAGCTGGATGCTGTCGATGACCATGCCGCGATCGACCGCCTTGCACATGTCGTAGATGGTCAGCGCGGCGACGCTGGCCGCGGTGAGCGCTTCAAGCTCGACACCGGTGCGGCCGTTGAGCCGGCAGGTGGCGACAATCCTGACGCTGTCGGGCTCGACGGCCTTCAGCTCAAGGTGAATCGAGCTGAGCAGCAACGGGTGGCACAGCGGGATGAGTTCATGGGTTTTCTTCGCCGCCATGATGCCCGCGATGCGCGCCACCGCGAACACGTCGCCCTTGGGGTGGCCGTTCTGCTGGATCATCTGCAAGGTGGCGGGCCGCATGCGTACCCAGGCCTGGGCCTGGGCTTCGCGGTCGGTGGGCGACTTGTCGCTGACATCGACCATATTGGCCCGGCCTTCGGCGTCCAGGTGAGTCAGGGTGGTGGAATCGTGGTTCATGGTTATCCTCGCAGCCTGTTGGCTGGGTTGAGTGATGTGGCCCGGGGGAACCGGGGCGAATGCATGGGCGTCGGTCAGCTCAGCACGAAGTCCACCGGTTGCAGCACCGGCGGCAGCTGGGTCGCCCCCAGGGCATCGAGCACCTCCCGCTCGATGGTGCGCACCAGGGCATTGGTCGGCAGGTCGTTCTCGTCCCGGCCGAAGGGGTCTTCCAGCTCGTCGCCAATGGCGTCCAGGCCGAAGAACGTATAACTGACGATGGCCGTGAAGATCGGCGTCAGCCAGCCCAGGGGCTCGGCCATGGCAAAGGGCAGCAGGATGCAGAACATGTAGCTGGTGCGGTGCAGCAACAGCGTGTAGGGAAAAGGCAATGGCGTGCCCTTGATCCGCTCGCAGACGGTCTGGGCGTTGGTCAGGCTGCTCAGGTGATTGGCCATCAGCGTGTAGCGCCATTCGCTGATCGCCCCCGACTCGGCCAGGGTCGAACACTGTTGGCCGACGTGGCGCAGGATGCTGTCCGGCACGTTGGGCGCCTGGGCCGGCGGCAACTGGCTCAGCCAGGTGCCCGCCGCGCTCGACTCGTCTTCCTGGCGCAGCCTGGCGTTGAGCGCATGGGCGAAGCCACAGAGGTCGCGCAGGATCTTGCCGCGCTGCCGCGAATCCTTGATCGCCTGGGTTTCGCGGATCATCGAACGCACCTCCGTCACCAGCGTGCCCAGGGCCTTGCGTGCTTCATACCAGCGGTCGTAGCAGGCGTTGTTGCGAAAGCTCATGAAGATCGACAGCGACAGGCCCAACAGGGTGAACGGCGTGGCATTGACCCTGGAGAAATAGGTCGGGTACAGGGTCTCGATAAACACGATCGCCGAGGCCAGCAGGGTCACCAGCAGGCTGCGCAGGGCGATGCGCTTGGCAATCGAGCCCTTGAGGGAGATCAGCACATTGATCAGGTTGGGTTTGGATCTGACGATCATCGCTAGACAGCCTTTTTGCAGAGGGGAAAACCGCGCGGGCTAGCCGCCGGTCATGTTCATGAACCGCACCACTTGCACCTCGTCATTGAGTGCGAAGTTGTGGCGGTACGGCTTGATTTTCATCGCCTCGATGATTGCCCGCTCCAGGCGCTGCGGCTCGCCCGGATGGCTGCGCAGCACCTGCTTCAAATCGACCGAATGCTCGTTGCCCAGGCACAGCAGGAGGCGGCCCTCGACGGTCAGCCGCACCCGGTTGCAGGTGGCGCAGAAGTTGTGGCTGTGGGGCGAGATGAACCCCAGGCGAATCTCCGGCGCCTCGGCCAGGCGCCAGTAACGCGACGGCCCCTGGGTCGATTCGGTGGAGTCGATCAGGGTGTAGCGCTCGGCGATGCGCTCGCGCACCTGGGCGCTGGAAAAGAACGCATCGGCGCGGCTGTGTTCGCTGATCACCCCCAGGGGCATCTCTTCGATAAAGGAGATGTCCAGCCCACGGTCGATGGCAAAGCCCACCAGGTCGTTGATCTCATGATCGTTGCGCCCTTTCATTACCACGCAGTTGAGCTTGGTGTGCTGGAAACCGGCGGCGTTCGCCGCATCGATGCCGGCAATCACCTGGGCCAGGTCGCCGGTGCGGGTCAGCTCGCGAAAACGCGTGGCATCGAGGCTGTCGATGCTGATGTTCAGGCGCTTGAGCCCGGCCTCGAACAAGGGCGCCGCCAGCTTGCCCAGCTGCGAGCCATTGGTGGTCATGCACAGCTCGCGCAGCCCCGGCAGCGCGGCGATGCGCCGGCACAGCTCGACGACGCCCGGGCGGATCAAGGGTTCGCCCCCGGTCAGGCGAATTTTCCGGGTGCCCAGGGCGACGAAACTTTGCGCCAGCTGATAGAGCTCCTCCAGGGTCAGGATGCGTTGCCGCGGCAGGAACTGCATATCTTCGGCCATGCAATACACACAACGAAAGTCGCAGCGATCAGTCACCGACATTCGCAGATAGTCGACTCGCCTGGAAAAACCATCCTGCAGGATTCGATCTGACATTACCGCCTCCGTCAGCACTTCAGGTGTATCGACCCGAATGCTGTTATTGGAAGGCCACCGTTATAGAAGGCCTTGTTTGAGGCAAGACTAAGGACATTTCAAACCACCGTCTAATTGCTATTAACAACCGGTTGATCGATAGGATTTATCAGAAGAAAAATCATCCCATTCCGCCCCAAATTAAGTATTTATTTTATTGATTAGTATAGATTTTTTCCTTGATAGAGCATTTCGATCATCCGGTCATTATTTGCGATTAGACAGGCACTTTATAAGCGGCTTAGGCTTGACCCCGCAGTCCTGAAGCAATCCGCGAAGTGCATAAAACCGTGCGGCCTGTAATTAACAGCCACTTAAAGTTGGTTATTTATGCACACAAGAAAACAGTCATTAACAATGACTCGGCATTAGGCGCAGCCTACGTGCAATGTCCTGGAGAAGTATCATGAGCGAAGTTGAACGCTATAAACCGTACAAGGGGGCGGCGGCCGGTTGGGGCGCATTGATTGCCGTGACCAGGAACTGGTTGGGCAGCGAAAACGCTTTCAAGAATATTCGCACCATGCTCAAGACCAACCAGAACGGCGGCTTCGACTGCCCGGGCTGCGCCTGGGGCGAGTCGCCGGAAAACGGCATGGTCAAGTTCTGCGAGAACGGCGCCAAGGCGGTCAACTGGGAAGCCACCGGGCGCCTGGTCAACCCGGCCTTCTTCAACAAATACACGGTGTCGGCACTGGCGGCGCAAAGCGACTACTGGCTCGAATACCAGGGCCGCCTGACCCACCCGATGCGTTACGACGCCAGCCTGGATCGCTACGTCGAAACCAGCTGGGACGATGCCTTCGCCCTGATCGCCAGGCACCTGAACGGGCTGGAGTCGCCCGACCAGGCCGAGTTCTATACCTCGGGCCGGGCCAGCAACGAGGCCGCCTACCTCTACCAGCTGTTCGTGCGCGCCTACGGCACCAACAACTTCCCCGACTGCTCGAACATGTGCCACGAGGCCAGCGGCCTGGGCATGGACGACAGTGTCGGCGTGGGCAAGGGCACGGTGACCTTCGAGGACCTGGGGGAAGCCGACGCGATTTTTGTCATCGGCCAGAACCCTGGTACCAACCACCCACGGATGCTCGAACCGCTGCGTGAAGCGGTGAAACGCGGTGCCCAGGTGATCTGTTTCAACCCGCTGAAAGAGCGTGGCCTGGAACGCTTCCAGCACCCGCAGCATCCGCTGGAGATGCTCACCAACGGCTCCGAGCCCACCTCCTCCGCCTACTTCCGCCCGGCCCTGGGCGGCGACATGGCGGCCATGCGCGGCATCGCCAAGTTCCTCTGGCAGTGGGAACGCGAAGCCCTGGCCAACAACGGCGAGGCGGTATTCGACCGCGCCTTCATCGCCGAGCACACCTCGGGCCTGGACGCCTACCTGGCCGAAGTCGACGCCACCAGTTGGGAGCACATCCTCGAACAGTCCGGGCTGTCCCTGGAGGACATCGAGCTGGCCGCGCGCATGTACCGCAAGGCCAAGCGGGTGATCATGTGCTGGGCCATGGGCGTGACCCAGCACACCCACTCGGTGCTGACCGTGCAGGAAGTGGTCAACGTGCAACTGCTGCGCGGCAATATCGGCCGTCCGGGCGCCGGGCTGTCGCCGGTGCGCGGCCACAGTAACGTGCAGGGCGACCGCACCATGGGCATCAACGAACTGGCCCCCACCGAGTTGCTCGATGCCCTGGAAGCGCGTTTTGCCTTCAAGGCGCCGCGCAAGCACGGGCACAACACGGTGATGGCGATCGCCGCCATGGAAGAAGGTCGGGCCAAGGTGTTCATCGGCCTGGGGGGCAACTTCGCCCAGGCCACCCCCGACAGCCCGCGCACCCACGCCGCGCTGCGCAACTGCGAGCTGACCGTGCACATCGCCACCAAGCTCAACCGCAGCCACCTGGTCACCGGCCGCGAGGCGCTGATCCTGCCGTGCCTGGGGCGCACCGATATCGACCTGCAAGCCCAGGGCCCGCAAGGCGTCACCGTGGAAGACACCTTCAGCATGGTGCACATCTCCCACGGCCAGCTGAAACCCAAGTCGCCGCTGATGCGTTCGGAACCGGCGATCATCGCCGGGATCGCCAACGCCACCCTCGGCAGCCACCCCATCGACTGGCTCTGGGTGATCGAGGACTACAGCCGCATCCGCAACCTGATCGCCGACACCATTCCCGGCTTCAAGGACTTCAACAAGAAGCTGCTGCACCCGGGTGGTTTCCACCTGGGTAACGACGCCGCCCAGCGCATCTGGAAAACCGCCACCGGCAAGGCCCAGTTCACCCCCGGCGTATTGCCGGAACACCTGGTGAGCCAGGGCGTGCGCGACCTGGGCGTGAAGCCGGAGCTGATCCTGCAGACCATGCGTTCCCACGATCAGTACAACACCACCCTGTATGGCCTGGACGATCGTTATCGCGGGGTCTACGGCATGCGCGACGTGGTCTTCGTCAACGAGCAGGACATTCGCAAGCTGGGTTACGAGCCGGGGCAGAAGGTCGACATGATCTCGCTGTGGGGCGACGGTCGCGAGCGCCGGGTGAGCGGCTTCACCCTGATCGCCTACGACATTCCCGCCGGCCAGGCCGCCGCCTACTACCCGGAAACCAACCCTCTGGTGCCGCTGGAAAGCTACGGCGACCGCACCTTCACCCCAACCTCGAAGTTCATCGCGATTCGCCTTGAACCGGCGCCGGTCAGCAACCTGATCCAGTCCTCCGTCGATTGAACCTGCCCGGGGCGGCGCGCGTCGCCCCGGCCCTTTCGAAGCCTGCATTGCCGTTGACCGCGAGCCGCGAGGCTCACGCGGTCGGCCGGGCCGTGCATACGTATCGAGCCACTCTGAGGGTATCGTCATGCCAAACCTGGAAGCGCTTGACCTCGCGCGAATTCAATTCGCGTTCACGGTCTCGTTCCACATCATATTTCCCGCCATCACCATCGGGCTGGCCAGCTTCCTGGCAGTGCTCGAAGGCCTCTGGCTGAAAAGCAATAACTCGGTCTACAAGGACCTGTATCACTTCTGGTCGAAAATCTTTGCCGTCAACTTCGGCATGGGGGTGGTCTCCGGGCTGGTCATGGCCTATGAGTTCGGCACCAACTGGAGTCGCTTCTCGGACTTCGCCGGGAGCATTACCGGGCCCCTGCTGACCTATGAAGTGCTGACCGCATTTTTCCTCGAGGCCGGTTTCCTCGGGGTGATGCTGTTCGGCTGGAACCGGGTCGGCCGTGGGCTGCACTTCTTCTCCACGGTCATGGTGGCGATCGGCACGCTGATCTCGACCTTCTGGATCCTCGCCTCCAACAGCTGGATGCAGACGCCACAGGGCTTTTCCATTGTCGATGGGCGGATCGTGCCGATGGACTGGCTGGCCATCGTGTTCAACCCGTCGTTCCCGTTCCGCCTGGCGCACATGGCGATCGCCGCGTTCGTCGCCACGGCGTTTTTTGTCGGCTCGTCCGCGGCCTGGCACCTGCTGCGCAAGAACGACACGCCACAAGTGCGCAAGATGCTGTCGATGGCGATGTGGATGGCCCTGATCGTGGCGCCGATCCAGGCAGTAGTCGGCGATGCCCATGGCCTGAACACCCTGGAACATCAGCCGGCGAAAATCGCCGCCATCGAAGGCCACTGGGAAAACATCGGCAACGAACCGACGCCGCTGGTGCTGTTCGGCATCCCCGACATGGACGCCGAGAAGACCGGTTATGCGCTCGAAGTGCCTTACCTGGGCAGCCTGATCCTGACCCACAGCCTGGACAAGCAGATCCCGGCGCTCAAGAACTTCCCGAAAGAGGACCGGCCGAACGCGACCATCATCTTCTTCAGCTTCCGGATCATGGCCGGGCTGGGCATGTTGATGATCCTCACCGGCCTGCTCGGCCTGGCCTTGCGCCGCAACGGCGCGCTGTACCGCAACCGGCTGTTCCTGCGCCTGGTGCTGTGCATGGGCCCGACCGGCCTGATCGCCATGCTGGCCGGCTGGATCACCACCGAGGTCGGCCGCCAGCCGTGGGTGGTGTACGGCTTGCAGCGCACCGCCGATGCGGCGTCGAACCACTCGGTCAGCCAGTTGAGCATCTCGCTCGCGCTGTTCGTGCTGATCTACTTCTCGGTGTTCACCGTGGGCATCGCCTACATGATGAAGCTGGTCCGCAAAGGCCCGCAGCCGCATCACGATCATCCGCCACAAGGCGGCCCCGGCCAGGACCGCACGCCGCGCCGGCCGCTGTCCGCGGTCACCGAGACCTTCGCGTCCGGCAACCCCGCCAACTGAACAAGGAGCTTGCCCATGGGCATTCAAGGTATAGATCTGTCGTTGATCTGGGGCGTGATCATCGCTTTCGGGGTGATGATGTACGTCATCATGGATGGCTTCGACCTGGGACTGGGGATCCTCTTCCCGCTCATCCCGGACGCGCAGGAGCGCGATGTGATGATGAACACCGTGGCGCCGGTCTGGGACGGTAACGAAACCTGGCTGATCCTCGGTGGCGCGGCGCTGTACGGGGCCTTCCCGCTGGCCTATTCGGTGATTCTGGAGGCCCTGTACCTGCCGCTGATTTTCATGCTGGCCGGCTTGATCTTCCGCGGCGTGGCCTTTGAGTTCCGCTTCAAGGCCAGCCCGGAAAAACGCCATATCTGGGACATGGCGTTCATCGGTGGCTCGCTGCTGGCGACCTTCTGCCAGGGCATCGTGATTGGCAGCTATATCGCCGGGATCCCGGTGGTCGATCGCCAGTTCGCCGGCGGCAACCTGGACTGGCTGGCGCCGTTCCCGCTGTTCTGCGGCCTGGGCCTGATCGTCGCCTACGCACTGCTGGGCAGCACCTGGCTGCTGGTCAAGACCGAAGGCATGCTCGAATCGCGCATGCGCCACTACACCCGGCCGCTGGCGTTCGTGCTGATGGCGGTGGTCGCGGTGCTCTGTGTGTGGACGCCCATGCTGCACCCGGAGATCGCCAGCCGCTGGTTCACCCACGCGCATATCGTGGTCTTCGGCGCGCTTGTGGTTCTCGCGCTGCTGGCGCTGTTCGGGCTGCTGCGCACCTTGCGCCAGCATCACTCGCACTGGCCGTTCGTGTTCACCCTGGCGCTGGTATTCCTGGGTTACATCGGCCTGGCCTTCAGCATCTGGCCGAACATCGTGCCGCCTTCCATCAGCCTGTGGCAGGCCGCATCGCCCCCGTCCAGCCAGCTGTTCATCCTGATCGGCACCCTGTTCATCCTGCCGATCATCCTGATGTACACCTGCTGGAGCTACTACGTGTTCCGCGGCAAAGTGAGGATCGGCGATGGTTACCATTGACAGCGAAACCCTTCGAACCACTACCAGGCAGAGGCCTTTCTACCAGCAGGTGGCGCAGCTGAGCCTGCTGTTCCTCGGCGGGCTGGTGATGCTGGCCGCCGCCACCGCACTGATGATGGAGTTGGCTTATGGAACGCTCTGAGGTATCGACCACGGGCAGCCCGAGCGCCCCCTGGTATCGGCGGCTGGCATGGCTGGTGGGCATCTGGCTGGGCAGTGTGCTGGCCCTGGGTGCGGTGGCCGGCCTGTTGCGGCTGATGATGCACATGGCCGGCATGAGCACTCACTGATTGCTGATCGCCCCGGTAAAGGCCCGGCGCCTTTTCCGGTGCGCGGTCCCGGCAACCATTGAATAGCATCCGCCAGATGCAACGAGCCCGCGAGGCCCTCACCTCGCGGGCTCTTTGCATTCGGATCAGGGCTGGCGTTCGGCCAACGCTTCCAGCAGATCGGCGGAAGGCACGAAGAACAGGCCGCCGGTCACCGCCGTGCTGAAATCCAGCAAGCGGTCATAGTTGCCCGCCGGCCGGCCGACAAACATGTTTTCCAGCATCTGCTCGATAGGCTCCGGCGAGCGCGCGTAACCGATGAAATAGGTGCCGAACTCCCCCGCCCCCGGCCGGCCGAACGGCATGTTGTCGCGCAGGATCTTCACCTCCTCGCCGTCCTTGGTGATGGTGGTCAAGGCACTGTGGGAAGAGGTCGGCTTGACGGCATCGTCGAGTTCGATATCGGACAGCTTCTTGCGCCCGATGATACGTTCCTGCGCCTCGACCGACAGCTCGTTCCAGGCGTTCATGTTGTGCAGGTACTTCTGCACCAGCACATAACTGCCGCCGCTGAACGCCGGGTCTTCATCGCCGACCAGGGTGAACTCGATGGCCTTGCGCCCGACCGGGTTTTCCGTGCCATCGACAAAACCGATGATGCTGCGCATGTCGAAATAGCGGAAACCCTGCACCTCGTCGACCACCGAGATCGCATCGCCCAATGCCCCGATCAGTTGCGTCGCCAGTTCGAAGCACAGGTCCATCTGGTCCGCACGAATGTGCAGCAGGATGTCACCGGGAGTCGCCACAGCCCGGCGCTCTTGCGGGCCGAACTCGCGAAAGGCGTGCAGCGAGGCCGGGCGCGGACCGCCAAACAGCCGGTCCCAGGCCGCCGAAGCAAAACCGCAGACGCACGACAGGCTACCCGCGGGCACCCGCTTGCCGACCGAACGGGTGAGGCCCGCCACATCCTCGCACCAGCCCCGCACCTTGGCGGCGGCGTCACGGCCGGGGGCCAGGGTGGCGACGATAAAGATCGCGCTGCTGGTAATCGGGTTACAGACGGATTGCGGTTCAGGAATATCGTTGGACATGGGCATGAGCACTCGGCGGAACGGGAAAGACCGCAGAGTAGCAAATAATCGCGGCGCTGCAGTCCGGCAGCGAGCCTCGCGCTCATGAAAGCCCACCGATGAAAAAAGGGGCGCCCCATGCGCCCCCTTCCCTGGATCGCCAGGGTCAGTTCAGCGTCGAACGCACAATCCGTACCGGAACCGATTTGTAGGACGGCGTCCCGCTATCCACGTCGATGTAATCCAGCGGCACCAGCTGGTTGGCTTCGGGGTAATAGGCCGCGACCGAGCCCGGGGAAATCTTGTATTCGATCGCGGTGATTTTCTCGTAGCGCAGCTTGCGCCCCTGGGTGACCGTCTCGATATCCACCAGGTCGCCATGGGCCAGGCCACGGGCATCCAGGTCCGCCTGATTGATGAACAGCACATCGCGCCGACCGAATACCCCGCGATAACGATCGTCCATGGCATAGATGGTGGTGTTGTACTGGTCATGGCTGCGAATAGTGATCAGGCGCAGGACGTCCGCGCCATCGACCACCTTGTCTTCATGCAGCCCGGGAAAGACAAAGAATTCGGCCTTGCCCGAGGGCGTGAGCCATATGCGCTCGGTGGGCGGCAGCGGCATGCGGAACCCGCCCGGCACGCGGATGCGCTGGTTGAACGCCTCGAAGCCGGGCACCGTTTTCTCAATCAGGTCGCGGATCTTGTCGTAGTCGGCGACCAGTTCCTGCCAGGGCACCTTGCTGCCTGGCAGCGTGGCCCGGGCAATGCCGGCCACTATCGCCGGTTCCGAGCGCAGGAACTCGGATGCCGGGGTCAGCTTGCCGGCCGATGCGTGGACCATCGACATCGAATCCTCGACGGTGATCGACTGGCGCATCCCGTCCTGTACGTCCAATTCGGTGCGACCCAGGCAGGGAAACAGATAGGACTCCTTAGCGACCAGCAGATGGGAGCGATTAAGCTTGGTGCCGATATGCACGCTCAGGTCGAGCTTGCCCATGGCCGGAAAACACTGGCCCGGATCGGGCAAGGCGACGGCAAAATTACCTCCCAGGCAAATCAGCGCCTTGGCCGTGCCCGCGATCATCGCCTGCATGGCTTTTACCGAATCGTGGCCGTGGGCCGCTGGCGGCTTGAAGCCGAATACTTTCTCCAGCCTGTCGAGAAATGCCTTCGACGGTTTCTCGGTAATGCCCACGGTCCGGTTGCCCTGGACATTGGAATGGCCGCGCAACGGGCAAATACCCGCGCCAGGCTTGCCAAAGTTACCGCGCAACATCAGCAGGTCACAGATCAGCCGGACATTGGCCGTGCCTTCGTTGTGCTGGGTGATGCCCATGCCGTAGGTGACGATGGTGGCGTTGGATTTTGCGTAAGCGGCGGCGACCTTTTCCAGCTCGGCCTGCTGCAGGCCGCTGGCCTGTTCTATATCGGGCCAGGCCGTGGCGTGCAGATCGGCGACCAGCTCGTCGAAACCCTGGGTGTGCTGGGCGATGAAGTCATGGTCGAGGACTTCGCCCACCGTCCGCTCCAGCTCCAGCAGCGCCTTCATGATCCCCTTGATCGCCGCCGCGTCGCCTCCGGCTTTTACCTGGAAGTAGGACGAGGCGATCCGGGTGGAGCCGTAAGTCGCCATTTCAACCATGTTCTGCGGATCGGCAAAGCGCTCGAGCGCGCGTTCGCGCAGGGGGTTGAAGACCATGATCGGCACCTTGCGCCGCGAGGCCTCGTGCAGCGTGCCCATCATGCGTGGGTGGTTGGTGCCGGGGTTGTGGCCGATGGAGATGATCAGTTCGCAGGTATCGAAGTCGTCCAGCGACACCGTGCCTTTGCCGATACCAATGGATCGCGGCAACCCGACGCTGGTCGGTTCGTGGCACATGTTGGAACAATCGGGAAAGTTGTTGCTGCCGTATTCCCGGATGAACAGCTGGTACAGATAGGCCGCTTCATTGGAGGCCCTGCCAGAGGTATAGAACTCGACCTGCTCCGGTGGCAGCCCCCGGAGTATCTCGCCTATTCGCGCGAACGCCGCCTCCCATTCGATCGGCTGGTAGGTGTCGCTGGCACGGTCATATACCAGGGGATGGGTGATACGCCCCAGGTCCTCCAGCTCGTAATCGCTGCGGTGCAATAACGAGGCGACCGGATGATTGGCGAAGAAGTCCGGGGTGACCCGCTTGTTGGTCGCCTCCCAGGTCACCGCCTTGGCGCCGTTTTCACAGAACTGGAAGGTGGATTTGTGCTCCTTGTCGGGCCAGGCGCAGCCCGGGCAGTCGAAGCCATCAGGCTGGTTGGTGCGCATCAGGGTGATGGGCGCCTTCAGCGTATCCATCTGCTCTCTAACCGCTGTCGCGGTGGCCTTGAGCGCCCCCCAGCCGCCAGCGGGGCCGTCGTAGTTACGAACACCGGGTACCTTGCGTCGAGTCGTCATGATCGCTCCCCATACGCCCCTGCCCTGTAGACAAGAAGCATTGGTTGCCTGGGATCCGCCGCCATGGCGGCATTCGGTAACGACCTACCGACCCGAATCGGGGGGCGGTAGATGTCACACCTGAACAGCAAAAAAGACACGCAACCCAGAACCGGGTTTGAGGACTTGAAACCTTTGAATCAACGACGAAGGGTTGCGCTTGAATCTTTCACCCTGAGTTAAAACCTTAGTGGTGCGTCCCCGCCTGTCAAGGCAATAAATAGCTGGCAAATCGGGTAGTTACTTATCATTCGTATTAATTCGGCGACCAGTCACTCACCGGTACCCAATGCTCACTGCGCCGCCACCCGACGGCGCAAGCCCAGGCTCCAGCCCTGCTGCATGCCAGCGGCCGCCAGCAGGATAGCGATCACGCCGATCCATTGCAGCAGCTCCAGGCGATGGCCGAAGGCGAACCAGTCGACGAAGATCGCCGCGATCGGGTAGATGAACGACAGTGCGCCGGTCAGTGCGGTCGGCAGTTTCTGGATCGCGCCGTACAGCAGCACATACATCACCCCGGTGTGGACGATGCCCAGGGTCAGCAGGCTGGCCCAGGCGCCGGGCGCCGCGGGCAGCGCCGAGAAGTTGGCCCAGGGCGCCAGCAGCAACACCCCGGTGCAGACCTGGATCAACGCGATCAGGTGCGGCGGCGTGCCGGTCAGGCGCTTGATCAAGAGCGCGGCGAAGGCATACAGCAGGGCCGCCCCCAGCGCCAGGGCGATTCCCAGCAGATAGTCATTGCCCGCCGCGCCCTGCTCGCCATGGGCGCTGACGATGGCCAGCATTCCGGCGAAGGAAATGCTCAGCCAGAACAGTTTCTGCGCGGTGATTTTCTCGCCGAGGAACAGCGCCGCCAGCCCCACCAGCATGAACGGCTGGACGTTGTAGACCGCGGTGCCGATGGCGATCGAGGCCCGGGAATAGGAGGCGAACAGCAGCACCCAGTTGCCGACGATGGCGACACCGCTGAGCACGGCGAGGAGAAAGGTGGTGCGCGTCAGGATGCCGGGGCGCAGAAAGCCGAAGCCGGCACAGATCAGCAGCAGGGTCGCGGCACCGAACACACAGCGCCAGAACACCACGTCCAGCACCGGCTGCCCGGACACCAGCACGAACCAGCCGATGGTCCCGGA
This sequence comes from Pseudomonas sp. NFACC41-3, assembly GCF_900109505.1. NCBI lineage: Bacteria > Pseudomonadati > Pseudomonadota > Gammaproteobacteria > Pseudomonadales > Pseudomonadaceae > Pseudomonas > Pseudomonas sp. NFACC41-3. Next base: position 284,781 of record NZ_FOAE01000005.1, read on the forward strand.
AATCAACATGGCGGCGGTCATTTCCAGTGAGCCGCGGCGTAACAATTTGTCCATGATCATTCTCCTCAACAAGAGCCAAAAGTATGACAATCGGCTCCTGTCCCGCTCAAGACTCAACGGCAGGCTAAAATCGGCTTACACCTTTTTTATCAAGGTATTTCTTAGGTTTTACCTAATGAGGTTGGCATGATCGACGAAATTGACCAGGCGCTGATCAGCGCCCTGATGGAAGATTCACGCCGTTCGCTCAAGGCCCTGGCGCAGATCAGCGGGCTGTCCTCGCCCAGCGTCGCCGAACGCCTGCGACGCCTGGAAGAGCGTGGTGTGCTCAAGGCCTATACCGTCGAAGTAGACCCGAAGTTCTTCGGCTATCAATTGCAGGCCATCGTGCGCATCCGGCCGCTGCCGGGGAAACTCCAGGAAGTCGAACGACAGATCCTGGCCATCCCCGAGTTCACCGAATGCGACAAGGTCACGGGCGAGGACTGCTTTATCGCCCGCCTGCATGTACGCGACATGGAGCAACTGGACAGCCTGCTCGACCACCTCAACAGCTGCGCGGAAACCAACACCGCGATCGTCAAGAAAAGCCCGGTGAAACGGCGGTTGCCGCCGATGGCGTAATGCCTGGGCTCACACACGGCGTTTGCCCCTGGCACCCAAAAACTGGCTAGACTCAGGACCTCATCGACGAAGGATTCGCACCGTGAAAACCTCTTTTCTGTTGCTGGCGGCATTGATGCTCTCAGGTTGTGGAACCATCGATACCGTCTTCAGGGAGGATGCGGTGGCCAGCGAGAAACTCAAGGAGCGAAAAACCTACTGCGGTGGCGTCCCGCGTATCTACAGTGGCGTGACTTATGATTTCTGCAGCCTGCATGCCCCTGAGCCAGAGAACGGCACAACTCATACCGGCCCGGCCTCGAACCAGGCCATGCTGCTCGACATGGCCGTCTCAGGTGTGCTCGACACCTTGCTGCTGCCCTACACCATCTATCAGCAACAAACCGATGGCAGCCTGATCATTGCCGAATAGCGTCCCTGGATGGCAGCAAACTCTGCGGGCACTACCACGATCCGTCTTGCCCCTGGCCGAGCGACCAGATCGCAGACAACAAAAAGCCCGCCGAAGCGGGCTTTTCTGTTTCAAGGCTGACGATCAGTCGTCGCGGCCCATGATGCCGAACAGCTGCAACAGGCTGACGAACAGGTTGTAGATCGATACATACAGGCTGATGGTCGCCATGATGTAGTTACGCTCGCCGCCATGAATGATGGCGCTGGTCTGGTACAGGATGCACACCGAGGAGAACAGCACGAAGCCTGCGCTGATCGCCAGTTGCAGGCCGCTGATCTGGAAGAACAGGCTGGCCAGCGTCGCGCCCAGCAGGACGAAGAAACCGGCGGTGATGAAACCACCGAGGAAGCTCATGTCCTTGCGGGAGATCAGCACGTAGGCCGACAGGCCACCAAATACCAGGGCGGTCATCGCAAAGGCCGAGCTGACCACTTCAGCGCCGCCCTGCATGCCCAGGTAACGGTTGAGGATCGGGCCGAGCAGGAAGCCCATGAAACCGGTCAGGGCAAACGCCGACACCAGGCCCCAGGCCGAATCACGGAGTTTGTTGGTGAGGAAGAACAGACCGTAGAAACCGATCAGCACCACGAAAATGTTCGGGTAACCGACCCGCATCTGCTGGGCCACATAAGCCATCACGCCGCTGAAGGCGAGAGTGAGAGCGAGTAGGCCGTAGGTGTTGCGCAGGACGCGGCTAACTTCTAGCTGCTCGGCCTGCACGCTGTTATTAACTGCGTAATCCTGTTCGCGCATGGCGACACTCCTGTTGGTTTGAAACGTTCAGTGGCAAAGATCATAACAGACGCTCTGCAACAAGCTATGTACAGAGTTTGACAGTGTGTTTCATTCAGGTATTATGGCGCCCGCGACAAAAACGGAGGTGTGGCCGAGTGGTTTAAGGCAACGGTCTTGAAAACCGTCGACTGTAACAGGTCCATGAGTTCGAATCCCATCGCCTCCGCCATCTTTATACGACAAAGCCCTGATTATTCAGGGCTTTGTCGTTTCTGCGGCACACGATTTCTGCTGCAACATTTCTCTATCGTTTCCGCATCTTTTCGCTCATTTCCGCAACCCCTACCCTACGACACCACCCCTCCGACTAATTCCATCGGCTGCACCAAAGCGTGACGAAATAGATCCTAGGGTGTTTCGATAGGCCGCTTTCGGCCGATTCTGTTGAAAAAGTCAGTCATGGTTTGCGCAGCAGAAAAGTGCGCGTCCGAGATGGAAATCTTCACTTTCGGCAGAGGCCTCCGGCCTCCAGAGGCAGATTTCACGTAGCCGCGTGTAGAAAAGCGTTTTCACCGTTCAATGATCAGGCCGTTTCGAGTGACCGACTTTTTCAACAGAATCCGCCACAAGCTGCCATTCACTTAAGTAAATCGTAGCGATATCGCAAAACAATACCTCCGGACTTTGATTTATTGAATTCGGTGGCGCCGTCCCGAACTCGCGGAGCGCGAGTTCGGAGTCTTCCAAATCGCCACGGATAGCGACGAGCTTCAGACAGGCGCAGAGATAAAACAGAGACCCTCTTGTGGAGAGTGCACCGACAGCAAGGTGCCTGGTAAAGCACCTCGATCAGGCATGGCTACTAACGCCGTGGAACGCGTAGCGTCCGCCCGCTGTAAAGAGCCCCCATGACAGGTTCACTCATGGGCGCTGGAAAACCATTCAATCCATTCGCAGTGAAAATGCGCTGAGTCAGCGCGGTCAGTACCGATAGGTGGCCTGAACCGAAACGCCATTCGCACTATTGTTGTAGTTGGCACTGTATTCCGGTTGAAGACCTGAGTTGTTCGACTGCTTCACTGAAACTTTGGAATCCCAGAGATAGCCGTAGGCAAAGTCGATCGTCAGATCGGAATTCGGCGAATAAGCCCCCCCCAGGGTCACGGCCTGGCGATTCCCTACCGGAATGCGCACGCTGCGATCGGCGTTTCTGATCGGCGACGGATCATAGGCGTAGCCAGCGCGCAGCAGCCATTGCTGGTTCCACTGATAGGATGCGCCCACCGCCGTAGACCAGGTGTCACGCCAGTTCATTTCTTCGGTCATACGTCCCAGACCAGCCGCCTCGCCCAAGGGGGAAAGACCGCTGTTATTTGTCTCGACCTTCTCGATCCGGCTCCAACGTTTCCAGGTAGTCCCCAGGTATCCCGTCCAGCGATTATTGAAATGATGGGTGATGGACGTATCCACCGACTCGGGCATCGTGATGTCTATCTTGTTGTTGTAGTTTCCGTCCAGCGGGATAACGCTCGGGGAACCGGAAACCTCAGTATGCCCTTCGAGGTGATAAGCCACTTTTGAGTGATAGTTAATCCCCCAACTTGTCGCCTCACTCAAATCAAACAAGATGCCGAGATTGTAGCCAAGTGCCGTGTCATCACCTTTGAGAGTGACCTCCGTGTCTTGGCCGTTGTTCAGGGAGCCGGTGGCCAAGTCACTCTTAAGCTTTGCAGTGAAACGGTTGATGGTCGGTCCGCCACCAATGGACACGTAATCGTTGATCCGATAGGCAATAGTGGGCTGCAGGGTTACTTCCTTGGTCGTGCTATAGGAACCATGGTATCGGCCCTGGAAACTGTTTTCGTAGTCATTGATCAGACCACTGGGGGCATAAAGGCCCAGACCAATCGAAAAACGATCGTCAAGCGGCGTCGACATATAGACGAAGGGCACGACCCCCAAAGGTACCGAATCCCCTTTATTCGTTCCCGGGGCACTGCTCTGCGCATTACTGATGTCATCGCTCACCGAGATGACCGCTGCTCCGCCGGAAATCTCGGTACGCTTCAATTTGGTCAAGCCCGCAGGGTTGCCAAAGATGGTGCTGGCGTCCAGCGCGGAAGACGATCTTCCGGCATAAGCAGTTCCCGCGCTACTTGCACTTTGTTCGTTCAAGGCAATGCCATTGGCCCCGGAGCTTGTGGAAACGCCGAGTATCGCCACGGCACCTGCGAATCTAATCCAGGAAGACACTTCTCGCACCCCGGAGAGACACGGGGTTGCACGGTTGCTCAGTTTCATTTCCCACCTCGTATTGTTGTTATTGATTGGTGCGCAGGCAAAGCTTCGCCTTCCGGTGCACTTGCAAGTGCCGGTTGGAGTTGATCGAAGTTGTGAAAGGCCCTGACTGACTACTATCAGGGCCGAGGTGTCGAACTTACGAAGTCAGGATCAATTGAGCCACTCCACCTGGAAGCTGTAGCGACCTAAAAGAAGGGCCAGGGACTCTTGCTCTCGCCCGGCCCGGATGCAGGCGACCAGCCCACGTCGTTCATGCTGAATCACCTCTACAGCAACGTCCTTCAGACACATGTGCTCCACTTCCTGCCGAACTGTTCGGGCCACTTCGAGCTGCTGCAAGGCGGGCTTGAAGATTTTGCCAACCGCCGTCAATGGCAGTGCTTCGAGGATTTCGATCCGCTTGGGCACGGCTGCTCGCTCACTGATGTGGCGCTGAGCAAATTGCTCAAGTTCCTCGACGGAGCACTCGTGGTCCGGTCGCAATTGCACATAAGCGACCGGCACTTCACCCGAATGGGCGTCCGGGCTACCAACCGCAGCCGCCATAGCCACGGCTGGATGGGCTTGCAGTGCCTCTTCGATTTGCTTGGGATCGATATTGTGGCCACCGCGGATAATCAGCTCCTTTTTGCGCCCGGTCAGCCAGAAGTAGCCACGTTCATCCTGGCGACCCAGATCGCCGGTATTCAGCCAGCGCTGACCATCGATCTCGATCCAGACACCGCGGTTATGGCTTTGCTCGACGTAGCCCTCGAACAGGTTCGGACCCGTGATGGCGATCAGGCCCACTTCGTCGATGTCGGCGTCGCGCAAGTACTCACCAGCGTCATCGAGCATGACGGCGCGTATGTCCTGATAGGCAATCCGTATACCGATGGAGCCGATGTGGCGCTCGCCATGGGGTGGATTAACCGAGGAGACGCACGCGCCTTCCGTGAGTCCATAGCCTTCGAGGATCTTCACCCCGGTCCGGCTTTCAAATTCCCGGAAAAGTTCGATCGGCATCGGCGCGGCACCACACATGGCATACCGAAGGCTGGACAGGTCGCGGCCTTCCAGCCCGGTTTGCAACAGTGCGGAATAGACGGTTGGAACGCCAGAGAAGAAGTTGATGCCGAAGTGCTCGACCATCTCCCAGAAGCGGGGAATCACACCCTCGCCGCGATAACCGTTCGGAGTGCCGAGGATGACATGATCGCCTTGGGTCCAAGGCATCAGGCCGGTCACCAGCTGAGCGTTTACATGAAACAGCGGCAACCCACAAAAAATGACCTGGCCACGCCCAAGTGGTTGCATGTGCGCAGCCATGGCCCACGCATTGAAGACTTCCGCGCCATGGGTACGCATCGCGATCTTGGGCAGCCCGGTGGTACCGCCGGTACAGAAGTAAGAGGATCGATCCTCAGGGCGCAATTGCCGGCCGCTTTTCAGGTGCATGCCTGGCTGAGCATCCATTAGCGTCCGTAGCTCGTGGATCGTGGCCCCCTTGTGCAACTCACGTTCTTGCTTTGCAAGGGATGTAAGCAATACACGCTGAGTGACATCGACATAGGGCCCCATGTCCACCCAAACGACGTGCTTGATCTCGGGAAGTTGATCCAGTTGCGAGGCCAGCTTGGGCCACAGGTCACTGCCGGGCATCGGGGCGAGCGTTACCACCACACTGGCCTTGGCGGCCCGCAGCAAGGCCGCCATCTGTTTGGCCTCTTGCAGCGGATTAATCGCCATGACGACACCGGCCGCTTCCCCTCCCCAGATGGTGAAGTGGGTTTCCGGCAAGTTGGGCAGGATGAAAGCCAGCACTTCACCCGGCGTTATGCCCAGGTCGTGGAAGGCATTCGCCGCGCGGGTGATATCTTCGACGAGTTCGGCATAGCTCCAGCAGTGGGTGTTCCTGAAGCAGGTCGCGTCGGCGAAGAAACTCAATGCAGGCGCGTTGGGGTCAAGCTCGGCTGTGCGTGTCAGTGCTTCATAGGTGCTTGAAGCCAGGCCACGCTCCGCCAAAGGCACCTGCTCGATACTTTCAATGTCGTTCAGCGTTCGCACCATCATCGTCAGGCTTCCTCTACGACTCGGTTACGTTGCACGCCCAGATCAACGACACCATCGGCGCTGCGAATGCGCGCTTCGACGACGTCTCCGGGCTTGAGATATTGCGTGCGCCCTTCCTGCGCCTTGAGGAAAAGCTTCCACTTCGTTGCTTCTGGCATCAGGGCCGCAATGCGCTGTTTGGCGGGCGAAGGGATGGTCAGCGCGCATCCCGCCGGCGTACCGGTGGCGATCAGGTCACCCGGGGCGAAATCTTGAACAGAGGAGAATTCAGTCAGGGTTTCAGCGGGGCCATACACCAGGTTGGCCGTGCTGTCGCTTTGACGCACCTCGCCGTTGACCGTCAGGCGCAACTGCAATGCTTTCAGGTAATGCATGTGCTGAGCATCCAGCAGACAGAGGTAGGGGCCGACCGGACCAAAAGTACGGAAGCTCTTGCCCTTGTAGAACTGCATCTGAGGGATCTGAATGTCGCGTGCCGAGTAGTCGTTGACAATAACCACGCCCGCAATGAACTCATGCAGGTTGGCGTCGGTGACGGTCACCGGGCCGCTGATTGCGCGCTTCATCACGAGCCCAAGTTCGATCTCATAGTCAAGGAAGCGCACCTTGCGTGGCTTGATTAGCACGCTGTCAGCGGCCACCAGGCAACTGGTCGCCTTGGTGAACATCATGTTGTATTTCTTCGTATCCGGATCCATGCCCGACTCGATCATGTGCTGACGGTAGTTGGCGCCCTGGCAGATGAACTGTTGATTACGGGTCACCGGCGACAGCAGTTTCACTTTGTGCGCTTCGAGCTCAGTACCGTTCAGCCGAGCGAGGGCATCAATACTGTTCTGGCTGATGAAGTCACCCGTGGTATCGAAAAAGCCCGGGACGATCGTGATACGGTCTTGGCGCAATACGCCCCAGTGGATACCGTTCTCAAACTCAAAGCGGACTACGTGTACAGCAGACATTGAAGGTACTCCTGGAGCAATGTTTGTCCCGCACTCGATGGCGCGAGAACTGTGGTGTTGTTCTGAGTGTGGGCTGGCGACGCTGTCGATCAACGCGCCGCGGGCGATCAATGCAACGGCTTTGAGCACGTCTCGACGGCCCTGCCGTTTAGCGTTGTCCGACAGGACGGCCGCTCTACCCGAACATCCGCATCAGCGTGATCAACTTGCCAATCGTCAAGTCCGGGCTGCGCCGCAGGTTGCGGATCAGCGCTCGTACATTGCTGAAGCTCATCCTGGGTTTGGTAAAACTCTTGGGCATGCGCTGCCCCCACTGCGCCATTGCTTCGGGACTCACGGGATGGATGCCTGTAGGTTGTGTGGCGGTAAAAATATCCCCGTCGCAGTAGTGCTCGTGTTTGTCACCCCAAGGGTCTTGCCAGTAATCAAAGATCTGACTGCCCAGGATGTGCCGGCCGATTCCCCACGAGTGCTCCCACCCCCGCTCTCGCAGGACCCGTTGCCCCATGCCCACCGCATCTGCATCGACGACCTCATAGGCGCTATGGCTGTAGGTCGCCATGAACCCCTGCGCGATCGCGAGCGTATGGTGATCTGCCGGCCTGTCACCGAGATCAAGGCGCATGAAAGCGACGATGGGAGTGCCGTCGGGGAGCACTTGTACATCGCTGGGAATGAACCCGAAATGCCGGGTGTACCAGGCACAGGTCGCCTGATAGTCGGCCACTTCAATGACGACGTGACCCAGTTTGAGCACTTCAGGCGGCGTGATCGGCGGGCGCTGTGTGGCATTGATTCGCGGCTGCTCTTGCGCCAGATTCCAGGGAAGCGGAGCCCTATGTTCCAGGCGTTTACCGGGCGTCTGGCCGTAAACCGCTTCGACGATAAAGCCTGAAGGATCGGTCAGTCTGACGTAGTGCCCGCCGCCAGGATGCATCGAGGCATCGACCTTGGATGCACCTGGAATTTGCATCAGCTTTTCCAGATCCTTGAGCGATTCGACTGCCAGGCCGAAACCGACAAAACCCGGATTTTCCGAACGGTGCACGCGATAACAATAGGCCGTTGGCTCAGTGCCGCGCAGATACAGCGTTTCGGCGCTCTGATGGCTGGCGGTCAAACCGAAGTCAGTCAGAAACCGCGCGGCCTCATTCAAGTCCGGCCTTTGGAAGATCAGGTGCGTCAGACCTTGGGCCTTCACCGTCGGTTGCGGATGTCGGGCGGGCTGTGGCGTCGCCAACTGGGGCATTGCATTTCTGTTGTTCATTGTTCTTGTTATCCGGTTTTTTAGGGCAAAGCGGGTCCCTGAACCCCTGAAAACGCCAGGGGTTTTGTTGTGTGTCGTTACTGCGCTTAGTCGATCGGGGGAAGTACCGGCAACTCCATGGTCGCCAGCGCTCTGGCCTCCTCCAGAGGCACACCCAGGGACCGCAGCACGAACTCGGCCGTATCAGCGCCCGATTCGCGCCACGTTCTGTGCCCTTCCAGCACCAGGAAAATGGATCCGAGGACGCTGCTCGATATCAGCGTCAGGACAGAGAGCAATTGCTCTTGCTGAAACAGGTATCGACCGGTGGACCGTCCGCTCAGCAGATCCGTCGTCGCCTGGCTGCTGAACATTTCCCGCAGCGAAGCGTTGCTCATGGCGAACTTATGAATGAAGCCCCCCCAGTGGGAGTCTTCGTGAGCTCGACGGATGAAGAATCGTATGCCGTTGGCCAGTCGCTGAGCAGGATCAGAGAGGGAATCGAAGCTTTTGTTAACCCGTTCATGCATCTCTCTGGCGAGATGGCTGGCGACCGCCTCGAACAGGCCTTCCATGCTCTCGATGTTGCTATAAACCGTGCCGCGCGCCACCCCTGCCTCTTGCGCAAGGTCGAGGATGTTCACTTGAGCAGTGCCTTTTTCCGCGAACAGGCGAAAAGCGGCCTGGTGAATGCGACGTTGTGTTGGATTCAGGGTTTCCATAGTCTTTTCCCAAGATTGCCTTATGGACCAATTGAACACGCGTGTTCTATTGACGTCAATCTACTTTTTTACAACGAAAAGATATTTTTCGAATAAACACCCATAAAGACCCGCATTTAGCTTATCTAAAAAGTGATTTGCGAGAAAATCGGGGCATTTACAGTACCTGCGAATCAACTAAATTGAACATGCGTGTTCAGATCAGTATCAATGGGAGCATTCACTGGACAGTCATTCAAAGCCGTCTATCGATGAGTATTCCCAGGCCCAGGTAGACCGACACAGCGCGGGAATGACGTTTCTTCAGGGGCATCGCCCTTTTGAATGAAGACAGACCGCTTTTCGTTAACGGAAGGACAAGACATGACCGCCTCCAAGCTCTTTGAACCGCTTCGATTGCCCAATGGTGTAGTGATTCCCAATCGAATCGCCACGGCAGCCATGAGGAAAACCTTGCCAATGAGCATCACGCTCCCAGGGAAGCCTTGACCAGGCTTTATCGAGGCTGGGCAGAAGGTGGGGCTGGCCTGATCATCACGGGCAACGTGATGGTTGATCGCCACGCCTTGACCGGACCTGCGGGCGTGGTGCTTGAGGATGATCGCAACCTGCGCAATTTCCGGGTATGGGCCGATGCTTGCCGCAGTCGCGGGGCTCAAGCCTGGATGCAGATTAATCATCCCGGACGACAGCTATTGGCTTCGATGGGACGCCAAGGCGGTCGACCTGGTCGAGTTGTCGGGCGGCAGCTACGAAAGCCCGGCGATGCAGGGGCAGACCCTGCGATGGCAGCAGCCTGGCTCGAGAGGCCTATTTTCTGGAATTCGCGGAGAGGATCGGAAAAATCGCCGACATGCCGCCAACTAAAATCCCGACGCCAGGCCAAGCATTATCGGCAATGGATTAATAACGCCTGATCGATCAAGCATGAGCCAAGATCAGGTGGGTAGTGGCTTTGCGGCGATTTTCCGGGCTTTGGTGCGCGTCACGCCCAAGGCCTGGAGAACCATTTCGGCGACCCGCACATCATGCTCCACCGCTGCGCGTCCCTCGACAACTGAGCGCATCGCTCCGGTGGTGCATGACAACACCAAATCCAGGGCGATCCCCTCATCCTCATAAGCAAAAATCCCCGCCTGTAACCCCTCACGCAAATCACCCAAGACATGAGTAGCCAATCGCGAGCGCATGGCCTGATCGAAATGGATGATGCGTAGCAACGCATTCGCCCATTGGTGATCAGCATCGGCCCGACACACAAACATGCGTACGCCAATCGAAAGCCGCTGCGCTCCACACTGAACATCCGCGCTCAAGACGGTAATGGCGTCGGAGAACTCGGAGGCCATGGCAATGCCTACCGCTTCGAGGACTTCGTCACGTGTTCGGAAATAGTTGTAGATGGTGCCGTTGGATACGGCTGCTTCGGCGGCGACTTCGAACAATCCGATATCCCCCACCTCTTTGCGTGCAATAAGTCGCAATGCCGCGTCTACAAGGCCGCGACGGGTGCGCTCACGCTTTTTGTGCCCCCTGGTGAGAGGCTCTGGCACAGCAGTTTCCAAAGGAGGTGTGGGGCTAGGCATGTCAGGCTCGTAATCTAATGGGCTCGCTGATGGTAATGGAAGCGCTGTCTGAAATGGCGCCATCATTCATTAACAGCCCCTGGCACTCCCGAAGTAGCCGGCCTGCTTCTGTGCCAGGAGCGTGGTGCATGATGATACGGTCAGGACGAACGGCGACCAGTGTTGCTTTGGCAGCCAGCGGCAGGATCTCATGGTTCATGTCTTCGATGAAGTCACAGCTGCCGCCGGAGCGTTGGCCGCGGGGTCTGACCTCCAGGAAGTGACCGCCCATTTTTTCCCAGGCAACGATCTGATCAGTGGTGAGCAGTGACAACGGGTCAACACCGAATCCAACCAGGGTCAGGTTGTCTCCCAATGCATCGTCGCTCAGCTTGATCTGCTTTTGCAGGGTGCGAATCCAGGCTTGGTGAAACAGGCTGCCGCGTACCAGCTTGTCACCCCGGCGATGCTGCACGAACAGGCCTTGCTTGAAGATGTTCTTCGGCTTGATGTCCAACTGCTCGAAGTACCTTCTGGTCGAGGGAGTCAACCCCAGCATGCGCATCAGGCCGTGGATGAAGAACGCCGCGACCTTGTTCTTGGGCATCACCAGCCGACCCATGAGTTTCGCCAGATTGATCATCGCCTGGGCATGCGGGCGGCGCTCTGTGTCATAGGTTTCGAGTATCGCGGGCGAGGCGTGGCCACGAAGAACCCAAGCCAGCTTCCAGGCCAGGTTGGCACCATCACGAAGGCCCGCTACGAGACCTTGCCCGACGAACGGAGGGGTGATGTGTGCGGCGTCGCCGACGAGGAACGTACGTCCCTTGCTGAATCGGTTGCAGCAACGCGCGTGGAATCGATACACCGCCTTGCGTTCGATTTCCAGCTCCAACGGATTGACCCATGGCGCAATGAGCCGGGCGATGCTTTCCGGGCTTTCCAGTTCCTCCCGGGATTCGCCGGGTTGCAGCATGAATTCCCAGCGCTCCCTTCCACCGGGGGCGGGCATGTGCGGCGTGGGCCGCCGCGGATCACAGATAAACTCAATGTGATCAATGGCTGACTGATGCCGGTTCTTGGCATCGACGATTAGCCAATCCTCTGCGTAGGTTTGTCCTTCGAACTCCTGGCCGATCAGCGCTCTGACCCTGGAACTGGCGCCGTCCGCACCGATCAGGTACTGGGCCCGAACAGAATGCGAGTGCCCCTCTTGATCCCTTACGGTGGCGACCACGCACTCCGCTTCCTCGACCAGACTCTCCAGCTCGAAACCACCCAGGCTGCTCACTGATTTCAGCCGGGAAACCTGGCCACGCATCGCGCGTTCGAGATCGGGTTGATAGAACGTCACAAGCTTGGGATGGCCGTCGATACATCCCTCGGTATTGGCTCGCCCAAATTGCCCGAGGACCGGAGAGTGCATCTTCACTTCCGCGATAACGATCTTCTCGAAAGCCTCCTCAGACAATCCGGCGAGTTGCAGGATGCGCAGGGCCTCGTTGTCCAGCGCAATGGCACGAGGCATCAGTACGATTTCATGGAGCTTGTCCACCACCAGGGTCGTAACCCCATAGCGGCCGAGCAGCGCCGCGATTGTCGCACCTACCGGACCGTTACCGATGACCAGGACATCGACGATGGAGGAAGGCAATTCGGAGATTTTCTTGTTGTTGTTCATTTCGAGCCCTTGTTGTGATTGAAGTCGTGAGGCGCACAGGTCTCATCGTCAGGCAGAGTCAAGGTATGCAATATTGATAAATATTTCAATATTGATGTTTTTGTCATTATTTTTGAGATCATTGAAAAGCCGTGATGAGGCCGGACAAACCAGCTGAAGTGCCAGGCGTGACTGGCCGCGTCCTGGTGAAGAAGGCTCGTGGCGTGAAGTTTTGCACGTGCCAGTTTCCGACCGACGACGCTTGGTTTCAGGGCCGATCAGCGTTGTCATGGGAGCAACGGCCCAGGCCTGCTGAGCGTGACCGCAGTGGCCTGCCCCTGGACTGCAGAGCCGTCTGCGCAAGAGAACGGATCGCCAGGATCAGGAAGTCCGGCATCGTTTTCCAACAACCAACCCCATTCGAATCTTCCATCGCACCACCCTGTCTTTAGGAATCAACCGTGGCACGTCCGCAACCTCATCCGCCCCCCGTCCTGCTTGACTTCGGCGGGTTCGAACTCGACGAAGCCAACGCTTGCTTGATGCGTGAAGGGCAAGCGGTGGCGGTGGCGCCGACCCCTTTCCTATTGTTATGCGTGCTCGCACGCCAGCCGGGGTCGCTGGTGTCCAAAGACGCCTTGCTGGATGCCGTGTGGGGGCATCGGTTTGTCAGCGATTCAGTCCTGAAGACAGCCATCAGCGATCTGCGCAAGGTGTTGGCCGACAACCCCAGGCATCCCCGTTTTATTGAGACGGTGTCGCGGCGCGGCTATCGCTTTATCTCTGTATCGCCCTCTCCCGCTCGTGCGCAATCTGTCCTCCGGGATCGGCACCTGCGAGGAACTGATGCGGGAGCAGGTATGGCTCACACAATCTCGGGCTCTCGACGTTGACGAGGCGGTAGAACCTCCTTATTCGTTGCGACACGCGCTGTTACTGGCAGGCGATTACGACGCCGCACACCTTGAATTGCAGGAAGCCTTCCGGGTAGGAGAGGAGCTGGGTGAACGCGTATACCTGGGGCTTTTTCGTTTCTGGGGTCTGCGATTTTTACCCCGCCCTTTCAGTGTGGACTGGCAGTCGGACGAACCACAATCTCACTCACATCCACATCGTCGGGCTGTTCGATGGCATAGGCGAGCGCCCGCGCAATGGCGTCTGCGTTGAGCGCGACACGCCGAAAGGCTTTCATTTCCTCGCGTGCCACCTCATCGGAAATCGTATCGGCCAGTTCGGACTCGACGACGCCCGGGCACACTACCGTGACCCGGATCTTGTCCGTTTCCTGCCGCAGACCATCGGAGATAGCCCTGACCGCAAATTTGGTCGCGCAGTACACCGCGGCTGTCGGAGAAACCGCGAGGCCGCCGATTGAGGAAATATTGATGATCTGGCCGAACCCTTGTGCCTCCATGTCCGGCAAGACGGCGGCAATACCGTGCAGCACGCCGCGTACATTGACATCGAGCATCTGGTTCCACTCGTTGACCTTCAACGAGGTCAAGGGTGACAGGGGCATCACGCCTGCGTTGTTGATGATCACATCGACCTTGCCGTGTTGCCCCTTGGCGAACGCAACGAACGCCTGCATGGATTCCAGATCCGTAACGTCCAGTGCGCAGGCACTTGCCGAGCCTCCTTCGGCCTGGATCTCGCTGACAAGTTTGTCCAGACGCTCGGTACGGCGGGCACCGAGGACCACATGGGCACCTTTGGCGGCGATCAGCCTGGCCGCCGCTTCGCCAATACCACTGCTTGCACCGGTAATCAGGACGACTTTGTTTTGAATGTTCGACATATCCGTAGCTCCTGCTGTAAGCATTGAGGTTCAGCACCGACCGCTGAAGACGCGGGCGTTGCTGCGGGGTACGTCGAAAAGATTAAGGGCACAGGCCTGCTCGATGCGTGCCAAAACCTGCGCAGCTTTTGCCTATTCGTGTCTGTGTGCATCGCCCGCAAAACGTGTGACACAACGGCAGTCAACCGCCACGGAACTCGCTGGGCGTTACACCCACCTCACGACGAAACACCTGGGAGAAGTGACTGGGGCTTGAATAGCCGACCTCCAGCCCGACGTCGATGATGCTAAGCCGGGTTTCCAGCAACAAGTGCCGCGCACGAACCATGCGCAAGCGAATGAAGTACTGCGACGGCGACAGTCCCGTCGCACGCTTGAACAGGCGGCTGAAGTGGTACTCGCTCAGCTCGGCCAGCCTGGCCAGTTTTGCCAGGCTGAATTCAGCGCCCAGATCCGCACTCATGGCGTCAGTGACTGTGCGCAGCTTGTAGGCTTGCAAGGCGTTGACCCGACGTCCGGTCCAGGCCTCGGCGCGATAGCTGCGCACCAGATGTACGGCCAGCGCCTGTGCCAGAGAACGGGCGAAAAGAGCGCTAGGCGAGCGTTCCAGAACCAGTTCAGTGCGCAACTGCTCCATGACAAACGCGACGCAGCCGTCACGTGCCCCTGAAATATCGCGCAAACGCACAGGTCCGGCGTGCTCACCCCACAGCTCTCGCGACGCTAGCTCAATCAGCGGCAGCCCCAGATAAAGGTGCATGACTTCGAAGGTATCGCCCCCGTGAGTCTGCCAGCGCATTTCATACGGCTCATCGGAACTTGTGAGGAAAAAATCGCCGGCGCAGACCTCTGCCGCAGTCCACTCCCCGCCCAGTACGCGCTCCTCCACCCTCGCCGCCCCCGCCAGAACCAACACCAGCAGCGGCTCCACCACCGCAGGTACGAGAATGGGTTCAATGACGCTGCGATGGGTAAACAGCTGAATCACAATGTCCTTGATTTCCGGGCGCGGCGGTAAATCCTGCGGCTCGCCTGGCAGGTATTCACGCATGGACTGCCCTGTGATGCGCAAGTCCTGGCTGGATGTCGACCCTTGTTCCAGGGACGTTCGCCCGGTGTTTGCCATGAACACGTCCTTTTCATATTCGGCTGTGCAAAGCCAGACAGGTTTCCAGACGCTGCCCGAACTCCGCACGACGGAGACCGGATCGATGATATCGGGCTTTTCCCGCTGGCTGAACCGAGCAGCGAACCGTCCTCACTGATATTCGGCGCAAAACCCCGACATCGTGGGCAATCTCACGAAAGCTGACTTCGCCTCGCTGCGAGACAGTAGGCCCGTCGCCGATGACAAGCGCCTTGTGGGCGCCGACACGGCTTATCCCCTACTCGATCACAACGCTGGAGAACATCATGACCGATATCAAGAACAGCACGCCAAACGAAGTGGCAGGTAAAGTCGCTCTGGTCACTGGCGCGGCCAGTGGCATCGGCAAGGCCATCGCACTGCTGCTGCATGCCCGCGGCGCCAAGGTCATCGCCGAAGATATAAACCCTGAGGTGGAAGCGCTGGCCCGCCCTGGCCTGGTACCTCTGGTGGCCGACATCACTCAGGACGGCGCCGCCGAGCGCGCGGTCGCTTTGGCCGTCGAGCAATTCGGCCGGCTGGACATTCTGGTCAATAACGCCGGCATCATCATCAACAAGCTGGTCATCGACATGACTCGCGAAGACTGGGAACGCATTCAGGCGGTCAATGCTACGGCGGCATTCCTGCATAGTCGCGAAGCGGTCAAAGCGATGATGCCCAATAAATCCGGCTCGATCGTCAACATCGCGTCCTACGCCTCCTACTTCGCCTTCCCCACCATTGCCGCCTATACCGCCTCTAAAGGCGCGCTTGCCCAACTGACGCGCACCCTGGCGCTTGAGGTCATTGGCCACGGCATCCGCGTCAATGCCGTGGGTGTGGGGGATGTGGTGACCAACATCCTCAACAATGTGGTCAACGATGGCCCGGCATTTCTCGCCCAACATGGCGAAGCCGCACCGATCGGCCGCGCCGCACAACCGGAAGAAATCGCCGAACTGGTCGCGTTCATCTCCTCGGATCGTGCCAGCTTCATGGTCGGTTCGGTGGTTATGGCAGACGGCGGCATGACCGTCACGGCCGGCTGAGCCACCGGAGGAAGGAGCCGCCGGACATGCTCGGCAAGCCCGAGAGGATCAGGCAAATCTGCGACAGTTTCGTCCTAACACCGCTCCGCTCGGCTACGTAATCTGAAAGTACGCAACGGATGCAGACACAGGCCACGGCAGGCCACTCAGATGACAACGTCAATGAGGACTGAACAATGAAAAATGCCAACCAAGCCACTCCTGATCTTCGTTACGCAGGTATGTGGGTCACCGCCGATGGCTTCATCCGTCACGAGCTTCTGGCGACTGGGCGTTACGACGAGGCCCGTGGTAAAAACAAGAGCGCCTATCAAGGCCGCTACGAAATGGTGGGGGACTACATCCAGTACTGGGACGATAGCGGCTTCACCGCCGATGGGCACTTTCATGACGATGTGTTGTATCACGCCGGCATGATTCTTTATCGGCAATGAGCAATTTAAAGATATCGGGGGAATATCGTCTGCCTGGAAGGCCCCAGGCAGACGCTCATGAACACTTGTGAGAACCTTGAAATGGAACAGAGCGATGCTTTCATCCTTCAGAACACAGCCATCTACCGTGACGAACTGGTTCGCTTGCTGACGCAACGGTTTACCACACCCGGGATATATGAGACCGCGATAGCGCCCCTGCATGTCATTCGTTTTGACGCACCTTCGCAGCTTATCCATACCGTCCACAAGCCGGCACTTTGCCTGATCGTGCAAGGACAAAAAGAAATCGGTCTGGGTGACGACCGTTATCTGTACGACCCGCTCAGTTACCTGGTGGTATCGGTGACACTTCCAGTTTCCGGGCGCGTCCTGATGGCCAGCCCGGATGCGCCCTACCTGTGTATCCGTTTTGATTTCGAGGCCACGGAAATCGCTCAGGTCATCGCCGATGCGCCCCCGACGGGCGTCCCGGCCGAGCCGGAGCTTGGCCTTTTCCTTGAGAAAGTCGATGTACCCCTGCTGGAAACAATGCTTCGGCTGGTACGACTGCTGGAAACACCGAAAGATATCGGCATGCTGGCCCCGCTCGCCCTGCGGGAGCTGTATTACCGCCTCCTGAGAGGCGTACATGGACGTCGTCTGTATGAGCTTGCTCTCGGTGATTCACAAACGCGACGGGTAACGCGGGCCATCGATTGGTTGAACAACCACTACGCCCAACCCTTACGCATCGAAGAACTTGCACGAGTAGCCAATTTGGGCAGCTCTACGTTGCATCATCGTTTCAAGGCAGTGACGGCCATGAGTCCGCTGCAGTATCAGAAACAACTCCGTCTGCAGGAAGCACGCCGTCTGTTACTCGGCGAGGGACTGGATGTGGCGAGTGCCTGCTATCGAGTGGGCTACGAAAGCCCATCGCAATTCAGCCGAGAGTACAGTCGCCAGTTCGGGTGTCCGCCATCTAGAGATACCAACCGAGTTCGCCGCCCTGCGTGAAAGTTTCGCTCACTGACATATGCGGTGTGGACACAAAGCCGCAAACATACGCCAGCTCAACGATCGACAAGAAGGTTTGCTTGAGCAGTTGTCGCGCGCGAATAAGCCGTAACCTCAAGTAGTAGCGCGACGGCGTGCATTGCAGGTATTTCTTGAACAACCGCTCCAGCTGTCGACGTGACAGATCGATGCATTCAGCCAGGTGATCCAGGTCTATCGGCTCCTCGATATTTGCCTCCATCAAGGCAACGACTTCTTGCAGCTTGGGCTGATGAGTACCGACCACATGTTTGAGCGGCACGCGCTGATGGTCCTGCTCGTTGCGGATGCGCTCGTAGACAAACATTTCGGAGATGGCGGCGGATAGATTAAGTCGTACCCTCGGCCACGGCGGAGGTCGATGACATCGTGATCATGTCCTTGCAAAGATTGGTCTGCTTCACAGGTGCCTGTCATTCTCCCCGCGGTTTTGGCGAAGGGAGTATCAGTTTCGGTGTAAACGCCTACCCCACCGACGTGGCCCGCGCAGCCGGCGCAGGGTGACGCGAAGTCACAAGACCGATGAAGGAAATCGCTAGCGCCAATCCAAGGGTTGTACTGACCTCGGTGCGGTGCTCCGGGGTGACCATCATTACTGCCAGCGCTGCGCAGATGAACACGATCACCAGCCACGTCAGCCATGGAAACAGCCACATGCGAAAGCTCAGCTCGATGTTGCGCTGACGCAATATCCGACGCATGCGCAGCTGCGATACCGCAATCGCCAGGTACACCAGCAAGGCAATTGCGCCGGAGCTGGCCAGTAGAAACTGGAACAGTCCGGATGGCATGAAGTAGCTCCACACGGTAATCGCTGCGCCGAGCACAGTGCTGGCGATAACGGCTGCGCGCGGGACGCCTGCCGCAGAGGTTGCCTTCAGGGTTTTCGGCGCATCACCACGGCGACCCAACGAGTACAACATGCGCGAGGCAATGTAGATCGAGGAGTTCATGCAACTGGCCACTGCAATCAGGACGACGAGGTCGACCATGAACTTGGCATGTGGAATGTTCATGATTTCCAGGGCGCGCTGATAAGAGCCTACCGAGGCCAGCAGCGGATCATTCCAAGGCACCACGGAGATGACCACGAAGATCGACAGCAGGTAAAACACGCCGATACGCCACATCACAGAACGCGTGGCCTTGGCGATGTTCTGCGCCGGGTTACTGGATTCGGCGGCCGCGATGGTCACCGCTTCAGTACCGATGAAACTGAACATAATGGTGATGAAGGCGCCGACAACCGCTGACAAGCCGTTGGGCGCAAATCCGCCGTGCTCCGCCATAAGGCCACTCAATCCGCTGACTTCGCGATCAGGCACCCAGCCCATCAACACGGCAAAACCGACTCCGATGAAGCCGATGATCGCGACAACCTTGGTCATCGCGAACCAGAACTCGAACTCACCATACTTGGACACGCTGAACAGGTTGGTCACCACCAGCGCAATGATCGACCCCAACGCGAATACCCAGGCATCGACCTGCGCAAACCATTGATTCAGCACGTGACCGGCTGCCAGCGCTTCGATAGGGATAACCAGAACCCAGAACCACCAGTAGAGCCAGCCGATGGTGAAGCCAGCCCAGCGCCCGATGGCTTGATCGGCATAGGTCGAGAACGAGCCGGTGTCCGGACTGGCCACCGCCATTTCACCGAGCATGCGCATGACCAGAACGACGAGCAGGCCTGAGAAGAGATAAGCCAGAAGAACCGCTGGCCCTGCCGTTGCAATGGCATGCCCTGAGCCAACGAACAAACCCGCGCCTATAATTCCGGCGATGGACAGCATTGTGACATGACGAGGCTTGAAGCCCTGTGCCAATTGGCTACTCGAATCCATGGAGTTCGGGCTGATCATTGGTTTTTTTATTCTCTGCTGATCGACATTTAAGCGAGTTGACCGGGGAAAACGATTACCATCGTTGCCTGCTCAGATCCCCGAAGGAAGCCTCGTCCAACCGCCACAGTTCTTATCAAACCCATCATCACGATGTGGTTACTTTGGTGAAAAGACACGTCACATTAGCCGGACCATCAGACAACTCAGTAGCCTGATTGCGCCATATCCGTGTCTGATATCGACAAGCCAGGACCTTGTGTTCATGGTGAAAACCAGCGGGGGGCACGAGAAACTAAAGGCAATCATCCTGGCTTATTGAGCGCTCTTCTAACGAGGCCGCACGTTGAATCCACAGCCGATAGCTGCCCGTCATCGGGAGCTTGCCGCCGTGGTTGTGCGGAGTTAATTCAAAAACTTCACAAAAATCAGCTCTGGATCACCAGGGTCAAGATTCTCCACAGTCCCGCTGTATTGATATCCAAGCTGTACCAACAATTGCCGCATGGGTGCATTGGACGTGTTGGTCGAAGTGAAGATCTTTCTGGCAGAGGAACAATGCTCTAAGTGAGCAACGATTTGCCTACCTACACCAGAACGTCTATGAGCGTTTGAGACGACTACAAGCGGGATGAACCACTCCCCGAAAAAACTTTTGTCCAAACAGCCGTAACCGATCGGGACACTAGGATCGCTCGTCTCACAAGCAACCCAGCATTCACCCATGCCTACTACCCTTTCTATTTGTGCTCGACGGCCGTGGTCTTTTGCCGCGATAGGATCCACACGCCGCAACCATTCGATATCGCTCAAGACGGCCTGTCTGATTTGCCAATTCATGATCGCGTCCCTCCGGCCAAATTCGCCGGAGTTTACTTCAGCTGCAATGTCCCAGATGCCATTGCGCTCAGCGATAGTTCTGATGCAAAGCGCAAATGCGACCATGAACTGGTTAATTGACGCGGGTTACATTGGGTACGCCGAAGGCCCAGTGCATCTACAGCACTCTATACGGCACTCGCAGCACAATGCATGACAGATCCAAACCTCACTTGCTGCCAGTGCGCGACCACTGATCATCCATAGCGCCCGCTGTATTGGCGACTATAACGGTCGGCAGGCCTTGGTCATGTGCAAGGCGGAGGATGCAAAAAGCCCAGCACTCTGGCTGGGCTTCGATTATTTTCTACATGCCATCATCTTGTCGGCGAGAGTTTTGGCTCTTTCGATCAACAGGTTCTGCCTGTCTTCATGAGTGGCCTCTCCTACGACCGGTGCCGTCAGATTGCTTTCGGCAATCAACGCAGCGCAGAAATATTGATCCCAGACTCTTTGCTCCGACGCCTGTTTGCTTACTTGGTCGGTGATCATATGGGGGCTCCTTTTGACGAGGTAGCACCGCCATTTTACGCCTCAATCGCCAACAACCCCCGCGCTAGCGGATAGCCGGCAAACGGTATGGAGCCAATTGGACTGCACAGCTTTCCGGCATTACCAGTCATTGAACCTTCTGCCCGTTGCCAATTTTCTTGGCCCTGTCGATCCCCCACTCAAACGCATCCTCCATGTCCAGGCCATCCGGGGCCAGGTCGTTGTCTTCGACGATAACGCTGCCATCCGGCGTGTAGATGCCGATGAACATCTTGAGCGAGCCATCTCTGAGGATCTCTGATCGCACCTTGATCTTGCATCCATTCGAAAGCGTTTCACTGTGATTCAAATGACGCTCAGTCATGGCCGCATCCCTCAGTAAATGAAGTTCGAGTAAGGCACAGCCCATTGATTCACGCCAGTCGATGGCCACCCCCCATCAAGGGTTAGAGACGACAGGTCCGATTTTGCGAAGGCAATAAAAAAGCCCCGCACAGTGGCGAGGCCGTTTTCGTATCTGTCAGCGCTTCAGCCGGCAGGTTTCAGTGGCGCCGGGGCCGCCATGACATAGCGGGACATCAGGTAAGCCACCAGCCCGCCCAACCCCGCGCCCGCCGCATCGGCCAGAAACAGCGCCAGTTGAGAGGCCGAATGCTGGTAGACCCTGCACATCGCCACCCAGGCGTTTTCCATGAAGCCAGAAGCCCAGTCCCAACCGCAGGGGTAGACCATCAAGAAGGCCAGCCCGGCGAGGGTGATCCATCCGGACAACCTGGACGGAGTCTGCGAGAAGACGAACCGGGCCAGCTGGCAGATACCGACAAAGAGCCAGGCCGCCAGCATGCTTCTCATGAATTGGTCGAATAACTCGAAAAAGGCCATGGCGCCCTACGCTGAAAAATCACCGAGCGATAATAGCCATTCGTGCCGCCATAAAAAACCCGGCGCAGCGGCCGGGTTTTCATCAATCGCGTAGCGGTGCACGTAGGCGGCCCCAGCGCCAGGCTTCTTTATCGTCCAGAGGCCTGGCAAGCTCCTGCACCCTCTTCCCCGGCCCCACCTGCGACCTGGACCAGGGCTTCCAGCAAGGCCTCGGTGTGGTTGATCGATTCCCGGATCTCATCGAAGGCATCCTCCAGATCGCGCACCTTCGCTGTCGCCGAAGCGCCGCACAGGGCTTGCTGGATCTGGAACTCATCCTGCTTGAATTGCAGGACATTGGCCCGCAGGCCTTCGATACGAAGGGACAGCTGCGAGATGTGATAGCGGCGACGCTGAACCATTTCCGATTCTCCTTCATGGCCCTCTTACTTATTCAGATCGTCGCGCGCCGACAGATGTTCAGCGGTTCCTGACCAAAGGCACAGCGTGCCATGCCAGTGGCCAAGCCCTCAAAGCTTGCTGTCCAGCGCCACCAACAAGGCCGCGTCCCGTCCGTAGATGTCCGGGGCATAGGACAGCTGGCCATGGCTGTCGGCTTGCGCCGTCCAGTACGTGAGCAGGATCGGTACCGGCGTCGATAGCCTGAACTCATGAGTGAGCCCGGTGCTCAGCAATTCGTCGGTGCGCACCCGTTCCGCCGGGCTCACCAGCAGATCGCGCAGCTGCAACGCATGCTCGACCCGCACGCAGCCCGAACTGAAGGCCCTTGGCCCCTTGTTGAACAGTGCCTGGCTGGGCGTGTCGTGCAGGTACACCGAGAACGGGTTGGGGAAGCGGATCGCCATCTGCCCCAGCGGGTTTCTCGGCCCCGCTTCCTGGCGCAGGAGGATATTACCGGGGTTGTCCCAGTCGATATCCTCCACCGCCAGGGGATGCCCTTCGCTGTCGAGCACCTGCAGGTTCTGCCGATTGAGGAAGGATTGGTCGCGGCGAATTTCCGGCAGCTTGTCTTCGCGGAAAATGGTCGGCGGCACCGTCCAGGTCGGGTTCAGGGTCAGGCGCGTGACCTGGGATTTCAGCAACGGCGTCTGGCGCTCGGCACGCCCCACCTGGGTCCGGGTCTGCCAGACCGGCACGCCGCCCTGATAGACGATCAACTGCGCCGCGGCCAGGTTGACCAGCAGGCTGTCGGGCTCCATGTCCTGCGCCAGCCAGCGAAAGCGTTCGAGGTTGATGCGCAGCTGTTCGCGGCGCATCTGCGGGCTGATGTTCAGTTCATTCAAGGTCCCCGCGCCGATCACCCCGTCGGCTTGCAGCGAATGGCTGAGCTGGAAGCTTTTCACCGCACTCACCAGCTCGTCGCTGTAAAGGGTGTCGCCCTCGTTGGCGGGGGCGCTCAGGTACCCCTCCTTGAACAGCCGTTGCGCCAGTTCCGGCACTCGCGCGTCCTGCATCTGCGGACGCAGCAGCGGCCCGCTGGGAAGGGGCTGCCAATGGGGCAACGCCAGCTGGCGCTGCTGGGCATACAGCTGGCGCAGGTTCTGATATTGCTCGAGGCTCGGCCGCGCCAGCGCGAAGGCCGCCGGGATGTCCTGCAGGCCGGGCCCGGCGATGGCGAGCACCTGCGCCTGGCGATCCAGTTGTGAGGGATGGGCGTGCCACATCGGCTCGAAACGGGCCTGCGACAGACGGCCGTAATGCAGGTCGTGCAGGGCCTGCAGGTAATGCTGGCTGAAACTCAGGTCGGTGCACAGCGCGTCGCCCGCGAGCGAACTGGCCGGCGAACGGTAGTCGGCCGGGTCCAGGCCATCGTCGGCCAGTTGCTGCAACTGGGCCTGCAACGTCTCCAAACGTGCGCTGGACGACCAGAGCGGCTGGTCACCCTGCTGTTGGTAAAAAGCCTGTAATAGGCTCTGGGCGGGAATGTCCAGGTGCACCGCCAACCCCGGACAGGCATCGGACAATCGAGTGAAGACCTGTTGCACAGGGTTCTCATGATCGACCGGTACATCCTGAGCAGTCGCGACCAACGGCGCAGCGAGCAGGAAAAGGCTCAAGTAACATGCGTGTTTTTTGAACAACTGCTTTACTCCAATCATGATCATCATTGTGATGGTCAACCTCGGCAGTGGCTGCGAAAAATCATCCAACCACCTGTAACCAGAACTGCCAGGAGAGCGACAGGACGTCAGGAGCCAAAGTGACTGTGGGGACACTCTAGAATGCTGACCTTCTTACGCCGGCTCTGCCTGGCAATGACCACCCTAGGCGCGATCTGCAGCCCCGCGCTCGCCGCCAACAATACGACTCCGCTGCTTTACAACAGCCTCGCCCACGCCGCTCCAGAACTCAATCCCCAAGTGCTGAAAAGTGCCTTGAGCGCCATGCAATGCGCAGTCAACAGCGGCGCCAGGCAGGCCCGGCACCTGGCGGTCATCGACTATTCGCAACCTTCCACCGCCCGCCGCCTGTGGATCTTCGACTTGAATAAAAGAACCCTGGTGCTGCGCGACCTGGTCGCCCACGGGCAGAAATCCGGGGAGAACTTCGCCACCCAGTTTTCCAATCGCATGGGCAGCTTCCAGTCCAGCCTGGGCCTGTTCCGCACCCAGGAAAGTTATGAAGGCAGCCACGGTTATTCGCTGCGCATGGATGGCCTGGAGCCAGGTTTCAATGACCTCGCCCGCGATCGGGATATCGTGATTCACGCGGCCGACTATGTGAGCCCCCTGTGGAGCCGGCGCCAAGGGCGCATCGGCCGCAGCCTCGGTTGCCCGGCCGTGCGTCCGCAGGTGGCGCGCCAGGTGATCGACCGCCTCAAGGACGGTCAGTTCATGTTTTCCTGGTACCCCGACCAGCGTTGGCTGAAATCCTCGCCCTATCTCAACTGCCAGCCACGCCAGGTGGCCAGCATTGTCGCCGCCAGCGGCGGTTAACCCGTTCGTCCCTCAACCGGCGGCCGAGGCCGCCGTTTCAAGCTCTTCGGGTATTTTGACGAAGATGCTGTATTTCGCTCCCTCCATCGCTTCGAAGGCGATGAGCTTGTCCACCAGCGGGCCGCTCAGCACCTTGCCGGCATTGAGCAGCAGCATGCCATTGTCGGCATTCAGGTTGCGCGCCAGGGTCATGCCGGCGGCCAGGTCGCGCGTCGTCAGGACCCTGACCGTCGGATCGGCCAGGGTGACATCGCTCTGATAAGCCGCGCAGACGCCGACGAAGTCCTCCACCAGGTCGGGGTCGTAGAGTTTGCCGGCGTATTTGCGAATGAACAGCAGCGCCTCATCGCTGTTCATCTGCCGTTCGAGTATCAGCCCGCGTTGCAGCTCGATGAAGTCCACGGCCAGCTTGAGCCAGCGCGAGCCCAGCGGAATGGCCTCGCCCTTGAGATGATCGGGAAAACCGCTGCCGTCCCAGCGTTCCTGGTGATGCAGGATGATGCGCGCCGCGTCCTTCATCGGTTCCAGGGTCATCAGCAGCGACTCGCTCTGCTTCGGGTAGGCCCGGTACAGGTCGCGCTCGTTGTGGTGCAGCAAGTCCGCGGGCGCGGTCATCATGCTGTCGGTCCAGCTCAGCTTGCCGATGTTGTACAGCGCGGCAGCCATGGTCATGTTGCGGCTGTCGGCTTCGTCCAGGCCATGGGTGATGCAATAGACGCGAATCAGCTCAATGATCTGCCGGTTGGTCTGCTTGGCCTTGGGCAAGCGCAGGTTGGCCAGCAGCGAAAACACCTCGGTACCGGTCACGTAGCTGCGCTTGAGCTCTTCATACGCCAGATCGAGCATGTCGGCGGTCTGTTGCAGCTCGGCGGTGCGCGCCGCCACATGCTTTTCCAGGGTCGAGTTGAGGGTTTTCAATTGCTCGTTCTGTTGCCGGGTCAGGGCTTCCAGACGCTGGCGCTCGCTCTCGGAATTGTGATGCGCCAGGGCCTGGCGCAGCGTCACCAGCATGTCCTCGTCGTTCCAGGGCTTGCTGATATACCGATGGATCTGCCCTTCGTTGATGGCCTTGGCGATCAAGGTCATGTCGGCATAACCAGTGAGCAGGATGCGCAGCGTCGATGGATAACGCTGATGGATATGGGCCAACAAGGTCGCGCCGTCCATGCTCGGCATGCGGGCGTCACTCATGACCACGTCGACCGGCCGTTGTGCGAGGATCTCCAGGGCCTTGGCAGCGCTGTCGGCCAACAGGATGTCGTAAGGCTGGCTGCGTAACAGCCGACGAAGGCTATTGAGAATCGATTCCTCATCGTCGACCAGCAGTACCGTCGGTCTGTCCTGGGCTGCGCCCGCTGTATGTTCTTCCATGGTTCCCCCTCCCCTTTGACTTCGATCAGACCTGCCTTCTGGGACAGGCTAGATGACTTGTAGTGTTTCGGCATGAATTTGACGCCGGCCGATTAGCGCATACCGGGGAGCCTGACTATGCTCAAGGCCAAAATGGACCGTATGTTCAGAACGCAGGAAGGGAAGCCCGATGAGCTTATATACAAGGTGCCCGCACCGAGTTGGAGCACGCCGATGATGGCGTCGGCAGACCGGACCAACCGGCGAATTCTGATCGTCGACGACACGGCATCGATCCACGAGGATTTTCGCAAGATCCTCGCCTGCCCGGATGCCCCCGAAGACGACCTCAGCGACGCCGAAGCCGCCCTGTTCGGTACGCCAGTCAGTGCCTCGCTGGAGCATTTTTTCCTCGACTCGGCGTTTCAGGGCCGGGAGGCGCTGGACAAGGTGCAGGCAGCGCTGGATCACGATGCGCCTTATGCCATGGCGTTCATCGACATGCGCATGCCGCCCGGCTGGGACGGCCTGGAAACCATCGAGCGGCTGTGGCAGGTCGATCCCAAGCTGCAAATCGCCCTGTGCACCGCCTACTCCGACTATTCCTGGGAAGACATCGCCGAGCGCCTGCAACTGGGCGACCGCCTGCTGATCCTGAAAAAGCCCTTCGACGCCATCGAGATCCGCCAGATGGCCAGCACCCTGACCGTCAAATGGCAGATGACCGAAGACGCCGAGCTGAAAATGGACCAGCTGGAACAAGCGGTCGAGGAACGCACCCGCGAGTTGGCCGACGCCAACATCATCGTGCAGAACAGCCCCACCATCCTCTATCGCCTGCGAGGCGAGCCATCGTTCACCCTGATGTACATCTCCCACAACATCACCAAGTTCGGCCATGTGGCGGCGCAACTGGTGGCCTCGGCCGACTGGGCCCAGACCCTGATCCACCCCGACGACCAGACCAAGGTCAAGAACGCCATGCTGCGGATCCTCGATCGGGATGTGGCGGGAGCGTCCATCGAGTTCCGCATGCGCACTGGCGATGGTGCCTTTCGCTGGGTGGAAAACCGCTATATTCCGGTGCGCAACGACCAGGGCCAATTGGTCGAGGTGGAAGGGATCATCCTCGACATTACCGAACGCAAGCTGGCCGAAGAAAAAATGGCGCTGATGGCCCGCACCGACAGCCTGACCGGGATGGCCAACCGCGCCACCCTGATCGAGCGCCTGCACCAGGCATTCGCCGCGGCCCGACGGGGAGCCGCGGCCTTCGCGATGTTTTACCTGGACCTGGACCACTTCAAGCGCATCAACGACACCCTAGGCCACCCCATTGGTGACTTGCTGCTGCAGGAAGTGGCCCGGCGCATCAGGGCCTGCACCCGGGAAAACGATGTGGTGGCGCGCCTGGGCGGCGACGAGTTCGCGATCCTGCAACTGGACGTCGACGAGGCCACGCATTGCGCCGCGCTGGCGACGAAAATCCGCGACACCCTGCTGCTCCCCTACTCCCTGGAAGGCAACGAGGTGCGCATCTCGGTGAGCATCGGCATCAGCCTCTACAGCCCGCAGACCCTGAGTGCCGACAGCCTGATGGCGCAGTCGGACATGGCGTTGTATCGCTCCAAGGACAAGGGCCGCAACCAGTTCCATTTCCACAGCGAGGAAATCAACCAGGAGGTCACGGAGCGGGTGACCCTGGCCAACGACCTGAAGCTGGCCCTGGAGCGCGACGAACTGCACCTGCATTACCTGCCGGAAGTCGATCTAGGCACCGGCAGGATCCTCGGCATGGCGACCCAGGTTCGTTGGCTCCACCCCCGGCGCGGCTGGCTCGAGGCCGGGGATTTCATGCCCGCGGCCGAGAAGACCGGCATCGTCATCGCCCTCGGTCACTGGCTGCTGGACCAGGCCTGCCGGCAGATGCGCGCCTGGCGCGACCAGAACGTGGCTCCGCCATTGATTGCGATCCATTTGTCCCTGGTCCAGCTCAAGACCGGGCCAGAACTGATCTACGACGTATTGCGCACCACCGCGCGCTGGGACCTGTGCCCGTGGGACCTGAGATTCGACGTGACCGAGGGCACCCTGGCCCAGACCAAGTGGACCCACAACGACATCCTGCCCAGGCTGTGCGAGCTGGGCGTGAAGATCGCCATCGACGATTTCGGCACCGAGTATTCCTCGTTCGACTACCTCAAGACCTACAGGGTCAACCACCTCAAGCTTGCCCAGCGCTTTCTCGACAGCACCAGCAGCGACCCGGACAACGCCATGACCCTGCGGGCCATCCTCAACTTCGCCCGCGAGGTGGGCATCGGGGTCACCGCTGAAGGGGTGGAAACCCAGGAGCAGCGCACGACCTTGATATCCAGCGGCACGCCACTGGGGCACTCGCTCGGTACGGCGGTCGACAGCGACCAGGCTGGCGAACTGCTCAAGGCCAGGTCTGCTGCTATGGATGGCGGCAGCAGGTCGGCGGATCCGACGTCGGAGAATTTCAGGTGAGCCCGTTATCCGTGGTACCCAACCGGCGAATTCTGATCATCGACGACACACCGGCGATCCATCAGGACTTTCGCAAGATTCTCAGCCCCGAAAACGAAGGGCCTCTGGGCAAGACCGAAGCCTTGCTGCTGGGCGCCAGCCGCAGACCCCATCAGCACTTCGAGCTTGACTCGGCCTACCAGGGCGAGGAAGCCGTGGAACTGGTCAAGCGCGCCCAGGCCGAAGGCCGGCCGTATGCCCTGGCCTTTATCGACATGCGCATGCCACCCGGCTGGGATGGCCTGCAGACCATCGAGCATCTGTGGAAAACCGATCCGCAGTTGCAGATCGCCCTATGCACCGCGTTCTCCGATTACTCATGGGAAGCCATGGCCGAACGTATCGAGTTCGGCGACCAGCTGCTGATCCTGAAAAAGCCGTTCGACAGCCTCGAAATTCGCCAGATGGCCAGTGCCCTGACCTGGAAATGGCAGCTGGCGCAGGACGCGGCGAGCAAGATGCGCAACCTGGAACAGACCATCGAGGAGCGGGTCCAGGAATTGCTGAGCGTGTCGCACCTGCTGCACTACGATGTGCTCACCGGGCTGCCCAACAGTACCTTGCTCGGTGATCGCCTGAGCCAGCATCTGTCCCAGTCCCGCCGCCATGACCGCCAGTTGGCAGTGATGTTCATCGGCCTGGACCGTTTCAAGCGCATCAACAACGCACTCGGGCACCCGGCGGGAGACGAGATGCTCAAGCTCGTCGCCCAAAGCCTGGCGACCACGGTGCGCGAAACCGACTCGGTATTTCGCTACGGTTCGGACGAGTTCGTGGTGATTATCGGCGACATCCTGCACCCACAGCAGACCCGAGGGGTGGCCGAAAAACTCCTGGCCGCCATCAATACCCCTCATTCCGTGGCGGGCCACGACCTGACGGTCACCGCCAGTCTGGGCATCAGCATCTATCCCTACGACGGCGCCGATGCCGTAACGCTGATCAAGAACGCCGAGACCGCCATGCGCAACGTCAAGGATTGCGGCCCCAACAACTTCAGCTTTTTCATCGAAGACATGAACCTGCGCGCGCGCCAGCAACAGACCCTGGAAACCGGCCTGCGCCTGGCGTTGCAGCGTGAAGAGTTCGTCCTGCACTACCAGCCCAAGCTGGACCTGGCGCGGGGCACGGTGGTCGGTGCCGAGGCACTGGTGCGCTGGAACCGGCCCGGGCATGGCTGGGTGTTCCCCTCGGACTTCATCCCGGTGGCCGAAGACAGCGGGCTGATCGTCGCCCTCAGCCAATGGGTATTACGCCAGGCCTGCCTGCAATCGCAGGCCTGGCAGAAGCAGGGCCTGCCGCCCATCTGCATGTCGGTGAATGTGTCGGCCATCGACTTCCGTCAGCACGACTATGTCGAACGCCTCACCCGCACGCTGGCCGAGACCGGGCTCGACCCGACGTTGCTGGAACTGGAAATCACCGAAAGCGTGCTGATGCAGAACGTCGACGCCACCATAGCCACGCTCCATGCCATCAAGCAGCTGGGGGTGCGCCTGGCCATCGACGACTTTGGCACCGGCTACTCGAGCTTGAGTTACCTGCAGAAATTCCCGGTCGACGTGTTGAAGATCGACCAGTCGTTCGTGCGTGACCTGGGCACCGACAGCAACGACGCGAAACTGGTCAGCAGCATTATCGACCTGGGCAAAAGCCTCAACCTGAGCATCATCGCCGAAGGGGTCGAGACCCTCGAACAGCTGGACTTCCTCAAGCTCCACCAGTGCGAGGAAGGTCAGGGTTTCTACTTCAGCAAGGCCGTGGAACCCGACGCCTTCGCCCGCTTCCTGGTCGACTCCCTGCAGCCTCACCTGCCCCATCCATGAAGTTGTGCCTGGTAAGGATACCGACCATGTCGTCACTCGCATTGCTCCTTTCGGCCAGCCTGCTGCTCGCTCCAGGCGCCGAGGCCGCGCCATTGGAAGGACCGCTCAACCCCCTCCCCGCAGCACCGGCGCTGGACAGCAAGCGGGTCGAACTGGGACAACGCCTGTTCAACGACCCGCGTCTGTCGGTGAATAACAGCCTGTCGTGCGCCAGTTGCCATCGCCTCGACAAAGGCGGTGCCGATACCGTTCCGCACTCCCTGGGTTTCGATGGCAAGCCCGTGGCGGTCAATACCCCGAGCGTGTTCAACGCCAGCCTGAACTTCCACCAGTTCTGGGACGGTCGGGTCGAAACCCTGGAAGACCAGGTGCATATCGTGGTGCAGAGCCCCAGCGAAATGGGCAGCGACTGGAAAGTCGTGATGCAGCGCATTGCCGACGACCCGGCCTATCGCACCGCCTTCGCCGACGCCTACCCCGACGCCGTGACCCAGAGCAATATCCAGGGCGCCCTGGCCGACTACGAGCGCACCCTGCTCAGTGCCAACTCGCGCTTCGACCAGTACCTGGCGGGCAACACCGAGATCCTCGACATCGAGGAAAAGTACGGCTACCAGCGCTTCCAGGAATACGGCTGCATCGCCTGTCACCAGGGGGTGAATATCGGCGGCAACATGTTCCAGAAATTCGGCGTGCTCGGCGACTACTTCGCGGTCCGGGGCAATCCGACCGAGGCCGACCTGGGACGGTTCAACGTCACGGGCGAAGAAGAAGACCGTAATGTGTTCAAGGTGCCGAGCCTGCGTAACGTCGCGGTCACCGCGCCGTACTTCCACGACGGTTCGCAAGCCACCCTCGAAGGCGCCGTGGCGGTGATGTTCAAGTACCAGTTGGGGCGTACGCCGTCCGAGGAAGACAAACGCCTGATCGTCAAATTCCTCAAGACCCTGACCGGCGAATGGGAAGGCAAACCCTTATGAAAGTATCCCGTCGCGTGAGCATCCTGCTGCTGTCCGCCCTGGCGGTCCTGCTGGCTTCGATCCTGTTGTTTCTCTACCTCAAGTCCAGGTCCGACCAGACCGCGACCTACACCGAATCCCGCGACCTGATCCGCCAGATCAAGCAGCAGGACTCGCTGTGGGAAAATGAAATACTCAAGGCCAGGGTGGCCATCACCCATAACTACGACCCGCTGGTTTCGCCGCTGGGTGAAATGACGCGCCTGTGGCAGAAATTCGACTCGATGGAAGCGCAGAACCAGCGCGACGATTCGCCGCTGTGGCGCAACGCCCATGATGGCTACCTGAACGCGATAAAGGAAAAGACCCGGCTGGTGGAACAGTTCAAGTCGCACAATGCTGTGCTGCGCAACTCCCTGGCCTTCCTGCCGACCGCCGAGGACGATATCCAGCTGGAGCTCGCTCAATTGCACGACGCGGACAAACTGCAGCTGCAGAGCATCGCCACCGATACCTACGATCTGTTGCTCAGCAGCCTGGAATTCGCCCAGGTCACCTCCGACGACAGGGCCGCGGACATCCTGGTGGGCCTGAACAAGCTGGCGGTCAACAAGGAGCGCTTGCCCAGGGAGTTCCATGAGCTGATCGATACCCTCAGCAACCACGTCGGGCTGATCCTGCGCGAGCAACCCAAGGTCAACCGCCTGCTGGAGGAAATCGAAGTAGTGCCGGTCGACGAGCGCCTGGACGACATCACCGTGCTGCTCAACCGCGACCAGCAGCAGGCCGAAGCCGTCGACCGGCGCTACCATTTCTACCTGCTGCTGTTTTCCGCGCTACTGGTGCTGCTATTGATCTGGCTGGGCATTCGCCTGATCCGCAGTTTTGCCGAGATCAACCAGATAAACCGCGCCCTGGTGGCCGCCAACGACGAGCTCGAGCAACGGGTCGAAGAGCGCACGCGCCAACTCAAGGATACCCAGAGCGAACTGCTCGACACCGCCCGCCAGGCCGGCATGGCGGAAATCGCCACCAATGTCCTGCACAACGTCGGCAACGTGCTCAACAGCGTGAACATCTCCGCCGACCTGGTCAGCCGCAAGCTGCGCAACAGCAAGGCCCAGGGGCTGGGCAAGGCGATGCAGTTGATCAACGAACACAAGCAGGACCTGGGCAGCTATCTCACCGAGGACGAAAAGGGCAAATTGCTGCCCGGCTACCTGAACCAGCTGGTCGAGGCCATCGACCTGGAACAGCAAGGCATGGCCGAGGAACTGAGCCAACTGAGCAAAAGCGTCGATCACATCAAGGACATCGTCGCTACCCAGCAATCCTATGCGGGCGCCAGCAGCCTGCTGGAACCGCTGTCGGTCAGCGAACTGCTCGAAGACGCGCTGCGCATGAACTCCGGCGCCCTCACCCGCCATCATGTGACCGTGCGCAAGGAATACGCCGACGTACCACTGATCATGGGCGACAAGCATCGCCTGCTGCTGATCCTGATCAACCTGATCAGCAACGCCAAGTACGCCATGTCCGACCTGTCCAACCAGACGCGCAACATGACCCTGGCGGCAGCGGTGGTCGACGGCGAGACCCTGCAGATCAG
This sequence comes from Pseudomonas sp. NFACC41-3, assembly GCF_900109505.1. NCBI lineage: Bacteria > Pseudomonadati > Pseudomonadota > Gammaproteobacteria > Pseudomonadales > Pseudomonadaceae > Pseudomonas > Pseudomonas sp. NFACC41-3. Next base: position 317,874 of record NZ_FOAE01000005.1, read on the forward strand.
CGTGCGCGACGAAGGCGAAGGCATCGCTCCGGAAAACATGACCCGCATCTTTGCCCACGGCTTCACCACCCGCAAGGAAGGCCATGGGTTCGGCCTGCACAGTTGCGCCCTGGCGGCCATCGAGATGAATGGCCACCTGACCGCCCACAGCGACGGCCCAGGCAAAGGCGCGCTGTTCGTCCTGCAGATCCCCCTGATCACCGCCGAGGTTGAGGCATGAACAACCCGATAAACCGGCGCATCCTGCTGATCGACGACACCCCGGCGATCCACGACGACTTCCGCAAGATCCTCACGCCCAAGACCGGCGACAGCGCCGACCTCGATGCGATGGAGAGCGCGCTGTTCGGCAGTGCGCCAAAAACCACCGCCACGGTGTTCGAACTGGACTCGGCCTACGGTGGCCAGGAAGGCCTGGGCAAGCTGCTGGAGGCGGCGGGCAAGGGGCAACCCTATGCGCTGGCCTTCGTCGACATGCGCATGCCCGATGGCTGGGACGGCGCGCAAACCATCGAAGAGTTGTGGAAGCACGACCCACTGCTGCAAGTGGTGGTGTGTACCGCCTACTCCGACTATTCCTGGGACGAGTTGCTCGATCGCCTGAACGGTCACGACCGGCTGCTGATCCTGAAAAAGCCCTTCGACAATATCGAAGTCCAGCAGATGGCCAACACCCTCACCACCAAATGGGAAATGACCATGCGCGCGCAGCTGCAGATGAGCGAGCTGGAAGAACGGGTGGAGCAACGTACCCTGGCGTTCAAGCAGGCCAGCGCCGCGCTGCGACGGGAAATCGACGAGCGCAAGCTGCTGGAAAGCCAACTGGTGCAATCGGAAAAGCTCGCCTCCCTGGGCCAGCTGGCCGCCGGGGTCGCCCATGAAATCAACAACCCGATCGGCTTCATTTCCTCCAACCTCGGCGCTCTGGACAACTACTTCAAGCGCCTGCAGGAGATGCTCGAGGCTTATGGCAATGCCGAAACCGGGATCGGCGCCAGCGAACTGCGTGATCGGCTGAAACAGCTGCGCACGGATATCGAGCTGGATTTCCTCCTCGAGGACATTCCGCTGCTGATCAAGGAGTCCAAGGACGGCATCGGTCGGGTCAGCCAGATCGTCAAGGATCTCAAGGACTTTTCCCGGGTCGATTCGACCCAGGAATGGCAATGGGCGAACCTGCAACAGGGCATCGACTCGACCCTGAACATCGTCGCCGCCGAAATCAAGTACAAGGCCGACGTGATCAAGGAGTACGCCGAGCTGCCGGAGGTCGAGTGCCTGCCTTCGCAGATCAACCAGGTGGTGATGAACCTGATCGTCAACGCTGCCCAGGCCATGGGCAACGAACGGGGCACCATTACCCTGCGCAACGGCGTCGAGGGCGAGAACGTGTGGATCGAAGTGGCCGACAATGGCTCGGGCATTCCGCCGGACAGCCTGCAGAAAATCTTCGACCCGTTTTTCACCACCAAACCCGTGGGCCAGGGCACGGGGCTGGGGCTGTCGCTGTCCTACGGCATCGTCAAGAAACACCGCGGCGACATCTCGGTGCGCAGCGAGGTCGGTGTCGGCACCACCTTCCGCGTCGAGCTTCCCGTGCATCAGAGCAGAAAGGCCGGCTGAACGCCCCCGCGCGCTATCGCCTCTGTAGGCGCCAGGCTTGCTGGCGATCCAAGCGACGCGGCACGTCGGGGCATGCCGCGGGCCCGATCTCTTGTATGATGGCGCGCCTCAAGAATGGGTCGCCGATTTCGTCTTGCCAATGACCACCGGAGCACATCCGGCCTGACGCCTTCAGGGCACACACGCTTCCCCCGTCTTAAACAGCACGACGCTTTCCCGAGCGCGCCCGGCCCTTTGTGCCTGGTACTCGCGCCATCGTCGAGGAGCTTTTCATGGATATGCTTTACCGGGCCTCCCGCCAGGGGTTGCCCGCCCCGCGGTTCGCGCGCAATCTGCTGAGCCTGCTGCTGGCCGGTGCCGCGCCCGTGGCCCAGGCCGCCGAAACCGAACTGCCGGCGCTGACCGTGACCGGCGAAGACCGCTCCGGTTATCAGGCCGGCAGCGCCGCGGTTGGCGGTTTCGAGGCGGCTCCCCTGCTCGATGCACCCGCCTCGATCGCGGTGATCAATGAAGACTTGATCAAGGACCAACAGGCCCGCCTGCTCAGCGAGGTGCTGAAGAACGACGCCTCGGTCGGCGAAAGTTATGCACCGGTCGGCTACTACGAGAACTTCACGGTGCGCGGCTTCTCCCTGAACGCCGCCAGCAGCTATCGGATCAACGGCCGCAGCATCACCGGCGAGCAGAACGTCGGCCTGGAAAACAAGCAGCAGGTGGAATTGCTCAAGGGGTTGAACGGCCTGCAGAGCGGCGTCAGCGAACCCGGCGGGCTGATCAACTACGTGACCAAGCGGCCCACCGACGTGCGCTCGGTCACAGTCTCTACCGACGATCGCGGCAGCGGCTATGTGGCCACCGATGTCGGTGGCTGGTTCGGCAGCGAGCAGCAGTTCGGGCTGCGCGCCAACCTGGCCCACGAGGACATCCACTCCTACGTCGAACACACCAATGGCCAGCGCGACTTCGCCTCCCTGGCCTTCGACTGGAACATCAGCCCCGACGCCCTGCTACAGCTGGACGTCGAGTACCAGACCAAGGAACAGCGCTCGGCCCCGGGTTATCAATTGCTCGGCGGCTCCAGCCTGCCGCACCACGCCTCGCCGAAAAAGCTCCTGGCGCACCAGAGCGGTTCGAAACCGGTCAGCACCGACGCGCTGAACCTCAACGGCAACTTCGAGTACCGCTTCAACGATCAGTGGAAAGGCAACCTCAGTGCCTCGCGCAGCCGGGTGGTGGTCGACGACTACAGCTCGTTCGCCTGGGGCTGCTACGGTGCCGCCAGTTGCGCCGGCGCGGCGGTGCCCAACCACTTCAGCCCCGAGGGCGACTACGACCTCTACGATTTCCGCAGCCCGGACGATACCCGGCGCAACGACGAGGTTCAGGCCGTCCTCAGCGGCAACTTCGACACCGGCGGCCTGGGTCACGAACTCAGCGTCGGCACCAGCGCGTTCCGCCGCGTGGTGGACAAACGCGACCCGATCAACCAGATGATCGGTAGCGCCAACATCGACGGCACGCCAGCGGATTTCGCCCGTTACGACGGCCCGCTCAACGACTCCTACCGCCGCCTGGACAGCCGCCAGTACGGGTTGTTCTTCAACGACCGCATCAGCTTCAACGAACACTGGCAGACCGTGCTCGGCGGGCGTGAAGTACGCCTGGACGAGGAAACCTTCGACAGCCAGGGCGACACCACCCGCCACACCCAGCGTTATGTGTTCCTGCCCCAGGCCGCTCTGATCTACAAGCCGGTGCAGAACCTGGCGCTGTACACCCGCTACAGCAAGGGCCTGTCCCTGGGTGGCGAGGCGCCGTGGTTCGCCAGCAATGCCTTTGAAATCCTCGCGCCCACCGTGTCGCGGCAGATCGAGGCCGGCATCAAGTACGACTGGCAGCGCATCAGCCTGGCCGCGGCGCTGTTCCAGATCCGCCAGGCCTATCAATACTCCCGGCCGAATGGCGACGGCACCTTCACCTTCACCCAGCAGGGCGAACAGAAGAACACCGGCCTGGAACTCTCGGCCAATGGCTGGGCCAGCCAACGTCTGCAGGTCTCGGCCAGCGTCGCGGCGATCCGCGCGCGGGTCACCGGCAGCGACACCCCGGAGTACGAAGGTCACCAGGCGCTCAACGTACCGACCCTGCGCGCCAGCCTCTATGGCGACTACGCCCTGCCCTGGTTCGACGGCCTGGCGCTGCTCGGCGGCGTGCAGTACAGCGGTCGCAAGTACGCCAACCGCGAGGGTGAGGTGCAGACCGGCAGCTACGCCGTGTTCAACATCGGTAGCCGCTACAGCACCCGCATCGACGGTTACGACACCGTGTTCCGGCTGACCGTGGACAACCTGTTCGACAAGCGCTACTGGCGTGACGCCGGTGAATACATGGGCGATGGCTACCTGTTCCAGGGCGCGCCCCTGACCGCGCGCTTGAGTGCCTCGATCAACTTCTGATCGGGGCCAGTCCTACTGGAAGGCATCGACCAGGACGTCGAAGATCATCTGGTTCGAGGTCCTGACCAGCAGCAGATCGGAACCCGCGCGCCACCATTGGTAGCCGTCGTAATGCGGCAACTGCTGGACCAGCCTGGGGTTCAAGCGTCGCGACTGCTGCCTGGGCAACGTCCTGCCCCGGCGAAGGTTCTGCCTGGCATTGGCCGGCAGCGCCGCGGCCGGGTTCCAGTCCCGTTTCGAAGCCTGCAACAGCGCTCTCACCTGGTAGTCATTGACCACGGGAAGGCGCTCCCAATTCGCATGATCGTTGGAGTACCGGGCATTTGCCTGCGTACCGGGCTGCGCACCGGCATCCAGCGGGATCGACAGCAGAATCGAGACGATCGAGATTAAAGAGCCAGCTCTGAACATCGCCTTCTCCAGGCATCATTGCGTCGAGCTTATGGAAAGGGATTTCCCGGCAATAGTTCCCGGGCAGGCATGACCTGGATGTTTCGGTTAGAAATGCACCATGGGCGCAAGGCAGGGTTGCAGGACGCGAGGGAAAAGGCTCTTGAATGCGCCGCACAAACAAAAAACGCCGCTCCTGGGAGCGGCGTTTTTTTTAGCCTGGAGCGGATATCCGCCCCAGGCTCCGGTTCACCCGACAGGTCGGGTGCGGCCGGTATTACAGGGCCATGTCAGCCGACGGGTTGCTCACTGGCGCCTTCGGCTTTTCAGCCGCAGGTTGCGCAGGTGCAGCGATCTGGCCGATGGCCGGTGGCGGAGTCAATTGCAGCACTTCGCTGGTGTAGGCCCACTCTTGGGCGACACGCTCAGGACTGCCGTTGAGCTGGGTACCGTAGCTCGGCACGATCTGGTGCAGCTTCGCCTGCCAGGCCGGAGTCGCGACCTTGTCCTTGAAGACCTTCTCCAGCACGCTGAGCATGATCGGCGCGGCGGTCGAAGCACCTGGCGAAGCACCCAGCAGGCCGGCAATGCTGCCGTCCTTGGCGCTGACGATCTCGGTGCCCAGTTTCAGCACGCCACCCAGCTGCTCGTCGCGCTTGATGATCTGCACGCGCTGGCCGGCCTGCCACAGACGCCAGTCTTCAGCCTTGGCGTTAGGGAAGTACTCTTTCAGGGCATTCAGACGATCTTCATCCGACAGCATCAGCTGGCCGGCGAGGTACTCGACCAGCGGGTACTCCTTGATGCCGACCTTGGTCATGGGCCAGATGTTGTGAGTGGTGGTAGTGGTCAGCAGGTCGAGGTACGAACCTTCCTTGAGGAACTTGGTGGAGAAGGTCGCGAACGGGCCAAACAGGATCACGCGCTTGCCGTCCAGCACGCGGGTGTCCAGGTGCGGAACCGACATCGGTGGAGCGCCGACCGACGCCTTGCCGTAGGCCTTCGCCAGGTGCTGCTCGGCGATCGCCGGGTTCTCGGTCACCAGGAACGAGCCGCCCACAGGGAAACCGGCATATTCCTGGGCTTCAGGAATGCCCGACTTCTGCAGCAGGTGCAAGGCACCGCCGCCGGCGCCGATGAACACGAACTTGGCGTCGGTCTGGGTTTCGGTACCGTCTTTCAGGTTCTTGTACACCACGCGCCAGGAGCCATCTTCGTTACGCTTGATGTCTTCCACTTCGCTCGACAGCTTGAGCGAGAAGTTCGGCTGGGCTTTCAGGTGGCCGACGAACTGGCGGGTGATCTCGCCGAAGTTCACGTCGGTGCCGAGCGGCGACCAGGTGGCGGCGATCTTCTGCTTCGGATCGCGCCCTTGCATCATCAGCGGGACCCACTGCTTGATCTGCTCCGGGTCTTCGGAGTACTGCATGCCGGCGAACAGCGGGCTCGCCTGAAGCGCTTCGTAGCGTTTCTTCAGGAACTTGATGTTGTCATCGCCCCACACGAAGCTCATGTGCGGAGTGGAGTTGATGAACGAACGCGGGTCCTTCAGGACATTGTTCTTGACTTGCCACGACCAGAACTGGCGGGAAATCTGGAACGCTTCGTTGATCTCGATGGCCTTGGCGATCTCGACCTTGCCGTCCTTGTTTTCCGGGGTGTAGTTCAGCTCCGCCAGGGCAGAGTGACCGGTACCGGCGTTGTTCCAGCCGTTCGAGCTTTCTTCGGCAACGCCGTCGAGACGCTCGACCATTTCCATCGACCAGCCCGGCTCCAGCTCATTGAGCCAGACACCCAGGGTCGAACTCATGATGCCGCCACCGATGAGCAGCACATCCACTTTCTTGGTCTCGGCGGCGTACGCGGAGCTGAGCCCCATCGTCATCGCCAAGCCCAGCAGGGCCGTGTTCACTTTTTTCAACATACTGTAGTTCCTACGATAGAACGCCATCCGCCCCCCCATTCTCGATCATCAGTCGCCCCGGCACCGCCATGGGTTCCCGCACTCAGAAGAACTGAAGGGTGGGCACACAAGGCCGACATGACACTATCGACCTCAGTTTATATGTCGCTCCTGCGCTGACTTCTTATTCGCTATTGGCTTCAGCTACTTGAGTGACACTATTTTGTTGGGACGCCTTCGGACAGCATCGATCGACGGTCCGAAACGCCCGCTAAAACCACATTCCCCTAGAGAGACTAGTCGGGTGTAACCAAAGGAGTGAGTCAACAACACCCGGTACTACGATCGGCCTGCTGCCAATGCCCTCGATCACCGCCTGACAGCGGCAAGGCCATGGGTATCGCATACAGGGACCGCCCCAACCCTGGCAGCCCTCCTGCTGAAAACGGACATAATGGCCATCATGGGTGGTGGCTAACGCGCCATTGTCTACTGGACGGATAAAGCCGTCAAAAAAACTGTCTGATTTGTCCTGTTTTTATGCAGAAAAGGACCTTGATGATTCAAGAGTTCGCCTGAATGCGAGCAAGGTGAGACCCGGACAAGACCCGGCACAAAAAAAGCCCTGATTAATCAGGGCTTTTTTTGTGGGCAGGAACGCGCGATTCAACGGCAACGGGCTGTCACTTTGACAACCCCTTCGCAGAAGGCATGAAGCGGCCTACAGGCAATCATGCACGGCCTTTTTCAGCACCGCGGACTTGGCCCAGGGGGTTCCCTGGTAGAGCGAGACCAGGCTGCCGTTCTTCGACTTCACCACTTCCATGACCTCATCCGATGCCAGGCTGCCAGGGGCGGTGATCCGATAGCCGTTGGAGATATCGGACTGGGTGCTCCTGGGCGTCTCGCGCTGCCAGGCCGGCAGAACACACTGCGCGTAATCTTTCGGCGTTTTGCCAGTCAGCTCACTGACATTCGGCTTGCCCGGTGCCAAAGCCGTGGGTAACGAACACCCGGCCAACAGTCCCATCAGCGACGCGCCTAGCCAAACTCGCATATGTCTTCCTCATCCCTAAAAAATCGAGAAATGTATCACTTGCCCGGGCTTATCGTTAGAAACACCTGCTTCTTTCGCCGAACGGTATTCCCGCCCCGCGATCATCACCTGATATCTGTCAAAAAACCGTTAACCCCATCACGTCCCGGAACAGGAAAATGGCAGTTTCTTCGCAAAGGCCTCGATTGACGGAAGTTCCCGCTGCCTGGCGCAACATGACACCTATTGAGGGCGGTTTCAGCCAGGGGCATTTGGGATACAGGAGAATGCCGCGAGGCATTTGAGGAATGAACGGCGACTGTCCATGCAGTTCGGATGAGTGGTGCAAGTCAACGCGTCCTTTTGGGAATAATCTTGAATCGCCACCACCCAACACAGCCCAAAGGACGCGGCGATGAACAGCATCAAGACTTTCGAAATTCGCTACTGTTTCGCAGGTTCGCAAAGAACCTTCACTTACCAGGGCAAGCGATTGAGCGACAGCGACACCTGGTATCTGGCCTTTCTGCATTCCGGGTGCCTGATTACCCATGACACCCCCTGCGGCGGGACCTACCGCACCATGCAGACATTCGCCGAGCGCAGCGGCGTCACGCTGGCGAACTGGAGAGAGTTGTCTGAAAACTAGCCCTCCCCGCACAACTCAGACGTCCGACACTGGCGCAAGGAAGCGCACTCAACCTGCCCGATGGTCCACTTGCACAACGACTAGAAACCGCCGGCAAATGCCCGACGCCCTGCCCTGATTTCAGTCCGCAACTCACCGACAAAATTGGCCACCGCGCGAACACTGGTGAGATGCTCGGTCGATACCCCGGTAATGAACAGATCGATCCGTCCGCTTTGCGGCTCGAAAACCTTGATCGCCAGGGAGCCGTCGGAGTTGACGGTGCAAGTGCAGGAAAGCGGCAGGAAACCGGACTCCAGGATCTGGCAAAGCTCGTCCATCGAGAGCATGAGAAATTCCTCCTTGGCGACGCCACTTGGAGAGAGTGCCCGTTGAGAATAGGTCACAAGAACGGGGCTCATACCAAGGCATTCAGTGGAAAGTGTTATCCAGCACGCATTTTTGCCTGGGCAATCCGCTCAGTGGCACGGTGCGGACCGTCCGTCGCACCACTCCACCCGGGAGCATTTTGACGCTGGACCGGCCAGGCGTTATGGTCGCTGGGCTTTCGCACAGCCCCAATCCGAAACGACTTCCTTCAACCCCATCCAGGATCGCCGATGGCCGCCCCCGAACACCCGCATGAAGTGGCCCTGCAAAAGTTTCTCGCGGCACGCCCCGAGCTTCGTGAAGCACTCGATCACCTCAACCCCTTGGCCGCCCAGGCCAGGGGCGAAACCCAGGAGCAATACCGCGCGGAGCGACTGCACGAAGCCTTCGAGGCCGAGGCGGAACGCCAGGGTCTGTTTGCCTGGGAGCTGAGCCTGCAACTGACCGCGCAGAGCGCGGAAGAATTCGCCGCGCGGCGGCTCGAAGTGCACCGGGAAGTGGCGGAAATGGCCGGCATGCCCTGGAGCGAGTATTGCCAGCTACATGGCCTGCCACGCGATTGAGCGCCGCTCGGGCCTTCGATAAAGGATCATTGTCACCATGAGTCAACGCTGATGCTGCCCTCTTCCACCAGCCTTCGTAGTAACCCGCAGCTGCTGCGGCGCCAGAAATGGCGCGGCCGCATAGGCCTGTGCCTGGTCGCCAGCCTGTCGGTGCTGGCCGGCATGACCGACGCCATCGGTTTCATCGCCACCGGGGACTTCGTCTCCTTCATGAGCGGCAACACCACGCGCCTGGCCGTCGCCATCAGCGATGCCGACCTGGCCCTGACCCTGCACCTGGTGCTGCTGGTCGTCACCTTCATCGCGGGCAACGCCCTGGGCATCGTCGTCAGCCGCTTGGGCGGCCGCCGGGCCTTGCCGCTGCTGTTGTGCATTGCCACGCTGCTGTGCGCGGCAGCTGCCTGGCCGTTTGAACAACGGCTACCGGCGGTGCTGGCCGCGATCATCGCCATGGGTATGCTCAATGCTGCCGTCGAGGAAGTGAACGGGCTGCCCGTGGGCCTGACCTATGTCACCGGCGCCCTGTCGCGCTTTGGTCGCGGCCTGGGCCGCTGGATGCTCGGCGAGCGGCGCAATGGCTGGCGCATCCAACTGGTGCCCTGGGGCGGCATGTTCGCCGGCGCCGTGCTGGGCGCCGTGCTGGAGCAGCATCTGGGCCTCGCGGCCCTGTTCGTCAGCGGCCTGCTGTCGGCGCTGCTGGGGCTGTTGTCGCTGAAGATCCCCCATCGCTGGCAGCTGGGCTATATGCCGCGCTAAAGCCACTTCGCCGGGCCCGACATAAAGCTTTATCATGGCCCCAGGTTTGCAGACAGAGTTCTACATGAAGTTCGCCATTGCCCTTTTTTCCGCTGCTCACGCGCCCTCCTCGCGCCGCGCCCTGGCATTCGCCCAGGCAGCGCTGGCCGGCGGCCACGAGATCGTGCGGCTGTTTTTCTATCAGGATGGCGTGCACAGCGCATCGGACAACATCGTCACCCCGCAGGACGAAGCGGACCTGCCCGCGCAATGGCGAACCTTCGTCAACGAGCACCAGCTCGATGGCGTGGTGTGCATTGCCGCCGCCCTGCGCCGCGGGGTGTTGAACCAGGAGGAAGCCGCGCGCTACCAGCGCCCGGCCGTCAATCTGAGCGCGCCCTGGGAGCTTTCTGGGCTCGGCCAGTTGCACGACGCCGTACAGGCGGCCGACCGCCTGATCTGTTTCGGAGGGCCATGAAACATGGCGCAATCCCTGTTGATCATCAGCCGCCAGGCACCCTGGTCCGGCCCCGGCGCCCGCGAAGCCCTGGACATCGTCCTGGCGGGCGGCGCCTTCGACTTGCCGATCGGCCTGCTGTTTCTTGACGATGGCGTGTTTCAGCTGGCCCCCGGGCAAAAAGCCGCTGCCGTGCAGCAAAAGGACCTCAGCGCCAATCTGCAGGCCCTGCCGCTGTTTGGTGTGGAGCAGCTGTTCGCCTGCGGCGCCAGCGTGGCGGAACGCGGCCTGGACCCGGCCGCGCTGAACCTGGACGAGGTGCAGGTCCTGGCCCCGGCCGAACTCGGCGCACTTATTGACCGTTTTGACCAAGTGATCACTCTCTGATGTCGACCTTGCACGTGCTATCCCACTCGCCTTTCACCGACTCCCGGTTGACCAGTTGCCTGCGCCTGCTTGGCCCGCAGGATGCCATCCTGCTGTGCGGCGATGCGGTGTACGCCCTGCAGCCCGGTAGCGCGCCGCTGGCGGCCCTGCAGGCACGCGGCGAGACGCTGTCGCTCTACGTTTTGGCGGAAGACCACCAGGCCCGCGGCCTGGAGGTCCCGGACTGGGCCACGAGTGTCGATTACCCGGCGTTCGTCGCGCTGTCGATCCAGTACGACAAGGTCAACAGCTGGTTATGAACGCACTGACTGTCGGCGAACGCGCCATCGCCCTGGACAAGGACGGCTACCTGGTGGAACTGGGCGACTGGTCCAGCGAAGTGGCCGCGGCCCTGGCCGCGGCGGAACAGATCGAACTGACCCCCGAGCACTGGGAAGTCCTCGAGCTGCTGCGCGGCTTCTACCAGGAGTTCCAGCTGTCGCCCGCGACCCGCCCACTGATCAAATACACCGCCTTGAAGCTGGGCCCGGACAAGGGCAACAGCCTGCACCTGAACCGACTGTTCAAAGGCACTCCCGCCAAACTTGCCGCCAAGCTGGCGGGCCTGCCCAAGCCGACCAATTGCTTATGACCGATCACACCCCGCTGACCATCGAGACGCCCGCCGAGCATCCTTTCGCGCAGTTCGTGCGCATTCTCGGCAAAGGCAAACGCGGCGCCCGCAGCCTCACCCGTGAAGAAGCCCGGGAAGCCATGGGCATGCTGCTCGACGACAAGGTCGAGGACACCCAGCTCGGCGCCTTCCTGATGCTATTGCGGCACAAGGAAGAAAGCCCCGAGGAGCTGGCGGGCTTTACCGAAGCCCTGCGCCAGCGCCTGCAGGCGCCGCCGATCAAGGTCGATCTGGACTGGCCCAGCTACGCCGGCAAAAAGCGCCACCTGCCCTGGTTCCTGCTGGCCGCCAAGTGCCTGGCGCAAAACGGCGTGCGCATCCTGCTGCACGGCGGCGGCGCCCATACCGCCGGCCGGCTGTACACCGAGCAATTGCTGGAGCCGCTGCACATCCCGCTGTGCCGCGACTGGCAGGCGGTCGATACCGCGCTGGCCCAGGGCAACCTGGCCTTCATCCCCCTGGGCGACTGGGCGCCACAGCTGCAACGCATGATCGACCTGCGCAATACCCTGGGCCTGCGCTCGCCGATCCACTCCCTGGCGCGCATCCTCAACCCGTTGGGCGCGCGCTGCGGCCTGCAAAGCATCTTCCACCCCGGCTATCAGGGCGTGCATCGCGATGCCAGCGGCCTGCTGGGGGACAACGTCATTGTGATCAAGGGCGACGGTGGCGAAATCGAGATCAACCCGGACAGCGCCAGCCACTTGTACGGCACCACTGGCGGTGTCAGTTGGGATGAGGAATGGCCGGCGCTGTCCGAGCAGCGCCATGTCAAACCGGCCAGCCTCGACCCCGAGCACCTGAAAGCCGTCTGGCGCGGCGATGTGCAGGACAGCTACCCGCAACTGGCGCTGATCGCCACCATGGCCCTGGCCCTGCGCGGGCTCGGCATGCCTCGGGAACAGGCTTTCGAACGGGCTCAGCACTACTGGGATGCTCGCGATAGATCGATTTAACCGATCATAACTGCCGGACTTTTGCGTAATTCGTTCGAACTCCTCGGATTAGACTGCACTCCAATGCACACTGACCGAGGAGTTTTTTATGGGCCTGCTGATTGAAGGACGCTGGCACGACCAGTGGTACGAAAGCAGCAAAGACGGCGCCTTCCAGCGCGAACAGGCGCAACGCCGCAACTGGGTGACCGCTGACGGCAAACCAGGCCCTAGCGGCGAAGGCGGTTTTCGCGCGGAAGCCGGCCGTTATCATCTGTACGTATCCCTGGCCTGCCCCTGGGCGCACCGCACACTGATCCTGCGCAAGCTCAAGGGCCTGGAGAGCCTGGTCGATGTGTCGGTGGTCAGCTGGCTGATGCTGGAACAGGGCTGGACTTTCGACCGAGCCCTGGGCTCCAGCGGCGACCAGCTGGACCATCTGGATTTCCTCCACCAACGCTACACCGCCGATACCCGCGACTACACCGGCCGCGTCACCGTGCCCGTGCTCTGGGACAAGCAGCAGAAACGCATCGTCAGCAACGAATCGGCGGAAATCATCCGCATGTTCAACAGCGCCTTCGATGACCTGAGCGGTAACGGCCTGGACTTCTATCCGGAGCCGCTACACCGCGAAATCGACGAACTGAACGCGCGCATCTATCCGGCGGTGAACAACGGCGTGTATCGCGCCGGCTTCGCCACTTCGCAGCAAGCCTACGAAGCGGCCTTCGACGATCTATTCGCCGAACTCGACTGGCTGGAACGGCGCCTGGCCGGCCAACGCTACCTGGCCGGCGAATACCTGACGGAAGCGGACATCCGCCTGTTCACCACACTGATTCGCTTCGACGCGGTGTATTACGGTCACTTCAAATGCAACCTGCGGCGGATCGCCGATTATCCGAACCTGTCGAACTGGCTGCGAGAGCTGTACCAGTGGCCGGGGATCGGCGAAACCGTGGATTTCACCCATATCAAGGGGCACTACTACGCCAGCCATCGCACCATCAACCCGACCGGCATCGTGCCGAAAGGGCCGGCGCAGGACTTCGATGCGGCGCATGATCGCGAGCGTTTGAGCGGGCGTGGGGTTTGGCGCAAAGGTTGAGATCGCTATCGCGAGCAAGCTCGCTCCTACAGGGATCGCGGATACCTGTAGGAGCGAGCTTGCTCGCGATGCTTTTCAGACCTGCGACTGCGCGCCTTCGAACCAGGCGAGCTTCTCGCGAAGCTGTACCACTTCGCCGACGATCACCAGGGTCGGCGCATGCACTTCATGCTCCGCCACCAGCTTCGGCAGATCCGCCAAGGTGCCGGTGAACACTCGCTGGTTGGAGGTCGTGCCCTGCTGGATCAAGGCGGCCGGCGTATCCGCCGAACGGCCATGCCGGATCAACTGCTCGCAGATCACCGGCAAGCCCACCAGGCCCATGTAGAACACCAGGGTCTGCGCAGGCGCGACCAGGTCGGCCCAGGGCAGATCGGTGGTGCCATCCTTCAGGTGCCCGGTGACGAAACGCACGGACTGCGCATAGTCACGGTGGGTCAAAGGAATGCCGGCATAGGCCGCGCAACCGCTGGCCGCGGTAATCCCCGGCACCACCTGGAACGGAATGCCCTGGGCCGCCAGCTCTTCGATCTCTTCGCCACCACGGCCGAAGATGAACGGATCGCCGCCCTTCAGACGCAACACGCGCTTGCCCTGTTTGGCCAGGTCCACCAATTGCTGGTTGATCTGCTCCTGAGGCAAGGCGTGATCGGCGCGGCGCTTGCCGACATACACCCGCTCGGCATCGCGACGGCACAGCTCGAGAATCGCCGGTGCTACGAGGCGGTCGTAGAGCACCACATCGGCTTGCTGCATCAGGCGCAAGGCGCGGAAGGTCAGCAGGTCCGGATCGCCCGGCCCGGCGCCTACCAGATACACCTCGCCCGGCGCATGGGGCGCGTCGCCGGCGATCTTGGCCTGCAGCAAGCGCTCGGCCTCCTCGCCCTGCCCGGCCAGCTGCCGGTCGGCGATTGGTCCCTGGAACACGTCTTCCCAAAAGGCACGACGCTGCTGCACGTCCGGAAACAGGCCTTTGACCTGATTGCGAAAACGCGCGGCCAGGCCGGCCAGCTGACCGTAGGTCGAGGGAATCCAGGTTTCCAGCTTGGCCCGGATCAGGCGCGCCAGCACCGGCGCATCGCCGCCACTGGAGACGGCGATCACCAGCGGCGAACGGTCGACGATCGCCGGGAAGATCACGCTGCACAGGGCCGGCGCGTCCACTACATTGACCGGCACGCAGCGCCGATGAGCATCGGCGGAGACCTGGGCATTGAGCGGTTCGTCGTCGGTAGCAGCGATGATCAGCACACAGCCGTCCAGGTCCGCCTCGGCATAACCGCGCGACAGGCATTCGCCGCCGCTGGCCGTGACCAGCTCGCGCAACTGGGGTTCCACTTCAGGTGCAACTACCCGCAGCAGCGCACCGGCGTCGGCCAGCAGGCGGGATTTGCGCAAGGCAATCTCCCCGCCGCCGACCACCAACACACGACTGCCGCGCAGGTTATGAAACAGCGGCAGAAATTCCATTTAGCCGATGACCTCAAGGCCGCCCATGTAAGGCTTGAGCACCTCAGGCACACGGATCGAACCGTCGGCCTGCTGGTAGTTCTCCAGCACCGCCACCAGGGTACGACCGACCGCCAGGCCGGAACCGTTCAGGGTATGCACCAGCTCCGGCTTGCCGGTTTCCGGGTTACGGAAGCGCGCCTGCATGCGGCGGGCCTGGAAGTCACCGCAGTTGGAGCACGACGAAATCTCGCGGTACTTGTCCTGGCTCGGGATCCACACTTCCAGATCGTAAGTCTTGACCGCGCTGAAGCCCATGTCGCCGGTGCACAGCGCCAGGGTGCGGTAAGGCAGTTCCAGCAGTTGCAGGACTTTCTCGGCGTTGGCGGTCAGGCCTTCCAGGGCTTCCATGGAAGTCGATGGCTCGACGATCTGGACCATCTCGACCTTGTCGAACTGGTGCTGGCGGATCATGCCGCGGGTGTCGCGACCCGACGAACCGGCTTCGCTGCGGAAGCACGGGGTGTGGGCGACGAACTTGATCGGCAGTTGCTTCGGATCGAGGATCTCGCCGGCCACGATATTGGTCAGCGACACTTCGGCGGTCGGGATCAGGTACAGATCGGCTTCGTTTTCACGGCTGATCTTGAACAAGTCTTCTTCGAACTTCGGCAACTGGCCGGTGCCCACCAATGCCGGTGCCTGCACCAGGTAAGGGGTGTAGGCCTCTTCGTAACCGTGTTCGCTGGTGTGCAGGTTGATCATGAACTGCGCCAGGGCGCGGTGCAGACGGGCGATCGGCCCGCGCAGCAGGGCAAAACGCGCGCCCGACAGCTTGGCCGCGGTCTCGAAGTCCAGCCAGCCGTGTTTTTCGCCCAGGGCGACGTGGTCCAGGATCGGGAAGTCGAACGCCGTCGGCGTGCCCCAGCGGCGCACTTCGACGTTGCCCTCTTCGTCGTCGCCAACCGGCACCGATTCGTGGGGCAGGTTCGGAATGCCCTGCAGGATCGCATCCAGCTCGGTTTGAATGGCGTCCAGCTCGACCTTGCCAGCCGCCAACTCGCCCGCCATGCGCTCGACGTCGGCCATCAGCGGCGCGATGTCTTCGCCGCGCTGCTTGGCCTGACCGATGGACTTGGAGCGCGCGTTACGTTCGGCCTGCAGTTGTTCGGTGCGGGTCTGGACGGTCTTGCGCTGCTCTTCCAGCGCTTCGATGCGTGCTACATCCAGGGCAAAGCCACGGGATGCCAGGCGGTCCGCTACGTCCTGAAGGTTGCTACGTAACAGTTTGGAATCGAGCATGTCGGTCTCTCGTTTATCAAAGTTTGGTCAGGGACAGGCCAGCCCAGGTCGCGAGCAGCCCGCCGAATACGCTGATGGCCGCATAGCCAAGGGCCAGCGGTATCTGTCCGCTTTCCAGCAGACGTACCGTATCCAGTGAAAAGGATGAAAAAGTCGTCAGGCCGCCAAGGAAGCCCACCATCAACCCGGCGCGCACCTCGATGGGCACCTCCGGGCGTATCAGAAACAGGCCGTACAGCACGCCGATCAGCAGGCAGCCCACGATATTAACGGCCAGCGTCGCGGTATAGAAGTGCCGCGGCCAATTGGCGCTGATCCAGTTACCGGTGGCAAAGCGCAATAGGGTTCCGGCAATACCACCCACCGAGACGGCAAGGATCAACGGGATCACGGTTTTCTCCGCTGCTTGGGGCTGGCCCGGTCAAGCTCCGCCAGGTGCTTGAGCTTCTCGCCGATCTTCAGTTCCAGGCCACGAGGCACGGGTTGATAGAAGGGTTGCGGCTCCAGCGCCTCGGGAAAGTAGTCTTCGCCGGCCGCGTAGGCATCCGGCTCATCATGGGCATAACGATATTCGTCGCCGTAACCCAGTTGCTTCATCAGTTTGGTCGGCGCATTGCGCAGGTGCAGCGGCACTTCCAGCGACCCATGTTCGGCGGCGCTGCGCATGGCGGCCTTGAAGCCCATGTACACGGCGTTGCTTTTCGGCGCACAGGCCAGGTAGGTGATAGCCTGGGCCACCGCCAGCTCGCCTTCGGGGCTGCCCAGGCGCTCCTGCACGTCCCAGGCCGCCAGGCACAGGCTCAGTGCCCGTGGATCGGCGTTGCCGATGTCTTCGCTGGCCATGCGCACCACGCGCCGCGCCAGGTACAGCGGGTCGCAACCACCGTCGAGCATCCGCGCGAACCAGTACAGGGCACCGTCCGGGTTGGAACCGCGGACTGATTTGTGCAGCGCCGATATCTGGTCGTAGAAGGCTTCGCCGCCCTTGTCGAAACGCCGGCGGGTATCGCCCAGCAGGCTTTGCAGCAGCTCGACACCGATTTGCGTGCCGTCTTCGGCGAGATCGGAGGCGTTCTCCAGCAGGTTGAGCAGGCGCCGGCCATCGCCGTCCGCCGCCGCCAGGAGCATCTGGAAGCCTTCGTCGCTGAGGCTCAGCTGGCGCTTGCCCAGCCCGCGCTCTTCAGTCAAGGCCCGCTGCACCAGCTTGTGCAGCGCCGCCTCATCGAGGCTCTTGAGCACATACACCCGGGCCCGGGACAACAGTGCGTTGTTCAGTTCGAAGGACGGGTTCTCGGTGGTCGCACCGATGAAAATCAGGGTGCCATCTTCGACATAGGGCAGGAAGGCATCCTGCTGGGATTTGTTGAAACGGTGCACTTCGTCGACGAACAGGATGGTCCGGCGCCCGTACTGGGCCGCCTGCTGCTTGGCGATCTCCACCGCCTGGCGGATCTCCTTGACCCCGGCCAGCACCGCCGAGACCGTTTCGAAGTGCGCATCCGAGACTTTCGCCAGGAGCCGCGCCAGGGTGGTCTTACCCACTCCCGGCGGCCCCCAGAAGATCATCGAGTGCAAGGCCCCCTGCTCCAGCGCTTCGCGCAAAGGCTTGCCGCGGGCGAGCACATGTTCCTGACCGACGTACTCGTCCAGGTTGGCCGGGCGCAGGCGCGCGGCCAGGGGTTGGGCGATCGGGTCACTGCGAAACAGATCCATGGCGGACGATTGAAACCTCTTGGCGGCGACTTATTCTTGGATCACGTCGGCACCCTTGGGGATGTCGAACTTGAACTTGGAGGCGGCGATCGGCTCGTTGGCCTTGACCCCGGTGAACAGGATATTGGTGCGCTGGCCAACGCTGTCGATCAGTTGCATGTCATTCACCAGGCCATTGCGGAACGACAGGCGCAGGCTGTCGAACAGGGTGTCCTTGGTTTTCGGCTTGAGGATGAAGTCCACCACGCCACCGGCTTCCTTGGCGCTGATGTCGAAGCTTTCGCTGATTTTCGACACATCGCCCGACAACAACAAGGCTGGGGTCTGGGTCAGGCGCTGGTCCAGGGTCTTGATGGTGACCTGTTCCAGGTCCGGGTCCCACAGGGAAACCTTCTTGCCGTCGGAGACCATCAGTTGTTCCTGCGGCGCATCGGTGTGCCAGTAGAACAGGCCCGGGCGCTTCAGCGCCATGTCGCCAGCGGTTTCCTGCAACTGGGTGCCGCTGCCGTCGAGGGTCAGCTGCGAGAAACGCGCGGTCAGGGTCTGGGACTTTTCGAGCAACTGGGTCAGGCGCGCCACGTCTTTCTGATCGGCATGGGCCGACAGCGTCGTTAAAGCCAGTACCGGTACCAGCAACATGCGGATAAGACGCATGGGAGTCCTCATTAGATTCGTGGAAAAAACCGACGGCGCTGGGGCGCGCCGCCTGTGTCGGATCATTAGTCGCGCATCGGACCCGGCGCTATCACTTCGCGCGAGCCGTTGGTGTTCATGGCGGTCACCACACCGGCCATTTCCATGGCTTCGATCATGCGGGCCGCGCGGTTGTAGCCGATCTTGAGCTTGCGCTGAACCGCGGAGATCGATGCCCGGCGGCTCTCGAGGACGAACTGCACCGCTTCGTCGTACAGCGCGTCGGTCTCGGCGTCGTCACCGTCACCACCGCCGCTGCCGCCGTCGAAGCCGCTACCGGCTTCTTCGACACCGTTGAGGATGTCGTCGTTGTACTCCGGCGCGCCACGCAGTTTCCAGGCCTCCACCACACGGTGCACCTCATCGTCGGAGACGAAGGCGCCGTGGACGCGAATCGGCAGGCTGGTGCCCGGCGGCATGTAGAGCATGTCACCGTGACCCAGCAGTTGTTCAGCGCCGCCCTGGTCGATGATGGTCCGCGAGTCGATCTTGCTCGATACCTGGAACGCCATGCGGGTCGGGATGTTGGCCTTGATCAGGCCGGTGATCACGTCCACCGACGGACGCTGGGTCGCCAGGATCAGGTGGATCCCCGCGGCACGGGCTTTCTGGGCGATCCGCGCGATCAGTTCTTCGACCTTCTTGCCGACGATCATCATCATGTCGGCGAATTCGTCGACCACCACGACGATGGTCGGCAGCTTGGTCAGCAGCGGCGCTTCGTCGTGGATGCTTTCGCGGTTGTACAGTGGGTCGGTCAGCGGCGTACCGGCTTCGATCGCTTCTTTAACCTTGGCGTTGAAGCCCGACAGGTTACGCACGCCCATCTTCGCCATCAGCTTGTAGCGCCGCTCCATCTCGGCCACGCTCCAGCGCAGGGCGTTGGCGGCATCCTTCATGTCGGTCACCACCGGGCACAGCAGGTGCGGGATGCCTTCGTAGATCGACAGCTCGAGCATTTTCGGGTCGATCATGATCAGCTTGGCGTCTTCCGGGCCGGACTTGAACAGGATCGACAGGATCATCGCGTTCACACCCACCGACTTACCGGAACCGGTGGTACCGGCCACCAGCAGGTGAGGCATCTTGGCCAGGTCGGTGATGATCGGCTTGCCGCCGATATCGTGACCCAGGGCCAGGGTGACCGGGGATTTGAAGTTGTCGTATTCCGGGGTCGACAGCACTTCGGAGAAGCGCACGATCTGCCGGTCTTCGTTGGGAATCTCGATACCCACGGTGGTCTTGCCGGGAATCACTTCCACTACCCGCACGCTGGTCACCGCCAACGAACGCGCCAGGTCCTTGGCCAGGTTGGCGATACGGCTGACTTTCACACCGGCGGCCGGCTGGATTTCGTAACGGGTAATCACCGGGCCCGGATGGATCGAGTCCACCGACACTTCGACCCCAAACTCCTTGAGCTTGATTTCCAGCAGATGGCCGACGGCGGCCAGCGACTCGGGGGAGTAGTTGAGTTGTTTCTTTTCCGCCGGATCGAGAATAGAGATAGGCGGCAAGGTGCCTTCGACCGCGCTGTCGATGAACAGCGGGACCTGTTTCTCTTTCTGCACGCGCTTGCTGGGCTCGGGCGCTTTGACCGGGGCCGGGGCAATCACCGGCGGGACCTGTTTCTCACGGTCGGACATGTGCTTGCTCAGGGCCTGCTCGCGCTCGATCAGGCGCTCCTTGACCTTGGCCTGCTCACGTTTGTCGGTCACGGTCGGAGCGACCACTTCATCGACCCGGGCATCCACTTCGCGCAATTGGGCGACCAGTTGCTTGCGCTCGGTACGCGCAGCCCACCAGCGGTTGGCGGCGCCCTGGAACAGTTCGAACAGGTCGAGGGTGATCTTGCCGGTCACATCCATGACCTTGAACCAGGAAAGATCGGTAAAAACGGTCAGGCCGAACAGGAACAGCGCGATAAACATCAGGGTACTGCCCTGGATATTCAGCGCGTTCTTGGCCAGGTCGCCCAGGCTTTCACCCAGCGCCCCGCCTGCGCCAGCCGGCAGGCCGGTCGCCGCGTGGAAATGGATATGCGCCAACGCGGCACCGGACAGCACCAGGAACACCAGGCCGATCAAACGCCAGGAAAACAGCCAGCCGCTCCACTGCCACGGCTCATGGCGCTGACGGAAGATCTGGTAAGTCTTGATCGCCAATAACAACGGGAAGATATAGGCGAAGTAACCCAACACCATAAACAGGATATCGGCGCTGTAAGAGCCCGCAGGACCACCGAAGTTCTGTACATCTTCGATCTTGCTGTTATGACTCCAGCCCGGATCGTCCTTGCCATAGGTCAGCAATGCCATCATCAGGAACAGGCACAAGGCCCCAATCGCGATCAACGCACCTTCCTTGAGCCGGTAGTGCAATTGCTGGCGCCAGAGTGGGACTACTGTTTTAGGTGCTGCGGTGGATTTCTTCAAAACGCGTCTTTTCCTGCGCCATGGGCGCGTCCAACTGTTGATCGACTAAAAAATACTGCCCAATCCAGGCAGGTAAAAAAGTTGACGAGCGTAACTGGGGCTACTTTTAACATTCTGCCCACGCATTGCGAAACTGTAAGAGCTGCCGCGTGCAATGCCGATGTATTCCACATAGGGATACAAACCCGCATTGTACGGGTTTGTAAGCGCCGTGCCACGCTGCTCAATACTGGGTGTAGCATAATCAGGAACACTTTACGCAGTATTCAATTTGAGCATGCATTCTCTTTTGTGACAAAGGCTTATGAGGTGTTTTTATGACCGAAGCGAAGCATTCACGCCTGATCATTCTGGGCTCCGGCCCTGCCGGTTACAGCGCTGCCGTTTATGCCGCCCGCGCCAACCTCAAACCGACCGTCATCACCGGCCTGCAAGCGGGCGGTCAACTGACCACCACCGTCGAGGTCGACAATTGGCCTGGCGATGTCGAAGGCCTGACCGGCCCGGTGCTGATGGAGCGCATGCAAAAACACGCTGAGCGCTTCGACACCGAGATCGTCTACGACCACATCCATACCGCGGAGTTGCAGCAGCGACCCTTTATCCTCAAGGGCGACAGCGGCACCTACAGCTGCGATGCACTGATCATCGCCACGGGCGCATCGGCCCAGTACCTGGGCCTGCCCTCCGAAGAAACCTTCGCCGGCAAAGGTGTATCCGCCTGTGCTACCTGTGACGGCTTTTTCTATCGCAATCAGGTGGTTGCCGTGATCGGTGGCGGCAACACCGCCGTGGAGGAAGCCCTGTACCTCTCCAACATCGCCAAAGAGGTTCACCTGGTGCACCGGCGCGACAAGCTGCGCGCGGAGAAAATCCTCCAGGACAAGCTGTTCGACAAAGCCGCCAAGGGCAATATCCGCCTGCACTGGAACCAGAATCTCGATGAGGTGCTGGGTGATACCAGCGGCGTCACTGGCGCCCGACTGCGCGACAGCCTGACCGGAGAGACCCAGGAACTCGCGCTGGCCGGCGTATTCATTGCCATCGGTCACAAGCCCAATACGGATCTGTTCAAGGGCCAGCTGGAAATACGCGATGGCTATCTGCTGGTCAAGGGTGGCAGCGAAGGCGACGCCACGGCCACCGGCATCCCGGGCGTGTTCGCCGCGGGCGACGTGGCCGACCATGTGTACCGCCAGGCCGTCACTTCCGCGGGTGCGGGCTGCATGGCGGCCCTCGATGCAGAGAAATTCCTCGACGACAACTGACCTCCCGACCTACGCTTGCGGCGGGCCTTGCAGGCCCGCCACCGCCCTCCCCTTCCGCAAGTCTGAATGCCATGCTGACCTGGTTACAACGCAACACCTTCGACTTTCCCCCGCTGGAAAAGGCCCTGCGCGACCCCAACGGCTTGTTGGCCGCCGGCGGCGACCTGTCGGCCGACCGGCTGATCCAGGCCTATCGCCACGGCTGCTTTCCCTGGTTTTCCGAAGGCCAGCCCATCCTCTGGTGGTCACCCGACCCACGCACCGTGTTATTTCCAGACGAACTGCATGTATCCCGCAGCCTGGGCAAGCTGCTGCGCCAGCAACGCTACCAGGTCACCTTCGATCAGGATTTTGCCGCGGTCATCAGCGCCTGCGCGGCGCCACGCCCTTATGCCGACGGCACCTGGATCACCGAATCGATGCAGGATGCCTACCTTGAACTGCACAAGCGCGGTTATGCCCATTCGGTCGAAGTCTGGGATCAGGGTTTGCTGGTGGGCGGGCTGTATGGGCTAGCAATGGGCCAGCTGTTTTTCGGCGAATCGATGTTCAGTCGGGCCGACAATGCGTCGAAATTCGGCTTCGTCACGCTGGTCCAACATTTACGGACATGGGGCTTCGCCCTGATCGACTGCCAGATGCCCACCGACCACTTGCACAGCCTGGGCGCCCGCGCCATCCCCCGCCAGGAGTTCGCCGGCTATCTGCGGCGCCATCTGGACCAGCCCAGCCGCGCCATATGGGTTTCCTAGGCGGGTTTTGCCGGTGTGGCTTACACTTAATTCAAAGCTAATCCCGAGGGTTGATTCATGACCGAGTTGGCGCGTTTGAAGTTTTATGCCACTCAGCCCCACTCTTGCAGCTACCTGCCCGAAGAACAGGCGACCACGCTGTTCCTCGATCCTAGTCAGCCCATGGATGTGCATGTCTACGCAGATCTGTCGGAAATGGGCTTTCGCCGCAGTGGCGACCACCTGTACCGGCCGCATTGCCAAAACTGCAATGCCTGTGTTCCGGCACGCATTCCTGCCGCGCAGTTTGTACCCAATCGTCAGCAAAAACGCATTCTCAAACGCAATGCCGACCTGAAAGTCCAGCCTGTCAAACCAGGGTTCAGCGAAGAGTATTTCGACCTTTATCAGCGTTATATCGAGCAACGCCACGCCGATGGCGACATGTACCCACCCAGCCGCGATCAGTTCTCGACCTTTCTGGTTCGCGACCTGCCCTTCTCCAGGTTCTACGAGTTCCGCCTCGATGGGCGCCTGCTCGCCGTGGCCGTCACCGATCTGCTGCCCAATGGCCTTTCCGCGGTCTACACCTTCTACGAACCCGATGAAGAGCGCCGCAGCCTCGGTCGCTACGCCATTCTGTGGCAGATCGGCGAAGCCTTGCGCCTGGGCCTGGACGCGGTCTACCTCGGATACTGGATCAAGAACTGCAAAAAGATGAACTACAAGACCCAATATCGGCCCATTGAGCTGCTGATTAACCAGAGATGGGTCATCCTGAACTAGAAGCCCTTGGCTTGAACCCCACTTTTCGGGCACAATGCACGCCGCTTTTGCCTGGCGCAGTTGCACCGGGCCATTCATTGGACACCGAGGGCTTTACTGCATGTCGAAAGAAGACAGCTTCGAAATGGAAGGCACTGTCGTCGACACCCTGCCCAACACCATGTTTCGTGTGGAGTTGGAAAATGGGCACGTCGTAACCGCGCATATCTCCGGCAAGATGCGCAAGAACTACATTCGTATTCTTACCGGTGACAAAGTGCGCGTCGAACTGACGCCCTATGACTTGAGCAAAGGGCGCATCACTTACCGCGCTCGCTAAGCAAGTCAATACAAGACGCCCGGCCCATGCCGGGCGTTTTTGTTTGCCTGCGATTTACTCTGCCTACCTACAGAACAGATATAAAAAAGGCGCCTTGCGGCGCCTTTTTTATTGCGGCCGGTCAGGCCATTTCTGCGGTGGTCTCAAACTCGAAGGTCAGCTCGCCATCCTTGATGTCGATGTGTACCACACCGCCATGTTCGGCCAGTTCGCCAAAGAGTATCTCCTCCGCCAGCGGACGCTTGATCTTGTCCTGGATCAGGCGCGCCATCGGGCGAGCGCCCATGGTCACATCATAACCACCAGCCGCCAGCCAGCTGCGGGCCGCATCGGTGACTTCCAACTGAACGCGCTTGTCCTCCAGCTGCGCCTGCAGTTCGGTAAGGAACTTGTCCACCACGCTCTTGATAACCTCATGACTGAGGCGACCAAATTGGATAATGGTGTCCAGACGGTTACGGAATTCCGGCGTGAAGCTCTTCTTGATCACTTCCATGGCATCGGAAGAGTGATCCTGATGAGTGAACCCGATGGAAGCCCGCGCCGCGGTCTCGGCACCTGCGTTGGTGGTCATGATCACGATCACGTTGCGGAAATCCGCCTTGCGCCCGTTGTTATCGGTCAAGGTACCGTGGTCCATCACCTGCAGCAGCAGATTGAAGACTTCCGGGTGGGCCTTTTCGATTTCATCGAGCAGCAATACGCAGTGAGGCTGCTTGGTAATCGCTTCGGTCAGCAAACCGCCCTGGTCAAAACCGACATAACCCGGAGGCGCACCGATCAGACGCGATACGGTGTGACGCTCCATGTACTCGGACATGTCGAAACGCACCAGTTCGATACCCAGCGCCTTGGCCAACTGCCGCGCGGCTTCGGTCTTACCGACACCGGTAGGCCCGGCGAACAGGAACGAACCGACGGGTTTGTCCGGCGATTTCAGGCCGGCACGGGACAGCTTGATCGCGGTCGACAGCGAGTCGATCGCCGCATCCTGGCCGAACACCGTCAACTTCAGGTCGCGCTCGAGGTTACGCAGCAGCTCCTTGTCGGAACTGGTGACGTGTTTCGGTGGAATCCGCGCGATTTTCGCCACGATGTCCTCGACCTGAGCAACCTCTATGCGTTTTACGCGCTTGTCGACAGGCTGCAGACGCTGATAGGCGCCCGCCTCGTCGATCACGTCGATCGCCTTGTCGGGCATATGCCGGTCATTGATATAACGCGACGCCAGTTCGGCGGCGGCGCGCAATGCCTCATCGCTGTACTCGATGCTGTGGTGCAGCTCGAAACGCCCCTTGAGGCCGCGCAGAATGCCGATGGTGTCCTCTACCGAAGGCTCGGACACATCGACCTTCTGGAAACGGCGAGCCAAGGCCCGGTCCTTCTCGAAAATCCCACGGAACTCCTGGAAGGTGGTCGAACCGATGCAACGGATGTCACCCGAAGAAAGCAGCGGTTTGAGCAGGTTCGAGGCATCCATCACCCCACCGGACGCCGCACCGGCGCCAATGATGGTGTGAATCTCGTCGATGAACAGGATCGCCTGCGGACGTTTCTTCAACTCGCCCAGCAACGCCTTGAAGCGCTTCTCGAAATCACCGCGGTATTTGGTACCCGCCAACAACGCGCCGAGATCCAGGGAGTACACCACGCTACTGGCCAACAGGTCAGGCACCTGACTGTCGACGATGCGCTTGGCCAGACCTTCGGCGATGGCCGTTTTACCGACTCCGGCCTCGCCCACCAGCAGCGGGTTGTTCTTGCGCCGACGCGCAAGAATCTGCGCCACACGCTCGACTTCCTGCTCACGACCGACCAACGGGTCGATACGCCCCTGGCGCGCCAGCTCATTGAGATTGCTGGCATAAGCATCCAGCGGATTACCTGAAGAGGAAGACTCACCGCCTTCATCGTCCTGCATATCCTGCTCACCTTCGGAATGATCGCCATGCCCCGGCACCTTGGAGATGCCATGGGCGATGTAGTTGACGACATCGATGCGGGCAACGCTCTGCTGTTTCAGCAGGAACACCGCCTGACTCTCTTGCTCACTGAAGATTGCAACCAGCACATTGGCGCCGGTCACTTCGCGCTTGCCCGAGCTCTGCACATGGAAGACAGCACGTTGCAGCACACGCTGGAAGCCCAGGGTTGGCTGGGTTTCGCGATCCTCGTCGTGCACAGGAATCAACGGCGTGGTGGAGTCGATGAACTCCTGCAGGTCGTGCTTGAGTTTGTCGAGGTTTGCTCCGCAGGCACGCAAAACGGTGGCGGCGGCCTCATTATCCAAAAGAGCCAACAAGAGGTGCTCGACGGTCATGAACTCATGACGCTTCGAACGAGCCTCTTTGAAGGCGAGATTGAGGGTGACTTCGAGCTCGCGGTTTAACATAGCTTCACCTCATACCCAAGTGGTCGGCGTTAACCGTCCTTCTCGATTTCACAGAGTAGCGGATGCTGGCTTTCCCTGGCGTACTGGTTGACCTGCATGGCCTTGGTCTCGGCGATGTCGCGGGTAAACAATCCACATACTGCCCGTCCTTCTGTATGAACGGCCAGCATTACCTTGGTCGCCAGCTCGCGATTCAGGTTAAAAAACACCTCGAGCACTTCGACGACGAAATCCATCGGTGTGTAGTCATCATTGAACAAAACCACCTTGTACATCGGCGGAGCCTGCAACGTCGGCTTAGCTTCCTGTACAGCCAAGCCAGCGGAATCGTCGTCTTGGAAATCCGGGCGATCCTGATTGAATGTTAGTCGAATCTGGCTGATTGCATGCATGGAAAGAAAGGTTCGTTAGTTGAGCAAATACAGTGGTGGGGGCGCTCCAGGGGGATTTCAACTCCGACCGCCGGGTCACCTTGACTATCGGCAAAACGGTGTTACAACCAATAGAGCCCACATTGGGTAATAAAGGTCCGTACCGTCAATCCTATATTTTCGGATTCCGGTACGGATGAACTGGATGATACTCCAGTGATGGAGTCTGTTGCAGAGGGATATGAGCATGGCAAGCGGCAAGGTCAAGTGGTTCAACAACGCCAAGGGTTATGGCTTCATTAATGAGGAGGGTAAAAGCGATGACCTTTTCGCCCACTACTCGGCCATCGAGATGGAAGGCTACAAAACCTTGAAAGCCGGCCAGGCCGTGAGCTTTGAGATCACTCAAGGACCCAAGGGCCTGCACGCCGTGAAAATCCAATCCATCAAGACCCAGAACACCCCCGCCGCAGCCCCCTCCTACCAGGAAACGGCCCTGAGCTGAAAATCTTCAGCATCCAGTCATAAAAAACAGTCATAAAAAAACGGCCGGTTCAATTGATTGAACCGGCCGTTTCATTTGGAGCGTGTCAATTTACATGTGAGAGATCAGCGCATCGCCGAACGCCGAAGACGACAACAGCGTGGCGCCCTCCATCAGGCGCTCGAAGTCGTAGGTCACGGTCTTGGCACCAATGGCGCCGTTGGTGCCCTTGATGATCAGGTCGGCCGCTTCGGTCCAGCCCATGTGACGCAGCATCATTTCCGCGGACAGGATCAGCGAACCCGGGTTCACCTGGTCCTTGCCCGCGTACTTCGGCGCCGTACCGTGGGTCGCTTCGAACATGGCCACGGTGTCGGACAGGTTGGCGCCCGGAGCGATGCCGATCCCGCCCACTTCAGCCGCCAGCGCGTCGGACAGGTAGTCACCGTTCAGGTTAAGGGTCGCAATCACGTCATATTCGGCCGGACGCAGCAGGATCTGCTGGAGCATCGCATCGGCGATGGCGTCCTTGACGATCACGTTCTTGCCGGTTTTCGGGTTCTTGAACTGCATCCACGGGCCGCCATCGAGCAGCGTCGCGCCAAATTCTTCCGCCGCCACTTCATAGGCCCACTCTTTGAAGGCACCTTCGGTGAACTTCATGATGTTGCCTTTATGCACAATGGTCAGCGAATCGCGGTCGTTGTCGACCACATATTGCAGCGCTTTGCGCGCCAGGCGCTTGGTGCCCTGCAGGGAAACCGGCTTGACGCCGATACCGCAGTTTTCGTCGAAACGGATCTTGGTGACGCCCATTTCTTCTTTGAGGAACTTGATGACCTTGGTGGCTTCGGCGGAGCCGGCCTTCCATTCGATACCGGCGTAAATGTCTTCCGAGTTCTCACGGAAAATGGTCATGTCGACATCGCCAGGCTTCTTCACCGGGCTCGGCACGCCTTCGAACCAGCGCACCGGGCGCAGGCACACATACAGGTCAAGCTGCTGACGCAGGGCCACGTTCAGGGAACGGATACCGCCACCTACCGGAGTGGTCAGCGGACCCTTGATGGAAACCACGTAATCCTTGACTGCGTCCAGGGTTTCCTGAGGGAGCCAGGTGTCCTGGTCGTACACTTGAGTTGCTTTCTCGCCGGCATAGACTTCCATCCAGGAGATTTTGCGCTCGCCGCCGTAGGCCTTCTTAACAGCAGCATCGACAACCTTGATCATGACCGGGCTGATATCAACGCCAATACCATCGCCTTCGATGAAAGGGATAATCGGGTTGTTAGGAACATTGAGAGAATGGTCTGCGTTGACGGTGATTTTGTCGCCGACTGCTGGAACCTGAATCTTCTTGTATCCCATGCTGAACTCCGTTGTGTGGATTGAACATCTGGCTGCGTTCGAGCGTACCCCAGTTGAATCTGGACGGGAACCTCATGTTCCGCTCATCTGCCGTGAAGGCTGCGCAGTTCGTGGCCTACAAGCCTGAAAGCAAAGGGAAAAGCGCCAAACTTGAGCACTGCGGAGGACTCTACGCCGCCACCCCGCCTGCGACCTTTAGACCAATGGACGAGATCGGTTGCATATGAACCGTCGGCGTTTTGCCAGCTACCTATGTATAATGCCGCCGCTGACCACAGAGTCACGACGGCTGAGCGCTCTGCTACTGGAAAAAAGGAGCCGAGACTTTCCGCCCAAAGCCGGGTTGTTACCGCAACCCACCCGCTTGACGCTCGACTGATGCACCCAACATCACCGCGAAGAAACCTCGACATTCGGTTCACGGATGACTTTGAACGAACGCGCTTACCCGGCGCCCCCTCGAGTTTCTGCGCACGCTTTAGCAAAGAAGAGAGTTAATCCGAATATGCCCACCCGCTCGAAGATCATCTATACCTTCACCGACGAAGCCCCCGCCCTCGCCACCTACTCGCTGCTCCCTATCGTCGAAGCCTTCACCGCTTCCGCTGATATTGCCGTGGAAACCCGCGACATCTCTCTCGCAGGGCGTATTCTTGCCAGCTTCCCGGAGCTGCTGGGCGACAAAGCCGTACCGGACCACCTGGCCGAGCTGGGCGACCTGGCCGTAACGCCTGAAGCCAACATCATCAAGCTGCCGAACATCAGTGCTTCGGCACCGCAGCTTCAGGCCGCGATCAAAGAGCTGCAAGCCAAGGGCTATGCCCTGCCGGACTACCCGGAAACCGTGACCAGCGACGCCGACAAAGACGCCAAGGCGCGCTACGACAAGGTCAAGGGCAGCGCCGTGAACCCGGTCCTGCGTGAAGGCAACTCCGACCGCCGCGCTCCGCTGTCGGTCAAGAACTACGCGCGCAAGCACCCGCACAAAATGGGCGCCTGGGCCAAAGACTCCAAGTCCCACGTTGCTCACATGAGCCAGGGCGATTTCTACGGCAGCGAAAAAGCCGCCCTGATCGACGCCCAGGACACCGTGAAGATCGAGCTGATCGCTCAAGACGGTAGCGCTACCGTCCTGAAGGAAAAAACCGCCGTACAAGCCGGCGAGATCCTCGATTGCGCAGTCATGAGCAAAAAGGCCCTGCGGGCTTTCGTTGCCGCCGAGATCGAAGACGCCAAGAAGCAAGGCGTACTGCTGTCGGTGCACCTGAAAGCCACCATGATGAAGGTTTCCGACCCGATCATGTTCGGCCAGATCGTTGCCGAGTTCTATCAGGACGCCCTGAGCAAGCACGCTGATGTGCTGAGCCAGATCGGCTTCAACCTGAACAACGGCATCGGCGACCTGTACGCCCGCATCAAGGCCCTGCCCGCGGAGCAGCAAGCGCAGATCGAAGCCGACATCCAGGCCGTCTACGCCGTGCGCCCTGCCCTGGCCATGGTCAACTCCGACAAAGGCATCACCAACCTGCACGTGCCGAGCGACGTGATCGTCGACGCCTCGATGCCAGCCATGATCCGTGACTCCGGCAAGATGTGGGGCACCGACGGCCAGTTGCACGACACCAAGGCACTGATCCCGGATCGCTGCTACGCCACCATCTACCAGGCCGTGATCGAAGACTGCAAGGCCAACGGCGCCTTCGACCCGACCACCATGGGCAGCGTGCCGAACGTTGGCCTGATGGCGAAGAAAGCCGAAGAGTACGGCTCCCACGACAAGACCTTCCAGATCAAGGCTGACGGCGTCGTTCGCGTCACCGACAGCAAGGGCAACCTGCTGCTGGAACAGACCGTCGAAGCCGGCGACATCTTCCGCATGTGCCAAACCAAGGACGCGCCGATCCAGGATTGGGTCAAACTGGCCGTCAACCGCGCTCGCGCCAGCAGCACGCCAGCGATTTTCTGGCTGGACCCGATGCGCGCCCACGACGGCGTGATGATCGAGAAGGTCCAGGCTTACCTGAAGGATCACGACACCGCCGGCCTGGACATCCGCGTGATGTCGCCAGTCGATGCCATGAAGTTCACCCTGGCCCGCACCCGCGAAGGCAAGGACACCATCTCCGTCACCGGCAACGTGCTGCGCGACTACCTGACCGACCTGTTCCCGATCATGGAACTGGGCACCAGCGCCAAGATGCTGTCGATCGTGCCGCTGATGAACGGTGGCGGCCTGTTCGAAACCGGCGCCGGCGGTTCGGCTCCGAAGCACGTACAACAGCTGCTGGAAGAAAACTTCCTGCGCTGGGATTCCCTGGGTGAGTTCCTGGCCTTGGCCGCTTCCCTGGAGCACCTGGGCAACACTTACAACAACCCGAAAGCGCTGGTACTGGCCAAGACCCTCGACCAGGCAACCGGTCAGTTCCTGGACAACAATAAGTCGCCATCGCGCAAAGTCGGCAACATCGACAACCGCGGCAGCCACTTCTACCTGGCGCTGTACTGGGCCCAGGCCCTGGCCACCCAGACTGAAGATACCGCCCTGCAAGCGCAGTTCAGCACCCTGGCCAAGACCCTGACCGAGAACGAAGCGACCATCGTCGCCGAACTCAACGGCGTTCAAGGCAAGCCAGTGGATATCGGCGGCTACTACAGCGCCAATCCTGAGCTGGTGAGCAAGGCCATGCGCCCAAGCGCCACCCTCAACGCGGCTATCGCTGCGCTGGTTTAACCAACACCGCTGTCATACAAACCCCGGCCAGGTGCCGGGGTTTGTGCTTTTTTGGACAACACCTTCCCTGTAGGAGCGAAGCTTGCTCGCGATGAAAGCAGCGCGTTTCGCCTGACTCACCGCAGCGCCCCTATCGCGAGCAAGCTTCGCTCCTACAGGACTGGCGTTCGCCTTATGATGACCACCCACTCAAGACGGAGCTTTATATATATGGAATGGCAACCCCACATCACCGTCGCCACCATCGTTGAGGATCAGGGGCGCTTTCTGTTCGTCGAGGAATTCCAGGGCGAGCAGGTGGTGTTCAACCAGCCCGCTGGGCACCTGGACCCGGACGAAAGCCTGCTCCAGGCGGCCATTCGTGAAACCCTGGAAGAAACCGGCTGGGACATCGAGCTGACCGGCGTGGTTGGCATCTACCTGTACACCGCCCCCAGCAATGGCGTGACCTACCAACGCGTCTGCTTTGCCGGCAAACCGCTCAGGCACCACCCTGACTATCAATTGGACGACGGCATCATCGGCCCGCGCTGGCTGAGCCGCGACGAACTGCTGGCCTTGCGCCCGCAATGGCGCAGCGAGCTGATTATCCGCTGTGTCGACGACTATCTGGCCGGGCAACTGCACAGCCTCGAGCTGATCCGTCCGTCGCTTTAACCGCAGTTTTAGCCTTGCAGGCCTCAGCCTGTTAGAATCGCGTCCTTTTTCAAGACACCCGTTGAATTCCTATGCGTGATCCAGCCCCTTCTGACACCCAAAAGAAGCGCGTCATCGTCGGCATGTCCGGCGGCGTGGACTCTTCCGTTTCCGCCCTCCTGCTGATGGAGCAGGGTTACCAGGTGGAAGGCCTGTTCATGAAGAACTGGGAGGAAGACGACGGAACCGAGTACTGCACCGCCATGGACGACCTCGCGGACGCCCAGGCCGTGTGCGACAAGATCGGTATCAAGCTGCACACCGCCAACTTCGCCGCCGAGTACTGGGACAATGTGTTCGAGCACTTCCTGGCCGAATACAAGGCCGGCCGCACGCCGAACCCGGACATCCTGTGCAACCGTGAAATCAAGTTCAAGGCGTTCCTCGACTACGCCATGATGCTCGGCGCCGACCTGATCGCCACCGGTCACTACGTACGCCGCCGCGACATCGACGGGCGCACCGAACTGCTCAAGGGCCTGGATCCGAACAAGGACCAGAGTTACTTCCTGCACGCCGTTGGCGGCGAACAGATCGCCAAGACCCTGTTTCCGGTAGGCGAACTGGAAAAACCCGAAGTCCGCGCGATTGCCGAGAAACACGACCTGGCCACCGCCAAGAAGAAGGACTCCACCGGTATCTGCTTTATCGGTGAACGGCGTTTCAGCGACTTTCTCAAGCAATACCTGCCGGCCCAGCCCGGCGAGATCAAAACCACCGAAGGCGAAGTGATCGGCCGCCACCACGGCCTGATGTACCACACCATCGGCCAGCGCCAGGGCCTGGGCATCGGTGGCCTCAAGGACGCCGGCGATGAGCCGTGGTACGTGTTGATCAAGGACCTGGAACACAACGAGCTGATCGTTGGCCAGGGCAACGATCACCCATGGCTGTTCTCCCGCGCCCTGCTCGCCTCCGACATCTATTGGGTCAACCCGATCGACCTGAGCCAGCCGCGCCGCCTCACCGCGAAAGTGCGCTATCGCCAGAGCGACCAGCCTTGCACCCTGGAAAAGACCGCCAGCGGCTACCGCGCCACCTTCGATGACCCGCAACGAGCGGTCACCCCCGGCCAATCCGTAGTCTTCTATGACGGCGAAATCTGTCTGGGCGGCGGCGTGATCGAAGTCGCAGAGCCCTGGAGCAGCAAGGCATGAGCCCGACCCAGGAGCAACTGACGGCATTGGGCGGCGTGTTTCTCGCCGCCGTGCTGGTGGACAAGATCGCCAAGACCGGCCAGGTCACCGAAGCAGCCTTGAGCTGCATGCTCGGCAGCCTGCTGATCCGCGACCCGAAAGACACCCTGGAAGTCTACGGTGGCGACGACATCAATCTGCGTGAAGGTTATCGCGCCCTGATCGGCGCCCTGGAACGCGACCCCAGCACCCTGCAGCGCGAGCCATTGCGCTACGCCCTGTCGATGCTCGGCCTGGAGCGCCAGCTGGCCAAGCGCGACGACCTGCTGGAAATCATCGGCAAGCGCCTGCCGCAGATTCAGTCCCAGGTCGAACATTTCGGCCCGGCCCACGAAAACGTGGTTGCCGCTTGCGGCTCGCTGTACCAGGACACCCTGAGCACCTTGCGCCAGCGGATCCAGGTGCATGGCGACATGCGCAACCTGCAGCAGCCGAGCAATGCCTCGAAGATCCGCGCCCTGCTGCTGGCCGGCATCCGTTCGGCGCGGCTGTGGCGCCAGCTGGGCGGCCACCGCTGGCAGCTGGTGATCAGCCGCCGCAAACTGCTCAAAGAGCTTTATCCGCTGATGCGCAGCAGCTGAAGTGCACCCGCAAGACCTTTTGTAGTCAGTAACGCGTAAGACGCTGGTCGGTTGGCAACGGACCGGCGGATATTTTCATGTATGATACGCGCCCCATTTCGTTGCCCGACTGTCCGAGAACACCCCATGCAGCTCTCTTCGCTCACTGCGGTTTCCCCTGTTGACGGCCGCTACGCCGGCAAAACCCAGGCCCTGCGCCCCATTTTCAGCGAATACGGCCTGATCCGTGCTCGTGTCCTGGTCGAAGTGCGCTGGCTCCAGCGCCTGGCCGCCCATTCCGCCATCAGCGAAGTGCCGGCGTTCTCCGCCGAAGCCAACGCCGTGCTGAACACCCTGGCGGAAAACTTCTCTCTGGAGCACGCCGAGCGTGTCAAAGAGATCGAACGCACCACCAACCACGACGTCAAGGCCATCGAGTACCTGCTCAAGGAACAGGCCGCCAAGCTGCCTGAACTGGCCAACGTCAGCGAATTCATCCACTTCGCCTGCACCAGCGAGGACATCAACAACCTGTCCCACGCCCTGATGCTGCGCGAAGGCCGCGACGAAGTGATGCTGCCGCTGATGCGCCAGACCGCCGGGGCTATCCGCGAACTGGCCCTGCGCTTCGCCGACGTGCCAATGCTGTCGCGTACCCACGGCCAGCCGGCCTCGCCGACCACCCTGGGCAAAGAACTGGCGAACGTGGTGTACCGCCTGGAGCGCCAGATCGCTCAGGTCGCCGCCGTGCCACTGCTGGGCAAGATCAACGGCGCCGTGGGCAACTACAACGCGCACCTGTCGGCCTACCCGGAAATCGACTGGGAAGCCAACGCCCGCGCCTTCATCGAAGACGAACTGGGCCTGAGCTTCAACCCGTACACCACACAGATCGAGCCGCACGACTACATCGCCGAGCTGTTCGACGCCATCGCCCGCTTCAACACCATCCTGATCGACTTCGATCGCGATATCTGGGGCTACATCTCCCTGGGCTACTTCAAGCAGCGCACCATCGCCGGCGAAATCGGTTCCTCGACCATGCCGCACAAGGTCAACCCGATCGACTTCGAAAACTCCGAAGGCAACCTGGGTATCGCCAACGCGCTGTTCCAGCACCTGGCGAGCAAACTGCCGATCTCCCGCTGGCAGCGCGACCTGACCGACTCCACCGTCCTGCGTAACCTGGGCGTCGGTTTCGCCCACAGCGTGATTGCTTACGAAGCCAGCCTCAAAGGCATCAGCAAGCTGGAGCTCAACGCCCAGAAGATCGCCGAAGACCTGGACGCCTGCTGGGAAGTCCTGGCCGAGCCGATCCAGACCGTGATGCGCCGCTACAACATCGAAAACCCGTACGAGAAACTCAAGGAACTGACGCGCGGCAAGGGCATCAGCCCTGAAGCACTGCAGACCTTCATCGACGCGTTGGAAATGCCCGAAGCGGCCAAGGCCGAGCTGAAGAAGCTCACCCCGGCCAGCTACATCGGCAATGCCGCGGCGCAAGCCAAACGCATCTGATCGATGGCAAGACCTTTGACGCCCGGCAGCGCCGGGCGTTTTTATTCCCGTATGAAAAGTGCATTTTTTCAATAGGTTACACATGAATCCTGACATTCCTCTTCAACTTCTGGGCGGCATCAGCGCACGGGAATTCCTGCGTGACTACTGGCAGAAAAAGCCCCTGCTGATCCGTCAGGCCCTGCCCGACTTCGAAAGCCCGATCGACGCCGACGAACTGGCCGGCCTGGCGCTGGAAGAAGAGGTCGAATCGCGCCTGGTCATCGAGGATGGCGAACGCCCCTGGGAACTGCGCCGCGGCCCGTTCGCCGAAGACGAGTTCAGCAAGCTGCCGGAGCGTGACTGGACCCTGCTGGTCCAGGCCGTCGACCAGTTCGTGCCGGAAGTCGCCGAACTGCTGGAGCATTTCCGTTTCCTGCCGAGCTGGCGCATCGACGATGTGATGATCAGCTTCGCCGCTCCCGGCGGTAACGTCGGCCCGCACTTCGATAACTACGATGTGTTCCTGCTGCAAGGCCACGGCAAGCGCAACTGGAAGATCGGCCAGATGTGCGACGCCGAGAGCCCGCTGCTGCAGCACGCGGACCTGCGCATCCTCGCCGAATTCGAAGAAACCGAAAGCTGGGTCCTGGAACCCGGCGACATGCTCTACCTGCCGCCGCGCCTGGCCCACTACGGCGTCGCGGTGAACGACTGCATGACCTACTCCGTAGGCTTCCGCGCCCCGAGCGCCGCCGAAGTGCTGACCCACTTCACCGACTTCCTCAGCCAGTACCTGCCGGATGAAGAGCGCTATACCGACGCCGACGTGCAACCTGTCAGCGATCCACACCAGATCCAGCACGACGCCCTCGATCGCCTCAAGGGCCTGCTGGCCGAGCACATGAGCGACGAGCGCATGCTGCTGACCTGGTTCGGCCAGTTCATGACCGAGCCGCGCTACCCGGAACTGGTGGTCGGCCCCGAGCTGGAAGAAGAAGACCTGCTCGGCAGCCTCGAACAGGGCGCCATCCTGATCCGCAACCCGAGCGCGCGCCTGGCCTGGTCCGAAGTCGACGACGACCTGCTGCTGTTCGCCAGCGGCCAGAGCCGCTACCTGCCGGGCAAGCTGCGCGAACTGCTGAAGATGATTTGCGCCGCCGACGCGCTGCACCTCGACAACCTCAGCCCATGGCTGGCGGACGAGGATGGACGCAGCCTGCTGTGCGAACTGGTCAAGCAAGGAAGCCTGGGATTTGCCGATGAATAAGATTCGCGTACGTGTCGCAGACTGGCAAAAGGATAACGCCGAGATCCGGCGCATTCGTGAAGCGGTGTTCATCATCGAGCAATCCGTCCCCCCTGAGCTGGAGTGGGACGCCGACGACGACAGCGCGGTGCATTTCCTCGCGCTCGAAGGCGACTTTCCGATCGGCACCGCACGCCTGCTGCCCGATGGGCAGATCGGCCGGGTATCGGTGCTCAAGGACTGGCGCGGCCTGAAGGTCGGCGATGCGCTGATGCAAGCAGTGATCGGCGAAGCCGAGAAGCGCGGCCTCAAACAGTTGATGCTCAGCGCCCAGGTCCAGGCTACCGCCTTCTATGAGCGCCTGGGTTTCAGCATCGTCAGCGAGGAGTTCCTGGAAGCGGGCATTCCTCACGTCGACATGGTTCGCGGCAACGCCTGAGCAAGCCCCGCGCAGCAGCGAACCTGCTGACGATGTCCTGCCAGGCGTCACAAAACGCCCCGGCCTCCCCGGATCCAGCAAGCTAAGCTGGCTCCTTGGAGGCCGGGGCGTTTTGCTATCGGCGATTCAACTTGCCCCACCGCGAGCCGACAAACTGTCAAACTCAAGGCTTCCACCCCTAGCGGAGATAACGGACATGTCCCTACGCACCCTGCTCACGACGCTGCTGCTGACTGCAAGCTTTTCAGTCTCGGCCGCGACCGAGATCGTGCCCCTGAGCAACCGCACCAGCGCCGACCTACTGCCCGTCGCACAGAACTTCCTCGGCAAGGAAGGCCGGGTCAGCGCCTACGGCAACCAGCTGATCGTCAATGCGGAACCGGAGAAGATCGAGGAACTGCGCACCTTCATCGCGCAACTGGATACCGCCGCCAAACGCCTGCTGATCACGGTCGACACCAACGAAAACAACACCCAGAACAATCAGGGTTATTCGGTCAACGGCGTGCCGCAAACCCGCATCATCAGCCGCAGTACCGTCAGCCGCGATGGCGGCATCCAGCAGATCCAGGCCAGCGAAGGCATACCGGCCCTGATCCAGGTCGGCCAGAGCGTGCCGCTGACCACCACCCAGACCGATCCTTACGGCCGCCTGCAGAACCAGACCCAGTATCGCAACGTCACCCAGGGTTTCTACGTCACGGCCAGCGTCACCGGCGAAACCGTCCACCTGAGCATCAGCACCAACCGTGACCGAATGAGCCAGGAACGTCCCGATGTAGTGAATGTGCAAAGTACCGACACAACTGTCAGCGGCCGTCTTGGCGAGTGGATCACCCTGGCCGGCGTCAATCGCCAGAACCAGGCCGACAAACAGGCTACAACCCGCAGCTACTCGACTCAGGGCCGGGATGACATGACCTTGCGGGTGAAAGTCGACGCCTTGGACTAAAGCACCGAAAACTGACTGATTAGTCGTATTAGACCAAAGATGTAGTGGTATAAAAAAAGCACTACAAAACGTTTGACGAGGCAAAAAACCGAAGGCATGATGGCCTCGCTCCCGCTAACCAGGGGCCCTGGCAAGGGCCTTCGGATCGCCGCTCTAACCTACCCACCTGAGCCGATTCGTGTCTGTACCGCCCACAAGGTGTGTTTGACGAGATTGCGACTGGAACGAGGTTGTCCCGAGGGACGGAAGCTAACTAGGTAGATCGGCAACACACTGATGGTTCGTATGAAGGCCCACGACGCCCGAATGCGCCCGACAGCTGGCCCTCACCTGCTCACTTCCCCCTTGAGCCCATCGTTCAACCGTCGCCATCGCGCCATATCCGACTTGACCGCCTAAGCTTCTGGTCAGCGAGCAGCCAACTACGCACCCTTTGACCCTGCGTATCTGGCGAGTCGGAATTTTCCGCCCAAGAACGACTTTTCACACAAGACGCGACGAGGTTTATCTCCATGGCACTGACACGCGAACAGCAAATTGCAGCCCTTGAAAAAGACTGGGCTGAAAACCCGCGCTGGAAAGGCGTGACTCGCACTTATTCCGCTGCCGACGTTGTCCGTCTGCGTGGCTCGGTTCAACCTGAGCACACCCTGGCACGCATGGGCGCCGAGAAGCTCTGGAACCTGGTGACCCAGGGTGCCAAACCGTCCTTCCGTCCTGAGAAAGATTTCGTCAACTGCATGGGCGCCCTGACCGGCGGCCAGGCAGTGCAGCAAGTCAAAGCCGGCATCCAGGCGATCTACCTGTCGGGCTGGCAGGTTGCCGCAGACAACAACTCCGCCGAATCGATGTACCCGGACCAGTCGCTGTACCCAGTGGACTCCGTGCCAACCGTGGTCAAGCGCATCAACAACTCGTTCCGTCGCGCCGACCAGATCCAGTGGAAATCCGGCAAGAACCCGGGCGACGAAGGCTACATCGACTACTTCGCACCAATCGTGGCTGACGCCGAAGCCGGTTTCGGCGGCGTGCTGAACGCCTACGAGCTGATGAAGAGCATGATCGAAGCAGGCGCCGCTGGCGTTCACTTCGAAGACCAGCTGGCTTCCGTGAAGAAATGCGGCCACATGGGCGGCAAGGTACTGGTTCCGACCCAGGAAGCCGTGCAGAAGCTGACCGCTGCCCGCCTGGCGGCCGACGTTGCCGGCGTACCGACCATCATCCTGGCCCGTACCGACGCTAACGCCGCCGACCTGCTGACCTCCGACTGCGACCCGTACGACCAGCCGTTCGTGACCGGCACCCGCACCCAGGAAGGCTTCTATAAAGTGCGCGCCGGCCTCGACCAGGCCATCGCTCGCGGTCTGGCCTACGCACCGTACGCCGACCTGATCTGGTGCGAAACCGCCAAGCCGGACCTGGACGAAGCCCGTCGCTTCGCCGAAGCGATCAAGAAGGAATACCCGGACCAGATCCTGTCGTACAACTGCTCGCCTTCCTTCAACTGGAAGAAGAACCTTGACGACGCGACCATCGCCAAGTTCCAGCGCGAACTGTCCGCCATGGGCTACAAGCACCAGTTCATCACCCTGGCCGGCATTCACAACATGTGGCACAGCATGTTCAACCTGGCGCACGACTACGCCCGCAACGACATGACCGCCTACGTGAAGCT
The DNA here is from genome assembly GCF_900109505.1 of Pseudomonas sp. NFACC41-3. NCBI lineage: Bacteria > Pseudomonadati > Pseudomonadota > Gammaproteobacteria > Pseudomonadales > Pseudomonadaceae > Pseudomonas > Pseudomonas sp. NFACC41-3. The sequence goes on from NZ_FOAE01000005.1 coordinate 357,467, forward strand.
GCAGGAGCAGGAATTCGCTGATGCCGCCAAGGGCTACACCTTCGTGGCTCACCAGCAGGAAGTGGGTACCGGCTACTTCGACGACATGACCACCGTGATCCAGGGCGGCTCGTCTTCGGTAACCGCACTGACCGGCTCCACCGAAGAAGAACAGTTCCACTGATTCGACTTCGCGCTGAAAAACGGCCATTGCAGACCCGGTAAAAGCTAACTGCAATGCCGCATATCTGACGCCCCGACTGGTTCGGGGCGTTTTTTTGCCTGCGGCTTTTGCAGGCATCACCGGCAACCCCCAAGCTGCGACAGGAACGAGCCTGCTCGCGACGACCTCGGCCTGGACACCCTGCCAATCAGGCAAAACATTGCTCCAGAGCGGTATGCGTGGAGAAAAAAACGGGTAAAAGGGGCTCGCTCGCAACTTGCAGTAACGAGCATATAAAAGACAACTTAGCGGCTCTTCATGGGAACCATTGTTTAAAAGCAGCGCTAAATAATATTGATTATCATTTAGAGGCAAGAATGTTCGTTACAGCGAGGACAAAACATAATTAACAAAACACCCGCTAATGCCCACAGGCCGTGGCTTACGGGGCTTGCAAGGGGAGCTATGTCCTTATTCCGCTAAATAATTTCGCCATGAAAATTTACTTGCCCGGTGTTTAGCCATAAAATCACGGGGATTGATTGCACTGCGACATATCGTCACTGCTTTATTTCTTTATCAAGCTCAGAGACCTTTGCTCTCTGTTAAGGATTACCAGCATGCCCGAAGCGACAGGACTCATGGCCCACAACTGGGGCTTTGCCATTTTCCTTCTGGGTGTAGGCGGCCTCTGCGCCTTCATGCTCGGCGTCTCCAGCCTCCTCGGGTCAAAAGCCTGGGGCCGCAGCAAAAACGAACCGTTCGAGTCCGGCATGCTACCTACCGGTGGCGCCCGCTTGCGGCTCTCAGCCAAATTCTATCTGGTCGCGATGCTCTTCGTGATCTTCGATATCGAAGCCCTCTTTCTCTTTGCCTGGTCTGTGTCCGTCCGCGAAAGCGGCTGGACCGGATTCGTCGAAGCTCTCGTTTTCATAGCAATTCTGTTGGCAGGTCTTGTCTACCTTTGGCGGGTGGGGGCTCTTGATTGGGCTCCGGAAGGTCGCCGTAAGCGGCAGGCGAAGCTAAAACAATGAGGCTTTGGCGATGCAATACAATCTCACCAGGATCGACCCCGATGCTCCTAACGAGCAGTATCCGATCGGCGAACGGGAAACCGTTTCCGATCCGTTAGAAGATCAAGTCCACAAAAACATCTTCATGGGCAAGCTGGAAGACGTGCTGAGCGGCGCGGTCAACTGGGGGCGTAAGAACTCCCTGTGGCCGTACAACTTCGGCCTGTCCTGCTGCTACGTGGAAATGACCACCGCCTTCACGGCGCCCCACGATATCGCGCGCTTTGGCGCCGAAGTTATCCGGGCATCACCGCGCCAGGCGGATTTCATGGTTATTGCCGGAACCTGCTTCATCAAGATGGCGCCGATCATTCAGCGTCTCTACGAGCAAATGCTCGAGCCGAAGTGGGTCATCTCCATGGGTTCGTGCGCCAACTCCGGTGGCATGTACGACATCTATTCCGTCGTTCAAGGGGTGGACAAGTTCCTGCCCGTGGACGTCTACGTGCCTGGCTGCCCGCCCCGCCCTGAAGCTTTTCTGCAAGGCCTGATGCTCTTGCAGGAGTCGATTGGCCAGGAGCGTCGCCCACTTTCCTGGGTCGTCGGTGACCAAGGCGTGTATCGCGCCGAAATGCCGTCGCAAAAGGAACAGCGCCGCGAACAGCGTATTCAGGTAACCAACCTGCGCAGCCCCGACGAAGTCTGATTCCAGAACGCTTCTTACAAAGAACGAAAAACTGGCTTCATTCTTTACGTTGACCGAAAGCGATAAAAAACCATGACTACAGGCAGTGCTCTGTACATCCCGCCTTATAAGGCAGACGACCAGGATGTGGTCGTCGAACTCAATAACCGTTTCGGCCCTGAGGCGTTCACCGCCCAGGCCACCCGCACCGGCATGCCGGTGCTGTGGGTTACCCGTGCCAAACTCGTCGAAGTCCTGACCTTCCTGCGCAACCTGCCCAAGCCGTACGTCATGCTCTATGACCTGCATGGCGTGGACGAGCGTCTGCGCACCAAGCGTCAAGGGCTGCCAGGCGCCGACTTCAGCGTGTTCTACCACCTGCTGTCGATCGAACGTAATAGTGACGTAATGATCAAGGTCGCCTTGTCCGAGAGCGACCTCAGCTTGCCGACCGTGACCGGTATCTGGCCGAACGCCAACTGGTACGAGCGTGAAGTCTGGGACATGTTCGGCATCGACTTCGCCGGCCACCCTCACCTGTCGCGCATCATGATGCCGCCGACCTGGGAAGGTCACCCGCTGCGCAAGGACTTCCCGGCCCGCGCCACCGAGTTCGATCCGTTCAGCCTGACCCTGGCCAAGCAACAACTGGAAGAAGAAGCCGCGCGCTTCAAACCGGAAGACTGGGGCATGAAGCGTTCCGGCGCCAACGAGGACTACATGTTCCTCAACCTGGGCCCGAACCACCCTTCGGCCCACGGTGCCTTCCGCATCATCCTGCAGCTGGACGGCGAAGAGATCGTCGACTGCGTACCGGACATCGGCTACCACCACCGTGGTGCCGAGAAAATGGCCGAGCGTCAGTCCTGGCACAGCTTCATCCCGTACACCGACCGCATCGACTACCTCGGCGGCGTGATGAACAACCTGCCGTACGTGCTCTCGGTCGAGAAACTGGCCGGGATCAAGGTGCCGGAGAAGGTCGACGTCATCCGCATCATGATGGCCGAGTTCTTCCGGATCACCAGCCACCTGCTGTTCCTGGGCACCTACATCCAGGACGTCGGCGCCATGACCCCGGTGTTCTTCACCTTCACCGACCGTCAGCGCGCCTACACCGTGATCGAAGCCATCACCGGTTTCCGCCTGCACCCGGCCTGGTACCGCATCGGCGGCGTCGCCCACGACCTGCCACGCGGCTGGGAAAAACTGGTGAAAGACTTCGTCGACTGGCTACCCAAGCGCCTCGATGAATACACCAAGGCCGCCCTGCAGAACAGCATCCTCAAGGGTCGTACCATCGGCGTCGCCGCCTACAACACCAAGGAAGCCCTGGAATGGGGCGTCACCGGTGCCGGCCTGCGTTCCACCGGTTGCGATTTCGACCTGCGTAAAGCGCGCCCCTACTCCGGCTACGAGAACTTCGAGTTCGAAGTACCGCTGGCGGCCAACGGCGATGCCTACGACCGCTGTATGGTCCGTGTCGAAGAGATGCGCCAGAGCATCAAGATCATCGACCAGTGCCTGCGCAACATGCCGGAAGGCCCGTACAAGGCGGACCACCCGCTGACCACGCCGCCGCCGAAAGAGCGCACGCTGCAGCACATCGAGACCCTGATCACGCACTTCCTGCAGGTTTCGTGGGGCCCGGTCATGCCGGCCAACGAGTCCTTCCAGATGATCGAAGCGACCAAGGGCATCAACAGTTATTACCTGACGAGCGATGGCGGCACCATGAGCTACCGCACCCGGATCCGCACCCCGAGCTTCGCCCACCTGCAGCAGATCCCTTCGGTGATCCGCGGCAGCATGGTCGCGGACTTGATCGCGTACCTGGGTAGTATCGACTTCGTTATGGCCGACGTGGACCGCTAAGCATGAACAGCCCGCTTATCCAGACAGACCGTTTCGCCCTCAGCGAAACCGAGCGCTCGGCCATCGAGCACGAGCTGCATCACTACGAAGACCCGCGCGCGGCGTCTATCGAAGCCCTGAAGATCGTCCAGAAGGAACGTGGCTGGGTGCCTGATGGCGCGCTCTACGCCATCGGCGAGATCCTCGGCATCCCGGCCAGCGACGTAGAAGGCGTGGCGACGTTCTACAGCCAGATCTTCCGTCAACCGGTCGGCCGTCACATCATCCGTGTCTGCGACAGCATGGTCTGCTACATCGGCGGCCACGAGTCCGTGGTCAGCCAGATCCAGAGCGAGCTGGGCATCGGCCTCGGCCAGACCACCGCCGACGGCCGCTTCACCCTGCTGCCGGTATGCTGCCTGGGCAACTGCGACAAGGCCCCGGCGCTGATGATCGACGACGACACTTTCGGCGACGTGCAGCCTGCTGGCGTGGCCAAACTGTTGGAGGGCTACGTATGACCCTGACATCCTTCGGCCCTGCCAACCGCATCCAGCGCAGCCCCGAAACTCATCCGCTGACCTGGCGCCTGCGCGACGACGGCGAGCCGGTATGGCTCGACGAGTACCAGGCCAAGAACGGCTACGCCGCGGCGCGCAAGGCCTTCGCCGACCTGTCCCAGGACGACATCGTCCAGACCGTCAAGGACGCCGGCCTCAAGGGCCGCGGCGGCGCGGGCTTCCCCACTGGCGTGAAGTGGGGCCTGATGCCCAAAGACGAATCCATGAACATCCGCTACCTGCTGTGCAACGCGGATGAAATGGAACCCAACACCTGGAAAGACCGCATGCTGATGGAGCAACTGCCCCATCTGCTGATCGAAGGCATGCTGATCAGCGCCCGCGCGCTGAAAACCTACCGCGGCTACATCTTCCTGCGAGGCGAGTACACCACCGCCGCCAAGCACCTCAACCGTGCCGTGGAAGAAGCCAAGGCCGCGGGCCTGCTGGGCAAGAACATCCTCGGCTCGGGTTTCGACTTCGAGCTGTTCGTCCACACCGGCGCCGGGCGTTACATCTGCGGTGAAGAAACCGCACTGATCAACTCCCTCGAAGGCCGCCGCGCCAACCCGCGCTCCAAGCCGCCCTTCCCTGCCGCCGTCGGCGTGTGGGGCAAGCCGACCTGCGTGAACAACGTCGAGACCCTGTGCAACGTGCCGGCGATCATCGGCGACGGCGTGGAGTGGTACAAATCCCTCGCTCGCGAAGGCAGTGAAGACCACGGCACCAAGCTGATGGGCTTCTCCGGCAAAGTGAAGAACCCTGGCCTGTGGGAGCTGCCGTTCGGCGTGACCGCGCGCGAGCTGTTCGAAGACTATGCCGGTGGCATGCGCGACGGCTTCAAGCTCAAGTGCTGGCAGCCCGGCGGCGCCGGTACCGGTTTCCTGTTGCCTGAACACCTGGATGCGCAAATGTACGCCGGCGGCATCGCCAAGGTAGGCACCCGCATGGGTACCGGCCTGGCCATGGCGGTCGACGACAGCATCAACATGGTTTCGCTGCTGCGCAACATGGAAGAGTTCTTTGCCCGTGAATCCTGCGGTTTCTGCACCCCTTGCCGCGATGGCCTGCCGTGGAGCGTCAAGCTGCTGCGCGCCCTCGAGAAAGGCGAAGGGCAAGCCGGCGATATCGAGACCCTGCTGGGTCTGGTCGGTTTCCTCGGCCCAGGCAAGACCTTCTGTGCTCACGCACCGGGCGCCGTGGAGCCATTGGGCAGTGCCATCAAGTATTTCCGTCCAGAGTTCGAGGCCGGCATCGCAGCCACCAGTGCTGCCGCCGTCCCGCCCCTGGCCCGGCCGATCGTAGTCGGCGCGTAAACGTATCGAACGAGGGTGGTCCGTGCCGCCCTCGTATCGCCTGAAGACGCCGCGACGCGCCAGGCGAGCACCAAGATTCCATTAGCCACGCCCGCTGACACCGGGCCAACGAAGAACTTTGAACCATGGCCACTATCCACGTAGACGGCAAAGCGCTCGAAGTCGATGGGGCGGACAACCTGTTACAGGCATGTCTGTCACTAGGCCTCGACATCCCTTATTTCTGCTGGCACCCCGCTCTCGGTAGCGTCGGTGCCTGTCGCCAGTGCGCGGTCAAGCAGTACACCGACGAGAACGACACCCGTGGTCGCATCGTCATGTCCTGCATGACGCCCGCCACCGACAACACCTGGATCTCCATCGACGATGAAGAATCCAAGGCCTTCCGCGCCAGTGTCGTCGAATGGCTGATGACCAACCACCCGCACGACTGCCCGGTCTGCGAGGAAGGCGGTCACTGCCACCTGCAAGACATGACCGTGATGACCGGCCACAACGAGCGCCGTTATCGCTTCACCAAGCGTACCCACCAGAACCAGGAACTCGGCCCGTTCATCGCTCACGAGATGAACCGCTGCATCGCCTGCTACCGTTGCGTGCGTTTCTACAAGGACTATGCCGGCGGCACCGACCTCGGTGTGTTCGGCGCCCACGACAACGTGTACTTCGGTCGCGTTGAAGACGGCACCCTGGAAAGCGAGTTCTCCGGCAACCTCACCGAGGTCTGCCCGACCGGCGTGTTCACCGACAAGACTCACTCCGAGCGCTACAACCGCAAATGGGACATGCAGTTCTCGCCGAGCATCTGCCATGGCTGCTCCAGCGGTTGCAACATTTCCCCGGGCGAGCGCTACGGCGAACTGCGGCGCATCGAGAACCGCTACAACGGTTCGGTGAACCAGTACTTCCTGTGCGACCGTGGTCGTTTCGGCTATGGCTACGTCAACCGCGAAGACCGTCCACGCCAGCCGCTGCTGAACGACGGCACCAAGCTGAACCTGGACCAGGCGCTGGACAAGGCCGCCGACCTGCTGCGCGGGCGCAATATCGTCGGTATCGGTTCGCCTCGCGCCAGCCTGGAAAGCAACTACGCCCTGCGTGAACTGGTAGGCGCCGAGCACTTCTACAGCGGTATCGAAGCCGCCGAACTGGAACGCATCCGCCTGGTCCTGCAAGTGCTGAGAAACAGCCCGCTGCCCGTGCCGACCATGCGCGACATCGAAGACCACGATGCGGTGTTCGTCCTCGGCGAGGACCTGACCCAGACCGCCGCCCGCATGGCCCTGGCCCTGCGCCAGTCGGTCAAGGGCAAGGCCGAAGAGATGGCCGACGCCATGCGCGTCCAGCCATGGCTCGACGCCGCGGTAAAAAACATCGGCCAGCACGCGCTGAACCCGCTGTTCATTGCAAGCATCGCTGAAACCAAGCTCGACGACGTCGCCGAAGAGTGTGTACACGCCGCTCCCGACGACCTGGCGCGCATCGGTTTCGCCGTGGCCCACGCCCTGGATGCCAGCGCCCCGGCCGTCGAAGGCCTGGACAGCGAAGCCTTTGAGCTGGCCAAGCGCATCGCCGACGCCCTCCTCGCCGCCAAGCGCCCACTGATCATCGCCGGCACCTCCCTGGGTTCCAAGGCCCTGATCGAAGCCGCGGCAAACATCGCCAAGGCCCTCAAGCTGCGCGAGAAGAACGGCTCCATCAGCCTGATCGTGCCTGAGGCCAACAGCCTCGGCCTGGCCATGCTCGGTGGCGAATCGGTGGACGCCGCCCTGCAAGCGGTGATCGACGACCAGGCCGACGCCCTGGTCGTGCTGGAAAACGATCTGTACACCCGCACCGACGCCGCCAAGGTCGATGCCGCGCTGAACGCCGCGAAAGTGCTGATCGTCGCCGACCACCAGAAGACCGCCACCAGCGATCGCGCGCACCTGGTCCTGCCAGCGGCCAGCTTCGCCGAAGGCGACGGCACCCTGGTCAGCCAGGAAGGTCGTGCCCAGCGCTTCTTCCAGGTGTTCGATCCAACCTATATGGATGCCAGCATCCTGGTTCACGAAGGCTGGCGCTGGCTGCATGCCCTGCGCTCTACCCTGCTGAACAAGCCGGTGGACTGGACCCAGCTGGACCACGTGACCGCCGCCTGCGCCCAGAGCAACCCGCAACTGGCACGCATCGTCGATGCCGCGCCATCGGCGTCGTTCCGTATCAAGGGCCTGAAGCTGGCTCGCGAACCGCTGCGTTACAGCGGCCGTACCGCCATGCGCGCCGACATCAGCGTGCACGAGCCACGTACCCCGCAAGACCAGGACACCGCGTTTTCCTTCTCCATGGAAGGTTACTCGGGTTCCGTGGAACCGCGCTCCCAGGTGCCGTTCGCCTGGTCGCCGGGCTGGAACTCGCCGCAAGCCTGGAACAAGTTCCAGGACGAAGTCGGTGGTCATCTGCGTGCCGGCGATCCGGGCACCCGCCTGATCGAAAGCCAGGGCGACAGCCTCGGCTGGTTCGCCAGCGTGCCGCGCGCCTTCTCCCCTGCCCAGGGCACCTGGCAGGCGGTGCCGTTCTACCACCTGTTCGGCAGCGAGGAGAACTCTTCGAAAGCCGCTCCGGTCCAGGAACGCATCCCGGCCGCCTACGTCTCCCTGGCCAAGTCCGAAGCCGACCGCCTGGGCGTCAACGATGGCGCGCTGCTCGCCGTGAGCGTGGCGGGCCAGACCCTGCGTCTGCCGCTGCGCATCAACGAAGAGCTGGGCGCTGGCCTGGTGGCCCTGCCGGCAGGCCTGGCGGGCATTCCACCGGCGTTCTTTGGCAAATCCGTTGACGGTCTGCAGGAGGCAGCGCAATGACCTGGTTCACCCCTGAAGTGATCGACGTGATCCTGGCGGTCGTCAAAGCCCTGGTCATCATGCTGGCCGTGGTGGTCGCAGGTGCCTTGCTCAGCTTTGTCGAACGTCGCCTGCTGGGCTGGTGGCAGGACCGTTACGGTCCGAACCGCGTTGGCCCGTTTGGCATGTTCCAGATCGCCGCCGACATGCTGAAGATGTTCTTCAAGGAAGACTGGACCCCGCCGTTTGCCGACAAGGTGATTTTCACCCTGGCACCGGTCGTGGCCATGAGCGCCTTGCTGATCGCTTTCGCAATCATCCCGATCACCCCGACCTGGGGCGTGGCGGACCTGAACATCGGCCTGCTGTTCTTCTTCGCCATGGCCGGCCTGTCGGTCTACGCGGTGCTGTTCGCCGGCTGGTCGAGCAACAACAAGTTCGCCCTGCTCGGCAGCCTGCGCGCCTCGGCCCAGACCGTGTCCTATGAAGTGTTCATGGGCCTGGCGCTGATGGGCATCGTGGCCCAGGTCGGCTCGTTCAACATGCGTGACATCGTCGACTACCAGGCGCAGAACCTGTGGTTCATCATTCCGCAGTTCTTCGGCTTCTGTACCTTTTTCATCGCTGGCGTGGCCGTGACTCACCGTCACCCGTTCGACCAGCCGGAAGCGGAACAGGAACTGGCCGACGGTTACCACATTGAATACGCCGGCATGAAATGGGGCATGTTCTTCGTTGGCGAGTACATCGGCATCATCCTGATCTCGGCACTGCTGGTCACCCTGTTCTTCGGTGGCTGGCACGGTCCGTTCGGCATCCTGCCGCAACTGTCCTTCGTCTGGTTCGCCCTGAAGACCGCGTTCTTCATCATGCTGTTCATCCTGCTGCGCGCTTCCATCCCGCGTCCGCGTTATGACCAGGTGATGGACTTCAGCTGGAAATTCTGCCTGCCGCTGACCCTGATCAATTTGCTGGTGACTGCTGCGCTTGTGTTGTTGAACACGCCAGCGGGCGCGGTTCAGTGAGGATTTGACCCATGTTCAAATATATTGGCGACATCGTTAAGGGTACTGGTACCCAACTGCGCAGCCTGGTGATGGTCTTCGGCCATGGCTTTCGCAAGCGCGACACCCTGCAATACCCGGAAGAGCCGGTCTACCTGCCGCCCCGCTACCGTGGCCGCATCGTACTGACCCGCGACCCCGATGGCGAAGAGCGTTGCGTAGCCTGCAACCTGTGCGCCGTGGCATGCCCGGTGGGTTGCATCTCGCTGCAGAAAGCTGAAACCGAAGACGGTCGCTGGTACCCGGACTTCTTCCGCATCAACTTCTCGCGTTGCATCTTCTGCGGACTCTGCGAGGAAGCCTGCCCGACCACCGCGATCCAGCTGACGCCGGATTTCGAGATGGCCGAGTTCAAACGTCAGGACCTGGTTTACGAGAAAGAAGATCTGCTGATCTCCGGCCCCGGAAAGAACCCTGATTACAACTTCTATCGTGTTGCAGGTATGGCCATTGCCGGTAAGCCAAAAGGCTCCGCGCAAAACGAAGCCGAGCCGATCAACGTGAAGAGCTTGCTGCCTTAAGGAAGAAAGATGGAATTCGCTTTCTATTTCGCGTCAGGTGTCGCCGTTGTCTCCACGCTCCGCGTGGTGACCAACACCAACCCTGTGCACGCCCTGCTCTACCTGATCATTTCGCTGATCGCCGTGGCGATGACTTTCTTCAGCCTCGGCGCGCCGTTCGCCGGCGTGCTGGAAGTGATTGCCTATGCCGGCGCCATCATGGTGCTGTTCGTGTTCGTGGTGATGATGCTGAACCTGGGGCCTGCCTCGGTTCAGCAGGAACGCATCTGGCTCAAGCCGGGAATCTGGCTGGGGCCGGTGGTGCTCGCCGCCCTGCTGCTGGTGGAACTGCTGTACGTGCTGTTCAGCCACCAGAGCGGTACCGGTGTCGGCCACACCACCGTGGACGCCAAGGCCGTGGGCATCAGCCTGTTCGGTCCTTATCTGCTGGTGGTCGAACTCGCCTCGATGCTGCTGCTCGCCGCAGCCGTCACGGCGTTCCATCTGGGCCGCAACGAGGCGAAGGAGTAAGAACATGCCTACGATCGGAACTATCCCTCTGGAGCATGGCCTGGCCGTTGCCGGCATCCTGTTCTGCCTTGGCCTGGTCGGCCTGATGGTGCGCCGCAACATTCTCTTCGTGCTGATGAGCCTGGAGGTAATGATGAACGCCTCCGCCCTGGCCTTCATCGTCGCAGGTGCCAGATGGGCGCAGCCGGATGGACAGATCATGTTCATCCTGGTGATCAGCCTGGCAGCTGCCGAGGCCAGTATCGGCCTGGCGATCCTGTTGCAGCTGTATCGCCGCTTCCACACTCTCGATATCGACGCTGCCAGCGAGATGCGCGGATGAACCTTCTCTATCTGACTTTCCTGTTCCCCCTGATCGGTTTCCTGCTGCTGTCGTTCTCCCGAGGACGCCTCTCGGAAAACCTCGCCGCCCTGATCGGTGTCGGCTCCGTTGGCCTGTCGGCGATTGTCGCGGCTTATGTGATCTGGCAATTCAACGTCGCCCCGCCGGAAGGCGGCCACTACACCCAGGTGCTGTGGCAGTGGATGACCGTAGGCGACTTCAAGCCGACCTTCGCCCTGTATCTGGATGGCCTGTCCGTGACCATGCTCGGCGTGGTGGTGGGCGTGGGCTTCCTGATCCACCTGTTCGCGTCCTGGTACATGCGCGGTGAAGACGGTTACTCGCGCTTCTTCGCCTACACCAACCTGTTCATCGCCAGCATGCTGTTCCTGGTGCTCGGCGATGACCTGTTGTTCCTGTACTTCGGCTGGGAAGGCGTGGGCCTGTGCTCGTACCTGCTGATCGGTTTCTACTACAGCAACCGCAACAACGGTAACGCGGCACTCAAGGCCTTTATCGTCACCCGCATCGGCGACGTGTTCATGGCCATCGGCCTGTTCATCCTGTTCCAGCAGCTGGGCACCCTGAATATCCAGCAACTGCTGGTCGCGGCACCTGCGAAGTTCCAGGCCGGCGACTTCTGGATCGTCCTGGCGACCCTGATGCTGCTGGGTGGCGCGGTCGGTAAATCCGCCCAGCTGCCGCTGCAGACCTGGCTGGCGGACGCAATGGCCGGTCCTACCCCGGTTTCGGCACTGATCCACGCCGCAACCATGGTGACCGCCGGTGTCTATCTGATTGCCCGTACCCACGGTCTGTTCGCCCTGGCGCCGGATATCCTGCACCTGGTGGGCGTCGTCGGTGGCGTGACCCTGGTCCTGGCCGGCTTCGCCGCGCTGGTCCAGACCGACATCAAGCGAATCCTCGCCTACTCGACCATGAGCCAGATCGGCTACATGTTCCTAGCCCTGGGCGTTGGCGCCTGGGACGGCGCGATCTTCCACCTGATGACCCACGCCTTCTTCAAGGCCCTGCTGTTCCTTGCCTCCGGTGCGGTGATCGTTGCCTGCCACCACGAGCAGAACATCTTCAAGATGGGCGGCCTGTGGAAGAAACTGCCGCTGGCCTACGCCAGCTTCATCGTCGGCGGCGCGGCCCTGGCGGCCCTGCCACTGGTCACCGCCGGTTTCTACTCCAAGGACGAGATCCTCTGGGAAGCCTTCGCCAGCGGTAACCACGGCCTGCTGTATGCCGGTCTGGTGGGGGCCTTCATGACCTCGCTGTACACCTTCCGCCTGATCTTCATCACCTTCCACGGTGAAGCCAAGACCGAAGCCCACGCCGGCCACGGCATCAGCCACTGGCTGCCGCTGTCGGTGCTGATCATTCTGTCGACCGCCGTCGGCGCCATGATCACACCACCGCTGCACGGTGTGCTGCCGCAAAGCGTCGGCCATGCCGGTGGCGAAGCCAAGCACAGCCTGGAACTGGCGTCGGGCGCCATCGCCATCGCCGGTATCCTGCTGGCCGCGCTGCTGTTCCTCGGCAAGCGTCGCTTCGTTACCGCGGTCGCCAACAGCGGCATCGGCCGCCTCCTCTCGGCCTGGTGGTTCGCTGCCTGGGGCTTCGACTGGATCTACGACAAACTGTTCGTCAAGCCATATCTGGCGATCAGCCATGTACTGCGCAAAGACCCGCTCGACCAGACCATCGGTCTGATCCCGCGCCTGGCCAAAGGGGGCCACAACTCCCTGAGCCGTACGGAAACCGGTCAACTGCGTTGGTACGCCGCCTCGATGGCTGCTGGTGCCGTGCTGGTTATCGGCGCCGTCGTGCTGGTAGCGGTCTGATATGAACCTTGCGAACTTGCGAAAGGAATTGAGCCCGTCATGATTCTGCCTTGGCTAATCCTGATCCCCTTCATCGGCGGCCTGCTGTGCTGGATGGGTGAGCGCTTCGGCGCCACCCTCCCCCGCTGGATTGCGCTGCTGACCATGTCCCTGGAACTCGCTCTCGGCCTCTGGCTGTGGGCCCATGGCGACTATTCATTCGCTCCGGCACCTGGCGCCGATCCGACCTGGACCCTGGAGTTCAAGCACGTCTGGATCGAGCGCTTCGGCATCAACGTGCACCTGGCCCTCGATGGCCTGTCGCTGTTGATGATCCTGCTGACCGGCCTCCTGGGCGTGCTGTCCGTCCTCTGCTCCTGGAAAGAGATCCAGCGTCACGTGGGCTTCTTCCACCTGAACCTGATGTGGATCCTGGGCGGTGTCGTCGGCGTGTTCCTCGCCCTCGACCTGTTCATGTTCTTCTTCTTCTGGGAAATGATGCTGGTGCCGATGTACTTCCTCATCGCGCTCTGGGGTCACAGCTCTTCGGACGGCAAGAAAACCCGGATCTACGCCGCGACCAAGTTCTTCATCTTCACTCAGGCTTCCGGCCTGATCATGCTGGTGGCGATCCTCGGTCTGGTGCTGGTCAACTTCAACGACACTGGCGTGATCACCTTCAACTACGCCGACCTGTTGAAGACCAAGATGTCGACCACCACCGAGTACGTGCTGATGCTCGGCTTCTTCATCGCCTTCGCGGTGAAACTGCCGGTGGTGCCGTTCCACTCCTGGCTGCCCGATGCCCACGCCCAGGCACCGACCGCAGGTTCCGTGGACCTGGCCGGTATCTTGCTGAAGACCGCGGCCTACGGCCTGCTGCGTTTCGCCCTGCCGCTGTTCCCGAATGCCTCGGCCGAGTTCGCGCCGATCGCCATGACCCTGGGTCTGATCGGGATCTTCTACGGTGCCTTCCTGGCCTTCGCCCAGACCGACATCAAGCGCCTGGTGGCATTCTCCAGCGTTTCGCACATGGGTTTCGTGCTGATCGGCATCTACTCCGGCAGCCAGCTGGCCCTGCAGGGCGCGGTGATCCAGATGCTCGCGCACGGCCTGTCGGCGGCGGCACTCTTTATCCTCTGCGGCCAGCTGTATGAACGCACCCACACTCGCGATATGCGTGAAATGGGTGGCCTGTGGTCGAAGATCGCCTACCTGCCAGCCATCAGCCTGTTCTTCGCCGCGGCCTCGCTGGGCTTGCCGGCGACCGGTAACTTCGTCGGCGAATTCCTGATCCTGATCGGCACCTTCGCCAGCGCGCCATGGGTCACCGTGCTCGCGACGTCCGGCCTGGTGTTCGGTTCGGTCTATTCGCTGATCATGATTCACCGCGCCTACTTCGGCCCGGCCAAGTCGGACGCGGTCCTGCACGGCATGGACGCTCGCGAACTGATCATGGTGGTCGGACTGGCGGCGCTGCTGATTTACATCGGCATCTACCCGCAACCGTTCCTCGATACCTCTGCCGCCACGATGAGTGGCGTGCAGCAATGGCTCGGCACCGCCTTCACTCAACTCGCTTCGGCCCGGTAAGAGCGCTATGGACTTTACGATTCAACACTTTATCGCGCTTGCGCCGCTGTTGATCACCAGCCTCACCATCATTGTGGTGATGCTGGCTATCGCCTGGCGTCGCAACCATTCGCAAACCTTCCTGCTGTCGGTCGCCGGTCTGAACCTGGCGTTGCTGTCGATCCTCCCGGCCCTGAAAGTCACCCCTCTGGCGGTGACTCCATTGCTGCAGATCGACCAGTTCGCCTGCCTGTACATGGCGCTGATCCTGGTGGCCACCCTGGCCTGCGTCACCCTCGCCCATGCCTACCTGGGCGACGGCGGCACCGGTTACCCGGGCAACCGCGAAGAACTGTACCTGCTGATCCTGATGGCCGCCGCCGGTGGCCTGGTGCTGGTCAGCGCGCAGCACCTGGCTGGCTTGTTCATCGGCCTGGAGCTGCTCTCGGTACCGGTCTACGGCCTGGTGGCTTATGCCTTCTTCAACAAGCGCTCGCTGGAAGCCGGCATCAAGTACATGGTGCTGTCGGCCGCCGGTTCCGCGTTCCTGCTGTTCGGCATGGCCCTGCTCTACGCCGAAGCCGGCAGCCTGAGCTTCAATGGCATCGGTCAGGCCCTGGCCGCGACCGGCCTGCCTAGCCCGCTGGCCCAACTGGGCCTGGGCATGATGCTGATCGGCCTGGCGTTCAAGCTGTCGCTGGTACCCTTCCACCTGTGGACCCCGGACGTCTACGAAGGGGCCCCGGCACCTGTGGCGGCCTTCCTGGCCACCGCGAGCAAGGTGGCGGTATTCGCGGTGATGGTGCGTCTGTTCCAGATCTCGCCAGTGGCCAGCAGCGGTGTCCTGAACACCGTGCTGACCCTGATCGCGATTGCCTCGATCCTGTTCGGCAACCTGCTGGCGCTGACCCAGAGCAACCTCAAGCGTCTGCTGGGTTACTCGTCCATCGCCCACTTCGGTTACCTGCTGATCGCCCTGGTGGCGAGCAAGGGCCTGGCGATGGAAGCCATCGGCGTCTACCTGGTCACCTACGTGATCACCAGCCTCGGCGCCTTCGGCGTGATCACCCTGATGTCCTCGCCTTACAAGGGTCGCGACGCGGATGCCCTGTACGAGTACCGCGGCCTGTTCTGGCGTCGTCCGTACCTCACCGCCGTACTCACCGTGATGATGCTGTCCCTGGCCGGTATCCCGCTGACCGCGGGCTTCATCGGCAAGTTCTACATCATCGCCACCGGTGTCGAAGCGCACCAATGGTGGCTGGTCGGCTCCCTGGTCCTGGGCAGCGCCATCGGCGTGTTCTACTACCTGCGCGTCATGGTCACCCTGTACCTGATCGAGCCGAACCTGCGCCGCGTCGACGCCCAGCTGCACTGGGAACAGAAAGCCGGCGGCGTGATGCTGCTGGCCATCGCG
Organism: Pseudomonas sp. NFACC41-3; assembly: GCF_900109505.1. Taxonomy (NCBI): domain Bacteria; kingdom Pseudomonadati; phylum Pseudomonadota; class Gammaproteobacteria; order Pseudomonadales; family Pseudomonadaceae; genus Pseudomonas; species Pseudomonas sp. NFACC41-3. The sequence goes on from NZ_FOAE01000005.1 coordinate 373,091, forward strand.
GTCCTGGCGTTCTTCCTCGGCGTCTACCCACAACCGCTGCTGACCCTGGTCCAGCAATCCGGTCTGGCGGGCTGATCGCTCAAGCACGATCCGCGGTAAAACAAGACGGCGCCTTCGGGCGCCGTTTTGCATTTATGGGAACGGCCCTCCCCTGCCCTGCGAATTACCCTTCAAGCAAATCCGTGATGCCTGACATACCCGAACTGTGCCTGGCTTTAAAGTGAACTCCACACGTCACATTCAAATAGAGGCAAGGAAAGACGATGAGACGAGACATCTTTTCCGAGTTGCGAAGGCCTTGAAGCGCTGGCAGATGAACGCCACGGCAGGATCACACTACCCACCAGGACGCTGTCGCGAGCAATCGAGCGGCAACCCTCTACACCTACAGAACTGAAGACCGTCGGCACCTGCGCCACGAAACAGCCAGGGTAGGCTTGCTCGCGAAAGCGACAACGCAATCATCGCGCGCCTCGAAAAAAAACGGCACCCGAAGGTGCCGTTGCGCATTACCGATCCACAACCTTATTTGCGCGCTGCCTCCCACGACTTGAGCAGTTCGTTGTAGCTCACGGTTTCCCCCTTGGGTTTCTCGTTGGCCAGTTTCGGTTTCGGCGCGCCCGGCTGGTCGAACCAGTATTGCGCGTCGCGCTCGGGGTTCATTTTCGGCGCGCAGGTGGCCTGGGCTTTCGAGCGCTCGAGCCGGGTCATGATCGCGTCCTGGTCCTTGGCCAGGCCATCGAGTGCCTGTTGCGGGGTTTTCTCGCCACTGGCCGCTTCGGCGATATGGCTCCACCACAACTGCGCCAGGCGTGGATAGTCCGGCACGTTGGTGCCGGTCGGCGTCCACTGCACGCGGGCCGGGCTGCGATAGAACTCCACCAGGCCACCGAGCTTCGGCGCCAGGTCGGTCATTGCCTGGGAGTTGATGTCCGACTCGCGGATCGGTGTCAGGCCGACGATGGTTTTCTTCAGCGACACGGTTTTCGAGGTCACGAACTGGGCATAGAGCCAGGCCGCAAGTTTCTGCTTCTCCGGGGTGGACTTCATGAAGGTCCAGGAACCCACGTCCTGATACCCCAGCTTCATGCCCTCTTCCCAGTACGGTCCACGCGGCGACGGCGCCATGCGCCATTTCGGCGTGCCGTCGGCGTTCATCACCGCCAGGCCCGGCTTGGTCATGTCGGCGGTGAAGGCGGTGTACCAGAAGATCTGCTGGGCGATATTGCCCTGGGACGGCACCGGTCCGGATTCGGAGAAGGTCATGCCCGCCGCCTCCGGTGGCGCGTACTTTTTCATCCACTCGACGTACTTGGTGGTGGCGAACACCGCCGCCGGGCCATTGGTGTCGCCGCCGCGGGTCACGCTGGAACCCACCGGATGGCAATCCTCGACGCGGATCCCCCACTCGTCCACCGGCAAGCCGTTGGGCAAGCCCTTGTCGCCGCCACCGGCCATGGAGAACCAGGCATCGGTGAAGCGCCAGCCCAGGGACGGGTCCTTCTTGCCGTAGTCCATATGCCCGTAGACCCGCTTGCCGTCGATCTCCTTGACGTCCTCGCTGAAGAACTTGGCGATGTCCTCATAGGCCGACCAGTTCACCGGCACACCCAGCTCGTAGCCGTACTTCTCCTTGAACTTGGCTTTCAGGTCGGCCCGCTCGAACCAGTCGGCGCGGAACCAGTACAGGTTGGCGAACTGCTGGTCGGGCAACTGATAGATCTTGCCGTCCGGCGCGGTGGTGAAGGAGATGCCGATGAAGTCCTTGATGTCCAGGGTTGGCGAGGTGTAGTCCTTGCCCTCGTTGGCCATCAGGTCGGTGATGGATTCGGTCTTGCCATAACGAAAGTGCGTGCCGATCAGGTCGGAGTCGTTGACCCAGCCGTCATAGATGTTCTTGTCCGACTGCATCTGGGTCTGCAGCTTCTCCACCACGTCGCCTTCCTGCAGCAGGTCGTGGGTCAGCTTGATCCCGGTGATTTCACTGAAAGCCTTGGCCAGCACCTTGGACTCGTATTCATGGGTGGCGATGGTTTCCGAGACCACGTTGATCTTCATCCCGCGAAACGGCTCGGACGCCTTGATGAACCACTTCAGCTCTTCCAGCTGTTGTTCCGCGGTCAGGGTGGATGGCTTGAACTCGCTGCCGATCCATTTTTTCGCGGCGTCCTCATAGGCGTCGGCCCAGGCCGTCGCGCTCAAGCCGCTCAATGCCAGCATGGCCGCCAATGAAACGCTATGTCGCAGCTTATTGTTTTTGTCGAACATAGAGACCTCCCGGTTGAATTTCGAAGCAGGACCACCGCGCACGCGCCCGGCTAGCCCCAACGCATCACAGCCAACAGCCACACCAGGGACAGCACGAACGCCACCCAGATGCTCCAGTCGGTGGCGCCGATTACCAGCAGATGCAGGTAGGCGCTGCCGAGAAGACCGATAAACAGACGATCGCCACGGGTGGTGGCAATCGGCAGGAAGCCGCGCCGAGGGATGCTCGGCGAACGCAGCTCCCAAGTGGTCATGCCCAGCAGGATCAAGGCAATGACACCGAAGAATGCCGCCGTCGGGGCGGTCCAGTTCATCCATTCCATCAACGGATCCTCATACCCGGCCCAGGGCAAAGCCCTTGGCCACATGGTTGCGAACAAACCAGATCACCAGCATGCCCGGCAGAATGGTCAGCACCCCGGCGGCCGCCAGCACGCCCCAGTCGATACCGGAGGCGGACACGGTGCGGGTCATCACCGCGGCGATCGGCTTGGCGTTCACCGAGGTCAAAGTCCGCGCCAGCAACAGCTCGACCCAGGAAAACATGAAGCAGAAGAACGCCGTCACGCCGATCCCCGAACCGATCAGCGGGACGAAGATCTTCACGAAGAACTTGGGAAAGCTGTAGCCGTCGATGTAGGCGGTCTCGTCGATTTCCTTCGGCACCCCGGACATGAAGCCTTCGAGAATCCACACCGCCAGCGGCACGTTGAACAGGCAGTGGGCCAGGGCCACGGCAATGTGCGTATCGAACAGGCCGATGGACGAATACAGCTGGAAGAACGGCAGCAGGAATACCGCCGGCGGCGCCATGCGGTTGGTCAGCAGCCAGAAGAACAGGTGCTTGTCACCGAGGAAGCGGTAGCGCGAGAACGCATAGGCCGCCGGCAGCGCCACGCTCAGGGAAATCACCGTGTTCAGGCTGACGTAATACAGCGAGTTGAGGTAGCCGGTGTACCAGCTGGGGTCGGTGAAGATCACCTTGTAGTTGTGCCAGGTGAAGTCCTGGGGCCACAGGGTCAGGCTGCCGAGGATCTCGTTGTTGCTCTTGAACGACATGTTCAGCAACCAGTAGATCGGCACCAGCAGGAACAGGATGTAGATCAGCAGCGGTATCAGCTTGCGCTTGGTCATGGCGGCCGTCCTCAGCGATTGGCGTCGGAGTGGGTCATGGCGGTGTAGAACAGCCAGGACACCAGCAGGATGATCAGGAAGTACACCAGGGAGAACGCCGCGGCCGGGCCCAGGTCGAACTGCCCGATCGCCATCTGGGTCAGGGTCTGGCTGAGGAAGGTCGTGCCGTTGCCCGGCCCGCCGCCGGTGAGCACGAACGGCTCGGTGTAGATCATGAAGCTGTCCATGAAGCGCAGCATCACCGCGATCAGCAGCACGCTTTTCATCTTCGGCAACTGGATATGGCGGAACACCGCCCAGTTCGACGCCCGGTCGATGCGCGCCGCCTGGTAATACACGTCCGGGATCGCCCGCAGCCCCGAAAAGCACAGCAGCGCCACCAGCGAGGTCCAGTGCCACACGTCCATCACCAGCACTGTGACCCAGGCATCCATGGTGTTGGCCGCATAGTTGTAATCGATGCCCAGGGCATTCAGCGACGAGCCCATCAGGCCGATGTCGGCGCGACCGAAGATCTGCCAGATGGTGCCCACCACGTTCCACGGGATCAGCAGCGGAATGGCGAGGATGATCAGCACCACCGACGACCAGCGCCCCTTGCTCGGCATGGTCAGGGCGATGGCGATGCCCAAGGGGATTTCGATCAGCAGCACGCAGGCCGAATAGATGAACTGGCGCAGCAGCGAGTCGTGCAGGCGCGGGTCGAGCAGCACCTGGCGGTACCAGTCGGCGCCGACGAAATAGCGGCTGGACTGGTCGAAAATGTCCTGCACCGAGTAGTTGACCACGGTCATCATCGGGATCACCGCACTGAAGGCCACCAGCAGGAACACCGGCAATACCAGCCACCAGGCTTTGTTGTTCTGCACTTTGTTCATGGCTGAACCTCGTTCGTGGCGTGGGCCTCCAGCAGGTATTCGTCGGCGTAGACCATCAACCACTGCGCGGGGAAGCTGATGCAGGCCCTGCCCTGCGGCACCGGTTTGTCTTCGGCCAGCCGCACTTTCAAGACCGCGCCGTCGAGGTTCAGGGTCATGATCTTGTAGGTACCCAGGTCCTCGATGTGGACCACGTCGGCCTGCAGCGCTTCCTCGTAAGGCTCGTCCCAGACATGGATGAACTCCGGGCGAATGCCGACTTTCAGGCTCTGGTAATCGGTCTCGGCGATTCGCTGCTGCAAGGCCTCGGGCAAGGCCAGATGGGTCCCGGCGAACCTGACACCGCCGGCCTCCGCCCGGACCTCGATCAGGTTCATCCCCGGGCTGCCGATGAAGTAGCCGACAAAGGTGTGGCTCGGCCGCTCGAACAGCTCACGCGGGGTACCGAACTGGACGATCTGCCCGCCGTACATCACTGCGATCTTGTCGGCGAAGGTCGAGGCTTCGAGCTGGTCGTGGGTGACGTAGACCATGGTGATGTTGAACTGCTCGTGGATCTGCTTGAGCTTGCGCCGCAGCTTCCACTTCAGGTGCGGGTCGATCACCGTCAGCGGCTCGTCGAACAGGATCGCCGATACGTCGTCGCGCACCAGGCCGCGGCCCATGGAAACCTTCTGCTTTTCGTCGGCGCTGAGGTTGCGCGCCTTCTTATTCAGCAGCGCCTGCAGGTCGAGGACCTCGGCAATCTCCTGCACCTTGCTGTGCACCTTGGCCTCGGCCAGGCCCTGGTTGCGCAGCGGGAAGGCCAGGTTGTCGAACACCGTCATGGTGTCGTAGACCACCGGGAACTGGAAAACCTGGGCGATGTTGCGCTTCTCGGGAGTCAGCTCGTTGACCACCCGGGTATCGAACAGCACCTGCCCCTGGGAAGGGCTGAGCAGCCCGGAAATGATGTTGAGCAAGGTCGACTTGCCGCAGCCGGACGGCCCGAGCAAGGCATAGGCGCCGCCCTGCTCCCAGACGTGGTTCATCTCGCGGATCGCATAGTCCTCGGGACCGGCCGGGGTACTGGTGTAACTGTGGGCGAGGTTGTGCAAACGGATCTCGGCCATCAGGCAACCCTCGCGACGCGCCGCCCCGGCGCCTGGACCAGACGGCCCTGGGCATCGAAGACGAATAGTTTGTGGGTGGGGATATAGATGCGGATCGGCGCGTCGACGTCATATTCGTGCACGCCGGGCAGGTGCAGCACCAACAGGAATTGTTCGTTGCGCACATGCAGGAAGGTTTCCGAGCCGCTGATTTCCGCCACCTCGACGGTCACCGCCAGCTCCAGGTCGTCGTCGTTGCTCGGTACCAGGGAGATATGGCTGGGCCGCACACCGAAGCGGAACTCGCCCTCGCCGACCGGGCGCAAGTCGACGTTCAGCGGAAAGTGCACGAAATTGGCGAAGCTCACTTCATTGCCGGCGATGCGCCCCGGCATCAGGTTGATCGGCGGTTCGGAGAACAGCTCGGCGGCCAGCACGGTCTGGGGCTGGTGATAGACCTCGGCGGTCTTGCCGCTCTGCACCAGGCGCCCCTCGTGGAGGATGGTGGTGGTGCCGCCCAGGGCCAACGCCTCGTTGGGCTCGGTGGTGGCATAGATGGCGATGGTGTGGCGGGCCTGGAACAGCTCGCGCATCTCCTGGCGCAGCTCTTCGCGCAGCTTGTAGTCGAGGTTGACCAGCGGTTCGTCGAACAGGATCAGCTCGGCATCCTTGACAAGAGCCCGGGCCATCGCCGTGCGCTGCTGCTGGCCGCCGGACAGCTCCAGCGGATGGCGCTGCAGGAATTTCTCGATCCGCAGCATCTTCGCCGTCTCCAGCACCTTGCTCTCGATCAGTTGCGCCGAAACGCCGGCCTGGCGCAGCGGCGAGGCGATGTTCTCGAACACGGTCATGGTCGGGTAGTTGATGAACTGCTGATAGACCATCGACACGTTGCGCAGCCGCACCGGGCGCCCGGTGACGTCCACGCCGTTCATCAGGATGCGCCCGCTGGCGGGCTTGTCGAGCCCGGCGATCAAGCGCATCAGGCTGGTCTTGCCGGACAGCGTGCGCCCCAGCAGGACATTGAAGGAACCGGGTTCAAAGCGCAGCGAGATGTCATCGATCCAGGTCTGGCCCTCGACGACACGGCTGACGTGCTCCAGCGTTAATGACATGGCTCGGCCTTTTTTATTATTGGAGTCAAGCGACCGCAGCAGCAGAGCGACTTTCGTGCCAGAACCGTGGCACCCAGCCAAGCCACTGATAAGCCTGATATTTATTAAAAGACAGGCTATTGGAAGGTTCACAGCTGAACAGAAATGAACAACCCGCACTGAACAACTGAACAGTCCGGCGGTTGACAATGAACAAGAGTGAACAACACTGGATGGACGCTTTTGCCCGTAAACGCCACCTGTAGCCGCTGCCGCAGGCTGCGATCGAGGCCGCAGGACTCGCAAAGCGAACGACGCGGTCAACAGACGAATCGCGATGCCTGGTTTGCGAGCGCTACGTCGGAATGCCGCCCAGCTCGATCGCAGCCTGCGCCAGCGGCTACACCCGGGCATAGGCCAATAACAACAATAAAAGCGTTTTCAGAGACCTACCGCCATGAGCGCACCTGCCTCACCGCTGTCTCACGAGACCATCATCAAGGACTCCTGGAGTCGCTGCCGGGCCTTTGGCCTCAGCCACCAGAGCACGCCCGCCTTCGATCAACTGCCCGCCGAGCGCATCGCCCAGTTGCTGGAGAGCCAGCATGCCCTGGTGCAGACCACCCACCAGGAAGTCCTGCCCTACTACGAGAACATCCTCAGCAACTCCAATTGCCTGATCATGCTCGCCGACAACCAGGGCCAGGTGCTGACGTCCTGGGGCACCCAGCGTTTTATCGAGCCGAGCCTGGCCCGTGGTTTCAGCGCCGGCGCCAGTTGGCTGGAACACTGCAGCGGGACCAACGCCATCGGCACCGCCCTGGCTTGCGAACAGGCGGTGCATATCGAGCACGATGAACACTTTCTCAAGGCCAACCGCTTCATGACCGGCTCGGCCGCGCCGATCTTCGATGCCGAGCGCCGGGTGATCGCGGTGCTGGACGTCTCCAGCGACAGCTACCTGCCGCCCTCCCACACCCTGGGCATGGTCAAGATGATGAGCCAGACCGTGGAGAACCGACTGATCCTCAACCTGTTCCAAGGCCGGCATTTCCAGCTGACCTTCAACACCGGCCTGAACAACCTCGACAGCCAATGGGCCGGCCTGCTGATCTTCGATGACAGCGGCCAGGTGCTGTCGGCCAACCGCCGCGCCGACAACCTGCTGGGCATCAGCCTGTCGCGGGTCGGCATCGAAAGCCTGTTCAAGGTGTCCCTGCTGGAATTGCTCAACCAGCCCGAAGGCCTGCCCTTTGCCCTGCAGGCCGCCGGCCGTAACCGTTTCCATTGCCTGCTTAAGCGTCCAAGGCAGGTGCCGATCCAGGCTCGGGTCTTCGTCGAGCCACCTTCCCGCCCGGCTCCCGCCAACACAAATGCCATCAGCCTGAACACCCTGCACTTCGGCGACAGCCGGGTGGAGAAAGCCGTGCGCCAGGCCGAACGCCTGCTGGAAAAGGACATTCCGCTGCTGATCCACGGCGAAACCGGCGTCGGCAAGGAAGTTTTCGTCAAAGCCCTGCACCAGGCCAGCTCGCGGAGCAAACAGGCGTTCATTGCCGTCAATTGCGCAGCGATTCCCGCCGAACTGGTGGAGTCCGAGCTGTTCGGCTATGAAAAAGGCGCCTTCACCGGCGCCAACCAGAAAGGCAGCATTGGCCTGATCCGCAAGGCCGACAAAGGCACGCTGTTCCTCGACGAAATCGGCGACATGCCCTTGCCGACCCAGGCCCGCCTGTTGCGTGTGCTGCAGGAGCGTTGCGTGCAACCGGTGGGCAGCAGCGAGCTGTTCCCGGTGGACATCCGCATCATCTCGGCGACCAACCGCTCCCTGCGCGAACAGGTACAACTCGGGCGTTTCCGCGAGGACCTGTATTACCGCATCGGCGGCCTGACCCTGGAGTTGCCGCCCCTGCGCGAACGCAGCGACAAACAGGCGCTGTTCAAGCGCATCTGGGAACAGCATCGCGAGTCCGGCCAATGGGCCGGGCTCAGCAGCGACGTCCAGGAACTGTTCGAGCGCCATCCCTGGCCGGGCAACCTGCGCCAGGTCAGCAGCGTGATGCAGGTGGCGCTGGCCATGGCCGAAGAACAGCCGATCCGCGCCGAGCACCTGCCCGACGACTTTTTTGTCGACCTGGACATGGAGCCAGCCACCAGCCACGAACCGCCCGGCGACATCGACCTGCAAGACAGCGCCGACCTGCACCGCCGGCTCAAGGCCGTGGGCGGCAACATCTCCCTATTGGCCCGGCGCCTGGGGGTGAGTCGCAATACCCTCTATAAAAGATTGCGCCAGCAGGAGGATTGATCGCCCGCACCCCGCCCTCGAATGGCAGGCAAACAAAAACCCGCACAAGGCGGGTTTCTGTTTGTAGCCAGTACAGCAATCAGTCAGCCAGACGCCAGGTCGTCCCACCCTTGCCGTCTTCCAGCACCACGCCCATGGCGGTGATCTGGTCGCGGATGCGGTCGGACTCGGCCCAGTCCTTGTTGGCCCGGGCCGCCAGGCGCGCCTGGATCAACGCTTCGACCTGCGCTGCGTCGACCCGGCCTTCGGCACCGGCCTGCAGGAAGTCGTCGGCGTCCAGCTGCAGCACACCCAGCACGTCCGCCAGTTCCCTCAGGCGCGCCGCCAGACCGGCCGCCGCATTGAGATCGCTCTCGCGCAGACGGTTGATCTCGCGCACCATCTCGAACAGCACCGCACAGGCTTCCGGCGTGCCGAAGTCGTCGTTCATCACCTCGGTGAAACGCTCGACGAAGGCTTCGCCACCGGCGGCCGGTACAGTCGGCAGGCCTTTGAGGGCGTGGTAGAAACGCTCCAGGGCGCCCTTGGCGTCCTTGAGGTTGTCTTCCGAATAGTTGATCGCGCTGCGGTAGTGGCTCGACACCAGCAGGTAACGCACCACTTCCGGATGGTACTTGTCGAGCACGTCGCGGATGGTGAAGAAGTTGTTCAAGGACTTGGACATCTTCTCGCCATTGATGCGGATCATGCCGCAATGCATCCAGGCATTGGCGTAGGTCTTGCCGGTGGCCGCCTCGCTCTGGGCGATCTCGTTTTCATGGTGCGGGAACTCGAGGTCGCTGCCGCCGCCATGAATGTCGAAGGTCTCGCCCAGGCAGCAGGTCGACATCACCGAGCATTCGATGTGCCAGCCCGGACGCCCGGCGCCCCATGGCGATTCCCAGCTCGGCTCGCCCGGCTTGGCGGCTTTCCACAGTACGAAGTCCAGCGGGTCCTGTTTCGACTCGTCGACTTCGATGCGCGCGCCGATGCGCAGGTCTTCGATCTTCTTGCGCGACAGCTTGCCGTAACCGAGGAACTTGCCGACCCGGTAGTACACGTCGCCGTTGCCCGGCGCGTAGGCGTAGCCCTTGTCGATCAGGGTCTGGATCATCGCGTGCATGCCGGCGATATGGTCGGTGGCACGCGGCTCCATGTCCGGCTTCTTGATGTTCAGGCGTGCTTCGTCTTCGTGCATCGCCGCGATCATGCGCTCGGTCAACGCCTCGAACGATTCGCCGTTCTCGTTGGCCCGATTGATGATCTTGTCGTCGATGTCGGTGATGTTGCGCACATAAGTCAGGTCGTAGCCGCTGAAACGCAGCCAGCGGGTCACCAGGTCGAAGGCGACCATGCTGCGGCCGTGGCCCAGGTGGCAGTAGTCGTACACGGTCATGCCGCACACGTACATGCGCACCTTGTTGCCATCGAGCGGCTTGAAGACTTCTTTGCTCTTGGTGAGCGTGTTGTAGATCGTTAGCACAAGGAGTTCCTTAACTGATCACTGACCCCAGGAGTCGCGCAGGGTCACGGTACGGTTGAATACCGGTGCGCCCGGTTTCGAGTCCTTGATATCCGCGCAGAAGTAACCTTCGCGCTCGAACTGGAAACGGTCTTCCGGCTGTGCGTTGCCCAGCGAGGGTTCGGCACGACAACCAGTGAGGACCTGCAGGGAGTCAGGGTTGATGTTGTCCAGGAAACTTGCGCTGTCTTCGGCCTTCTCCGGGTTCGGCGAACGGAACAGGCGATCGTACAGGCGCACTTCGCACTCGACGCTGGCGGCGGCCGGCACCCAGTGGATCACACCCTTGACCTTGCGCCCTTCCGGGTTCTTGCCCAGGGTGTCCGGGTCGTACGAGCAACGCAGCTCGACGATGTTGCCATCGGCATCCTTGATCGCCTCGTCGGCGCGGATCACGTAGCTGCCGCGCAGGCGCACTTCGCCGGCCGGTTCCAGGCGCTTGTAGCCCTTTGGCGGCTCTTCCATGAAGTCGTCGCGATCGATGTAGATTTCACGGGCGAACGGCAGCACCCGCACACCCATGTCTTCTTTCGGGTGGCGCGGCAGTTCGAGGTTCTCGACCTGGCCTTCAGGGTAGTTGGTGATCACCACCTTCAGCGGGCGCAGCACGCACATGGCGCGCGGGGCGCTGTGGTCGAGGTCGTCACGGATGCTGAATTCCAGCATGCCGAAGTCCACCACGCCGTCGGAACGGTTGGTGCCAACCATCTCGCAGAAGTTGCGGATGGATTTCGGCGTGTAGCCACGACGACGGAAGCCCGACAGGGTCGACATGCGCGGGTCGTCCCAACCGTTGACGTGCTTCTCGTCCACCAGTTGCTTGAGCTTGCGCTTGCTGGTGATGGTGTAGTTCAGGTTCAGGCGGCTGAACTCATACTGGCGCGGCTGTGCCGGCACCGGCAGGTTCTCCAGGAACCACTCGTACAGCGGACGGTGGCTTTCGAACTCCAGGGTGCAGATCGAGTGGGTGATGCCTTCGATGGCGTCCGACTGACCGTGGGTGAAGTCGTAGTTGGGGTAGATGCACCACTTGTCGCCGGTCTGGTGGTGATGCGCATGACGGATGCGATACATGATCGGGTCGCGCAGGTTCATGTTCGGCGAGGCCATGTCGATCTTGGCCCGCAGCACACGTGCGCCGTCCGGGAATTCGCCCGCCTTCATGCGGGCGAACAGGTCCAGGTTCTCTTCCACCGAACGGTCGCGGAACGGGCTGTTCTTGCCCGGCTCGGTCAGGCTGCCACGGTATTCCTTGGCCTGCTCGGGGGTCAGGTCGTCGACATAGGCCTTGCCCGCCTTAATCAGCTCCACCGCCCACTCGTGCAGCTGGTCGAAGTATTGCGAGGCGTAGCGCACTTCACCGGCCCACTCGAAGCCCAGCCACTTGACGTCGCTTTCGATGGCGTCGATGTATTCCTGGTCTTCCTTGGCCGGGTTGGTGTCGTCGAAACGCAGGTGGGTGACGCCGCCGAATTCCTGGGCCAGCCCGAAGTTCACGCAGATCGACTTGGCGTGACCGATGTGCAGGTAGCCGTTGGGTTCCGGCGGGAAGCGGGTCACGATCTGTGTGTGCTTACCCGAGTCCAGGTCCGCCTGGATGATCGGGCGCAGGAAGTTGACCGGAACGGCCGGTCCGGTCTTGGAATTCGAGGTAGGGTCGACAGTGGGCTTGCTCATAGGATCCTTGAACGTACAAGTGCGCGGCCGGTGCGGCCTGATAAATCAAAACGGATATCATAGCCGATGCGGTCAAGCCCCTGACAGAGCGGGCTTTAAATCTGCCGCGATTAATCCGTCGCAAATGAAAAAACAGCCTCGAATTTCACGCCCGGCACGCTAAACTGCGCACCTTGGCGGATTTTTGCCAGCGCGGTTCCGGCCCGCGGGCCCCATGCCTGCCTCCCGGAACCCGGGAATTCCTTGAAAACGCTCCTCCTTATAAAGAGTACCGATCATGACCCAAGTCAAACTGACCACCAACCACGGCGACATCGTGCTGGAACTGAACGCCGAGAAAGCCCCGGTCACCGTGGCCAACTTCATCGAATACGTTAAAGCCGGTCATTACGAAAACACCGTGTTCCACCGCGTCATCGGTAACTTCATGATCCAGGGCGGCGGTTTCGAGCCAGGCATGAAAGAAAAGAAAGACAAGCGTCCAAGCATCCAGAACGAAGCCGACAACGGTCTTTCCAACGACAAGTACACCGTCGCCATGGCCCGCACCATGGAGCCGCATTCGGCTTCCGCGCAGTTCTTCATCAACGTCGCTGACAACAGCTTCCTCAACCACAGCGGCAAGACCGTGCAGGGCTGGGGCTACGCGGTATTCGGCAAAGTGGTTGCCGGCACCGAAGTGGTCGACAAGATCAAAGGCGTGGCCACCACCATGAAGGCCGGCCACCAGGACGTACCGGCAGAAGACGTGATCATCGAGAAAGCCGAGATCGTTGAGTGATACTGCTGATTTCAGATTTGCATCTGGAAGAGGAGCGCCCGGACATTACCCGGGCGTTTCTGGATTTACTGGGCGGGCGTGCCCGCTCGGCGCAAGCGCTGTATATCCTGGGAGATTTCTTCGAGGTCTGGATCGGCGACGACGCCATGACCCCCTACCAGCTTTCCATTTGCCAAGCACTGCGCGAGCTCAGCGACAGCGGCACGCAGGTTTTCCTGATGCATGGCAATCGCGACTTCATGCTTGGCAAGGCCTTCTGCAAGGCCGCGGGCGCGACCCTGCTCAAGGACCCGAGCGTGGTCGACTTCTACGGCGAGCCGGTGCTGCTGATGCACGGCGACAGCCTGTGCACCCGCGACGAAGCCTATATGCGCATGCGCCGCTACCTGCGCAATCCGGTTTCGTTGTGGATCCTCAGGCACCTGCCGCTGCGCACCCGACACAAGCTGGCGCGCAAGCTGCGCAATGAAAGCCGCGCGCAAACCCGCATGAAGGCCAACGACATCGTCGACGTGACCCCGGACGAAGTGCCGCGGATCATGCAGGCATTCAAGGTGCGGACCCTGGTCCACGGCCACACCCACCGCCCGGCCATCCACAAATTGCAGATCGGCGACCAGGCCGCCAAGCGCATCGTGCTGGGCGACTGGGACCGTCAGGGCTGGGCCTTGCAGGTGGATGAGCAGGGCTTCCAGCTGGCGGCTTTCGACTTCGTGCCGTCACAGCAGGCATTGCCCCGCCTGTAGCGCCGCCGCAGGCTGCAATAAGGCCCGAAGGGCCTTGCGAGGCCTTCCAGGCGAACGCTGTGCGTTCAATCGCGAGCAAGCTCGCTCCTACAGGAAGACGTACCTTTTTGTAGGAACGAGCTTGCTCGCGATAATTCCTCTGCCCTACCGCACCCTCAATGCCCCGCCGACGCCGGCCCGGCCTTGGCGGTGAACGGTGGCTTGGCCAGCCACACCAGCAGGATCAGCGCCATGAAGCTCCAGCCCAGCAGCGTGAAATAGTCCACGGTGGACATCATGTACGCCTGCCCGGTCAGCACCTGGTCCAGCTGCGCGTAGGCCTGGTTGCTGGCACCGCCCAAGGCGTTCAGGGCATCGCGGGTGGCCGGCTCGAAGCTGCTGATGTGCTCACTCATGTAGGCATGGTGCTCGTTCGCCCGGCGGATCCAGATCCAGGTGGTCAACGACGCGGCGAAGCTGCCGCCCAGGGTCCGCAGGAAAGTGGCCAGGCCGGCGCCATCGGCGATCTGGTGCGGCGGCAGGTCCGACATCAGGATGCTCAGGGTCGGCATGAAGAACAGCGCCACGCCAATACCCATGAACAGTTGCACCAGGGCGATGTGCTGGAAGTCCACCTCGTTGGTGAAGCCGGCACGCATGAAGCAGCTCAGGCCGATCGCCAGGAACGCCAGCCCGGCCAGCAAGCGCAGGTCGAACTTGTGCGCGTACTTGCCGACGAAAGGCGACATCAGCACCGGCAGGATACCGATCGGCGCCACCGCCAGGCCGGCCCAGGTCGCGGTGTAGCCCATCTGGGTCTGCAACCACTGCGGCAGGATCAGGTTGATGCCGAAGAAGCCGGCATAACCGCCCACCAGCACGATGGTGCCGATGCGGAAGTTGCGGTGGGCGAACAACCGCAGGTTGACCACCGGATGGCGGTCGGTCATTTCCCAGATCACGAACACCGCCAGGGCAATCACCGAAATCAGCGTGCCGATGATGATGAAGTTGGATTCGAACCAGTCCAGGTCGTTGCCCTTGTCGAGCACGATCTGCAAGGCACCGACGCCGACGATCAGGCTCAGCAGGCCGATGTAGTCCATCGGTTGGCGGCTGGTCACCACCGGCCGCGCCTTCAGCTGCTGCTTGACCACCCAGGCGGCGAACAGGCCGATCGGCACGTTGATGAAGAAGATCCACGGCCAGCTGTAACTGTCGGTGATCCAGCCGCCGAGAATCGGCCCGGCAATCGGCGCCACCACCGTGACCATCGCCAGCAGCGCCAGGGCCATGCCCCTTTTCGCCGGCGGGTAGACCGCGATCAGCAGGGTCTGGGTCATCGGGTACAACGGCCCGGCCACCACCCCTTGCAGCACACGAAAGCCCACCAGCTCGGGCATGGAGGTGGAAATCCCGCAGAGGAAGGAGGCCAGCACGAACAGCAGGGTGGCCCAGATAAACAGCTTCACCTCGCCGAAGCGCCGGCTCAGCCAGCCGGTCAGCGGCAAGGCGATGGCGTTGCTCACGGCAAACGAGGTGATCACCCAGGTGCCCTGCTCCGAACTCACCCCGAGGTTGCCCGAGATGGTCGGCAAGGCCACGTTGGCGATGGTGGTGTCGAGCACCTGCATGAAGGTCGCCAGCGACAGGCCGATGGTGCTGAGCAACAGGCTGGGCGGCGTGAAAGAGGCGTTATTGCTCATCGCGAATCCTATGAAGCGAGGCAGGCGCCGCGGCCGCTAACGGCCGCAGCAGAGGGATCGGCGAATCAGCGCTGCGCGGTCTTGCCGATGGCGGCGCTGTTGTCGTGGATCAGGCGGGCGATCAGGGCATCGGCTTCGCTCAATTGGCGGTCGTAGACGTTGGTGCTGAACGACGCCTTTTGTGGCGGCTGCTGGGCCAGCACCGGGCCGCTCTGGTCATGCAGGTCGACGTTGACCACCGTCGACAGGCCGACCCGCAGCGGGTGCCTGGCCAGCTCTTCGGTATTCACATGGATGCGCACCGGCACCCGCTGCACGATCTTGATCCAGTTGCCGGTGGCGTTCTGCGCCGGCAACAGGGCGAAGGCACTGCCGGTACCGGCGCCCAGGCTGTCGATGGTGCCGCTGTACTTGACGTCGCTGCCGTAGATATCGGCTTCGATGTCCACCGGCTGGCCGATGCGCATGTCACGCAGCTGGGTTTCCTTGAAGTTGGCGTCGATCCACAGCTGGTCGAGCGGAATCACCGCCATCAACGCGGTGCCCGGCTGTACCCGCTGGCCCAGTTGCACAGTGCGCTTGGCGACATAACCGGTCACCGGGGCGATCAGGGTGCTGCGGGCGTTGGTCAGGTAGGCCTGGCGCAACTGTGCGGCGGCCGCCTGCACGTCCGGATGGTTCGACACCACAGTGTCGTCCACCAGCGCGTTGGTGGTGTTGAGCTGCTGCTGGGCATTGGCCAGGGCGTTCTGCGCCGAGGTCAGGTCGTCGCGGGCGTGGGACAGTTCTTCCTGGGAAATCGCCCCGCTGCTGGCGAGGGTCCGACGACGGTTGAAGTTGTCCTGGGCCTTCTGCACTTCGGCCTTCTGCGCTGCCACCTGGGCGCGCATGCCGTCGACATTGCTGTACAGCCCGCGCACCTGGCGCACAGTGCGGGCCAGGTTGGCCTCGGCGCTTTGCAGGCCGACCTCGGCATCGTTGGGGTCGAAGTTGATCAGCACCTGGCCTTCGTGGACCAGGTCGCCATCGTCGGCGCCGATGCTGACCACCGTACCGGTGACCAGCGGGGTGATTTCCACCACGTTGCCGTTCACATAGGCGTCGTCGGTGCCTTCATTCCAGCGTCCGTAGAGTTCATACCAGGCAAAGACCCCCAGCCCGCCCAGGACGATCAGCGCCACCAGGCCCAGCAGCATGACCTTGCGCTTGCGCGGGTTGGCGGTGTCCGGGGTGTTTTCGGGAGCGTTGTTGGTTGCGGCAGTGGCCATGATGAGTACCTTGAATTATTGAGTGCGCGAGGCTGGGGTCGGGGTGGCCGCGGCCAGATTGTCGGTCTGGAAACCACCGCCCAGGGCCTGCATCAGTTGGATCGACAGGTCGATCTGCTGGGCATTCAGGGTCGCCAGCTGACGCTGGGCCTGCAGTAATTGCTGCTCGATGCTGAGCACGTCCAGGTAATTGCCGATCCCCGAGCCGTAGCGCTGGACCACGGTGTCGTAGGAGTCCTGGGCGATGTCGGTGGCGTGTTGCTGGGCGGCGATCTGCCGACCGATGTCACGCAGCTGGGAGATGGTGTCGCTGACATCCCCCAGGGCATTCACCAGGCTCTTGTTGTACTGCGCCACGGCCAGGTCGTAGTCGGCGTCCCGGGCATCCAGGTCGGCGCGCAGGCGGCCACCGTCGAAGATCGGCAGCGACACGGTGGGGGCGATGTTGAAGAAGCGGCTGGCCGATCCGAACATCGCGTCCCCCAGCAACGCTTGAGTGCCGGCAGCGGCGCTCAGGTTGAGGTTGGGATAGAAGTTGGTCTTGCCGGCGTCGATGCTCTTGCTCGCCGCCTCGACCCGCCAGCGCGCGGCCACCAGGTCCGGACGGCGGCCCAGCAGTTCCGCCGGCAGCACCGATGGCAGGGCCACCGCGCTGGCCTGCAAGACTTTCGGCCGGGCGATTTCGTTGCCCCGGTCCGGGCCTTTGCCGAGCAATACCGCGAGGGCGATCTTGGCGCTCTGCAGGTTTTTCTCGGCATCGATCAGGCTGGCTTCAGAGCTGGCCTCCAGGCTTTCGGTCTGCTGGTACTGGTACTGGCTGTCGATGCCCGAACTCAGGCGTTTCTGGCTCAGGTCGAGCATCTGCCGGGTGCGCTTGAGGTCTTCAGTGGCCAGGTCATGGACGATATGCGCCTGGCCCAGATCGCTGTAGGCCCGGGCCACGTCGGCGGCCAGGGTCAGTTGCGCGGCCTGGCGATCGATCTCGGCGGCGCGGGCCTGGCCCAGGGCGGCTTCCCAGGTATCGCGCTGGCCGCCCCAGAGGTCGAAGGTGTAATTGAAGTTGCCTGTCAGGCTGCGCATCGTGCTGTAGTTGTCGCCCTGCCCGCTCGGGTCCTGCGAACGGGACAGGCGCGAGCGGCTGACACTGCCGCTGGCGTCCAGGGTCGGCATGCGTGCCGCGTCCGCGGCATAGGCCGCCGCGCTGGCCTGGTGGGCGCGGGCACTGGCGATCTGCATGTCGGGGCTGTCGTGCAGGGCTTCGCGGATCAAGCCATCGAGCTGTGGATCGCCCAGGCTCTTCCACCAGTCGCTCTTCGGCCAGGCCGCCGGCGACAGGGTCACGCCACTCAGGGATTGTCCGGCCTTGAGGGATTTGGCATCGAGGCTCACCCCTTCGGTTGTCAGGCCACTGTAGTTGGCACATCCAGCCAGGCTCATGGCCAGCAGCACCAGGCTCAAACGGGCACGCAAGATTTTACTGCTCATTTACTTATCACCTACCCGCAACACGGTGATCGGGTCACCGGCCGCCAGCAAAATTTTCTTGAGGATCTGTTCCAGGGTTTTCAACTCTTCGGGGGTAATGGCGCCGGCCAGTTCATTCATGGCGTTGGCGCCGATGTGCGGCAGGCAGTCGGCGAGCTTCTGGCCCTCCTCGGTGAGCACCAGGCGCACCTGGCGGCGGTCGTGCTCCGAGCGTTGGCGGGCGAGGAAATCCTTCTGCTCCAGGCGATCGAGCATGCGGGTCATGGAACCGCTGTCCAGGGACAGGTGGCGGCACAGCTCGGCCGGAGTGTCGACGCCGAACTGGGCCATGATGATCAGCACCTTGAACTGCGCGGCGGTGATGCCGTGGGGTTCCATGTGGGTGTCGATGATCCGGTCCTTGAGCAGGGCCGCGCGGCCCAGCAAGAGCCCGAGGTGGCAATTGTGGAAATCGTCTGGGGTGAAGTGCTTCATCTGACCACCTGTTAGCTGCCTAGGCAGCGAAAGTATGTCGAGATGTTACTGCCTAGGCAGCCAATATCCAAACAATAATTAGCATGCTCACTATTAAGCTAATTAATGGGAAGCCTTGAAGTCGAAAATCGGCGGGAGAATTACCAGCAGGAGGAGCGCGGTGGTGAACGCCAGCCCCCTCGCCAAAGGGGACTGGATTGCCGACGAGCTAGAAGTCGCGCTTGTAGAAGATATCCAGCGAGCTGGCGACGCCACTGGCCGCTTCCAGGTAGACCTTTTTGCTCAGCTTGTAGCGCAGGGCGATGGTGTTGGCCGGCTCGAAGACCCCCACCCCGTAACGCAGGCTGAGCCGCTCGGAGATATTGCCGCTGGCCACCACGCTGGTGGTGTTGCCGCTGCCCTGGGTGTCGAGCTGGAAGTCGTCGATCCCCAGGTCCTTGGCCAGCCCGCCGGTGATGTTCGAACTGCCCATCAGGCCCAGGCCCAGGGCGGCTTGCGCCAACATGTTGTTGTCCTCGCCGGTGGTGCTCAAGGGACGCCCGAGCACCAGGTAAGACAGCGCCTGTTCCTGGCTCATCGCCGGCTCCGAGAAGATCTGCGTGGTCGGTTGTTCGGCACTGCCACTGAGGCGGATACCGGCGATCACGTCATCGGTCTGGCGAATCGCCTCGATGTCCAGGTACGGCTGGTCGATCGGCCCGGCGAACAGCAGGCGCGCCCGGCGCACGGTCAGGCGCTGGCCGTAGGCGCGGTAGCGGCCGTCGTTGAGCCACAGTTCGCCACGGGTGTCCATGTTGTCGCCGATGTGCACGTGGCCTTGCAGGTTGGCGGTCAGGCCGAAACCGGTGAAGCTGAGCTTGTCCTCGCCGACCACCACGTCGATGTCCATCGCCATGGCCATCGGCGCTTTGCCCTCCTCGGTCTGGTGGCCGATGATCACCGTGTCGTCCGACACCTTGACCGTCGATGGCGGCAATTCACGGATGGTGATCTCGCCCTTGGGCACATGGACCTTGCCGGCGATCGCCAGCTTGTCGTCCTTCATCGAGATCTTCAGGTCCGGCGCCACGTCCAGCACCGCATAGGGCTCGACGGTGACCGGCAGTTGCGAGCCTTTCAGGTTCAGGTCCACCACCAGCGCCTGGCCCCAGGCGATATTGCCGTTCAGGCTGCCCTGGCCGGCCTTGCCGCTCTTCCAGCCGCCGCTCAACTGCACGCTTTCACCGGCGATCAGCGCCTGCAATTGCAGGTCCTGGAGACTGATGGGCAATTCAGGGCCGGAAACTTCGCCACCACTAAGGGCCAGGTTGCCATTGACCTGCGGCGCCAGCAGACCGCCGGAGATGCGCCCGCTGCCATTGAGGGTGCCGGTGAGCTTCTCGACCATCGGCACGAACGGTCGCGCCACCGCCAGGTCCAGGCCGCTGAGGCGGAACTCGCCGGACAGCGGCTTGTTTTTCGGCAGCGGATTGATCTGCGCCTGTAGCATCAGCTCGCCGAGCTTGCCGCCACTGAACGCCAGCTGGGTGTCGATACGCTTGGGGTTGAGGGTGGTGTCGAGTTTCAGCGTCTGGTACGGGAAGTCCAGCCACTGCTGCTTTTCCTTGACCCGCAAGGTGCCGCCGCTGGCGTCCAGCAGGATCCGCCCCTGCGGGCCGTCGGCCGGTACGTCCAGCTTGATATCGGCGTTGAGCCGGCCCTTCCAGGCAAAGTCCTTGGGCAACCACTGCGCGAGGCTGTCGATCGGGAACTGCTTGAGGTGGTAGCGCAACCTGGGCTCGGGCATCAGCCGCTGATCCTCGCCGCAAAGGCTGGCATCGCCACTGGCCCAGCAATGGGCGCCGAAGTTGAGCTTGCCGTCGGCCAGGTATTCGAGCTTGGCCGGGGCTTGCAGCCTCCAGTCCTGGCCACCGGTCTGGATATCGCCGCTGGCCAGGCGCCCGCGCCAGTTGCCCTGGTCCAGCTTGCCGTCCAGGCCCAGTGCCAGCTTGAGCTGCGGGCCTTGCAGGTCCAGTTGCAGCTTCTGGTTCTTGATATCGCCCTGGCCGCTGGCCGTCAGTGTGCCCAGCGCGGTTTCGCCGACCTGGATGCCGGCCCCCTTGAGGTCGATTTGCGCCCGTTGCGCGCTGTCCAGGTTGGCATCGAGCTTGAGGCTCTGCAGGCGATTGTCGGCGAACACCAGTTGCTGGCCTTGCAGGTCGAGCTTGCCCTTCGGCGCCTTCAGGGTGCCCGCCACATCGAGGCGGCCGTTGAGCTGGCCACGCAGCTCGGGCCACAGCTGGCCGAGACGCGGCAGCTTGATATCGAGTTGCCCGGCCAAACGCTGTTGCAGGCGCCCGGAACCGTTGATGCGGTTGTCGCCCAGGCGGATGTCCAGGGTGTTCAGGTTCCACTGCTCGCCAGCGCCATCGGCCTTGGCCTGCAGCACCGCGGGCTGGCCGCGCAACTTGCCTTTGAGGTCGAGGTCGGCGTTGAGCTTGAGTTGCTCGTTCTTCATTTCGCCCTGGCTGCGCAGCGGCCCGGCCAAAGTGCCCGGTAGCTCGGCGACCCAGTACGCCGGGTTGATCGCCGACAGATCCAGGGCGGTATCCCAGGCGATGCCATCGGCGAATTGCAGGTTCAGGTGGCCTTCGGCCTTGCCCTGGCCGGCGGCCAGCTTGAACTGGGGCAGGAAGATTTTCGTCAGGTCGCCGCTGAACGGGCTGCTGAGGCTGAACGCCCCCGCCGGGCCATCGAGGTCGCCCTTGAAGTTGCCCAGATAGTTACCATCGCGATAGGCGACCTCGGCCGTGAAGCGGCGCACCGCCACCGCGGGCTCTTCGATCAGCGGGTACAGGCGATGCCAGGGGAAATCCAGCCAGTCGAGCCTGGCTTCGGCGTTCAGGCCCTGGCTCCAGTCCAGCTGACCGGTCAGCTTGAGGTTCTGCTTGTCGTTGGCGCTCAGGTCCAGCGCGGCAATCTGCGCGCCCTTGGCGTCGACCTTGCCTTGCAGCGCCAGGGCCACCGGCCCCTGCTCGGCCGGCAGAGTGGCCTTGCCCAGCAGTTGGTAACCCGTCTTGAGGTCGCCTTTGCCGGTCAGTTCCAGCTGATTGAGCATCAGGGTATCGGGCAGCTCGGCGCTGGCCTTGAAGCCATCGGCGGTGATCCGCACCTGGGCCGGCAGGTTCTCCGCCAGCGGTTGCAGCTCACCGCTCAACCGGCCTTGCAGGTAACCGCTGCTGTCGGCCGCAAGCTTGAGGGTCTTCAACAGGTCGCCGTCGACCTTCAGCGCCAGCGCCCAGGGTTCGCTGCCGGGCGCCGGCAGGGTCAGGGTACCGGTGGCGCTCAGTGGCCAGTCGCCGCTGGGCGACAACAACCCCGAAAGCTTCAGGCTGAGGTCGTCGCGTTGCAGGCTCACCGAGTCGATCTGCAGGCCCTTGGCCGTCCACTGCACCGCCAGTTGCAGGCCCTTGAGCGCCTCGCTGCCATTGAATTGCAAGCTACCGACCCGCACCTGCCCCAGCTCGATAGCCACAGGCAACTGCAGATCCGGCAGGCTGATCGGGCCGCTGCTTTGTTCTTCCGCGCCCGGCGGGAATTGCAGGCTGACCTGCTCCACGTCCAGTTGCTCGATGCACAGGGTCATGCGCATCAGGCACGCCGGCGACCAGGCGAATTTCGGCGCCTGGAGTTCGACCCGGCTGCTGTCCTGCTGCCACAACAGGTGATCGGCGCTCCACTGTCCGCCTAAGTGGCCGGCGAAGTTTTCCACGCTCAAGCCCGGCACCAGGCCCAGGGCCCAGCGACTGCCGGCCTGGGTGCCGAGTATCGAAGCCAGCGCCAGTACCAGCACCGCCACCAGCACAAGCAGCGCCAGCGCCACGATCTTCAAACCACGCTTCACAGCTCAGGCCCCATGGAAAAGTGCAAGCGAATGCCGCCGTCATCGTCCAGCGCATGGGCCAGGTCGAGGCGGATCGGCCCCACCGGGGACACCCAGCGCACACCGACACCGACCCCGGTCTTGAGGTTCGGCAGTTCAAGTTTGTCGAAGGAGTTGCCCTGGTCGACAAAGGTCGCCAGGCGCCATTTTTCCGCGATGGAGTACTGATACTCGAGGCTGCCGGCCACCATGTAGCGCCCGCCGATCCGGTCGCCGTCGGAGTTCTCCGGCGACAGGCTCTGGTAGTCGTAGCCGCGCACACTCTGATCGCCACCGGCGAAAAAGCGCAGCGACGGCGGAACCTTCTTGTAACCGTTGGTGGCGCTGCCACCAAACTGCACCCGGCCGAGGAAACGATGGTTGTCCCATACCGTGGTCAGGCCCTTGAGCAGCACGGTGCCATATAACAGGTTGGTGTCCGAGCCCAGCCCTTCCTTGGCCACCTTGCTGTCGAATTGCAGGCGATAGCCGTTGTGCGGGTCGATGCGGTTATCGCTGCGCAGGTAGGAATAGCTGATGCCGGGCATCAATAGGGTACTCAGGCCCGAGTCGTCGCCAAGGCGGTATTCCTCGCGTTGCCACTTCAACGAGATGACCCGCTGCCAGCCGCTGGGCAACTTGCTGTGCCACTCGGGACCGAGGGTGAGCAGTTTACTCAGGGTGTCGGTGTTGGCGATTTCTTCGTTCTGGTAGCCGCCGGCAAAACGCAGCTTGTCGGTCAGCGGCGGGTCCAGCGGTATGTCGTAGAACAGGCCGACGTTCTGCCGTGGCGCGGAGACTTCCGCCTCCCAGCCATAGCTGTGGCCTTGGGCGTTGACCCAGTGTCGGGTCCAGTTGGCCTTGGCCCGCGGCCCGACGTCGGTGGAAAAGCCCAGGCCCAGGCCCATGGTGCGCGGCTTGCGGGTTTCCAGCTGGACCGCCACCGGAATCACCTCGGCGGCGGCCGCGGTCGGCGCCGCGTCGACCCGCACGCCCTCGAAGTAACCGCTCGATTGCAGCGCCTGGTTAAGCTCGGCGATCAGTTCAGAATCGTAGGGAGTACCGGCCTTGAACGGCACCATGCGTTGCAGCAGGTCTTCGTCGAACGGCGTATCGCCGGCAAAACTGACCTTGCCCAAGGCGTAACGCGGACCGCTTTCGTAGACCAGCTCGATATCCGCCACCCCGGCCTGGGGGTCCACCGCCAGCTTCTGCCGGGTGAAGCGCCCGCTGAAAAAGCCGTAGCGCGACGCCTGGTTCTGGATCAGCCGCTTGGCGTCTTCGTAATGACCGTGATTGAGGACCGCGCCGCTTTTCAGCTGGTCGCTCCTGGGCACACGAAAGCCCTTGAGGGAGGCCGCCGGGCCGTCGACCCGGATGGTGACGTTGCGCAGGTGCACCGGCTCGCCAGGATCGATATTCAGCACCAAACGCGGCTTTTCGCCGCCTTTGACTTCGCTGCTGATCTGCGGCTGGTAGTAGCCCAGGGCCTGGGCGGCCTTGCGGGCCTGCTCCTCGGCGCCACGGCTGAAACGCAACAGGGCTTCCTCGTCGCGATCGCCCACCCCGCCGATGTAGCCTTCCACATTGGCCTTGAGTTCATCGTTGGAGGGTTTGACCCTGACGTCCAATTCGCTTTGCGCCAGTGCCGCACAGCTTGTGAACAGCAGCAACAAGCCGCTGGTGAATCTTCCTGAAAACTTCATAGGCGCGAATGCTATCACGAGCTGGGAGCCCGATAGAGCGCACAAATGTGAGGAAAGTTCTGTTCAGCCGATCGCGCTTTGCAGAACCTGCGGGTTGGCGTGAAAGAAAACGTGCTCGCGGACCGGACCGACGGCGATCTCGCCAATCTCTTCATAACCCTGGCGCTCATAGAACGCCAGGTAACGCGGGTTGCCGGTGTCCAGCACCACACCCTGGGAGTGTTCGTCCACCGCGCACCAGTTGTGCACCGCCTGCAGCAACTGCTCGCCGAAGTGCTTGCCCTGGAATTGCGGATGAATCCCCAGCAAGGGCAGGACGTGCACCGAATCGCTGGGCAGGCAACCCAGCACCGCGGCGTGATAGTCCAGGTAACGCCGGGTGCAACGGAAACCGGTACTGAGCACCATCCGCAGGCGCCAGGCCCAACTCTCGGTAATACCCAGGCGACGCTGGGGCGGCGCGATCAGGGCGATGCCGATCAGCCGGTCATTGACCAGCAGGCCGATGGCCGGCAGGTCCTGAATGAAGTGCTGCTTGACCAGCTCCCGCACCGTGGCCCGCACCCGTTGTTCGTAACCCGGGCGTTCGGACTCGAACAGATAAGCGAAGGTCGGCTCATGGCGATAAGCCTGGTACAGCAGGGAACGGGCTTCGCGGGCGTAGCCGCTGTCGAGCATGTGAATGTCGGCGATGGCAGTCGAGGTTTCAGGCATGGCGATTGGTCTCCCCTGGGCCCGGCTTGAAGTGACCGCGCTGGGTGGCGGCGTTCTTCTGCGCGGTTGTTATAGCTACGAACCTTTCAGGCTCGTGATCGTTCCACCGCCCATCGACCTTAGCAGCGCATCTGCCCTGCCGCCACGCTGGCCGCCGCGCGACTTGTCGGCTAGCATCGCAGTTTTGCCAGGACTGCCGACCATGAAGATCGTCTCGTTCAACATCAACGGGCTGCGCGCCCGCCCCCATCAGTTGGCGGCGCTGATCGAAAAGCATCAACCGGACGTCATCGGCCTGCAGGAAACCAAGGTGTCGGACGACCAGTTCCCCCTGGCCGAAGTCCAGGCGCTGGGTTATCACGTGCATTACCACGGGCAAAAAGGCCACTACGGCGTCGCCCTGCTCTCGCGCCTGGCGCCGCTGGACCTGTACAAAGGCTTCGATGGCGACGATGAAGATGCCCAGCGACGTTTTATCTGGGGCACCTTCGCCGATGCCGATGGCACCCCGGTGACCATCATGAACGGCTACTTCCCCCAGGGCGAAAGCCGCGACCACCCCACCAAGTTCCCGGCCAAGCAGCGCTTCTACAGCGACCTGCAGCACCTGCTGGAAACCCGCTTCAGCAACGAGCAGCCGCTGCTGGTCATGGGCGACGTGAACATTTCCCCGGAAGACTGCGACATCGGCATCGGCCCGGACAACATGAAACGCTGGCTGAAAACCGGCAAGTGCAGCTTCCTGCCGGAAGAGCGCGAGTGGATGGCCCGCCTGAAGAACTGGGGCCTGGTGGACAGTTTCCGTCACCTCAATCCCGAGGTGGCCGATCGCTTCAGCTGGTTCGACTACCGCAGCCGCGGTTTCGAGGACGAGCCCAAGCGCGGCCTGCGCATCGACCTGATCATGGCCTCTCGCGGCCTGCTGCCACGGATCAAGGATGCCGGGGTCGACTACGACCTGCGCGGCATGGAGAAACCTTCCGACCACGCACCGATCTGGCTCGAGCTGAGCTGATCGCCCGGCACAAAAAAGCCTATCCTGAGATGGGCTTTTTTATTGCTTCAGCGTCTCAACACAGCTCGACCCGGGTGCTGGTGCCAGCCTGCATGATGGCCTCGATGGCGGACTCACGGGTCGGCTCCGAGTCATACAAGTGGCTGACCAGGATCACCTCCTTGCCGGCCTTGAGATTGAAGTAAGGTTTGCCACCGGGGGCGATCTTCTTTTCGTAACTACCCGGGGACGTGCAGTGCTTGCGGAGCAGCGCAATGGCTGCCTCGACACTCTCACGACAAGGGTAACGGTCGCTTTGAAGCATGGTCTGCGCGTCCTTGGACTTCAGCAAGAACCTGAAACCACCGCTGCCATATTGCTTCAGCTCGAACCAGCCACTCATTTCATACTCCTTTGACACAAGCAAATTGCAGCCAGGGCTGCATCGACGCCTGGTGACGACGAGAGTCGGCGTGCGCCAATTCCCCTCCAGACAAAGTTTTCAACTCTACTGAGCCCGCCGTGCCGGGTCTTTAAGAGCATTCTGAAAAGCCTGGGGAACGCTCCGATTACCCCCATCAACTGTCACATCCCCGTCACCTCCCTGACTTAATCTCGCCGCACTCGCTCCCGCCATAGAAGGCCATTGCCGCATGTCACGCGTCTCCACCGTCAGTGAACCGGACCTCTGGTGCCGAACCCTCTGCCTGCTGCTGGTCGGCTTCGTCTGCTACGCCCTGCCCTGGTCGGTGTTCGCCGCCCTGCCCCTGGCCGGCGACAACCAGCCGGTGCTGCGCATCCAGGGTTCCAACACCATCGGTGCCGCGCTGGGCCCGGCCCTGGTCAAGGGCCTGATGCAAGAACAGGGTTTGCTCGATATACGGATCGAGGCGACGGGCAAAGACAACGAGCGTCGGGTGACCGGCCAGAGTGCCCAGGGCCGGCGCGTTGTCGTCGAGATCGCCGCGCATGGCTCCAGTACCGGCTTTGCCGCGTTGAAGAACGCCAGCGCCGACCTCGCCGCCGCGTCGCGGCCGATCAAGGACAGCGAACTGGTGGAGCTGGAAGCCCTCGGCGACCTGAAAGACCCCGACGCCGAACAGGTGATCGCCATCGACGGCCTGGCCATCATCCTCCACCCGCACAACCCGCTGACGCGACTGGACACCGAACAACTGGCGCGGGTGTTCAGCGGCGAGGTGAAAACCTGGGAAGAACTGGGCGGCGTCGGCGGCGCCATTCACCTGTACGCCCGCGATGACCGCTCCGGCACCTACGACACCTTCAAGGAACTGGTGCTGGCCCGCCGCGACAGGAACCTGAGCGCCACGGCGAAACGCTTCGAGTCCAGCGAACAACTCTCCGACGCGGTCAGCCGCGATCCCCAGGGCATCGGTTTTATCGGCCTGCCTTATGTGCGCCAGGCCAAGGCCGTGGCGATCGTCGACGGCGGCTCGCAACCGATGCTGCCCCTCGACAGCCTGATCGCCACCGAGGACTACCCATTGTCACGGCGCCTGTACTTCTACCTGCCGCCCGATGAGCAAAATCCCTGGGCCAGGGCCCTGGTGCGTTTCGCCCAAAGCGCCAGGGGCCAGGCCATAGTCGCGACCAACGGTTTTATCGCCCAGACGGTGCTGGCCATGAGTGTCGCCCCCGCCCCGCAGATGCCCGAGGGTTACCAGGCCATCGCCCGGCAGGCGCAGCGCCTGACCGTGAACTTTCGCTTCGAGGAAGGCAGCGCCACCCTCGACAACAAGGCGCGCCAGGACCTGCCACGGGTCCTGGACTTTCTCAAGCGGCACGACAAGCTGGCCAAGCGCGTGACCCTGGTCGGCTTCGGCGATGCCAAGAACGATCCGGCCCGCGCGGCGCTGCTGTCCAAGCTCAGAGCCATGACGGTGCGCCGGGAGCTGGTGAGAAACGGTGTGGTGTTGCGCGAGATCCGCGGTTTTGGCGCGCAGATGCCGGTCGCGGCCAATACCGCGGACGAGGGGCGGATCAAGAATCGGCGGGTGGAAGTCTGGGTGTATTGAGAGAGAAACCAGCGGGGTAATCGAGGACGCTTCGCGGGCAAGCCTCGCTTCTACAGATTCTTCCGTAGGAGCGAGGCTTGCCCGCGATCGCTTTTAATGCCCGCTGCGCAGCATTTCCTTGGGCACGTACTTGCCGATTTCGAACTTGCCGATGGCCGCGCGGTGTACTTCGTCCGGGCCGTCGGCCAGGCGCAAGGTGCGCTGCATGGCGTACATGTAGGCCAGCGGGAAATCGTTGGAGACCCCGGCCCCGCCATGAATCTGGATGGCCCGGTCGATCACCTTCAAGGCCACGTTCGGCGCCACCACCTTGATCTGGGCAATTTCGCTTTTCGCCACCTTGTTACCGACGGTGTCCATCATGTACGCCGCCTTCAGGGTCAGCAGGCGCGCCATGTCGATCTCCATCCGCGAGTCGGCGATCTTGTCGATATTGCCGCCCAGGCGCGCCAGCGGCTTGCCGAAAGCGGTACGGCTCACCGCACGCTTGCACATCAGTTCCAGCGCGCGCTCGGCCATGCCGATCGAACGCATGCAGTGGTGAATCCGACCCGGGCCAAGGCGGCCCTGGGCGATCTCGAAACCACGGCCTTCGCCCAGCAGCACGTTCTCGTACGGCACCCGCACATTGTCGAACAGCACTTCGGCATGGCCGTGGGGGGCGTCGTCGTAACCGAACACCGGCAGCGGCCGGACAATCTTCACCCCGGGGGTATCGACCGGCACCAGGATCATCGAATGCTG
The DNA here is from genome assembly GCF_900109505.1 of Pseudomonas sp. NFACC41-3. Classification (NCBI taxonomy): domain Bacteria; kingdom Pseudomonadati; phylum Pseudomonadota; class Gammaproteobacteria; order Pseudomonadales; family Pseudomonadaceae; genus Pseudomonas; species Pseudomonas sp. NFACC41-3. Next base: position 401,576 of record NZ_FOAE01000005.1, read on the forward strand.
CTGGTGGCGCGGCGCGTCCGGGTTGCTCAGGCCCATGAAGATCAGGATCTTGCAGCGCGGGTCGCAGGCCCCCGAAGTCCACCACTTCTTGCCGTTGATCACCCATTCGTCGCCATCGCGCACGGCGCGGGCCGCCATGTTGGTGGCATCGGACGACGCCACGTCCGGCTCGGTCATGGCGAAGGCGGAGCGGATCTCGCCGCGCAGCAGCGGCTCCAGCCAGCGTTGCTTCTGCTCTTCATTGGCGTAACGCACCAGCACTTCCATGTTGCCGGTGTCCGGTGCCGAACAGTTGAACGGTTCCGGCCCCAGCAGGGAGCGGCCCATGATTTCCGCCAGCGGCGCGTATTCGAGGTTGGTCAGGCCGGCGCCGAGTTCCGACTCGGGCAGGAACAGGTTCCACAGGCCCTCGGCCTTGGCCTTGAGTTTGAGCTCTTCCATGATCGCCGTCGGCTGCCAGCGATCGCCTTCGGCGACCTGGCGCTCGAACACCGCTTCAGCCGGATAGACATAAGTGTCCATAAACGCGGTCACGCGCTCACGCAGTTCCTGAACCTTGGGTGAATAGGCGAAATCCATGGGCAGCTACCTTCTTGGCGAGGTGGTTGAGGGCATGGAACCGATGCTAGAACAGCTTACGAAAATTTACCTAGCCTATTCTCGGCGTGTATTAACATTCATCACCGATATATGATTGACTGATCAGGCAGGTCATCAACCCATCCCTCCCGACCCTAACAATAAGAGTGCAGCGCAATGAATCTGAGCAAGGTCGACCTCAACCTTTTCATCGTCTTCGACGCGATCTACACCGAAGCCAACCTGACCCGCGCCGGGCAGATCGTCGGCATCACTCAGCCCGCTGTCTCCAACGCCCTGGCCCGCCTGCGCGAGACCTTCAACGACCCGCTGTTCGTGCGGACCGCCCAGGGCATGGTGCCCACGCCCATGGCGCAGAACATCATCGGCCCGGTGCGCAACGCCCTTTCGCTGCTGCGGGTGTCGGTGCAGGAAAGCCGCATCTTCAACCCCTTGCAGGCGGTCAAGACCTACCGCATCAGCATGACCGACCTGACCGAGGCGGTGATCCTGCCGCCGCTGTTCCAGCGCCTGCGGCGCCTGGCGCCCACGGTGATCATCGAGAGCTTCCTGTCCAAACGCCGGGAAACCACCAAGGAACTGGCCGCCGGCCGCCTGGATTTCGCCGTCGATGCCCCGCTCAACACCGACCCGCAGGTCCGCCACGTCAAGCTGATGGAAGACCGCTATGTGTGCGCCATGCGCAAGAGCCACCCGCTGGCGAACAAGGAAAAACTCAGCCTCGACGACTACCTGTCGCTGACCCACATCCATATTTCCAGCCGTCGCAGCGGCCTGGGTTACGTCGACCTGGCCCTGGGCAAGATGGGCATCCAGCGCAAGATCGCCCTGCGTTCCCAGCATTACCTGATGGCCTCGCAAGTGCTGCAGCAGACCGACATGGTCATGACCGTGCCCGAGCGCTTCGCCCGGCGCCATGACCTGCAGGCGTTCAACCTGCCGGTCAACGACGTACCGCCGCTGGAAACCCACCTCTACTGGCACGAAAGCACCGACCAGGACCCGGCCAACCGCTGGATGCGCGAGCAGATGATCGAGCTGTGCCAGCAGGTGACGGCCCACGAGAAAAAACTCGAAAAGTGATGTGCAGGCGCAACGCTTGCCCGCGATAAGGGAGAACGTGGTGGTTCAGGGAAACCTCAGCGTACCCATCGCGGGCAAGCCTCGCTTCTACAGATAGGGCGGCATCCTGCTTGACGTATACGTCAACCTCGAATTAGCTTAACGCCAAGACCTTTTTCGAGTGCCCCCATGAGCAGCCAGACCTACAGCATTTCCGACCTTGCCCGCGAGCTCGACATCACCACCCGGGCCATCCGTTTCTATGAAGAACAAGGCCTGCTCGCCCCCGAACGCCGTGGCCAGGAACGCATCTACTCGCCACGGGACAAGGTCAGCCTGAAGCTGATCCTGCGCGGCAAGCGGATCGGCTTCTCCCTGGCCGAATGCCGCGAACTGATCGAACTCTACGACCCCAGCAGCGGCAATCTGAAACAGCTGCACAGCATGCTGGCGAAAATCGCCGAGCGCCGTGAGCAGCTGGAGCAACAGTTGCTGGACATCGAACAGATGAAGCTGGAGCTTGACACCGCGGAAGAGCGCTGCACCCAGGCGCTGGAGCAGACCATCCAGAATCAGAAAAGCGCCGTGCAGTAACCGCCCCAGGCGATCGCTCGCAAAGCGGCCGCGCCAGCAACACAGACAATCTGCCAGACAGACCGTAGCGCCTGGTTTTGCGTCGACTTCGTCGCCGAGCGCAGCCTGCGGCAGCGGCTACATTAGTGCCCACTTAATATAGGTAAAGCTCTCATGTCCCTCCCCACCCATGTCCGCCTGGTCGAAGTCGGTCCTCGCGACGGTTTGCAGAACGAAGCCCAGCCCATCAGCGTCGCCGACAAGGTGCAACTGGTGGATGCCCTGAGCGCGGCCGGGCTCGGCTATATAGAAGTCGGCAGTTTCGTCTCGCCCAAATGGGTGCCGCAGATGGCCGGGTCCGCCGAGGTGTTCGCGCAGATCCAGCGTAAGCCGGGGGTGACCTACGGCGCCCTCGCCCCGAACCTGCGCGGTTTCGAAGACGCCCTGGCCGCCGGGGTCAAGGAAGTCGCGGTGTTCGCCGCCGCCTCCGAGGCGTTTTCCCAGCGCAACATCAACTGCTCCATCAGCGAGAGCCTGGAACGCTTCGTGCCGATCATGGAGGCAGCGAAACAGCAAGGCGTTACCGTGCGCGGTTACGTGTCCTGCGTGCTGGGCTGCCCTTACGAAGGCGAGGTAGCGCCGGAACAGGTCGCCGTGGTCGCCCGCGAGCTGTACAGCATGGGCTGCTACGAAGTGTCCCTGGGCGACACCATCGGCACCGGCACCGCCGGCGCTACCCGCCGCATGTTCGAGGTGGTGGCCGCCCACGTTCCGCGGGACAAGCTCGCCGGGCACTTCCACGACACTTATGGCCAGGCCCTGGCCAATATCTACGCCAGCCTGCTGGAGGGCATCGCGGTGTTCGACAGCTCGATCGCCGGGCTCGGCGGCTGCCCCTATGCCAAGGGCGCCAGCGGTAACGTCGCCAGCGAGGACGTGCTGTACCTGCTCAACGGGCTGGGCATCGAAACCGGTATCGACATGGAGCGCCTGATCCTCGCCGGCCAGCAGATCTGCTCCGTGCTGGGGCGGCCCACCGGCTCGCGCGTCGCCAAAGCCCGTTACCCAGGTTGAGGGGACGCCTGTTTCAGGGTGTTACCGGCCGCTCTGGCGCACGCTCGAAACGGGTAACACGGAAACAGTTTGTCGATTTTCTAGCGGTACAGATGAAAGACCGTTTTTATCAAGCCATTGATTTTAAAGGATTTTAAAAAGTTGGCATGGCTTCTGCTATATCTCTGGCATAACAAGAATAAAAAGCAGCAAAGCTAATAAAAATAAGACGAAACGACTCTGACATAACAAAAACAACACGGCAGAGACGCAGCTAACAGATTTTTTTGGAGAGGATGTGTTTTCCAGGGTGTCTTTAACAATAAGAGCCACCCGCAACCGGGCAGAGAACAATAAAACTACCCCAAGGTAGCTCCCGAACTGGTTGGTCGCTCAAGCGAGAAAATAGATCAGCGCTCAAAAAAATACGTTTGCTCTTGATCCCGGATGGGGATCGCCAAAAACAGCGGTAAAGGGTAACGGTTGCCAAAAACAACAACAGACCGCCCCTCAATAATAAAAAAAGAGCACGCAACGACAAAAATTAAAGGGGAGCTTCGGCTCCCCTTTGTGCTTTCCGGCCTTCCTGTTTCCCTCCCCTCTCCTGCCTCGGCTGCGCGCCCCAAAACGGCTCGCGAGCCGCTCCCGCACATATTCGCGGGAGCCTGCTCGAATGGCTCAGGAATGCCCGCGCAACTCCTCGATGCTGATCTCGCGCATCCTGAACTTCTGGATCTTGCCGGTCACGGTCATCGGGAATTCCTCGACGAACTTGAAGTAACGCGGCGTCTTGAAGTGGGCGATACGCGCCTTGCACCAGGCCTGCAGCTCCTCCTCGCTGGCGCTGTGGCCAGGGTGGAACTTGATCCAGGCGACGATCTCCTCGCCATATTTCGAGCACGGGATACCGATCACCTGCACGTCGGCCACCGCCGGGTGGGTGAAGAAAAACTCCTCCAGCTCGCGCGGATAAATGTTCTCGCCGCCGCGGATGATCATGTCCTTGTTACGCCCGGCGATGCACACGTAACCCTGCTCGTTCATGGTCGCCAGGTCGCCGGTGTGCATCCAGCCGGCCTGGTCGATGGCTTCGGCCGTGCCCTGGGGGTTGTTCCAGTAGCCCAGCATCACGCTGTAACCGCGGGTGCAGAGCTCGCCGATGGTGCCGCGCGGCACGATATTGCCCGCCTCGTCGATGATCTTGCTTTCCAGCTGCGGCTGGGTGCGACCGACCGTGGTCACGCGCAGCTCAAGCTCGTCCGCCGGGCCGGTCTGCAACGACACCGGGCTGGTTTCGGTCATGCCGTAGGCGATCTGCACTTCGCTCATGTGCATCTCGCTGATCACCCGGCGCATCACCTCGATCGGACAGGTGGCCCCGGCCATGATCCCGGTGCGCAGGCTCGACAGGTCGAACTCGGCACGCCGTGGCTGGTCGAGCATGGCGATGAACATGGTCGGCACGCCGTACAGCCCGGTGGCCTTTTCCTCGGCCACGGCGCCCAGGGTCAGCAGCGGATCGAAGGCATCGTTGGGGTAGATCATGGTCGTGCCGTGGGTCACGCAGCCCAGGTTGCCCATGACCATGCCGAAGCAGTGGTACAGCGGCACCGGGATCACCAGGCGGTCCTCGTGGCCCAGGCCCAGGCTCTCGCCGACCATGTAACCGTTGTTGAGGATATTGTAGTGGCTGAGGGTCGCGCCCTTGGGGAAACCGGTGGTGCCGGAGGTGTACTGGATATTCACCGCCTGGTCGGGGTCCAGGCTGTCCTGGCGTTCGCGCAGCGCTTCGACGCTGACACCGGCCCCCAGGTCGGCCAACTGCGACCAGGGCAGAAAGCCCGACGGCGGCTGGGCATCGAGGCTGATCACGCCGCGCAAATCCGGCAGGCGCTCGCTTTGCAGCTGGCCGATGGACTGCTGCGCCAGCTCGGGCGCCAGGCCCTGGAGCATGGCGTGGTAATCGGAGGTCTTGAACGCGCCGGCGCACACCAGCCACTGGCAGCCGGACTGCTTGAGCACGTATTCCAGTTCGGAGCTGCGATAGGCCGGATTGATGTTCACCAGGATCGCGCCGATCTTGGCGCTGGCGAACTGGCTGATGCACCACTGGGCACAGTTGGGAGCCCAGATGCCCAGCCGGTCGCCGGTCTTGAGCCCCAGGGCCAGCAGCGCCCGGGCATGCAGATCGACGGTTTCGGCCAGTTGCTGCCAGCTGTAGCGCAACTGCTGATGACGCACCACCAGGGCTTCGCCTTGCGGATATGACGCCACCGTGCGATCGAACGCCTGACCGATGGTCAGCGCCAGCAAGGCCTTGTCCTGCGTGCCGCGAGTGTAGCTGCGCCCTGGCGCGGATGCGGGTTGATCCATGATGACCCCTATTGTCTTTATTAGTGGGTAAGCATGAGCCAGGCATGTAGCGAAGGAGCCTGGCCCCCAGCGAAAACGCCCCTACTCTGGCGCAAGTTGACGTTTACGTAAAGGGTGATTGACAGCCACCCGTCGCAGGCTTACGTTAACGTAAAGGTGAGAGCCGAATCAGCCGCTCTCCACAGCCCGACTCCCTGACATAAAAACAAGTTTGAAGGTGCCCCCATGAGCTATCCGACCCTGAACTTTGCCCTCGGCGAAACCATCGACATGCTCCGCGACCAGGTGCAGGCCTTCGTCAAGGCCGAGCTGGCGCCACGGGCGGCACAGATCGACATCGACAACCTGTTCCCCGCCGACATGTGGCGCAAGTTCGGCGACATGGGCCTGCTGGGCATCACCGTGCCGGAAGAATACGGCGGTGCCGGCCTGGGCTACCTGGCCCACGTGGTGGCCATGGAAGAAATCAGCCGCGGCTCGGCCTCGGTCGCCCTCTCCTACGGCGCCCACTCCAACCTCTGCGTCAACCAGATCAACCGCAACGGTAACCACCAACAGAAAAGCCACTACCTACCCAAGCTGATCAGCGGCGAACACATCGGCGCCCTGGCCATGAGCGAACCCAACGCCGGCTCCGACGTGGTCTCGATGAAGCTGCGCGCCGACAAGCGTGGCGATCGCTATGTGCTCAACGGCAGCAAGACCTGGATCACCAACGGCCCCGACGCCAACACCTATGTGATCTACGCCAAGACCGACCTGGAAAAGGGCCCGCACGGCATCACCGCGTTCATCGTCGAGCGCGACTGGAAAGGCTTCAGCCGCAGCAACAAGTTCGACAAGCTGGGCATGCGCGGCTCCAACACCTGCGAGCTGTTCTTCGACGATGTGGAAGTGCCGGAAGAGAACATCCTCGGCGTGCTCAATGGCGGCGTTAAGGTACTGATGAGCGGCCTGGACTACGAGCGCGTGGTGCTCTCCGGCGGTCCGACCGGGATCATGCAGGCCTGCATGGACCTGGTGGTGCCCTACATCCACGACCGCAAGCAGTTCGGCCAGAGCATCGGCGAGTTCCAGCTGATCCAGGGCAAGGTCGCCGACATGTACACCCAGCTCAACGCCAGCCGCGCCTACCTGTATGCCGTGGCCCAGGCCTGCGAGCGCGGCGAGACCACGCGCAAGGACGCCGCCGGGGTGATCCTCTACAGCGCCGAACGCGCCACCCAGATGGCTCTGGACGCGATCCAGATCCTTGGCGGCAACGGCTATATCAACGAGTTCCCCGCCGGCCGCCTGCTGCGCGACGCCAAGCTGTATGAAATCGGCGCCGGCACCAGCGAAATCCGCCGCATGCTGATCGGTCGCGAACTGTTCAACGAAACCAAGTAAGGAAGCGCCATGAAGGTCTACAGCACTTCCCCCTTCCCCATCTCACAGATGGTTCAGGACTTCATTGCGGATGGCTTCGTCGCATTGATCTCCCTGACCAGCGAGCAACGCCGCGTCGGCGGACAGATTGCACAGCAATTGCGGACTCTTGGTTATGAGCCGATCAATAGAGAAGCCAAAACGCCGAACTGGATTCACTTCGTTTATGACCCTGAGCGGTTCGACTCGGCGAAAGCCGAGAGCATCGCAATCACTCTCGACCCGGAGTTCTGAATGGCTATCCTGCATACCCAGCTCAATCCCCGTTCGCCGGAGTTTGTCGCCAACAGCGAAGCGATGCTCAAACAGGTCGACGCCCTGCACACCCTGCTCGCCCAGGTCCAGCAAGGCGGCGGCGCCAAGGCCCAGGAACGGCACACCTCGCGTGGCAAACTGCTGCCGCGCGAGCGCATCAACCGCCTGCTCGACCCGGGCTCGCCCTTCCTCGAAGTCAGCCAGCTGGCGGCGTATCAGGTGTATGGCGAAGACGTGCCGGCCGCCGGGGTGATTGCCGGCATCGGCCGGGTCGAAGGCGTCGAATGCATGATCGTGGCCAACGACGCCACGGTGAAAGGCGGCTCCTATTACCCGCTGACCGTGAAAAAACACCTGCGCGCCCAGACCATCGCCCAGCAGAACCGCCTGCCCTGCATCTACCTGGTGGATTCCGGCGGCGCCAACCTGCCGCGCCAGGACGAGGTGTTCCCCGACCGCGAACACTTCGGGCGGATCTTCTTCAACCAGGCCAACATGAGCGCCCAGGGCATCCCGCAGATCGCCGTGGTCATGGGCTCCTGCACCGCCGGTGGCGCCTACGTGCCGGCCATGGCCGACGAAGCGATCATGGTCCGCGAACAGGCCACCATCTTCCTCGCCGGCCCGCCGCTGGTGAAAGCCGCCACCGGTGAAGTGGTCAGCGCCGAAGACCTTGGCGGCGCCGATGTGCACTGCAAGATCTCCGGTGTCGCCGACCACTACGCCGACAGCGACGAACACGCCCTGGCCCTGGCCCGGCGCAGCATTGCCAACCTCAACTGGCGCAAGCAGGGCGAGTTGCAGCAACGCACGCCGATCGCCCCGCTGTATACCAGCGACGAGCTGTACGGGGTGATTCCGGCGGACGCCAAACAACCTTTCGATGTGCGCGAAGTCATCGCGCGGCTGGTGGACGCTTCGCTCTTCGATGAGTTCAAGGCGCTGTTCGGCACCACCCTGGTGTGCGGCTTCGCCCACCTGCACGGCTACCCGATCGCCATCCTCGCCAACAACGGCATCCTCTTCGCCGAGGCCGCGCAGAAAGGCGCGCACTTCATCGAACTGGCCTGCCAGCGCGGCATCCCGCTGCTGTTCCTGCAGAACATCACCGGCTTTATGGTCGGGCAGAAATACGAAGCCGGCGGCATCGCCAAGCACGGCGCCAAGCTGGTGACCGCGGTGGCCTGCGCCAAGGTGCCGAAGTTCACGGTGATCATCGGCGGCAGCTTCGGCGCCGGCAACTACGGCATGTGCGGCCGCGCCTACGACCCACGTTTCCTGTGGATGTGGCCCAACGCGCGGATCGGCGTGATGGGCGCAGAGCAGGCCGCCGGGGTGCTGGTGCAGGTCAAGCGCGAGCAGGCCGAACGCGGCGGGCAGCCATTCAGCGCCGCCCAGGAAGCCGAGATCAAGCAGCCGATCCTCGATCAGTACGAACACCAGGGCCATCCGTATTACTCCAGCGCCCGGCTGTGGGACGACGGCGTCATCGACCCGGCGCAGACCCGCGACGTCCTGGCGCTGGCCTTGTCCGCGTCCCTCAACGCCCCTATCGAACAGAGCCGCTTCGGCGTGTTCCGCATGTGACCCGGAGCGAAACCGACATGAACGACTTCAACACCCTGGAACTGCTGAAGGACCCGCGTGGTTTCGCCACCCTGTGGCTCAGCCGCGAGGAAAAGAACAACGCTTTCAATGCCGAAATGATCCGCGAGCTGATCCTCGCCCTGGATCAGGTGCAAAGCGATCCGGCCCTGCGTTTCTTGCTGGTGCGCGGCCGCGGCAAGCATTTCAGCGCCGGCGCCGACCTGGCCTGGATGCAGCAGTCGGCCGAACTCGACTATCACACCAACCTCGACGACGCCCGCGAGCTGGCCGAGCTGATGTACAACCTGGCCAAGCTGAAGATCCCGACCCTGGCCGTGGTGCAAGGCGCGGCCTTTGGCGGCGCCCTGGGCCTGATCAGTTGCTGCGACATGGCCATCGGTGCCGACGATGCGCAGTTCTGCCTCTCGGAAGTACGCATCGGCCTGGCCCCGGCGGTGATCAGCCCGTTCGTGGTGCAAGCCATCGGCGAACGCGCGGCGCGCCGCTACGCCCTGACCGCCGAGCGTTTCAGCGGCCAGCGGGCCCGGGAAATCGGCCTGCTGGCGGAAAGCTACCCGGCGACCGAGCTGGAACAACAAGTAGCGTCGTGGATCGACAACCTGCTGCTCAACAGCCCGTGCGCCATGCGCGCCAGCAAGGACCTGCTGCGCGAAGTCGGCAACGGCGCCCTGACCCCGGCCCTGCGCCGCTACTGCGAAAACGCCATTGCCCGCATCCGCGTCAGCCCCGAAGGCCAGGAAGGCCTGCGCGCCTTTCTGCAAAAGCGCTCGCCCAGCTGGCAGCCCGACAAGATCACCAAGGAGTCGCGTTAATGAGCGCCCCTGTCCTGACCACCCTGCTGGTGGCCAACCGCGGCGAGATCGCCTGCCGCGTGATGCGCACCGCCAAGGCCCTGGGCCTGACCACCGTGGCCGTGCACAGCGCCACCGACCGTGACGCCCGCCACAGCCGAGAAGCCGACCTGCGCATCGACCTGGGCGGCAGCAAGGCCGCCGACAGCTACCTGCAGATCGACAAACTGATCGCCGCCGCCAAGGCCAGCGGCGCCCAGGCGATTCACCCCGGCTACGGTTTTCTCTCGGAGAACGCCGGCTTCGCCCGCGCCATCGAAGCCGCCGGCCTGATCTTCCTCGGCCCGCCGGCGTCGGCCATCGACGCCATGGGCAGCAAATCGGCGGCCAAGGCACTGATGGAAACCGCCGGCGTGCCCCTGGTCCCCGGTTACCACGGCGAAGCCCAGGACCTGGAAACCTTCCGCGTCGCCGCCGAGCGCATCGGCTACCCGGTGCTGCTCAAGGCCACCGCCGGCGGTGGCGGCAAGGGCATGAAAGTGGTGGAGGACGTCAGCCAACTGGCCGAAGCCCTGGCCTCGGCCCAGCGTGAGGCGCAGTCGTCCTTCGGCGATTCGCGGATGCTGGTGGAAAAATACGTGCTCAAGCCGCGCCATGTGGAGATCCAGGTGTTCGCCGACCAGCACGGCAACTGCCTGTACCTCAACGAGCGCGACTGCTCGATCCAGCGGCGCCACCAGAAAGTCGTCGAAGAAGCCCCGGCCCCCGGCCTGAGCGTCGAGCAGCGCAAGGCCATGGGCGAAGCCGCGGTGCGCGCGGCACAGGCCATCGGTTACGTCGGCGCCGGCACCGTGGAGTTCCTGCTGGATTCGCGCGGCGAATTCTTCTTCATGGAAATGAACACCCGCCTGCAAGTGGAGCACCCGGTCACCGAAGCCATCACCGGGCTGGACCTGGTGGCCTGGCAAATCCGCGTGGCCCAGGGCGAAGCGCTGCCGATCACCCAGGATCAGGTGCCGCTGATCGGGCACGCGATCGAAGTGCGGCTGTACGCCGAGGACCCGGGCAACGACTTCCTCCCGGCCACCGGGCACCTGGCGCTGTACCGCGAATCGGCGGCGGGTCCTGGACGTCGGGTGGACAGCGGCGTCGAGCAAGGCGACAGCGTGTCGCCGTTCTACGACCCGATGCTCGGCAAGCTGATTGCCTGGGGCGAAAACCGCGAGCAGGCGCGTTTGCGCCTGCTGGCCATGCTCGACGAGTTCGCCATCGGTGGGCTGAAGACCAACCTGGCGTTCCTGCGGCGCATCATCGCCCATCCGGCCTTCGCCGCCGCCGAGCTGGATACCGGCTTTATCCCGCGCTATCAGGATCAGTTGCTGCCACCGGCCAGCGCCTTGAGCGACGAGTTCTGGCAGGCCGCCGCCCAGGCGTTCGCCCAGAGCCAGCCGGACCAGACGCGCGCCGACGACCGCCATTCCCCCTGGGCCAAGGCCAGCGGCCTGCGTATCGGCCTGCCGCGGGAAACCGTGCTGCACCTCGACTGCGAGGGCCAGGACCGGGCGATCAAGCTGGACACCAGCGCGGCCATGGCCTTGCATGACGAACAGCTGTCGATCGAACACAAGGGGCTGCGCCAGCAGCACCGGGCGATTCGCCAGGGCGACAGCCTGTATCTGCAGTGGCAGGGCGAGATGCACCGGGTCACGGCCTATGACCCAATTGCCGCGGTGGAGGCCAGCCACAGCCACCAGGGCGGCCTGACCGCGCCCATGAACGGCAGCATCGTGCGGGTTCTGGTGCAAGCCGGGCAGAGCGTCGAAGCCGGCGCGCAACTGGTGGTCCTGGAAGCGATGAAGATGGAACACAGCATCCGCGCACCGCAAGCCGGGGTGGTCAAGGCGCTGTATTGCCAGGAAGGCGAAATGGTCAGTGAGGGAAGTGCCCTGGTGGAGCTGGAATAAGCTCCTGAGGCAGAAGATCGTTCCCGCAGCCTTGCGGGAACGATCGTATTTTTACGTCAGAATTTAGCGGTAGCCTGCACCACGACACCAATAATCCGACAATCATCGCTGTAAAGCGCCTTCGGGTAAGTCGGATTCAGCGGCACCAGATAACGCTGCCCACCCTCCTCCACCAGCTTGCGGAAAATCGCTTCGGTGCTGCCCGGGCATTGCACGATCACCAGCTTGCCGGGACCCGCCTCCACCGCCGGGTCCACCAGGATCAACATGTCCTGGGCGATGCTCAGGCCGCTCGGGGCAATCATCGCGTCGCCCACCACGACCAGCCAGAAAGCCGAGCCTTCGGCCTGGTAGTCGGAGAGCTCGTAACGCTCGCTGGCGTAGCCCGCGCCACCGGCCTCGCGCACCTCGCCAACGCCCCGCCAGTCGCTGACCGGATAGCGGAAGTACGGGTTGTACTTCTGCACCAACGACGGCCCTTCCAGCAGCAGTTGGCCCTCGTCATCCACCTGTGGTTTTTCGCGGATCACCAGCGCGACTTCAAGAAAACCCAGGCCGATTTCTTCCAGCACCCGGTTCATGTCTTCGATCTTCGGCTGGCGCCGTTTGCTCAGCCAATGACCGATGCCGCCCTGGGACATGCCCAGGCGCTCCGCGAGCTTTTCTTGCGTGACCTTGCGGTCCTTCATGTTGGATTTAACCAACTCGATCCATTTGTCCATGGAGCGGAACAATACGTTGTGTATTTCGGCCCTCAACACACAAGTTGTAGTATTTGAAACCTAGTCACAAATACATTAAGTATTACCATTCCTCAGACCCTCTTATTCCACGTCAAAGGATGGAACCGCTCATGAGCACAACCAGCAAAGATGCACCGGAACTGGAAACCGATGTCGGCTTCAACGCCCTCAAGGACAGCGAGGCCGCCCGCCGGGCCATGGACTACTACTTGAAACCGGCTATTGCAGATGCGTCGATCGACGAGAAGTTCTTCGAGGTCAAACACAGCATCAGCAGCGAGGAAGCGATGATCCACGCTTCCGACCTGCTGCGCTGCGCCGCGGCCAGTGCCTACGAGGCTGCCGACCACCTGCGGGGTACCCGGCGGGACCTGGCGTTTTCCGTGGTGCACATGATCGACATGGCCAAGGCGCTGGTGGATCGCTCGCTGGACAGCCATCGCCCGGAATGAGCGCCACGGCAGAATTCGCCCACAGCCGATCCGGCCGATGAACAGGGGCAGGAAATTATTTTCTAAAAGGCGGGGAAAAACATTTGACTTGCAAATGATAATGATTATTATTGCAAGCAACTGGTCGCGAGATCAGTCGATAACCCAAGAGACCTTAGGTCGGACTCCTGGATTATCTCCTCATCAGGCTAATCACGGTTTTTGACCCGGCTTTTTGCCGGGTCTTTTTTTTCTGCCAGTTTTTCTGGCTTGGCTTCAGGCTAATGAAGACTGGGTACCGCTAAATTGGCGGCGATGATAGCAAAAGAATGCCTCATTGCAAGCCGACGCCCGCCGCAACGGCTCGCAAATGCAAAAACAGCGCTTGAGAATCAATTGCATAGCTTCTAAGCTGCTTTCGCGTCAAGGACGACGCCCCCCTCTCCCGCCGAAATTGCCCCCCTGCAACTCCCCGCCTTGCTAAAGTAACGGCCATAAAAATCCTGCTCAGGAATCATGACCGTGGCCCAAAGCTCGTTTCAAATCTCTGCCAATTTCGACAGCGGCAATATCGAAGTACTGGATGCCAGCAACCCCTCGCAAGTCCTGCTGGCCATCAAGCCCGACACCCGCAGCGCGCATTTCCAGTGGTTCCACTTCAAGGCCAGCGGCCTGCATGTCGGCCAGGAACACTGGTTCCGCCTGAGCAATGCCAGCAAATCCTCGTACAACAAGGCCTGGAGCGGCTACCAGGCGGTGGCGTCCTACGATCACGTCAACTGGTTCCGCGTGCCGACGATTTTTGAAGGCGACACCCTGCGCTTCTGCCTGGAAGCCACCCAGACCCACGCCTGGTTCGCCTACTTCGAACCCTACAGCCGCGGTCGGCACGACTGGCTGATCGATCAGGCACTGACCAAGGCCGGCGCCGAACTGCTGGCCACCGGCAAAAGCGTCGAGGGCCGTGACATCCAGCTGCTGCGCAAAGGCAACGGCGGCGAAGGCCGGCGCAAGGTCTGGATCATCGCCCAGCAGCACCCTGGCGAGCACATGGCCGAATGGTTCATGGAGGGCGTGATCGAGCGCCTGCAGCACCGTGACGATGCCGAGCTGAACAGGCTGCTGGCCAGCGCCGACCTGTACCTGGTGCCGAACATGAACCCCGACGGCGCTTTCCACGGCCATTTGCGCACCAACGCCATGGGCCAGGACCTGAACCGCGCCTGGCAGAGCGCCAGTCGGGAGCTCAGCCCGGAAGTGCTGTTCGTCCAGCAGCAGATGGAGCAGTACGGTGTCGACCTGTTCCTCGACGTGCACGGCGACGAAGAAATCCCCCATGTGTTCACCGCCGGCTGCGAGGGCAACCCGGGCTACACGCCGCGCCTGGCCAAGCTCGAGGAGCATTTCCGCAGCCACCTGAAACACAAGACCCGGGACTTCCAGACCACCCACGGCTACACCAGGGACAAACCCGGCGAAGCCAACATGACCCTGGCCTGCAACAGCGTCGGCGAGAAGTTCGACTGCCTGTCGCTGACCCTGGAAATGCCGTTCAAGGACCACGACGACAACCCCAACCCGCTCACCGGCTGGTCGGGCAAACGCTCGATGCAACTGGGCAAGGACGTCCTCAGCACCGTGGCCGACATGGTCGGCATCCTGCGCTGATCCTGCTGCGCTGGCCGCGGCTCGAACCGCGGCCAGCGTCTATTGCACCGGCACCCGCCGGCAATCCTCGGGCCCGAGCAGGCGCCCGTCCGCCGAGCGCAATTCCAGCGGTCGCAGCGGCTGCCCCTGCTCGCGGTCGACCATCAGCGAATGCGCCTCCCCCGGCTCATAGAAATACGCCTCGCCCCACTGCCGCAAACCGATGATCAGGTTGAACAGGCCGTTGCCCTTCTGCGTCAGCACGTACTCCTGATAGGCACTGCCATCCGACGCCGGTAGCACCTCGAAGATGCCATGGGCCACCAGGGTGCGCAGGCGGGCGGCGAGGATGTTCTTGGCCATCCCCAGGTTGCGCTGGAACTCGCTGAAGCGGCGGATGCCGTCGAAGGCATCGCGAATGATCAGCAGCGACCACCAGTCGCCGATAGCGTCCAGCGAACGGGCCACCGGGCATTCGGCGCCCTCCAGGCTTGTGCGTTTGACCATGATGCAGACTCGCGACAGGAAAGTGGTTGCAATATAAAACCAGACTCTCTACCGTACAACTGGTTTCATAACGCAACTAGAACTCACGGAGCCGAGCATGACCGCCGCCATCGCCCCTCTGCCATCCGCCACCATTCCGGCGTCGGTGGTGCTGCTCTTTGCCATTGCCTGCGGGCTGGCGGTGGGCAATGTCTATTACGCCCAACCCCTGCTCGATGCCATGGCCCACAGCCTGGACATGCCGCGAGCGACCATCGGCCTGGTCATCACCCTGACCCAGGTTGGCTACGGCCTCGGCCTGCTGTTCCTGGTGCCGCTGGGCGACCTGCTGAACCGGCGGCGGCTGATCGTCGGCCAGACGAGCTTGTCGGTCGCGGCCCTGTTGATGGTGGCGCTCGCCGCGGACAGCACCTGGCTGTTGCTGGGCATGGCCCTGACCGGGCTGCTCGCGGTGGTGACCCAGGTGCTGGTGGCCTATGCCGCCAACCTGGCCGCGCCGGGCGAACGTGGCCGGGTGGTGGGCAGCGTGACCAGCGGCATCGTGCTCGGGATCCTGCTGGCGCGCACGGTGTCGGGCACCATGGCCGACCTGGCCGGCTGGCGTTCGGTGTACCTGCTGTCGGCCGGGCTGACCCTGGTCATGGCGCGGTTGTTGTGGCGGGTGCTGCCCAAGGTCGAGCAACCGGCGGCGCTGCACAGCTACGGCCAGCTGATCCGCTCGCTGTTCGGCCTGTTTCGCGAAGAAAAGATCCTGCGCGACCGGGCGGTGCTGGCGCTGCTGATCTTCGGCGCCGGCACCGTGTTGTGGACCCCGCTGGTGCTGCCCCTGAGCGCCCCGCCACTGTCGTTGTCCCATACCGAGATCGGCCTGTTCGGCCTCGCCGGGGCGGCCGGGGCCCTGGGCGCGGCGCGCGCCGGACGCCTGGCCGACCGTGGCCTGGGCCAGTGGACCAGCGGCCTGGCACTGAGCCTGATGCTGGCCTCCTGGTTGCCCATCGCCTACACCCAGTCGTCGCTCTGGGCCCTGTTGCTGGGAGTGATCGTTTTCGACCTGGGTTTACAGGCGGTGCATGTCACCAGCCAGAGCCTGATCTACAGCACCCGCCCCGAGGCCCAGAGCCGCCTGGCCGCGGGCTACATGCTGTTCTATTCGATCGGCAGCGCCAGCGGCTCGATCGGCGCCACGGCCATGTATGCCTGGGCGGGCTGGACCGGGGTGTGCCTGCTGGGCGCCGCGATCAATGGCGTGGCGCTGCTGTACTGGCTATGGAGCCTGAACCCGCGCAAAGCCCTGGTGTGTGCCGGTTGAATTGCGGGGACGGGGCTTCGCGAGCTTGCCCCTGCAAGGGTTATGTAAATCCCTGTAGGAGCGAGCTCGCTCGCGATAAACCTCGATGACTCCGTTACCTCATTCCTTGCCGCGCAGCATGCTCTCCAGCACCCCGTCGCGGCGCACCCAGCCATGGAACAGCGCCGCCGCCAGATGCAGCAGCACCGTCAAAAACAGCAGGTAGGCGAGAAAGCCGTGAGCCTTGCGCAAAAAAGCGAACAGCTGGGCATTGGCCGGCAGGATCGCCGGCAACTGCAGCGAACTGCCGAGCATCACCGGGTCGCCCGCCGCCGAAATCATCGCCCAGCCCAGCAGCGGCAGGACCAGCATCAGCGCGTACAGCAGCACATGGGAGGCCTTGGCCGCCAACGCCTGCCAGCCCGGCAGGTCCGCCGGCAACGGCGGTTGCCGGGTGGAAAAGCGCACGACCAGACGCACGATCACCAGCAGCAGAATGGCAATGCCCAGCGGCTTGTGCAGGTGGATCAGCCATTGGTGACGCTCGGACACCGAGGCCACCATGCCGGCGCCGATAAACAGCATGGCAATGATCATCAGCGCCATCAGCCAGTGCAGCAGGCGCGCCAATGGCGCGAAGTGGTTCGGTTGGGCACTCATGGGCGGGACTCCTGGGCAGCGCGGGGCAATTGGTCGACTTCACTGGTACGGCGCAGATAAGAACTGGCATAGGCCGCCGAACGGGCCGCCAGCAGCGGGTCGTCGGAGGCGGCGATGCCGCTCGGCAGTACCAGCGGGTCGTAGTTGATGTCGCGGCATTCGCCCTCGTTCTGCGGTTGGCTGCGCTCCAGTACCAGGGTCCCGGCATTCAGCACCTTGCGCTCGCTGGGCCAGGCCTTGCTGGCGTCGTCGGTCGGGTCGCCCGGGTTGGCCAGGGTGATGTTCAAGCGCCAGCGCAACGACCCTGCGGCCAGGCGCTGCACCAGGTCTTTTTCTAGAAAGTCGTTGCCTTGCGGCGCCACCGCGCCGGGCGCGTCCTGGGTCAGCGGCACCACGCCCCAGCGCACGGCCTGGCGTTGCCCGCTGGCGCTCACCAGGTAAAACGCGTTGATGCCGTTGTAGGTCTCGGTGGCATAGCTGGCCGAGGGCTTGGCGCCCTTGATCCATTGCAGGAACGGCATGGCTTCGGGGTGGGCGGCGAAAAACGCCGGCACGCTGGCCGGGTTCGGCTTGCCGGTCGCCGGGTCTGGCGCACTGGCTTGCTGCAACTGGTAAAACGCCTCGGGGGTGCCCACCGGGAACACCGGCATGCTGTTCATCCCGGTGCGCCACTGCTGGCCGTTGGCCTGGGTAAAACGCAGGGCCAGGCTGCGGATCGGCACGCTGCTGTCAGGCGCATAGGGATTGCCGGGAGGCAAGGCGAAACGCCCGACCACCGGGGTCCGCGCTTCGTTGAACACCTGGGCGCTGGAATAACTGCGGGCCTCGCCGCTGCTCTCGAAATAACCGGCCACGCACACGCCCTTGGCATGGTTGCGGCGAAAGCCCGGATGCACGCCGTTGTTTTTCTCCAGCACATCCACCAGGGCCTTGGGGGTCAGGCGCTGCGGATCGAAAGTGCCGTTTACATAAGCCATGGCGCCGGCCAGGGCCGCGACCACCAGGGCGATCCCGCCCAGACGCAGGCTCAGGCTGGCCGCGCTCAAGGGCGGACGATCAGGGGGTGATGGACGATCTACCATGAATATCTCCAGGGCCGCGGCCACAGGTGGAAAGGACAGGTCAGACGAGCCCCGGCAGCGGTTATTCCCTGGCCCGCTATTTATTTTTCCGGCACGGGAATAACCTGCACGACCAGGCGTCTGGCTGTTGCAAGCACGCTGTTGCAAGCGTAGCGACTGGCCAACAACCTGCAGGAACCCATGAACGATATCGACGAACAGCTGCGTGAAATCATCCCCCGGCTACGGCGCTTCGCCCTGTCCCTGAGCCGCCAGCCCAGCAGCGCCGACGACCTGGTGCAGGCGAGCCTGGAACGGGCGCTGTCGAGCTGGGGCGAAAAACGCCCCGAGGGCGATCTGCGGGCCTGGCTGTTCGCCATTCTCTACCGGCAGTTTCTCGACGCGCACCGCCGCTCACGGCGTTATGCACGCATGCTGGAATTCTTCACCGGGCGTGACGACGCCCAGCCTTCGGTGGAGCGCAGCGTGGTTGCGCAATCGACCCTGGAAGCCTTCGACCGCCTGCCCGCCGAACAGCGCGCGCTGCTGCTCTGGGTCTCGGTGGAAGGCCTGAGCTACAAGGAAGTCGCCACCATCCTCGACGTACCCACCGGCACCGTGATGTCTCGCCTGTCCCGGGCGCGCCAGGCCCTGCGCCAGCTCAGCGACGGCGAAATCAGCAGCCCTTCTTTGCGGATACTCAAATGATCAGCCTGCCCCCCAGCGAACGCGACCTGCATGCCTATGTCGATCATCGGCTCAACGAGAGCGACCGACGCCTGCTGGAAACCTACCTGAGCAGCCACCCGCAGCTCGCCGCCCAGGTCCAGGCCTGGCAGCAGGACGCCCAGCAGCTGCGCGCGGCCCTCGGCGGCGCCCTGCAACAACCGGCCAACCCCGACCTCGACCCGGCGCTGATTCGCCAGCGCCTCAAGCGCCAGTCGCGCCGCCACCTGGCCAGCGCCACGCTGCTGTTGATCGCCCTCGGCGTCGGCGGCCTGAGTGGCTGGCAGGCGCGGGAAATGACCCTGGCCAGCGCCCCGCTGCCGATGACCGACGCCCTGCAGGCCTACCGCCTGTTTGCCCAGCAAGGCGTCCTCCCGGCCGACCTCAAGGTCCAGGGCAACGGCGCCATGCAGGCCTGGCTCGACCGCTACTTCACCCAGGCCGAGCGCCTGCCGGACCTGCGCGAATCCGGCTTCCAGGCGGTCAGCGGGCGCCTGCTGAGCACCGATCAAGGGCCGGCGGCGATGGTGTTGTACGAGGACCAGGGCGGGCACAGGATCAGCTTCTATATCCGCCCACCGGGACCAAAGAACTACCTGCTGCCCCGGGGCAGCCGCAACGATGGCGAACTGCAGGCCGACTACTGGTCCGACAGTGGCTACAACTACGCCATGGTCAGCCCCAGTGGTTCGGCGGTGGCGCAGCGGCTGCAGGACACCCAGAAGTTCTGAACCACGGCAGCCGCACCCCCGTGGACCGGCCTTGAAACCGCCAAAGGTCCTTCGGACCTATCGCAGCCTGCGGCAGCGGCTACACCTCTCCCGAGAGCCGCTACTCTCCTGCTGTAGCCGCTGGCGCAGCCTGCGATCGGCAGCGCAGCGGCCGCAGGATATCCAGGTCACCACCGGCCTGAGACCGACACGATATGGACGGTAATCCTCCGCCCCCATCGCTCGTACCGGCACCCAGCGCCAGCAACCGCTCTCCCCGCCTAGAACCCCACATCCAGCACCACATTGTCGATATAGGTCCCCGCCGGCGGCGTGGCCTGGTCGGTGTAGATCCGGGCGTTGTAGTTGAACACCTGGCTGCCGGTGCCCAGGCCGTTGCCCGGATTCACCTCGGCATCGGAACTGGCCCGCCGCGCCGCGCCCACGCTGCCCCAGCGGGTGGTGCCGGCACTCTTGAAGATGTCGTAGGCCAGGTAGTTGCTCCCCGAGATCATCCGCCGCCGCCCGCCGACGCTGACGGCATGCTGGCCATCGTCCAGGCCCACGGTGTAGGCACTGCCCTTGGTGCAGGCGAGGTTGATGGTCTGCCCGCTGACGGTGGCGAAGGCGCTGATCACCGGCGCACTGCCGAAACTGATATTGGGCGCGGTGATCACGCAATCGTTGGCCACCGTCAGGTTGACCGTCAGGCTGGCGACGCCGCTGCCGATATCGCGCCCCAGGCAGACGCCCAGGGCACCGATCCCCGCGCAATAGTTCCAACTCCAGGCGATGCTCAAAGTCTCGGTGTAGATGCCGGCGGCGACGTTGCTGCCGGTGATGCTACCCAGGTAGACCGGAATGGCCTTGGCCACGGTCGGGCTGCCCAGCAGCCCCAGAGCATCGACGATGGAGTTGCGCGCGAAGTCGAACTGCACGCCGCGGTTGATGGGGTAGTTGGTGCTGTTGTCGCCGTAGATCGTATAGCCGATGACATCGCCGGTGGGGCCCAATAGCCCGCTCTGCGAGGAGGTGATGGTGGCGTAGAAATGGTCGTTGCTGGCCATCAGGGTCGCCAACGAGCCGGTACAGGCCAGGCCGGCGTTGGTGCTGGAAGCGGACTGCGAGGTGGTGCGCACCAGGATCGAGCTGAGGGTGCCGAAACTCGCCGGCGAGGTACTGACCACCGAGCACAGGGCCTGGGCCGCCCCCGGCGACAGCAGCGCCATCAGCAACAGCCCCTGGCCCCAATAGCCACGCAACCTGTCCATGTTCACCGCCTCCCGATTCCGTTCATGAATCCTCACTGACACACCAAAGGCCCGATCAACGGCACCTGTTCCTGCTCCGGCTCCAGGGTAAAGCTCACCTGGCAACTGCTGCCGTCGGCCAGGCTGACCCGCAGGCTGTTATTCGGCGCCAGGTTTTCCAGGTACACCAGGCCATCCCAGCCCACCACTGCCTGGGCGCCGCTCTGCTCGTGAGTCACCAGACTGCCCAGGGGCAGCTCCTGGTGCCGCGCGTCCACCAGGACCACGCTGGCGGCGACGATGCGGGTCAAGGGGAACGCCACCAGATAGCCACTGCCGCGACGCACCGCGACCCGCTGTTCGACCAGCGGGCTCTGCACGTTGGCCGGCAGGTTCAACGGGTCGATCTCGTATTTGCCGCGGTAATAGGCGCTGCTCCAGGGCACCAGCAGATGGCCGTTCTTATCGGTGCGTCCCACCAGCTGGTTTTCATAGCGCACCGGAATATCCCGGTAGCCGTCGGTGCTGACCACCACGAAGGCGTCGTCGATGCGGTTGGCGGCGAACACCTGGCGGTCCATCCACACCAGCGAACCGCTGGCATCGGCCCAGCGGGTTTCGGCCTCGCTGGAACCATAGACCCCGGCCTGCAATTGCACCGACTGCAAACGCCAGGTCAGGTCGGCCTGGCGGTAGGCCGGCGCATCGCCCTGGGCATAACCGAGATTGAAGCCGACACCCCCTTCGCTGGGCACCGCCCGGCTGTAGTTGACCCGCTGCCGGTCCTGCCCGTCCTTGCTGCGCTCGCTGCTCAGGCTCAGGCTGCCGTGGAGGTCGAACGGAATCACCAGTTGGGCCTGGACCGCCCAGTTGCTGTCGCCGATCTCGCGGTTGGCCGACAGGTAGAAACTGCTGCTGCGCCACAGCGGCTTGCTCCAGGTCAGGTTGAGCAGGCGGGTGCGCGAGTCGTCCGCGGCGCGCACATCGAAATAGCCGGCGCCGAGGCTGCCGTAGCGCTCGAGGTTGAGGCTCAGGGTCAGCTGTTCGCTGCGCTGGCTGAGGCTGGCGTAGGGGCTGTCCACCACCGTCAGGTCGGCGTAGCCGTCGCGGCGCTGCATGCGCTGGTAGGACAGGCTGTAGCGCTGGCTGCTGTACTGATAACCGAGGCTGACCTGCTGCCCGCCCTGGCCGTCGAAACGGCTCTGGCTGATGGCGCTGTTGAGCACGCCGAAGTTGCCCAGGCGCAGGTTGCCACCGAAACCGCCGAGGGTCAGGGACTGCGCCGCCTCGGCGTGGCCTTCCAGGGTCAGGTTGTCGCTCAGGCCGTAGCGCAGGCTGCCGGAAGTGACGCCGGGGCCGTAGCTGAAATCCCGCAGCGTGTAGTCACGGCGCAGGGTCCCGGCGGCCACCGAGAAATCGCTCAGGCCCTTTTGCAGCAGGCTGCTGGTGACATAGAACGGCACGGTGGTGGACACCTGTCGCCCCAGGGCATCGGTGGTCACCACCACGGCTTCGCCGGCACCGTTGATGAACGGGATATTGGTCAGGGTGTAGGGCCCCGGCTGCAGGTCGGCGCTGCTGGACTTGTAGCCGTTGATAAACAGGTCCACCGAGGACGGCACCGCCGCCTCCCCCGCGAACTGTGGCAAGGGGTAGGTCACCAGGTCCGGGCGCACGGCAAAATCGCGCGACAGTTGCACACCGCCCAAGCGCACCGAGTTGCTCCAGGGCAAGGCGCCGCTGACCAGGTCGCCGGCCTCGTAGGTCAGCAAACGCTCGTCGTCGGAGTAACGCCAGGTGGTGTCATAGCGCCGGTAGCCGTTGTTCAGCGTGCCCTCGCCCAGGCCGGAAAAGGTCCGCCGGTACTGGCCGGTGTTGGACAGGGTGCCCCAGCCGTCGAACAGCCGCACCTCGTTCCAGGCCGCCAGGTAGGTGCCGGCATCGTCGGTGTCGTTGAGGTACAGATCGTAATTGAGCAAGGCGCCGAAACTGCTCAGCGCCGGGGTTCGTGGATAGGCCTGGCGGCTGCCGATCAATTGCTCCGGCAGCCAGTCCGGCGGCACCTCCAGCAACAGCCGCTGGCCCTGGCTGTCGTAGTCGCTGTGCAGCCCTTGCAGGCTGTCGAGGGCGACCTGGGCGTCGAGCCCGTCGGGCAATTTCATCCCGCTTTCCCGCAGGGCCTGGGCCGGCACGAACAGGCGTCCGGCACGTTGCTCGACGGCGATCACTCGCCCGGTATTCATCTGATTGACCACCAGTTCCAGAAACAACTGGGCATCGCTGATCGCTTCCATGCCGCTGGGCGGCGGCGGCAGTTCGCCACCCGGGCTGCCGGAGGCGAACACCCAGCAACACAGCCCGCTCACCGCCCACCCCGGGCGCCAGAAACGACGAGCCGCGCCGAGGTTCATTGAAGCGTTACGCCCATCGATGGACACCTTTCTTCCATGGCTTGCAGTGACTGCCGCTACCGGTCAGCCTGAATCGCCGATCGCCGGACAGCCCCGCACCCTTGTCTGCCCGCAGCGGTAGATGGCCTCAGCGGGCCGGCGCAACGTTCTGCACCTGCGGCGCGCCATTGACCCGCACCTGCAACGCCGCGTCCGCGGTTGGCGCGGCGGGCACCGGCCAACGCATGATCGCCCCCGGCAGCACGTAGCCCAGCAGCCCTTCCACCAGCGGCCGGGTCTGCCCCGCCTGCTTGAGCGCCACGTCGGTCAGGCGCGCATGCACCGCGCCCTGGTTGCGGACCTCCACGTAGTTGCGGCCATCCACCGCCACCTTGCGCCAGCTCAGCTCGGGCACGCCGGCGCTTTTCGGATCACGTTGGCGAGTGCTGTCTTCCTTGCTCCAGAGCCCGGCACCGTAGGCGAACAGCGGCACCGAATAACGCATCTGGAAACGGATGGCCGCCGCCGTCTTGCCCTCGCCTTCGGCAATCGGCGGCTGCGCCAAGGGGATTTCATCGATGATGATCCGGTAGGCCAGCTCCTGGCCGGGCGGGACTTCGCGGGTCCGGGTCAGGCGTACCAGTTGCCTCTGCCCGGGCGCGATCTTCGCCACCGGCGGGCTGCCGATCACCTCCCGCTGGTTCTGGTACTGGTCCTCGAAGCCGCTCTGGCTCCAGGCAAAGACCCGGATCTGCAGGTTCGCGGTTTCCGTGCCGCGGTTTTCCAGCCACAGCGCGCTGGCCTGCTGGTCGGCCTCCAGCACCGGGTCGATCGGCCAGATCAGCACCGAGCTGGCGGCCCTTGCCTGAACCGCCCCCAGCAACGCCATGGCCAGCACGGCACAACCAACGACCTGCAACCGCCGGGAAGTCGAATACATACCGCTACTCCTTATGGTCTTGCTCCATCACCACGACAGCTGCACCTGCAGCACATCGCTGTACGTCCCCCCAGGCTGATTACCCGGTAATTGCACCTGGCCGTAGATCGGCAGGCTGATGTTGTTCGCGTCGCTATAGGCCACCGCCACGCTCTGGCCGATGCCCAGGCTCTGGCTGAACGCGGCGTCGCGAAACAGCTGATAAGCCACCCGCGCACTGCCGCCATCGAGCTGCATGTGCCGTCCGCTGCTGTTGTACTGGCCGCCGTCGACACTCATGTTCAGGGTCACCCCCGGCGTGCATTGCAGTTGCACGCTGTTCGCCAGGGCGACCTGCAGCGTGCTGGTGGACAACGCCGACTGGCTGCCGAAGTTCAGGTTGCCGTAATTGCTCACGCCACCCACCACCAGGCACCCGGCAACCACCGTGGCGCTGACCTGGAAGCTCTGGCTGGTCACCGCCGCCAGGGGCAGCGGCAGGCTGCTGGCACCGAGCAGTACCAGCGCTGCGCACGCGTGACGGGTCATGGCGTCAGAAGGTCAGTTCGACGGCGACGGTATCGGTGTAGGTGCCCGCCGGCAGGCCAGCCTTGCCGAGCGCCTTGCCGTAGATGTTGACGGTCTGCGCCACGCCGGTGCTGGTGGCCAGGTTGATGGCATCGTCGATGGCCAGGAGCTGCGTGTGCCCGGAGTCGGTGTACAAGTCGTAAGGCACGAAGTTGCCGCTGCCATCGGCCAGGGCCCGGGTGCCGCCGGCGGACTGGCCGTCATGGGTGCCCGCGCGGACCGTCACCACCGGGCTGGTGCCACTGGAGCAGAGGATCGACAAGGCCCCGCCGCCGCCACCGAGTACCTGGGCCGTAGCCTGGGTGAACAGGCTGTCGCTGGTGCCGAAGTTCAGGGCGCCGAAGTTCAGGCCGCTGCTGCCGCCCGCGCCATTGACCTGGCAACTGCTGGTGAGAATCAGGCTGGACGTGATCTGGCCGGTGACCGTCGCGGCCTGGGCCACGGAAAACATGACCAGTCCAAGCAGCGACAAGGCGATCCGGGATACAAGCATGTGCATGACATTCGTCCTCTTTGGGTTTACCAATCCAGCGTCACCGTCAGGGTGTCGGTGTAGACCCCTGCCGGCAGCGCCCGGCTATTCGCGACCACCGAGCCAAACACCGGGATCGGTACCTGGGCCCCACTGGTAACGGCGAAATTGCGTTGCTGACCGATGCTGTAGCTGTCGCTGCCGGAGGCATCGAGGAACAGCCGATAGGCAATGGTCTGGCGACCATTGCTCAGGCGCCGGGTGTTGCCGTCGCCATTGCGGCCGCCGTCGATGGTCACGGTGAAGCCGGTCACCGAAGGGTTGCAGGCCACCTCCAGGCGCCCACTGCCGCTACCGCTGACATTGGCTCTCAGGGGCGCACTCCAGGTCGGGCCATGCTGGCCGAAATCCAGCAGGCCTAAGTCGTCAACCGGATTCTCGGGCGTGCGGGTCGCGCCATTGGTCACTTCACAGCCGGCGATAATGGTCAGCCGCGCGTGTATCTGCCCGCTGATCGCCGCTTGCGCATGGTCGGCCAGCAGTAGCAGGGAACCCAGGGCCGACAGCGCCCAGCGTCTACTTGTCATACCGCATCCATCCCAGATCCATCAGGACTCTCCCTTGACCGCTCATGGCGAGCGACCTCCCTGTACTGCCCGGATCCACCGGACGGCTCCTTCACGGCCACTACCAGGTGACCGTCACTTTCAGCAGATCGGAATAACGGCTGACCCGCGGGATCTCGGCCAGCGGTTCGATCCGCCCGTACAACGGCAGGTCCACCGAACCCGAATCCGGCACCCGGCCGCTCACCGGCACATCCACTGGCAGCGGAATGCGCCGGGCCGCGTCCTGGTACAGGCGATAGGGAATGGGCTTGCTGTGTTCGGCACTGCCGGCCAGGTAGCGCACTTCGCCGACGCCCCCGTGTTGCCCGCCATCGACGCGCACTTGATAAGGGGTGTCCGGGTTGCACTCGAGCCTGGGCAGGCGAGTGTCGAGCAACGCCGCGCTGAGGGGGCCGGCGGGATTGTCGAGACGCGGGCTGCTGCCGAAATCCAGCACGCCCAGTTGCTCGACGCCGGCGTCGCGCTGCTGCCCCACCAGCTGGCAGCCACGCTGCACGTCGACCCGGACCTCCACCTGGAGTTCCACGGCCGATGCTGTCGCGGCGAGCAGCATGCTCATGACTGCAAAAAACCGGCTTGCCATTCAACGCCTCAATCCTTTTGAGGAACGGTAGGTACAGCTCAGGTTAGTCAGCGCCGGGGAAATCGCCAGCGCCGGGGGCAAGCCGCCCGCCAATAAAACAGCCCCCTGGGCGCCCGATGCACCAGGGGCGAACACAGTGACACGGGCAAAAAACTGTACCGACCAGAACTTTTCGTAGAACCAATCAGCGCCTTCAGACAGCGCTGGATGCCGGGCCGGGGATTGGTTAAATTACCGCGCCGGTTCCAGGGGGGGAGCTGGCCTGGAACCATCGGGGTGACACCATTGGCCGCTTTACCGCCAAACCGCTCGCTACGCCCATCGCGCTGGCCCAGGCTGCGCGCGTTCTTCGGCAAGGCCTTCGCCCGGCCCGCCGCCAGCACCAGCCACGGCCGAGTGATTCACGAGTATTTCCGGCACAAGGCCCACGACCAGGGCTACACCCTCAGCCACAGCCAGCAGCGGGTGATCGACTACATGGCCCAGCAGGCCAACGCCCTGCTCCAGCCAGACGCCAAGCCAAACGCCAGCCGCAGCCTGTACCTTTATGGCGCGGTGGGACGGGGCAAGAGCTGGCTGCTGGACGGTTTCTTCCACGCCATCCCACTGGCGGAAAAACAGCGCCTGCACTTCCACGATTTCTTCGCCCAACTGCACCAGGGCATGTTCCGTCACCGCGAACAGCCCGATGCCCTGGAGGCCACCCTCGACGAACTGCTCAGCCACTGCCGCGTATTGTGCTTCGACGAGTTCCACGTCCACGACATCGGCGACGCGATGCTGATCACGCGGCTGTTCAAGGCCCTGTTCCAGCGCGGCATCCTGCTGCTGGTGACCTCCAACTACGCGCCCCAGGGCTTGCTGCCCAACCCGCTCTACCACGCACGCTTCAAGCCGGTGATCGACCTGATCGGCAGCCGCATGCAGGTGATGGAGGTCGGCGGCCCCCACGACTACCGCAGCCAGCCCCGCAGCCATTCGCAGCAGGTATTCACCCAGGGCCGTTACCTGTGGCCCGGCAGCGAGCAGCAACGCCGGAGCCTGGGCCTGCCGCGGCGCAACGGCCCGACCTCGGCGCTGATGGTCGGCGCGCGCCAACTCCAGGTACGGCTGTGCGAACGGCACAGCGTGGGTTTTGCCTTCAGTGACCTGTGCGAACAGCCGACTGCGGTCATGGACTACCTGGAACTGAGCCGGCGTTTCGACCACTGGATCATCGACGAGCTGCCCGAGCTGGGCGAATGCCCGATTGCCGTGCAGCAACGCTTTATCAACCTGATCGACGTGCTGTACGACCAGGACAAACACCTGACCCTGATCGGCGAACGCTCCCTGCGCGAAAGCCTGGGCGGTAACGCCATCGACCTGGCGCGCACCCGCAGCCGCCTGGGCCAGCTGCAGGAAATCAGCGCGGATACGCCGCCGGGCTGAACCGGCGGTCGCCACCCACCACTCCACGCCGCTATCATGGCGGCCATTTCCAGGGCCACGCGCCCTCCTCCTGCCTGAGTGTCGAACCTGTTCATGGATACCCTTGCCCAACTGCGAGCCGGCCAATTGACCGGGCTCAAGCGTCTGGACCTGTCTTGCGGGCTGAGCGAATTCCCCCGGGAAATCTTCGACCTGGCGGACTCGCTGGAAGTCCTCAACCTCAGCGGCAATGCCCTGAGCAGCCTGCCGGACGACTTGCACCGCCTGACCCGCCTGCGGGTGCTGTTCTGCTCCGATAACCTCTTCACCGAGATGCCTGCCTGTGTCGGCCAGTGCGCGCAACTGAGCATGGTCGGCTTCAAGGCCAACCGCATCGAACGGGTGCCCGCCGCCTCCCTGCCGCCGCTGTTGCGCTGGCTGATCCTCACCGACAACCGCATCGAGGAACTGCCGGACGAACTGGGCCAGCGCCCGCACCTGCAAAAGCTGATGCTCTCCGGCAACCGCCTGACCCGGTTGCCCCAGAGCCTCGGCCAATGCCAGCAGTTGGAGCTGATCCGCATCGCTGCCAACCAGCTCAGCGCACTGCCGGCCTTCCTGCTTGGCCTGCCGCGTCTGACCTGGCTGGCCTATGCCGGTAACCCGCTGGAATCCGAGGCCGACGCCGCGGCGCTGGAATCGGTGGCACGCATTCCCTGGGCCGAGCTGGAAGTGCAGCAGCGCCTGGGCGAAGGCGCCTCCGGGGTGATTCACCAGGCCCGCTGGCAGCCCCCCGGGCAAGCGCCAAGCGAAGTGGCGGTCAAGCTGTACAAGGGCAGCATGACCAGCGACGGCTCGCCGCTGCATGAAATGAACGCCTGCATCAGCGCCGGCCGGCACCCGAACCTGATCCGGGTCGAAGGCCGGATCAGCGATCATCCCGAAGGGCAGAACGGCCTGGTGATGCAGTTGATCGAGCCGAGCTACCGCAACCTGGCGGCCTTGCCGAGCCTGGCCTCCTGCACCCGGGACATCTACGACGAGCGCACCCGCTTCAGCGCCGACGCGGCCTTGCGCATGGCCCGCGGCATCGCTTCGGTTGGCGCGCACCTGCACCGCCAGGGCATCACCCACGGCGACCTGTACGGCCATAACATTCTGTGGAACCCACAGGGCGAGTGCCTGCTGGGGGATTTTGGCGCGGCGTCCTTCCATGCGCTGGCCGACACCGAGGAAACCCGGGCCCTGCAACGCATCGAAGTACGGGCCTTCGGCATTCTGCTGGAGGAGTTGCTGGCAAGGGTCGAGTCGGGCCTGAGCCCGCGGCAGCATGAACGCCTGGCGGCGCTGGTCAACGACTGCTGTCAGCCGCAGGTGCTGGCGCGGCCGGGATTTGCCGAAGTCGGGGACGTGTTGCGGGGGATTTGAAGAGCATCGCCAGCCAACTCGCTCCTGCTGGAGCTTGCCGGCTGGCGCAAGAATCGCTCAGGTAGCGCGATTCACCGGGCTGGGCTCAACCCGCCAGGCCGACGAACATGTCCTGCACGTCGTCATGGTTGTCCAGGCCTTCGAGGAAGGCTTCAACTTCCGCCATCTGCTCGTCGGACAGGCCGCTGACCGGGTTCTTCGGCTGGTAGCCGAGCTTGGCCGAGAGCACGGTGAAGCCTTGCTCGGGCAGGGCTTTCTGCACCGCGTCGAGGTCGGCAGGCTCGGTCAGGAACAGGGTCGCGCCCTCGTCCCCAGGCTCGAAATCCTGGGCCCCGGCTTCGATGGCCGCCAGTTCCGGATCGGCGTCCGGGCTGTCCGGCGCGGCTTCGATCATGCCGACATGGTTGAAGTCCCAGGACACCGAACCGGAAGCGCCCAGCTGGCCCTTGCGGAAGGCCACGCGGATTTCCGCCACGGTGCGGTTGATGTTGTCCGTCACGCATTCGACGATCAGCGGCACCTGATGCGGCGCGAAACCTTCGTAGGTCACGCGGTGGTACTGCACGGTCTCGCCGAGCTGGCCCGAACCTTTCTTGATTGCACGCTCCAGGGTCTCGCGGGGCATCGAGGCCTTTTTCGCCTGCTCCACCACCAGACGCAGGTGTGCGTTGGTGGCGACGTCAGCGCCGTTGCGGGCGGCAATGGTGATCTCTTTGACCAGCTTGCCGAAGATCTTGCCCTTGGCGTTGGCTGCTGCTTCTTTGTGTTTAACCTTCCACTGTGCGCCCATTACTCACTCTCTTTGATCTGTGGCGTCGAGTTGGATGTGGCCGACGCGATGGGCAAGTTTATACGGCCTGAAGGCACCAATCGACCAAAAAGTCAGATCCGCGACCTGTAGCCGCGGTCGCAGGCTGCGACAAACTTCCCGGGGCCTCAAGAGCGCGTCCCGTTCCGGGCCGATCGCAGCCTGCGGCAGCGGCTACAGGTTCAGTGTCAGCCTGTGGGGGCCAGTCCCAGGAAGGCCTGGATCAAGCGCAACTCCCGACGTCGCTCCATGCAGCCGAGCATGTGCCGGTTCAGCAGCCCCGCACCGATGATCGGCACCGCCCGCACCCGTGGGTCGGGGCTGAGCTCCAGCGACGACACCACGCCCACCCCCAGCTGCGCCGCCACCGCCTCGGTCACCGCCTCGCGGCTGTCCAGTTCCAGCAGCACCTTGGGGCTGACCCCGGCCTGGGCGCAGGCCTGATCGAAGGTGCGGCGGGTAATCGAGCTGGGCTCGCGCAGGACCATGATCACCTGGTCCAGTCGCTCCAGCCGCACGCCCTCGGGTTCGGCCAGCCATGGATGGCCCTGCGGCACCAGCGCGCAGATCCGCGACTCGCCGAGACTCTGTAGATGCAGGCCCTTACGTGGCTCGGCCTCGGTCAGCACCGCCACATCGGCGTGCTCCGAAAGCAGCGCAGAGAGGGTTTCCTGGGCATTGCCCAGGCGCAGGTTGACGGTAATCCCCGGATAGCGCTCGCGCAGGCTGGCGAGCATCGGCATCACCAGGTGCGGGCCGTCCGCCGCCACTTCCAGGCGCCCGGTGAGCAATTGCCGGTTGGCTTCGAGCATGGCCTGGGCCTCTTCGGCCAGGCCGAACATGGCGCGGGTGATCGCCGCCAGCCGGGTGCCCTCTTCCGTCAGTTCGACCCGGCGCGCGGTGCGGCGCAGCAGGGTGATCTGGTAGTGCTCCTCCAGCGCCTTGATATGCCCGGTGACCGCCGGCTGGCTGATGAACAGCCGCGCCGCGGCCCGGGTGAAGCTGCCTTCACAGGCCACGGCATCGAATGCGCGCAGTTGGAACAGGTTCATATCTATCGGCCTCACTTATGGCTGGCATAACAACAAACAATTTGATTGATAAAGAGCCAAACTGCAATTTAGGCCCCGTAGTTTTTATCCCAAGCGCATCCCACAGCGCTTCTGCGAGGACACCCGAATTGAGTACTGCCGCGCCCATCCTGCTCACCCCCGGCCCCCTGACCACCTCGGCCCGTACCCGCCAGGCGATGCTGGTGGACTGGGGTTCCTGGGATGACCGTTTCAACCAGCTGACCGCCAGCCTCTGCCAACAGTTGCTGGCCATCGTCAACGGCGCCGCCAGCCACCACTGCGTACCGCTGCAAGGCAGCGGCACCTTCGCCGTGGAAGCCGCCATCGGCACTCTGGTGCCACGGGGCGGCAAGGTGCTGGTGCTGATCAACGGTGCCTACGGCAAGCGCCTGGCGAAGATCTGCGAAGTGCTGGGCCGCGACTTCAGCACCTTCGAAACCGCCGAGGACCAGCCGACCAGCGCCGCCGACGTCGATCGCCTGCTGCGAGCCGACGTCGCCATCACCCATGTGGCACTGATCCACTGCGAAACCAGCACCGGCATCCTCAACCCGCTGCCGGAGATCGCCCAGGTCGTGGCCGGTCACGGCAAGCGCCTGATCATCGACGCCATGAGTTCCTTCGGCGCCCTGCCGATCGATGCCCGGCATGTGCCGTTCGACGCGCTGATCGCCGCGTCCGGCAAATGCCTGGAAGGCGTCCCCGGCATGGGCTTCGTCTTCGCCCGCAAGGAAGCCCTGGCCGCGGCCGCCGGCAACTCGCACTCGCTGGCCATGGACCTGCACGACCAGCACGGCTACATGGTCAAGACCGGGCAATGGCGCTTCACGCCGCCGACCCATGTGGTCGCGGCGCTGCACGAAGCGCTGCTGCAATACCACGAAGAAGGCGGCCTGCCGGCGCGCCACCAGCGTTATGCCGCCAACTGCCAGGCGCTGCTCGACGGCATGGCGCGACTGGGCCTGCGCAGCTTCCTGCCGGCGGCGATCCAGGCGCCGATCATCGTCACCTTCCACGCGCCGAAAGGTCCGCGCTACCAGTTCAAGGAGTTCTACGAACGGGTCAAGGCCAAGGGTTTCATCCTCTATCCCGGCAAGCTGACCCAGGTCGAAACCTTTCGCGTCGGCTGCATCGGCCACGTCGACCCGGCCGGGATGCGCGCCGCGGTCCAGGCCATCGCCGACGTGCTGCGGGAAATGCAAGTGCTGGATATCTGATTGCTACAACCACCACACGGCCTGTAGGAGCGAGCTTGCTCGCGATACAGACGGCGCGGCCCCCCAACTTTTTTTCGCGAGCAAGCTCGCTCCTATACGGGTTTTCCAGACATGCACTACAACACCCCCAACCAGCTGCAAGCCGCCATCCTCGACTGGGCCGGCACCGTGGTCGATTTTGGCTCCTTCGCGCCGACCCAGATCTTCGTCGAAGCCTTCGCCGAGTTCGATGTGCAGGTCTCCATCGAAGAAGCCCGCGGCCCGATGGGCATGGGCAAGTGGGACCATATCCGCACCCTGTGCGACCTGCCGCAGGTTGCCGAGCGTTATCGCCAGGTGTTCGGCCGCACCCCGACCGATGAGGATGTCACCGCCATCTACCAGCGCTTCATGCCGCTGCAGATCGAAAAGATCGCCGAACATTCGGCGCTGATTCCCGGCGCCCTGGAGACCATCGCCATCCTGCGCCGGCAAGGCATAAAGATCGGCTCCTGCTCCGGCTACCCGAAGCAGGTCATGGACAAGGTGGTGGAACTGGCCGCGACCCATGGCTACGTCGCCGACCATGTGGTGGCCACCGATGAAGTGCCGAACGGCCGCCCATGGCCGGCCCAGGCCCTGGCCAACGTGATCGCCCTGGGGATCGACGATGTCGCCGCCTGCGTGAAGATCGACGACACCGTGCCGGGCATTCTCGAAGGACGGCGCGCTGGCATGTGGACCGTGGCCCTGATCTGCTCCGGCAACGCCCTGGGGCTGACCTACGAAGGTTATCGTGCCCTGGGCAGCAACACCCTGGCCGGCGAGCGCCAGCGCATCCACGCGTTGTTCGAAGGTTCGCGCCCGCACTACATGATCGACACCATCAGCGACCTGCCGCAGGTGATCGCCGACATCAACCAGCGCCTGGCCAACGGCGAGATGCCGCAAAGCAGCTGATCGGCCACTTGCCTCCCCCCAACGGCAGCCCCGATCCGCGGCTGCCATTTTTTTTCCGCTACCCGCTCAAACCGCGCATTTGCCCCGGGCAGAGCCTCGGAAACAGGATTACAGTTACCGCATTCCGTCGTTAAGAACGGAGACAACTGACCTGATGAACGAGGAAGGATCTATGCCCTGGAAGAACTCCGACAGCCGTTACAGTACGGTGTCGATTGCATTGCATTGGCTGATGCTGGTGTTGTTGATCGCGGTGTACGCCTGCATCGAACTGCGCGGTATTTTCCCCAAGGGCAGCGGTGGCCGGACGCTGATCAAGGAAGCGCATTTCATGCTCGGCCTGACCGTGTTCGTGCTGGTCTGGCTGCGCCTGCTGGCCCGCAGCCTGGGGGTGGCGCCGAAGATCCTACCAACCCCGCCGAGCTGGCAGACGGTCCTGGCCAGGCTGATGCACTGGGCCCTGTACCTGTTCATGATCGCCATGCCGATCCTCGGCTGGCTGATCACCAGCGCCGAAGGCCATCAGGTGATGTTCTACGGCATCGACCTGCCGCTGCTGGTGGCTGAAGACAAACAGTTCGCCAAGCAGGTCGAAGGCTGGCACGTACTGCTGGGCACCGTCGGCTACTGGCTGATCGGCCTGCATGCGGTGGCCGGGCTTTATCACCACTACTTTATGCGCGACAACACCCTGCAACGCATGCTGCCCAAGCGCGGCTAAGGCTGCACCGGCGCGGCGAAACCCCGGCGGCCCTGCAGGCCGCCGGTATGGACGAAGACCAGCCGGCTGCCGGCGGCAAACCGCCCGGCCTCGACCTGTTGCTTGAGGGCCAGCAAGGCCTTGCCGGTGTACAGCGGCTCCAGGGGGATGCCGCTGTGCCGTTCGTTCTCCTCGATAAACGCCAGCAGCAGCGGGTCGACCTTGGCGAAACCGCCACGACTGCTGTCGAGCAGTTCATAGCGCGCAGCCTGCAGCCCCGCCTCCCGCACAATCGCCGCCACCTGTTGCGCGACGCCATGATCGTCCGGCACCGCCAGGGCGCCATACACCGGGTGGGCGCCAGCCTCCCCCAGCACCAGCCCGGCCAGGGTGGTGCCGGTGCCGGCGGCCAGCCACCAGCCGTGATAGTCGTCCCAACCCAGGGCATCCAGCTGGCTGCGCAGCTGCTTCACCAGCGGCATGCAGCCGGTTGCCCCAAGCAAGCCACCGCCGCCCTCCGCCACCGGGAACAGCCCGGGGTACTGCGCCTGCCAGGGTTGCCAGAAATCAGGCTCATGCCGCGCCCGGTAGCCGGCGTAACCGAGCCAGTGCAGCTGCATGCCGAAGCCTTGCAGGTCGAGCACGGTGGGCGTGTCCTGCGGATGGCCGCGCAGCAACCCCACGGTGGCGAAACCAAAACGCTTGCCGGCGGCCGCCAGCGCGTGCAGGTGATTGGAGTGCGCGCCGCCCAGGCTGATGATGCCCTCAGCGCCGGCTTGGCTCGCCGCCGCCAGATGCGGGGCGAGCTTGAACCACTTGTTACCGGAGATCAGCGGGTCGATCTGGTCCAGGCGCAAGACCGCCACCTCGACCCCGGTCTCGGTCAGCCAGTCGAGGTCCAGGGGTTGCAAGGGTGCGCTGGGCAGCCAGTCGAAGGAAGCAGGAAACGCCATGGATGGAGAGATTTGGAAGGAGTGAGGCGGGAGTCTATCAGCAAAACCGCGGAGTCCCTGATAGCGGGTCCTGCGACCCCGATCGCAGGCTTCGCCAGCGGCTACACCCCTACTTCGTAGCCGCTGCCGCAGGCTGCGATCGGCCGCGCAGCGGACGCAACAAGGCCACCGCGATCCGGAATCGCAGTGGCCTTGATTACCGCTGGATCAGAGTTCGGCGGCCAGGCGCGAGCCCTGGTTGATCGCGCGCTTGGCGTCCAGCTCGGCGGCCACATCGGCGCCACCGATCAGGTGCACGTTCTGCCCGGCGGCCACCAGGCCTTCGTGCAGTTCGCGCAGCGGGTCCTGGCCGGCGCAGATCACAATGTTGTCCACCGGCAAGACCTGCGGTTCGCCACTCTCGCCGATGCGGATGTGCAAGCCGGCGTCGTCGATCTTCAGGTATTCGACGCTGTTGAGCATCTGCACCTGCTTGTTCTTCAGGCCGGTGCGGTGGATCCAGCCGGTGGTCTTGCCCAGGCCGTCGCCGACCTTGGAGGTCTTGCGCTGCAACAGGAACACCTGGCGCGCCGGGGCATGACGCTCGGGCTTGATGCCGGCGACGCCGCCACGGGCCTCCAGGTGCGTGTCGATGCCCCACTCCTTCCAGAACGCTTCACGGTCCTGGCTGGTGGCCACGCCTTGATGCACGAGGAATTCGGAGACGTCGAAACCGATGCCGCCGGCCCCGATCACCGCCACTTTCTGGCCCACCGGCTTGCGCTGCAAGAGCACGTCCAGGTAGCTCAGGACCTTGGCGTTGTCGACACCCGGGATCGCCGGCGTACGCGGGGCGATACCGGTGGCCAGGATGATTTCGTCATAGCCGCCGGCCACCAGTTGCTCGACATCGACCCGGCGGTTCAGGCACAGCTCGACGTGGGTGGTCTGCAGTTTGCGCTTGAAGTAGCGCAGGGTTTCGAAGAACTCTTCCTTGCCCGGCACGCGTTTGGCGACATTGAACTGGCCGCCGATTTCGCTGGCCGAATCGAACAGCGTCACCTGGTGGCCACGCTCGGCCGCCACGGTCGCGGCGGACAGCCCGGCAGGGCCGGCGCCGACCACGGCGATCTTCTTGATCTGCTGCACCGGCAAATAGTTGAGCTCGGTCTCGTGGCAGGCCCGCGGGTTGACCAGGCAGCTGGTGAGCTTGCCACCGAAGGTGTGGTCCAGGCAGGCCTGGTTGCAGCCGATGCAGGTATTGATTTCGTCGCCACGCCCCGCGGCCGCCTTGTTGACGAACTCCGGGTCGGCGAGGAACGGCCGCGCCATGGAAACCATATCGGCGTCGCCTTCGGCGAGGATCTGCTCGGCCACTTCAGGAGTGTTGATGCGGTTGGTGGTGATCAGCGGGATCGATACCGAACCGCGCAGCTTGGCCGTGACCTTGCTGAAGGCGGCACGCGGCACCTTGGTGGCGATGGTCGGGATCCGCGCTTCGTGCCAGCCGATCCCGGTGTTGATGAGGGTCGCGCCGGCCTGCTCGATGGCCTGGGCCAGTTGCACGATTTCTTCCCAGGTACTGCCGCCTTCCACCAGGTCGAGCATCGACAGGCGGAAGATGATGATGAAGTTCGGGCCTACTGCTTCGCGCACGCGGCGGACGATTTCCACCGGTAGGCGCATGCGGTTTTCGTAGCTGCCGCCCCAGCGGTCGGTCCGGTGGTTGGTGTGCGCGGCGAGGAACTGGTTAATGAAGTAGCCCTCGGAGCCCATGATCTCGACGCCGTCGTACTCGGCCTGCTGCGCCAGGGTCGAGCAGGTGACGAAGTCGCGGATCTGTTTCTCGATGCCCTCTTCGTCCAGCTCCTTGGGCTTGAACGGGTTGATCGGCGCCTGGATCGCGCTCGGCGCCACCTGCTTCGGGCTGTAGGCATAACGCCCGGCGTGGAGGATCTGCATGCAGATCTTGCCGCCTGCCTCGTGGACCGCGCGGGTGACGATGCGGTGCTTGAGCGCTTCTTCTTCGGTGGTCAGCTTGGCCGCGCCGGAGTACACGCCGCCTTCGTCATTGGGGCCGATGCCGCCGGTGACCATCAGGCCGACGCCGCCGCGAGCACGCTCGGCGAAGTAGGCGGCCATGCGCTCGAAACCACCGGGCTTTTCTTCCAGGCCGGTGTGCATCGAGCCCATCAGGGTACGGTTGCGCAGGGTGGTAAAACCCAGGTCCAGCGGGGCCAGCAAATGCGGGTAGTGAGCGGCGGCCATCGGTAACTCCACATCGAACGATCACGGAAAAAATGCGGAAGCTCTGCGGCCTCCGTCGGTCATGTTCGACAGACTAAGAGCAGCCCCCAAGGTGCTCAATGACCGTAACTGACAACTTATTGATCCAAATGCGCAGCCCGCCCTTGGCAATCGCGGACATGGGCCCTACCCTAGTCAGCGAATCCCGCACACGGCTGCCGACTGTCTTCCCATGCGCAAACTTCTGTACTTCACCTTCACCCTGGCCCTGATTGCCGCCATCACCAGCTACGCCCTGTGGACCCGCGAGCGGCCGATCGGTCATTACCTGTCCGACCTGCGGATCCAGCTCGCGGTGGACCAGGGCACCCCCGCCGACCACGGCAACCTGCTGGGCATCCAGCCCGAGCTGTTCCCCACCGACTACCAGAGTCCCGAGCGCCTGCACCGCAAGCTCGCGGCCTACCTGCAGCAGGCCCGGGACCAGGGGCTGCTGAATGAAAAGACCGTGGTGGTGCTGCCGGAGCACATCGGCACCTGGCTGATGGTCAGCGGCGAGAAAAACGAGCTGTACCAGGCCGCCAGCCTGAAAGAGGCGATGAACTGGCTGGCGGTGAGCAACCCGCTGCCCTTCCTGCGCGCCCTGATCACCGCCAAGGGTGACAATCGCCTGGACGACGCGCACCTGCGGATGAAGGCCAGGAGCATGGCCGATCAATACCAGCGGCTGTTCGGCGGCCTGGCCAAGGAATTTGGCATCACCCTGGTGGCCGGCTCCATTGTCCTGCCCGAGCCGGTGATCGAAGGCAGCAACCTGCGCATCGGCAGCGGCGCGCTGTACAACACCACCCTGGTCTTCGGCAGCGACGGCCTGCCGATCGGCCAGCCGCAACGCCAGCTGTACCCGACCTTCGACGAACGCGGTTTTATCCAGGCCAGCGCCGACCAGGCTGTCCAGGTGGTCGACACCCCGGCCGGCCGCCTGGGCGTGCTGATCGGCAGCGACAGCTGGTACCCGGACAACTACCGCAAGCTCAACGCCCAGGGCGCGCAACTGGTGGCGGTCCCGGCCTTCGTCATGGGCCGCGGCGCCTGGGACCGGCCGTGGCGCGGCTACAAGAACCTCTCGACCCCGAGCGAGGTCAGCCTCAAGCCGGAAGAAGTCAGCGAAGGCGAGGCCTGGCGTCGCCTGACCCTGACCAGTCGCGTGCCCAGCAGCCTGGCCAGCGCCGGCGTCAGCGTGTTTCTGCGCGGCCAGTTCTGGGATCAGGGCAGCGCCGGACAAAGCTTCATCAACAGCAACGGCGAGCACTTCGCCGATGGCGATGCCCGTGGCGCGCGTTTGCTGAATATCTGGCTGTAAATCCATGAAGCCCCAGCCGATGCGCCTCGGAGACCTGTCGGTGGGCTTCGTCCATAGCCTGGCCGACGCGGTGCGCAGCCATGGCCTCGACCCGCAGCCGCTGCTGGAACAATACGGACTGGATGCCGCGCGCCTGGCCGAGGCCGGGGCGCGGCTGTCGATTCCCCGTTACATGCGCCTGGGCCACGCGGCGATTCAACTGACCGGCGATCCGGCGCTGGGGCTACGCATGGGCCAGCTCAGCCGCCTGAGCCAGGCCGGGCTGGCGGGCGTCACCGCCGCCCAGGCGCCGACCGTGCGTGAAGCTGCGCGCTGCCTGACCCGCTTCGAAGCCCTGTACGGTTCGAACTATCGCGGCCAGTCGAGCTTCCACGAAGACGCCGACGGTGCCTGGCTGCGTTTCTATTCCATCAGCCCCTATAACGCCTATAACCGCTTTGTGGTGGATTCGATCCTGGCCGGCTGGCTCCAGCAACTGGGCAGCCTCGGCTTACCGGTCAAGGCCGAACGCATCGAGATCGAGTTTGCCCAGACCGATTACCGCGACCGCTACACCAGCCTGGGGGATTGTCCGATCCAGTTCGGCGCCGAGCACAATCAGCTGCGCCTGAGCCAGGCCACCCTGGCCCAGCGCAATGTCGAACACTGCCCCAGCACCTGGCGCCATCTGCTGCAACTCTGTGAACGGGAACTGGAGCAACTGACCCGCACCCGCAGCCTGCGTGAACGCATCACTCAGTTGCTGGGGCCTTTGCTCAATGGTGGCCGGGAACCCGACCTGGAAGAAGTGGCGGCACGCCTGAAGCTGCCAACCTGGACCTTGCGCCGCAAACTGGCCGAGGAAGGCACGCAGTTTCGCGCCATTCTCAACGACACCCGCCGCGACCTGGCCATGACCTACATTCGCGATACCGAACTGGCCTTCGGGGAAATTGCCTATCTGTTGGGGTTTGCCTCAGCCGAGGCCTTTCAACGCGCCTTCAAGCGCTGGAGCGGCCAGACACCGGGTGAGTTTCGTCGCAGCCACCGGCAGTCCGCCTAAAAAAACGCCACCGGCGTTACAGCTCGGTGGCGTCTTCTGCGGGTTCCAGCGGGTCCAGTTCGAAAGCCTGGAATTCCAGCAGTTCTTCTTGGTAATCGTCCATGGCGGACTCCTTGTGTGTGGGGTGTAGGTAATCTGCTCGCTGAGTAGTCTTCTTACTGACTTAGCCGTCAGCATAAAGTGCCGGTATGACAGAAAAAATACCGTGCGCAATCTGCGTCCCTCAAATGGAACGTAGCAGCTGGCAACGGATTTACCCGCGAGCGGGCAAAGAAATGTTCAGAGAGGCTCGGCAACCGCGGGATCGACACCTGGGTCGATCTCGCAGCTATCCGCAGATGCTTACTGTGGCAGCGCCGGAATCGGCTCTGTCGGGGCCGGCAAGGTGCTGGCGGGAGGCGGGGTAACGATCTCGGTGGGCGGCGTCGGCTCGGCAGGTGCGCCCGGCGCAATGGGCGCCGCTTCCGCCGGTGGTGCCAGCGGTTGCGAGAGGTTCGATTCGGCTGGCGCAACGGACGGAGTGGCCGGGGCCGGCTCGGCGGCCGGTGCAACAGGCGCCGGTTGTGGCGTCACTGGCGCCGGGGCAGGCGCCGCGGCAGGCTCGGCGGGCTTGGGTTCGGGCACGCCCAGATCGGTCTTGGGTTTCTCGATGATGTGCGCGGCCTTTTTCGCTTCCTGCGGCAGGAACAGCTCCACCAGGGCGAAATAACGCTCGTAGAACTTCGCCGAGGAAACCGTCTCGCTGGCGACCTTGACCATCGAGTCGTCGGTCGAGCCGATCGGCATCGATACCGAGCCCAGCACACCCACCCCCAGGCTTGCCGAGTTGTTGACCTTCTTCAGGGCATAACGGTCTTGCAGGGCGTTGGCGAACACCGTGGAACGGTGGCCGCTGTTGCCATCCTGGGCGCACACCACGCTGAAGCTGATCTCCATGTGGGTTTCGCCGGTCTGCTGGAAGCTCTTGTGACCACTGACCAGCTTCGGATCGCTGCTGGTGATGATGTAGCCCTGGCTGAGCAAGGCGCGACGGGCGGCCTCGCAGGACGCCGTCTCATTCACCGGGTAATTGCGCGAAAAAGTGCCGGAGTCATCGAAGTTTTCATGCTCGTAAATGGCGGTCTTCTGCGACGAACAACCGGCGATGGCCGCCAGCAGCAGCGTCAACCCGGCAGCACGCAGGTGAAATGATCTATGCATCGAAAATCCTGAGGAAAACGGTCCGGGGCGTATTGTGCAACAGTTCGAGGCCACAGGGCGCGCGGATTAGTGTCTTAAAAATTAATACACGGTTACTGACCACGGTTTGCCGGAAAAAGTCGCGCACACAGATGATCGATGAACACCCGCAGCTTGGCGGCGGTGTGCCGGCTCGCAGGCCAGAGCAGCCAGAAGGTGCCGCTGTGTTCCAGATGCTCATCGAGCACCTGCTGCAACTCGCCCCGTGCAACCGCCTCACGCACCATGAAATCGGGCAGGCAGGCGATCCCCAGCCCACTGCGCACGGCGTGGTCCACCGCTTCGATAGAGGTACTGACAAAACGCGTCGGCAACAGCGGCTCCGGGGCATCGACCGCTCGTCGCAGCGGCCAATGCTCGAATTTGCCGGTGTTATGGAAGGTATGCCGCAAGCACCCGTGGTTAGCCAGGTCCGCGGGGGCCTGCGGAACGCCCCGCTCGCGAAAGTACCCAGGCGTGCCCACCAGCACCAGGCGGAACTGGCCCAGCGACCGGGCCACCAGCCGCGAGTCGCCGGGGCTGCCGGTCCGTATCACGGCATCGAAGCCCTCCTCCACGACATCCACTATGCGGTCCGTCAGCTCGATATCCAGTTCGATCTGCGGATAACGCTGCATGAACTCCACCAATACCGGCATCACCAGGCCGTGAACCTGCGGCAGGCTGACTCGCAACTTGCCCCGCGGGGCATTGGAAGACTTGCACAGATCGAATTCGGCCGCCTCGGCCTCGGCGACAATTCTGCGGCAGCGCTCGAGAAAACTCGCGCCTTCGGCGGTCAGGGTGATGCTGCGGGTACTGCGATGGAACAGCCGGGTCTCCAGGCGCTCCTCGAGCCGCGCGATGCTCTTGCCGACAGCCGACGAGGATACCCCCAACAACCGCCCCGCCTCGGTGAAACTGCGGGTTTTCGCCACATGCAGGAAGACCGAGATATTGCTCAACCAGTCCATCGCCGACCTCACCATTACGGACACAGATGTCCGATAAGTTCGGAACCTTAGCCTATTTTTCTCTTTACCACAGCGCCCTACCCTCAGCCTCCCTACTTCCTGAAACCTGTAGCGAGCCTGACACCATGACCAAACCTCTTGCCACCGCCGACCTGCTGGACATCGAGTCCAGGCGTCGCGACCGACTTCCACTGGGTGGCCTGCTGGCGCTGGCGACCGCCGGCTTCATCACCATTCTTACCGAGGCCATGCCCGCGGGCCTGCTGCCGCAGATGAGCCAGGACCTGGCGGTGTCCCCGGCGCTGGTCGGCCAACTGGTCACCCTGTACGCCATTGGCTCACTGCTGGCGGCGATCCCGTTGGTGATCCTCACCCAAGGCTGGCGCCGCAGGCCCTTGCTGATGATCGCGATCGGCGGCTTTGCCCTGGTCAACAGTGTCACCGCGATCTCCACCAACTACAGCCTGACCCTGGTCGCCCGCTTGTTCGCCGGGGTATTTGCCGGGCTGCTCTGGGCCCTGCTGGCCGGCTACGCAAGCCGCATGGTCGCCCCGCACCTGCAGGGGCGGGCCATCGCCGTGGCCATGCTTGGCGCACCACTGGCACTGTCCCTGGGGATCCCCGCGGGCACACTGCTCGGCACGCTGGTGGGCTGGCGGGTGAGCTTTGCGCTGATGACTCTGCTGACGCTGTTGTTGCTCGGCTGGGTGCGCTGGCAGGTGCCGGACTTTCCCGGCCTGCGCGCCGACAAACGCTTGCCGCTCTCGGGCGTGTTCGCCTTGCCCGGAGTCAAGCCGGTGCTGTTCGTGACCTTCGCTTATGTCCTGGGCCACAACATCCTGTACACCTATATCGCACCGTTTCTGGAGCCGGCCGGCATTGGCGGGCAAATTGACCGGGTACTGCTGACGTTCGGCCTGACCGCACTGCTGAGCATCTGGATCGTCGGCCTGCTGATCGATCGCTGGTTACGTCAACTGGTACTCGTCAGTTGCGTCCTGTTCGCTCTTTCGGCGCTGCTGCTGGCGTTCCAGGCCGATACGCCGATGGCGGTCTATGCCTCGATAGCCCTCTGGGGATTGTCGTTCGGAGGCCTGGCCACGTTGCTGCAAACCGCGCTGGCCAAAGCTGCCGGGAACGCTGCCGATGCCGCGCAGTCGATGCTGGTGACCGCCTGGAACCTGGCGATCGCCGGGGGCGGGCTGGTGGGTGGCGTGCTGCTGGAAGGCCCGGGCGTATTATCGTTTCCCTGGGTGATCATCGGCCTGTTGCTGGCTTGCCTGCTGGTGGCCGTGAACGCCCGACGCCATGGGTTTCCCGCCATACGCTGAAAACAAAAACCCCGGCGCATTGGCCGGGGTCCCTGTTTGTTACTTCAGTCGGGCATCAGAAGCGCTTGATGTCAGCTTGGTTTTCCAACTGCTTGCGGTACGCGGCGAAGTCTTGCTGACCCACACGCGACGCGAGGAAGCGGCGGTACTGGGCCTTCTCTTCATCGGTTGGTGCAGCGGCTTCGTTCACACCACTCAGTTGCAAGACCACTAGGCTGCCGTTCGGCAGCGTCACGCTGCTGAAGGTCGGCTTGTCCTTGGCCGCTGGCTTGGCCATGCGGAACAGGGTCTGCAGCACGATCGGCTCGACGCCTTCCTGGCCACGGGTCACCGCTTCGGAAACCTTCCAGCTCTGACCGTCGACAGGCGCCTTCAGCGCGGTCTTGCCTTCACGCAAGCTGGTGATCAAGGCATCGGCCTTGGCCTTGGCGGCAGCACTGGCGTGCTCCTTGGCCAATTGCGTGCGGATGCTGCTGGCGACGCTTTCCAACGGCAGCTGCTCTGGCTTGCGGTGCT
Source organism: Pseudomonas sp. NFACC41-3 (assembly GCF_900109505.1). Classification (NCBI taxonomy): domain Bacteria; kingdom Pseudomonadati; phylum Pseudomonadota; class Gammaproteobacteria; order Pseudomonadales; family Pseudomonadaceae; genus Pseudomonas; species Pseudomonas sp. NFACC41-3. Next base: position 445,085 of record NZ_FOAE01000005.1, read on the forward strand.
CTTTGGCGCGCAGGACCACTACCGTTTCCGGGTCCAGCTCGATAGCGGTGCTGTTGGCACCCTCATCCAGCACTTCAGGGCTGAAAGCAGCCTGAATCACGGCGCGGTTGGCGGCGATGCCCTCGCCCCCTTCACGCCCGAACGGTGCGGAAGTGTGCACGGTCAGTTTCAGCTCTTGAGCCGGCTGGGCCAGGTCCGAGGCCTCGAACGAGGAGTCTTCCAGCTGCTTGGTCGCCTCGACAAAACGTTGCTCGACCTGCTGGGTTTTCAGCTCGCGGGTCAGCTTGTCTTTCAGGCTGGCGAAACTTGGCACTTCAGGTGCCTCGACGCCCAGCAGCTTGATCAGGTGGAAACCGAAACCGGTGCGTACCGGTGCCGATACCTGGTCCTTGTTCAAGGCGTACAGCGCTTCCTCGAAGGCCGGGTCATAGACGCCAGGGCCGGCATAACCGAGGTCACCACCGTTGTTCGCCGAACCCGGATCCTGGGAGAACTCCTTGGCCAGCGCCTCGAAGCTTTCGCCCTTGGCCAGACGCGCCTGGATCTCTTCGATCTTGGCCTTGGCCTGCGCTTCGTTCACCTTGTCGTTCACTTCGATCAGGATGTGCGCGGCACGACGCTGCTCGGACAGGTTGGCGGTTTCTTTCTGATACAGCGCCTGCAGGTCTTCGTCCTTGACGCTGACCTGATCGAAGAAGGATGCCTTCTTCAACTCCAGATAGTCGATAACCACCTGGTCCGGCGACATGAATTCCTTGGCGTGTTCGTCGTAGTAAGCCTTGACCTCATCGTCGGTCAGCTTGACTGCCGCGGGGTCGGCCTTGATGGTCAGGGAAGCGTAATCGCGGGTCTGCTTTTCCAGACGAGCGAATGCCAGCACCTGTGCATCGGTCACGAAACCGCTGCCAGCCAGACCAGCGCGTACCTGGCCGATCAGCATTTCCTGAGCCAGCATCTGACGGAACTGCATCCGGCTATAACCCAGCTGACGGATCACCTGGTCGAAACGCTCAGGGCTGAACTTGCCGTCCACCAGGAATTCCGGCGTTTGCAGGATCACCTGATCCAGAGCGGCGTCAGAGAACGCGAACTTGGAGTTTTCCGCACCTTGCAGCAGCAGCTTGCGGTCGATCAGACCTTTGAGAGCGGCTTCACGCAGCAGCTTCTCGTCGAGCAAGGAAGCGTCGAAATCCTTGCCCAGTTGTTGCATGAGCTGACGGCGTTGCATATCAACCGCCTGGCTCAACTCATTCTGGGTGATTTCTTCGCCATTGACCTTGGCCGCGTCCTGACTGGTGGAAGTGGCTTGAAAAATGGCATCGAAACCGGTCAGCGCCATCAGTGCGACGATGACCCCGATAATGGTCTTGGCAATCCAGCCTTGTGAATTGTCCCTGATATTCTGCAGCATGCGTCCCCCAGAAACGGTTGTACTTCAAATTAAGCAACCGTGGAGCGTGGGTAGAGTCCGGATAGAAGAAAGGCGCATCCGAGGATGCGCCTTTCTCGTAACTGGCGGAGCGGACAGGGGTTCGAACCTTCGATCCCCGATGTGACAAACCGGATTTCTAACCGGCTGCCCTACCGCTCCGCTGCCAGGTCGGGAAAGACCCCGACCCGGGTAGGCAAAGGCTTGAAGGAGGCTTAGTTAACAGCTTCTTTCAGTGCTTTACCGGCTTTGAAACCTGGTTTTTTGGCTGCAGCGATTTCCAGCGTCTTACCGGTCTGTGGGTTACGACCAATGCGAGCAGGACGATCGGTAACAGAGAAAGTACCGAAACCAACCAGTACAACGGAGTCGCCAGCCTTAAGAGCGCCAGTGACGGATTCGATTACTGCATCCAGCGCACGGCCAGCAGCAGCTTTCGGGATATCAGCAGATGCAGCGATAGCATCAATCAGTTCCGACTTGTTCACTCTAAGTCCCCTTATATATCTATTTGAGTATGATTCTAAGTTTTTTGGTGAAAGCAAAAACCAGTGCTGAATGGCCTACAGACACTTAAGAGCCGCTTTATAACAAGGGCTCTAAAAAGCTGTCAAGGAAGCCCCCCAGGCTAATGCGTACTAATGCGTGCTAATTCTTTCCTTAGAGTCAGACTCGCGTTTTTCATCCTTTGCAACTATCTCGGGAGCCACATCCGGCAAGGGCTCCGGCGCGTATTGCAGCGCAATTTGGAGGACTTCGTCAATCCATTTAACTGGCTTAATTTGCAGATCCTGCTTGATATTGTCAGGAATTTCCTTCAAATCGCGCACATTCTCTTCTGGAATGATGACGGTCTTGATTCCACCACGATGTGCTGCAAGAAGTTTCTCTTTCAAACCACCGATAGCCAACACCTGACCACGCAGGGTGATTTCCCCGGTCATGGCCACATCAGCCCGCACCGGAATACCGGTCAGTGCAGAAACCAGGGCCGTGCACATGCCTACGCCAGCGCTAGGGCCATCTTTCGGAGTCGCCCCTTCCGGCATATGGATATGGGTGTCGCGCTTCTCGTGGAAGTCCAGGGGGATTCCCAGGCTCTTCGCACGGCTGCGCACCACCGTCAGTGCCGCAGTGATCGATTCGACCATCACGTCGCCCAGCGAACCGGTCTTGATCAACTGACCTTTGCCAGGTACCACGGCGGCTTCGATGGTCAGTAGCTCACCACCGACCTGGGTCCAGGCCAGGCCCGTTACCTGACCGATCTGATCCTGTTGCTCGGCCAGGCCGTAGCGGAATTTGCGCACGCCGAGGAAGTGCTCCAGCAGGTCGGAAGTGACCTTCACCGAGAAGCGTTTTTCCAGCGCATGCTCCTTCACCGCCTTGCGGCAAACCTTGGCGATCTGGCGTTCCAGCCCACGTACACCGGCTTCGCGGGTGTAATAGCGGATGATGTCGCGAATGGCTTCTTCGTCGAATTCCAGCTCGCCTTTCTTCAGGCCGTTGGCCTGGATCTGCTTCGGCGACAGGTATTTGACCGCGATGTTGATCTTCTCGTCCTCGGTGTAACCCGGCAGACGAATCACCTCCATCCGGTCCAGCAACGCTGGCGGAATATTCATCGAGTTGGAGGTGCAAAGGAACATCACATCGGAGAGGTCGTAATCGACTTCCAGATAGTGGTCGTTGAAGTTGTGGTTCTGCTCGGGATCGAGCACTTCGAGCAATGCCGAAGCCGGATCGCCGCGCATGTCGCTGCCCATCTTGTCGATTTCATCGAGCAGGAACAGCGGGTTGCGAACGCCCACCTTTGTCATCTTTTGAATCAATCTTCCCGGCATCGAACCAATATAGGTACGACGATGGCCACGAATTTCCGCTTCATCGCGCACGCCGCCAAGAGCCATGCGTACGAATTTACGGTTAGTGGCGTGAGCAATCGACTCTGCCAGGGAGGTTTTACCGACCCCTGGAGGCCCGACCAGGCACAGTACCGGACCACGAATCTTCTTCACACGCTTTTGCACGGCGAGGTATTCGAGAATCCGCTCTTTGACTTCTTCCAGGCCATAGTGATCGGCATCGAGGATATCTTCGGCACGCGCCAGGTCCAGACGAACCTTGCTTTGGGCCTTCCACGGCACCTGAACCAGCCAGTCGATGTACGAACGCACCACTGTGGCTTCAGCTGACATCGGCGACATCTGCTTGAGCTTGTTCAGCTCAGCCTGGGCCTTGGCCAGGGCATCCTTTGGCAAGCCGGCGGCGTCGATGCGCTTTTTCAGCTCTTCGACTTCGTTGTGACCTTCGTCACCGTCGCCCAGCTCTTTCTGAATGGCCTTCATCTGCTCATTCAGGTAGTACTCGCGCTGGCTGCGCTCCATTTGCTTCTTCACGCGACCGCGAATGCGCTTCTCGACCTGCAACAGATCGATTTCCGCATCCAGCAACGCCAGCACGTGTTCGACACGCGCCGACAGGTCGATGATTTCGAGAATTTCCTGCTTCTGCTCGATCTTCAGCGCCATATGGGCGGCCATGGTGTCTACCAGGCGGCTCGGCTCATCGATGCTGTTGAGGGACGACAGCACTTCGGCGGGGACCTTCTTGCCCAACTGCACGTACTGCTCGAACTGGGACAGCAGGCTACGGACAAAGACTTCCGACTCACGCTCAGGAGCGTCCACCTCATCGATCAGGGAGACTTCGGCACGGCAGTGGCCATCCACTTCGCTGAAACGCTCCACAGCGCCCCGCTGCTCGCCCTCGACCAGTACTTTGACGGTGCCGTCGGGCAACTTGAGCAATTGCAGAACAGTGGCAATGGTACCTACGCGATAGAGTGCATCTTCACCGGGATCATCATCAGCAGGATTTTTCTGAGCCAACAGAAGAATCTGCTTGTCGCCCGTCATCGCAGCCTCGAGGGCTTCGATAGACTTCTCGCGCCCCACGAACAGCGGGATAACCATGTGCGGATAAACCACGACATCACGCAATGGCAGGAGAGGCAATTCGATGGTTGTCTTCATGATTTCGCCTCTACGGCGGCCATAAGGCCGTAAACAGATGGAAGTAAGCTTGAAACCAAGATGGGGGCTGCCTCGAAAAAAAACAAGCTCAAAGACAGTACTTTAAAGGCAGTAAAAGCAAAGGGGCCCGAAGGCCCCTTCTGTCAAACCAGCAGTCCGGCGCTTAGGCGTCCGGGGCTGCCTTGGCAGTCGGCTCACTGTTTTCATAGATATACAGTGGCTTGGACTTACCTTCTATAACGCTTTCGTCGATCACTACTTTACTCACCTCGGACTGCGAGGGGATCTCATACATAGTGTCGAGCAACACGCCTTCGAGAATCGAACGCAATCCGCGAGCACCGGTCTTGCGCTCAAGCGCACGCTTGGCGACCGACTTGAGGGCATCGGTACGGAACTCCAGATCGACGCCTTCCATCTCGAACAGCTTGGCATACTGCTTGGTCAAGGCGTTCTTCGGCTCGGTGAGGATCTGGATCAGCGCTGCTTCATCCAACTCGTCCAGGGTTGCCAGAACCGGCAGACGCCCCACGAACTCCGGAATCAGGCCGAACTTGACCAGATCGTCCGGTTCGACTTCACGCAGGGATTCGCCGACCTTCTTGCCCTCTTCCTTGCTGCGTACTTCGGCATTGAAGCCGATGCCGCCGCGAGTCGAACGGTTCTGAATAACCTTTTCCAACCCCGAGAACGCACCACCACAGATGAACAGGATGTTGCGCGTATCGACCTGCAGGAACTCTTGCTGCGGATGCTTGCGACCACCTTGAGGCGGAACGGAAGCCACAGTACCTTCGATCAGTTTCAACAGGGCCTGCTGCACGCCTTCACCCGAAACGTCACGGGTAATCGAAGGGTTGTCAGACTTGCGGGAAATCTTGTCGATTTCATCGATATAGACGATGCCCATTTGAGCTTTCTCTACATCGTAATCGCACTTCTGCAGCAGTTTCTGAATGATGTTCTCGACGTCCTCACCCACATAACCGGCTTCGGTCAGGGTGGTGGCGTCGGCAATGGTGAACGGTACATTCAACAGGCGCGCCAGGGTCTCTGCCAGCAGAGTCTTGCCCGAACCTGTAGGGCCGATCAGCAAGATGTTGCTCTTGCCCAACTCGACCTCGTCATTCTTTTTGTCACGCTGATTGAGGCGCTTGTAGTGGTTGTATACCGCTACTGCCAGAACCTTTTTCGCACGTTCCTGACCAATCACATACTGATCAAGGATGCCGCTGATTTCTTTAGGCGAAGGCAATTTATGCGCGCTACTTTCGGCCTGTGCTTCCTGCACCTCCTCACGGATGATGTCATTGCACAGGTCGACGCACTCGTCGCAGATAAAGACCGAGGGGCCGGCAATCAATTTGCGTACTTCATGCTGGCTTTTGCCACAGAAGGAGCAATAAAGCAGTTTGCCGTTGTCCTCGCCGTTGCGGGTGTCAGTCATTCGATCGATCCAAATCCGATAGGCTTGCAACACAAGATGAAGGCAATTGCGGGCTTTTTCAAGCCCACAGGTGGCCGGTTAAACCAGCCACCTACATTTGAGTTGCTTAGGCAGGCATTTGACGCTTGGTGATCACAGAGTCAATCAGGCCGTATTCAGCCGCACGCTCTGCGCTCATGAAGTTGTCGCGCTCGGTGTCGCGCTCGATGGTCTCGAGGCTCTGACCGGTGTGATGAGCCAGCAGCGAGTTCAGACGCGAACGGATGTGCAGGATTTCCTTGGCATGGATGTCGATATCCGACGCCTGACCCTGGAAACCGCCCAATGGCTGGTGAATCATCATCCGCGAGTTAGGCAGGCAATGACGCTTGCCCGCTGCGCCACCGGCGAGCAGGAAGGCCCCCATGCTGCAGGCCTGGCCGATGCAGATGGTGGAAACGTCCGGCTTGATGAATTGCATGGTGTCGTAGATCGACATGCCTGCAGTCACCGAACCGCCTGGCGAGTTGATGTAGAGATGGATGTCCTTGTCCGGGTTTTCCGCTTCAAGGAAGAGCAATTGTGCCGCGACCAGGTTGGCCATGTAGTCTTCTACCGGGCCAATCAGGAAGATCACCCGCTCCTTGAGGAGGCGCGAGTAGATGTCATAGGCGCGTTCGCCACGGGCGGACTGCTCGATAACCATCGGGACCAGGCCGCCTGCGGCCTGGATGTCAGAGCTCTGCTGATAATAAGAATTGCGGGACATGTCCTGCAGTCACTCCCAAATAGTCATGTCTTGAATACGCATAAGCCAGCGCGAAGGCTGGCTTATGGTGTGTATTTTCGAACGAGTAAAAAATCAGTCGGCTTGTGGTGCTTCTACCGGCTTGACCGCTTCTTCGTAAGAGACCGATTTGTCGGTCACGCTAGCTTTCTGCAGAACAGTATCCACAACTTGTTCTTCCAGCACAACCGAACGGACTTCGTTCAGTTGCTGCTCGTTCTTGTAGTACCAGGACACGACCTGCTCTGGCTCTTGGTAAGCAGAAGCCATTTCCTGAATCAGCTCGCGCACGCGGGCTTCGTCAGGCTTGAGGTCGAACTGCTTGACCACTTCGGCCACGATCAGACCCAGTACAACGCGACGCTTGGCCTGTTCTTCGAACAGCTCGGCCGGCAGTTGATCAGGCTTGATGTTGCCACCGAACTGTTGAACGGCCTGAACGCGCAGACGGTTCACTTCGTTGTCCAGCAGAGCCTTAGGCACTTCGATCGGGTTGGCAGCCAGCAGGCCGTCCATTACCTGGTTCTTGACCTTGGACTTGATGGCCTGACGCAGTTCGCGCTCCATGTTCTTGCGAACTTCGGCGCGGAAACCTTCCAGACCGGCTTCTTTGATACCAAATTGAGCGAAGAACTCTTCGGTCAGCTCTGGCAGCTTAGGCTCGGAAACGGTGTTGACAGTGACAGTGAACTCGGCGGCTTTGTTAGCCAGGTCCAGGTTCTGGTAGTTCTCTGGGAAAGTCAGGTTCAGAACACGCTCTTCACCCGCTTTGGCGCCAACCAGGCCTTCTTCGAAGCCTGGGATCATGCGGCCGGAACCCAGCACCAGCTGAGTGCCCTTGGCGGAACCGCCAGCGAACACTTCACCGTCGACCTTGCCGACGAAATCGATGTTCAGTTGGTCTTCGTTCTGAGCGGCGCGGTCGGCCACTTCGAAGCGAATGTTCTGCTTGCGCAGGATTTCCAGCATGTTGTCCAGATCGGCATCAGCCACGTCAGCGCTCAGGCGCTCAACGGCGATGGACTCGAAACCGGCAACGGTGAACTCAGGGAACACTTCGAACGTTGCAACGTATTCCAGATCCTTGCCCTTCTCCAGAACCTTTGGCTCAACCGAAGGAGCGCCAGCCGGGTTCAGCTTCTGCTCGACAACAGCTTCGTAGAAGGAAGCCTGGATCACATCGCCCACAGCTTCTTGACGCGCATCAGCTTCATAACGCTGACGGATCACGCTCATTGGGACTTTGCCAGGACGGAAGCCTGGAATCTTGGCCTTTTGGGCAGTCTGCTGCAGACGCTTGTTGACCTGTGTCTCGATGCGCTCAGCCGGCACGGTGATGCTCATGCGGCGCTCAAGAGCAGAAGTATTTTCAACAGAAACTTGCATGGATATTCCTCGTTGCACAGACGTTAGCCGGCCGTTTCCGACCCCAGAATCAAGGGCATGCATTCTAGTGGGTCAAACTCAAGAAGTCACCCTACTGAAAACGGGTAAAAAAACAGCCGGCGATTTAAAGGCGGGGACCAACGGTTGAGCCGCGCCCTGAGAGCAAATACAGCGAATCAAACCAGGGCCTCTGCACCCATGCTTCTATATATAGAAGGAATGGCACGTCACACCCCTGATGATCGGAGCAAACCACAGCCCGACCGGTAAACCTTCAGCATTCCAGCGACAAAAGGACGAGTATTTCGTCGCCTCCCCGGCCCACTACCTGCAACCCGCTGGAAATACAGACTTCTGAAACGAAAACGGCGCAGCCCTTTTCAGGTGCTGCGCCGTTTTCTGCTATATAAATAGCTACTTAATTGGTGCGGACGAAGAGACTCGAACTCTTACACCTTGCGGCGCTGGAACCTAAATCCAGTGTGTCTACCAATTCCACCACGTCCGCGTATCAAGCTTTTAAAGCAAAGGCGCCAGACTATTAATCTGGCGCCTTTCGGAATATGGGGTGGACGATGGGGATCGAACCCACGACAACAGGAGTCACAATCCTGTGCTCTACCAACTGAGCTACGCCCACCATATTGCGTTGTTGCGTTACTTGTGCCAAAGCTGCCTAATGGCGCACCCGGCAGGACTCGAACCTGCGACCATCCGCTTAGAAGGCGGATGCTCTATCCAGCTGAGCTACGGGCGCCTTATTAATCTGTATTCTTTAATGATTACAAACTAAGTGCTTTCAGTCGTTACGAGCTAAACATCAACTCTGCCCGACCTTCTTAACCAGTGCTAGGCTGTGCCCGACAAGTGCGACGAATGTTATAGACGAGCCGTTAGGTCGTCAACTCTTTTTTGAAAAAAATTCATTTAATTAAAGGAGTTAGGGGAATTTGCAGACCAAGCGCCTTTGCCCTCACGTCCTGGCATGCGAGAATGCGTTCTCTTTTTCTCTCCCTCTCGATGGTTAATCACGCGTCATGACTGCACAACTAATCGACGGCAAAGCGATCGCCGCTAGCCTGCGCCAGCAGATCGCCAAACGTGTCGCCGAGCGTCGCCAGCAAGGCCTGCGTACTCCAGGTCTCGCGGTGATCCTGGTCGGCAGCGACCCGGCCTCTCAGGTTTATGTCTCGCACAAGCGTAAAGACTGCGAAGAGGTCGGCTTTCTTTCACAAGCCTATGACTTACCTTCTGACACCACTCAAGAAGCACTGGCTGGCCTGATCGACCGCCTCAACGATGACCCGAACATCGATGGCGTCCTGCTGCAACTGCCACTGCCCGAACACCTCGATGCCTCCAAGCTGCTGGAGCGTATCCGCCCGGATAAAGACGTGGATGGTTTCCATCCTTATAACGTCGGTCGCCTAGCCCAACGCATCCCTCTGCTACGCCCATGCACGCCGAAAGGCATCATGACCCTACTGGAAAGCACCGGTGCCGATCTGTACGGCATGGATGCGGTAGTGGTCGGTGCTTCCAACATCGTCGGGCGCCCGATGGCGATGGAGCTGCTGCTGGCCGGCTGCACCGTTACCGTTACCCACCGCTTCACCAAGGACCTGGCCGGCCACGTCGGACGTGCCGACCTGGTGGTCGTGGCCGCCGGCAAGCCGGGCCTGGTCAAGGGTGAGTGGATCAAGGAAGGCGCCATCGTCATCGACGTCGGCATCAACCGCCAGGAAGACGGCAAGCTGGTGGGCGACGTGGTCTACGAGACCGCCCTGCCCCGCGCCGGCTGGATCACTCCGGTACCGGGCGGTGTTGGCCCGATGACTCGCGCCTGCCTGCTGGAAAACACGTTGTATGCGGCAGAAACGCTGCACGACTGACGCAGGGAAATAGCCCGGATAAAAGAACCCCGCCACTGGCGGGGTTCTTTGTTTCTGCTCGCCGAAAACCTGAAACGAGTAGCCCCCGCTTGCAGTGACGATCAACTCACCAGAAAAGAGGGAACCAAACTGATACAAAACTGATACAGGATGAAATTTAATTTACCTGAAGCCCTTTACCTACGGGCGTGTAGCTCTTTCCTGGCACATACTCATAAAATGTAACGTTTTTCTGAAAGCAGCCCGTTGCAGAACGGCATATCCACTTCATGAGTCCGCCCGCGTGAAAATCCGTCTTTCTATCCTGAGCCTATTTTTTGCATTTACAGGCACCTTTATCACGCAGAGCGCCGTCGCTCGCGAAACCACCGAAGCGCCGCGCGACCCTTCCCAACTGCACATTGCCTCCGGCAGCGCCATGCTGCTGGATCTGCAGACCAACAAGGTCATCTACTCCAGCAATCCCGACGTGGTCGTGCCCATCGCGTCGGTAACCAAGCTGATGACCGGTCTGATCGTACTCGACGCCAAACAACCACTGGATGAGTACATTTCCGTGGACATCAGCAACACCCCGGAAATGAAAGGCGTGTTTTCCCGGGTCAAGCTCAAGAGCGAACTCCCGCGCAAAGAGATGCTGCTGATCGCCCTGATGTCGTCGGAAAACCGTGCCGCCGCCAGCCTCGCCCACCACTACCCGGGCGGGTACGCAGCCTTTATTGCCGCCATGAACGCCAAGGCCAAGGCACTGGGCATGACCAGCACGCACTATGTCGAGCCGACCGGCCTGTCGGTCCATAACGTGTCCACCGCCCGCGACCTGAGCAAACTGTTGCTGGCGGCGCGCAAATACCCGCTGCTGAGCGAGCTGAGCACCACCAAGGAAAAGACCGTGGCGTTCCGCAAACCCAACTACACCCTGGGCTTTCGCAACACCGATCACCTGGTCAACAGGGCCAACTGGGACATCAAGTTGACCAAGACCGGCTTTACCGATGAAGCAGGCCACTGCCTGGTACTGGTGACCAGCATGAGCAACCGCCCGGTCGCCCTGGTGATTCTCGACGCCTTTGGCAAGTACACGCACTTCGCCGATGCCAGCCGTATCCGCCAGTGGCTGGAAACCGGTAAAAGCGGCTCGGTACCGAATGCCGCCTTGAGCTACAAGGCCGGCAAAAACCTGAAAAGCCGTCAGAGCGGCGTCGCCCAGACTGCCGAATAGAAGCTGGCAGACACAAAAAAGGCCGCGGATCTGTCGATCGCGGCCCTTTCAAAGACGGCGCCCCTGGGCGCCGTCAGCGTTTCTGCAACCTCAGTTGGCGCTCAACGCCTTGGTCGCCCGTGCCGCCGCGTTCTCCTGCCCGGCCTGGGCCAACTCATCGGCTGCCTTCAACCAACGCTGGCGATCGACCTGGGCTGGCACCTGGGTCGGCCCCTGAATCAACACCGCCCAGTGTCCCGCATTGCTCCAGGCCGACTCGAACTTGGCAAAGTCCATCAACAGACGACGATTCATTCCCGCGCGCAGCAATACTGTCTGCTTGTGTCGGTTATAGCCCGCCAGCACGGCATAACGAGGCTCGGCCCAGAACGCCGAACCTTCGGTGTAACGCACCATCACCGGGTATCCCGCGGCAACCTGGGTCAGCAGCGCCGATAAATTGTCGTCCAGCGGATAGACCACCATCCCGTACTCACGCGCCAGGGTCAGCATGTTCTGCTGCAACTTCGCCTCCGCGCCAGGCAGGTGCAGCGGCTTGTCCAGCAGACCCGGAGTGATCGCGATGCCTTGCTGGGACAGCATGCTGGCCAGGGTGCCCGGGCCGCTCTGATAGGTTTCGCCGCGGAAAAACGGCACGCCGTTGAGTTCCACCCGCTCGGGCAGGCGCTGAATCTCCGGCTGCACGCTACTGGCGCAACCGGCCAGCGTCAGGGCGCAAGCGCCCGCCAACAACAGTGTTCGAAATCGCAGAAACATCCGTTCCATCATGACTCTCTTGTGCAGACGCCAAGCCAGGAGCCCCGGCCGAAACGCTGATCATAGGGCGCCGCGACACAGGGGTATAGCGTTAAGCCGCGGTAATTTGCGTCCCATAGAGCAAAGCGGTCGATGACACTCGACTATTGGTCAATGGCTTGAAACACATCCGCGACTAGACTGTCCATTGCGAAGAGTGTGTGCCCTGGACAGGGCAACAAGGAGGCATGCATGAGCCTGACAACGACAATCCTGATGCTGATCGGCGGCTGGCTGGCCGTTGCCGCTGCCATGCTCTGGGGTGTCTTGCGGATCGTTCGCCGACACCATCATCCGCGTTTGCCGACTCCCGCCGCGAAAACCGCAAAACCGGCCCGGCATCACGCCACCGCGCACTGACTGGCACTTTTTCTTCTGCCCAATAAAAAACGGCGGCCTGTGTCCTTGAACACAGGCCGCCGTCGGTTGTTGCCGCAAATCAGGCTTCGACTTCCGCCTCCGCCGCCACCCGCTTCTGCCGGGCACGACGAGCCAGCATGTTCAGCCCCTCGATGGCCGCCGAGAAGGCCATGGCCGCGTACACATAACCTTTTGGCACATGGGCACCGAAACCTTCGGCGATCAGGGTCATGCCGATCATGATCAGGAAGCCCAGGGCCAGCATGACCACCGTCGGGTTGTCATTGATGAACTTGGCCAGAGGCTCGGCCGCCAGCAACATCACCAGTACCGACACCACCACCGCAATGATCATGATCGGCAAGTGTTCGGTCATGCCGACCGCGGTGATGATGCTGTCGATGGAGAACACCATGTCCAGCATCAGGATCTGGCCGATCGCCGCAGCAAAACCCAAGGATACGCCCGCGGTCTCGCTTTTGCTGTCCTGCGGCTCCGGGCCCATGCTGTGATGGATCTCCGTGGTGGCCTTCCACAGCAGGAACAGGCCGCCGGCAATCAGGATCATGTCCTTCCAGGAGAAGACCTGGCCGAAGACATCGATCACCGGTTCGGTCAGCTGCACGATGAAGGCGATAGTGCTGAGCAGTGCCAGGCGCAGGATCAGGGCCATGCCGATACCAATCCGCCGGGCCTTGGCCCGGTGTTGCTCGGGCAGCTTGTTGGTCAGGATCGAAATAAAGATCAGGTTATCGATGCCGAGCACGATTTCCATGACCACCAGGGTTGCCAGGGCGACCCAGGCGGTGGGGCTGGCGGCGAGTTGTAAAAGGTATTCCATGGCTCAGTCCTGAGTCGGGGGTATGGGGGATCAGATTTCCTGGGACGACGAGGTGGCTTCTTTGGCCTCGTCAGCCGGCTTTTCCTGCTTGCTGATCAAGCCTTGGGTCGCGTCGCTGATCGCCTGTTCGGCGGCCTTGTGCGTGTCGTCGATCGCCTGCTTGGCGTTTTCCGCGGCCTTGCCCAACAGCTGCTGCGCGCTTTTTTCCGCCTGCTCGCAACCGGCAAGGGTGATCAACGACAACGCCAGCAACGATGCGGCGATGGATTTATAGGTCATTGCACTTTCCTCGTTAGAACGGACCGGGCCGAGACGATGGCCCGTCAATAGCGAGGCATTCTATGGAGGCGGACACTTCAGGAAAATTCGTATTTTTAACAGCTATACTTCGATTTTTACGAATCAAAGCCAGCCATGCTCAATTACCGCCAACTGCACTACTTCTGGGTCGTCGCCAAGACCGGCAGCATCGTCCGGGCTTGCGAGCAACTGAACCTGACCCCGCAAACCATCAGCGGCCAGATCACCCTGCTCGAACAAACCTACGGCATCGAGTTGTTTCGCCGGGTCGGCCGGCAATTGGAGTTGACCGAAGCCGGGCGCCAGACCCTGCCCTACGCCGAACAGATGTTCCAGCTCGGCGGCGAACTGGAAGCCATGCTCCAGGCCCAGCCCAACGAACAGCAGATCCTGTTTCGGGTCGGCGTGGCCGATGTGGTGCCCAAATCGATCGTCTACCGCCTGATCGCCCCGACCATGGAGCTGAACGAACCGATCCGCATCACCTGCCGCGAGGACAAACTCGAACGCCTGCTGGCCGACCTGGCCATCCAGCGCCTGGACCTGGTGATTTCCGACAGCCCCATGCCTTCGCACCTGGACATCAAGGGCTACAGCCAGAAACTCGGCGAATGCGGTATCAGTTTTTTCGCCACCGAAGAACTGGCCGAGCGCTATGGAACCAACTTTCCCCATAGCCTGCATGGCGCTCCGCTGCTGATTCCCGGGCAGGAAACCGTGGTGCGCAGCCGGCTGCTGCGCTGGCTGGCCGAGCAGCAGATACAACCCAGGATCATCGGTGAGTTCGACGACAGTGCCTTGATGCAGGCATTCGGCCAATCAGGCAGCGGGATCTTTATCAGCCCCAGCGTGATCGCCGACGAAGTGCGGCGCCAATACGGCGTGCAACTGATCGGCCAGACCGATGCGGTCAGCGAGTCGTTCTACGCCATTTCGGTCGAACGCAAGGTCAAGCACCCCGGCATCGTGGCGATCACCGAAGGCGCCCGCCGCGAGCTGTTCACCGCCATGGGCGCTTGAGGAGAGTCAGGCGCAGCTGGCCTGGGGCTTGAGGGTCATCAACAGCAGGGCCAGCAGGATCGACACCAGGATAAAACCGGCGGCGGCGAACCCCAGGCTGCCCAGCCCCAGGGTGTCGATCACCCGGCCGCCGACCATGGCGCCCAGGCCGATGCCCAGGTTGGCTCCGGCGATGTTCAGCGAAGCGGCAAACGCCGGCGCCTGAGGCGCGGCCTTGATCAGGCGGACATGGCTGACCAGGAACAGCGCCGCCTGGGTCACACCCCAGATGCCCATGGCCGCGGCCAGGCCCAGCGGCGAGTGGATGCTCGGCACCAGCGCCACCATGCCGCCGATCATCAAGGCGCAGAAGCCCATGGAAGCCAGCAACGGATGGCGATCCACCGCGCGGCCGCCCAGCGAGTTGCCGATCAGTCCCACCGCGCCGAAGCCCATCAGGCACCAACCCACCAGCGTGCCGTTGAAACCGGCCAGGCGCTCGAGGATATCCGCCAGGTAGGTGTAGGCAGTGAACATGCCGCTGAACACCAGGATCGACAGCAGCACATGTCCCTGCATCAAGGGGCTGCGCAGGATGCCGAACTGCGAACGCAGGCTGGCCTGCTCGTTGTGCACGCGGGTCTGCGGCAGGTAGACATACAGCAGCAATGCCTTGGCAAAGGCCACCAGC
Source organism: Pseudomonas sp. NFACC41-3 (assembly GCF_900109505.1). Lineage (NCBI taxonomy): Bacteria > Pseudomonadati > Pseudomonadota > Gammaproteobacteria > Pseudomonadales > Pseudomonadaceae > Pseudomonas > Pseudomonas sp. NFACC41-3. The sequence goes on from NZ_FOAE01000005.1 coordinate 460,248, forward strand.
GCCAGGATGCCGAACGCGGCGCGCCAGCCGAAGGCATCGGAAATCAGCGTGCCCACCGGAATGCCGAACACCGTGGCGCAGACGATGCCGAAGCCGATCTTGGCGATGGCCCGCCCGGCGTAGTCGGGGCCGACGATGTCCACCGCGGTTTCGCTGGCCAAAGCCCAGAACACCGGCAAGCCCAACGCCGGGATCAGCCGCGCCACCGCCATCACCCAGATATTCGGCGCCAGCGCCGCCAGGGTATTGGCCAGGCCGAACATCACCAGCACCGAAATGAACAGGCGCTTGCGCTGGAAACGGGCGAAATAGGCCGTGAGGAACGGCCCGAACGCCGCCACGGTGAAGGCGAACAAGGTCACCAGCAGGCCGGCCTGGGGCACGCTGACCGCAAGGTCCCGGGCAATCGAAGGCAGCAGGCCGACAATGATGAACTCCGTCGTCAGCACGGTAAAACCGGCGGCTGACAACAGCAGAATGGGCAACAGCATGGAAAACTCCGGAAACGACGACATCAGCGATGGCCTGGTGGCCCGCTGACTGGAGATGAGAAGAGGATGGCGAATCCTAACAGAATGTGTCCGCGCATGTCTGGGGTAGCGGCGAAAAAACCGCAGGCTACTCTGGAAGGCTCAGGTGGCAGATCGTCACATCCGTGGGCGAACCCCGTGTGATAAAGTCCGCCCCCTGCCGCAACACCCCGTACTTTCAGCAACTCATCAGCACGGCGTCCCACGTCGACGCACGGCATATTAAAAAAATCAGAGATACCGCTATGACTGCTTCGCCCCCGTCGCTCCTGGAAAAACTCAAACGCACCAGCCTGGTCACGCAGATCGTCATTGGCCTGATCGCCGGTATCGCCCTGGCGCTGCTGGCCCCCGAACTGGCGAAATCCACCGCCTTTATCGGCAAGGTCTTTGTCTCGGCACTGAAAGCCGTGGCGCCGATCCTGGTATTCGTGCTGGTCATGGCCTCCATCGCCAACCACAAGCACGGCCAGGAAACCCATATCCGCCCGATCCTCTGGCTCTACCTGCTGGGCACTTTCGCCGCGGCGGTGGTGGCGGTAATCGCCAGCAGCCTGTTCCCCTCCTCCCTGGTGCTGAGCACCCATGATGTCGCCATCTCCGCCCCCGGCGGCATCAGCGAAGTCCTGCAAAGCCTGCTGCTGAGCGTGGTGGACAACCCGGTCAGCGCGCTGATGAACGCCAACTTCATCGGCATCCTGGCCTGGGCCATCGGCATGGGCGTGGCCATCCGCCATGCCGGCAACACCACCCGCACCGTGCTGGACGACCTGTCCAACGGCGTGACCCTGATCGTGCGGGTAGTGATCCGCTTCGCCCCGCTGGGCATCTTCGGCCTGGTGGCCTCGACCCTGGCTACCTCGGGCTTCGGCGCCCTGCTCGGTTATATGCACCTGTTGGCGGTACTGATCGGCTGCATGCTGTTCGTCGCGCTGGTGATGAACCCGCTGATCGTGTTCTGGAAGATCCGCCGCAACCCGTTCCCGCTGGTGCTCATGTGCCTGCGCGAAAGCGGCATCACCGCCTTCTTCACCCGCAGTTCGGCGGCCAACATTCCGGTCAACCTGGAACTGAGCAAGCGCCTGGGCCTGCATGAAGACACCTATTCGGTGTCGATCCCTCTGGGCGCCACCATCAACATGGCCGGTGCCGCCATCACCATCACTGTGCTGACCCTGGCGGCCGTGCATACCCTGGGTATCGCCGTCGACCTGCCCACCGCCGTGCTGCTCAGCGTGGTCGCCGCCATCTGTGCCTGCGGCGCTTCCGGCGTGGCCGGCGGTTCGCTGCTGTTGATTCCGCTGGCCTGCAGCCTGTTCGGCATCCCCAGCGAAATCGCCATGCAGGTGGTCGCCGTCGGCTTCATCATCGGCGTGCTGCAGGACTCGGCGGAAACCGCGCTGAACTCCTCCACCGACGTGCTCTTCACCGCCGCCGCGTGCATGGCCCAGGAAGAGAAGGTCCGCCAGACCGCCTGATCCTGCACGAATAGCGCGCACTAAAAAGCCCGGCAAGGCTCGCACCTTGCCGGGCTTTTTTATGGGCCTGGCCCCCAACTACATCAGAAAGCGCCCATGTAGTCGCGCTTGCCGATTTCCACGCCGTTGTGGCGCAGGATCGCGTAGGTGGTGGTGACGTGGAAGAAGAACTGCGGCAGGCCGTAGGTCAGCAGGTAGGACTGGCCACTGAAGCGCTTCTCTTTCGGGGTGCCCGGACGGGTGACGATCTCGATGCCTTCCTTGCCATCGATCTGCGCTGGCTGGATGCCGTCGATAAAGGTCAGGACCTTGGCCAGCAACGCCTGCAGCTCGGCAAAGGTGGTTTCGCTGTCGTCGTACTTCGGCAGCTCGACTTCGGCCAGGCGAGCGGAAACGCCCTTGGCGAAATCGACGGCGATCTGCACCTGGCGGATCAGCGGGAACATGTCCGGGTACAGGCGCGCCTGGAGGAAGGCATTCGGGTCGATGTTCTTGGCGGTGGCGTGGGCTTCGGCCTTGTTCAGGACATCGCTCAGGGCGTTGAGCATTTGCTTGAAGACAGGAACGGAGGCGGCGTACAGGGAAATAGTCATGGTGATCTCGACAGGCTGACGGAAAAAAGCACAAACAAAGCTGGCGCGATTATAGACCTGCTTGGGTGCCGCCGGCGGCTTGTCTTTTATCCAGCAAGGATTAGGCTAGTCGCCTTCGACAGCATAGGGAACGCGCGATGAGCATTGAGCAAGAAACCTTGAGCGAGCAATTGCAACTGAGCAGCACCGAACTGCGCATTCTCGGATCGCTGATCGAGAAGCAGGCGACCAGCCCGGAAACCTATCCGCTGACCCTCAATGCCCTGGTCATCGCCTGCAACCAGAAAACCAGCCGCGAACCGGTGATGAACCTCACCCAGGGCCAGGTCGGCCAGAGCCTGCGCGCCCTGGAAAACCGCGGCTTCGCCCGCCTGGTGATGGGCAGCCGCGCCGACCGCTGGGAGCATCGCCTGGACAAGGCGCTGGAACTGGTGCCGGCGCAGGTGGCACTGGCCGGCCTGCTGTTCTTGCGCGGCCCGCAGACCGTCAACGAACTGCTGACCCGCAGCGGGCGCATGCACGATTTCGAAGACAGCGAACAGGTGGTGCACCAACTGGAACGCCTGATCGCTCGTGGCCTGGCGTTGCTGATCCCGCGCCAAGCCGGGCAGCGTGAAGATCGCTACATGCATGCCCTGGGCGACCCGGCGGATATCGAAGCGATCCTCGCCGCCCGGCAGAACCCGGTGGAGCGCAGCGCGGGCAGCGGCGTATCGGCGGAGCGCATCGAAGAGCTGGAAGCGCGCATCGCCGCCCTCGAAGAACGCCTGGCGAAACTCGAAGGCTGATCCCCACCCCTGCGGCAGCGCCTTGTAGCCGCTGCCGCAGGCTGCGATCGCCGACGCAGTCGGGGTAAAGCCTCAGAACACTTCCCGCTACTCCCCGTCCCAGTAATCCACCCCGTCCGCATGCCGCGCCACCGCGACGAATCCCGAGGCGTTGCCCTCATCGTCGATCTTGAAGTCCTTCATCACCACATATTTGCCGGAGTCCGGGTATTCGCAGATGTCCGGCGCTTCCTGGGTGCTGACCGCCAGGTAGCGCAACTCGCCCTGGCTGGTGTTGATGATCTGGTGCGCGCTGTCCATGTCGCCCGGCGGGCAGGCGATCACATCGCCGGCGCGGATGGCAAAACGCTCGGCGCCGAGGCGGATCTCGCCCTCGCCGGCGACTATGTAGAACATCTCTTCATTGACGCGATGGTTATGGAAGGGGCTGGCACGCATCCCCGGGCCCAGGGCAATCAGCCGGTAGCCGAGCTTCTGGGCGCCCAGTTGCTGGCCGATGCGGGCGATGCGCTGGACATAACGGCCGGCGGTGTCGCCGGTGGGGCTCAGGGCTTCAGGCAGCGGCTGAAGGTCCGCCTGATCCAGATTGAGAATGGCAGGTGGCATACAGACCTCGATCACGGTGACGTGGAACAGGGGCAAGTCTTGGCTTGCTGGCGACCAGTATAGGCAGGGCTTTACGCCCCACCGACCTGCCCTGCTCCACCCACCGATCAGGCCCGGGCGAAGGCCACCGCCTGCTGGAACTGCTCGGCGCTGGGGCGCACGCCGGTGTATAGCACGAACTGCTCCAGGGCCTGGATGGCGATCACTTCCAGGCCGGTGATCACCTGCTTGCCCTCCATCCGGGCGCGCAGGATCAGCGGAGTTTCCGCCGGCACCGCCACCACGTCGAACACCGTGCGCGCGGCCTCGATCGCCTCGACCGGGAACGCCAGCTGGTCGGCCTCGGGACCGCCGCTCATGCCGATCGGGGTGACGTTGATCAGCATCTGCGGGCGCAATTCGCCCAGCTCCGCCTGCCAGGCATAGCCCAGGGAGTCGGCGAGGGCCTGCCCGGCTTGGGCATTGCGGGCAACTATCACGCCATCGCGGTAGCCACCATCGCGCAAGGCACTGGCCACCGCCTTGGCCATGCCGCCGCTGCCGCGCAGGGCAAAGCGGGTGTCCTTGGGAATCCGGTGGCGTTCGAGCAACTGGGCGACGGCGATGTAGTCGGTGTTATAGGCCTTGAGGTGGCCGTTGGTGTTGACGATGGTGTTGATCGACTGGATCGCGCTGGCCGAGGCGTCCAGTTCGTCCACCAGGGCAATGCAGGCTTCCTTGAACGGCATGGACACGCCACAGCCGCGAATGCCCAGGGCGCGGATCCCGGCGACGGCGCCTGGCAGGTCCTGGCTGCTGAAGGCCTTGTAGTAGAAGTTCAAGCCCAGCTGTTCATACAAGTGATTGTGAAAGCGCAAGCCGAAATTCCCCGGACGCCCTGACAGCGACATACACAACTGGGTGTCTTTGTTGGGGTTCATCTGCATGTTGATCTCCTTGGAACGCACTTTCGGATAGACGGGATTAGCCAGTCATCGGGTTCTGCCCGATCATATCGACGTGCCTGAAAGACGGGCCTGCCGCCCACGGACGAGGGTCAATAAACCGGTACAGACCTTACACAAAATTTACCCGGCAGCTGTGCAGTTTTTCAGAAAAAAGCGGTCTTAGAAGTATCCCCGCGACAGTCCTCGCGTCTATGGCAGACCGAGCGCCGGGGTCGGAACCGAGGAATAGCCATGATGCGTAAAATCCCCAAGATAGCCTTGCTCATTGGTGCACTTGCTGTCGCCGGTCAAGCGTCCGCCCACGGTGGCGGTGGTTGGGGTGGCCCGGCGGTAGTCGGTGCGGTGGTCGGCGCCGCGGTAGTGGGTTCGGTGATCGCCAGCCACAGCCGCCCGGTCTACGTGCAACAGCCAGTCTACGTCCAGCCGCAGCCGGTCTATGCCGCGCCGCCACCGGTCTACTACCAGCCACAGCCGGTGTACGTGGAAGGCCCGCCGGTCTATTACCGCCCGGCCCCGGTGTACTACGGCCCACCTCGCGGCTACTACGGCCCGCCCCGCCATTACTACTATGGCCCTGGCCGCTGGTAAGCCAGGCGATCACACACCTACAGGCCCCGCCTTCGCCAGCGGGGCCTGTTGCGTTTTGCCAAACGTCTGAATAAATCTTGCAAAGGTCGCTGCTGGAACAGTTTTTGCGATTCAATCCAGCAATAGTGTTTGTTGCCCAGCGGCAGCCCGTATACGCGAGCCCACGACTGTCATATTTATGTCATGTCAGGTCCGCAAGATCGGATCTGTCCACAAAACAGCCCCATAACAACAAGGACGACTCCCATGCCAACACAGAACCCTCATCACTCCCCTACCCTGGGTACCGCGAGCAAGGTGTACAGCGCCCTGACCGAACTCAAGCACCTGGAAGGTCACCGCAGCGCCAAGTTCCTGGCCTTGCTGGCCGAACACCTGGTGCGCAAGGGCCTGCTGCACGACCCGGAAGTGGTCTACATGCTCGATCAGGTCGTCGACTGATCGGGCTGGCGCGTTTTTCGCCGGTATCGATGTCCACTATCGAGCGCGGTGATTTTTCGTAGCACCTGCCGGTCCGTAAGGTAACTCCACAGATTGATGGAGGTACTTATGCCCAAGGTTCAGATCATGTCCGTTATCGGTAGCGCCGTTCCCACCTCGCTCAGGGAACTGGGGTTGCTGGCGTGTTGGTACCTGGTGCGCGACGGTGAACCGGTCAGTGGCCCGCTCACTTCGCTGACCGCCGCCCAGGCCCTGTCGCAAAAGATCGAGCAGCGCGTCCTGCATGCCTAAGGCAACGGCAGTTGTGGCCGCGGCCGGGTATCGACGAACAGGCCCCAGCTGGAGATGAACAGCGCGGCGATCAATGGCCCGATGACAAAGCCGTTCAGGCCGAAGATCGCCAGGCCGCCCAGGGTCGAGATCAGAATCAGGTAATCCGGCATCCTGGTGTCCTTGCCCACCAGGATCGGGCGCAGCACGTTGTCCACCAGACCAATCACGAACACCCCGTACAAGCCCAGCACCACCCCTTGCCAGATCGCCCCGCTGAGCAGAAAGTACAGGGCCACCGGGCCCCAGACGATCGCCGCGCCCACCGCCGGCAACAACGACAGCAGGGCCATCAGCACCGCCCACAGCAGCGGGCTGGGAATCTCCAGAAACCAGAAAATCAACCCGCCTAGCAGCCCCTGGCTGATCGCCACCAGCACGTTGCCCTTCACCGTGGCCCGCACCACCCGATTGAACTTGAGCTGCAGCCGGCGTTTCTGGTGTTCGGCCAACGGCACCGCGATGCGCACCTTGCGTACCAGTTCGGGGCCATCGCGCAAAAAGAAGAACAACAGGTACAGCATCACGAAAAAACTCACCACGAACTTAAAGGTGCCCTGGCCGACGCTGAACGCCTGGGTGGCGAAGAACTGGCTGCCTTGCAGCGCATTCTTGACGATTTTCTCGCGCACGCTCTCCAGCTCACCCAGGCCGAAACGGTCCAGCAGTTGCTGGAAGTACGGCGGCAGGCTGTGCTTGAACTGGTCCAGGTGACCGGCGATGTCCAGCTTGCCGCTTTCGATGTTCTGGTAGAGGTTGGCGCCCTCCTGCACCAGCAAGGTGCCGATGACAATCACCGGCAGAATGGCGATGACCAGGCAGATGCTCAGGGTGCACAGGGCGGTCAGGTTGCGTGGCCAACCGAACTTGAGTTGCAGGCGCCGTTGCAGCGGGTCGAACAGGATGCCGAGAATCACCGCCCAGAACACCGGACCGTAAAAGGGCAGCAGAAGCCAGATAAAGGCGACGGTCACCAGGGTCAGCAGAAGCAACAGGCTTTTGTGTTGCATGAGGTGCTGGTTCATGTCCGCTCCCCGTCAATAAGGTCCAGGACGCCGCAAAGCGCTCCTAAAGCGTTAGTCCGCCAGCGTTCGGCCAAGTGCCCTGTTTTATTCGTCGAGCATAGACCCAGATCAATGCAGCCGGCTGGCCCTGGCCTTACCCTCGCGACCTTTTGCCATCGACAATCGCCATGACGCCCCTGACCCGCCCCGAACTGCTCGCCCCCGCCGGCACCCTGAAAAACATGCGCTACGCCTTCGCCTATGGCGCCGATGCGGTATACGCCGGCCAGCCGCGCTACAGCCTGCGGGTGCGCAACAACGAATTCGACCATGCCAACCTGGCCCTCGGCATTCGCGAGGCCCAGGCCCAGGGCAAGCGCTTCTACGTGGTGGTCAACATCGCCCCGCACAACGCCAAGCTCAAGACCTTTCTCAAGGATCTCGCGCCGGTGATCGCCATGGCCCCGGACGCGCTGATCATGTCCGACCCGGGGCTGATCATGCTAGTGCGCCGACACTTCCCGCAGATGCCGATCCACCTGTCGGTGCAGGCCAATACGGTGAACTGGGCCAGCGTCGAGTTCTGGCAGCAACAGGGCCTGAGCCGGATCATCCTGTCCCGCGAGCTGTCCCTGGAAGAGATCGAGGAAATCCGCCAGCAGGTGCCGGCCATGGAGCTCGAAGTATTCGTCCATGGCGCGCTGTGCATGGCCTATTCCGGGCGCTGCCTGCTGTCGGGGTATATGAACAAGCGCGACGCCAACCAGGGCACCTGCACCAATGCCTGCCGCTGGAAATACCAGGCCCAGGAGGCTACGCAGAATATCGTCGGCGAGATCGTCCAGCCGTTCCAGCCGGAACCGACCCTGGGCCTGGGCGCGCCGACCGACCAGGTGCTCCTGCTGCGCGAGGCCAATCGCCCGGACGAAGCGATGCCGGCCTTCGAGGACGAGCACGGCACCTACATCATGAACGCCAAGGATCTGCGCGCGGTGCAGCATGTCGAGCGCCTGACGCGCATGGGCGTGCACTCATTGAAGATCGAGGGCCGCACCAAGTCGCACTTCTATTGCGCCCGCACCACCCAGGTCTATCGCCGGGCCATCGACGACGCAGTGGCCGGCCGCGAGTTCGACCGCAGCCTGATGAACGACCTGGAGTCCCTGGCCCAGCGTGGCTACACCGAAGGTTTCCTGCGCCGCCACGTGCACGACGAGTACCAGAACTACCAGAACGGCAGCTCGGTATCGGAACGCCAGCAGTTCGTCGGCGAACTCACCGGCGAACGCCGCGACCGGCTGGCGGAAGTGAAGGTGAAGAACCGCTTTGCCCTGGGCGACCATATGGAACTGATGACCCCCAAGGGTAACTTCCACTTCGACCTGCACCAGTTGCACAACGTGCGCGGCGAGCCGATCGAGGTCGCGCCGGGGGACGGGCATACGGTGTACCTGCCGATCCCCGATCAGGTGGACCTGCGCTTTGGCCTGCTAATGCGCGATATCAGCGCCTGATGCCGTGTAGGTAACACCCTGATGTAACTGGTGGGCCGCCAAGCAAGACCCTTCGGGCCTTTTCGCAGCCTCGCAAGCTCGGCAGCGGCTACACCAGCCATCAGACACCGGCCACCGGCACCGCACGCCTCAGATGCGGAATTGCCCCACCAGCTTGCCCAGGCGCTGGCCGAGGTCGGCCAGGCTGCGTGAGGTCTGGGCGCCGAGCTGGGTTTCGTCGGCGACGCTGTCCACCGCCACCGCGATCTGGTGCACGCTGCGGTTGATCTCCTCGGCCACCGCGGTCTGTTCTTCCGCGGCGCTGGCGATCTGCGCGTTCATCGAGTTGATGGTGCCGATCAGTTGCGCCATGGCATCCAGCGACGCCCCCGCTTCGTTGGCCTGGTGCGAGGTGCCGTCGCCAGCATCGCTGGAGCGGCGCATGGCCTCCACGGCGGTGCGCGTGCCCTGTTGCAGGCGGTCGATCATGCCCTGGATTTCCTGGGTGCTCTGCTGGGTGCGGCTGGCCAGGGCCCTGACCTCGTCGGCCACCACCGCGAAGCCACGCCCGGCCTCACCGGCCCGCGCCGCTTCGATAGCGGCATTGAGGGCCAGCAGGTTGGTCTGTTCGGCGATGGAACGGATCACGTCGAGCACGCTGACAATCGACGCCACGTCCTTCTGCAGGCTGTCCAGGGAGGTGCCGCTGCTGCGGATATCGCTGACCAGCGCGTGAATCTGCTGGATGCTGCCATCCACCACGCGCTTGGCCGCCTGGCCTTCCTCGTCGGTCTGCTGCGCCGCCACGGCCGCGCCCTGGGCACTGCGCGCCACTTCCTGGGCCGCCGAGGACATTTGGTTGATCGCCGTGGCCACCTGATCGGTCTCGTGACGCTGGCGCTCCATGGCCTGCTCGGAACGCTGGGCCTGTTCGGACACCTGGGTCACCAGGCCGGTCAGTTGGCCGGTCATCTCGGTGATCTGTCGCACCAGGCCGTGGATCTTGTCGACGAAACGGTTGAAGGAACTGGCCAGGTCGCCCAGCTCGTCCTGGCTGGTGATGGCCAGGCGGCGGGTCAGGTCACCTTCGCCGGCGGCGATATCGTCGAGGTTGAGCTTCATCAGGTTCAGCGGCCGCAGGATGGTATTGGCCACCAGCAGGCCGATGGCGGCGATCACCAGCAGCACCACCACGGCGATGCCGATGATGCTCAGGACCATGCCCCGCATGCGCTGGTTGACGCTGGCCTCGACCTCGGCCACCTGGGCGTCGATGCCATCCAGGTTCACCGAGGAGCCGACGATCAGGTCCCACTTGGGCAGGTACTCGGTGTAGCCCAGCTTCGGCACCAGCACGTCGCTGCCCGGCTGGGTCGAGCTGTACTGCACATAGTGCGTGCCGTCCTTGCCGACCTTGACCAGCTCGCGGTTGACGTACACGCCGTTGGGGTCGCGGTTGTCCTTGAAGCTCTTGCCGACGCCGTCCGGGCTGTTGCCCTTGAACAGGCGCACCGTCTCGGAGTCGTAGCCGAAGAAGTAACCGTCCTTGCCGTAGGTGATGTTCGACAGCAGCTTCACCACCTGGGCACGGGCCGCGGCATCGCCGGGCGCCGCCGCGTCGTAGAGCGGCTTGACGGTGCTCAGGGCCACCTCCACATAACTCTGCAGCGTGGTCTTGGCCTCGCCGAGCAGGCGCTGCCGGGTCTCGTCCACCTCGTTCTGCGCCTGCTCCTTGAGCATGACGACCGTGGTCAGGCTGATCACCAGCGCAAACAACAGGACCGGGAGGACCGCGAGGGACAGGACTTTGCCCTTCAGACTTAAGCGCATAGGAGGTTCACTCTTGATGTTGTTGGCGTGATACAGCCTTAACGGCACGCCGCCACAAAAGTTGAGCCCCGCAGGATGAAGAGCGGAATCTGCGGATACGCAGCGTCCTGGAGATTTTTCGCGAGCAAGCTTCACCCTTCTGTAGGAGCGAAGCTTGCTCGCGATGGGAACACCGCGGTGCGGCTGAAACCCGGCGGGCTCAGAGCACCATGGCGGCCACCCAGCCGAACGCCAGCAGCGGCAGGTTGTAGTGCAGGAAGGTCGGGACCACGGTGTCCCAGATGTGGTGGTGCTGGCCGTCGATGTTCAGTCCGGAGGTCGGGCCCAGGGTCGAGTCCGAGGCTGGCGAGCCGGCGTCGCCCAATGCGCCGGCGGTGCCGACGATGCAGACGATGGCCAGCGGGCTGAAGCCCAACTGCACGCACAGCGGCACGAAGATGGTCGCCAGGATCGGCACGGTGGAGAACGACGAGCCGATGCCCATGGTCACCAGCAACCCCACCAGCAGCATCAGCAAGGCACCCACGCCCTTGCTGTGACCGATCCAGCTGGCCGAGGACTCCACCAGGCTCTTCACCTCGCCGGTGGCCTTCATCACTTCGGCGAAACCGGCGGCGGCGATCATGATGAAGCCGATCATCGCCATCATCTTCATGCCTTCGGTGAACAGGTCGTCGGTCTCGCGCCAGCGCACGATGCCCGACACCGAGAAGATCAGGAAGCCGGACAGCGCACCGATAATCATCGAGTCCAGCAACAGCTGGATGACAAAGGCCGCGACAATTGCCAGGCCCGCCACCAGCAGCGTGCGCGGGTTGTATTGCACCGTCACCTGCTCGACTTTCTCGATCAGCTCCAGGTCATACACGCGCTTCTTGCGGTAGCTGACAAAGGCCAGCAGCAGGCCGAAGACCATGCCCAGCGCCGGAATGCCCATGGCGTGGGTGACATTGATATTGCTGATGTCCACGCCACTGCGGGCGACGTTGGCCAGCAGGATCTCGTTGAGGAAGATGTTGCCGAACCCCACCGGCAGGAACATGTACGGGGTGATCAGGCCGAAGGTGATGACGCAGGCGATCAGCCGTCGGTCCAGCTGCAGTTTGCTCAGCACATACAACAGCGGCGGCACCAGCAGCGGGATGAAGGCGATATGGATCGGCAGGATGTTCTGCGAGGCGATCGCCACCACCCACAACAGGCCGATCAGCAGCCATTTGACGTTGCCGCCGCCGTTGGCGTCCTGGCGGTCCACCAGCAGCAGGATCTTGTCCGCCAGGGCGTGGGCCAGGCCGGACTTGGCGATCGCCACCGCGAAGGCGCCGAGCAAGGCGTAGGACAGGGCCACCGTCGCCCCGCCGCCGAGGCCATTATTGAAGGCCTTGAGGGTTGCCTCGATGCCCAGGCCACCGGTCAGCCCTCCCACCAGCGCGCCTACGATCAGCGCGATCACCACATGCACGCGGGACAGGCTGAGGACCAGCATGACGCCAACCGCGGCAATTACTGCATTAATCATCGTTACCTCATGGCACTGCGGCGGGAAAACGCCACAAAAGGAATGAGTCCGGCCAGAGGGCAAGCATTGCCGACGCCGGATTGAAAAAGGAGGGTCTTATTAGAGGGCGCGCACTTTGCAGCAGCGGGCAACGCTTGTCAAAACCGGCGGGCACTCGCTGCCCGACCGACTACCGCCTGCGCCGGCAGCTCCGCCGTCACTTGTAGCCGCTGGCGCAGCCTGCGATCGGCCGCGCAGCGGACGCCGGGTCTGAGGATCGAGTCTTCCAGGCCAGTCGCATTGCGTGCCTTTGCGAGTGCTGCGCACTCGATCGCAGCCTGCGGCAGCGGCTACAGGGAGCGGCATTCGAACGAGCGTTTAAAGAAGGCCGTTCTTCGGCCGATACGCTGCAAAGTCTCAAATAAATATCGAATAAGGACGTCTCCATGTCGCTCAGACAACTTTCCATCCAGTGGAAAATCACCCTGCTCGCCGGCCTCTGCCTGGCCGGTGTAGTGACCCTGCTGGTGGGGCTTTCGCTGTACCGCATGGAGCACAGCTCCGCCCTGGTGAAAGCCTCGAGCATGGAGATGCTCAACGAAGCCGCCCAGGCCCGCATCGAGGCCCAGGGCGAGGTTCAGGCGCTGGGCATCCGCCAGCAATTCATGGACGCCTATCAATACGGCCACGGCTTCTCGCACCAGGTGCTGTTCCTGCGCGAGCAGGCCGAGAAGCGCTTCCTCGATGCCTTCGACCTGCGCGAAGACCTGACCCGCCAGGTGAAGTCGGCGCTGCAGGCCAACCCCGACCTGCTCGGCCTGTCGCTGGTGTTCGAAGCCAATGCCCTGGACGGCAAGGACGAACTCTTCAGCGGCCAGAGCGAACTGGGCAGCAACGACAAGGGCCGCTTCGCCCTGTACTGGTCGCAGCCGACCCCGGGCAAGCTGACCTCCATGGCGCTGCCGGAAAGCGACATGAGCGACACCACCACCGGCCCCAGCGGCCAGCCGGCCAATGCCTGGTTCACCTGCCCGCGCAATACCCTCAAGCCTTGTGTGATCGAGCCTTACTTCTATGTGATCGACGGCCAGAATGTGCTGATGACCAGCATCGTGTTCCCGCTGCTGGTGAACGGCAAAGTCATCGCCTCGCTGTCGGTGGACATCAACCTCAACAGCCTGCAATCGGTCAGCCTGCAAGCGAGCAAGGCGCTCTACGACGGCCAGACCACGGTCAGCATCATCAGCCCGGTCGGCCTGCTCGCCGGCTACAGCGCCGACGCCAGCAAGCTCAGCCAGCGCCTGGACCAGCTGGACCAGGCCAACGGCACCGAACTGATCCGCCTGCTGTCGGCCAGCACCCAGACCCAGAGCCTGCACAACGACAACGCCCTGAAAGTGCTCGCGCCCTTCACCCCGATTCCCGACGGCAAGCCCTGGGGCGTGCTGCTGCAAGTGCCGGAGCGGGTCCTGGTGGGCCCGGCCGAAGCCCTGAAAAACCAGCTGGACCAGAGCAACCAGACTGGCACCCTGGTCGAACTGGGCCTGGGCCTGCTGGCCGCGGTGCTCGGCCTGCTGCTGGTGTGGCTGATGGCGCGCAGCGTGACCCGGCCGATCCTCGGCGTGGCGCACATGCTGGAAGACATCGCCAGCGGCGAAGGCGACCTGACCCGGCGCCTGGCCTACGACAAGAAAGACGAACTGGGCCAACTGGCCGGCTGGTTCAACCGCTTCCTCGACAAGCTGCAACCGATCATCGCCGAGGTAAAACGCTCGGTGCAGGACGCCCGCGGCACCGCCGACCAGTCCTCGGCCATCGCCACCCAGACCAGCGCCGGCATGGAGCAGCAGTATCGCCAGGTCGACCAGGTGGCCACCGCGTCCCACGAGATGAGCGCCACCGCCCAGGACGTCGCCCGCAGCGCGGCCCAGGCCGCGCAGGCCGCCCGCGATGCCGACCAGGCCACGCGCCAGGGCCTGAGCGTGATCGACCGCACCACCGCGAGCATCGATCACCTGGCGGCCGACATGAGCACCGCCATGACCCAGGTCGAAGGCCTGGCCGCCAACAGTGAAAAGATCGGCTCGGTGCTGGAAGTGATTCGCGCCATCGCCGAGCAGACCAACCTGCTGGCCCTCAACGCCGCCATTGAGGCCGCTCGCGCCGGCGAGGCGGGGCGCGGTTTCGCGGTGGTCGCCGACGAAGTGCGCAACCTCGCCCGGCGCACCCAGGAATCGGTGGAGGAAACCCGCCAGGTCATCGAGGAGCTGCAAAGCGGCACCCAGGAAGTGGTCGGTTCGATGGGCAACAGCCATCGCCAGGCCCAGGGCAGCGTCGAGCAGGTCGGCCAGGCGGTCACCGCCCTGCGGCAGATCGGCGACGCGGTGACGGTGATCAGCGACATGAACCTGCAGATCGCCAGCGCCGCCGAAGAGCAAAGCGCGGTGGCCGAGGAGATCAACAACAACGTGGCGACCATCCGCGACGTCACCGAATCGCTGTCGGAACAGGCCAACGAATCGGCGCGGGTCAGCCAGTCGCTGAACAGCCTGGCCAACCAGCAGCAGAGCCTGATGGATCAGTTCCGGGTCTGACCTCCCCCTTCAAAAACGCCCGGTGTAGCCGCTGCCGAGGCACGAGGCTGCGATCGGCTGCGCAGCAGCCGTAGACCCGGCGACTCGGTCGATCAGATACACCGCGGGCATAGGGTTGGGGCCGCTTCGTCGGAATGCCGCCCAACCCGATCGCAGCCTCGTGCCTCGGCAGCGGCTACAGGGATTCAGGGATTCAGCACCGGCAATATCAGCGCTTGGGCAACTCGATCAACACCCGCAGGCCGCCCTGCGGGCTTTCCAGCAAGCGCAGCACCCCGCCCCAGCTCTCGACTATGTCGCGCACGATGCCCAGGCCGAGGCCGTGGCCGTCGGTCTGTTCGTCCAGGCGCGTGCCACGGCTGAACACCTGGCTGCGCTGCTCCTCGGGAATCCCCGGCCCGTCGTCGTCCACCGCCAGGCCATAACCCTCGGCGGTCTGCCACACACTCAGCGCCACTTCGGCATCCGCCCACTTGCAGGCGTTATCCAGCAGGTTGCCCAGCAGTTCCAGCAGGTCTTCCCGATCCCAGGGCAGTTGCAGGCCGGGGGCCGCCTGATAGCTCAGGTCCAGGTGCTCGCCATGGATCATGCTCAGGGTCGCCAGCAGCCCCGGCAGCTCGGCGTCGCAATCGAACAGCGCGCCGGGCAACGCATCGCCGGCCAGGCGCGCGCGGTTCAGTTCGCGGTTGAGCCGCTGCTGCACCTGCTCCAGCTGCTCCTCGAGCAACTGGCGCAGCTCCGGGTGCGCCTGCAACTTGGGGTTGGAGGCCAGGCTCAGCAGCACCGCCAGCGGGGTCTTCAGCGCGTGCCCGAGGTTGCCCAGGGCATTACGCGAACGCTTCAGGCTGTCTTCGGTGTGGGCCAGCAGATGGTTGATCTGTGCCACCAGCGGTTCCAGCTCCAGCGGCACCTGTTCGTCCAGCTGCGAACGCTGGCCGCGCTGCAATTGGGCGATCTGCTCGCGGGCCTGTTCCAGCGGGCGCAAGGCGCGGCGCACGGTGACCCGCTGCAGGATCAGGATCAGCAACAGGCCGGCCAGGCCCAGGCCCAGGCCCACCTGTTGCATGCGCAGGAAGCTCTCGCGCACTGGGGTGTAGTCCTGGGCCACGCTGATGGAAATCGATTGCCCGAGGCGCCGGTAGTCGGTGCGCAGCACCAGCAGGCGCTGGCCTTCCGGCCCCAGTTGCAGGTTGCTGTGCAGGCCGGTCTGTGCCAGTGCAGGCAGGTCCTGGTCCCACAACGAGCGGGAGCGCCAGTGCACGTCATCGAAGTCGATGCGAAAGTAATGCCCGGAAAACGGCCGCTGATAAGCCGGCGACAACCGCCGCTCGTCCAGCTGCAAACCCTGCGGGCCCCGGACCAGCGCCACCAGCAGGCTTTCGCTGTCATTGCGCAAACCGGCCTCCAGATACCGCTGCAAACCCATCTCGAACAGCCACAGGCTGGTCTGCGCCAGCACCAGGCCGACAATCACCATCACACTGATCAGGCCCAGGCTCAGGCGGCGCTGGATCGACCTCACTGAGCGTTCCCGCCAAACAGGTAGCCCTGGCCGCGACGGGTTTCGATCACGCTGCGCCCGAGCTTGCGCCGCAGGTGGTTGACGTGGACTTCCAGCACGTTGGAGTCACGCTCGGTCTCACCGTCGTAGAGGTGCTCGGCCAAATGGCTTTTCGAAAGGATCTGCTCCGGGTGCAGCATGAAGTAGCGCAGCAGGCGGAACTCGGCGGCGGTCAGCTGAATGTCCACGCCGTCGCGCACCACGCACTGGCGGCCCTCGTCGAGGTGCAGCCCGGCGGCCTGCAATGTCGGCTGGTTGGCCTGGCCGTGGGAACGGCGCAACAGCGCCTGGATGCGCAGGTGCAATTCTTCCGGGTGGAAGGGTTTGGTCAGGTAGTCGTCGGCACCGGCCTTCAGGCCTTCGATGCGCTCGGCCCAGGACCCGCGGGCGGTGAGGATCAGCACCGGGGTCGCCAGGCCGCCGGCGCGCCATTTGGCCAGCACTTCCAGGCCCGGCACCCCGGGCAGGCCGAGGTCAAGCACGATCAGGTCGTAGGGCTCGCTGGCGCCCTGGTACAGCGCGTCACGGCCATCGGCCAGCCAGTCCACGGCGTAACCCTGGCGGTTGAGCCCGGCCAGCAGTTCGTCGGCCAGGGAGACGTGGTCTTCCACCAGGAGCAGGCGCATCAGTCATCTTCCTTGTCTTTCAGTAAGCGGCCGGTGGTGGCCTCCAGGTCCAGCTCGCGGACCACGCCCTCGGTGGTCAGCAGCTCGACTTCATAGATGTAGACGTCGTGTTTTTCTTCCAGCTCGGCTTCCAGCAACTTGGCCCCGGGGTAACGGTCCAGGGCCTGCTGCAGCAATTGCTCCAGCGGCAGGATCACCCCTTGCTGGCGCAGGCGCAGGGCTTCGTCCTGGTCCAGGTCGCGGGCCAGCGCCACCGAGCAAAAAGCCAGAAGCGCCAGGGCCACCCTGCTGCCGGCGCGTAGATTCACCTTCATTACGTATCCTGATGATCCTTGAGCACCTGGCCGCTCACTGCGTCCAATTCCAGGTCCCACTCAATCCCTTGAGGGTCGCGCATCTCGATCTGGTAGATGTACTTGCCGTACTCCTCTTCCAGCTCGGTTTCGGTGATGGTCGCGCCCGGGTGCTTGGCCAATGCCGTGGCATTGAGTTTTTCAAAGGACACAATGGTACCAGCGTCGCGCAGTCTCAGGGCCTCGTCGGGCCCCAGGTCGCGGGCATGGGCCAGGCTGGCGGTCATGCCGATGAGGGTCGCGGTGAACAGGGCAGTCAGGGTTTTCATGGGGTGTCTCCGAATTTCTCGTTATGTGTTGCTACGGAGCTCACGATAGCGGGTCGAACTTAATTGAAACTGAATGGCCATCATCGGCGCCGCGCAGGTTTCATTCGGCGCCGCTGGCCCGAGCTTTTATACTCGGCTGTCGCTCGAGATTGAGGCCGGTATGACCGCTATCCACATCAAGTTCCCTGCCCTGACCCTCAAGGCCGGCCCACGCGCCCTGGCGCGCATTCGCGCCAACGGCCTGAGCGCGGCCGAGGTCGGCACCCTGCCCGGCGCCGCCGGCGGGCCGAAAGCCCTGGGCATCCAGGGGCTGGACCTGGCGCTGTTCGGCGAATGGCTGCCAGCGGCGCCACGGGAACGTTCGCTGATCGGTGCCTCGGTGGGTTCCTGGCGCTTCGCCAGCGCCTGCCTGCCGGACGCCGCCGAAGGCATCCGCCGCCTGGGCCAGCTGTACAACGCCCAGAGTTTCGCCAAGGGCGTGACCATGGCGCAGATCAGCCAGAGTTCGCAGCGCATGCTGCACGAGCTGCTCGACGGCCGCGACGCGAGCATTCTCGACAACCCGCACTACCGGCTGAACATCATGGTGGTGAAAAGCCACGGCCTGCTCGCCGACGACCATCGCGGTCGGCTGGGCCTGGGGCTGTCCTCGGTGATCGCCGACAACCTGCGTGGCCGCGCGCGCCTGGCGCGGCACTTCGAACGCCTGGTGCTGCATGACCCGCGCCTGGCGCCACCGCTGCATGCCCTCGACGACTTCCCCTCGCGCTTCGTGCCGCTGGACACCGGCAACCTGCGCCAGGCCCTGCTGGCCTCGGGTTCGATCCCGATGGTCATGCAAGGCGTACGCGACCTGCCCGGCGCCGGGGCCGGCACCTTCCGCGACGGCGGCCTGCTGGACTACCACCTCGACCTGCCCTACAGCGGCGACGATATCGTGCTCTACCCGCACTTCACCGACCGGGTGATTCCCGGCTGGTTCGACAAGACCCTGCCCTGGCGCCGCGGCAACCCGGGCCGCCTGCAGGACGTCTTGCTGCTGGCACCGTCGAAGGAATACCTGGCGCGCCTACCCTACGGCAAACTGCCGGACCGCAACGACTTCAAGCGCTTCATGGGCGACGACGCCAGCCGCCAGAAATACTGGCGCAGCGCGATGGACGAAAGCCGGCGCCTGGGCGACGAGTTCCTCGAGCTGGCCGGCAGCGGTCGTCTCGGCGAGCGCCTGCTGACCCTTTAGTCAGTGTTTTCCCGCAACCGCATAACCAAGCTGGTAAACTCGCCGCCTGCCTTACATCGCCCGCGGCGATAGCCACCTGACCGAGCTGACCGACACTGTGGAAATCTTCAAAGAATTTACCTTCGAATCCGCCCACCGCCTGCCCCATGTGCCTGCAGGCCACAAGTGCGGGCGCCTGCACGGCCACTCGTTCAAGGTGGCCATCCACCTGAGCGGCGACCTCGATCCGCACACCGGCTGGATTCGCGATTTCTCCGAGATCAAGGAGATCTTCAAGCCGCTCTACGAGCGCCTGGACCACAACTACCTGAACGACATCCCCGGCCTGGAAAACCCCACCAGCGAAGTGCTGGCCAAGTGGATCTGGAACGAGCTCAAACCCCTGCTGCCGGAGCTGAGTGCGATCCGCATTCACGAGACCTGCACCAGCGGCTGCATCTATCGCGGCGAATAAACCGTCGCCCGCCTGAAAAAAACCACCGCCCGCGGTGGTTTTTTTATACCTATGCTTGCCCGCTCGGCCCTCGGGTTAGCCACATCCGGCTTTACACCAACCCAGCCATGAGCGAAAACATCGCCTGTGCTCGCGCCGCGCTTACACCCAGACTCATCGCGCCGAGGAGCATGGGCTGCGCCGGGCCTGCATGAGCAAGGCGCCGGAACGATCACCCGCAGAGGACCACAACATGAGTGACTGGCCGCTGGATCGAACCTACAGCTTCAACGGACAAAAGGTGCGCTACGCCATTCAGGGTGACGGGCCGCCTCTGGTGTTCGTGCATGGCACGCCGTTTTCTTCCTACGTCTGGCACCGCATCGCCCCGCACTTCAGCGCCAGCCACCGGGTGCACTATTTCGACCTGCTGGGCTATGGCCAATCGGAACAGGCCGCCGGCCAGGATGTGTCCCTCGGCGTGCAGAACCGGCTGCTGGCCGAACTGCTGGAGCACTGGGGCCTGGAACGCCCGGACGTGGTGGCCCACGACTTCGGCGGCGCCACCGCCCTGCGCGCCCACCTGCTCAACGGCAAGGACTATCGCAGCCTGACCCTACTCGACCCGGTGGCGCTGTCGCCCTGGGGCTCGCCGTTCGTGCAGCACGTGCGCCAGCATGAACAGGCCTTCAGCGGGGTGCCGGACTACATCCAGCGAGCCATAGTGCCGGCCTACATTCGTGGGGCGATCCAGCGCGAGATCCCCGACCGGGAGCTGGCGCCCTACGTCCAGCCCTGGCTCGGCGCCAGCGGCCAGGCCGCCTTCTACCGGCAGATCGCGCAGATGGACGAGCGCTACACCACGGAGGTGGCCGGGCTCTATCCGAGCATTCGCTGCCCGACCCAGATCCTCTGGGGCGAGGACGATCAATGGATTCCCATCGAACGCGGGCGCCAGTTGCACCGGCTGATCCCCGGCTCGCGCTTCCAGGCGGTGCCCAACGCCGGCCACCTGCTGCAGGAAGACGCCCCGGAAGCCATCATCGCCGCGCTGCTGCGCTTTCTGCCCCAGGCTGGGAGCCAGGCATGAACCCACGCATCTACCTCGCCGGCTTCGACCTGTTTCGCCGCGATGCCATCGCCCGCGGCGAATACCTCAAGCGCCTGTGCCAGGCCCAAGGCCTACAAGGCCTCTACCCCTTCGACCAGCAGGTGCCGGCCCAGCCGACACCGGAGCAGACCGCGCAACTGATCTGCCAGCAGAACATGCAGATGATCCGCGACTGCGACGCGGTGCTGGCCAACCTCAACGACTTTCGCGGCCTGGAGCCGGACTCCGGCACGGCCTTCGAAGTGGGCATGGCCATCGCCCTGGGCAAACCGGTGTGGGCCTGGTTCGAGGCGCCCGCGACCCTGCGCGAACAAGTGCCCCATGACGCCGACGGCCGCGACGCCGAAGGTTTCCTGGTGGAGGACTTCCACCTGCCGCGCAACCTGATGCTGGCCTGCACCTGGGCCGGCCACAGCCGCAGCGCCGAAGAAGCCCTGCCGCGCCTGGCCGCCTACCTCGCCCAGCAACTACCGGCACGCCCCCTGTAGGAGCGAGCTTGCTCGCGATAAGTCTTCAAGGCCGATGCAATGCTCAAGGGCCTCATCGCGAGCAAGCTCGCTCCGACAGTGACAGATTTGGCCCCAGCGATTACCTGAGGACATGCACCATGGAAAACACCTGGCTCACCCACGCCAAACGCTTGCAGGCCTTGGCCTCCACCGGGCTGCATTTTTGCAAGGACCCGTTCGATCGCGAGCGTTACCAGGAAGTCGCCGACATCGCCCACAGCATGCTCGCGCAACTGGCCGACGTGCCCCTGGAACGCATCGCCGGCCTGGTGTCGGACTTCGCCAAACGCTACTCGACACCCCTGGTGGATGTGCGCGGCGCCCTGATCGAAGACCAGCGCATCCTCCTGGTCCGCGAGCGGACCGACGGGCGCTGGGCCATGCCCGGCGGGTATGCCGACATCGGCCTGTCGGCCGCCGAGAACATCGTCAAGGAGATCCACGAAGAGGCCGGACTCAGCGTCTCGGCCCGCGCCCTCTACAGCGTCCGGCACAAGGCCAAGGGCCCCTTCACCCCCGACACCCGGGACTTCTACAAGCTGTATTTTCTCTGCGAGCGCGACGAACGCAGTGCCCCGGTGGCCGGCTCTGAAGTCAGCGACGCCGGGTTCTTCGCCCTCGACGCCCTGCCCGAACTGTCCCGCGGCCGCACCGTGGAAAGCGATATCGAAGCCGCCTTTGCCTTCCACCGCGGAGAAACCCGCCTGACCCTGTTCGATTGAGCCAATGTAAAGCGTCCTTGACACCGTCGGATCGGCTGCCTAATGTAAAGCACCCTTTACTTCAGGAGCCGGCCATGTGCGGCAAACGCTACCTCGTGGAATTCACCCTCGCCATGCTGGCGTACCTTGTCGCCGTGGTGCTCAGCACTTACCTGCTGCCGGGCATGGACAGCAGCGCCGGGCGCATCGCGGTGTCGCTGATTCCCGTGATCCCGATGATCGCCATGGCGCTGGTGGTCATCCGCCAACTGCGGCGCCTGGATGAACTCAGCCAGCGCATCCAGCTCAACGCCCTGGGCATCGCCTTTGTCTGCACCGCGCTGATCACCTTCAGCTACGGTTTCCTGGAAATAGCGGGCCTGCCGCGACTGTCGATGTTCGCCGTCTGGCCGATCATGGGCTCGGTGTGGCTGGTGGCCACGCTCCTCGGCAACAGGCGCTACCAGTGAACAACCGCCTGCGTGAGCTGCGCGCCGCGCAAGGCTGGTCCCAGGCGGAACTGGCTGCGCGCCTGGAGGTTTCGCGGCAGACCGTAAACGCCATCGAGACCGGTCGCTACGACCCCAGCCTGCCCCTGGCCTTCAAGATCGCGAAGGCCTTCGGCCTGCCTATCGAGGGCATTTTCGAGGCCCCCGAGGACTGAGCGGCCAGTGATCCAATTTGTCTCACCGGCGCACCGCTTTCGCGCCAAAGCCGGCCAATCGGCCGCGGCGGAAAGCAAAAATCCCCTGCTTGTCTATAAATCTCCTGCAGGTTGCACAGCGCCGGCCGGGCACCCCTGACCCTGGGGGCGTTGGCACGGCGACTGCAGCAGACACCTGCGTCGCTTACGCACCAGGCCACGCCTGGGCCAATCAGGGGAAGGCAGATGACGCAGAACGATCCAGGCAACGACTACCCGCTCAGCGAAGTGCCGATGCATGCGCGCAAGGGCCTGGCCTCCACGGCCATGGTGCTGCTGGGCTTCACCTTTTTCACCGCCACCATGTTCGCCGGCGGCAAGCTCGGCGTGGCCTTCAGCTTTGGCCAGATGCTCGGGGTGATCGTCCTCGGCAACCTGCTGCTGGGCCTGTACGCGGCGGGCCTGGGCTATATCGCCTTCAAGAGCGGGCTGAACTCGGTGCTGATGGGACGCTTCTGTTTCGGCGAGGTGGGCAGCAAGCTCAGCGACCTGATCCTCGGCTTCACCCAGATCGGCTGGTACGCCTGGGGCACCGCCACTGCCGCAGTGGTGCTGGGCAAGTATTTCGAGCTGGGCCAGGGCACCGTGCTGGGGCTGATGGTGTTGTTCGGCCTGGTGTTCTGCGCCACCGCCTACGTCGGTTATCGCGGGCTGGAAATCCTCTCCTGGATCGCGGTGCCGGCCATGGCCCTGCTGCTGTTGCTGTCGATGTGGGTGGCCACGGTCAAGGTCGGCGGCCTCGATGGGTTGCTGGCCGTGGTGCCGAGCGCCAGCCTCGACCTGTCCACGGCCATCACCCTGGTGTTCGGCACCTTCGTCAGCGGCGCCACCCAGGCCACCAACTGGACGCGCTTTTCGCGCTCGGCCAGGGTCGCGGTGCTGGCCAGCCTGATCGGCTTCTTCATCGGCAACGGCCTGATGGTGCTGATCGGGGCCTACGGCGCCATCGTCTACCAGCAGCCGGACGTGGTCGAAGTGCTGCTGTTGCAGGGGTTCGCCATGGCCGCCATGGCCATGCTCCTGCTGAATATCTGGAGCACCCAGGACAACACCATCTACAATTTCGCCGTCGCCGGCTGCAACCTGCTGCGCACCGGCCGGCGCAAGACCGTGACCCTGGCCGGCGCGGTGATCGGCACCCTGCTGGCGCTGCTGGGCATGTACGACATGCTGGTGCCCTACCTGATTCTGCTGGGCACGGTGATCCCGCCGATTGGCGGGGTGATCATGGCCGACTTCTTCTATCGCTATCGCGGCCAGTACCCGCGCCTGGCCGACAGCAAGCTGCCGGCGTTCAACTGGGCCGGCCTGGGCGCCTATGCCATCGGCACCGTGGCGGCCTTCGGTTCGCCCTGGGTCGCGCCGTTGGTAGGCATCGCGGCCGCCGCCCTGAGCTACATGCTGCTGAGCAGCCTGCTCGGCGCACGCGCCACGACCGCCGCGGACATCCAGGCATGAGCCCGGGCCACGCGACGTTGCGGCCGCCGGCCCGAGCGCCGTACCCTGACCGCCTGGATTGAAAAAGGAATCGCTCCGATGCTCATCATCAACGCCCGCCTGCGCAACCGCGAAGGCCTGCACGAACTGCACCTGGAGAACGGTCGCATCGCCAGCATCGCCCGGCAGACCGAAGCCCCGACCCTGGGCCCCGACGACCTCGACGCCGGCGGCAACCTGGTGGTGCCGCCCTTCGTCGAGCCGCACATTCACCTCGACGCCACCCTCACCGCCGGCGAGCCGCGCTGGAACATGAGCGGCACCCTGTTCGAAGGCATCGAATGCTGGGGCGAGCGCAAGCTCACCATCACCCAGGAAGACACCAAGGCCCGCGCCCGGAAAACCCTGCGCGCCCTCGCCGCCCACGGCATCCAGCACGTGCGCACCCATGTCGACGTCACCGACCCGGAGCTGACCGCGCTCAAGGCCATGCTCGAAGTGCGCGAGCAAAGCGCGCACCTGGTCGACATGCAGATCGTTGCCTTTCCCCAGGAAGGCATCGAAAGCTACCGCAACGGCCGCGAGCTGATGGAGGAGGCGATCCTCCTGGGCGCCGATGTGGTGGGCGGCATCCCGCACTTCGAGTACACCCGCGACCAGGGCGTGAACTCGGTGAGGTTCCTCATGGACCTGGCCGAACGCACCGGCTGCCTGGTGGACGTGCATTGCGACGAGACCGACGACCCGCACTCGCGCTTTCTCGAAGTGCTGGCCGAGGAAGCCCGCAGCCGCGGCATGGGCTCGCGGGTGACCGCCAGCCACACCACCGCCATGGGCTCCTACGACAACGCCTACTGCGCCAAACTGTTCCGCCTGCTCGGCCACTCGGGCATCAGCTTCGTTTCCTGCCCCACCGAAAGCATCCACCTGCAGGGGCGCTTCGACAGCTTCCCGAAACGCCGCGGCGTGACCCGGGTCAACGAGCTGCTGGAGGCCGGGATGAACGTGTGTTTCGGCCAGGACTCGATCGTCGACCCCTGGTACCCACTAGGTAACGGCAACATCCTGCGGGTGCTGGAAGCCGGCCTGCACATCTGCCACATGCTCGGCTACCGCAACCTGCAGAGCGCCCTCGACCTGGTCACCGACAACAGCGCCAAGGCCCTGGCCCTGGGCGAGCGTTACGGCCTGGAAGAAGGCCGGCCGGCCAACCTGCTGATCCTGTCGGCCGACAGCGACTACGAAATGATCCGCAGCCAAGGCCTGCCGCTGTACTCGATCCGCGACGGCAAGGTGCTGATGAAACGGCAGATGGCCCAGGTCGAGCTGCCGGGTGATGCGGGTTTTGTGTAACGGCCACTGACCTCATCGCCTCCCCTGTAGCCGCTGCCGCAGGCTGCGCAAAGATCCGCAGGATCTTCCGGCGCCCCTGAGATCGCTGCGACCGTGCCGGTCGATCGCAGCCTGCGGCAGCGGCTACAGGGCGCGGGCGGTACCGAACAGGCTCACCCGCACCAGCTCCCCACCCCGCTCCTCCAGGCGCAGCGGCGCGGTGCCGCCGGGCATCACCACCGCCACTTCGCCGGCCTTGACCCAACCGACCCGCCACGCCGCGCTGGCCACCGCGCTGGCGCTGGTGCCGGAGGATGCGGTGGGGCCCTCGCCGCGTTCGAACACCCGCGCGGCGATGCGCTGCGGGCCTTCCAGCCACGCCCATTGCAGGTTCACTCCCGCCGGGCAGGGTTCGCCGCTGCCGCTGGGCAGGGCGTAGGCAATGCGGGTCAGGGCCTCGGCCAGGGGCGCTTCACTCATCTGCCGGTTGCCCGGCAAGGCGCTGGCGTCGTTGACCAGGGTCACGCAGTGGGGGTTGCCGATACGCACGAACTGGCTACGGCACCATTGCGGGTGCAACCGCGCCAGCCCGCGCACCCGGCTCAGCTCGACGCAGCTCGAACCGTCATTCTCGACCCCGTGTTGCGCACCCACGGCCTGTGGGCCGAACGCCGGTTGCCCGAGGTCCAGCCAGAAGCCGGACACCCCGGCGACCTGTGCCGGCTCGACCAGGGTCGCCAGCGGCGACACCCCGTCCGGCTTGTCGTGATGCACCCGCAGCTGCGCAGGCCCCTGGGCCGGCAGCAGCCCTTGCTCGGTCAGGGCCTGGGAAAAGATGGTCAGGCCGTTGCCGCTGCGCTCGGCCAGGGTACCGTCGGTGTTGACGATCAGCAGGTCGAACGGCGGCGTGTCCTGGAACGGCCCGACCAGCAAACCGTCGCTGCGATGGGCCTTGGCCCCTTCCGGCCGGGTACCGGAGGGCCAACTGCACAGGGCTTCGATGACCTGCTCGCTCCAATTGGCCCGGGCCAGCGCCGCCTCGGCCGCGCTGGCCGGCAAGGCGATCCCCAACCGGCGTACCGCCTCGGGCGCCACCACGCCGTAAAGATTGCCGCGGGCATCGTAGAAAGCAGTCATTGCAGGGCTCCAAAAGCAGACGGGCCGCTGACATTACTGTGAATGCAGCGGCCCGGCCAAGCCTCTTCTACCTGGCTCAGCGCACCAGGCACGGCTGCTTGTTGTCGAAGCGCCAGCCCGGGATCAGGCACTGCATGGCCACGCTGTCGTCGCGCGCCCCCAGGCCCCGGCTGTTGTACAGCTCGTGGGCGCGGGCCAGCGCGTCCAGGTCCAGTTCGACGCCCAGCCCCGGCGTCTGCGGCACCGCCACGCAGCCCTCGACGATCTGCAGCGGATTGCGGGTCAGGTGCTGGCCGTCCTGCCAGATCCAGTGGGTGTCGATGGCGGTGATCTCGCCCGGCGCCGCGGCCGCCACATGGGTGAACATGGCCAGGGAAATATCGAAGTGGTTGTTGGAATGCGAACCCCAGGTCAGGCCCCATTCATGGCACATCTGCGCCACCCGCACCGAACCCTGCATCGTCCAGAAATGCGGATCGGCCAGGGGAATGTCCACCGCTTGCAACTGGATCGCGTGGCCCATTTCCCGCCAGTCGGTGGAGATCATGTTGGTCGCGGTGGGCAGCCCGGTGGCGCGGCGGAATTCGGCCATCACCTCGCGCCCGGAGTAACCGTTTTCCGCGCCGCAGGGGTCTTCGGCATAGGCCAGCACCCGGTGTTGACCGCGGCACAGGGCGATCGCCTGTTTCAGCGACCAGGCACCGTTGGGGTCGAGGGTGATGCGCGCCTTGGGAAAGCATTCGGCCAGGGCGGTGACCGCCTCCATTTCCTCTTCGCCGCGCAGCACGCCGCCCTTGAGCTTGAAGTCGTTGAAGCCATACCGCGCCTTGGCCGCCTCGGCCAGGCGCACGATGCTCTCGGCGTTCAGCGCCGGTTCATGGCGCAGGCGCAGCCAGGCATCGTCGGCCTCGGCTTCGTCGCGGTAGGCCAGGTCGGTCCGGCGTCGGTCGCCGATGTAGAACAGGTAGCCGAGCATCTTCACCGACTCGCGTTGCTGGCCTTCGCCGAGCAGCGCCGCCACCGGCACCCCGAGGAACTGGCCGAGCAGGTCGAGCAGCGCCGCTTCCAGCGCGGTCACCGCATGGATGGCGATGCGCAGGTCGAACGTCTGCTGGCCCCGCCCGCCGGCATCGCGCTCGGCAAAACGTTGGCGCACCTGATTGAGCAGCTTCTGGTAATGACCGATGGACTGGCCGACCAGCAGTTCGCGGGCCTCCTCGAGGGTGGCGCGAATCCGCTCGCCCCCCGGCACTTCACCGACCCCGGTGTTACCGGCGCTGTCGGTAAGGATCACGATATTGCGGGTGAAAAACGGGCCGTGGGCGCCGCTGAGGTTGAGCAGCATGCTGTCATGCCCGGCCACCGGCACCACTTGCAGTCGGGTGATGAGTGGTGTCTGGCCAGGGTGATGATGGGTGGATTCAAAAGTCATGGGTCGGTTCCTGTCGGCAAAAGTCAGTGGGTTTTGTCCAGCAGCGGGCGGGCATCGTCCAAGGGCGTCGGCATGACATGGGCCTTGGGCCGGGTGCGGGCGAAAAACACGATGATCGCGGCGATGATCGAGGTCGCCGCCAGGCCGTACAGGCCACCCTGGATCGACCCAGTGCGCTGCTCCAGCAGGCCGAAGGTGGCCGGGGCGACGAAGCCGCCGAGATTGCCGATGGAGTTGATCAGGGCGATCACCGCGGCGGCGATGCGCGCATCCAGGTAGGCCTGGGGAATTGGCCAGAACAGCGCGGATGCCGACTTGAAGCCGATAGCGGCGAAGCACACGGCGACGAAGGCGAACACCGGTCCGCCGGTGGTGGACAGGAACATCCCCGCGGCGGCCACCAGCAAGGCGCTGGCGACCCAGGCCTGCTGGAACTTCCATTTGCCGGACGCCGCGGCGAAGGCATACATGGCGATGATCGAGATCAGCCAGGGAATGGAATTGAAGAACCCCACCTGCAGGTCGCTGAGGTCGCCCATCTTCTTGATGATGCTCGGCAGCCAGAAGGTCGCGGCGTAGATGGTCAGCTGGATGCAGAAGTAGATCAGGCAGAACAGCAGGATCTGCCGGTCCTTGAGCAGGGTCCAGAGCGACGGCTTGACCGGCATCGCCGCTTCGCGCTCGCGCTGTTCACTGTCGATCGCCTGCACCAGCGCCTCTTGCTCGGCGGCGCTCAGCCACTTGGCGTCGCGGGGCGTGGAGTCGAGCCAGAACCAGACAAAACCGCAGAGCAGCACCGAGGCCATGCCCTCGACGATGAACATCCACTGCCAGCCGTGCCAGCCCAGGCCCTCGATCTGCAACAGCGCTCCGGACAGCGGGCCGGAGACCAGCGAAGCCACGGCCGAACCGCTTAGGAAAATGGCGATCGCCTTGCCCCGCTCCACGCCGGGCAGCCAGCGGGTGAAGTAGTAGATCACCCCGGGGAAGAACCCGGCCTCGGCCACTCCCAGCAGGAAGCGCAGCACATAGAACTGGGTTTCGTTCTGCACGAAGGCCATGGCCGTGGCCACCAGCCCCCAGGTGAACATGATGCGGGTCAGCCAGATCCGCGCGCCGACCCGCTGCAGCAGCATGTTGGACGGCACCTCGAACAGCGCGTAACCGATGAAGAACAGCCCGGCGCCAAAACCGTAGGCCGCGGCGCCGATGCCCAGGTCATGTTCCAGGTGGGTGCGGACGAAGCCGATGTTGACCCGGTCGATGTAGTTGACGATGAACATGATGACGAACAGCGGCAGCACATGGCGCTTGACCTTCGCCACGGCGATGGCCAGCAGCGAATCGTCGCCGGCCGGATTGAGGGTGGTATTCACGATGCCTCTCCCACTTGTTTGTTGTTGTGTGCGGGTGACTGGGCGAGCGCCCTAGTTGACAGTCATCATACAAGTAGAAAAATAGCGTCACAAGCGCAGACTCGTCGCAGAAGTCGGCTCGCAAGGCTTTGCTGATCGAAGAGAATGTTGAGGAATAAACTCAACTAATTGATTTAATTCGTATAAATAAAATATACAGGCACAGAAATATTTTTTCGGCTGCACTCGCGCTGAGAACCTGCACTGAACCCTGAAGTGACTTATCCGATAACTTGTCATACATGTCAGACAAGTTGAGCCCTGCCCGGCCACTTCGGTGATAAGCTTTTTGCTTTCCCTGCGCGACCTTGCCATGAGCACCGAATCCGATATCGCCCCGGGCCGCCGTCGCCCTTCCACCAACCTGGCCCATGATCTGGTCAGCGACCTGACCCGGCAGATCATGCGCGGCCTGCTCAAGCCCGGTGACAAGCTGCCGTCGGAAAGCACCATCGTCCGCGCCCATGGCGTCAGCCGCACCGTGGTGCGCGAAGCCATCTCCAAGCTGCAGGCCGCCGGCTGGGTGGAAACCCACCATGGCGTCGGCAGTTTTGTCCTGGAGCGCCAGGACACCCACGGCCTGCGCTTGAACGTCGATACCGCCCTGAGCGTGCGCGACATCCTCGAATTGCGCCTGGGCCTGGAAACCCAGGCAGTGGCTCTCGCCGCCCGCCGGCGCAGCGCCGAGCAACTGGCGCAGATGCGCCAGGCGCTGGACGACTACCAGCAACTGCTGGCCAACAACGACAGTTGCGTGGAGGCCGACCAGCGTTTCCACCTGCTGATCGCCGAAGCCACCGGCAACCCCTATTTCGTGCAGATCCTGCAATCGCTGGGCAACGCCCTGATCCCCCGGACCCGGGTGCGCGACGCCGAGCGCGGCGATGTCGACCTGGCGCAACTGGCGACCCTGGCCAACCAGGAACACGAAACCCTCTACGCCGCCATCCGCCGCCAGGACCCGGATGCCGCGCGGGCGGCGATGTGGACCCACCTGAGCAACAGCCGGGAGCGGTTTTCCGCGGGGTGAGGGCAGGCGCCCGCTTCTACCGGGGTAGCGACGCTCAGCCTGTTCCGTGCCGGGCGAAATAGCGCCCCGGCGTCACCCCGAACTGACGGCGGAACATGGCGATAAAGGCGCTGACATTGTCGTAGCCCAGGTCCAGCGCCACCCGGGTCACCGCATCGCCCACCGCCAGGCGCTCCAGGGCCCGCAGCAATCGCGCCCGCTGCCGCCACTGGCTGAAGGCAAAGCCGGTCTCGGCGACAAAACGCCGGGCCAGGGTTCGTGGCGAGATCCCCGCCCATTGCGCCCAGGCCTCCAGGCCGCGGCTGTCCGCCAGGTCGTCGGCCAGCGCCTGGCAGATCCGCCGCAACCGCGGGTCCACAGGCAATGGCAGGCTAAAGGGTTCCACCGGCAGGCTGCCCAGTTCATCGAGGATCACCCGGGCGATGCGCAACTGCGGCTCATCCAGCGCGCCTTGTGGCCAGCTCGCCGCACGCATCACCGCCTCCCGCAACAGCCCGGAGGTGGCAATGATCCGTGGTTGCGCCGGCAGTTCGTGGCAGGCCTCGGGCTCGACATAGATGCTCCAGCCATCGAACGGGCCATGGGAACGCAAGGCGTGTTCGCAGCGCGGCGGCACCCACACCGCGTGGGTCGCCGGCACCACCCACTGGCTGTCGGCCGCCGTCACCGACAACAGGCCGCGCCGTGCACCGAGCAGTTGGCCGCGGGCGTGGCTGTGGGCGGCGGTCTGCCGTTCGATCGGGCTGTGTTGCCACACCGCGACCAGCAACGGGCCGCCCTCGGCTTGAGCGAGCGCAGCGGAAACCAAAGGTTGGGACATTGGCTGTTTCACGTTATTCAACGGCAAGAACCAGGCAGTTTAGCCAATCCCCAGGCCGCAGACTGAGCGCTCATTCACACGAGGGTTGCTCCATGCGCGCCGAAGACCTGTTACCCGATCAACTCAACCATGGCGACTTCAACGGCACCCGGGTACGCAAGGGTACGGTGGGGGCCTTTCTGATCAATGCCCGGCTGTGGAGCGACCCGGGCACCTCGGCGCAGCAGCGACGCATAGCCGAGGAGGATCTGCGGGCAGCCCTGCCAGCGCTCCGGGCCCTGGGGCTGTTCGAGCTGATGCGCGTGCGCGACCCGGCCCTGCGGGCATTGTGCGGGCAAGACTAACGTCGACAGCCCCTGTAGCCGCTGCCGAGCCCGCGAGGCTGCGACAGACCCGCAGGGTCTCCAGCGCCCGCAAGCCCCCCACGAGCGTGCCGCTCGATCGCAGCC
>NZ_FOAE01000005.1:492085-688946 GCF_900109505.1 Pseudomonas sp. NFACC41-3
CCCCGCGAGCGTGCCGCTCGATCGCAGCCTGCGGCAGCGGCTACATAAACATCGGGGCTGACCGGACGGCAGGTGGCTAGCGAATCGGCAAGGCAATCGGCCGAATCGGCGCGGCATCGGCACCGCGCAACTTCAATGACGCGCCGATAAAGGCGAACTGGTACACCCGGTCCCGCGACAGGCCTTCGAGGTTGACCAGCTCCAGGATCGGCGCGCCCTGCATCGCCAGCAGGTAGGTGTGCAACGGCAGGTAGTTGCCCTCCACCTCCGACGGGAAGGTCTCGAAGCTCAGGTTATCGGCGCCCACCACCATGGCACCGCCCTCCTCCACCAGGAACTTCGCCGCGTCCAGGCTCATGCCCGGCGGGTTGGCCATATAGGCCTGGGCCTTTTCGTAGTCGCGCATGCGCCCGGTGCGGATCAGCACCACGTCGCCCTTTTCCAGGCTGACCTGTTGCGCCTTCAGCGCCTGTTGCAGGTCAGCCCGGGTCACCCGGTAATTGTCCGCCAACATGTCCACGCCCTTGGCCGCAGCGACATCGATCAGCACCCCGCGGGCGACAATCGGCGGCAGTTTTTCCGCGCCGGTGACGTTCCAGCCACGGTCGCCCAGGTGCTGGTCGGCGCGAAAGCCGTTCCAGATCTTGCCGTCGAGGCCGAAGTGGTTGAGCGCATCGATATGGGTGCCCATGTGGGCATACATCGACACCGCCGAGCCGGTGTAGCTGACATGCCGGTTCATCGGCTCGCCGACCTGCATCGGGTCGGCGATCACATTGCCGTGGGGGGTGTGGGTCATCCACATCTGGTAGGGCGGATCGCCCGCCGCCTGCCAACTGGGCATGCCGACGAAATACTCGACCGCCAGGTCGTAGGCCTGGCTGCCGCTGACCCGAGCCATGATCGCCGCCCGCGACTGCTCGGTGATCAGGTTCAGGCGGCCGATCTCATCCTTCGGCCCCCAGGGGCTGACGCCGACTTCGGCCTGGGGCGCGGCGCCGCACAGCGCGCTGAACAGCGACAAGGCGGCCAGGCCGGGGATGACACGCAACAAACGGGAAACAGCCATGACGACACTCCTGTGAAATGAAGTGTCCATGGTATGGATTAACAATTCGGCGATAATCAGCCGTTTCGTTAAGACATATTCAACCCAGGAGAAACAATATGGATGTGTTGGCAGCCATGCGCACCTTTCGCCGCGTGGTGGAGCGCGCCAGCTTCAGCCTCGCGGCCAACGACCTGGGGCAATCCACCGCCGCGGTCAGCAAGCAGGTGCGCCAGCTGGAGGAACACCTGGGCAGCCTGTTGCTGCTGCGCACCACGCGCCGCATGAGCCTGTCGGACGCTGGCCAGGCCTACTTCAGCGAGTGCTGCCACCTGCTCGACGAACTGACGGCCCTGGAATGCGCGACCCGCGCCGGCACCCGCGAGCCCGGCGGTCGCCTGCGGGTCAACGCGCCGCTGTCGTTCGGCCTCAAGGTGCTGTCGCCGATCCTCGCCGACTTCATGCGGCGCTACCCGCAATTTCGTATCGACCTGACCCTCGACGACCGCCTGCTGGATGTGGTGGGCGAAGGCTTCGACGTATCGCTGCGGATTCGCCGACAACTAACCGACTCGTCGCTGATCGCCCGGCGCCTGGGGGAAATCGAACAGGTGATCTGCGCCGCCCCGGCCTACCTGCAGGCCAAGGGCAGCCCACAGACGGTCGATGAGCTGCGCGAGCACAGCTGCCTGGCCTATCGCCTGGCCGAGCATCCAGGCCACTGGCAGCTGGAAGGCCCGCAAGGCAGCAGCCGCCTGGAACTGCCGGTGCGTTTTGCCGTAGACAACAGCCTGATGCTCAGCGACATGCTCCAGGCCGGGCTGGGCATTGGCGCCCTGCCCTCGTTCATCGCCCAGCCGCTGCTCGACAGCGGCCAGTTGCAGCGGGTCCTGCCCTGCTATTCCATGCCGCGCCGGACCATCTACGCGGTGTATGCCAGCAATCGCCATGTGGCGCAGAAAATCCGCTTCTTCGTCGACTTCCTGGCCCAGGCCCTCGGCCCGCTCCAGGAGGCCGATCAGGCCGCGCCCGAGCCGGCGGACTGAACCTGGGCCGCCAGCCAATCGATCAGCCAGGACGCCGCCGGCCCCGGTGGCGTGTCGAGGCGGTAGATGGCGTCGAAGCCGTAAGGCAGGCTCTGGCTGCCTGGCAGATCGAGTTGCACCAGGCGCCCGCTGGCCAGGTCCTCCTCGACCATCGGCGCCGGCATGTTGCCCCAGCCGATGCCTTCCCTGAGCAGCATATGCTTGGAGCCCAGGTCCGCCAGGCGCCAGCTGTGGGTGCCGACCACGCCGAAATCCTGGTTGCGCGTCAGCTCGGAACGGTCCGACAGCACCAGTTGCACATGCTCGCGGCCGGCCCCCGGCAGGTTGACCGATGCTTGCGCCAGCGGATGCTCCGGGGCGGCGACCGGGATCAGCTGGACGAACCCCACCTGCACCCGCTCGATACCGGTCAGATCGCGGTGCACCATGCCGCTGACACCCACCGCGGCGCGCCCCGCCAGCACCATCTCGGCCACCGCGCCCAGGGCCTCCATGTGCAGGTGCAGCTGCACCGTGGGGAACTCGCGGCGGAAGTTTTTCAGCGCATCGACGATGCGCGCCGCCGGGAACATCACGTCGATCACCAGGTGAACCTCTGCTTCCAGGCCTTGCAGCAGCCCCTTGACCTTGGCCCGCAGGCCGTCGATGCCGTTGTAGATGCTCCGCGCCTCGGCCAGCACCGTGCGCCCGGCCTCGGTGAGCTGGGGTTTGCGGGTGGTCTTGCGATCGAACAGGCTGACCCCCAGTTGCAGCTCCAGGTTGGCTATGGAATAGCTGATCACCGAGGTGGCGCGATGCAGCTTGCGCGCCGCGCCGGCAAAGCTGCCGACCTCGACGATGGTGAGGAAGATGCGCAATTGATCGAGGGTGGGCGTACCGGGGTTGCTGGACATGGGACTGTTCTCGCAAAGGCTACGTTCTAAAAAATCGAATCTGACACTCGAAATTATTCGGCTATTACGTTCATAACGCCAGTGGCAAACTTCTCTCCATCGCGGCGCACCAAGGTGGTGAGGCCGAACCCACTGAGAGAATCCAGCATGTCCACACTGACCAACAGCCTGTCCACTACCTCCAACAGCAACGCCAGCATCAGCCTGATCGGGCGCGTCCTGCTCAGCGCCATCTTCATCCTTTCCGGCTTCTCGAAAATCGCCGCGCCGGCCGCCATGGTCGGCTACATCCAGTCGGTCGGCCTGCCCTTCCCGCAACTGGCCCTGGGCATCGCCATCGCCGTGGAACTGGGTGGCGGCCTGCTGCTGATCGCCGGCTACCGCACCCGCCTGGTAGCCCTGGGCCTGGCTGTGTTCAGCGTGGCCACCGCCCTGGCCTTCCACAACAACCTGGGCGACCAGAACCAGTTCATCCACTTCTTCAAGAACATCGCCATGGCCGGCGGCCTGCTGCAAGTGGTGGCCTTCGGTGCCGGTCGCTTCAGCCTGGATGCCCGTCGCCAGGGCTGATCGGCCTCCCCCACGACAACGCGGCGCCCAAGGGCGCCGCGTTGTCGTTTTGTTTCGTGACAAGAGCCCCCTTGCCCACCTTAAGACATACAAGCGAGCTTGCTCGCGATAAAAATCCCGCATGCACCGCCATGTCTTTCAGCCTGGCGGCTGATCGCGAGCAAGCTCGCTCCTACAGGGAATTAAGGTGTTTCAAGGGGTGGTCGGCACATCCAGCCCGACCTTGACCCGGCTCATGGCCACCAGGGTCTTGAAGCGCTTGACGTTGTTGTTCTCGAAGAACAGCTCACGAGTCAGTTCGTTGTACTGGGCCATGTTGCGCACGGCGAAGATCAGCACAAAATCGCACTCGCCCGCCACGTAGTAGCACTGCTGCACCTGCGGGCAGGCCTGGAAGCTGCGCTTGAGCGCATCGAGCTGATCGATGCGTTCGCTCTCCACCTCCACCTCGACAATGATGCTCAGCTCATAACCCAACGCCTCGGGCGCGATGACCGCGCTGTAGCGTTCGATCACCCCTTCATCGCTCAGGCGCTTGAGGCGCCGGTTGACCGCCGCGGTGGACAGGTTCACCCGCAACCCCAACTCGCTTTGCGGGGTGCGCGCATCGCGTTGCAGTTCGGCGAGCAGTTTCAGGTCGTAGGCATCCAGGCTGGTGGTCATGCGGGCAATCCATGGGCAGGCAATCAGTGGTGGGCAATCAATGGAATGAAATTGTGCAAAGGCTGGCGATTATGCGAAACAAATTCGCCAGCCACGCAATATTATTTCCAGGGCTGCGAGCCGGGGCCTGGCCAGTGGCGCGCTGGACTCGTCGATGGCTGGCCCGGCCTGGCGCTTCCTGTAACCTTCGAACGATTGCCTGGTCACACTCCCCGACGCGCTCGCCGCCGCGGGCCTCGCGGGACTGAGCCCGATGTGCAAGGATGGCGCGCGGCGCACCGTCGCGCACCTCGACGCCCACTCGGGCGTCCTGCTTATCAACACCGAAGGCGCCATGTCGCCAGCGGTGTATCAACAACTGGTCGGTGAAACGGCAGACTCGGTCCTCCAGCGGCAGCAGCAATGGCGCCAAGCGTCCATTGCCTGACAGGCGCCCGGGGTGACCGCCAAGGATTTTTATGACAGCCCTCAACACCCACACCTCAGAGCAACAGATCAGCCCCGGCCGCCTGGAACAGATGGCCACGCGCATCGCCTTTTTCATCGCCGGTTTCGGCATCGCCGCCTGGGCGCCGCTGGTGCCCTACGCCAAGGCCCGGGCCGGGCTCGATGAAGGCACCCTGGGCCTGTTGCTGCTGTGCCTGGGCGTGGGTTCGATCCTGGCGATGCCGATCGCCGGGGTGCTTGCCGGGCGCTTCGGTTGCCGGCGGGTGATGGCTGCCGGCAGCCTGCTGATCTGCCTGGCCCTGCCGCTGCTGGCCACGGTGAGCACGGTGCCGCTGCTGATCGCCGGGCTGTTCCTGTTCGGCGCCGGGCTGGGCACGGTGGATTCCACGGTGAACCTGCAGGCGGTGATCGTCGAACGGGCCAGCGGCCGGCCGATGATGTCGGGCTTCCATGGCCTGTTCAGCCTCGGCGGCATCGTCGGCGCGGCCGGGGTCAGCGCCATGCTTGGCCTCGGCCTGTCGCCACTGGGCGCGACCCTGGTGGTGGTGGCCTTGCTGGTCGTCGCCCTGCTCAAGGCGGCGCCGCACATGTTGCCGTACGGCAGCCAGAGTTCGGGCCCGGCCTTTGCCGTGCCCCACGGCGTGGTGCTGTTCATTGGCTGCCTGTGCTTCGTGGTGTTCCTCGCCGAAGGCGCGGTGCTGGACTGGAGCGCGGTGTTCCTCAGCGCCGAACGCCAGGTGGATGCCGCCTATGCCGGCCTGGGTTACGCGGCCTTCGCCCTGACCATGACCGTCGGCCGCCTGACCGGCGATGCCATCGTGCACAAGCTGGGGGCCACGCGGGTGATCGTCATGGGCGGCTCGGTGGCCGCCGCCGGCCTGCTGCTGGCGACCCTGGCACCGGCCTGGGAAGCGGCGCTGGTGGGTTACGCGCTGGTAGGCGTCGGCTGCTCGAATATCGTGCCGGTGCTGTACACCGCGGTGGGCAAACAGACCGTCATGCCCGAAGCCATCGCCGTGCCGGCCATCACTACCCTGGGTTACGCCGGCATCCTCGCCGGCCCGGCGCTGATCGGCTTTATCGCCCACGGCAGCAGCCTGAGCATCGCCTTCGGCCTGATCGCGGTGATGCTGATCGGCGTGGCGGCCAGCGGCAAAGTGTTGAAGGTCTGAGCCCTTTCGCGGGCCATCGAACGTCCACTGTGTTTTCGAGATTGCAGGAAGGCCCTGCGGGCCTTTGCGCAGCCTGCGGCAGCGGCTACACAAGCATCGGGGCTGACCGGAATATCGAGGGCGTCACCGCTCCCTGTAGCCGCTGCCGAGCCCGCGAGGCTGCGATAGACCCGCAGGGTCTCCAGCGCCCGCAAGATCCCCACGAGCGTGCCGCTCGATCGCAGCCTGCGGCAGCGGCTACACAAGCATCGGGGCTGACCGGAATATCGAGGGCGTCACCGCTCCCTGTAGCCGCTGCCGAGCCCGCGAGGCTGCGATAGACCCGCAGGGTCTCCAGCGCCCGCAAGATCCCTACGAGCGTGCCGCTCGATCGCAGCCTGCGGCAGCGGCTACAGGGGTTTGCGCCGGGCATAAAAATCGCGGGCAAGCCTCGCTTCTGTAGGAGCGGCCGGTCGACGCTCGATTGCCCGCGATGGGCGCGACGCGGTCGGTCAGAAGCCAACGCTGGCCTGGACGAAGAAGGTCCGTGGCGCGCCGACATAGAGGCCGGAGTTGTTGTCGCTGGAGCGGGTGAAGTACTGCTTGTCGAAGAGGTTCTTCACCCCGGCGCCGAGCTTGAGGTTCGACAGCTGCGAACCGAAGTCATAACCGCCACGCACGTTCCAGGTGACATAGCCCGGCATGTCGCCGTACTGGCCGTCGGCGCTGCCTTCGGTGATGTAGTTGTCGTTGAAGCTGCCGTCGGCGTTGACCATGCTGCCCGGCGAGCGCTGCTTGGACTGGGCGAAGGCATCGATGTTGTAGGTCCAGCGGTTGATGTCGTAACGCAGGCCGAGCGTCGCCACCTGGCGCGAGTAGAACGGCAGGTCGCGATCCTTGAACGCCGAGCTGCCGCCTTCATAGGTCGCACGGGTGTAGGTGAAACCGGCATTGGCGGTCAGGCCGTCGAGGCGCGGGTCCAGGGCGGCCAGGTCGTAGTGCACCGACGCCTCGATCCCCTGGTGCTTGGTCGCGCCGAGGTTGGTCCAGCCGACATCGTTGCTGATGTATTGCAGCTCGTCCGAGAAGTCGATGTAGAACGCCGTCAGCTCACCGCCCCACACCTCATCGTTGTAGCGCGTACCGATCTCGTAGGTCTTGGCCTTCTCCGGGTTCAGGCCGTTGGCGGTCTGGTCGCCCACCCCGCCCTGGCCCAGCTGGAAGTACTGCAGGCTGCCGAACGACGTCTCGTAGTTGGCGAACAGTTTCCACGCATCGGAGAGGTGGTACATCAGGCTCAGCGCCGGCAGCGGCTCGTTGCTGTTGATCTCGCGGCGCTTCTCCTGCACCGGCACACCATTGGTGCCGGCCACCGGGCGGTCGTGCCATTCGGTGCGGATGTTTTCGAAGCGGATCCCCGGGGTGATGGTCCAGTTGCCGACGTCGATCTTGTCGTCGATGTAGAAGGCCGTGGCCTCGGTGCCGCCGGTGCGGTCCTGGTACACATGGCCGTCGGAGCCCGGGCGCACCACCGGCTGGTTGTTGACCAGGGCCAGGCGGCTGGCCTCTTCGTGCATGCCTTCTTTCAGGTAGCGCATGCCGACGCTGGCTTCCTGGGTGGTCGGGCCGAAGTCGAACACATGGGACACCCGCGGCTCGATGCCGAAGGTGTAGTAGGTGCGCGGATAGGACACCAGGGTCTTCTGGTCGCGGGCGGCGATGGTGCTGCCACGGAAGCTGTCGGAGTAGTAGGTCAGCACTTCGAACTGGGTGCGGTCGTCGATCTGGCGCAGGTACTTGAACGACACATCCTTGCGGCGGCCGCTGAAGTTGTCCCAGTCGCGGTCCGACTGGTAGGGATCGGCGTCGTACTGCTTCTGCGTCAGGCCGCCGGGCATGTCGGCCTTGGCGTCGTAGTAGTGGAAGTTGAGGCTGAAATCGTCCTGGTCGGTGGGCGCCCAATGGGTCTTGAGGATCACATCGTCGATGTCGTTGCCGTTGTTGCTGGCGCGATAACCGTTGCCGTTGACCCCGGAGTACAGCAGCGCGGCGCCGATGCCGTTGTCCGCGGTGCCGCCGAGAAAGGCCGTGTCGATGTGCTTCCAGCCGCCGCGCTGGGAGGTTTCCAGGGTGCTGCCGATTTCCCCGGTGGCTTTTTCCGGGATGGCCCGGGTCACGAAGTTGATCACCCCGCCGACGTTCTGCGGCCCATAACGCACGGAACCGGCGCCGCGCACCACGTCGATGCTGTCGAGGTTGCCCGAGGAGATCGGCGCCATCGACAACTGGGGCTGGCCATAAGGCGCGAAGGCCGCCGGCACGCCGTCGATCAGCACCGTGGAGCGCGGCGACAGGCGCGACGTCAGGCCACGCACGCCGACGTTGAGGGAAATATCGCTGCCGCCGGTGCCGTTGGCGTCCTGCACCTGCACGCCGGGGACCCGACGCAGCACGTCGCCGACGTTCATCGCGCCCTGCTCGACCATGGCCTCACGGCGGATCACCGTACGCGCGCCGGGGTGGTTCTGCACCACCGCCGCGTTGGCGTCGCCCAGCCAGTCACCCACCACGCTGATGCTGGTGGCGCCCAGTTCCAGAGGGCCGCCACCCGCCGCCGACGGCGCCGGGCTGAGGGTCACCGAGCCGCCGTCGATCTGGTATTGCAGGCCGCTGCCTTGCAGCAACTGGCGCAGCGCCTGCTCCGGCGACAGCTTGCCGTCCACCGCCGGGGCCTGCTTGCCGGCCACCAGCTCAGGGCTGAAAAACACCTGCAGCGAGGTTTGCAGCCCCAACTGGCTCAGGGCCTGGCCCAACGGCTGGGCCTGGATGTGGATAGCGCTCGACGCCTGTTCGGCATGGGCCTGGGGCAGCGCGGCACTGACCGCCAGGGCCAGGGCCAGCGGCAGCCAGCGGGTGGAAGGCGAGCAAGGATTGTTGTTATTCAGGTCGAGGCGTTTCAAGTTCGAGCAGTCCTGTTGATCGCAAGAAGATGCGTCTGTTAATGCAAACCAGTTGCAGTTGGACAAGAAGACGAAGAACTCGAAAAAAACCTGAATCTATCGCGCAATTATTTCCTGGCTACCGTCGGCGTGGGTCTTCACCGCCACCGGCAGGATGCTCGGCAAGGCCTTGAGCAGCGCGTCGGTGTCGTCGGCCTTGAACACGCTGGTCAGGCGCAACCTGCCCACCGCCTCGCTGCCGACCCGCAGCGGCTGCTCGCGATAACGCGACACCTCGGCGGCCACCTCGTTGAGGCTGGCGTTGTTGAACACCAGCTTGCCACTGCGCCAGGCGGTCAGCGCCTGGGGATCCACCGCGTAGGCCGCGGCCACTTGGCCCCGGGCATCGACCGCGGTGCCCAGGCCCGCGCTCAGGTTGACGAAGTCGCTGTCGGCGGCATCGCGCCCCTGCACCCGCACGCTGCCCTGCTCCACCGCGACCCGGGTCTGGGCAGCATCGCGGCGCACATCGAAGCGCGTGCCGGTGACCGTGACCTTGCCGGGCCCGGCCGCCACCACAAAGGGCCGGCTGCTGTCGTGCTCGACACTGAACATTGCCTCGCCTTCGCTCAACTCGACGCTGCGCAGGCCTTGTTCATAACGCACCCGCAAGCGACTGCGGCTGTTCAGGTCGACCTGGGAACCATCGGGCAAGGCCACATGGCGGCGCTCGCCCGGGGCCGTGGCGAACTCGGCGCTGTACAGCGCAGGCGGGTTCAAACCGCTGAACAATCCCAGGCCCACGGCCACCGCCAGCACACTGGCCGCCACCGCATAACGCAACAGCGGGCGGCGCCTGATGCTCGGGTTCGGGGTTGCGCACAGCGCCTGCAAACGCGCCTTGGGCACCCGGTCCGTGGCCGCCCACAGGGTGTGCAGCAGTTGGTATTCATCCCGATGCGCCTCGTGCTGCGCCAGCCAGGCGTCGAAACGCTGCCGCTCCTCGACATCGATCGCCGGTTCTTGCAGGCGCACAAACCACAGCGCCGCCTCATCGCGAACCGTCGCCTGCCCGCACGCGCACTCACGAGTCTGCGTCATGGAACATCCTGTTGGGCTGGGGGTGAAAAAGGCACGGCATTCATCAGCGCGGCCCGTCCACGCGCTCGCGCAGATGCCGCAGGGTGCGGATCATATACTTTTCCACCATGTTTTTTGACAGCCCCAGGCGCTCGGCAATCTCGGCCTGGGTCAGGCCTTCGAGCTTCTGCCAGACAAACACCTTGCGGCAGTTCAACGGCAACTCGCCAAGGGCCCGCTCGATGGAATCAGCCAGCTGGATCGCATGCATGAAATGCTCCGGGTCGCCGCCGGGCGACGCAACTGGATACACCGCCTCCCGCTCCATGGCACCGCGCCGATCCTCGCGGCGATAAGCATCCACCGCGATATTGCGCGCCGTCTGGTGCAGATACGCCCGCGGCTGCTGCACCGCCGCCGCATCCGACTCCAGCACCCGGACAAAGGTGTCATGGGCCAGGTCTTCCGCCTGCGAACGGTTCTTCAGCCGACGCGTCCAGGTGCCGATCAACTCTTCGTAGTGCTCGAAAAAGCCTGGGCGGCGGGGAGGCTTGGGGGTCATTGCGCTGTGCTGAGGGTGGGGAGGCGTGAATAGTAATGCTTCTTATTAAAGGCGGCAATTGGTTCGGATGAGGGGTGGATTTAAACAAGAATGATGGCTGCTTTCGGCCATAAGCGGACGTTCACAAGCGACCGCTACCGGCCATCTGCTGATAATCATGAAGGAGTGAATTCCCGAGGCCGATCAGACACTGCTCCTGAAGCCCTCCCTAATTCCAACGATTCCCCGCTCAGTAACTCTTCGAACTAAGTTGCCTAGCCTCATGGGGCGACCTTCCGCTCCACTCCTTGAAGGCGCGAGAGAAGGCGCTGTGCTCCGAATAGCCCAGCAGCATGGCGATATCCACGATTTGCAGGCGTGGATCGCGCAGGTACGACAGCGCCAGTTCGTGGCGCACTAGGTTCAACTCATAGCGAAAGCTGGTGCCGGCCTCTTTTAGACGGCGCTGTAGCGTGCGTGACGAGGTGCCCAGTCGGGGACTTATTCGCTCTATGCTCGGCTCACCTTCGCGCATGACATGGGCGATGGTCCTGCGCAGGTGTGCCACGAACTCATCCTGCTGTGGCAACTGGGCCAGCAGGCGATCCGCATGTTGTTCCAACAGGGAGACTAGCTCAGGATCGGGGCTCTTAAAGGGCAGTTCGAGTAGTTGCGCGGAGAAACGCAACACCGCCTCGGCCTGACCGAAATGTACCGGGCAACCGAAGAATGCTTCGTAAGGTCTGGAGTCAAGAGGGCCGGAATGATTGAAATCGATCCGCAACGGGTTCACGGTGCCGCGCACTAGGGCACGGCAGAACTGCACTACAGCAACCATACCGGTTTCATTCACCAAAGGTCCGGGCTGGTACTGGCTGACATCCCATACCAATTCGAACCAGCCGTCGCCGTTGCGGCGAGTCATGGGAATGACGTCGTACACCAGGCGAATGTAGCGTTCCAATCGTTGCAGAGCAGTACCGAGATTACCGCAGGCCAGCAGCACCGATCCGAGCACACCGATATGCCGGGCGCTGATGGTTTGACCGAGGTGCAGTCCTAACAGCGGATCGCCTAACTCTTGCGCCGCTATCACCAACAGGCGATCCCAGCATTCCACGTCAACGCCGCCGCCCCCTTGGGCGGGTGTGGGCCAGGGCCGGCCAAGTACCGACTCGGGCTCATGACCGAGCGCCTCCAGGTATTCATAGATCAGTTGCACGTAGCTCTCGGGCACTACGCGCCTATACAAGGGCTGGTTCATCGGGCCTCATTAGGTGGGTTGGCCTTTTGTTGT
Source organism: Pseudomonas sp. NFACC41-3 (assembly GCF_900109505.1). Lineage (NCBI taxonomy): Bacteria > Pseudomonadati > Pseudomonadota > Gammaproteobacteria > Pseudomonadales > Pseudomonadaceae > Pseudomonas > Pseudomonas sp. NFACC41-3. The sequence goes on from NZ_FOAE01000005.1 coordinate 503,761, forward strand.
TTGGCGCAAAGTGTCAAGCGGGGCGTCGGGTACCGTCAAGCCTTCATAACAGCAGCGGCCGAAAATGACAGCACTCCAGCCATTCCAGCGGATGCTGTTCATGAAAACGATCACCGAACTTCTGGCACCAGCGACAATCCAGTTCTTCTCCAACGGCTCACATTGCGTTGCCGATTTTTACCGCCCACTGGGTGCCGGACCTTTCCCGGTGGTAGTGATGGCACATGGACTTGGCGGGACGCGCAAGATGCGTTTGCCTGCCTTTGCCGAACGCTTCGCCGCCGCCGGCTACGCCTGCTTGGTCTTCGACTATCGCCACTTCGGCGACAGCGAGGGTGAGCCACGCCAACTGCTGGATATCAACCGCCAACTCGAAGACTGGAAAGCCGCGATAGCTCACGCCCGTCGACTCGCGGATGTGAACCCGCAGCGTGTCGTTATCTGGGGCACCTCGTTCGGTGGCGGACATGTGCTGGCCACCGCGGCCGGCGATGCCGGTGTGGCCGCTGTCATCTCACAATGTCCCTTCACCGACGGTCTGAGCTCTAGTCTTGCCATCAAGCCCCTGGTATCTCTTCGCCTCACCTTAATGGCCCTGGCCGACCGAATCGGTTCGTGGTTCGGCGCCAAACCCATTCTGGTTCCGCTCGCCGGTCGACCTGGCGATACGGCATTCATGACTTCGCCGGATGCCTGGAGTGGCTATAACGGGTTGATCCCGTCAGATGCACGTATCCGCAAAGAGGCCGCCGCGCGCTTTGCCCTGGACATCATTCGCTACTACCCCGGACGCAGTACACCTCGTATCCAGGCCCCCGTGCTGTTCTGCGTGTGCGATCCCGACAGCGTGGCACCGGCGAAGCAGACGCTGCGTCACGCCCGACGCGCGCCACGTCATGAGATCAAGCGCTATGCCCATGGGCACTTCGATATTTATGTGGGCGAAGCCTTCGAGCAGGTGGTGGGTGATCAACTCGACTTCCTCAAGCGCAACGTGCCAAGCATCCCAACGAAGAGATAAGAATATGTACGACCTTCAAGGCAAAGTGGTTCTGATCACCGGCGCGGCTGGCGGCATCGGCGCCGCCAGTGCACGCGAACTGTATGCGCGGGGTGCCAGCCTGGTGCTGACCGATACCTCGCAGGACGCGGTGGACAAGCTGGCCCAGGAGTTCAACAGCCAACGCGTGTTGCCGCTGGCGTTCGATGTCACCGACGCCGAGGCGGCCAAGGCGGTGGTACGCCAGGCAGTCGAGCGCTTCGGCCGTCTCGATGTGGCCTTCGCCAATGCCGGCATCTCCTGGCGGGGCGTACCTGCGACCCTACGCACCTGCGACGAAGCGGAGTTCCGCCGCATCATTGAGGTGGATCTGTTTGGTGTGTGGCACACGATGCGCGCCGCACTGCCGGAGGTCGTTCGCAACCGGGGCCAGATGCTGGTCACGTCATCGGTCTATGCCTACTTGAACGGCATAGCCAATGCTCCCTATGCCGCGAGTAAGGCAGCAGTGGAGTCGCTGGCCCGCTCGCTGCGCGCTGAGCTCAGTGCGACCGGAGCCAGCGCCAGTGTGCTTTATCCCGGCTGGACGGCGACCGCTATCGCCAAAGTTGCCTTCGGGGGTAATGCCATCGCCACCGAGATGAACGAGACCCTATTGCCAGCCTTCCTGCATCGGGCGATACAACCGGAACTGGTGGCACGTGGCGTGGTGCGCGGCCTGCAAAAGCGCCAGCCGCGCATCGTTGTACCGGCTCGCTGGGCGCCCATTTCCCTGATGCGCGGCCTGTTAAACGTTTTCACGGACTGGCATCTGGCACGCGATACCCACCTGCAACGGTTGCTCCACCAGTTGGAAGAAGAGGCCGTTCGCAATCAGACCCCAGACTGATGCCCCACTATTTGCTTAAGGCCCACCCTATGAAAAACTACTCGCTGATTGACCGCGTCATTGCCATCACTGGTGCCACCGGTGGTCTCGGCAGGGCCGCCGCGCAAGCCCTGCGCGACAAAGGCGCGAAGCTGGTCTTGCTGGATCTCGATTTGGATAGCTTGAATGCCATGGCTACCACCCTGGGCGGGCCTGATGTCGCTGCCGGTTGGGTGGCCAACGTGCGCTCAATTGAGAGTCTGGAAACAGCGCTGAAGAAGGCCGCGCAGCACTTCGGCGCAATTGATGTAGTGATCGCCGGTGCTGGCGTCAGCTCGGTAGTCGCCCTGGAGTACATCGACCCCGCCACGTTTGACCGGGTCATCGATATCAACCTCAACGGCGTGGCGCGCACCTTCCGCGCTGCACTACCCCATGTGAAGGCGCGCCAGGGCTATCTACTGGCCATCTCGTCCATGGCGGCTTTCGTCCATTCGCCGTTGAACACAGCCTACACCGCCAGCAAGGCCGGAGTCTGGGCCCTGTGTAACAGCCTGCGCCTGGAGCTTCGTCAGCACGACGTGGGCGTCGGATCGTTCCACCCGACCTTCTTCCAGACGCCGATGATGGAGGCGGTCATCGACGGGCCGTCTTCTACCCTGGTCTGGAATAACCATCAGGGGGTCTGGCAGTTCGTTGCGTTGGAACAGGTGGTGGCCGCCCTGGTGGCGTGCATCGAGCAGCGGCGTGATCTGGTGACGGTGCCACGCAGCCAAGGGCTGGTGGCGAAAGCCCCAGGCTTGCTTCGTCGGCTTATCGAGTGGATCGGTTTCGAGCCTGGAAAAGTCGCAGAAGCGGTAAGGCTCAGCAAAGAGAGCAAGGGCCTGTGAGGTATGAGTGTGCATCCTTCAGGAGCCGTCACCATCGCTACCAAACGAAAGGGTGGCGGCCGTACGCAGGTTGGTAGACCGGTGCACTAGGAACCCGGCGCGCACAAATGCGCCCTACGCACGGCCACCATAGAAAGCGTAGGCCGAAAAAAGCACCTCACTGAAGGTGGCGCCTTGCGCCCAGTGACAACATCGGGCTGCCAAACCCGGTCGCTTATTTTGCAGCGACGGGCGAGGGTTAACGTCGCGCCCTTTGCCGTGCAACCTGAAAGCAGCGCCTGTTTGTATCCGGGGATTAACGACGGCTTACCTACCCGCCCCTAACAAGAACGACAAAGGCCCGCGATCTCCATCGCGGGCCCTGTTAGTGAGTCAAGTTACTCGGTCACGTCCAGTTGGCCGCCAACACAGGCTGCAAGGCCTGTTGCTCGGCCGCGCCGAAGGTCATGGTCGCCGGGGCTGCCGGCGCGAACGCCGCCATGGCCTGGACCAGGTTTTCCACATCGTTGCCCAGCAACCGGTGACGGTCGCCGGTCATGATGTCCCGTGGACGCTCAGGGGTTGCGGCATACCAGTTATGCAGCGTGACCTCCTGCTGGCTGCCGATCACCGAGATCTGCAGGTCCTGCCCTTCGTGCTGGAACCACAGGCGCTCGGGGCTGATGTCCTGGCCGAACACCAGCTGGCCCATGCTGCCGCTGAACTCGAGGTCGTTGACCCCGTGCCCGACTTCCACGGTGGGCATGCTGCCGCTGACCAGCACCTTGTTGTTGCCATCGCCCAGCTTCACCGTGGCGAAGGAGCCGCTGTCGGTGATGCTGTTGTTGCCATGGCCGACCGTGAGCTTGTTGATGTCGCCGGCGATCACATTGTTGCCGTTGCCCAGGGTGATCTCGGCGCGGCTGCCCGTCACGTTGACCTTGTTGTCACCGTTGCCGGCCACCAGCTTGGCGCTCGATGCCTCGATGTTGATGGTCTTGCTTTCGTCGCCCAGGCTGACGTTGGCGAAGAAGCCCTTGACCGTCATGGTGTTGGGATCGCTGGCCACGGGCGCAGGATCGACGCTCGGCAACGGGCTCAGCGTAAGCGGGTCGCGCGACGAGCGGGTCACCGGGTCCACGGTGGTGGGCGTTGGACGCGAACGGATTCTGTCGCGGATCGAAGCGTACGAGAAATCCTCGGTGTCAGTCACCGATGGCACCGGGTCATCGAACTTGAGCCACGGGTTCGACGCCGTCGGGATATCGGGCACAGTAACCCGCGGACGACTCGGAATATCCAGGTCGCGATGGCTGGTATCGACCACCGGGATATCGGGAATCACAATCGGCCGCGGGCTCGGCACATCCACCGGCGTGCGTCCCCCTTGATCGCGTCCTACCGGGCCGATATCCGGCAGCTTTGAAGGCTGCAACGAACCGACGCCACGCTCGGCGAGAATCTGCTCGACGGTCTTGTGTTCCGGCACTTTCGGATTCAGGTCGACACCGCGTTCGGCGAGGATCTGCTCGATCGTCTTGTGTTCCGGCAGGGTGATGTCCGGGATCGTCACCGAAGGTTTCAGCACCGGATCGACCACTGGAACGCTGACGGTCGGATGCAGATCGACAGGCGGCAGCGGCGGCACCACGACAGGCTTGTCGACACCAGGACGCTCGACAATCGGCGTCAGCGTACCCGGTACAGTCACCGTCGGCTGTTCCACCGGGGCCACCACCGGGCCGACTGGCGCCACCACCTGCGGCGCATGCTCGGCGAAGATGAAGTCCGAGGCACTGACCTGCGCCACATCCAGCGCATCCAGGTACAGCAGGTTGACGTTCGAGTCGGCGCCCTGGGCGCCGTTACGGGTCACATACACCCCGTGAATCTGCGTCAGGCCGTTGAGGGTCGCGCGATTCTTGTGCTCGAGGGTCAACTGGCTGAAATCGGTCACCCCGGTCTGGCGCAGGTCGATCTTGTCGATGCCATGGCGGAAGCCGCGCAAGGCGTTGTTGTAGTCCTTGACGCCCGACTGGGCCGCCACCACGAACACATCCGAAGTCGCGCTGTCATGGCTGTAGATGGTGCCGCTCAAGGACGCCACCATCTTGCCCTGGGCGTCGCTGCTGTACATCACGCCCTTGCCGCCGCCGTTGAGCAGCACCGTGCCCAGGCCTTCCTGCGGCTGGACCGCCGAGGCGTCGCTGTTGACGTAGGCCGTCGGGGCGACAAAGGTGTCCTGGAACTTGAAGTTCGCCGCGCCGATCCCGGCCAGTGACTGGTTCTTCAGGACAATGCTCTGGCCCTTGGCCAGGTCGATCTTGACGTCCGCGCCTTGCTGGCTGAGCACCAGGTCGGTGAACTTCTTCCCGGCAAAACCCACCAGGTCGATGATCTCGCCACGGGCGGCCTCGAAGTGGCTGATGACATCGCTGCCGCCATCGCGGCGATGGACCACAAAGAAGTCCTTGCCCGCGCCCCCCGTCAGGCTGTTGTTGCCACGCCCGCCGTCGAGCAAGGCATCGGCATTGCCAGCCACCAGCACATCGTTGCCGTCGCCGGTGACGATGTTCTGAATGCTCGGCGGATTTTTCACCGTCAACGCCGCGCCGCCGAGGCTGGCGACACCGGTCAGCAGGTTGACCGAGCTATCGCCCGACACCGCCGCCGCGTTGAGGGTATTGCGCCCGCCCGCGACACCGTTGACCGCATCGTCCAGAACGCCACGGTTGGCATGCCCGACCACCGACTTGAGGTATTCGTCGGTGTAGAAGTAGGTGTCGTCCGGGGTGCTCTTGCTGCCGTACAAACGCAGAGACCAGGCATTGAGCGTGACCGGCAGGCCGGAAGCCGAATCGCTCACCTGCAAGGTCCAGTTGCCCGCCGAGCGTTCGCCGAAGTCATGGGTCGTCATGAAGGTGTATCTGAACGATCCCGACTGCGTGCTGCCAAGGTCTGTGGCGCTCGCCCCCGGCATGCCGTCCGGCACCTTGCCCTGGCGGTTGAGCAGGACGCTCTGGGTACCGTCGGGCGAGATCAGCTTGAGCGTCAGGTCGCCAAGGCGGCCCACCTGGGCGTCGAAATCGATCTCGACGTGTTCCACATTGAGGCCGGCATTCATGGCGATGGACGAGCTCAGCGTGCCCCCCGCCGCCAGGCTCTTGCCCAGGGCGCCGCTGGAGGCGCTGTAGACATACTCGTTGGCCCCGGTGCTCTGGGTCATCCAGGCTTCGGCCAAGCGCACCGCGGCCCGCGCGTCGACTTCGCCGAAGCCGTAGTCGTTGCTGGTGTGCATGCCGCCGCCGTTCCAGTTGTGGGCGGCGTTGTCGCTCCACTGCGTGGACGGGTCGTTGATCTGGCGTGCCGAGAGCGCAAGGATCTGCTGCACGTCGCGGTAGCCCAGGTTCGGGTTGGCCTCGAGCATCAGCGCGACGATGCCGGAGACGATCGGCGCGGCAAAGCTGGTGCCCTGCATGCTGGTGTAGTCGTTGCCGAAGGTCGAGCCACGGTCGGTTTCCAGCATATGGCTGGTGGACACCACGTTGCTGCCCGGCGCCGACACCAGCAGGCTGGCGCCCGGGTTGGAGAACGGCGAGGAACCGATCTGCAGGGTCGACAAGTCGCCCTGGGCGTTGATCGCGCCGACTTCCACCGAGAAGCGGTTGTTGTTGGTCAAGGAGCCCTGGGCATTGCCGCCGGTCGCGCGGCTGTTGCCGCCGGCCGCGACAATGATCGTGCCCAGGCCACCGCGACCGTTACTCGCGGCGTACTGGGCATTCATGCTCAGCGCCGTGGCGGTGTTGACGAAGCCGTCCTGAAAGCTGCTGAGGGCGAAATCGTTGGTGAAGCCCCAGCTGTTGTTGGCAATGTCGAAGCTGACCATATGCCCCAACCCGGCGAGGTCGGCGCCGCTGTTGGCCAGGTAATAGCCGCCCAGCGTCGCGCCGTAGGCCACCCCTACCCCGCCCGTGCCATTCTTGGCCGCGACCATCACCCCCGCCACCATGGTGGCGTGGTTGGACACCAGGCCCGGCAAGCTGCCGTTGCTCTGCTGGGTCTGCAGCCAGGCCTGGTCGACGTTGGCGGCCAGGTCCGGGTGGGCGATGTCGAAGATCTCGGGCGCGGTGGCGAACTGGCCGCCTGGCTCGAACTGGCCGATGCGCACGCCCTTGCCGGTGTAGTCCTGCCAGACCGGCAGCACGTTGGTATCGCTCAGGTACCACTCCTGGGCCGCCAAGGGGTCCAGCGGCACTTCCGGGGTCAGCAAGGTCACCCCGGCGCGCATCGGCGCGGTCTGCCCGCTGCTCAGGTCCACCACCGAAGCCGACAGGTTGCCGGCGGCATCGACCACGCCGTACTTGAAGCTGAGCAGGCCGGTGTAGCGGGCATCCGGAGTGAAGAGCACATCGCCCTGGGCCGTGAGGCTGACAGAGCCGCCAACCGCGTCGCCGACGTTGGCGATGCGCAGCGCGCCCTGGCTGTTGAGGTGTTGATCGTTAGCCAGCAGGCTCTGCGCGGCAATCAGGTGAGGCTGGGTCCGGTTGAAGGCCTTGCCGTCCTTATCGAGGCTCAGCACGTCGGCCACCGGCATGGCATTGGGGGTCTGCAGATCGACCGCCGAGATATCCGAGAAATTCAGCTTCTGGATGTTTTTCAGGGTCACCGTACCGTCGCGCCCGGCGACCTTGTCGGCCACTTCATAGCCGCTGGCGGTGCGGGTGATGCGGTAGTCGCCATGGTTGCCGTGCAGGGTCACCAGGTTGATCCCGCCGTCGCCGTCGATGGTTGCGTTGCCATGGCCGACTTCAATCACGTCATTGCCCGCGCCGCCGAAAATCCGGTCGGCGCCGCCACCGGCGTGAATGATGCTGCCGCCTTCGGCGGCGTAGATCACATCGCCCTGGGGCCCGGCGTAGATCACCGCCTTGCCGCTGCCGCCGATGATGGTGTTGTGGCCGCTGCCGCCGACCAGCACGTCGCTGCCGCCACCGCCCACCAGGGTCGAATTGCCGGAGCCGCCCTTGATGAAGGCGCTGCCGTTGCCGCCGCTGATCAGGGTGTCGTCGCCGCTGCCGCCCTGGGCAATGGTCAGGCCGGCCTGGGCCATGTTCAGCACCACGCCTTTGTCGCCGACGACGATCGCCGTGTCGTGGCCGCCGTTGCCGTGGAGGTTCTTCATGTCGTCCGAGGCGCTGATTACAAAGACGTCGTCGCCCTTGCCGCCGACATAGGTGTTGCTGCCACCGCCACCCACCAGCCAGCCACCGGCCGGCGCGGCGATCAGCGTGTCGTTGCCGCTGCCGCCGTACAGGTTGCCCACGCCCAGCTGCGCCGCGTCCAGGGTTTCGCCCGTGGTGCTCTGGCTGGCATAGGCGGTGGTGGTGATGCCGTTGCTGGTCGAGGTCACCTTGGTGCCCGCGCCCTGGGCGCTCAGGGTGTTGCTGACCGGGTCACCGAGGAAATCCACCGCCAGCGCTTCCTGGCTCTTGCCATTGATGGTGAACGAACCGGTGGCGAGCACCCGGTTGCCGTCCCGCACTTCGGTTTGAGTGGACGCCGCCGCACGCACGTTGATCTGGGTGATGCCCAGCTCGGCCAGGGTCTTGAGTTCGCCGCCATCGACTTTCGCGTCATGGGTGCCGTCGACCCAGACCCGCAGCTTGCTCCAGATCGGATCGCGCTGATCGATCACGCCATCCTTGTTCGCGTCCTCGCTCGCCAGGGCGGCGAAACCGTCCTTGAATTTCGTCTCGCCCGCCGCGCCGTTCACCCCGGCCTTGCCGCCGTAGTACTCGGAGAACATCTGGCTGACGTCCTTGATCTGGCCGCTGCCATCGTCGATCACCAGCATGCCGGTGCTGCGATCGGCCCAGCCGCTGCGCTTGAGCGTGCCGCTGTGGTCGGTGTCGAACAGCACACCGTCGCGGATGTCGGTCATGTGCACGCCGTTGCCGGTCAGGTCCAGCAGCAGCGGATCGACGTAGGTGTTGAAGGTGGTCATGGCCGACAGACCGTTCAGGGTCACGGCATTGCGCAGGCTGAAGTCCGGCTTGGTGCTGTCCGGGGCCTGGTAGAAATTCGACAGGTAGGTGTTGGGCCGGGCATTGGGGTCGAGCTGCATCTCACCGGGACGAATACCGCCCGAGGCCAGGCTGGCCATCTGGGTCGAGGTGAAGTCGGTTTTGTTGAGAATGCCGCCGACGGCAAAAATGCTGTTGGTCGCCGAGTTTTGAATGAAGCCGTTGGCGACGTCCTGCTGGGCTTTGCTTTCGCCCTGGATGTGTTGTTGGGGTTGGGGGGAAGGGTTGATGTCGATGTTAATAAGATTAGGGACCGACATATCGGGGGCCTCGTCAACTATCAGCCCACGAACCCATTTGTAAACTTGAGATGTCAGACTAGTAACAACGGTCCAGTCTCCCGAAGGAGAGTCGACCCGGTTAATCCAGTTCATTGCTATTTGCTTGGTTTCAGCAGTACCTATACGAGCAGCTAACGCCATAAGCTTGTCTGTCTCGTAAGAAAGCGCAAGCTCCCACCCAGGACTGCCGGCAAAGTCCAAAACATTACCCCAGTAAACTGCCCGGCTATTTCCACCCAAAACTTCAAATACAGAATTCAATGTCCAAGCGTCGACTGACAATCCATTATTATCAAAAACCTTACGATGAAACCCCCAAGCTTCTTCATAAGTTATATCTGCGGAAACAACTCCTTTGGCGTCCAGCTTGTCGCTCAATGTGCTGACGTATTCGCTAGCCATTTGCCTACGAATCCGATTCACATCGTCTTCGGACATAACATGACCTGCATCTGCCGCTGTTGTCTTCATGAAGTTGATTGCCACTTCCCCTGCTATAGAGTTCCCCTTTGCAACTCCATTAGCAAGCACAGCATACTTATACCCTCTGACAGCCAGGTAATCATACATTGCGCCGGGCCCCGCCGAACTCAACAGTGCTTTCGCATAATCCAAATCTACAACCGTTAATCCTTGCGGCACAAAGACTCTCCCTATTTCTCTACTTTAGACAGAACAAATTCTTCCGTTAAACTTACGATACGTTTCCACGCCTTTAGCTTTTCCGGTGTGAAGCCAACCTTCATGAGTGCATCAAGCTGACTAAAAACAAACTCTCCCCGACAATTATAAAAACCTTCCCCTGCCTGATCACCGAGGCATTCAAACACTGCTTGAACCTCTCCGCGCTCTTCACTCCAATAATAACCATTCAGAATTTCTGGAAAGCTCCTGTCTTTGCGCTTAACAAAATAGAGCCCTAACTCCTCAATATAAGTAGCACCTTCGACTTCCTCTCCTTTTGCAGTCCCCAGAAGGGCAGCAAGTCGTGACCTCAAATCAAAGCCTTTGTACTTAATAGGTGAAACTACAATTTCCAAGCCATCAAACCTCAGTCCCTCACTAAAGTACTTAGACTGGTTCGCGGGTTGAAAATCTGGCCAGGACACGACCATAGGCAAGGAAGTCATATTTGCATCACACGTTTTTTCACTATGAAAAGTATTTTTATCCCACGAACTCTCGCCTTCATACTCGGCCCAAAAAACAACATAGTTACGAGGCACTACTATTACCCGCCCTGAAAGGCGACCACATATAGACTGCGTCGACACCGGCTCCACACTTTCTAAAACCTTCGGAGAAAACATTACGATAAAAATGTAATAACAAAGCCCTACCAACAGGAAAATCGCAACAAAAAATCGAAGTAGTTGCCATACAAAAATGAACGCTTTAAACAACAACCCCTTTAAAAAACCCATCTCTTCCCTCTCTTCTTTTTTGCATGCCCCCAACCACTGCCGCTTTAAACTTCTTCTGGGGTCAGCCCTCTTTTATTTCACCATTTACTCAGCAACCAACTTATCAAGAACACTCAGGGCAAACTCATCCACTGCCCTTACATCCGTAAGTTCCTTTGGGTATTGGTAGAAAACCCATAATCCGCTGCCATACAGGCGGTTCGCCCGGACCGTCGCCACGTAGTCCGAGACATACACCGAGACACCGTCTTTCCCTGTGAACTTGCGCTCCTGGAAACCACCGACCTCATAACCCTCGATCCCGTCCGCCAGCGCCACGGGATGCTTGCCGCGCAGGTGCCTATCGGCATCGAAGCCTTCCATGGAGATACGTTGGATAAACAAGGCTATCGGGTAACGGCTGCCCTTGGCGTCGTCGCTGACCACCTCTGCCGTTGGATACTCGAGGGTGAATTCGATGCCGCTGCTGCCGTCATAACGCACCAGGCGACAGGCCTGCGGGCTCATGGAGAATCGAAAGGCAGGCACGTCGTGCTGGATGGATGAAAACTCACACCCGGTAAAAACACTGCCCTCCCCCGTTGAGTGAAGTTTCATATAGGGGCTGTCTTGCGTGGTTGGCAGCAAGGAGTACAGAAGCAGCACGACTGCCGCTGCCGCACCCAGCCAATACAGACTTCGACTTACGGATCTGGCCATACCGGTTATTCCCCACACACTGAAAAAATCATTGATGCCTGGCGATACGCCCGGAACTTCACTTCAACCGTCCTAGCGCTCGCGCAGACTCTCATCCACATGCTGTTGCAAGGGACTCAGGAAGTAGTCGATCACCCGGCGCTGGTCGGTCTTCACTTCCGCGGTGATCGACATGCCCGGCGACAGCGCCACGCGTTGGCCATTGACCATCAGGTGATCGGACTTCAGGCGAATGCGGCTGCTGTAGATCGGCCCGCGCTTCTCATCTTCGATGGCGTCGTTCGAGACATTCAGCACCTCGCCGTCGACGGTGCCGTACTTGGTGAAGGTGAAGGTTTCCACTTTTACCGTGACCGGCTGGCCGGCGCGGACGAAGCCCACGTCCTTGTTTTCCAGCATCGCTTCGACTTCGACCGGTTGGTCCGCGGGCACTATGACCATCAACGGCTGGGCCGGGGTGACCACGCCGCCGACGGTGTGGATCGCCAGTTGTTGCACGGTGCCGTCCACCGGGGCCTTGAGGCTGGTCAGGGTTTCCTGGTAACGGGCCTTGGCCAGTTCCTGGATCAGGCTCGCGGCTTTCTGATTGGCTTCCTGTTGCAGGTCGAGCATGGCCCGACGGTTCTGCGCCACCACGCCTTCGCGCCGGCGCCGCGCCTCGGCCTGGGCGGCGCTGGACTGCAAGACACTGGCCTGCTGCACGCTCAGCTGGCGCAGCAGGTCGAGGCGCGCCTGCTCCTTTTCCAGGTACTCATGGCGCGCCACGTACTGTTGCTCCAGCAGCCGCCGGTAGTCCTCGGCCAATTGCGTGGCGATCGGCACCGTTTGCCGCAGGCTGGCCACCTGGGCCTGGGCCGACTGGATTTCGGCGCTGCGCTGGAGGATTTCCGCGTCCACCAGTTCCAGGTTGCTGCGGTACTCCTGGTACTGCCCCTGCAACCAGCGCTGGGCGCTCTGCACCTGCTCCGGGTTGGCGTTGGCGCCGGCGTTGGCAAGCGGGCCGAGCAGCGACGCCGGCGGCTGTTGCTGGTTGATCGCATCGAGCATGGCCGCGCCACGGGCGCTGTCGACGCGGGCCGCCAGCAGCTCGCTCTGAATCCGCCTGACGTCGGCATCCGCCGCCGTCGGGTCGAGCTCCACCAGCAGTTCGCCGACTTTCACCGCCTGGCCGTCACTGACGTGGATCGCCCTGACCACCGCCGTTTCGCTGGACTGAATCAGCTTGGTCTTGCCATTGGGCACGATCTTGCCCGGCGCCACCGCCACCACTTCGATCTTGCCGATAAAGGCCCACAACAGGGCCAGCACGGCAAAACCGAGGATGCTCCAGATAAAGATCCGCGGCGCCGGGTGCACGGGGGTGTCCTGCAACTCCAGGGCGGCGGGCAAAAACTGCGCCTCATGGGGCAGGCGCTGCACGCTGTCCATGCTTTTGCGCTGGCGCCAGGCGTGCTGCCAGGCGTCGCGGTAGCGCTGCAATAACGAAGGAGTGGCGCTCATGGGCAATCGGTCCTTGAATCCGGATGGCATCCAGCCCCGCCCCTGCGGCGAGGGCGGCGGCCGAACAAATAACCTGTGAATCGGGCGCTGTTCAGCCCTGCTGCATACGGTGCAGGCGCGAATAGTGGCCAGCCTGGTGCGCCAGCAGTTCGGCATGGTTGCCCTGCTCGACGATCTGCCCGCGGTCGACCACCAGGATGCGATTGGCGTCGCGTACCGCCGACAACCGGTGAGCGATGATGATCACCGTGCGCCCGGCGCAGATGCTTTGCATGTTCTGCTGGATGATCCGTTCGGACTCATAGTCCAGCGCACTGGTGGCCTCGTCGAAAATCAGGATCCGCGGGTTGCCGATCAAGGCCCGGGCGATGGCGATGCGTTGCCGCTGGCCGCCGGACAGCGAGGTGCCATGTTCCCCGACCATGGTGTCGTAGCCTTCGGGCAACTCCAGGATGAATTCGTGGGCCCCGGCCATGCTGGCGGCATGCATCACCGTTTCCAGCGGCGCGCCCGGATCGCTCAGGGCGATGTTTTCGCGGATGCTGCGGTTGAACAGCATGTTGTCCTGCAACACCACGCCGATCTGCCGGCGCAGCGAGGACACGTCCGCCAGCGCCAGGTCCATGCCGTCCACCAGCACCCGCCCACGCTCGGGCACGTACAGGCGCTGGAGCAGGCGCGTCAGCGTGCTTTTGCCCGAACCGGAACGCCCCACCACGCCGATCACCTCGCCGGCGGCGATCTGCAGGTTGATCCCACGCAGGATCTCGGAACCGTCGGCGCGATAACGGAAATGCACCTGGTCGAATTCGATCTGCCCCCTGAGCGGCGGCAAGGCGCTGCGGGTGGCCTGGGAAAGCTCGGTGCGGGTATTGAGGATATCGCCCAGGCGCTGCACCGAAACACCGGTCTGCTGGAAGCTGGTCCACAACTGCGCCAGGCGCATGATCGGGCCGCTGACCCGGCCGGCCAGCATGTTGAAGGCGATCAGTTCGCCCACCGAAAGCTGTCCGTCGATCACCAGCCGCGCGCCCAGCCAGAGGGTCGCCACCGTGACCAGCTTGCCGATCAGCGACACGCTCTCGTTGGCGATGGTGGACAAGGTCTGGGTCTTGAACCCGGCCGCGACATAAGCGGCCATCTGGTTGTCCCACTTGCGAATCGCCTGGGGCTCGACGGCCATGGATTTCACCGTGTCGATGCCGTTCACCGTCTCCACCAGGAACGCCTGGTTCTCCGCGCCGCGGGTGAAGCTGTCCTGCAAGCGGGCGCGCAGCAACGGCGTGACAAACAGCGAGACCAGCACGTACAGCGGCAGCGACAACAGCACCACCAGGGTCAGCCAGCCGCTGTAGTAGAACATCACCAGAATGAACACCAGCGAGAACAGCACGTCCAGCAACAAGGTAATGGCGTTGCCGGTCAGGAAGCTGCGGATGTTCTCCAGCTCACGCACCCTGGCCACCGAATCGCCGACCCGGCGCGCCTGGAAATACGCCAGCGGCAGGTTGATCAGATGACGGAACAAGCGCGAGCCCAGCTCCACATCGATACGGCTGGCGGTATGGGCGAACACGTAGCTGCGCAAGCCGCTCAAGGCCGACTCGAACAGCATGATGCCGAGCAACCCGGCGGCGATGACATCCAGGGTGGTCAGCCCGTGGTGCACCAGCACCTTGTCCATCACCACCTGGAAAAACAACGGCGTCACCAGGGCAAACAGCTGCAGGGCAAAGGACACCAGCAGCACCTCGCCCAGCAACTTGCGGTATTTGACGATGGCGGGAATGAACCAGGTGAAATCGAACCGCGAGGTTTCCCCTGGCAACCCGGCTTCGGAACGCAGCAGCACCAGCTCGCCGGTCCAGCGCGCGGCCAGGGTTTCGAAGGAGATCACCTCAGGCCGATCCGCACGCGGGTCCTGGATCAGCGCCTGGCCCTGGTCCAGCTTGGCAATGATGAAAAACCTGCCGTCGCCATCGGCCGCGATCGCCGGCAATGGCGTGCGCTCCAGGCGCGCGATGGAGGTGCTGACCGACTTGGCCCTGAGCCCCAGCTTGCGGGCGGCGAGTAGCAGTTCGCGCTGGGTGAACGGCTGGTTCTCTGGAGCGAACTCGTGGGCCAGTTGCTCGGCGGACGCCGCCACCGAATGAAACCGGGCCATCATCACCAGACAGACCAGGCCAGTGTCTGGCGTGGGCGCCTCGGCGCCCCTTCCTTGTTCGCTCATAAGCTTCCATGCATGCCGCGTTGCGGCCGTAAAGTCCTAATATTTCAAGATGTTATATCAAACAAGAAACAATTAGTATCAATACGACATCATTGATTGAGATTTATTTCATTCATCTGTATGAGTTGCCCGTCAGAGCGCCTTGCGCTCCTGCGGTGGCAGGAAATCCCGATCGGCGTCGTAGTCCTTGGTCAGGTACATCGCCAGATCGCTCAGGTCCTTCGGGCTCAGGGTGCCCGCCGCCTGCTTGAGCTTGAGGGTGTCGATGATGTAGTCGTAGCGCGCGTTGTTGTACTCACGCACCGCGTTGTACAGCTGACGCTGGGCATTGAGCACATCCGCGGTGTTACGCGAGCCCAGGTCCCGCCCTACCTGGTTGGCCTTGACCGAGGCCTGGCCGGAACGAATCGTCTGCCGCCGGGCAATGACCTGCTCGATATCGGAATTCACCGCGCGGTAGAAATTGCGCGTGTTCTGCACCACTTCACGGCGACGGTCCTCGCGCTCGTCTTCACTCTGGGCCAGCCGCTCGGTCGCCTCGCGCACCTGCGAGCGGGTCATGCCGCCGGAGTACAACGGAATATTCAGCTCCAGGCCGATGCTGCTCTGCGTGACATTGCCCCGATAGCCATCGCGCCCGAAATCGGTGGGGTTGCTGTAGCCGAAGCTGTCGTTTTCACCTTTGCGCCAGGACGCCACCGCATCGACGGTCGGCGCATAACCGGCCTTGCGCTGGCGGTTGGTTTGTTCGGCGGCAATCACCGCGTAACTGCTGGCCTGCAACGCCAGGTTCTGGCGCACCGCGCGACTGACCCATTCGTTGGCATCGTTGGGCACCGGCAGCTCCACCGGCAGTTGATGCTGAATGCCCTCGATCGTCGAATAGTCCTGGCGGGTCAGGCGGGACAAGGCCTCGAAGGCATCGTCGACCTTGCGCTCGGCGAGTTTGCGATTGGCCCCGGCGTTGTCATGGGCGGCCTGGGCGTCGAGCACATCGGTGATGCTCGAGGCACCATTTTCCAGGCGGGCCTGGGCCTGTTGCTGCTGGCGCTTGAGCGCCGCTTCCTCGGCCTTGGAGGCGGCGAGCAGGTCCAGGGCACGCAAGGTTTCGAAATAGGCCTGGGCCGTGGTCAGCACCAGCCCCTGCTCCTTCGCACCCAATTCAAGCTCGGCCTGGGCGGTGCTGGCATGGGCGGCCTCCAGTTGAAACCAGCGATCGGCACGAAACAGCGGCTGGTTGAGATTGGCCTGGAATACCGTGGTGCTGCGCGTGCGGGTCAGGCCAGGCTCATCGCGCTCCAGACGCACCGATTCCACGGTGCTGCCGGCATTGAGTGTGGGGAGCAAACCGGCCCGGGCCTGGGGGACGCTTTCGCGCTGGGCCTGGTACTCGTGGCGCGCCGCGGACAGCTGGGCGTCATGCTCGACGGCCTGGCGGTAAACCTGCAGCAGCTCGGCGCGCTGGGCACCGGGATCGGCGAAAGCCGGCATCGTCGCCATTGCCAGGATGAGCAACGGCGAGAAAAAACGGGGGGAGTGAGTCATAACAATCCATGTCGCATTCGGGTAAAACGGTTCAGCCAGGCTGATCAGGGCGCGCATCCTACGCCGTGCCCCGGGCTGTCACAAGCAACAATTATGGCTACTAGCCATCATTTTCTCAGGAATCTGCTCAGATAAAACCGAATTACTCCCTGGCTTAGGCCTACAAAAAACCAGAATCGTCTTATTTATCGACCCACCATAAACCCCGCATGCTTCGCCCCCGCCAATCTGCACAGCACCTGAGCGCCACCTTGTTGTCCAGCCCCTGACAATAAGCCCGTTGCCGGCTCAAACCTGCCCTGACCGCTGTCGCGCATGTCGCGCGCCACGCCACTCACCCACAGGACCCAAGCTGCCATGACTTTTACCCTCAACGGCCGCCACCTTTTATTGGATCAGCTGCCGCCGAACACCCCATTGCTGTATGCCCTGCGCAACGACTTCGGCCTCAATGGCCCCAAGTACGGCTGCGGCCTGGGCCAATGCGGCGCCTGCACGGTGCTGGTGGACGGCATCGCCGCCCGCTCCTGCACCCTGCCGCTGTCCAGCGTGCAAGGCAAACACGTCACCACCCTGGAAGGCCTGGTGCAGGAAGAGCGCCCGCATCCGGTGCAACAGGCATTCATCGATGAGCAGGCCGCGCAATGCGGCTACTGCAGCAACGGCATGATCATGACCCTGGTGGCGCTGTTCGAGCGCGAACCCGAGGCCGACGAGCAACGAATCAAGAACGAGCTGGCCTACAACCTCTGCCGCTGCGGCGCGCACTTCGAGATCCTGCAAGCGGCGGCACGAGCCCGCCAGCTGCTGGCAGAGCGGGGTCGGCCATGAACGACCTGCCGTTGACCCGTCGCCGCCTGCTCCAGGCCGGCGGCCTGATCATGATCAGCACCCTGCTGCCCAAACCCTTGCTGGCCACAGCCGAGATTCTTAACTCGAGCGCATTGCCAGCGGACCCGACGCCGGACCACGTCGACAGCTTTATCGCCCTGGACGCCGACGGCCACGTCACCGCGTTCTGCGGTCATGTCGATCTCGGCACTGGGGTACGCACCGCGCTGGCACAGATCGTCGCCGACGAACTGGATGTCGACTTCGAGCAAGTGCGGATGATCCTCGGCGACACCGCCAGAACCCCAGACCAGGGCCCGACCATCGCCAGCGCGACCCTCCAGGTCAGCGCCCTGCCCCTGCGCCAGGCCGCCGCCCAGTTGCGCCAGTGGCTGCTGGAAGGCGCGGCGGAAATCCTCGACCAGCCGATTGCCGGGTTGCGGGTCGAGCGCGGACAGATCTACGTCAGCGCTCGCCCTACACGACGCCTGAGCTACGCCGAACTGGCCCGCGGGCAGGACCTGCACCTGCCCCTGGACCCTCGCGTCGAACTCAAGGCGGTTGGCGCCGGTCGTTATGTCGGCCAGTCCACCCCGCGCGTGGACATCCCGGCCAAGGTCACCGGCCAGCTGACCTATGTCCACGACCTGCGCCTGGACGGCATGCTCCACGGCCGCGTGGTACGCCCGCCCTACCCCGGCGCCGACGCCAGCGCGCCATTGGGCCACGCGCTGATCGCGGTGGACACGGCGTCCATCGCGCACTTGCCGGGCATCGTCAAACTGGTGGTGATCGGTGACTTTGTCGGCATCGTCACCGAGCGCGAGGAGCAGGCCATCGACGCCATGCGTCAGCTCAAGGTCCAGTGGAAACCCTGGGACGCGCTGCCCGACCTGCGGCCGGACATCCTGCGGGAAACGCTCCTGGCCCATCCCAAGCAGGACCGCGTGCTGCGTGACGATCCCGGTATCGACAGCAGCCTGGGCACGCTCAACAGTCCGCTCAATGTCGACTATGTCTGGCCCTATCACCTGCATGCCTCCATCGGCCCCTCCTGCGCGGTGGCGATGATCGACGCCGAGCGCGCCGAGGTCTGGACCGGCAGCCAGAACCCCCATGACCTGCGCAAGGACATCGCCCTGTTGCTGGGACGCGCGCCGCAACAGGTACAGATCAACCGCATGGAGGCCTCGGGTTGCTACGGACGCAACTGCGCCGACGACGTGGCCGCCGATGCCGCCCTGCTCTCCCAGGCGGTCGGGCGCCCGGTGCGGGTGCAACTGATGCGCGAACAGGAAGCCGGCTGGGAACCCAAGGGCACCGCGCAGCTGATGCAGGTCCGCGGTGGCCTCGACGGCAAACGCGAAGTGGCCGCCTACGAGTTGAAGACCTGCTACCCCTCGAACAACGCCCGCACCCTGGCGCTGTTGCTCACCGGCACCGTCGCCAACCGTCCCGACATCCAGCAGATGGGCGACCGCACGGCGATCCCGCAATACCGCTTCCCACAGATGCGCATCGTCTGCCAGGACGCCGCGCCGATCGTTCGCGCCTCGTGGATGCGCGGGGTCTCCGCGCTGCCCAATGTCTTCGCTCATGAATCCTGGATCGACGAGCTGGCCTACATCGCCCGGCAGGACCCGATCGCCTTCCGCCTGCGCTACCTGGACGACCCGCGCGCCCTGGCGCTGATCGAGGCGCTGAAAAAACAGGCCGACTGGCAGCACGGCAGCGCCCACCGCCACCCCGCGCCAGCCTCGCAGGAATGGGTCAAGGGCCGGGGTTTTGCCTATGCCCGGTATTTCCACAGCAAGTTCCCCGGCTTCGGCGCCGCCTGGGCCGCGTGGGTCTGCGACCTGAGCGTCAACCGGCGCACCGGGCAGATTCGCCTGGACAAGATCTTCGTCAGCCACGACTGCGGGCGTATGGTCAACCCGGCCGGCGTGCGTCACCAGGTGCACGGCAATATCGTCCAGTCGTGCAGCCGAGTGCTCAAGGAATACGTCAGCTTCGACCGCTCCGGCAGCACCTCCCTGGAATGGGGCGGCTATCCGATCCTGCGCTTCGACGAACTGCCCGAGGTGGATGTGCAACTGCTGGACCGCCCGGAAGAACCGTCCATGGGCGCCGGCGAATCGGCCTCGGTACCCAGCGCGGCGGCCATCGCCAACGCGATTTTCGACGCGGTCGGCGTGCGCCTGCGGCAAGTACCCTTTACCCCGGAGCGGGTGTTGCAAGCCTTGCAGCGAGCCCCCGGCACTGACCGCCCTGGCCAGGAGGCTCGCCCATGAGCAAATTCAAGAGCATCGCCGGCTGGAGCCTGATCACCCTGAGCCTGGCCGCCACCGCGGGCGCCTTTCTCAGCTGGCAGCCGGCCATCGCGCCGCTGGACAATCACGACACCCAGTACTTCAGCCATGAGCAAGTCGCCAGGGGCGAGCAACTGGCGGCCGTGGGCGATTGCGCGGTCTGCCATACCGCGCCGGGCGGGGCACGCAACGCGGGCGGCCTGGCCATGCGCATCCCGTTCGGCACCCTGTACAGCACCAATATCACCCCCGATCCCGAGACAGGGATCGGCAGCTGGTCCTATCCGGCCTTCGAGCGCGCCATGCGCCACGGCATCGACCGCCGCGGGCGTTACCTGTACCCGGCGTTCCCCTACACCGCCTTCACCAAGACCCGCGACGAAGACCTCAAGGCGCTCTACGCCTACCTGATGAGCCAGCCGCCGGTCCGCCACCAGCCACCGCAGACCGACCTGCATTTCCCCTTCAATATTCGCCCGGGCATCCTCGCCTGGAACTGGCTCTACCTCAGACCCGGCGCCATGGCCGATGATCCCGGGCGCAGCGCCCAGTGGAACCGTGGCGCCTACCTGAGCGAGGGCCTGGGGCATTGCAGCGCCTGCCACTCGCCCCGCGACCCGCTGTTTGGCGAACGCGGCGGCCAGCGCCACCTGAGCGGCGGCGTTGCCGAAGACTGGAGCGCCCATGCCCTGGTCGGCGGCAATGCCCCGCTGGCCTGGACCGAACAGGACCTGCTGGACTTCCTGCGCCACGGCTACAGCCCGCGCCATGGCGTCGCCGCCGGCCCGATGGCGCCGGTGATCCACGAAGGCCTGGCGCAACTGCCGGAAGCCGACCTGCGGGCCATCGCCCATTACCTGTCCAGCCTGCAGCCGGCCAGCACCCCGCAAGCCAGCGCCGCCACCCTGAACCACCAGGCCGAGCAACGCACCGAGCCCCTAGGCTCCCCCGGTGCCCGGCTGTTCTCGGGGGCCTGCATGGCCTGCCACGCCCAGGAAAAAGGCCCGACCCTGACCGGCGTGCGCCCTTCCCTGGCCCTCAACAGCAACCTCTACGCCGACAGCCCCGACAACGCGATCCGCGTGATCCTCGAAGGCATCGCCCAACCGGCCAACCCGGCACTGGGCTACATGCCCGCCTTCCGCCACAGCCTCGACGACCAGCAGATCGCCGACCTGCTGCGCTTCCTGCGCCAGGATCTGGCGGGCCAGGCGCCCTGGAAAGACGTGAAACAACGCGTCAGCCAGATACGCGCCAGCCTGCCTCCGGGCTGACCCGCTCCCGGCCATGAAAAAGCCCCGCATAAGCGGGGCTTTTGGGTTTCCAATGGGACCTGATAGAGATATCTGCTCTCGAAATGCGGGTCTGTTTGTCGTTTCTGTTTGGCGCTCAACAAGGTGGGGGTTACGCCTTGAAGCCCGGTAAACCATTCGCGGCCCGCCACGCTTTTACGATTTGCGTAACACCTTCGGGCGAGTTATCTGCACCCTCTTCGGGGTAGTAGATGAGGTCGGAGCCTGCCGGGTGCTGGCTGACTTTCTTGAAGTGCAACAAAAGCACGTCCGCACGAGCGTCTGTTTCATCTTCCTCGTCTGCTCTACGAAGCTCCTCCAAAAGCCTGATGAACTCGGACTCTGTGTAATCAGAGAACGTGTTTCTCATGAGATCGTCTGTCATTGCTAACCTTTTTCACTTCTATGAAGATCAATGTGATTTCGTGGTGTGTTGACTCTTAAGTTATCAATGTCATACACGCCACCACCCTCGGACACTCTTTCGAGGTGGTGTAACTCATACGACATTCTCCCACCAATGCTGTCTATCTCCCTTGCACGAGGAGCTCTGCCGCTACGCACACGACTAATGTTTTGTTTGACGAACTGCTCAACAATTGCCGTCTCTGCAATCGCTTTCCAAAAAGCGGCTCTGAATGCATTAAAGCTCTTAAAATCACGCCCTCTCAAGGCATCGCCAACCTCTTTCGGAATCGGCACCCCTACCCCCGAATTCGCACCGATCAACCAAACACCCTGTATGTCCTCACCCTCACCGGAAGCGGTTCCGGAAGTCTTCCGGACATTCATCACAATATAGAGCGGCTGTACCCCTGAACCTGGCGGGAACACCAGGATGAAGTCCTGGTACTCCGGCGGATAGAGCGGACTGACGATGATAGTATCCGCCTGCTCGGTGGGGGGATAAATCCAGATAGGGGGCGCTTGCGGTGCAGCCTCTAACGGTGGGATACCCGAGGTGCTGGAAGGATCGACCGCCGGTGTCCAGATCAGGGTGACGCCATCGCCGAGGTCGGCCACCTGCTGCTGGTCCCGGATCTGAAACCGAACCACGGGGATCATTTCCCAATCGCGGCGTTTCTCGGTGTTGTAGCCATAGCCCTTGAGCGTACCGTCGGCTTGCTCTTCGATATGCAGTCGAACCCGGGTCCGGCCTGCACTGAGCGATTTGAGCTGTTCCTCGGTATACAGGGCGCTGTCGCCCAGGCTCGACGGTGCGAGCATGGCAATAACACCGAGCAGGCTTCCCGCGACCACGCCAGAAGTAACAGCACCGCCTCCAACAGCAGAGCGGCAAAGACCACCGCACGATACTCCAGCAGACGCCAGTGCATTTGCACCGAGCATGAAGCTGCCTGATGCCGCCGGGATGTTCCCGCTGATCTTCCTCAGACTGAGGTTTCCCGCCGCATCGGTTTCACGCCCACCCAACAACGCAAACTCGCCGTACTCCTTGACGGCCTCAGTAGGGATGAAGGAGCTGGCGTAGTTGATAACCCCGTCAGCCAGCTTGCAGGGTTTGGTAAAGGAGCATCCTGCTGTCGGCGATTGGGTTTCTGCTTTCGCCGGCAGATCCTTGTACTCCGCCCAGCGCTGGGCCCCCAGATCGACCGGTTCGATCCCCTTGTTGCGATAGCCCTTCGGGCTATTGGCGACGTAGCCACTCATCCATGTTGCTCCCCATTCCCCCAGAAAACCTCACACCGGCTATGCCTGGTGCGAGGCCTCCTAACTTGGCGAATCGGGTGGCTCCTGGAAACTTGGAGAACTCTGAGATTGACGTTGACCGGTCTGAATGACCTGTAGTCCGGATTCCAGTCAGGGCCTGCGAACCAGCAGCAGTGATGGCGCCCGCTGCCTATCGGCAAACAGGCGTCCCTCCCCCGTTACTTGTGAAACGTCTGCCCCAACGCCTCCAGGCGAATCGCGATCGGTGGCAGGCGCTGGCTGCTCAGGGCCAGGCTGCCCATGTCGTCGGCGGTGTTCTGGGCGATGGCCTGGACCGAGTGCAGGCGGCCGACGATGTCGAGGCTGGCGCTGGATTGTTCGCGGGTGGTGCTGACGATGCGGCCGTTGAGTTGGTCGATATGCGAAATATCGGCGCCGACGGCCTGGAACATCGCGGAGGCCTGGCGGCTGTCTTCGACGCAGCGCTGGGCGCCTTCGTGGCTGTCGTGCATGGCTTCGGCGGCCTCGCGGCTGCCCTGTTGCAGGGCTTCGATGATGGTCTTGATTTCCTGGGTGGACAGCGCGGTGCGCTGGGCCAGGTTGCGCACCTCATCGGCGACCACGGCAAAACCACGGCCCTGCTCGCCTGCGCGGGCGGCCTCGATGGCGGCGTTGAGGGCCAGCAGGTTGGTCTGGGCGGCGATGCTGCCGATCACCTCCAGCACGTTACCGATCTGCTGCGCCTGCCCCGCCAGGCGTTGCACGGTTTCGTTGGTGCCGTTGATGCGTGACGCCAACTGGGTGATTTCCGCCTGGGCGCGATCGACGCTTTGCTGGCCGCGGCTGATTTGCGCGCTGGCCTGCCCCGCACGCTCGACCGCCTGCTCGACATGCACGGCGATGTCGCCCATGGCATCGCCCATGCGCTGCATGGAGCCGGTCATCTGGGTGATTTCCGTCAACTGGTGCTGGGCGCCCTGCTCCAGGGTCTGGCTGGTTTTCGCCAGGTCCTGGCCCAGTTCGCGCAGGCCATGGGTGTCGCGCACCACGCCATCCACCAGGGCGGTGATCTGCTGCATGAAGTGGTCGAAACGCTGGGCCAGCGACACATGCGCCTTGGCGCTTTCGCCCTGATGAACCTCGACGGTCAGCTGTGAGGTGGCGGCGAGCATCTTGTCCAGCATGTCCTGGCTCTCCACCGCGTCGGCATGGCTGTGCACCGCCAGGTACAGCAGGATCACCGTCTCCACCACCACATAGAAGGCGTGCACCGCCACCATGCCGAAACCGCCGTGATGGGCCATGACGTAGACAGGAAAGCCCTGGTGCTGCAGCACATGGAACAGCACGTGATGCAGGGCGATGGTCACCGCCGCCAGCAGGATCGGCAGCCAGTCGCGATAGAAGGTCAGCACCGCCAGCAGCACGAAAATGCCGAAGTGCGCTTCGATCAAACCCTTGGCCTGGTTGATGTGCAGCGCCGCCATGAACATGAAGCCGATGGCGATGCAGCAGCGCATCAGGCGCGTGCCGCTGATGACGCGGTACAGCAGGCTCAGCACCAGAGTGGTGCCACCGCCCACCAGCAGCGCCTGGGTGAAGGTGTCGTGCCAGAACGCCAGGCCCAGCGCATAGGCGAACATCAGCCAGATCAGGCCCATCATGATGCGGTCGGCTTTGCGGTAATGCTCGAGAAAACGTGGGGGGAAAGCCATGCACTCTTACTCCATGTACGGGGCGGGAAGAAAAACGGCAGAGGGCAAAACAGGATGACCGCCTTCGGCGAGCGGTTCAGTCAGCAACGATAGTGGCAAATAGCCCAATTCGCCTTCAACTATCGACCGGGCCAGGGCTTTCTTGACGCCGGGCCGCGGGGAGTCGGGCCGCGGGAGGGCAAAGTCGGGAGATTGGCGGGAATGCCATGAAGAGTGAAATGTGCGGGGGAATAAGAGGCAGCGGCAAAACGGGGCCCGCCGACGCGCCACCCCGCAGGGCGACGCGCAGCGGTCCGGGGGTGGTCAGAAGGTCACACTGGCGCTCAGACGTGCGGTGCGTGGCTCGCCGACGTTGACCTGCAGCTGGCTGCCGGTGGACGACGGGTAGTACTGCTTGTCGAACAGGTTGTCGACATTGAACTGCAAACTGGTCTTGTAGCCGAACAGCGGCGACTCCCAGCGCACGAAGGCATCGGCCACGGTGTAGCTGCTGAGCCAGAAATCGTTGGCGTTGTTGGCCGCGCGCTCGCCGACATAACGGGCGCCGCCGCCCGCGTGCCAGGCGCCGAATTCTGCGGGCACGTTGAGGTGATGACTGAGGTACAGGCTGGCGGTGTGCTTGGGGGCGTTGGCCAGGCGGTGACCTTCATTGCTCGGGTCGTCGAGGATTTCCGTGTGGTTATAGGCGTAGGTGCCGATCAGGTCCCAACGCTCGGCGATGCGCCCGGTGACGTCCAGCTCCACGCCCTGGGAGCCGACCTTGCCGGCGGCTTCGGAAAGGCTCACGCCATTGACCGTGGTGGTGGTCACCACGTTCTTCTTCTCGATGTCGTACAGCGCCAGGTTGATGTTCAGGCCCGGCAGCGGATCGTACTTGGCGCCCACCTCGTAGCTGCGGCCCTCTTCCGGATCGAAGGTGTTGCCGGCGTCATCGACGTCGGTGTTGGGCTTGAACGAACGGCTGTAGTTGCCGTACAGCGACAGGCTGTCGGTGGCCTTGAACACCAGGCCGAGGAACGGCACGAAGGTATCGCCGTTGCTGTCGCGGTTGACCTTGTAGCTCTTGCCCAGGCCCTGGTCGCTGTACTGGTCGTAATGCTGCTGGCGGCCACCGAATACCAGGATCCACCGGTCGTCCAGGTGCCAGTTGTCCTTGAAGTACAGCGAGCTCGAGGTCAGCTGGTTGCGCAGGTTGCTCTGGGTGGCGCTGACCAGGCTCGGCTCGGCCAGGTTGCCGTAGACCGGCGCGGTGACGTTGAAGCCAGTCTGGAACTTGTTGCGGTAAGTCTTGCCGCGGTACTGGTCGGAGTGCTCGCTGTCGACCCCCACCAGCAGGTCGTGGCGCTGGCCGAACAGCTCCTGCTGGCCGATGAAATCCCAGCTGGCGTAGCGGGTTTCGTCGTCGTAGTGTGCGCCATTTGCAGCGCGTGACAGGAGACTGCCAGTGAAACCGCCAATCGGGAGCTGGGGCTGGGCGATCGACAGGCTGTAGCGGTCGTTGTTCCAGCCGTAGGTGACGCGGGTTTTCCAGGCGTCGCTCAGCTGGTACTCGAAGCGCGCGCTGGCCACTTCGCGGATGCCCACGCTTTTCGCCCAGCGTTCATCCAGGCGCTTGTCGTAGTCGATGTCCGCCGGATGCCCGTTGGTGAACACGGTGCCGCGGTCGAAGGGGCTGGAGTAGTCGTTGTATTCGTAGTTCAGGGTCAGGCTGGCGCGCTCGCCGGTCCAGGTCAGCGACGGCGCCACCAGGGTGTGCTCGTTGACTCCGTAATTGCGCCAGTAGTCCTCATGGCCACGCTCGGCGATCAGGCGGTAGGCCAGGCCGGTATCGCCCAGCGGCCCGGTGGTGTCCAGGGCCATGCTGCCGCCGCCCTCGCTGTAGGCCGAGCCGCTGAGGGTGGTGCTCTGGGAATACTGCGGCTGCTTGCTGATGATGTTCACCAGACCGCCGGGTTCCAGGGCGCCGTAGAGCATCGACGCCGGGCCCTTGAGCACTTCGACCCGCTCGGTGGTGGCGCTGAAGTTCTGCCCCAGGTTGGAACGCACGCCATCGCGCAGGATCGAGCCGTCGTCGTTGGTGCCGAAACCGCGCTTGACCAGCGAGTCCCGGGAACCGCCCAGGGTGTTGCCCTGGCTGACGCCGCTGACGAACTTCATGGCGTCGCTCAGCGAGTGCACCTGATAGTCGGCCAGGGTCTGCTGGGTCACCACGTTGATCGACTGCGCCTCTTCCTTGATCGGCACATTGCTTTTGCTCGCGGTGCTGGCTTGCGAGGTGGTGTAGCCGGTGTCCTGGCTGAGCCGATCGGCCTGGATATCGGTGGCCGGCAGTTCGACCGCCTCCTGTGCCCACAGCGGGCTGGCGACCAGACAGCAGGACAGTGTCGGCCACAGGCGTTTGATCAGGGTTTTACGGCGGGCACGCGGACAGGATGACTTCAAGGTGTGCACTCAAGGAAGGGAAGGACATGAATAGCAATGATTATCATTGTAATCAGCGCCCGATTCTCAGTAAATCCCCTTCCCCACGGCAGTTGGCGCTTTTTTAATCCTTCTCCCGAGCAATGGCGGGACTGATGGCCAGTCGACCTGTCACTGCGCCACGGCCTGGGTCAGGTGATCGATCAGGGCCCGCGCCGCCGCCGACAGCTGGCGGTGCGGCGGGTAGATCACCGAGAAAGGCCGCGAACGGCCGCCCGCCTGCGGCAGCAGTTCCACCAGGCGGCCGCTGGCGATCCGCTCGCGGACGATGAACTCGTAGGTCTGGCAAATGCCCATGCCGTGTTCGGCCAGGGACACGATGCCCAGCACATCGTCGGCCACCTGGATATTCGCCTGGGGCGTCCACTCCAGGTCCCGCCCCTGCTCACGCAGCAGCCAGGCACCGACCCGGCCGCTGCTGGGCATGATGAACGGCAGGCAGGCATGGGCCGCCAGGTCCTCCAGGCGCCGTGGCGTGCCGGCGCGGCGCAGGTAGTCGGGAGACGCCACCAGGCACAGCGGCGCGTCCTCCAGCTTGCGCCCGACCAGGCCGCTGTCGGGCAGTGGCCCGAGGCGGATCGCCAGGTCGTAACCTTCGGCCACCAAGTCGACATTGCGGTTGCTGATGCTCAGCTCGATGCGCACCTGCGGGTAGTGCCGGGCAAAGCCGCCGAGCAGCGCCGGCAACCGGTAATGGCCATAGGTGGTCGGCACACTCAGGCGCACCCGCCCGTTCAGCTCGCCGTCCTGGCCCTGGATGCTGCGCTCCGCGCCGTCGATCAACTCGAACGCCGCGCGCGATTGCTCCAGGTACAACAGGCCGGCTTCGGTCAGGCTCAGGCGTCTGGTGGTACGCCGTAGCAACTGCACGCCCAGGCGCGCCTCCAGCCGGGAAATCGCCCGGCTGACCACTGAAGGCGTGGTGCCCAAGGCCACCGCGCCGGCGCTCAACGAGCCCTTTTCCACCACGCTGACGAACACCTCGACGTCAGCCAGATAATCGAATCGACGGCTCACCTTTATCTCCAGGGAACAAGTGATTTCCAGTGGCGCGAGTTTATCGCCCACAGAGGCATGAATACAGTGAATCACCCGTCGGCCACCGCCGGCTCCCTGACCTCACACTTTGGAAACCAACATGCGCCCACTCAGCACCCTCGCTCTTGCCATGAGCATCACCGCCGCCACCTTCAACGCCCAGGCCGGAAACGTCCTGGTGGTGCTCTCGGACTCCGACCACCTCGACCTCAAGGACGGCAAGGTGTTTGCCACCGGCTTCTACCTCAACGAACTGATGCAGCCGGTCAAACAGCTGCTCGAGGCCGGCCACTCGGTGACCTTCGCCACCCCGCAGGGCAAGGCGCCGACCCTGGACCGCTCCTCCACCGACAAGATGTATTTCAACAACGATGTCGCCGCACTGCAGGCGCACCAGGCGCTGCTCGACCAGTTGAAAATCACCTCCCCCGGCGAATCGCCGGTGATCAGCCTGGCCCGGGTCGAGCAGATCGGCTACGAGCATTTCGATGCGCTGTACGTGCCCGGCGGCCACGCACCGATGCAGGACCTGCTGCACAGCCCTGAGCTGGGCCGGCTGCTGAGCAATTTCCACCAGAACAACAAGACCACCGCCCTGGTCTGCCACGGCCCGATCGCCCTGCTGTCGACCCTGCCCCAGGCGCAGGACTTCACCCGCCAACTGGCCAGCGGCGGCAAGGCCAGCGCCCCAGGCTGGATCTACGCCGGCTACCAATTCACGGTGATCAGCAACCAGGAAGAGGAATTGGCCAAGGGCCTGCTGGGCGGCGGCGCCATGCGCTTCTACCCGCAAACCGCCCTGGAACAGGCCGGCGGCCTGTACCGCAGCAACCGCTCGCCATGGAGCGAGAACGTGGTGATCGACCGCGAGCTGGTGACCGGGCAGAACCCGGGCTCGGCCCAGGGCGTGGCCAAGGTATTGCTGGAGCGCTTGCAGGAGCGCGCCGGCAAAGGCGCATAAAGGCCGGTGGATCCGACGAGCTGGCATGCCGCCAGCCGTCTGCCAGCGCGCTGGTTGTCTACGCTCAAATGGCTAGCCCGAAAGGAATCCCGTACTCGCCAGGAGGTGCCCATGAGCAAGACGCCAGATGCCGTTGCCACTGCCCGCCGAAGCAACATGGCCAAAGCCCTGCAACGCTGGAACCAGCAGGCCGGGGCACGCAGCGAATCGCAGTCGCGCATCCGCGAACTGGGCCCGGGCGCCGGCGATTCACCGCAGCAATTGGCCAAGTGGATCGCCCGCGAGAACGCCCGCGCCCTGTTGACCCGGGCCGGGCTGGAACGGCGGATCGGCACCTGGGACCCGACCTTCTACGCCCCCAGCGAAACCGCCCGCCAGGCGGCAAGGCCGGTGGCGCGGCTGGTCAATGCGCCACGCCCGGGCACGGTGGTCGAAGGTTTCGCCACCGGTTTCCTGGTCTCGCCCAGCCTGTTGCTGACCAACCAGCATGTGTTCCCCCGGTATGTGGATGCCGTGGACTGCGCCGCCAACTTTCTCTACGAAAGGCAGGAGCGCGGCATCAACGAAGGCACCTACTTCAACCTGCAGCCGGATCAGTTCTACTTCGCCGACGAGGCGCTGGACTTCTGCCTGGTGGCCATCTCCACGCAGGGCTCACGCGGCGAGGCGCTGTCGGACTACGGCTGCATCCGCCTGATCGAAGCCACCGGCAAGACCCTGCGTGGCCGGCCGATGAACATCATCCAGCACCCCGATGGCGGCCCGCGCCAGTACGCCACCACCCACAACCGGTTGCTGGACATTCTCGACCAGGGTTTTTTGCACTACGAAACCGACACCGCCGAAGGCGCTTCCGGCTCCCCGGTGTTCAGCGACAACTGGGAGCTGATCGCCCTGCATCACTGCGGCATCCCCAGGACCGACGAAGCCGGCAACATCCTCAAGACCGACCGCAGCCTCTGGAACGCCGAAGGGGACGAGGAAAGCACGGTGGACTGGGTGGCCAACGAGGGCACCCGGGTCAGCAGCATCGTCGGCGCGCTCAAGGCCCTGCAACTGAGTGGCAGGCCGGCCGAGCTGCTGGCCCAGCTCATGGAGCAGACCGCCGACCCGCTGGCCACGCTCAGCGTCAACGAAGCGCTACCTGTTACGCCGCCCCGCCCAGGCCTGCCCGAGAGGTCGCAGAACATCTTTCATATCTCCGGCCCCACCACCATCAACATCCTCAGTCACGCCGCGGACAGCCCAACGAGCGTCGCGCCCATCCTCGGCGCGGCACCTGCCGAGCCGGTGCCGGCCGAACCGGCTCCGACGGTCGAGGCCCTGGAAAAGACTCTGACCTTCGACCTCGACTACGAGGCCCGTCCCGGCTACGACCCGGACTTTCTCGGGGTGCCGGTGCCGCCGCCCTTCGTCGAAGGCGACCTGTTGGCCCAGCTCTACCGCGTCGGCGACTACCGCGAACATGCAGCCGTGGCGCGCAATGTGCCGGCCATGAGGCTCTCCCACCTGGACGACGACGCCCCGCTGGAACTGCCCTATCACCGCTATTCGCTGGTGATGAACAAGCAGTACCGCATGCCGATGTGGACGGCCTCCAATGCCGACTACCGACCCGAGGTCCGCGGCGATGCGCGGGGCCGCCGCGGCTTCGGCGGCGAAAGCTGGCGCCTCGACCGCCGGGTGCCAAGCCGCTACCAGCTGACCAACAGCGACATCTACGCGCCGGCCGGCAACTTCGATCGCGGCCATATCGTGCGCCGCGAAGACAGCTGCTGGGGCCAGCCAGGGGTCGACACCGAGTACGCCAACGCCGACACCTACCACTGGACCAACTGCACGCCGCAGCACGAGCTGTTCAACCAGGAGTCGCCCGACGGCGCCCTGTACCGCAATCGCAAAGGCATCTGGGGTTACTTCGAGGGCGAGCTGGCCGAACAGATCGAAGCCGGGGGCGGCCAGGCCATCATCTTCGCCGGCCCGGTGCTGGGGGATTCCTGCGTCGAACAGGACTTCGGCAAGGGCCCGGTGCATTACCCGACCCGTTTCTGGAAAATCGTCATCGTGCCCAAGGACGAATCGCGCACCCCGGAACTGTTGGCCTATGGCTTCCTGTTCGATCAGAGCGAGGTGATCAAGACGTTCGGCCT
The DNA here is from genome assembly GCF_900109505.1 of Pseudomonas sp. NFACC41-3. Lineage (NCBI taxonomy): Bacteria > Pseudomonadati > Pseudomonadota > Gammaproteobacteria > Pseudomonadales > Pseudomonadaceae > Pseudomonas > Pseudomonas sp. NFACC41-3. The sequence continues at coordinate 534,708 of NZ_FOAE01000005.1, forward strand.
TAACGTCCAGGAGGCCGCCCTGGACCTGGCCAAGGCCTTCCACAAACAGCAGGCGACGCTGGCGGACATCTGCCAGATGGCGGGCATTTCCCTGGCCCCCTCGATCATGGCCGCCGACCAGCACAAGCCGGGCTGAGCGTGCGGCTCAAGGGCTGAGCGACCGAGCGGCCTCAGCCCTGCCCCAGGCGCTCGCGGACCAGCGCCTGGGCGTTGCGGGTCATCTGGTCGAGGTGGCGGTCACGCTGTTTTTCGGCATCGAGCATCGCCCGCTTGCCATGCTTTTGCAGCAGGTAGCTGTGAATCTGCCGCACCTCCAGCGAACGATAGATCGGCGCCGTGTCCAGCAGGCCCATCAAGCCGTCGGTGGCGTGATCGCGGGTGTTCATCTGCACCTGCGGGCCGCGCACGCCCAGCACCTGGAAGCCCAGTGCTTCGAACCAGGCCACCTTGCCCACCGCGCAGGTCAGTTCGGCATGGGGGTAGCGCTCGCGCATCCGTGCCAGCAGCGAACGGGCGATCCCCTGCCGGCGATGGCTGGCACGCACCGCCATATAGGCCACGCCGCACGCCTCGGGATCGTCCTTGACCGGCAGGTACAGCACAAAACCCAGCACCTGCTGCGGGTCGTCCTCGTCAGTGGCCACCAGCAGTTCCACGGCGATGCCCCGGGCGCCGTCCAGGGCCTGCAGGTACAGATGCACCTCAAAGCCGATGGCGTACTGGTAAATGTTGTACAGCAGGTTGCTGGGCGGGATCGCCACGGCGCTGATGTCGGTCAGGTAGTCGACCACCATTTGCAGGATCTGGCTGTTGACGGCTTCCGGGCACGGGGTCTGGAAGTGGCTGATGATGGGCATTGCGCGGTGGGCTCCAAAGGTTGCGGCACGCCTGGGACAGCAGGCGTCGGCGGCGGGCCGGCATGATACTCCGCCCGCGTATTTGACGCAGTCCCTGTAGGCGCGAGCTTGCTCGCTATGCGGCGTGTCAGCACGGACGCTATCGCGAGCAAGTTCGCTCCTACAGATGGCCTGGGCAAACCGGGCTAACGGGCGCTGTCGCCTCGCGGCTTGTAGAACAGGAACTTGCCGGTCTCGGCGGTCTTGCGGTATTGCCTGGCCCAAGCGGGCCGCACGCGCCGGTCATGGAAATACAGGGCGCCGTGGGTGCGGTCCGCGAGTTGCTGGTTGAGCGCCTTGCGCGCGATTTCCTTGGCCGCGATGTAGGGCTCGTCTTCCTTCACCTGATCCGCACGCCCGTCGCACCACCAGGAAAACTGACAGGCACGTTGCTCCGAACCCTGCTTGACCACCGCGCACACCGTATCGGGAAACCCCTCATGGCCGAGCCGGTTGAGCACCACGCTGGCCACGGCTTCCATGTCGGCGGCGGCCCCGCCCTTGGCTTCCCAGTAGATGGACCGCGCCAGGCAGGTGATGGCATCGTCCAGCGGCGCGGCGCCGGCCGGGTCCACCGCCTGGGCCTCGGGAGGGGTAATGGTTTCGCTGCGTGGCGCCGGCTGCTGGTCCGCGGCTTTCTGCTCCAGGACCTGGGCCTTGTCCTGCGCCACTTCGGGGTCCGCTGTTTCAGTCGCGGCCATCGCCAGCCCCCCGCACAGGAGGATCAGAAAACCGCCGGCAATCGCTGTCGGACGCATGCTCGCACCTTCGCCAAAAGCCCGATCCGGGCACGGGAAAGCCGCCGCCAGCCTGCCGGCTGCGGCGACTGGACTTGAGTGTAGTTCGCCGCCGTCCGCCCGTAACCGGCGCCGCGCCGGCAACGGCAAGGACGGATAACGGCGCCGGTTTTCGGCAAAAAGACCTTGCGCCGAGCGGGGCAAAATCGCGCATCATGGGCGCAATTCACTCAAGGGAGATCTCCATGCGCTGCCTATCCTCCGTTCTGCCGCTGACCCTGCTGTCGCTGAGCATGGCCTTCGCCACCGCCGCCGTGGCGAGCGACGAGACGCAACTGGTGACATCGATCAACAGCTACCGCAGCCAGGTCCAGCGCTGCGCCGGCCAGGTGTCCCAGGAACTGCCGCCGCTGGCCGCCGACCCGCGCCTGGTGCTGCCGGCCAACAGCATCGGCAACCTGCAGCAGGCCCTGGCCAGCAGCGCCTACCCGATGGTCAATGTACAGGCCATCAGCCTGTCCGGACCGCGCAATGCCCAGGCGGCCATGAAGGCGGTGCAGGAAAGTTTCTGCCAGGTGGTGCTGGACCCGCAGTTCGTCGATATCGGTGTCAGCCGCACCGGCCAGGAATGGCGCATCGTCCTCGCCCGGCCACTGCTGACCGCGCGCCTCGGCGACTGGCAGGCCGAGGGCCAGAAGCTCCTGGAAAGCCTCAACAGCGCCCGCGCGCAGCCGCGCCAGTGCGGCAACCAGATCTTCGCCGCCGCCACCCCGCTGGCCTGGAACGCCACCCTGGCCAGCGCGGCCCAGGACCATACCCGGGACATGGCCAATCACAACTTCTTCGACCATAAGGACCGCGACGGCCGTACCCCCGGCGACCGCGCCGAACTGGCGGGTTATGCCGGCCAGCAGATCGGCGAGAACATCGCCGCCGGCCAGGACAGCGTGCGCAAGGTGGTCGATGGCTGGCTGGCCAGCCCGGGCCATTGCGCCAACCTGATGAACCCGCAGTATCGCGAACTGGGCGCGTCCTATGCGGTCGATCCGAAAAGCGATGCCGGCATCTACTGGACCGCGATGTTCGGCACGCCTTGACGGCCTGACCGACCTTGCCCCAGGGCGCCGTCGGCGGCGCCCCGCCCCCTTATCGGCCAACCCCGCGATGCCCCCGCCGGGGAACTAAACTGACTCATCTACCGACCAGCAATCGCTTGTTCCGGGCGCCCCCGGAACCCACGCGCAGCCTCGCCTGCCGCCACGGGTTCGACGCCCAGGCCCGATGGCCAGCCTCACCTGCCTGAACGGTAGGCACGCACCCCGTCCCACCCGGGAGGCGTGCGTGCATCAGCTCTTCAGAACACGGGCCGGCCCTGCCAGGCCCACTCATTCGGCAGCGCCGGGACATGGCCTCCCCACGCACGCCGCGTATCTCTATCCGGCCACTGCCGGGCCGTCGGCGACAGTGACCCTCACAGCGGAGGACCAGGCCATGGACGAAGCCAAGCTCAACGATTTCATGGGCAAGCTGGTGTCAGACATGGGCGGCGCGGCGATGCTCGCCAATATGATTCTCGGCGAAGAACTGGGCCTGTACCGGGCCATGGCCGACAGTCGCTTGATCAGCCCCGAGGCGCTGGCCGCCAAGACCGGCTGCAACGCACGGCTGCTGCGCGAATGGCTGAGCGCCCATGCCGCGTCCGGCTACATGGAACACCAGGGCGGCCAGTTCCGCCTGCCGGAAGAACAGGCCCAGGCGCTGGCCATCGAGGATTCGCCGGTGTACGTGGCCGGTGGCGCCGTGGTGGTCTCCGCGCTGTTCCACGACAAGGACAAACTGCTGGCGGCGATGCGCGGCGACGGCGCCCTGGCCTGGGGCGACCACCATCCGTGCATGTTCAGCGGCACCGAGCGCTTCTTCCGCCCCGGCTATCGGGCGCATCTGGTGGCCGAGTGGCTGCCGGCCCTGGACGGCGTGGTGGAAAAACTGCAGGCCGGGGCCAAGGTGGCGGATGTCGGCTGCGGGCATGGCGCATCGACGGTGATCATGGCCCAGGCCTATCCCGCCTCGCAGTTTTTCGGCTTCGACTACCACCAGCCCTCAGTCACTACCGCGACGCAACGCGCCGAGGAAGCCGGGGTGACCGCCCGCGTGCAGTTCTCCCAGGCCAGCGCCAAGACCTACCCCGGCAACGACTACGACCTGATCTGCTTCTTCGACTGCCTGCACGACATGGGCGACCCGGTGGGCGCCGCGCAACATGCCTTCCAGGCGCTGAAAGACGACGGCAGCGTGCTGCTGGTCGAGCCGTTCGCCAACGATCAACTGGACCAGAACATCACCCCGGTCGGCCGGCTGTTCTATGCCGCCTCGACCTTTATCTGCACGCCCAACTCGCTGTCCCAGGAAGTCGGCCTGGGGCTCGGTGCCCAGGCCGGCGAAGCGCGCCTGCGCCAGGTCTTCAGCGAAGCCGGCTTCAGCCAGTTCCGCCGGGCCGCAGAGACGCCGTTCAACCTGATTCTCGAGGCACGTAAATAAAGGAGAATCGTGCAAGTAACAGGGTCATGTCGGCGTAGTGCCCTGAAAACGCAAAACGGCACCCGGGAAACCCCGGGTGCCGTGCTTGTGTACCGCTATGGATAGCGCCTTACGCCGCCGGCAGATCCACCAGCACCACCGCCTGTTGCCCTACGCACAACAGCCGCCCGCCATGATGGGCCACGTACTCCCGGGCTTCGTCCGGCGACGAGAACCAGCAGTTGAGATGACCCGCCTGGCGGTAGACCAGTTCAAAATGCTGCAACTGCTCGGGCGCCAGTTCATCGAGGACCTGGCGGTAGGTCTCCCAATGGGCAAAACCGGCCTCACTGGCCAGGGTGCGCAGCAGGTGTTTGCGCTGCACCTTGTCTCGCTGTCGATACAACTCGGGCAACGACAGGCCAGGCAAACTGTTGCTCGCCAGCAAGCGCCGCAGGATCGGCAAGGCGCTGGCCAGCGAACCGCTGGTTGCAGTGCGATGCAGGCGCTTGGCTTCGCGCAGTACCAGGCTGGCGGCCTGACTGGCGGGTGAACGGGGAACGGATTTCTTGATAGGCATACCAACTCCAAGAGAATCGGCCTGCTCGCTATTGGCCCGGAGGGGGTATGCAAGCGTAGTGCTTGCGGGAATTGAAGGTGCTTGCGCTTTCGCGAGGTGGGCGCCCAGGAAGCCCGGTCGCCATACTAACCAATCCATCCCGGGCTGCCCATCCCCGCTTCAGGTCTTCCAGCCCTGCTGTTTCTCCAGCAGGAAATCGATAAAGGCGCGCAGGCGCAACGGCACGTGCCGGCTGTGGGGATACAGCAGGCTGAAGGGCCGCGAACGGCCGCCGTAAGGCTGCAGCACCTCCACCAGGGAACCCTCGGCCAGCTCGCGCTCGACCATGAAACGGTAGGTCTGGAACAGGCCGGCGCCGTGCCTGGCCAAGGTCACGCCCCCCTGTAGGTCTTCTGAACACACGTAGGCCCCCTCGGCGAGCACTTCGCAGGGGCCGTCGGCGCCGTTGAACAGCCAGGCGATGCGCCGGCCACTGCTGGGCAACTCGAACTGGATGCACTCGTGTTGCGCCAGGTCGTCGAGCCGCTGCGGAGTACCGGCCCGCGCCAGGTAATCCGGGGCGGCGAACACCACCAGCTCGGCGTCCTCCAGCAACCGCGCGACCAACCCGGAATCCGGCTGCGCGCGCACCCGGATCGCCATGTCGTAGCCCCCTTCGACGAAATCGATATTGCGGTTGCTCAGGTTGACCTCCACCCGCATCTGCGGGTAGCGCCGGCGAAACTCCGGCAGCAGCGGCAGGATCCGCAGATGGCCGTAGGTGGTCGGCAGGCTGATGCGCAAGGTGCCGGAAGGCGCCAGCTGTTGCCCGGTCAACTGGCGCTCGGCTTCGAGCATCTGGTTCAGCGCGCTGCGGCATTGCTGGTGATAGTCGCGCCCGCCGTCGGTCAGGCGGATGCTGCGGGTGGTGCGCACGAACAGGCGGACGCCGAGCCGCTCTTCCAGGCGCGACACCGAGCGGCTGACCGCCGCCGGCGTGACCCCGGCCGCCAGCGCCGCGCCGGTAAAGCTGCCGATCTCCGCCGCCATGCAGAACAGCTCGATGCTGCCCAGCAGCACATCGTCGAATTGCCGACTCATTGATTACACCATGTATCAAGTGAAGTACATGAAGCGCTATTTATCAGCATTCGGCACACAAATATAGTTCTGCCCAACAGCGCTGGAACCACTCTCACCGCAGAACAGGACTATCCCCATGAGCCACACCCTGAACCACACCAGCACCGTCATCATCACCGGCGCCTCCAGCGGCATCGGCCTCGGCCTGGCCCAGGCCTACCTGGCCCGCGGCTACAACGTGGTCGGCAATGCCCGCTCGGCACAGCGGCTGGCCGCGGCGGCCGAGACCCTGGGCCACAGCGAGCGTTTTCTCGGGGTCGAAGGCGACATCGCCGACCCGGCCACCGCCACGCAACTGGTCGAACGCGCCATCGACCGCTTCGGCCAGGTCGATGTGCTGGTCAACAACGCCGGTTTTTTCCTGCCCAAGGCGTTTATCGACTACAGCCCCGAGGAGCTGGACAGCCTGCTGGAGACCAACCTCAAGGGCGTGGTCTACGCCTCCCAGGCCGCCGCGCGGCACATGATCGAGCGGCGCCGGGGCCACATCATCAACATCAGCGCCAGCGTCGCGCTGCAACCGAACCTGGCGGTCCCGGCGGCGTTGCCGGTGCTGATCAAGGGCGGTGTGAACCAGATGACCCGCGCCCTGGCCCTGGAGCTGTCGCCGTTCAACATCCAGGTCAACGCGGTGGCCCCGGGGATCATCGACACGCCGATGCACGACCCGGCGCACCGTGCCTTCCTCGACGGCCTGCAACCGGCCGGACGGGTCGGACGCATCGAGGAAATCGCCGACGCGGTGCTCTACCTGTCCGGCGCCGGCTTCACCACCGGCGTGGTGCTGCCGGTGGACGGCGGCATGAGCAGCGGCAAATGGTAAATCCGGCGGGAGGCCGGCGTGCCTCCCGTCCCTTGCAACCCCCATCTTTTCCTTAGGAGTAATGCCATGCCTTTCGTCAACGTCCGCATCACCCGTGACGGCGTGACCCGCGAACAGAAAGCCCAGGTGATCCGCGAGATCACCGAAACCCTGCAACGGGTGCTGAACAAGGCCCCGGAACTGACCCACATCGTCATCGAGGAAGTCGACACCGATAACTGGGGCTACGCCGGCATGACCACCACCGAATACCGCCAGCGAACGGCGCAATGAACAAAGGGCGGGCCAGCATCGGGCCCGCCCTTGTTCCTGGCGTCGAATCGATCCGTGACCTGTCGATACGCCGCGACGCCCGCATCCTCAAGCCCTGCACCGAGCCTTATACTGTCGCCCTTCCAGACCCGGAGCAGACCACATGGACGTCGTTCTCGAATGCCCGCTCACCGAACAGATCCTTGCCTCTTTCGCCACGGTGATCGGCAAGGACCTGCCCGGCTATCGCAATCATATATACCGAGTGCTGAGCTTCTACACCGCGCTCAATCCGCAGGACCGGCCGCTGTCCTGCGCGGTGCAGATCGCCGCGGCCTTTCATGACCTGGGTATCTGGACCCACGGCACCCTCGACTACCTGGCGCCGTCGATCCAACTGGCCCGGGCCTTTCTGGCCGAGCGCGGCGAGTCACAGCTGGTGGAGCAAGTCAGCTCGCTGATCGAGCAGCATCACAAACTGCGCCCCTATCGCCAGGCCCACGCCACGAGCGTCGAAGCGTTCCGGCAGGCCGACACGATCGACGTCTCCCTGGGCTTGCTCAGCTTCGGCCTGCCCCGCCCGTTTATCCGCGAGGTGCAGGCACGCTACCCCGACCAGGGTTTTCACTGGATGCTGGCGCGCGCTTCGGCCCGGCAGTTGCTGCGTACGCCGCTGCGGCCGCTGCCGATGTTTCGCTGGTGACGCCTCAGGCATTGAGCAGCATGGTGAACCCGCCATAAATCATGCGCTGGCCGTCGAACGGCATCGGGCAGACGTCGGGCTTGAGCCGCGGGTCTTCCATGGCTTTTTGCATGCCCGCGTCGCGGATTTCGCGGGACGGCCAGATGATCCAACTGAACACCACCGTCTCGTCCGCCTTGAGCTTGACCGCCATGGGGAACGAGGTCAGCTTGCCCTCGGGCACGTCGTCGCCCCAGCAATCGACCACGCTCAAGGCGCCGAACTCCTTGAACACCTTCGCCGCGACCTGCGCATGCTGCTTGAAGGCCTCGCGGTTGGCGGTGGGTACCGCCAGTACACAACCATCGACATAAGACATGATCCTGCTCCTGCTGATTGGGGTTGAACATCGGATCCCGACCTTGCTGTCGGTCACTCTGGGAATTGGTCGATCCGCATCGCCGACAATCGACAAGCCGGCGCGAAAAAACCTGAATCGACCGACCGCCGGGCGTCATGGCTCCGGCTGCCAACCGGTTTGCGGAGCGCTCAGGCCCGGCGTGGCAGGCGGATGCACAGTGCCCGGTACCGTCTCCAGCGGGGGCTCCGGCACCGCGCTTTGGCCCAGTTCGCCCTCGATATGCCCGGCCAGGTAATACACCCCGGCCATCACCCCGTTGCCGGTGTTGTTCAACAGTTTGAACCAGGCCTGGTCGAACGCCTTGCCCAGGCTCTGGCGAATCTGCGCCTCGGTCTCGGCCCGGTCGCTCTCATGGGCTATCGCGCGAAACCCCGCGGCGCCCAGGGAGATCACCGCCCCCGCGACCTTGCCGGCCACCGCCGACGCGGCGCCGGCAATGCCACGGCCGGCCATCTGCGCTTCGAATTTTTCGCTGGCCTGCCTGGCCACCGAGACAATCCCGGCCTCGGACGACACCTCGCCGGTGCCCGCCGGCGCGCTATGGATCTGCTGGTACAGCGCCGAGTAGGCCGGCAGCGTAGTCAAAGGCTTGGCATGCAACACCTGATACAACGACGCATCGCGCGCCGGCGGTGGCCCCAGGCGAATCGCCTGGACGCCATTGAGCCGTTGATCGAGTTGCCTGGCCGGCAACCGATAACGCTGGGCGATAACCTGTACCTGCTTGTCCAGCAGCTCGATATAGAACTCCGTGGCCTGGTTGAGAATCGCATCCGGGTCGATCTCCACCGCCACCGGTGCCAGCACCTGTTCCTGATACTGCTCCTTGAGGTACTCCGCCAGCCGCGTCGCCGCCGCGTCCTGCTCGTCGCCGGCGGTGAGGCTGTACCAACTGACTTTCATGGCCATCCATTCCTGGGTCCAGTAACTGCTGAACCAGGGGATGAAGTTTTCCTCGGTGACGGCATAGACCCGCACCCGCCAGTGCTCCATGGAGCCGCGGGCAAACACCTTGACCTGGATCACCGCCTGCTGCGAAGCCTCGGCGATTTCCCGGTCCACCTGGCGCCAGGTGCTGGCCGGCACCACCACCGGCGCCACCGCCTCGCGGACACGCTGGGTCGCGGCGCATCCGGCCAGCACCAGCAGCATCACAACGATCAGCGCACGCAGGTACAAGATGGCAACCCTCGCACAGCGTCGACCACGGCCACCCGCTCACGACGGGGCAGGCTTCAACCGGATACCACACGACCATGCCTGGATTGAGTATAGGTGCTGGGGTTTGCGCCCCAGGCTCAAGAAAGGGTTCGCGACAGCGTATCCGACCAGCCGCTCGCTCGCCGTGCCGCGGCGTCTGCACGCTATCTGCAACCAGCAGTCACTGCAGGAACGAGCTTGCTCATGATGGCGGCCTGCCAGCCACCGCGCAGCGTCCACATCGCCGGCAAGCCCGGCATCTACGGATTCGGCTCAGCCGCGGTCAGCGGTGATTGGCATGACTGAACCACCGGTGCCGGCACCTGGGCGCCCGCACCGGTCATGGGCCCTGCTACAGGGACGGCGCGCTGGCCTGTCTGACCGGCAGCGCCTTGGCGGGCCGCTGGTAGACGAAACACATCGCCAGTGCCGCCACCGCCCCCGGAATGGCAAAGGCCATGAAGTTATAGTGCAGCGGCAGCTCGATGCTCACCAAGGCACCGCCCAGCAGCGGCCCGACAATGGCCCCGCCGCGGCCGATGCCCGAGGCCCAGCCAATGCCGGTGGAGCGGATCGTCACTGGATAGAACTGGGCGACGCAGGCGAAGGCCAGGATCTGCGTGCCGATGGTGGTGGCCCCGGCAATCGCGATCAGGGCGTACAGCAACCCGTGCGGGCTCTTGAAGCCAAGCAGGCTGATGGACAGCGCGGCCACGATAAAAAACGCCACCAGGACCTTTTGCAGTTGCAGGCGATCACCGATCCAGCCGCCGCCCACGGCGCCGAAAATCGCCCCGAGGTTCAGCACCAGCAGGAACATCAGGCTCGAGCCCAGGCTGTAACCGGCGCTGGCCATCAGCTTGGGCAGCCAGGAGTTGAGCGCGTAGACCATCAGCAGGCAGCAGAAGAACACCACCCAGAGCATCAGGGTGCTCAGCGCCCGGCCTTCGCGGAACAGCTGCACCACCGGCGCGCCGGCGGTCTTGAGGTTGGCCTTGACGAACGAGTCGCCGGGTTGCGCGACGAAGCCCGGCTCGACTAATTGCAGCACCTGGCGCGCTTCGTCGTCCCGGCCCTGGCGCAGCAGGAAGCCCAGGGATTCGGGCAGGAACCTGAGAATCAGCGGCAGCAGCAACAACGGAATCGCCGCCACATAGAACACCGCCTGCCAGCCGAAACTTGGCAGCAGCACGATGCCCAGGCCGGCGGACAGCGTGCCGCCCACCGAGTAGCCGCTGAGCATGATCGCCACCAGGGTGCTGCGGATTTTCTTCGGCGCGTATTCGTTCATCAGCGCCACCACGTTGGGCATCACCCCGCCGATGCCGAGGCCGGCGATAAAGCGGCAGATACCGAACTGGGTGGGCGTGGTGGTGAACCCGTTGAGCAGGGTGAAACCGCTGAACAGCACCACGCAGATGGCGATGACTTTCTTGCAGCCGATGCGCTCCGACAGCGTGCCGAAAAACAGCGCGCCGAACATCATGCCGAACAGCGCATAACTGCCCAGCGCCCCGGCCTGCAGCGGGCTCAGGCCCCACTCCTGCATCAGCACCGGCAGCACCACGCCGTAGATCACCAGGTCGTAGCCGTCGAAGATGATGATCAGCGCGCACCAGAACAGCACGCGCCAATGAAAGGCATTGAAGCGTGCCCCGTCGATCAATTGATTGCTGTCTATGTTTCGCATGGCATCTGACTCTTGTTGTTTTTTTGAGATTGCACAGCCCGACAGTTCGTCGGGTCGTCGGCGATTCAGCCCTGGTCGCCACCGCCTACCGGCATCACCAGGCCGGTGATGTAGGACGCCTCGTCGGAGGCCAGGAACAGGATTGCCGCGGCCTGCTCGTCGAGGGTGCCGTAGCGTTTCATCAGGGTGCTGTCGACGGTCTGGTCGACAATCTGCTGGTACCAGACCTGTTCCTCGGCGCTCTGCTCGGCGCTGTTGCGCGGAATGCGCCGTGGCGGCGCTTCGGTGCCGCCGGGGGCGGTGGCGTTGACCCGCACCCCGCGCCCGGCGGTCTCGAACGCCAGGCAGGCGGTCAGGGCATTCACTCCGCCCTTGGCCGCGCCGTAAGGCACGCGGTTGATGCTGCGGGTGGCGATGGACGACACGTTGACGATGGCGCCGCTGCCCTGCTCCAGCATGTACGGCAGCGCCGCGTGGCAGCACCACAAGGCGGGGAACAGCGAGCGGCGCACTTCGGCTTCGATCTGCTGCTCTGCATAGTGCTCGAACGGCTTGGCCCAGATGGTGCCGCCGACGTTGTTGACCAGCACGTCGATGCGCCCGAAACGTTCGACGGCCGCGGCCATCGCCCGGCTGCATTCGGCGTACTGCTCAAGGTCGGCGGTCAGCGCCAGCACCTCGAACCTGGGGGCCAGCTCGGCCTGCAACGCGAACACCAGCTCGGAGCGATCCACCAGCACCAGCCGCGCGCCCTCCTCGGCCAGCCGCTCGGCGACCCGCCGGCCAATGCCCTGCGCCGCCCCGGTGACCAGGGCGACTTTTTCCTTGAATCTGCTCATCTCAAAACCTCATGCCAATAAACCCGATATGCCACCTGTAGGAGCGAGCTTGCTCGCGATCAGCCGCCAGGCTGAATGCCCGGCTGTGCACGCACTATCGCTATCGCGGGCACAGAGTCAGGGTGGAAATCAGGCCGCGCTGGCGGCAAATTTTTCGTAGTAGAAATTGACCGGGGCGATGCCCTGGTCGCGGATGAACTGGCTGACCGCCTCGACCATCGGCGGCGGGCCGCACAGGTACACATCCACATCGCCGTCGTTCAGGTGCCTGGGCTCGATATGCTGGGTCACGTAGCCCTTGAGCGGGTGGCGACTCTCGGGGTTGGCCACGCAGGCGCTGAAGCTGAAGTTGGGAATGCGCGCGGCGAAGGCTTCCAGGCGATCCATTTCCACCAGGTCGAAATCGTTGGTCACCCCGTAGATCAGGTGCAGCGGATGCTCGCTGCCCTGCTCGGCGATCTTCTCCAGCATCGCGGTGAACGGCGCCAGCCCGGTGCCACCGGCCAGCAGCAACAGCGGCCGGCGAATATCGCGCAGGTAGAAGCTGCCCAGGGGCCCGGCCAGGCTCATGGGGTCGCCGGCTTTCGCCAGGCCGGTGAGGAAGCTGCTCATCAGGCCGCCCGGCACGTTGCGGATCAGGAAACTGACCTCGCCGTCGCGCTGCAGCGAGCTGAAGGAATAGGCGCGGGTCTGCTCGCTGCCGGGCACGCCGAGGTTGACGTATTGCCCCGGCAGAAACGCCAGCTTGCTCAGGGCCTCGCCCTTGATCGACAGGGCGATGGTGCTGTCGGACAGCTGGCGCACCGCGCTGATGGTGGCGTCGAAGGTGGCCTGGGCCGTGCGGCAAACCTGCGACGAAGCCGGCACCCGCACCACGCAGTCGCTCAAGGCGCGCATCTGGCAGGTCAGCACGAAGCCCTGCTCGGCTTCAGCCGCGGTCAGCGCGTCGTCGATGTATTCCTCGCCCAGGTCGTAGCGCCCGGCTTCGGCGAAACACTTGCAGGTGCCGCAGGCGCCGTCGCGACAGTCCAGGGGGATGTTGATGCCCTGGCGGTAGGCGGCATCGGCTACGGTTTCGCCGGCGTTGGCGGCGACGAAGCGGGTCACCCCGTCTTCGAAATTGAGTGCGATGTGATGAGTCATGGCGGTCGCCTCAGAGGTGGTAGACATCGACGACCTGACGAACGTAATCGTTCTTCAGGATGACTTTCTTGGCCAGGATCCGCGGGGTCTCGCCGCGCACATCGAGGGTGTAGAAGCTGGTGCCGAAGTAGCTGTCGACGGTCTTGTAGCGAAAGCTCAGGGTGTGCCAGTTGCAGCGCACCTTGCACAGGCCGTCGGCCTGCTCCAGCAGCTCGATGTTGCTCAGGTTGTGTGAGGTGCGGGTGTCGGGAATGCTCGCGCTGGAGCGCTCGGTCTTGATCCGGAACACCCGGTCTTCCAGGCCGCAGCGGCTGCCGTACCAGATCAGCGAGATTTCCCGCTGCGGGTCTTCTGTGAGCTCGTCGTTGTCGTCCCAGGACGGCATCCAGAAGGTCGCGTCGGCGGCGTAGAGCTCCAGCCAGCTGTCCCAGTCCTTGTCGTCCAGGTAGCGCGCTTCGCGGTAGAGAAAGTCGCGCACGGTGTCATGGGAAATGCTCATCACACAGCCTCCACGGCAATGGTTCGTGCGGCTTCGGCGGCCACCGCCTCGAGCATGGTTTGCTGCCAGTACTTGTGCTGCATCACGAACAGGCCTTCGTCTTCGGTGCGCACGCCGCTGAGGATCGGTTGCAGGTCGATTTCCCGGGCCGCGTCGTCCGCGCCCTCGACCCAGTGTTCGGCGCCGCGGGACATGTCGTTCCAGGCGCTGTTGCAGCCCTGATAGCCCATCTGGCAGGAACGGAATTCCTCCAGGTCGTCCGGGGTGGCCATGCCGCTGACGTTGAAGAAGTCCTCGTACTGGCGGATGCGCATGGCGCGGGCTTCGTCGCTTTCGCCCCTGGGCGCGATGCAGTAGATGGTGATCTCGGTGCGGTCCACCGAGATCGGCCGGGCGATGCGGATCTGCGAGCTGAATTGGTCCATCAGGTAGACGTTGGGGTACAGGCACAGGTTGCGCGAGTTCTCGATCATCCAGTCGGCGCGGGCCTGGCCGAAGTCGCGGGCCAGCTCGTCGCGGCGCTCGTACAGGGGGCGGTCCTCGGGGTTGGACCTGCGGGTCCAGAGCAGCATGTGGCCCTTGTCGAAGGAATAGAAACCGCCGCCCTGCTTGGCCCAGCTGCCGGCGCTCATGGTCTTGATCTCTTCCCCGGCTTCGCGCTGCTTGCGCTGGCTCTGGGTGGCCGCGTAGTTCCAGTGCACGGAGCTTACGTGGTAGCCGTCGGCACCGTTTTCCGCGGTGAGCTTCCAGTTGCCTTCGTAGATGTAGCTCGAGGAACCGCGCAGCACTTCCAGGCCGTCGGCGGACTGGTCGACGATCATGTCGATGATCTTCGCCGACTCACCCAGGTGCTCCACCAGGGGCAGTACGTCGGGGTTGAGGCTGCCGAACAGGAAGCCGCGATAGGACTCGAAGCGCGCGACCCTGGTCAGGTCGTGGGAGCCTTCGCAGTTGAAGCTCGAGGGGTAACCCGCGGCCGCCGGGTCCTTGACCTTGAGCAGCTTGCCGGAGTTGTTGAAGGTCCAGCCGTGAAACGGGCAGGTGTAGGACGACTTGTTGCCGGTCTTGTGCCGGCAGAGCATGGCGCCACGGTGGCTGCAGGCATTGAGGAAGGCATTGAGTTCGCCGTCCTTGTTGCGCGCGATGAACACCGACTGCCGGCCCATGGTGGTGGTGTAGTAGTCATTGTTGTTGGGGATCTGGCTCTCGTGGGCGAGGTACAGCCAGTTGCCCTCGAAGATGTGCTGCATTTCCAGGTCGAACAGCCGGGGGTCGGTGAACATCTCCCGCTTGCAGCGGTAGACGCCCCGGTCACGGTCTTCTTCAAGCAGGGAGTGAAGGTATTCGGGTCGCAGGGTCATGGCCGCCGCCTCCATTGTTTTTATTCAGGCAAGGCTCATGCTAGGGCGGGGTACGCGCGGGCAATATCCGTTGCGTGCAGACCACTATCCGTTTTCTGCAGAGTTTTGTAGGGCAAGTCCTACAGCCGCAGCCGCTGCCGAGTCCGCGAGGCTGCGACCGGGTTGGGCGGCATTCCGACGTAGCGACCGCCATTCGGGCCTCGCCGGTTTATCCAGGACGATCGTGGTTTCAGGTTTTGCGACTGCTGCGCAGTCGATCGCAGCCTCGCGAGCTCGGCAGCGGCTACATGAGGAATCAGGAATGATGCGGCGGGCACCGGCACCGCTCCTGCAGAGGCATGGGCGGATCAATGCCGGCGCCTGAGGGTGTCGGACGGCAGTTCGCCGAACTGTTTGCGGTAGCTTTCCGAGAAGCGTCCCAGGTGCAGGAAACCGAAGTCCATGGCCAGTTCGGTGATGTTGCGCACGTTGCAGCCGGGGTCGCGCAGGCAGGCGTGGATCCGCTCGAGTTTCTTCTGGCGGATGTAGCGCATGGGCGTGGTGCGGGCGTTGCGCTCGAACAGCGCATACAGCGAACGCAGGCTCATCTGCGCCTGCTGCGCCAGCTCCTCGCAGCCGATGTCCTGCTTGAGGTTGCGCTCGATGTAATCGGCGATGGCCTCGAAGGTCGCCGACGACGAACCCAGGCCCACCCGCCGGATATTGGTCTTCATCAGGCTGAGCATCTTGCTCGCGACGATCTGCGCGTAATGCTCCTGCACCCGGGGGATGCATTCGGCGACTTCGGCTTCGCGGCAGACCACGCCCAGCAGGTTGATAAAGCCTTCCAGCTCATCCAGCTGGTAGCGGTTGCCCACGAAGCGCACGCCCTGCCCCGGATACAGCCAGCGCTGCTCCTCGCACACCGATTCCAGCAGGCGGGTGGGCACCTTGATGATGAATTTCTCGCAATCGTCGGAATAGGTCAGGTCCACCGGATCGTCGGGGTTGATCAGCAGCAGCTCGCCGGGGGCGAAATAATGCTCCTGGCGATGGCCGCGCCACAGGCAGTGGCCACGCAGCAGCACTTGCAGGTGGTAGATGGTTTCCAGCGCCGGCGAGGTGACGCGCACGCTGCCGCCGTAGCTGATCGAGCACAGGTCGAGGCTGGCGAACTGCCGATGATTGAGGCTGGCCTGGAGACTGCCGGCCTTGGGCAAACGGATGCAGTGGCTGCCCACGTGCTGATTGACATAGCCGGACACAGCGTAGGGATCGGCCTGGGCAAATACCCGGCTGCGCTCACTCAACAGATGGGTTTCCATAAGCGGGTCACTCCCCGTTTTTATTATTGGGATTGTTAATGTCAGGCGGTGATCGTTCGCCACCGCTGACACGTCACGCAAGACTTCGACCACGGCTCACAACGGCAAAAACCACGGGATCACTCACGTTATCCCGTGGCCCCGAATCGGGATCTGCCGCGCTGTCAGTCCTCCAGAGCTCGCACCCGTTCCAGGCGTTGCTGCTCCTCGGGCTGGGCCGACGACTGCAGGGTGAAGTCGAAGTCGATCTCGGCGAAACGCCCGCTGACCCCGTATTGCGCCGCACGCTGCTGATCGTCGCTGAAGGTGATCCTGGCGATCAGTTCGTCGCGGGTGGCGTAGGCGAAATCGTCGTGCAGGTATTCGTCGCCATCGAGGTTGATCTGGGTGGTCAGGTGACGGTGGTCATCGGCCGAGACGAAGAAGTGGATATGCGCCGGACGCTGGCCGTGGCGGCCCAGCTGGTCGAGCAACTGCTGGGTCGGACCGTCCGGTGGGCAGCCGTAGCCCGAAGGCACGATGCTGCGGAAACGGTAGCGACCTTCGGCATCGGTGACGATGCGTCGACGCAGGTTGAACTCCGACTGGGTGGTGTCGAAGTAGGAATAGGTGCCGCCGGTGTTGGCGTGCCAGACGTCGACTATGGCTCCGGCCAGCGGTTCGCCGGCGGTGTTGCGCACCTGGCCCTGCATGAACAGCACCACGCCCGGATCGACGCCATCGTCGAGGCGCGCTTCACCCTGGCTCAGCGGCGCGCCGGCCACGTACAGCGGGCCTTCGATGGTGCGCGGGGTACCGCCGGTCTTGCCGGCCTGTTCGTCGGCGGCGTCCATCAGCAGGTCCAGGTAGTGCTCCAGGCCCAGGCCGGCCGCCAGCAGCCCGGCCTCCTGGCGCGCGCCGAGCACGTTGAGGTAGTTGACCGCCTTCCAGAACTCTTCCGGGGTCACGTCGAGGTCTTCGATGATGTTCACCGTGTCACGCAGGATGCGGTACACCAGGGCCTTGGTGCGTGGGTTGCCCTGGTCGTTGAGCTGGCCGCTGACTTCTTCGAGAAATTTCTGGGCGCTGGCAGTGTGGGAAATTCGGACGTTCATGGTTATTCCTCATCTTGTATTTATTAGAGTGTGGCGCGGGCTCAGCGGTCGTCCGCATGAATGGACGAAGGATGCCTGCACAGCGCGTTCACTTCGATAGCCATGTACGGGTACAGCGGCAGTTGCATCAGCAGGTCGTGCAGTTCCTGCACGCTGTCGACGTCGAACACGCTGTAGTTGGCATACAGGCCGGCAATGCGCCACAGGTGCCGCCACTTGCCCTGCTCCTGCAGGCGCTGGGCCAGGGCCTTTTCGTCGGCCTTGAGCTGCGCGGCGCGCTCGGGGTTCATGTCGACCGGCAGGTTCACGGTCATTTTGACGTGGAACAGCATGGTGCTCTCCTTAAGACGTGATGAATGGCAGTTCAGGCTTGGTCGCGGCGGAAGAACGCCAGGCGCTCCTCGTCCAGGCTCAGGCCGAGGCCCGGCGCCCGGGATACGTGCAACTGGAAATCGCGGTACAGCGGCGGCTCGGCGAGGATGTCCTCGGTCAGCAGCAGCGGACCGAACAGTTCGGTGTCCCAGCTCAAGGTATTGAGGGTCAGGAAGGCATGGGCCGACGCCAGGGTGCCAATGCCGCCTTCGAGCATGGTGCCGCCGTACAGGCCGATGCCCGCCGCCTCGGCGATCGCCGCGGTGCGCAGTACCGCGCGCGGGCCGCCGTTCTTGGCGATCTTCAGGGCGAACACCGAGGCCGCGCCTTCGCGGGCCAGGTTGAAGGCGTCCTCCACGCACTCGATGGATTCGTCGGCCATGATCGGCGCCGGGCTGATGGCATTCAGGCGCACCATGCCGGCGCGGTTGTTGCGCGAGATCGGCTGTTCGATCAGGTCGATACCGTTGCCGCCCAGGACGCGGCAGGCACGCACCGCTACCGCTTCGTCCCAGGCCTGGTTGACGTCGACCCGCACGCTGGCGCGATCGCCCAGGGCCTTCTTGATCGCGATCACGTGGGCCAGGTCGCGGTCCACCTCGCCGGCGCCGATCTTCAGCTTGAAGATGCGGTGGCGGCGCAGGTCGAGCATCTTTTGCGCTTCGGCAATGTCCTTGGCGGTGTCGCCGCTGGCCAGGGTCCAGGCCACCGGTAAGGCGTCGCGCACCCGGCCGCCGAGCAGTTCGCTGACCGGCAGCCCCAGGCGTTTGCCCTGGGCGTCGAGCAAGGCGCTTTCGATACCGGATTTGGCGAAGGTGTTGCCGCGGATGCTGCGCTCCAGGCGCTGCATGGCGGCATTGATATTGGCGCCATCCTGGCCGAGCAGCAGCGGCGTGAAGAAGCGGTCGATATTGGTCTTGATGCTGTCCGGGCTTTCATTGCCATAGGCCAGGCCACCGATGGTGGTGGATTCGCCCAGGCCTTCGATGCCGTCGGCGCAACGCAGGCGGATCAGCACCAGGGTCTGGTTCTGCATGGTGTGCATCGCCAGCTTGTGCGGGCGAATGGTTGGCAGATCGACGATGATCGTTTCGATCGATTCAATGGCACTTGAAAGCATTTCCATACCCATCAGGTTCTTGACGTTATGGAGCCGATTCTCGTACGGCTTTTTCCGGGGTTCCAATATAGAATTGGTCTGGCTTGATACCTTAAAGGTATCCAACCTTTGCCCGCGGAGGCCTTATGGAACTGCGTCATCTGCGTTACTTCCAGGTGCTGGGCCAGACCCTCAACTTCACCAAGGCCGCCGAGCGCCTGCACATCGCCCAGCCGCCCCTGAGCCGGCAGATCCAGCAACTGGAAGAAGAAC
This sequence comes from Pseudomonas sp. NFACC41-3, assembly GCF_900109505.1. Classification (NCBI taxonomy): domain Bacteria; kingdom Pseudomonadati; phylum Pseudomonadota; class Gammaproteobacteria; order Pseudomonadales; family Pseudomonadaceae; genus Pseudomonas; species Pseudomonas sp. NFACC41-3. The sequence continues at coordinate 553,612 of NZ_FOAE01000005.1, forward strand.
TCGGGGTGTTGTTGCTGGAGCGCGGCCGGCCGTTGCGCCTGACCGAAGCCGGGCGCTTTTTCTATGAGCACTCCAGCGTGCTGCTGGAGCAGTTGGCCAAGGTCTGCGACAACACCCGGCGCATCGGCCACGGCGAAAAGACCTGGCTCGGCATCGGCTTTGCCCCCTCGACCCTGTACGGCCTGCTGCCGGAACTGATCCGCCGCCTGCGCAGCCACGAGACCCTGGCCCTGGAACTGGGGCTATCGGAAATGACCACCCTGCAGCAGGTGGAAGCGCTCAAGGCCGGGCGCATCGATATCGGCTTCGGGCGGATCCGCATCGACGACCCGGCCATCGTGCAGAAGGTGCAGACCGAGGATCGCCTGGTGGCCGCCCTGCCCGCCGGCCATCCGCTGATCGGCCAGCCGGTGAGCCTCGCGCAACTGGCCGACGAGCCTTTCGTGCTCTACCCCGGCAACCCGCGCCCGAGCTACGCCGACCACGTGATCGCGCTGTTCAACACCCACGGCCTGAACATCCGCGTCGTGCAGTGGACCAACGAACTGCAGACCGCCATCGGCCTGGTGGGCGCCGGCATCGGCATCACCCTGGTGCCGGCCTCGGTGCAATTGCTGCACCGCGACGACATCGGCTTCAGCCCGCTGCTGGAAGCCAACGCCACCTCGCCGATCATCATCAGCCGGCGGGTCGGCGATGTGTCGGCGGGGCTCAGCCACTGCTTGCGGATGATCGACGAACTGCGCGCCGAACACCCTGACGCCTGACGCCTCGCGCGCAGCCGACTCGCGGTGGTGGCGCACTCGAATTATCGGACCGATATCAATGAGAACCGGTTGTTGCTGAGTTATGGCTGGAAGTTGTTTTAAGTCAGGGTGACGAGCGCGATATTGGATATCGCGCTCAGTCTGAGAGAACCGGATCAGTGATGATCCCCTTCACTTGGAAATGTACGGGTCCTGCGTCTTGATAAAATCGTCGAACGCCTTGGAGTTATAGATATCGAGGCAGGCATAAAATACGACTTTCTTATCCCTATACTTGCTACTGGCCTGGGTTTTCTCATACATGGAAAATACAAAATCCGTCGTTGCGTCGTACGGGTTATGCAATGTCTCCAGGATGTCTTCATTCTGAAGAATGGTATGCATACCACTTCCCATGAAGGAATAGGCGCCAATAGCCGACTCAATATCGCTCTTCACATCGGACTCATTTTTAAACTGATTAACGATGCAATAGCCAAGACCATAATTCTTCAACGACTGCCGGGCCGCTGCAACATCAACCCCTGCGTAAGCGACGCTACCCATATTGCCTGTGGTCAAAAGCAATACCGCTAAAATCCGTTTCATCCTTTCAGTTCCCAACAGTTGGTCTTAACCAGTGATGCCGTATGAAAATAAAATCATGTGCAGCCCAAAGTAACAGTCGCCTCATAAATTATTAATTCCGGCTAAAAATCAATCAAAATAATCCGAAGACCATCAGAGACATCGCCTTAACTGATATCTGCTACCAGCAACCTCTTGGTATAACGCTGTACCACCAATACCCAAACGGCGGACTCATCGCAAAGACCATACGCTTTGCATAGGAGCCGATGGAACCTGAGCCAGGTCCGACACGCCTTAACAGCCAGCAAAAAACCTGGAATATCGCTTCAAAAATAAGGACTCCCCCCATGATCGACTTCAACAACAAAGGCTTCTTCAAGCTCAAGCAAAACGACGAATACGCCGAACGGGTCAGCGACCTGTTGCTGGAAGGCGAGCAGGTGATCGACGCCTATAAGGCCATGCGCGACGGCGTGGTGTTTACCAACAAGCGCATCATCGCGGTCAACGTACAGGGCATCACCGGCAGCAAAAAGGATTTCACCTCCCTGCCCTACAAAAACATCGTCGCCTACTCGGTGGAAACCTCCGGGACCTTCGACCTGGACTCCGAGCTGGAGATCTACTTTTCATCGCTGGGCCAGGTGAAGTTCGAGTTCACCGGCAAGACTTCGATGGTGGAAATCTCGAAGCATATTTCCAGGCATCTGCTGGGCTAACACACCCCGTTATCAATCGGCGCTCAAGCCCCACAACACCTCCAACACATGCTGGGTCGAGCGCTCCACCTCTCCATCCCGATGGGCAATGCCCAGCTGGCGCCACAGCGGCGGCTGCAACGGGCGCATGGCGATCCGGGTGTCGGGCAGCGGCGTGGCGGCTTCGTGGGGCAGCAAGGTGGCGCCATAACCGGCGGCCACCAGGCTCTTGATCGCGTCGTTGTAGTTGAGCTGGATGCGCGCCGTGGGTTGCTGGCCGCCCAGGGCGAACCACTCCGAAGTCAGGCGCGACAACCGGGTGCTGTGGTCGTTGAGGATCAGCGGCTGGGCGGCCAGCCATTGCGGCGTCACCGGGTCGGGGCATTGCCAGCGGGCCGGCAGGAAAGCCATGACCGGGTCCTTGCGCCAGGGCTCGATGCGCAAGCCCTTGACCGGGGTTTGCGGCAGGGCCACCAGGCCGATATCCAGCGAACCCTCGGCGAGCTTCTTCAAACTCTCCTGGGAGGTCAGCACCGCCACCTGCAGGTCGATGCCAGGATGGCGCTGGCCGAGGGTTTCCAGGGCCTGGGGCAGCAACTGGGCGATGGCGCCGGTGGATGCCCCGAGGCGCACCCGCCCGGCCAGGCCCAGCACCTGGCGCTGCACATCCTCCAGCGCCTGCTCGGCATCGGCCAACAGCCGCCGCGCCCGTTCCACCAGGGTTTCGCCAATGGCCGAGGGTTGTACCCGGCCGCGGGTGCGCGACAACAGCGAGCCGCCCACCCGCGCCTCCAGGTCGGCGATATGCAGGCTGACTGTAGGCGGCGCCAGGTTCAGCGCGCGGGCCGCTTCGGCAAAGGAACCCAGGTCGACAATCGCCACCAGGGTGCGCAGCCGGTCGAGGCTGATCTCACGCATGGCCTGCTCCAGATTCAGAAAAACTGAAGCTTAGCGTTATTAAATTCAACTTTCTCTATTTCAGCTTCAGTTGGAAGATTTGCCCAACTCTTCCTTCTTGCGAGCACACAGCATGAGCACCCCCCTCGTATTTATCGACGGCGACCAGGGCACCACCGGGTTGCAGATCCACCAGCGCCTGCAGGGCCGCAGCGACCTGCACCTGCTGACCCTCGCCGCCGACCAGCGCAAAGACCCGCAACGCCGCGCCGAAGCCATCAACGCCTGCGACATCGCCCTGCTCTGCCTGCCCGACGATGCCGCCCGCGATGCCGTCGCCAGTATTCGCAACCCGGCCGTGCGAGTCATCGACGCCAGCTCGGCGCACCGCACCCACCCCCACTGGACCTACGGCTTCGCGCAGATGCACCCGCAACAGGCACAACGCATCGCCACCTCCAAGCGCGTGAGCAACCCCGGCTGCTACCCCACCGGCGCCATCGGCCTGCTGCGTCCCCTGTTGCAAGCCGGACTGCTGCCGAAGGACTACCCGATCAGCATCAACGCGATCTCCGGCTACTCCGGCGGCGGCCGCACCGCGGTCGAAGCCCACGAAGGGCCGAATGCTTCCCAAGCCGCTCCTTTCCAGATCTACGGCCTGGGCCTGGCCCACAAGCATGTGCCGGAAATCCAGCAACACAGTGGCCTGAGCGAACGGCCGCTGTTCGTCCCGGCCTACGGTGCCTTTCGCCAGGGCATTGTGCTGACCATTCCTCTACAACTGCGCCTGCTCGCGCCCGGCGTGGATGCCCCGCGCATCCATGCCTGCCTGGAGCAGCATTACGCCGGAAGCGGTTGTGTGCAGGTGATGTCGCTTCGGCAGGCACAAGAACTCACGGGCCTTGATCCGCGGGCGCTGAACGATACGGACGCTATGCGCTTGATGGTGTTCGAGGGTGAGGGTCAGGTGTTGTTGGCGGCGGTGTTCGACAACCTGGGCAAAGGCGCGGCAGGGGCGGCGGTGGAGAATCTGGATCTGATGCTGGCCGCGCTGGGCTGAAGGGACTGCCTGCGCGTTGCAACGGGCCAGATACAGAATGGCTGGGTGCATTTGCCAGTTGAGAGAAAGCCCCACCCGACCGGGCAGGGCTTTCAACATGCTGACGATCCTCCTGAGGCCCCGCCGAAAGGGCTATCGAACCCAGCGTCGCGCTGGCCTCCCGGCACGACGCTCAAGCCTTCGCCTTGGTCATTTGTCGTCCCTTTTCGTCGCCGACGGCGAAGGGTATTCGCTGGTCTCTTCGGCGTTGGGCGCTTCAGGCAGGCTTCCCGGCGTGAACATATGGGTCTGCAAGTCGCTGGCATCGATGCCGGCGACGCCGTGTACCCCACGGGTCAGGCTGACAGCCTGCTCACACTGTTTATGGGTGTTGAGCCGACCGCTCAAGGTGACCATGCCCGCATGGGTTTTGACATTGATCGGCAGGCCACGGGTCGGTTCGGCAAAGGTCAGGGCCGACTTCACCTTGGTGGTGATCCAGGCGTCGTGAACGGCCATTTCCAGACCATGGGAGTAATGCTGGAAGGAATGAAGTTTCATGGCGGGTCCCTCTCGTGTCATCAGTTGGGCGTCCCGTCCCATTGGTTGGACTGCCCTCTGCCGGGCGGGTGAGCTTGCTGGGTAACCGATGGGCGCAGCGGTACTCGCCGGGCAGATGGGGTGCTTGTTAATTATAGTTCGGCGGCTGGCGGGGCTTGGTGCGCGGGGGTTCTGGTCGTCCGATGGCCCTTTCGTGAATGACGGTTTTCGGCGAACTTGCCATTCGCTGGGAGCCGGTGACGCAGCAAGCATCGTTTCAATTGCAATGAAGCATTTCTCGTTACTGCTCCAGTAGCAAACTGCGCCAGATGATCGTCGGCTTTTCTGCAGGCGCGACTTTCGGTGGCAATGGCTCCTGTGTGGGCATGTTGGGCGGCTCTGGTTCAGGCGCGGGAACCTGATACTGGGTGGCGTCTAGGTTATCTACCGACATGTTTTGTAATGCGCTATTTGATTGTGACGGTGACTTTGCCTTTTGACCTGCCCTGCTCGACGTACCGCAACGCCTCTGCAATCGATTCAAAAGGGAAGGAACGATCGATGACCGGTTTGATGACGCCAGCCTCGATAAGCGAGGTGATTTTCTGCAGTTGCATCCCGTCGGCGCGCATAAACAAAAAGGTGTAGTTCACCCCGTGCTTGCGGGCTTTTCTGCGAATACCGCTGCTCAGCAGGCGCATGACTTGCCCCAGCACCCAGGACAAGCCTTGCTCTTGGGCAAATTGCGCGGTCGGCGGCCCCGAAAGGGAAATGAGCTGTCCGCCAGCCTTGAGAACCTTGAGCGAGTTCTCCAGTACATCGGCGCCGAGGCTGTTCAACACCACGTCGAAATCACGTAACTCGTTTGCAAAATCCTGCTGTTTGTAATCGATGACCACATCCGCCCCGAGTGCTTTCACCCATTCGACATTCGCCGTGCTGGTGGTGGTCGCAACGAAGGCGCCGAGGTGTTTGGCGAGCTGGATGGCAAGCGTGCCGACACCGCCGGATCCGGCATGAATCAACACCTTCTGGCCTTTTTTCACCTGGGCGATCTCAACCAGCGCCTGCCAGGCCGTCAAGGCGGCCAAGGGAATGGAAGCCGCTTCGGCCATATCGAGATTCGAGGGTTTCAGCGCGAGCGCGCTTTCGTTCACGGCAATCAGTTCGGCAAAGGTGCCGATCCGGGCCTCGGGAGGACGGGCATAGACTTCGTCTCCTGGCTTGAATCGTTTCACCGCCGACCCCGTGCGAACGACAACTCCGGCCAGGTCGTTGCCCAACACCAATGGAAAGGTATAGGGCAGGATCAGCTTGAACTCTCCCGTTCTGATCTTTGAGTCCAACGGGTTCACGCTCGTTGCATGCACCTGGATCAGAACGTCATGCACACCGACCGCAGGGTCGGGCACTTCGCCAAGCACTCCGTTCTGCTTGCCGTAGCGGTCGATAAAAAATGCCTTCATGTTGCAGATACTCTTGTCGGTGAAGTGAGAATGGGCGCGGCCACGGCAACCTTGATGCGCTTAGAGGCACAGGCCGTCAGGCGTCGAGGAACGCCACGGCCTTGGCCACGAAATCGGTGTGGTACTGGAAAATGCTGCCGTGCCCGGCGTCCTGATAAATGATCAGTTGCGCGTTGGGGATTCGCTGCGCCAGCTCGATCGAGTTCACGGTGGGCACCATGATGTCGTTGTCCCCGTTGGCGATCAGGGTCGGCATCCGCAGGCGGCCGAGATCTTGCGCGGCCTGCCTGCCCCACGCGGTAATGGCTTTGAACTGCCGTAGAAACGCGCGGGGTGTCGGGCCTTTGTCCCGATCTTCCTGGCGCTCTTTCAAACGTTGCACATACTCCGACGCGGCGCGTTGGCCATTGGCCGTGGTGGTAAAGAACAGATAGAACTTGGGGTCTCGCAGCGTCAGCAAACCTTTGATCATCAAGGGCCAGGTCACCGAACCGAGGCTGTCGATGCCTGTGCCACCGGCCGGTCCGCTTCCGGTGAGGATCAATCTGCGCACTCGTTCGGGAGCTTTCAGGGCGATGTCTTGAGCGACGAAGCCGCCGAGTGAAAAACCGAGCACGTCAACCTTGTCAAAACCCAGCGCACGAATCAGGCCGATTGCATCGTCAGCCATTTCACCGACGGTCAATGGCGCGGCGCCACCCGAGCCACCGATACCGCGGTAATCGGTCGCGATGACACGCCGGTTTTTTGCCAGACCGTCGACGATGCGAGGGTCAAAGTTATCCAGCACGGCACCCCAATGGTTAAACATGACCAGCGGGACCTCCGTCTTGGGTCCCAGGTCACGATAGGCGAAAGGTATCCCGCCAATCAGAACCGACTGGTTCACCGCATTGATAAATGACAGCTGCGAACCCGGGTGATTGCGGGTAGCCATGGGGGTCATGTTTATTCCCTCCGATTGCGGGGCGAGGCCGACCTGCTTGACATGGTTCAGACCTGAGTCAAATAGCGTTGCGCCACGGCGGATTGCCTGATCTGCGACAAAAGCCCCTGGCGCGCGGCTTGCAAGGCATCCCAGCGCTCGCCTTCTTGCAACGGAGGAATGGTCACCGGTTCGCGACGGTCGAAACCAACCAGTGCGGCATCGACCAGGTCACCCACCTCCATGATTTCGCTCAAGGTGTTGATGTCGATACCGGCGCGATCCCAAATCTCCGTGCGGGTGGCGGCGGGCAATACGGCTTGCACATAAACACCCTGCGACGAAAGTTCCAGGCTCAGGCCTTGGGAAAGGAATAGCACAAACGCCTTGGTCGCCCCGTAGACCGACATGCCGAACTCCGGCGCCAGCCCCACCACCGAACCGATGTTGATGATCGCGCCTTCACCTGCCTTGGCCAGGCGTGGCGCGATGGCGCTGGCGAGCCGCACCAGCGCGGTGGTGTTGAGGGCCACCAGTTGTGCAACGCTGTCGGTGCTTTGCTCGATGAAGTGGCCGGACTGTGCGGCGCCGGCATTGTTGACGAGGATGCCGATGCGCTCGTCATCCCGCAGGCGTGCTTCGACGATGTGCAGGTCGCTGAGTTGAGTCAGGTCGGCCGGAAGCACTTCAATGGCGACGTTGTGTTCGCCACGCAACGTTGCAGCGAGCGTCTCCAGCCGCGAGTGGTCGCGGGCGACCAACACCAGAGCATGCCCGCGTTGGGCGAAACGCTCGGCGTAAACCGCGCCGATGCCGGTGGAAGCGCCAGTGATGAGAACGGTGGGGCGAGTCGTCATGATGTCAGCTCTTTTTCGGGGACATGAATTGGGATTGATGCACGAGTAAAACCAGGCTCGATCGGCCAGTGCCTAGTTCGCGGCAGCGCTTGATTCGGCAAGCGTCGGGTAGTCGATGTATCCCGCCGCACCGCCGCCGTAGAGCGTGGTGGGGTCGAAGGCGGACAGTGGCGCACCGGTCTTGAGCCGCTCCACCAGATCAGGGTTGCCGATAAATGGACGGCCAAAGGCGATCAGGTCAGCCTTGTCATGCGCAAGGCGTGCCGTGGCCAGGTCCAGGTCATAGCCGTTGTTGGCGATGTAAGTGTTCTTGAAGCGCCGGCGCAAGGCATCGAAATCAAAGGGCGCCACATCGCGTGGCCCACCGGTCGCGCCTTCGACGACGTGCAGATAAACGATGTCCAGAGCATTGAGTTGCTCGACGATGTAATCGAACTGAGCCTGTGGATCACTGCTCGATATGCCATTGGCCGGCGAGACAGGCGAAAGGCGGATGCCCGTGCGATCAGCGCCAATTTCGGCGACCACGGCGGCCGTCACTTCCAGCAGCAGGCGCGCACGGTTGGCGATCGAGCCGCCGTACGCATCCGTACGCAGGTTGGAGCCGTCCTTGATGAACTGGTCCAGCAAATAGCCGTTTGCACCATGGATTTCCACGCCGTCGAAGCCTGCCGCAATGGCGTTTGCCGCCGCTTGGCGGAAATCGTCGACGATGCCCGGCAGTTCGTCAGTCTCCAGCGCTCGCGGCTCGGAAACGTCCTCGAAACGATTGTTGACGAACACCTTGGTCGCAGGACGAAGCGCGGAAGGGGCTACCGGCGCCGCGCCGTGCTGTTGCAGATCCACGTGGGATACGCGGCCCACATGCCACAACTGCAGGAAAATTCTCCCGCCCTTGGCGTGCACGGCATCGGTCACCTTGCGCCATCCCTCTATCTGCGGCTGCGTGTAAATGCCCGGGGTGTCCTGATAGCCCTGCCCCTGCTGCGAGATCTGCGAGGCTTCGGAAATCAGCAAGCCCGCGCTGGCCCTCTGGCTGTAATAGGCAGCCGCGAACTCACTCGGCACAAAGCCTTTGCCTGCGCGATTGCGCGTCAGTGGCGCGAGAACCACGCGGTTCGCCAGCGTCAGCGCGCCAAGCGTGTAAGGGGTAAACAGATTCAGGTCGCTCATGGGTGTTTGTTCCGTGCCCGTGGGGAAATGGTCAGGTCGCTTTCGATTAGGATGATGATCGAAATCTAAACTGTCAACGATTTTGATTATGGTCAACATCTATGTATCATCAGCCGATGAATTTCCAGCGGTAGAGAGGTATTTCCCATGCGAGTGTCCAAGGCTCAGGCCCAGCTAAATCGGGAGCACATCGTCGAAACGGCCTCAGTCATGTTTCGCGAGCGCGGTTTTGACGGTGTCGGCGTGGCCGACTTGATGGCCGCCGCCGGTTTCACCCATGGCGGTTTCTACAAACACTTCGGTTCGAAGGCGGACCTGATGGCCGAAGCCTCGGCTAACAGCCTTGCGCAGTCACTTGCCAGCGCCGAAGAATTGAGCGTGAAGGATTTCATCGATGTGTATGTGTCCAGGGATCATCGCGATGGGCGCGCCACGGGTTGCACCATGGCGGCGTTGTGCGGTGACGCGGCGCGTCAGTCGGACGATTTGAAGTCGGCATTCGCTGAAGGCATCGAGCGCACATTGCAAACGCTCGGCGAAAAATACCCGACCGGACCGGATGCGGCGCCGGGTGAAGCGAGGGTGAAAATGATCGACCTGCTGGCGCGCGCGGTCGGGGCGGTCATCTTGTCGCGCGCCTGTCCTGACGACTCGGCGCTGGCCGATGAAATTCTGGCGGTGTGTCACGCACAAATGACCGAATCATTACCTAGCCAATCGCAGATTCAGTCGTAGAGGAGATAGATGGATGTCGCACAACGCGTGCTGACTCGCTTTCATTTCGTCGTTGGCCGACACGAACGAATGCCCGCTTCTGGCCGAAAGCATCCTTCCAGCCAATAAAACGCCACTCATCACCTGCGATAAACGGCGTTTTTTCCTGGTTCACGTAAAAGAGCTTCAAATCAAAACCAACTCACCGCCCTGTTCACCATATTGGCGCACGCCAGCCCAATATGACGAAGCGCCTGGACGACCGCCCAGGCCAAGCTGCCCGGAGCAATCAAATGCTTATCCGCCCGCGTGGTCGTTGCCACCGTGCGCGGCGATGAACATGGCGACGGCCGACCGGCAATAGGATTCGATTTCGTTATCGTCCTCGGCTCTCGCCTCATCGAAGCGCGCGATAATCAGAAGATCGGACCCTTTGAAAAGCGCGGCAAACAAGCGAGCTGATCGTAGAGGATCGGGCACGTTCAGAACCGCCTTCGCGTGCAACTGACGCAACAGGGCCTCGATTTGGGCGATGACATAGGCGGGGCCGGCTTCATATTGGCGCTTGCTTAACGACTTTTGATTGGTCTTGTCGGCCATGATCATGGCTTCGACACTGCGGACGTCCGGGCTCAACAGCGTGCGAAGCAGGGTTGATCCCACCGCCATGAGCTGATCTTCGGCCGAACCGTCGACGCCTTCAAAAAGGGCCTGAGGTGCAAACTGCTGGCAGTGGGCCGCGATGGCCGCGCTGAACAGCGCCTCCTTGTTCTCGAAGTGCCGATAGATGCTTAGCTTGGATATCTTCGCCCGCTTGGCGACCTTATCCATGGTCGTCGCTTGAAAACCCAATTCCACAAAAAGTTCGCACGCGGCGTCGGCTATCGTTTGGCCAAGCGCCTCGTTGGCGGGCCGGCCGCGCCGGCTCTGGCTGTTTTCGCTCATAAAAATTCCAGTACTTGACAGTATTCTAATTCTTGAATTAGGGTACTCCGAAGTATCTTAAGTGTGCAAGCCGATTCCCTTCATCCACAGCGCGGAGCCCATCACCATGAATGACGTCATCATCATCGGCGGCAGTTTTGCCGGTCTTGCCGCCGCCTTGCAGCTCGGCCGTGCCCGCCGCAAGGTCACCGTTCTCGACACCGGCCTGCCGCGCAATCGCTTCGCCGACCACTCGCATGGCCTGCTCGGCCACGACCACAAGCCACCGCTGGAGATCCTGGCCGAGGCGCGGCAGCAGCTGGCGCGCTATCCCACGGTCAGGCTGATCACTGCGCGGGCCGAGAGCATCTCCGGCGTCATCGACGATTTCTCCGTCCTCACTGGCGATGGCGAAAGCCTCAGGGCGCGCCGCCTGATCCTGAGCTATGGCGTCGCCGACCAGATGCCTGAAGTTCCCGGCTTTGCCGAAGGCTGGGGCTCCTCCATCGTGCCCTGCCCCTATTGCGACGGCTTTGAAGTTGCCGGCCGGCATTGGGGCCTCGTCTGGTCCGGCCCGCCGTCGCACAACTACGTCAGGCTGTACCACGATTGGACCGACACATTGACGGTCTTCGCCAATGGTCACGACATTCCACCCGACATCCGGGCCGATCTGGCGCGCCGCGGCATCTCTGTCGTCGATGGCCGGATCACCGAAATCGACCATGACGAGAGCCATAACGCCACCGTCAGGCTCGACGCCGGCCCCTCTGTCGCGGTCGACATCCTGTTCGCCCATCCGCGCAACAAGCCGTCCGCACGCCTGCATGAATCGCTGGGCCTCGACACGGTCGATACACCCCTGGGCATCGCCCTCAAGGTCGACGAGCGCCGCGAAACCAGCATGCCTGGCATCTACGCCGCCGGCGACCTGGCAACCCCCCTCATGGCATCGGTCACCACGGCATCATGGCAAGGCGCGATGGCGGGTATCTTCGCCCAGCAGTCGATGCTGGTTTGAGAGCACAGATTCCCTTCTCCGGTTGCGTCGTCGCCTTCGAAGAGGTTGGCGTAGATAGGCGCGGTGAAGCACGGATCGTCGAGTTTGACGCAATGGTAGGAGCGGTTGTCTTTCGCTAGTTAAGAACGAATCAAAACGAGGAGATGTCATGGCAGAGCAAAATGCCTATCAGGTCGCCGACTGGAATGGCCAAAGCGGAGAGTACTGGGTCGCCAACCAGGCCCGGCTCGACGCCATGTTTGCGGTGTTCGGCCAGGCCGCGATAGAAACCGCCGCGCCCGCGACGGGTGAGCGCATGCTGGACGCGGCGATCGACGACGCGGTGAAGATGGCGTTCGGTTGCTTGAAACGCTCGATGACTGCCGCACGGTTGCCCGCGCGAAGTGTGATCGTTTAGTAACGCTCAACCAATGCGGGTGCCAGGCCCAGTAATCTTCTCTGGGGGCGTTGCCTGCATCGATGCGGTAAGCAGCAGGAAGGAAAGCCTGGATACGCTTCCAGGCGGCTTGTTCTGTATAGCTCATCGGAACCTCTACGATCGCGTTGGCGCTATGCACTCAATCCGAGAAATGGGTGCGCACTTCAACGCCAGGACGGCTGGCAATCATCTCGTGCCCCATCAGGATTGAGGGTGTGAAATACCCCGCCTGGCTGGTCGCGTTCAGGCAATGTTGGGTCAGGGTCAATGCCGTATCTACGGTGAGTGCATAGACATTGGGTGCCGAGATGGTCGCTGACACGCGCTTGCCCGAAGCGCTGACGGCCTCGCCCCAGAACTCGCTGCGCTGGTTCTCCCGGGCCTCGGCGTCCGGCCCGCCACCGAACAGGCGCACGGCCAGGCGGTCGAGCCACTTTTGCGCCCATGCGGTGGCCATCAGGCCGCGGAACGGACTGCTGATACGCATCAGCAGTCCCAGCGCCAGCGGCAAGGCGGTGTACACCATCCCGTTCGGTACGCCAGTAGAAATACCGGAGGTGTAGACATCTCCCCAGGGAATGGTCACCGACCAACGGGCGCCTCCGGGAAAGCGAATGCGGCGCAAGCAGTGACCGTTGCCTACCGCTTGCAAGGCATGATCGCGGCGGATCAGCCCGCCTTCCTTGGCGCTCTCGACTATGGTTCGCGCCGTACCTACGCTGGGGCGCGTGCCGAAGGAGAAGGCCAGGTCGATGGTCTGCGCATCGGGCAACTGGTGCTTGAGCATGGCAGCCAGACAATCCGTCGGCACGATATCGAACCCAGCTCCCGGGCACAGGATGATGCCTGCTTTTTCCGCCTCGGCGTCCTTCGCATAACACATCTGGAACACCGGGATTTCGCCGCTGATGTCGATGTAGTGCGCGCGCGCATTCAGGCAGGCCTCGACCCAGGCCTGCGCCGTCGACGAAAACGGCCCGGCGCAATTCAGGACTGCGGACATGCCCGCTACGTTGGCCTGCGCCAGGGCGACATCAAAGGCGCGGTATTCCAGCCCCAGCTCCTTGGCCAGCGGCAATAGCTTCCAGGCCGAGCGCCCGGCAAGAACAGGCCGCATACCGCGACGCACCGCTTCACGAGCCATCAACTCGCCGGTGTAGCCATAGGCGCCGTAGATCATCCATTGCTGTGTTGAACTCATTTGCTACTCCTGAAGATGCGGATGGAAAGGGCCAGCTGTGCAGGGCTTCCGCGCTCATACTTCCCGCGACCATTCGAGGCCGGAGTCATCCACGGGACGCCGGTACATGACTTGATCGAGCTCGAAATGGTTCAGGACCCGCCAGGGGCCACTGCGCCCCTGCCGAGGCAAGAATGCACCGCCGCGCTGCACGTAGCCCGCCTGCAGAGAGCCGAACACGCTTTCGGCCTGGATCTCTCCCGTGGGGGCTCGCGGCGTGACGATGGACAGCTTGCGCCTGCTCATTTCATTCAGAACACGGCAGGCGAACTCGGCCGCCATGTCGATCTTCAGCGTCCAGGCGATGTTGGTGTAGCCAAACAGATAGGCGAAGTTCGGGATGTCCTGCACCAGCACCCCTTTGTAGGTCATGCGTTGGTTGACCGCCTGCTCTATGCCATCGATGGACAGCTTCATCCCACCCAGTGCCTGCAGGCGCAAGCCGGTCGCGGTGACGACGATGTCGGCCTCCAGTTCGCGCCCCGACTTCAGCAGTATTCCTGACTCGGTGAAGCATTCGATATGATCGGTCACTACCGAGGCTTTGCCTTCGCGTAACACCCTGAACAGGTCGCCATTGGGCACGGCGCACAGCCGCTCATCCCAGGGCATGTAGCGTGGCGTGAAGTGCTCCATGTCGAAGTCCGGACCCAGTTGCTTGCGCACCAAGGCCAACAACAGCCAGCGAGTTAGCCTTGGGAAGCGGCGGGAGAACTTGTAGCCAGTTCGCTGCAGCAGGATGTTGCGCTTGCGAGACAGTTGGTAAACCCAACTATCGGGCAGATAGCGCCGCAAGACTGTGGCCAGCTTGTCGACCTCCGGCATCGAATACACGTAGCTGGGCGAACGTTGCAGCATGGTGATGTGCGCGGTGTCATTGGCCATCGCGGGGAGCAGGGTAACCGCCGTAGCGCCACTACCGATCACCACGACACGCTTGCCTCGGTAGTCCAGGCTCTCAGGCCAGTGTTGCGGGTGAATGCACTGGCCCTTGTAGGATTCGATACCCGGGAAATTGGGCAGATAGCCCTGGTCATGGTCGTAGTAGCCGGTGGCCGAAACAAGGAAATTGCAGGTCAGGATACGCGCCTCACCACTGCGTTCCTGCAAGGCTTCAACTACCCAGCAACCTTTGGCAGTGGACCAGTCGGCAGAGAGAATGCGCATGCCGAACTGGATGTGCTTGTCCACGCCTGCCGCTTTGGCCGTCTCATTCACGTAGTCCCGGATCGACGGGCCATCAGGCAGAACTCGGCGCCCCGTCCAGGGCCGGAAGCGGAAGCCTAAACTCATCATGTCCGAGTCAGAGCGGATGCCGGGATAACGGAATAGATCCCAGGTACCTCCGATGGCGTTGCGCCGTTCGAGGATGGAAAAGCATTTGCCGGGGCACTCACGGATCAGCTGGCAGGCCATGCTGATACCAGAAATGCCGGCGCCGATTATCAGAACATCGAAATGCTGAGCGTTTGCCATCGAACTCTCCCGGAAGTACTGCTTGTCCGGGAGGACTATCTACTCTAAATCAACACGCTTCTTGACGTTACGGGACATTGTTTTTACCTTACAGGCCATGACGACCATGGTTCGCGCGAGTGGGATTTCAGGCTATATCGCGGTGATGCGAGGGCTCGGCATTGATCCCGCGCCTCTGCTGCTGCAGCACCATATCGATCCCGCAATCCTGCAGGACGACGACGCGCTGCTGTCCCTCAGGGCCGTGACACACCTGCTGGAAGCCAGCAATGAAGCATCTGGCTGCCCGGATCTGGGGCTGCGAATTGCCCAGGAGCAGCATATTGGCACCCTTGGGCCCTTGGGGGTTGTGATCCAGAATGCCGAGACGGTCTATGACGCACTGCAACTCACCTCCCGCTACCTCTTCACCCACAGTCCAGGGTTGGCAGTGACCAGCAATCCTGTCAGCCCACTGGTCGAGGGTGCTTTCGAGCTTGCCGTGGAAATCCAGCTGTCAGGTCGCCCCAGCCAGCGCCAGAACATCGATCTGTGCCTGGGAACCAGTCACCGCATTGCCCAGTTCGTCATGGGGTCGCAGTACAGGCTCAAGCTCGTCACCCTGCCGCACGCGCCGAGTGCCCCGCTGAGCAGCTATCGTCGGTTCTTCAATGCGCCGGTCATCGCCGAGCAGGAGCGGGCTGCGCTGCATCTGGATGCGGCGGTACTGCACGGCAAGATCCAGGGAAGCAACCCGGCACTGCGGCAGATCACCGAAGACTATTTGTCCCGCCACTTTCGCATGCCCGGGGACATCGTCAGCGTCCGTGTCCGCCAAGCCCTCAAGCGGATGCTTGGCACTACTTACACCAGCAAGTCCGATATCGCAGCGATGCTGGCGCTTCATCCACGCACCCTACACCGCCGACTGCAAGCCGAGGGCACGCACTTCGAGGCCATCAAGGAGAGTGTCCGGCAGGAGCTGGCGCTGCAGTACCTGCGAGAAACCAGGGTGCCCTTGAGCCAGATTGCCGACATTCTCGGGTATCCAGAACAGTCGGCGTTTACCCGCTCCTGCAAACGCTGGTTCGGACAAACACCGTCGTCATTTCGCCGGGAGCCTACTTGTTGATGGGTAGGGTTCAGAACGGCCGCTTCTGGCCGTTCTCTGCTGGTCATGGTTAAAGCGCGCGTTGATCACATTCGAAGAAATCGCCGGCCAGGGAGAATGCAGAGTGGTCGGGTCGAGTGCAAACGGGTGGGCAAGTCCGTGTAATTACCCACCCTCTACCTGACTAACTACCGGCGTCGCCTTTGGGCCCACTGGCGATCAGGCTGGCGCCACAGGCGGTTTTCATTCCATGGAGCGCCACGGGAACACCGCCGACATCCAGCAAGGCACTGCCCTCGGCAATAGGAAACACACCTTTGCATAGAGGGCAGGTGACCTTGTGCCCGACCCCAGCCATGGGTTTGCCGTTCAGGTCGGTCTGGTTGAACGCTTCAATCACGACTCCACCGTGACTGGTGGAATCGCCGAGTCGGATGATGTCCATGTCTGCTCCTTTTCCGTTGTACTCACAAACACTCCTCCCTCCTGGGCCTTGCGCCCTCCGAAGGACAAATATTCAGGAACCTGCTGTATTACCGTCACGCGAAGACACCGGGCGCAGGCGGACGGAGCCGATGATGGTGTCCCAGAACGCCAGCGCTTCTTTGTCTGATTTGAATGGCGGCGCTGGCAGCTTGCCGTTGCTGTCGGGGCTACGTTCAAGCACGCCGAGCGCGGCGGAGATATTGGGTTCGGTGATCGAGCCATCCTTGCCCTGGGCTTCCCAGGCAAAGGTATAGATACGCTGCCCCTTGTCAGTACTGGCCAACAGGTATTCGTCGGCCGGAACCGGTCCACCAAGCGCCCTTTTGCGCAGGGTCTCGATCCCCAGCACCATCCTGGCGGCACCTGCGAGGAAACCACTCACCCGATCCAGCAGGCGGTTCTCTTCTGCTCCGGTGCTGGAGGTGAACTCGAAATAAACCCCAGGATGATCCGGGAAAGTCACGCCGATATCGAAACGTTCGCTCTGAAAGTTACTGCCTGCGATGTAGGCACGATCAATACAAAACCCCGGCTCGGTGGGAATTTCACTGGGTTCGCGAGAGCGAAGATCGCGTACCAGGTTCTTCGCGACCTCAATGCCACGAGGCTCGCGATCTGGCTCCATCTCAATCCTCCAGTAATAAGGCTGCCACACAGGTTCTGAAACAGCATAGGCGTACAGGTAATACGACTCGATGCTGGCATCGGAAGCCCAAGACAGTATCCCGGTTGAGCCTTTGCCCAGATCATACCGGCGCACAAACATGCTTCCCTTCGTATCATGCTGCTGCCGTTTAAGCTCCTGCTCATGCTGATCGATCCTGGACGTGAATGCAGCGAGATCGTCCTTTAGTGGCTCAATAACCTGCCCACGCAAGTAATACCCCGCTCTGACTTCCGCTTGGGGCGGCAAATCGATCAGGAATCTGCCAAAGCAATGGGTGATCCATCCGCTCTTGTCCATGACTGGGTCCCGAGAAGAAGAAAATAATGTGCAACTGGTTATCCCGGTCAGGGCAACGATGCCAAGAACAGTGAGGAACTGATGGGCACGCATCATGAATCTTCTAACTGCTGGAGGACTTCGACAATCGATGGCAACTCTCGGTGAAACCGGCCGTTATCCCTGCGGTCCTCATCATCTCGAATGATGTTCACATCTAGTCCTTTTCCGCTGTACCACCCGACACTTCTGCCTCGGCAGGCTTTATGCCCGCCGAAGGAAAAGTGTCGGCTGTGAAGAGTGATGATCCAGAGAGAGAGAAGTACCCTCTGCCCCAACGCGTACTGATGCCGACAAAGCTCCTACAACTCATCCATCCAGTTGTTGTTCGGCTTCAGGTCGGCCAGGAATCTCTCGATGGCGTAATCGTCGTCCACGGCCTTCGTATTCCCCGCCGGGGCAGTTGGAGCGGGGCTGCCTGCGTTACTGCCACGCGGCGCAGAAGACACCGGGCGCAAGCGGATAGAGCCAATAATGGTGTCCCACAATTCCAGCGCTTCTTTGTCTGACTTGAATGGGGGCGCAGGCAGCTTGCCGCTGCTGTCAGGGCTACGTTCGAGTACGCCAAGCGCGGCTGAAATGTTTGGCTCGGTAATCGAGTCATCCTTGCCTTGAGCTTCCCAGGCGAACGTATAGATGCGTTGCCCCTTGTCGGTGCCAGCCAACAGGTACTCGTCAGCGGGAACCGGACCGCCCCGTTCCCTTTTACGCAGGGTCTCGATCCCCAGTACCATCCTGGCGGCACCTGCGAGGAAACCACCCACCCGATCCAGCAGGCGATTCTCTTCTGCTCCGGTGCTGGAACTGAATTCGAAATGAGCGCCTGGATGATTCGGGAAGGTCACTCCAATATCGAAACGCTCACTCTGAAAACTGTTGCCTGCGATATAGGCACGATCAATGCAGAATCCGGGCTCGGAAGGAACTTCATTAGGTTCACGGGAGCGAAGACTACGGGCTAGAAGGGTAGAAAGCTCTATGGCGCGAGGCTCTCTATCTGCCGACACCTTTCCTTTCCATCTATAAGCACGCCATGTTGGGTGAGAAACAACGTAGGTATCTAGAAGATATACCTTAGAAGCGACTTCCGAAGACCAAGATAACAACCCAGATGCACCTGCCCCGAAATCCAAACGGCGGAGAAACATGCTGCCCTTCGAATCATGTTGTTGGCTTTTTAATTCCTGCTCACGTTGATTGATTTTGGTGGCAAAGCCCGCAGGCGTCTCGTCGAGAGCCTCGATATTGTCACCCCACAGGTAGTACCCCGCTCTAATTTCCGCCTGGGGCGGCAAATCAATCAGGAATCTGCCAAAGCAATGGGTGATCCATCCGGTCTTGTCCATGGAAGGGTTCCGAGAAGAGGAGAATGATGTGCAACTGGTGATACTGGTCAAGGCGACCATGCCAAGAACAGTGAAGAGCTGACGCCGGCGCATCATGAACCTCCTGCCCAGTCAGCATGCTGGGCAATTTTGATAACGCCATAGAGGGTGGCCCATTGGGCACGCTTGTCGTTGTAGCTGTGTTGATGTTCGTAGCCTTTGTCGGTGTTGTACTGCCCGACGCCCTTGCCGCCCTGGCGGAAGCTGGCCTTGATGCCGGCTTTGCCAGGGGCCAGTCCGGAGTCGGTCGGTACGGTCCCGTCCCCACCGCTGCCGGATGATTCCTGCGTCACGGCAAACCGCAACGGACCTTCGACCACAGCAGGCAGGCCACGGCGGAACCAGCCGTTGTAACTGCCATTCTCATCATCCTTGACGGTAGAACCGGATGACTCCAGGGAAGTTGAATCGCCTTGCCAGATCATGTCCCGCCAACTGTGCCTGTCAGAGGAGTCGTCGGCGCCATAATGAGCGTAGGTTTCGGGGTAATACCCAGCCGCTGCAAGTTCACGATGAAATTTGGCTACCTCATCCATTCGATCATCGAAATCTGCTCGTGGACCTAGCTTGCCCTTGGCTGCTCTGCCCGACATATCCAAATACTTGACGTTCTGCTCCGGCACCAACCCATACCAGGCTGAACTCTTATAGATCTCCTCATAAGGATCACCGTGCTGAGGATAAGCACGGGGCTTCCCATCAATATCCTTCATGACCTGCCCCTGTGCATCGCACAGGAACAACCAAGGGCGCCCTTCCCGGTACTCCGCGGAGGGGGTCAGTTCCAACGCGCCGGGCGAGTTGGCCACTACCGCCGTGACTTCACCGGCGTTGGCGCCGAGGACAACCTGGGGCACCCCTTCGTAGCCACAGCGCACATGGTGATAGATGGCCGATGAGCCAAGCGCGGGCAGCACACCATGGACCACGCCCAGCACCCGCTTGTAGCCATGCAGTTGAGTCAGCGATCGGGCCACCAGGCCACCCATCGAGTGAGTGACCACAATGACCTTGGTCCGCGCCAGTTGCTCAGGGTCGACCCCGCCCTTCTCGCGATAGAAAGGCAATACCGTGTTCTCGATATAGTCGCGCACGTCCTGGCCGGATTGACGGTTGGATTGCAGCCAGTTGTAGCCTGCGCACCAGACATCGAACTGATACTTGCCCGCCGCGCTCAGCTCGTCGCTGCTAAGGGGAGCGGCACTGCCCAGCTCTTCGCCATAGTCGGCAGGCGAGCGCAGGCTTTCAGCTTTCCACCATCCCTGAAGCTCGCGTTGTTTGACGATATGGTCCAGCCGGTTTTCCAGCAGCGCCATGATCGGGTTGTAGGAGGTGCGCATGACCTTGCCCCAACCGCGCATCCGCGCGGCCTCCTCGCTCAGCCCCGATTCGCCGGGGTCGACCGTTCCACGATCATCGACCTCGACATCATCGGCCTTGAGCAACTCCTGTCGTCTTTTCGGACCCCGGAACCCCCAGACAAACAATGCTCCCAGGGCCCCCGCGATATCGCCAAAGCTGAACGACGCGTTGGGCGGACTCCAGACACTGTTCAAGGTCTTCTTGTTGCGCAGGTTGGTCCCCATGATGCCGGGAATGAAAATCACCGGAATGGTGACCTGCTGCTTCACCAGTAACACCTTGTCGCGCTGATCCTCAGTGCGGGTGAGCTGACTGGTGTAGACGGGACGGCCCAGGTTGTCGCGCGCACGCGGCACTATCACTTCCTGGGTATTCGCTTCGCTGCTCATGTGGTGGACTCCCTGTCACCCTTGATACTGGCTCCCTTGGCCAAAACACGTATTTGAACCCGATCCATGGCCAGGTCCTGTTGCCTCGGCAAGCGCCCCTGGGCATCGGTGGTGAGTTTGAGGGGCGCCCCATCGCCACGCAGCAGTTCCACCGCCGTATTGGCCAGGGGCTCCAAGGTGTTTTCGTCACGCAGGACAAAGGCGTCATCAAATGGCGTGGAGTCCCAGGTGTTGAAGGTGGTCGAGGCGTGTGCCGGTCCGACGTGACTGTGCTTGGCCGCCTTGACAATGAAGTTGCCCGGCATCCCCAGCTCGATGTTGCCGCCCTTGAGGGTGAGGTAGGCACCACCACACATCAGGGTGATGTGCTCCTTCGCGGCAATCAGCACGTGCTGATTGCTCGCACTGACCTCTACGCTCTGGTCCGCCTCCAGGCGGATGGTGTTCTTCTGGGCCTGCAGCAACATTGGCCCCTGGTGAGCGATATGACGCATCTCCCCGCCCTGGGCGAACAGCCCGAGATCGGTGCCGGCGTTGACCACGAACTTCTGGCCTGACGTCAGTTGCTGGTTCTGCTGGGCCACGCTGTCGATATGCTCCCCGGCCGCCAGCGTGACGCTGTTGGGAGAGGCGGCAGCGATACCCGCCTGGCCGCTCAGGGCGATGGCCGGTGTGCCACCGTTGGTTTTGCCCGACTCATCGTTGGCGCCATGCCCCAGATCGCGAACCGCTTCACTGAGGGCTTTCTGAGGATCGGTGTCGTGGTCGATGCCCTGGTGATCGGCGGCATAGTCTCCCAAGCCCTTGGCCAGTTGCAGCGCGGCCTCCAGCACTTGAACGACGGTGCCACGATCAAGGTGGCCACCGCCGGCATTCAACTGTTCTTCGGTGCTGAGCAACAGCCCCTTGGCTGCGCGCAACGCACCATGCTCGTCGGTGCGCAGTTCGAAACCCTCACCCCGTGGCGCACCACCGTCGGGGCGCGGGTGGGTCAGGTACCCCAGGTGCAGCGCGGTGCTGCCGTGATCGCTCATCAGGGCCGCGCTGATTTGCTTGGTGGTGTCATCGATGCGCAGTTCGTTGGCACGGCTGCCTTTGTATTCCTTGCTCTTGATGGTGCTGAGGATCTTGTGATTCGGCAGTGGGTACGGCGGCATGTTGCTCGCACGGTAGGTGCGGCCGGTGATGATCGGCTGGTCGCAGTCGCCATCGAGATAATCGACTATGACTTCCTGGCCGATACGCGGGATCGCCATATGGCCCCAGTCGGCGCCGGCCCAGTTCTGCGAGACCCGGACCCAGCAGGAACTGAATTCGTTGCTCCGGCCTTCCCGGTCCCATGGGAACTGGACCTTGACCCGGCCAAATTCGTCGGTGTGGATCTCCTCGCCTTCCGGCCCCACCACGCTGGCGATCTGCGGCCCGTCGATACGGGGCTTGGGCAGGGGCGCCGGGCGCCATTCCATTTCTTCGGGAATGATCTCGGCGGTGAAGTCGTAGCTCACGCCCATTTCGGCGTCGGCGGACTCTTCCTGCTGGCTGGCGTGCTGCACGCCTCGGTGGGTAATGCGAACCGAACGCCACCAGCGGTTGAAGTCTTGCCGGGGGTGACCCGTCAACTGGAAGGAAAGACCCGGGATCAAACGCGGATCGTCACCTTCGACCAGGGCGACCTGGGCGTCCCGACGGTGGCCACGCAGGCGGTTTTCAGTGAAGGGTTTGCCGGCCGCGCTGGCCTTGTAGCGCCCGGGATAATCGTAGCGTTCATAGTGCCGGGCCTGGTGCTGCAACTCTTCGCCGACAAGACGCTGTTGCTGATCGAAAGCCGGACGCTTGAAGGTGTAGTCACGCTGGGTCTGTTCGGCCGTGCGGACGTTTTCCGTGTAGCTGAACGCATACAGCACCGGTCGCGTGGCATCCGCAGCCGGCTGTGCGCTGTACAGCACCGGATCACCCTGGATGCGTTCCTGAACGTAGAGTTTGTCGCTCTGGATCAGCGTGTGGGAGGTCGCGTCGGATTTGAAGTAGTAGAACAGGCCTTCTTCGGTGGAAAGCCTGTCGAACCAATAAAGGTCGGTGTCCCCGGCCTGGACGCAATATTCGCGAGGCAGGTGCTCGGTATGAGTGCTCTGCTGATAATCCAGAATGCCGTGCTCGGCCAATACCGACTTGAGTATTTCGGGCACGTTTTTCTGCTGGAAGATACGCCAGTCGGAACTCAGGACCAGTCGGGCCAGCTGTGGCTCGACCACGACACGGTAACGTGTGCGGCGGAACCCGGTTTTGCCCTGGGTGAAGCGGGAGACCATGCCATGCACATGACGGACAGCCGTGGTGCCTTGCCAGATGGTCAGCAACGCCGGCTGATCGAGGACCTGGGCAAAATCGAGGGCGGGGTTGTCGCTGGCCAGTTCGAGCGTCAGCCGATAAGGCTCGCAAATGGCTTCTTCCAGGGTGAACTCTACGACCTCGAACTCCATCCGGCCGGACAGCACGGAGAAGGTGAATCTCAAATCCCTTTGACGCATATGACTCATCCTTGGTCAACGTATTGAGGCGCCCGGTGTATGAACTTGGCGTCCAATACCAAGCGTCAACCGCACCTTGCACTACCTGGACTGATACCTGGCTCCGCCACGGAAATGACTGAACAATCCAGCGCTGTTCATGTGCCCAGGCAGCACATCAGGGCAGCAGCCTATTTGTAAAAATGCACGAGGATCAACTCCGCACTCACACCACTTGCATGTTCTCGACGCCTGATCTGATGGGCCTGTGGCCGCCACATCAGGCGTCCAAATCAGGCTTGCTACCATACCCAAAGAGACGAAGGTATAGGGGTAGGAATTATCCAAAATTGCCGTAAGGAAAACCTGATCCTGATCAGATCAAATGCACTTGAGTAGTCAGAGAAAGGACAGGTTATCGACACCTTTCAAGAGGTGGATATCCCCCGTCCTGTGCCAATGAGCCCAGGCAATCGCCACTCCGCGAACAGTCACTGCACCTTCCCCTCGGACAAAAAAACGCCTCCACACTGGGAGGCGTCAGCAACTTTCAAAACACCGAATGGTTTATGACGCGCCTATCTCCGGCCTGGTGCCCCCGACCTGAACCATCAGGTCAAGCGCCCTGTTTCCAGACCTCAAGGCGCCCTCCTCACCGCAAATCAAACCGATCCAGATTCATCACCTTGACCCACGCCGCGACAAAGTCCTTCACGAACTGCTCCTGCCCATCCGCGCTGGCATAGAACTCGGCCAGGGCCCGCAACTGGGCGTTGGAGCCGAAGACCAGGTCGACGCGGGTGCCGGTCCATTTGACCTGGCCGGTCTTGCGGTCGCGGGCTTCGAACTCTTGTTGGGCGTCGGAGACAGGTTTCCATTCCACGCCCATGTCCAGCAGGTTGACGAAGAAGTCGTTGGTCAGCGCGCCCGGCCGTGTGGTGAAGACGCCGTGGGGGGTGTGGCCGACGTTGATGTCGAGCACGCGCAGGCCGCCGATCAGCACCGTCATTTGGGGGGCGGTGAGGGTCAGCAGTTGCGCCTTGTCGATCAGCAGCGCTTCGGCCGGTACCGCGTAGCGGGTCTTGAGGTAGTTGCGAAAGCCATCGGCGATGGGTTCGAGGTAGCCGAACGACTCGACGTCCGTCTGCTCCTGGCTGGCGTCCATGCGCCCTGGGGAGAACGGCACGCTGATGTCGAGGCCGGCGTTTTTCGCGGCCTGTTCGATGCCGGCGCTGCCGCCGAGCACGATCAGGTCGGCCAGGGAGATTTTCTTGCCACCGGATTGCGCGCTGTTGAAGTCCTTCTGGACCCCTTCGAGGGTCGCCAGCACCTTGGCCAGTTGCTCGGGCTGGTTGACTGGCCAGTCCTTTTGCGGGGCCAGGCGCAGGCGCCCGCCGTTGGCGCCGCCGCGTTTGTCGGAGCCACGGAAGCTGAACGCCGCCGCCCAGGCGGTGGACACCAGTTGCGACACCGACAGGCCCGAGGCCAGCAATTTGGCCTTGAGTGCGGCGATATCGCTGTCGTTGACCAGGGCATGGTCCACCGCGGGGATCGGGTCTTGCCACAGCAATTCTTCGTGGGGCAGTTCCGGGCCCAGGTAGCGCGAGAGCGGGCCCATGTCGCGGTGGATCAACTTGAACCAGGCGCGGGCGAAGGCATCGGCCAGTTGGTCGGGGTTCGCCAGGAAGCGTCGCGAGATCGGCTCGTAGATCGGGTCGAAGCGCAGCGACAGGTCGGTGGTCAGCATGGTTGGGTTGCGCCGCTTGGAGGGGTCGTGGGCATCGGGGATGATGCCGGCGCCGGCGCCACCTTTGGGCGTCCACTGGTGCGCGCCCGCCGGGCTCTTGGTCAGTTCCCACTCGAAGCCAAACAGGTTTTCCAGGTAGTTGTTGCTCCAGCGGGTGGGCGTGGTGGTCCAGGTCACTTCCAGGCCGCTGGTGATGGTGTCGGCGCCCTTGCCGGTGCCGAAGGTGCTCTTCCAGCCCAGGCCCTGCAGTTCCAGGCCGGCGGCTTCGGGTTCGGCGCCGACATTGTCGGCGGGGCCGGCGCCGTGGGTCTTGCCGAAGGCGTGGCCGCCGGCGATCAGGGCCACGGTTTCTTCGTCGTTCATCGCCATGCGGCCGAAGGTTTCACGGATATCCACGCCGGCGGCCAGCGGGTCCGGGTTGCCCTCGGGGCCTTCCGGGTTCACATAGATCAGGCCCATCTGCACCGCGGCCAGGGGGTTTTCCAGGTTGCGCCCCTGGTCGGTACGGCTTTCTTCATTGCCAGGCTCGGCCACCAGTTGGCCCTCGCCGGGTTCTTGCATGGCGGCTTTATCCGGTTTGCCGTAGCGGGTGTCGCCGCCCAGCCATTTGTTTTCCGAGCCCCAGTAGACGTCTTCGTCCGGCTCCCAGGCATCCGGGCGACCGCCGGAAAAACCGAAGGTCTTGAAGCCCATGGACTCCAGGGCGACGTTGCCGGTGAGCACGATCAGGTCGGCCCAGGAGATGTTGCGGCCGTACTTCTGCTTGATCGGCCACAGCAGCCGGCGCGCCTTGTCGAGGCTGACGTTGTCCGGCCAGCTGTTGAGCGGCGCGAAACGCTGCTGGCCGGAACCGGCGCCGCCACGGCCATCACCGACGCGGTAGGTCCCGGCGCTGTGCCAGGCCATGCGGATGAACAGTGGTCCATAGTGGCCGAAGTCGGCGGGCCACCAGTCCTGGGAGTCGGTCATCAGCGCATGCAGGTCTTGTTTCAGGGCCTGGAAATCCAGGCTTTTGAAGGCTTCGGCGTAGTTGAAGTCCTCGTCCATGGGGTCGGACAGGGGCGAATGCTGGTGCAGGATCTTCAGGTTCAGTTGGTTCGGCCACCAGTCGCGGTTGGTCGTGCCACCGCCGGCGGCATGGTTGAACGGGCATTTCGATTCGTTTGCCATGAGGAGCTACCTTTGGTCGTATTCATCCAGCTATCCGGCCCGGATGGGCGCGAAATAGCGACAGGCGAAAGCAATGACATAGGTTGCGGGGCTCACAGTTCGCTCAACTGATGGGTGTGGCCACAGGGCATGCTGCAGAGCGGCAAGCGAGTTGCCAGGACGGTGGCCCACGGTAAGCCCGGTACGCTTCTGACTCGTTTTTCGTTATCTCTCGATCAGGTCTCATCCGGCCGGCTCGCGCCAGCGCTGAATTAAGGCTAGCCCCTCTGTGGCGGATCGCTAATAGCCGGACTATTGGTTGTTGATAGGGACAAGCTTTTACCCGGGGCCCACGGCCGAAGCCAATGATAGGGACAGCGCCCGCGGGGGCCTCTGGCGGTTTTTTCGACTGATGCCCCGCCTTTTTCGTCCGCCCGACGCGTACAGAGCACGGGAGAAGACCATGAACCAGCGTCCGCGTTGCACGGCCATCCACGAAGCCGGCCACGCCCTGGCCTTTTGGTGGAACGGTCAGCCGATCGCCCGCATTACCGTGCGCACCAGGGCCGAAGCCGACGCGGGTCCGATGCTCGATCTGCGGGGCAACCCGCGCTATGTAGAGGGGTTGGTGGAAGCCGATTACCTGGTCCCGCGCCCGGCCTTCGACGCCCCGGGGATCGCCGAATACCTGCCGTCGATGGTCGAGTCCATCGAGCGCGACCTGCTGCATTGCTTTGCCGGCCCGGTAGCCGAAGCGATCTACCGCCATGGTCGATCCGACAGGCTGATAAAAGGCAGCGGCCGCGGCGACCTGAGCCGCGCTCATGAGCTGATCAGCCTGCTGCCGCCGCGCAAGCTGCTCGACGCCGAATCCCGGGCCATGGCCCGCGCCAGCTGCCTGGTGCATCGCTACTGGCCGGCGGTCGGCGCGGTGGCGGACCTGCTGCAAGAGCGCGGCATGGTCGAGGGGGAAACCATCACAGCGCTGCTGTGCGCGATCAGCGGCGAGTCGCCGACGCCCCTCGGTAACGATCTGGCGAGCCTCGACCCGTGACGGCGTGGCGTTGAACCGCGCCGGCTTGCGCGATCCGTGAAGTCAGCCAGACTGTCTGCCAACCGCCCGCCTGGCCCGGGCGGTTTTCATCGCCATTGCCCCACCGAGATCACCATGTCGCAGTACCCAGGCGTCGACGCCGAAGGTTTTATCCAGTCCCTGCCCGACCAGCCGTTGCAACCGGCGTTCAGCCACCTGGTGGATGAGTTGCGCGCGATGCTCTCGCGGCGTTTTCCGGCGCTGCTCGATGGCCTGTACCTCTACGGCAGCGTGGCCCGTGGCGACGCGCGGCCGGGCACCTCCGACCTGGATGTGACCCTGGTCCTGGCCTGGGCACCGAGCCCCGAGGAGCGCCAGCGGCTGGAGCAGACTCGGCAGGCGCTGGAGGCGCGGCACCCGGAGGTGTCGAAGATCGACTTCGACATCGGCGTGCTCAACGAGGTGCTGGCGCCCGACAATCGCTACCGCTGGGGTTTCTGGCTCAAGCATCAGTGCCGCTGCATTTGGGGCAATGACCTGGGGCTGCGCTTCGAGCCTTTCCGCCCGAGCCGGACCATCGCCCTGGCGCTGAATGGCGACTTCCCCCAGGTGCTGGAAGGCTACGCTCAGCAGCTGGAACAAAGCCGCGAACCGTTGCAGCAGCAACGCCTGCAACGGGCCGCGGCGCGCAAGGCGCTGCGCTCGGCCAACCTGCTGCGCGGCGAGCAGGAACGCGGCTGGCCGACCACCCTGGAGGAGCATGCCCATCTGCTGACGGCGGCCGAACCAGGGATGGCCGAGTATGCCGCGTTCTTCCTCAAGCAGGCCTATGTTTCCCAGGGTTCGGTGAGTGAGTTCGTGCAGCGGCTGCGGGCCTACAGCGCGTTGCTGGTGGGGGAAGGCGCTCAGGCTTGAACGGCCTATCTGTAGCGGTCGGTCAATGGCTCGCGACAGGGCCCGGCCCCCTGCGTCGAATGAGGTTAGGTCATCGCGGGCAAGCCTCGCGCCTACAGAGGCTGTTTGGCTGCTGCGAACTGGAATGGCTTTGTACTAAGCCACTGAATCCAGCGCCCGCCATCGACGCTGCTGGCTGAGCAGCGCCACCAGTATCGCCATGAGCACCAGCCCCGCGGCCAGGGCAAAGGTGAAGCCCATGCCGCTGCCGACGGCCTCGGCGCTCGCCGTGCTCAGCTCCCCTGTCGCCGCCGCGAACAGCGCGCCCATTAGCGAGGCACCGGTGATCAGCCCGAGGTTGCGCGACAGGTTGAGCAGGCCGGAAATCACCCCGCGCTGCTCAGCGCCCACTTCACTCATCACCGCGGTGTTGTTGGCGGTCTGAAACGTCGCATAGCCCAGGGTGATGACAACGATGGGCGCCAGGTAGCCGCCAATGCCCAGGCTCGCGGGCAGCAACGCCAGCATCAGGCAACCGAGGACCATGGCGCCGAGGCCGGCGAGGATCATCGGCCGCACGCCCAAACGATCGGCGATGCGCCCGGCCGGCACGCCGCTCAGCGCGGTGACACAGGGGCCGAGCGACATCGCCAGGCCCACCGCAAAGGTTTCCAGCCCGAGCCCGTGGGCCAGGTAGAAAGGCCCGACCACCAGCGTCGCCATCATCACCGTCGAGACCAGCGCACTCATGGCCAGGCTGCCGCTCAAGGCCCCGTCGCGAAACAGCGCCAGGCGTATCAGCGGCGCGCCCACCCGCGCTTCCACCCAGACAAACAGGCCGGCCGCCATCAGCGCCGCCAACAGCAGCCCAGCGTTGAGCAGGCCGAAATGGCCGCGGCCCAGGGTCATGGCCAGCCCGTAGGCCAGCAGCATGAGGGCCAGCAGCAAGGTGCCCAGCGGATCGAACGCGCCTCGTTCAAGGGCCCGGGCCTGACCAGCGGCCGGCAGACACCGATAAGCCAGCACCCAGGTCAGCCCGCCCAACGGCACGCAGGCCAGGAACAACGCCTGCCAGCCGAACCCGGCGATCAATACCCCGCCCAGGGACGGGCCGAGGGCGGTGCCGATCGCCGACATCGTGCCCAGCAGGCCCATGGCGCTGCCGGTGCGGGCCTTGCTGACCGTCTCGCCAACCAGGGCCAGGGTCAGCGCCATCATGATCGCCGCGCCGACGCCCTGCAGTGCCCGGGCACCGATCAGCATCCCCAGCGTCGGGGCAGCGGCGCAGAGCATCGAGGCCAGAGTGAACAGCAGGATCCCGATCAGCAGCAGGCGCCGCCGTCCCAGCAAATCGCCGAGCCGGCCGACACTGACGATCAGCGCGGTCATCGCCAGCAGGTAGGCAAGGACCACCCACTGCACCTGCTGGAAGCTCGCCCCGAACGCCTGCACCAGGGTCGGCAAGCCCACATTGGCGATGCTGGTGCCCAGCGACGCCAGCAACATCGACAGCGACAGGCTGGCCAATGCCCAGCCGACTGATACCGCTTCCGGTTCTGCTCCGGCATTGACTGGCTTCACGTTGCACTCCTTCTCTGACCCGCGCGAAATGGCGCTGTCGCCAATCTAGCCCGCGGTCTAACATGGCGGAAGACGCAACCTTTACAGGTTATTCGTGCGTCTGACGCCATCTCACTTTTGTGCCAGACGGGACCGCCGCCATGTCCACACCCGATCTCAATCTGCTGATCACCCTCGACGTGCTGCTCGCCGAAGGCAGTGTGGCGCGCGCCGCCCAGCGCCTGCGGCTAAGCCCGTCGGCGATGAGCCGGGCCCTGGCGCGCCTGCGCGAAACCACCGGCGATCCGCTGCTGGTGCGCGCCGGCCGCGGCCTGGTGCCGACCCCACGCGCCCTGGAACTGCGCGAGCGGGTCGGCCGCCTGGTGCAGGACGCCGAAGCCATGTTGCGCCCCGTCGAACGGCTCGACCTGCAGCGCCTGGTGCGCACCTTCACCCTGCGCAGCAGCGACGGTTTCGTCGAGAACTTCGGCCCGGCCCTGGTCGCCCGCCTGCGCGCCGAAGCCCCTGGGGTGCGCCTGCATTTCCTGCAGAAAACCAGCAAGGACAGCACGCCCCTGCGCGACGGCACGGTCGACCTCGATACCGGCGTGGTGGACGCCAACGCCAGCCCGGAAATCCACACCCGCGCGCTGTTCCGCGATCGTTTTATCGGCGTGGTACGCAACGGCCATCCGCTGAGCCGCGGGCCGATCAGCGCCGCCCGTTACGCCGCCGGCGAGCATGTGCTGGTATCGCGCCAGGGCCTTGATCGCGGGCTGGTGGACAATGCGTTGCAGGCGGCGGGCCTGACGCGCGATATCGCCACCGTCGTTGGCGGTTTCTCCGCCGCCCTGGCCCTGGTCCGCGCTTCGGACCTGATCGCCGCCGTCCCCGAGCGCCACACCCACAACCTGCGCAGCGGCCTGCACAGCTTCGCCCTGCCGCTGGCCACGCCGGAAATCACCGTGTCCATGCTCTGGCATCCACGCATGAACAGCGACCCGGCGCATCGCTGGTTGCGCGACTGTGTGCGGGAGGTGTGTGCGCAGTGATTGGAAAAACCCTGGCAGTCATGCACCGCCACTCCCCTTGCCCTGGCACGGGGAGTGGCCGCTACTCGCTGAACCGCCCTGTCACATCTCGGGCATGACCGCCGGCGCAGAATGCTGGCGCAGCGCCCGCAAGCTGCCGCGCAGTTCGGCCGGGCGCACCGGCTTGGACAGGATGGCGATATTGCGGTCGTGCAACGCGGCCTGGATCTTCTCCACCTCATGCCCGGTGAGGATCAGCGCCGGCACCGCCCAGCCGCGCTGCCGGCGCAGGCTGTCGATGCACTCGATGCCCGTGGCGTGGTTGCCCAGGTCATAGTCGGCGACGATGACGTCGCAGTCGCTGACCAGGTCCCGGCCGCAAAGCTCGGCCTGGACCACGCAGCCCCAGCGCTCGAGCAAGGCCGAGGTGGCCAGCAGCACGTTGCGGTCATCCTCCACCAGGCACACCTTCAAGCCGGTCAGCAGCCCCGCCTGCCGCGCCTCGTCGAGGCTGGCGGCTTGCAGCTGCGGTGGCGCCAGGGGCAACCCGAACAGGCTCACCGCGGTGCCGTGGCCCAGCCGCGAACGGATCGCCACCTCGAGCCCCATCAACTGCCCCAGGCGCTTGACGATGGACAGGCCCAGGCCCACGCCTTCGACGTCCTTGTCCCGTAGCTCGCGCACGCGATAGAACTCCTCGAACAGGTTCGGCAGGTGTTCCTCGGCAATCCCCCGGCCCTGGTCATAGATGACGATGGCCAGCCCCGCGCCGCGCTGGCGCACGCCAATCAGCACCGATCGCCGCGCCGCGTACTTGAAGCAGTTGGACAACACGTTCTGGACCATGGTGGCGAGCAGCGTCGGGTCCGCCCGGACCCAGTGAGAACAGGGGCGCAGGCGCAGCTCGACCCCGGCCCAGCGCGCGGCTTCGGCGTTCTGCCGTATCTGGTCGGCGAGGAATTCGCCCAGGTGCAGGGTCTGGAAACTGGGTTGCACCCGCCCGTTGTCGAGGGTGTAGAGGTCGAGAATCGAGCGGAACAATTGCGAGACGTTGAGCAGCGAGCGGTCGATGTTGTCCACCAGGCGCCGCTCTTCGTCGCCCAGGCGCGCCTCGCGCAGGCAGGCGGTGAACAGGCCGATGGAGTGGATCGGCTGGCGCAGGTCGTGGCTGGCCTGGGCGAGAAAACGCGACTTTTCCAGGTTCGCGGCAATCGCCTCCTCCGAAGCCTTGCGCGTGCGTTCCAGCAAGATATGGGCGTAGGCCGGGATCACCGTGCTGGTGATCAGCAGCATCAGCACCATGAAGGGTTGCGCCTGCCACAGCGGCGTCAGGCGATAGACCACCAACAGCGCCATTAGCGCCAGGGCCGTGGCAATCGCCAGGTAGCGCGAGCCATAGCGCATGCCGTTGCCCAGGTTGACCCAGACCATCACCGCGTACAGCGGCAGTGCCGCCTCTCCGCCGACCACCAGGCCGAACGAGGTGCCGGTGTAGTCGTGGACCATGCTCAGGATCCGTCGCGCCGGATAATGCCCGGGCCAGTGCACGATGGCCTGGCGCAGGACGATCGACAGCAGCAGGAACAGGACGATATAGATCACGATCGGCAGGTAGGTATCGACCCGCTGCCCGGGCAGGAAACCCAGCACGCCGATATAGGCCACGGCGCAGGAACCGACAATAATGCGCAGGTTGGCCTGGTCGAGCTCGGTGTTTTTCTCGAATTTCATGGGGAACATCCTTGTGCGCCAGTCGTCGTACTCGACACGAACCACAGGCAGTTGCCTGGCCCGCTGCTAAAGTAGCTGCCTCAAGGAAAGCTCGACCCAAGGAGAGTCACCCCATGGCATGCCGGATTATCATAGCCGACGATCACCCGCTGTTTCGCGAGGGCATGTTGCGCACGGTCCAGCGCCTGCTGCCGGATGCGCTGATCGAACAGGCCGGCGACCTGGACAGGGTACTCGCCCTGACCCGGGCCGGCGACGAGCCGGACACGCTGATCCTCGACCTGCGTTTTCCAGGCCTGACCTGCGTCAGCCAGCTGGCCGAACTGCGCAAGCAATTGCCGCGCACCACCCTGATCGTGGTGTCGATGGTCGATGACCAGGCGCTGATCGGCGAGGTCATGGCCGCCGGCGTCGACGGTTTTATTGGCAAGAACATCGCCCCCGACGAGATCGGCCAGGCGGTCCTGGCCATTCGCCAAGGCGAAGTGCTGGTCAAGTTCGCCCCTTCCGGCCTGCTGCCGCTGGGCACCGGCGCCACCCTGACCGCGCGCCAGCACGAGGTGCTGCGCCTGATCGCCCAGGGCAAGACCAACAAGGAAATCGCCCGCGAACTGGAGATCTCGCCCTTCACCGTGCGCATCCATGTGTCGTCGCTGCTGCGCATCCTCAACGTGCCGTCGCGGGCCGCGGCGGCGGTGAAATATTCAGGGGGGCTGTAGCCCGGCTCGTCGCCTGCCAGCGCGTGGCCGCCAGGGTCGGCCGATAATAGGTGGGTTTCCCTGCTGGCACGTCGTGCGCCCCACCCTTCACCGAGGAACCGGAACATGCCGCTGACCCTGTATTTCCATCCCCTGTCATCGTTCTGCCACAAGGTGCTGATCGCCCTCTACGAACACGGCAGCGCCTTTGAAAAACGCATCATCGACCTGGCCAACGACGCCGACCGGGCCGAGCTGCAAAGCCTGTGGCCGCTGGGCAAGTTCCCGGTCATCCGCGATCACGCCCGGCAGCGCGATGTGCCGGAATCGAGTGTGATCATCGAGTACCTGGACCGGTTTTATCGGGGCCGGCAGCCATTGATTCCGGATGATTGGGACAGCGCGCTGGAAGTCCGGCTGTGGGACCGTTTTTTCGATTGCCATGTCCAGGGGCCGATGCAGCGGATAGTCGCCGATCGCCTGTATGGCACCCACGGCGACCTGAGCCGGGAACGCGCAGCCCTGCTGAGCGCATACAACATGCTCGAACAGCGCCTGGCCTCGAGAATCTGGGTGGCCAGCCCGGACTTCAGCCTGGCCGATTGCGCCGCCGCCCCGGCCTTGTTCTATGCCAGCACGCTGGTGGCCTTTACCGATGACCATCGCCATTTGCGCGCCTATTTCGAGCGGCTGATACAGCGCCCCTCGTTCCAGCGGGTCATCGACGAAGCCCGGCCCTACTTTGTCCATTACCCGTTTGCCGAGGCCATCGCGCCGCGCTTTCGCTAGCGCCGGACCAGAGCTGAGGTGATGGGAATATCCCGGGCACACAAAAACGGGCCGCTTGAGCATCCGGATGGAGCCGAGGCCGTGCCTTGGGGGGAGCGTTTGATAAATAGAGGGAGGGATGAGAGATGGCAGGGGCGGCTGGATTCGAACCAACGCATGGCAGGATCAAAACCTGCTGCCTTACCGCTTGGCGACGCCCCTATCTCTGCTGTTGCTTGCTTTCACTGCAAGCCCCGTGGGGGCCTCTGCAAGAACGCGCGGAAATTTATCAACTTTTTCGTCGCCTGTGAAGTCAAAGATGCATAAATTTGTTTTTAAAACAGCTACTTACTTTTTGGGGCCTGAGTGAGGTAAAAACCGCCGATGCCCGGCAACCGCTATACGGCGGGCGCCAGTCGCCGATCAGCCGCCAACAACGACGGCAAAACCTTTAACGATTCCCCGTCGGCAACTTGGTGCAAAATACCCCGCTCAGGTTGTAGCCCAGCCCCAGTCGCGTCGTGCCGCGCAACGAGAACCGATATGAACACCCATTGTGAGATAAACGATGTGCCCAAGCCGCCCCAATCCCAGTGCCAGTGTGATGGCAACTTTCACTACATCACCCCTCAGCAGCCGGCGGTAACAGCATGATCGAAGTCACCGAGGTTTCCATTGCCCAACTGCGCGCCGCGCTCGAATCAGGCCAGACTACCGCGGTCGAACTGGTCCAGGCCTATCTCGCCAGGATCGATGCCTACGACGGCCCCGACACGCCTACCGCCCTCAATGCGGTAGTGGTGCGCAACCCCGACGCGCTCAAGGAAGCCCAGGCCGCCGATGCCCGCCGGGCCAGGGGCGAAACCCTGGGGCCGCTCGATGGCATCCCTTACACCGCCAAGGACAGCTATCTGGTCAAGGGCCTCACCGCGGCTTCCGGCAGCCCCGCCTTCGCCAGGCTGATCGCCTATCGCGACGCGTTCACCATCGAACGGCTGCGCGCTGCCGGGGCGATCTGCCTGGGCAAGACCAATATGCCGCCCATGGCCAACGGCGGCATGCAGCGCGGGGTCTATGGCCGCGCCGAAAGCCCGTACAACGCCGACTATCTCACCGCACCCTTCGCCTCGGGCTCGTCGAACGGCGCGGGTACCGCCACCGCCGCCAGCTTCGCCGCCTTTGGCCTGGCGGAGGAAACCTGGTCCAGCGGCCGGGGACCTGCCTCGAACAACGGCTTGTGTGCCTACACCCCTTCGCGCGGGGTGATCTCGGTGCGCGGCAACTGGCCGCTGACCCCGACCATGGACGTGGTGGTGCCCTACGCCCGGACCATGGCCGACCTGCTCGAAGTGCTCGACGTGGTGGTCGCCGAGGACCCGGACACCCGTGGCGATCTGTGGCGCCTGCAACCCTGGGTGCCGATTCCCAGCGTGGCTTCGGTGCGCCCGGCTTCCTATCAGGAACTGGCCGCCAGCAGCAGCGCCCTGGCCGGCAAGCGCTTCGGCGTACCGCGCATGTACATCAACGCCGACCCTGAGGCGGGCACCAGCGAGGCGCCGGGGATCGGTGGCCCGACCGGACAACGCATCAACACCCGCCCTTCGGTGATCGGCCTCTGGCAGCAGGCGCGCCAGGCGCTCGAAGCCGCCGGCGCCGAGGTGCTCGAAGTGGATTTCCCCCTGGTGTCCAATTGCGAGGGCGATCGCCCCGGCGCGCCGACGGTGTTCAACCGCGGCCTGGTGTCCAAGGAGTTCCTGCACCATGAGTTGTGGGACCTGACTGCCTGGGCCTTCGATGACTTCCTGCGGGCCAACGGCGATCCGCAGCTCAATCGTCTGGTGGATGTCGATGGCCCGCTGATATTCCCCCACGACCCGGGCACCCTGCCCAACCGCGAAGGCGACCTGGCCGCCGGCATGGACGAGTACGTGAAGATGGCCGAGCGCGGCATCACCCCTTGGGATCAGATCCCCACCGTGCCCGACGGCCTGCGCGGCCTGGAGCAAACCCGGAAGATCGATCTGGAAGACTGGATGGACGCGCTGGGGCTCGATGCGGTGATCTTCCCGACGGTGGCCGACGTCGGCCCGGCCAATGCCGATGTCGACCCGGCGTCCGCGGACATCGCCTGGAGCAACGGTGTCTGGGTGGCCAACGGCAACCTCGCCATCCGCCACCTGGGCGTGCCCACGGTCACCGTGCCGATGGGCGTCATGCCGGACATCGGCATGCCTGTCGGGCTGACTTTCGCCGGCCGCGCCTACGACGATTCGAACCTGCTGCGCCTGGCGGCGGCCTACGAGTCCACCGGCAGCAAACGCCTGATCCCGCCGCGCACTCCGGCGTTGGTGGCAGGTAAGTAAACAGCGGGTAAACGTAAGCGGCGGGATTGGCAATCCCGCCTGCCAACGGCGAGCCAGGGCCATCCGGCCTGCTCAAAATCATCGCCCGCAAACATTGCCCGCGGTCGATCTCGCCAGGGCTCGAACCCGGGCTCGCGCCATCCCCTCAAGACGCAGAACAGCGCATCCCGGCAACGCGCACTGGGTTCATAACCAGTATTCCCAAAGTCGCGCTATCTGCTCCTTGGCTCTCATACCCAGCGAACGGCGCTGCCACTGTTCCAGCTTGATTTCGTTCGACTTGGCCAGGTCAGCCATGAATGCCGCCTGCATCTTTTTTGCAAACCCGGTGCCCAGCACCACGACATTGACTTCATCGTTATGCAAGAAGCTGCGCCAGTCGAGGTTGGTGGAGCCGACAGTCGACCACACGCCATCGATTACCGCAGTCTTGACGTGGAGTAGCGCGTCACGGCGTTCGTAAAGTTTGACGTTGGCTTTCAGCAGCTCGCTGTAGTAAGCGCGTCCGGCATGGAGCACCAGCCACGAATCGGTACTGCTGGGTAGCACCAGCTTGACGTCGACTCCACGGGCTGCCGCCTCCTTGAGGACCGCTAGCAACTGCGGGTCGGGCACAAAGTAGGCATTGGTCAGCCATATCTCGGTCTGTGCGCTGCGCAGCGCTGAAATCAGCGTGGCGTAGATCAGGCTGAACGGTTCATCTGGCGAACTGCCAATGGCGCGCACCACCTCGCTGCCCTTGCGTTCAGGGGGTGGAAAGTACCGCCTGGCCGCGAGTGGTTCGCCTTTCTGGGCAGTCCAGGTTTCGATGAACAGTTTCTGCAGTTCCGCCACCACGGGCCCCTCGATACGCAGGTCGGTGTCGCGCCAGGGTAAATCGCCACCGGGCCGGGTCTTCGAGTAAGAGCTGAGCGAGCCCCCCGAATAGACGCTGCTGATGTTGATCCCACCAAGAAAGGCAATGCGACCGTCCACTATCAACAGTTTCCGGTGGTCACGCTGGTTCACATCCCAACCCGCTTTGGCCGTCACCGGATTGACAGGGTTGTACTCCAGCACCTTGACGCCCGCTTCGCTCAATCGAGAGAAAAACTCTGCCGATGTTCCCAGGGTGCCGACACTGTCGCGGATCAGGTTGACCTGTACGCCTTGCTGTTGCCGGGCGATCAATGCGTCGGCGAAGCGCTGACCGACTTCGTCATCGTCAAAGATGTAGGTCTCCATGTTGATGTGGTCGCGGGCTGCCTCCATGGCTTTGATCATCGACTGGTAGGTGCTGGGGCCGTCCTGCAGCAAGTCGACCTTGTTGCCTTCCGTCAGCGGGCTGCCGGCGATGGCCTCTTCGATTGCGAGGTGCACGTCGAAGATGTCGGTCTCTGCGCCGGAGGACTTGAGCCGGTCGAGAATGGCTTTGCTGCGCTCGGCAGACAGAGGTCCATGGGCCCCGTCGAGCTGCACTGGCGTAGAGGGTGCGCGAGCCATGTCGGGCACTATCCTGGGCAATGTGCTGCAGGAGATCATAAATGCCAGGAGCACAACCACGCACAGCGCCAGAAGATTACTTGCACCCTTACATGGATTTGGAAGGTTCATTGGACCCCCTCTTGGCGAGGACGGTGATAGCGCTCAATAATCCGCAGATGTCGTCGTGCATCCTGTGCCCAAGAGGGCTTGGCGCAGGCTCCTCCACCCAGGCGCCTTGCTTGCCATGTAAGGCGCCTGGGTGAAGGAGCCGCCCGTTAGACCGCCCTGACGCGAAACGCTTGAAAAGATCAAAACCCTTCCTAGGTTTTTTTCAGCGCTTGATCAGGGAAATCTTCGTTCCTTCGATGCTGACCCCGGCCATCAACCCTTGCTGGTCGAAGATGAACGCGTAGGCATCGTCCTTCAGCGTCGAAGTCGAAAGATTCTTCGCTATC
Source organism: Pseudomonas sp. NFACC41-3 (assembly GCF_900109505.1). Taxonomy (NCBI): domain Bacteria; kingdom Pseudomonadati; phylum Pseudomonadota; class Gammaproteobacteria; order Pseudomonadales; family Pseudomonadaceae; genus Pseudomonas; species Pseudomonas sp. NFACC41-3. Next base: position 591,452 of record NZ_FOAE01000005.1, read on the forward strand.
CCTTCGTCAACCACGACAACGGTTGGCCCCACGCCGACTTCCCAGCCCTTGGTCTCGCGCACATAGTTCAGCGCTTTGTCGGTCATCAGGAACACCGCATAACCGTACGATTGGGCGCCTGCCTGCAGCCCCCATGACCCGGTGACGGAGTTGTAATAATTCTCCACTTTCTGGCCTTTCATCAGCACGCCTTCGCCATAGCTGCCACCAAACACCAGGCCTGCCTTGACGATTTTCGGGAAGACGAGCACGGCTTTGGCATTGTGCGAAAGGCTTTCGGCGGACGGAGTGGCCTTATAGAGGATTTGCAAGGCTTGCCGGGAGTCGGTAGCCAGGTCCTCGGCGGTGGCCGCACCTGCACTGTTCAACAGGCTCGCCGATGACAGGGATACTGCCGCCAGGACGATCGATAGGAAGAACCGCATTGATTGAGTCATTTTCGTACTCCTACGCGAGAGGAGCGGATGCGATCAACGGTCAGCGCCCGCACCAGGCAGGGCCCGAACCGGCTTGAACTTCTCCGGCTCCCCCCTGAAGTGTGCTGCATGCACTACCGGCAGAATCACCACGAGCACTGCAAGCCAGCAGGATGGGAGTGAATCCGTTTATCAAGGGTCGCCAGTCGGTATGAAGCGGCCTGGAGGCCCTTGATCGGTTGACCATTGCGTCTCGGCAGGGTTCGCCGCCAGCGGCTGCTTTTTTATGGGTTGCGGCCAGGCGTGAATGGCCGGAATCGATTGTGGATTCAGTCGGTCGATGCAACACACCAGACACGGTGTAAACAAGCCGGTCGAAGATCAGGATCCAGGCTCACAAGGCGATCGACTGGTGCCGGTGCTGATGACCGCGCTGCAAGGCTGAGTCGCGCGAAAAACGATCGCCAGAACGGCGCCAGGCGGTTCTGGCGATCCGCATTGGCGCCGTCCCCGTCCGCACGCTCTACGCCCTGGGAAACACCATGTCTTCAGATCGCCTTCAGCCCTTCTGCACGGTCCCCAACAGCCATTCCTTGAACGCCAGCATCGCCGGGCTCTGCGCCCGGGACTGCAAGCGGGTCAGCCAGTAGCTGCCGGTGGTGATGCCCACCGCGAACGGCTGGACGATGCTGCCGGCGTGCAATTGCCGGGCGAACATCAGCGGCGGCGCCAGGGCCACGCCTATGCCCTGCTGCGCAGCTTCCATCATGCCCAGGGACGAATCGAAGACGATGCTGCGCGCAGGCAGGGTGCTGGCCGGCAAGCCGGCGGCGCTGAACCATTCCGGCCATTCGTCGGTGCGGTAGGAGCGCAGCAGGGTCTGGCCGAGCAGATCGGCGGGGCTGCGCAGCTGTCGCGCCAGTTCCGGCACGCAGAGCACCGACAGCGGCGCTTCCAATAACTGGACAGCATCGGTGCCGTGCCAGGCGCCGTTGCCGAAACGGATGGCGTAGTCCAGGCCTTCGGCGGCGACGTCGACCCGGTTGTTGTGGGTCGACAGGCGCAGGTCGATAAACGGGTGGCGGGCCTGGAAGTCCTCCAGGCGCGGCAACAACCAGCCGACGGCAAAGGTACCGACCGCGCCGACGCTGAGCATTTCGCGGTAGTGCCCGCCTTCGAAGCGGCCGAGGGTTTCGGCGATGCGGTCGAAACATTCGCACAGCACCGGCAGCAGGGTTTCGCCCTCGCTGGTCAGCATCAGCCCGCGGGGCAGGCGTTTGAACAGGGTCACATTGAGCTGGGCCTCGAGGCTTTTCACCTGATGGCTGACCGCCGCCTGGGTCACGCACAGCTCGATGGCCGCGCGGGTAAAACTCAAATGCCGCGCCGAAGCCTCGAAGGCGCGCAGGGCATTCAGCGGCAGATGGGGTCGGATCATGACCACTCCCTAGTTTTTCTAATGGCTCCTGCGAAATATCGTCGTTTGCCGATCCTTCGTCGGCCGCCTACATTGAGCCGGCTCGCAGCGCGCTGCTCCCTGACTGCAATGGCAGGCGCTGGCAAAAGCCGCTCGGAGTGCAGCGGCCATCACTCTGCAAAATCATGGAATGCCAGCCCATCATGCACAACAAAAACCTAGCCCTATCTGGATTTTTCACCATTTCCCTGCTGCTGTCCGGCGCCAGCGCCTGCCTGGCCGCCAGCCAGCCGGACAGCGCGCTCAAGCCCCTGGTCGACGCGGCGATCCGCCCTTTGATGCAGCAACAGGACATCGCCGGGATGGCGGTGGCCATCACTCTCAAGGGCCAGCCCCATTACTTTAACTACGGCCTGGCCTCCAAAGAGGGGCAGAAAGCCGTCGACGCCGACACGCTGTTCGAGGTCGGCTCAGTGAGCAAGCTCTTCACCGCGACCCTGGGGGCCTATGCCCAGGCCAGCGGCAAGCTGTCCCTGAACGACCCGGCCAGCCGCTACCTGCCGGCGTTGAAAGGCAGCGCCTTCGAGCACATCAGCCTGTTGCAACTGGGGACCTACAGCGCCGGCGGCCTGCCGTTGCAGTTCCCGGCGCAGTGGGACAGCCAGGACAAGATGCTCGGCTACTACCAGGGCTGGAAACCGGCCTTTGCCCCCGGCGCCCAGCGCCTGTACTCGAACCCGAGCATCGGCCTGTTCGGCTACCTGGCCGCGCAAAGCCTGGGGCAGCCCTTCGAGCAACTGATGGAGCAGCGGCTGTTCCCGCAGTTGGGCCTGCAGCACAGCTATGTCCAGGTACCGAAGTCACAGATGGACAATTACGCCCAGGGCTACGACAAGGACGGCAAGCCGGTGCGGGTCGGCCCCGGCGCCCTGGATGCCGAGGCCTACGGGGTCAAGACCAGCGCCGCCGACCTGCTGCGTTTCGTCCAGGCCAACCTCAAGCCCGAGTCGCTGGCGCAACCCTGGCCGCAGGCCATCGCCCTCACCCACACCGGCTATTACCAGGTCGAGGGCATGACCCAGGGCCTGGGCTGGGAGCTGTACCCCTACCCGCTCAGCCTGGACGCCCTGCTGGCCGGCAACTCGTCGCAGATGGCCTTCGAACCGCACCCGACCCGCTGGCTCACCCCGCCCCAGGCACCGCGGGCCGATACCCTGCTGAACAAGACCGGTTCCACCGGCGGTTTCGGCGCCTATGTGCTGTTCGTACCCGGCAAGGACATCGGCCTGGTGCTGCTGGCGAACAAGAACTACCCCAACGCCGAACGGATCAAGGTCGCCCATGCCCTGCTCAAGGCCCTGGATGACGCGCAACCCTGAGAACAACAGCGACCGGCTCGGTTGACGGGCCGGTCGCTGGAGCGACCAGGAGCGCGTCGCAGCTATGACAACGCGCTCCGCGACGATGATCGGCGCTGGATAAAAACAGCGGAACGCGCCATCCTCCGCGTCTTTTTTCCGCGCAGCCCCTGGGGCGCACGTTTTTCCAAGGAAACCCTCCATGCACAACCAGCCGCTCAGCCCCGCCGAGTTCGAATTCATCGAAGACACCCTGCTCAAGTATGGCGACGACCACTCCGTGCTCAACCTGGCCGAGCTGGACGGTTTTTGCACCGCCCTGGTGTCCGGCCCGACCCAGGTGGACATCGCCGAATGGTTCCCGGCCATCTGGGGCGGGCAGAACCCGGACTGGCAGGACCCCGAGGAGTGCAAGCGCTTCATCGAACTGAGCGTGCGCCATCTGAACGCCCTCGCCACGGCGCTGGCGAGCGACTCGGCGAGCTTTCAGCCGCGCTTCGAACAGACCGAGCATCAGGACCAGCCGCTGACGCTGGCGGAAGAATGGTGTTTTGGCTACATCCGCGCCATGGCCGTGAGCAACTGGCCCGAGCTACCCGCCGCCCAGGCCGCCCAGCTGCAAGCCATCGTCACCTGCGCCGAACAGGACAACTTCGAACTGCCGGCCGACCTCGATCTGGCTCAGCATCGCCAGACCGTGGCCAGCGTCGAACAGGCGGCGCGTGGGCTGCACGATTACTGGTTGGCGCAACGCTGAGAGAGGCCTGGGGGCGGGTCCATCACGGCCCGCCCCAAGCGTGCGCGCTCAAACCGCAAAAACACAAAAGCCTCCCGCAGGAGGCTCTTGGCTCGGCCCGCCAGCGCGGGGTCAGAACGCCAGCTTGTAGCCGATGGAAAACAGCATGAGCGCCAGGAACGGCCGCAGCAGTTCGTCCGAGACGCGGCCGGTCATGTGGCTGCCGAGCCAGATCCCCGGCAGCGAGCCCATCAGCAGAAAGCCCAGCAGTTGCCAGTCCATGTTGCCCATGCTCGCGTGCCCCAGGCCGGCGACCAGGGTCAGCGGCACGGCGTGGGCGATTTCAGTGCCGACCAGGCGCTTGGTGGCCAGGAAGGGGTACAGGATGAACAGCGCCACGGTGCCCAGGGCGCCGGCGCCGATGGAGGTCAGGGCGACCATGGTGCCGAGGACCACGCCGGTGACCACCGTCAGGCCGTTGAGGCTGGAATCCTTCAGGTGGTAGTGATCGCCGGCGTGCTTCTGGGCAAAAGCCAGGAGCTTTTTCTTGAACAGGATCGCCAGGGCGGTGAGCAGCAGCACAAAACCCAAGGCCTGCTTGATCACGCTGTTCAGTGCTTGCGGGTCGGTGTGCAGGCTCTTGAGGAACCACAGGGTGGCCAGCACCGCGGGCACGCTGCCCAGGGTCAGCCAGCCAGTGATCTTCCAGTCGATGTTGCGGTTTTTCTGATGGACCAGCACACCACCGGACTTGGTGATGGCGGCGTACAGCAGGTCGGTGCCGACAGCGGTCGCCGGGTTGATACCAAACCACAACAGGATCGGGGTCATCAGCGAACCGCCTCCCACCCCCGTCATCCCTACGATGAAACCCACCAACAGGCCCGCGATTACAAAACCAAAATTACCCACATCCATCAATAAGCCCTACGCATCAACCGCGGCCAGGTAAAAAACTGGCGGCAGCATAGCGCTAATGCTTATGTCCATTTATATAAATAAAATCTAACGTTATAACTCTTTGCCTTTTTGCCATGTATTCAGCGCATATAACCTTTGGATTTCATGCGGCAGTCACATGGCGAAATGGGTTCGGAAGCGGCCGGGGAAAACCTTGGAAGCCGCGCCCTTTTCAACTCATTTTTTTACCGGAATCCGCTTCACCGCTTCGATCCAGTCCGGATTCAAGCGGTTCTGCTCGGTGTCCATGCCCAGGGCTTGCATCCGCTCCTTGTGCCGGTCGATCTCATGCACCGCCTGGCTCAACGCGCTGGAGTTGGCATCCAGCTGGTGCATCTGGGTCAGGCCCAGGTGGTAGAAGCGCAGCAGTTTCATCGCTGTCGGGTCCTGGGCCTCGACGCCCGCGGTGACGTGGTGCATGACGTTGGTCACGCTCATCAGGCTGCGCTTGAGCTGCCAGCCGTAGACCGCCGCGGCCATCCACGGCTGCGACCAGAAGCGCACGCGCATCAGCACCATGCTCAGCACCAGCCCGGCCAGCACGCCGGCGACATTGAGCTTGAAGTTATCGCCGCCCGGCGTGCCGAACAGCAGCACCGCTGCGCTGGACAGCAGCATGGCCAGGGACAGGAAAATCAGGGCAATGAACAAGGTACTGCGGCGGGTCTGCTGGCGAAAAAGCTCGGGGTTCTGCGGCTGGATCTCGAACATGGCGACGGTGCGCTCGCATGATGGACAGGCCGGCATTATCACCCTGCCCGCACCCGGAGATGGCGAATAAATCCGCGCTGCGACAATCCACCTCGGCCACGGGGGCACGCCGTCGAAGCCAAGCAGAAATTGGGAGGGATGCGGATCGAGCCTGCCGGGCGTCGAATGGCACGCCCGACGCGGACAAATGGACCGGCCCCTGGCGGAGCCGGTCCTCGTGGCTCAGGCCACCTGGCCCTTGGCCTGTTGCTCCAGGTGCAGTTGCAGCTCGGGGTCGATCCGCAGCGCCGCCGCCAGCTCGTCCAGGTAAGCGCGCTCGGCGTCCTGCTGATCGTCCACCAGCATCACGCTGGCCAGGTACATTTCCGCCGCCATGCCCGGCTCGCCCGCGGCCGACTGGGCCACGTCGGCGGCGTCCAGGGGACGCGCGACTTCGTCGTCGAGCCATTGCTGCAATTGCGGGTCATCGGTGTGACGGCCGATCTCGGCGCTGATCAGTTGTTTTTCCTGCTCGTCAATGCGGCCATCGGCCTTGGCCGCGGCGATCAGCGCGCGGAGGATGGCATGGCTGTGTTCTTCGGCTTCCGGGCCGGCCAGCTGGTCGACGGTACGCAACGCCTGTTGCGGCGCCGCCGATTGTTGCTGTTGTTGCCAGGCCTGGTAAGCCTGGAACGCCATCATCCCCAGGGAGGCCAGCGCCGCGTAGTTCATGCCACCGCCGGAGCGGCCCTGAGGGGCTCCACCGGAAGTCGCGCCGCCAGGGATCGCGCCGCCCAAGCCGGAACCACCCAGCAGGCCGCCCAGCAGACCACCCAGGCCGCCAGCGCCCGGGCCACCCGGAGCACCGCCGCCGCTGTTACCGCCCAACAGGCCGCCGAGCAAGCCACCCAGGCCTCCCAGCCCGCCCTGCGGTGCCGAGGCCCCGCCACCCTGCTGCGTCATCGAGGCCTGGCCGGCGCGCAGCAACTGTTCAAGCAAATCACTGGTGTTCATCGCATCGCTCTCTTCAGGCAGTTATTCAGATTGCCAACAATAGTCTTCGCCACGGCTTGCGCCAACTGCTTCCGCTTGGGCCCTACCTCCGCCTCGCCAATCACCCGCGTCATCCGCCAACTCCCAGGTCGCACCTGACGATCGGTACAAAGATTGAGTTGCAATAAAATATTACAAATATCATATTTCAACCGTAATATTCCTCCTCCAGGAACTTGTCATGACCAGCCTGCCCGCCATCGACCCTGTCACTGTCGCCACCGACCCGGCCCCGGTCAGGCCACCTTTGCTCAAGCGCCTGCTACTTGCCACCCTGGCGCTGGTGGCCCTGGCGGCGCTGGTGTTCTACAGCCTGCATTGGTGGACCAGCGGGCGTTTTATCGAACAGACCGACGACGCTTATATAGGCGGCGACGTGACGGTGATCGGCCCCAAGGTGTCCGGCTACATCGAGCAGGTGCTGGTCAGCGACAACCAGCGGGTCAAGGCCGGCGACCTGCTGATCCGCCTCGACTCGCGGGATTACCGCGCCAGCCTGGCCAAGGCCGAAGGCGCGGTGGCCGCCGAGGAAGCGCTGCTGGCCAACCTGGACGCCACCGAACAGTTGCAGCACGCGGTAATCAGCCAGGCTCGCGCCGGGATCGACGCCACCGCCGCGGAAATGACCCGCTCGCGCGACGACAATGCCCGCTACAAACGCCTGGTGGGCAGCTCGGCGGTGTCGGTGGAAAGCGCGCAACGGGCCGAGGCCGGCTTCAAGACCGCCCAGGCCCTCAACACCCGGGCCCAGGCTGAACTGCTGGCGACCCAGCGCCAGCTGCAAGTGATCGCCACCCAGAAACTGCAAGCCAAGGCGGCCTTGCTCCAGGCCCGCGCCGAGCGCGACCTGGCGCAACTGAACCTGGACTACACGGAAATCCGCGCGCCCATGGACGGGGTGATCGGCAACCGTCGGGCGCGCAATGGCGCCTACACCCAGGCCGGCGCGCAACTGCTGTCGCTGGTGCCGGCCAGCGGCCTGTGGGTGGACGCCAACTTCAAGGAAGACCAGCTGCAACACATGAGCCCGGGCCAGCGCGTAGTAATCCGCGCCGACGTGCTGCCCGGCCGGGAATTCCACGGCCACCTCGACAGCCTGGCCCCAGCCACCGGCGCGCAGTTCAGCGTGCTGCCACCGGAGAACGCCACCGGCAACTTCACCAAGATCGTCCAGCGGGTGCCGGTGCGGGTGATCCTCGATCCGCAGGACGCGGTGCTCGGCCAGTTGCGCCCCGGCCTGTCGGTGACGGCCGCGGTCAACACCCGCAGCGAACCGGCGGCGCCTGAACCCGCCGTGGCCAGCGCGCCATGAGCCGCGCCCTCGCCGCCCCGGCCCAGCCCCTGAATCCGGCCAACATGGCCACGGCGACCAAGGTCTTCGCCTTCGCCACTATGTGCATGGGCATGTTCATCGCCCTGCTGGATATCCAGATCGTCTCGGCCTCGTTGCGCGATATCGGCGGCGGGCTGTCGGCCGGCACCGATGAAACCGCCTGGGTGCAGACCAGCTACCTGATCGCCGAAATCATCGTCATCCCGCTGTCGGGCTGGCTGTCGCGGGTGTTCTCCACGCGCTGGCTGTTCTGCGCCTCGGCGGTCGGCTTCACCCTGGCCAGCCTGCTGTGCGGCCTGGCCTGGAACATCCAGAGCATGATCGTGTTCCGCGCCCTGCAAGGGTTTCTCGGCGGCTCGATGATCCCCCTGGTGTTCACCACCGCATTCTTTTTCTTCACTGGCAAGCAGCGGGTGATCGCCGCGGCGACCATCGGCGCGGTGGCGTCCCTGGCGCCGACCCTGGGCCCGGTGATCGGCGGCTGGATCACCGAAGTGTCGAGCTGGCACTGGTTGTTCTACATCAACCTGCTGCCAGGGATTTTCGTCGCCGTGGCGGTGCCCATGCTGGTGCGGATCGACCAGCCGGAACTGGCGTTGCTCAAGGGCGCCGACTACCTGAGCATGCTGCTGCTCGCGCTGTTTCTCGGCTGCCTGGAGTACACCCTGGAAGAAGGCCCGCGCTGGAACTGGTTCAGCGACAGCACCATCCTCGCCACCGCCTGGATTTGCGGATTGGCCGGGCTGGCCTTTATCGGCCGCACCCTGCGCGTGGCCAACCCGATCGTCGACCTGCGCGCCCTGAAGGAGCGCAATTTCGCCCTCGGCTGTTTCTTCTCCTTCGTCACCGGCATCGGCCTGTTCGCCACCATCTACCTGACGCCGCTGTTTCTCGGCCGGGTGCGTGGCTACAGCGCGCTGGATATCGGCATGGCGGTGTTTTCCACCGGGGTGTTCCAGGTGCTGGCGATCCCGCTGTATGCGTTTCTCGCCAACCGCATCGACCTGCGCTGGATCATGATGGCGGGCCTGGGGTTGTTCGCCTTGTCGATGTGGGATTTCAGCCCCATCACCCATGACTGGGGGGCCAGGGAACTGCTGCTGCCGCAAGCCTTGCGCGGTATCGCCCAGCAGTTGGCGGTGCCACCGGCGGTGACCCTGACCCTGGGCGGGCTGGCGCCGGCGCGGCTCAAACATGCCTCGGGGCTGTTCAACCTGATGCGCAACCTCGGCGGCGCCATCGGCATCGCTGCCTGCGCCACCATTCTCAACGACCGCACCAACCTGCACTTCACCCGCCTGGCCGAACACCTCAACAGCAGCAACGAAGCGCTCAACCAATGGCTGGCCCGGGTCGGCGGCAACTTCGCGGCGCTGGGCCAGAGCGGTGACGAAGGCGTCAGCGCCAGCCTGCGCCAGCTCTGGCAACTGACCTACCGCGAAGCGCAGACGCAAACCTACGGCGACGCGTTCCTGATGATCATGGTGTGTTTCATCATCGCCACGGCCATGGTGCCCCTGATGCGCAAGGTCACCCCGCCGTCGGCGCCATCAGCCGACGGCCATTGAGCCCGGGAGAATCAGGCCTGGGGCATTTTGCGGAAACCCACCGCCAGGCGGTTCCAGCTGTTGATGGTGGCGATGGCCAGGCTCAGGTCGACCTGCTCGCTGGGGCTGAACTGGCTGCTCAGCAGCTCGTAGTCGGCATCCGGGGCGTGGGTTTCGCTGACCCGGGTCAGGGACTCGGTCCAGGCCAGGGCCGCCCGTTCGCGGTCGGTGAAGAACGGCGTTTCGCGCCAGACCGAGACCGCGTACAGGCGACGCTCGGTTTCCCCGCTCTTGCGCGCGTCGGCGGTGTGCATGTCGACGCAGAAGGCGCAGCCGTTGATCTGCGAGGCGCGCAGCTTCACCAGCTCGATCAGCGACTTTTCCAGGGGCAGTTTCGAGACCGCGGTTTCCAGCGCGATCATGGCTTTGAGGGCGTCCGGCGAAGCGGTGTAGAAGTCGATACGCGGTTGCATGTGTGGCTCCAGATCCAGTGAATGTGGCGCTACGTTAAGCCCGGGCCCGGTCCCTACCAATAACCAATTGCGCCTAAGACCAGGTGACCAATGTCCCCGGTCTTCTGTGGGAGCGGCCACTCGACGCTCGATTGCCCTGGCGTCCGGTGGCCGCTACGCGGATCGCGCGCAAGCTGCGCGCCTGCAGGGGCCGTGCATGGACGCTCAGGCGCGCCGGCGCAGCCACTGCATAAAACCTTTTTTCACCGCCGGCCGCGGGGTTTCCTGGGTCAGCGTCTGGGCGATGTGCTGGCGGAAATCCAGGAGGTTTTTCATCGCGTCGCTGATGTCGCGCCGCGCGTCCAGGCACGGCTTGAGGTATTCGTTTTCGATGCGGTACAGGGTGCAGAAGGTCTTGGCCGAGAAGTCCGCCGCGGTCGCCTGATCGGCAACCCCCGCCTCGCCTATCACTTCGCCCGGCCCCATGCGCCCGGCCTCGAAAGGCTTGCCATCGCGGATCAGGCTGACCGAGACCACCCCCGATTCGATGATCAGCAGGTGATCGCTGACCTCGCCCGCCGGCAGGATGGTCTCGCCGGCGCGGAAGGTCTGCAGGGTCATGTTCTGGCTGAAGGTTTCCTTCTCTTCCTGGCGCAGGGTGGAGAAGATGCTCGAGCTGTCCAGCAGCGCCCGCGGGCGCGACAGCTGGGCCGCCATGCTGCTTTCACCGCTGGACAGCAGGCTGACGCCGGACGCCTGCAAGTGCCGGAAGGCCAGGTCGAACAGCTGGTTGCGCACTTCGCGCTTCTGCCCCATGGAGGCCACGAAACCGCTGATCTCGTACTCCACCCCGGCATTGCCCGAGCTTTTCAGGGCCACGCTGGGGGCCGGCTTGGGGAGCAGGAAACGGCAACCGAGCATGGCCCGCTCCAGCGCCTCGATCACCGTTTGCGGCCGCGCATGGGGGCTGACCTGGAGGCTGATGGAAAGCCCGTGCATATCGGCGGGACGGCTGAAGTTGATGATCTTGGCCTTGGCCGCCAGGGAATTGGGGATCACCGCCATGCTGCCCTGGGAGGTCTGCAGCCGAGTGGCGCGCCAGTCGATGTCGGTGACCCGGCCTTCGGTGCCGTCGATGGAGATCCAGTCATCGAGCTGATACGGCTTGGTGGTGTTCAGCACGATGCCGGAGAACACGTCGCTGAGGGTGCTTTGCAGCGCCAGGCCGACAATGATCGCCACCGCGCCGGAGGTGGCCAGCACGCCCTTGACCGGCAGCTCCAGCACATAGGCCATGGCGGCGATGATGGCGATCAGGAAAATCACCGCCCCCATCAAGTCCTGCAACAGCCGCCCGGTATGCCCGACCCGCTGCATCATCAGGGTGCCGAGCAACACCGTCAGAGTCCGCGCGCCGAACAGCCACCAAGCGATCTGCAACCCGGTGGCGGCCAGGTGCAGCGGCACGTCCTCCGGCCAGGGCGCCGCCTGCATCGGGTTCAGGCCCTGGTTGAACAGCAGCACGCTGTACAGGGTGAAGATCAGCACCCGCACCAGCAGCTTCCAGTAACCGCCCCGCGCGCCGATCAGGCGCCACAGCAGCATGTCCAGCAGGATCAGGACCAGCGCGGCGAACAGCGGGTGGTCGGCGAACAGGTTCGGCATCAAGCAACTCCAGCACGGTCAGAGGCGCGACAATCTCACACAAGCGACCTTGCAGGTATAGCCGGAGAAACAAAAACAGGGGCCTCATGGGAGGCCCCTGCCTGCAACGATGTTGCTCACTCCGTAGCCGCTGCCGAGCCCGCGAGGCTGCGATCGACCCCGCAGGGGGCGCAGGATCTTGAGATCGCTTAAGGACCTTCGGCCCTATCGCAGCCTGCGGCAGCGGCTACAGGGGTTGTGACCTACCGATCGGCGCTAACCCTGTAGCCGCTGCCGAGCTTGCGAGGCTGCGATCGACTGCGCAGCAGGCGCAGGGTCTTGAAACCGCTGGAGGACCTTCGGTCCTATCGCAGCCTGCGGCAGCGGCTACAGGGAATGGCGACACCTCCTATAGCCCGGTCGTGCTCGCTGCCTTGTGTAGCCGCCGCTGGCAGGTCACTTGCCCTGGGTCAGGGTGGTGTAGCTGGTGATCAGGTTGCGGTAGTCCGGGATGTGGTTGGAGAACAAGGTCCCCAGGCCCTCGATGTCGTTGCGCCAGTCGCGGTGCAGCTCGCAGGCCAGGCCGAACCAGGTCATCAATTGCGCGCCGGCGGTGGACATGCGGTTCCACGCCGAATCGCGGGTCAGCTCATTGAAGGTGCCGGAGGCATCGGTGACCACGAACACCTCGAAGCCTTCTTCCAGGGCCGACAGCGCCGGGAACGCCACGCAAACCTCGGTCACCACGCCGGCGATGATCAGCTGCTTCTTGCCGGTGGCCTTGATCGCCTTGACGAAGTCTTCGTTGTCCCAGGCGTTGATCTGCCCGGGCCGGGCAATGTACGGCGCGTCCGGGAACAGCGCCTTGAGCTCGGGCACCAGCGGGCCGTTGGGGCCGGTTTCGAAGCTGGTGGTGAGGATGGTCGGCAGCTTGAAGTACTTGGCCAGGTCGGCCAGGGCCAGCACGTTGTTCTTGAACTTGTCCGGGTCGATGTCGCGCACCAGGGACAGCAGGCCGGCCTGGTGATCCACCAGCAGCACGGCGGCGTTGTCTTTGTCGAGACGCTTGTAGGCAGTAGTCATGGGGTAGTCCTCGCTTCTTGTCGATACCGACTGGACGTCGGCGTGGGGGTGCAGGTTCAGCGCTGGGAGTCCAGCACTTCGTGCTCGTTCGCCACTTGCTGGGCCTTGAGGTAGCTCTCGATCAGCAACTGGTAATGCGGCATGGCCTGGGCGTAGACCGCGGCCCACTGCTCGGCGTCCGGGCGGTTCCACGAACCCTGCAGCTCGGAAAGCGTGGCCATGATGTCGATCGGCACCACCCCGGCCTGGGCCAGGCGGGCGATGGTCAGATCGGTGGCCAGCCGCGAATGGTTGCCCGAGGCATCGACCACCGCGAACACCTTGTAGCCTTCATGCACCGCGGCGATCGACGGGAACGCCAGGCAGACGCTGGTCAGGGTGCCGGCGATCACCAGGGTTTTCTTGCCGGTGGCCTCGACCGCCGCCCGGAACTCGGGATTGTCCCAGGCGTTGATCTCGCCTTTGCGCGCCACGTACTGGGCATGAGGTGCCTCCTGGTGGATTTCCGGGATCAACGGGCCGTTGGGGCCCTGGGGCACCGATGCGGTGGTGATCACCGGCATCTTCAGCAAAGTAGCGGCTTTCGCCAGGGCGATGGCATTGGCTCGCAGTTGCGGCACGTCCATATCCTTGACGATCTGGAACAGCCCGCTCTGGTGGTCGATCAGCAGCATCGCCGCGTCGTTGGGGTCGATGGTCGGCTTGGCGCCATTGAAGTTGGCAGCATTGAAGTTGTTCATGTGCAGTTCCTCTTTCGTCTAGGGCATTTATTGAAGGCATCAGCCATCCCTGGCCCTGAACCGGCCGACACGTCCTGTGCAAGTCGGTACGCGGGGTCAGCCAGGCATCTGGCCGAAACGACCGGACTGGAAGTCGACGAAGGCCTGGTGGATCTCGGCCTCGCTGTTCATCACGAACGGGCCGTGGCCGACGATGGACTCGTCGATCGGTTCGCCGCTGAGCAGCAGCACCACCGCGTCGTTGTTGGCTTCCAGGCTGAGCTGGTCGCCGTCGCGCTCGAACAGCACCAGCTGGCCTTCGCGCACCCGTTCCTGGCCGTTGACCTGGAGCGTGCCGCGCAGCAGCACCAGGGCGGTGTTGCGCCCCTCGTGCAGGTCGAGGGTCAGGGGCTTGCCGGCATTCAGGCGGATGTCCCAGACGTCGATCGGGGTGAAGGTGCGGGCCGGGCCCTTGGTGCCATCGTACTCGCCGGCGATCAACCGCAGGGTGCCGGCCTTGTCCTTCAGGGCGATGGCCGGAATGTCGCCATCGAGGATCGTCTGGTAACCGGGCGCGGCCATCTTGTCCCGCGCCGGCAGGTTGACCCATAGCTGGACCATGTCCAGGGTGCCGCCGGACTTGGCGAACGCTGCGGAGTGGAATTCCTCGTGGAGAATCCCCGAGGCCGCGGTCATCCATTGCACGTCGCCAGGGCCGATCTTGCCGCCGCTGCCGGTGGAGTCGCGGTGCTCCACCTCGCCCTTGTAGACGATGGTCACGGTTTCGAAGCCGCGATGGGGATGCTGGCCCACGCCGCGCCGTCCCTGGGTCGGGGTGAATTCAGCCGGGCCGGCGTGGTCGAGCAGCAGGAACGGGCTGATGTGCTTGCCCAGGTTGTCGTAGGAAAACAGCGTGCGCACCGGGAAGCCGTCGCCCACCCAATGGGCCCGTGGGCTGGTGTAGATACCGATGATGTTTTTCATGCGGGTGCCTCCGAAATGGGTGAGTTATTTCGTTGGATACACCTTAAAACTCATACCTTTGATGCACTAGACTGCAAAAATCGCTCTTAGCGTTCTATTTGGAGAACGATGGTGGAAGACCTCAATACCCTCTACTACTTCACCCAGGTCGTCGAACACCGTGGTTTCGCCGCCGCCGGACGCGCCCTGGACATGCCCAAGTCCAAGCTCAGCCGACGCATTGCCCAGCTCGAGGAACGCCTCGGCGTGCGCCTGATTCACCGCACCAGCCGCCACTGTTCGCTCACCGAAATCGGTCATGAGTACTACCAGCGTTGCCTGGCCATGCGCGTGGAAGCGGAAAGCGCCGCGGAAGTCATCGAGCGCAACCGTTCCGAGCCCCAGGGCCTGGTGCGCATCAGTTGCCCGACCGCGCTGCTCAACTCCTGGGTCGGGCCGATGCTGACCCGCTACATGCTCAAGTACCCGCTGGTGGAGCTGTTCATCGAGAGCACCAACCGCCGGGTCGACCTGATCCACGAAGGTTTCGACATCGCCCTGCGGGTGCGCTTCCCGCCATTGGAAAGCAGCGACCTGGTGATGAAGGTGCTGGGCAACAGCACCCAGTGCCTGGTCGGCCACCCGGACTTTCTCGCGCGCCTGTCGAGCCCCGCCTCGCCCGCCGACCTCAGCGGCCTGCCGAGCCTGCATTGGGGCGCGGCGCAACGCGAATACCAGTGGGAGCTGTTCGGCCCGGACGAGACGCTCGCGCAGATTCGCCACAAGCCGCGGATGGTCACCGACGACCTGATTGCCCTGCGCCAGGCGGCACTGGCGGGAATCGGCATCGTCCACCTGCCCAGCGTGGTGGTGCGCGACGATGTGGCCGCCGGGCGCCTGGTGCAACTGGTACCGGACTGGGCGCCCAAGTGCGGGATCGTCCATGCGATCTTCCCGTCGCGCCGTGGCCTGCTGCCGTCGGTGCGCACCCTGATCGACTTTCTCGGCGAGGAGTTCAGCCGCAGCGATATGACCTGAGGATGCGCTCAAGGTGAAGCCTGGCCGAATCTTCCGACCTGTGGCGTTTTTGACACTGGCCGAAATAATATTTCGAACATAATATTTTGCTCGTCATCTTGTTCCGCCCAATGAGGAAACGCCCATGCAAAGCCCATCCCGCGAGGCCACCCTGGCCCAGTGGATTGCCCAGGAACAGGCCATGCGCGCGCGCCTGGCCGCTCCGGGCAGCCTGTCCCTGGCCGAGGTCAGCGCCCTCTCCCCCGCCGAGTTCTTCGACGGCATCGGCAACGGCGAATTGCCCTCGCCGCCCATCGGCACGTTGCTGGACTTCATCCCCATCGAATGGTCCGCCGGACATTTCGTGTTCCAGGGCACCCCGGATGCCCGCCATTACAACCCGTTGGGCAGCGTGCACGGCGGTTATGCCGCGACCTTGCTGGACTCCTGCATGGGCTGCGCGATCCACACCCGCCTGAACAAGGGCCAGGGCTACACCACCCTGGACCTGCGCATCAGCTATGTGCGGGCCCTGACCGGCAGCAGCGGGCCGATCCGCGCCGAAGGCAAGATCGTCCACCTGGGCCGCTCCACCGCCCTGGCCGAAGGTCGGATCTACGACGTCGATGGCCGCCTGTACGCCACCGGCTCCACCACCTGCATGATTCTTGAAGCGCGTGGCTGAACCCGCCTCTGCGTCTTTAGAAGCGGGCTCGTTCGCGAAAAAACTGCGGCTTGCGCTCACCGGTGGCCGGGAGGACGTCTCGCGAGCAAGTTCGCTCCTACCAGGGATCGTGCCTGCTCGCGCATTCGTGATTCGCGGTAAAGATTGCTTTGCCTGTCCGGCGGTTTTTCTCAAGGATGCGGACCGGGATACTCGTGGCCTTTCCACTGCCATCTGGAGTCATCCATGTCTGTACCTGCTTTCGGCCTCGGCACCTTTCGCCTGCAAGGCCAGGTGGTCATCGACTCGGTCAGCACCGCGCTCGAGCTGGGCTACCGGGCGATCGACACCGCACAGATCTACGAGAACGAAGCCGAGGTCGGCCAGGCCATCGCCGACAGCGGCATCCCCCGCGACGAGCTGTTCGTCACCAGCAAGATCTGGGTTGCCAATTTCGCCCGCGACAAGCTGATCCCCAGTCTCAAGGACAGCCTGCGCAAGCTGCGGACCGACTACCTGGACCTGACCCTGATCCACTGGCCGTCACCGGACAACCAGGTGCCGGTCGAAGAGTTCATGGCGACGCTGCTGGAGGCCAGGCAACTGGGGTTGACCCGGCAGATCGGTGTTTCCAACTTCACCATCGACCTGATGCGGCAGGCCATCGCCGCGGTCGGTGCCGAGCACATCGCCACTAACCAGATCGAATTGCATCCTTACCTGCAGAACCGCAAGGTCGTGGAGTTCGCGCAAAGCCAGGGGATTCACATCACCTCGTACATGACGCTGGCCTACGGTGAAGTGCTCGAGGACCCGGTCATCCAGCAGATCGCCCAGCAGCATCGGGCGACACCGGCCCAAGTGACCCTGGCCTGGGCCATGCAATCGGGTCATGCGGTGATTCCCTCCTCGACCAGGCGCGCGAACCTGGAAAGCAACCTCAAGGCCTGTGCCCTGACCCTGAGCGAGGCAGAGATGCAACGCATCGCCGGCCTGGAGCGCGGTCATCGTCTGACCAGCCCCGCCGGCATTGCGCCGGCGTGGGACTGAGGTCTTAACGCACCACGGCATTCAACCGAATGCCGTCGGACGCGATCTCTTCCTCATTGGAACTGCCGGGAAACTTTCCAGCCGCCAGGGTCTTGCTCCGGCGGCCGGTGTCGATGGCCGCCATCAAACGGCTGAGGGTCTCGTGGTCCGGCAGCGACAGGCTGCTGATATACATCTTGCGCTGCGGACCGAATGGAATCGAAGGCACGCCGAGAAGCTCGGAGTCATAGACCAGCACATGACGGACCTGCGGGTTATCCATGCAGAACGCCACGATATCGAGCCGGGCCTGCAACCCCAGCGAAGCGCTGATGATCAGCAGGTCCATTGGCTCACTGCCATATTCCACGACGTTCAATACCTCGATGAGTCGATACATCGGTGCAATCCGGTAATAGCCCAATTGGTTCAGCACCCGCTCGATCTTCATTCGATGAAAATGCTGTTCATCGGCGATCAGGATTCGTAACGTTTTATTCGGCATTTTTTCGCGACCATGAAAAAAGTCTGAGATGACAGGCTCCAAGCCTATGAATAAAGGCTAGGGGAGCAGCCGATAGTTTTCTCTAAGGGTTTTCTGAAAAGCCCTACTCCACATTACTAAAATGCGGCTTTCCCCTACTTTTCGAGCCCGAAATGCTCGTTTCCCTGGGATATCCGCCCGCATCGGCGGCACACATCGGGTATCGATGGGCGGCCTTGGCCCCTGTTTTTTTGCCCGCTCCGGATGGCGCCAAAAGACCTGTCCGGCCCCGGCAGCGGCCATCAGCAAACCGCTGGCCAAGTGGCGGTTTCCACCTCCAGCAGCATGACGCAAGCCCTGTTCCCATCAACGGCGGGGCTATTCAGTATTCACAAGGTTCGGTCTTTGCCCGAGGAGGCGGGAGGATTGATATGGGCAATGAAGCGCTGGAGGATCTCCTGCGTGGCGCCCTGCACCCAGAGAATCTCCTGTAGCGCAGAGGCGCCGAGGACCACCGGCAATGCCTGTTCGGTACGACCGCCATAGATCAGGGCATGGCGGATCTGCGGGTTGCCCTGGCAGAACGCGCCGGCGTCCACCCCGGCGGCGAACGCCAGCTCGCCGCTGAGCAGCAACAGGTCGAAGTTCTCGAAGGGGTCGCAGGAATAGTGAGTCAGGGTCACCAGTTCGCGGAAAGACTCCACCGCCGCGATGCGGAAATACCCCAGGCCATTCAACAAACGCTGGATGCGCCCACACTGCTCCCGGGACGCATCGGCAATCAGTATTCTCAAGCGTTTGTTGGGCATCGGCGTGGCAACTATCGGTTGAACACAGAGGCCCGACAGACTATCCGATGGCCCCTGGCCAACTCTTTAAGACAATTCCCAAAAATTGCCGCGCACGAGAAGTTTCTCCCAGGAAAGCCCCCGCACGGGCGCTTTACTCGGTGGTGCTGGGGCTCCAGAACGCCTGCTCCACCAGGGCCGAGGTGGACAGCCGCGCCACCAGGGCGTCGAGTTCGTCGCCGTCCACCGAAGTGGTGGCCAGGGTGGCTTCGATCTCCACGTCGTCGTTGCCGAAGGCATGGACATCGATATCGCTGGCCGGGTAGTTGCTGCGTTCCAGTTCCGCTTCGAGCAGGGCGAACACGGCCTTCTGCTTGGAGCGATGGGCGATGACATAGACGATGTTGGTGACCTCGGCGGAGATCACATCCAGCGGCTGGCGGTTGATGTTGTTGACGATCGGCCGCAGCAGGGTGTTGGCCGCCAGCACGAACAGCGTGCCGAGAAAGGCCTCGAGAATCAGGTCGGCGCCGGCGCAGGCGCCCACCGCCGCCGAGGCCCAGAGGGTGGCCGCGGTGTTCAGGCCACGCACGTTGCCCTCCTCGCGCATGATCACCCCGGCGCCGAGAAAACCGATGCCGGACACCACATAGGCCACCACCCGCACCGCGCCCTCGGCGCCGCCGAGGCGGTTGGCCATGTCGACGAAAATCGCCGCGCCCACCGCCACCAGCACGTTAGTGCGCAGGCCGGCGGTGCGTTGCCGGTACTGGCGCTCGAAGCCGATCAGGCCACCGAGGATAAAGGCCGCGCTGAGGCTGACCAGGGTGTCCACCAGGGAGGTCAGGTTGATGTTCTGGAGTGCTTGCATGAAGGGAGTCCTTGAGTACGCGGCGGTCGGCTGCCGTTAAAGGATAGGTGCACTTCGCCGGTGCGAGCGGGCGGCGATCCGACGAGGCCTCGATGAGGCCGACCAGGGTGCCGGGTATCTTGCACCGACTGGCATTACGAGCAGATGGCGATTGCCGGTTAACCCTGTAGCCGCTGCCGCAGCTTATTGCCAGCCGAACCGGCGGATATAAAAGCCCTTCACCGCCTGGGTCAGCGCCATGTACGCCAGCAGGATCACCGGCAGGAACACGAAGTACAGCGACGGCAGCGCCTGCAGCTTGAAGTAGTGCGCCAGCGGGCCCATGGGCAGGAAGATGCCGATGGCCATGATCAACCCGGTCATCACCAGCAGCGGCATGGCCGCGCGGCTTTGCAGGAAGGGGATCTTCGGCGTGCGGATCATGTGCACGATCAGGGTCTGGGTCAGCAGCCCGACCACGAACCAGCCGGACTGGAACAGCGTCTGGTGGTCCGGGGTATTGGCATCGAACACGTACCACATCAGGGCAAAGGTACTGATGTCGAAGATCGAACTGATCGGCCCGAAAAACAGCATGAAGCGCCCGACGTCCGCCGGCTGCCAGCGCTGCGGACGGGCCAGCATTTCCTCGTCGACGTTATCGAACGGAATGGCGATCTGGGAAATGTCGTACAGCAGGTTCTGCACCAGCAGGTGCATCGGCAGCATCGGCAGGAACGGAATGAAGGCACTGGCCACCAGCACCGAGAACACGTTGCCGAAGTTCGAGCTGGCGGTCATCTTGATGTACTTGAGCATGTTGGCGAAGGTCCGCCGGCCTTCCAGCACGCCCTCCTCCAGCACCATCAGGCTTTTCTCCAGGAGGATGATGTCCGCCGCCTCCTTGGCGATGTCCACGGCGCTGTCCACCGAAATGCCGATGTCCGCGGTGCGCAGCGCCGGCGCGTCGTTGATGCCGTCGCCCATGAAGCCGACCACATGGCCGTTGCCCTTGAGCAGGCGGACGATGCGTTCCTTGTGCGAGGGCGTGAGCCGGGCGAAGACATTGGTGGTTTCCACGGCCTTGGCCAGCTGGGTGTCGCTCATGCGCTCGATGTCGTTGCCCAGCAGCAGGCCCTGTTGTTCCAGGCCGACTTCGCGGCAGATCTTCGCCGTCACCAGCTCGTTGTCGCCGGTCAACACCTTCACCGCCACGCCATGGGCGGCCAGGGCCTCAAGGGCCGGCGCGGTGCTTTCCTTGGGCGGGTCGAGGAAGGCCACATAACCGATCAGGGTCAGCCCCTGCTCGTCCGCCAGGCTGTAGCTGTCGCGGCCCCGCGGCATCGGCCGGGCGGCCACGGCCACCACCCGCAGGCCTTCGCCATTGAATTGGGCGGTGACCTGGCGAATCCGCGCCAGCAGCTCGTCGCTGAGCATTTCCTCGGCGGCGCCATGGCGCACCCGGGTGCACACCGCCAACACCTCCTCCACCGCGCCCTTGCAGATCAACAGGTGCGCCCGCTCCTTCTCGGCCACCACCACCGACATGCGCCGCCGGTTGAAGTCGAAGGGAATCTCGTCGACTTTCTGGAACGCCGTGCCGACCCTCAGCTCGCGGTGCACTTCGACGTGCTCCAGCACCGCCACGTCCAACAGGTTCTTCAGGCCGGTCTGGTAATAGCTGTTCAGGTAGGCCATTTCCAGCACGTCGTCAGACTCCTCGCCCCAGACATCCACATGCCGGGCGAGGAAGATCTTGTCCTGGGTCAGGGTGCCGGTCTTGTCGGTGCACAGCACGTCCATGGCGCCGAAGTTCTGGATCGCGTCCAGGCGCTTGACGATGACTTTCTTGCGCGACAGGAACACCGCGCCCTTGGCCAGGGTCGAGGTGACGATCATCGGCAGCATCTCCGGGGTCAGGCCCACGGCGATCGACAGCGCGAACAGCAGCGCCTCCATCCAGTCGCCCTTGGTGAAACCGTTGATGAACAGCACCAGCGGCGCCATGACGAACATGAAGCGAATCAGCAGCCAGCTGACCTTGTTCACCCCGTTCTGGAACGAAGTCGGCGCCCGGTCGGTAGCCCCGACCCGCTGCGCCAGGGCGCCGAAATAGGTGGCGTTGCCAGTGCTCAGGACCAGCGCGGTGGCCGCACCGGACACCACGTTGGTGCCCATGAACAGGATGTTGTCCAGCTCCAGCGGATTGAGGGTGGCGGCGTCCTGCTGGCGCGGGAATTTCTCCACCGGCATCGATTCGCCGGTCATCGCCGCCTGGCTGACGAACAGGTCCTTGGCGCTGAGCACCCGGCAATCGGCGGGGATCATGTCGCCGGCCGAGAGCTGGATCAGATCGCCCGGCACCAGTTGCCGGATCGGCAGCTCCAGGCGTTGCTGGCCCTGGCTGGCAACCGCCGCGCCATGCAGCCGGGCGAACACCGACGGCGCGGCATCGACCACGTTGCGCCGCAGCACCGTGGCGGTGTTGCTGACCATTGCCTTGAGGGCATCGGCGGCCTTGTTCGACTTGGCCTCCTGCCAGAAGCGCAGCAGCGTGGAGAGCACCACCATGGAAAAAATCACCGTGGCCGCCTTCATGTCTTCGGTCAGCCAGGAGATCACCGCCAGCAGGGTCAGCAGCAGGTTGAAGGGGTTCTTGTAGCAATGCCACAGGTGCGTCCACCACGGCAGCGGCTGCTCGTGCTCGACCTCGTTGAGGCCATGCTGCTCGCGCAGGGCCTGGGCCTCGGCCTCGCTCAGGCCATCGGTGTGGCTGCCGAGGCGTTGCAGCAGGTCCGTGGCATCGTCGTTGGCCGCAGCCACCAGGGTCTGCGCGAGGCTGGGCGGCAGGTCGCGGCTGACGCTGGCGTCGCTGAAGCTCTCCAGCAAGGCCAGGCGGCGAAAGTGCCGGGCGAAGTGCCGGGTCCGCAGGAAGCCGGCAAAAAACTCTTTGAGCAGGGTGAGGTTCATGGTGTGTCCCCTAACGGTCGGCGCCGCAGGACTCACAGCCAGGTCTGGTTCGCCGGCCGCGCAAACAGGCGCAGCCGTAGCGCGGCGATGCGCCAGGCATCACCCACTGTTGCAGTGTCGATGAGAGAGACATCGGGAACGGGCCCTGAAGGCCACGCTCGGGAAGCCGCCGCTCGCGGTCATGGCGAGACAACGGCACAAAAAAGCGGGCGCGTTATCTTGCCGGGAAGGCGCCGGTTAGCGAAACCGGCCGACTACTGTCACTCGAACAAGTACCCACTGTGGGTCTCCGCTTGATGGAAAACGCGCGAAGCTTACGCCGCGGTTTTTGCGGAGTAAATCGGCGGCAAAGGCCCGGACGGGGGAATCGAAAAGTTCTTCAGCGAAGGTTCAGGAAGGGGCTACGGACAGGCCCCAAAGGCAGGAAATGCGGGGACGTCTGCCCCCTGTCGTGGGCAAGCTCGCGCCTACAACGATAAGGCGATCCTGTAGGAGCGAGCTTGCTCGCGAGGCGTCCGGTCAACCCACGACAGAGACCGGCCATGCCATTGTTTCGCGAGCACGCTCGCTCCTACAACGTTACCCGGGCAATCAGCTGGCGGTGGCCAGCAGCAGGTCGCGCACCGAACGGCTGTGGCGTCCTTTGTCGTGCTCGTACAACGAGGCGGCGATCTCCTCGGCGCGGATTGGCAATACCGACAGCAAGGTGTCGCTCAGGCCGTGGCTGGCCTGGCTGAAGCCCTGGGTGTAGATGCCGGCCTTGCAGCGCTCGTCGGTGATGACCCGGTAGTTGCGGTCCACTTCGAAGTCGCCCAGGTAGGCTTCCAGCGGCGCCAGCAACGCACGGTGAGTCTGGCGCTCGTAGCCGGTGGCCAGGATCACGGCGTCGTAGTGGCGGGTGCTCAGCTCGCCGGTGGAGGTGTTGCGCAGCACCAGTTCGACGCCCTGGGCGGTGGCGGTGGCTTTCTCCACGGTAGTCAGGGTGCGGAAGGCATGGCGCGCGATGCCGGAGACTTTCTGCCGGTAGAGAATCCCGTAGATGCGTTCGATCAGGTCGACATCCACCACCGAGTAGTTGGTGTTCTGGTACTCGTGGACCAGGCGTTCGCGCTCACCACTCGGCTGTTGGAACACCAGGTCGGTGAAGGCCGGCGAGAAGACTTCGTTGACGAACGGGCTGTCGTCCGCCGGCTTCAGCGCCGAACCGCGGACCAGCATGTCCACCTGCACCGAAGGGAAGCTGTCGTTGAGGTCGATAAAGGCCTCGGCGGCGCTCTGCCCGCCACCGATGATCGCCACGTTCATCGGCTGGCCGCTGGCGCACGGCTGGCTGGCCATGCGTTCCAGGTAGTGCGCGTGGTGGAACACCCGGCCGTCGTCCTTGAGCGCCTTGAAGGTGTCCGGGATCAGTGGCGTGCCGCCAGGGCTGACCACCACCGAACGGCTGGTACGGACAAACTCCTGGCCCTGGCTGTCGCGGGAAATCACCCGCAGCGCCTCGACCTGCTGGTTGTGCAGCACCGGCTCGATGGCCAGCACTTCTTCACCGTAGCGGCTCTGTTCCTGGAAGTGCCCGGCGACCCAGCGCAGGTAATCGTTGAACTCCATGCGGCACGGATAGAAGGTGCCCAGGTTGATGAAGTCCACCAGGCGGCCGTGGTGCTTGAGGTAGTTGACGAAGGAGTACGGGCTGGTCGGGTTGCGCAGGGTCACCAGGTCCTTGAGAAAGGAAATCTGCAGGTCGCTCTGGGCCACCAGCGTGTTGCCGTGCCAGCGGTAGTCGGCCTGCTTGTCGAGAAACAGCGCGTCCAGCGGACCCTGAATCTGGCCACGTTCTTCCAGCGCGATAGCCAGCGCCAGGTTCGAGGGGCCGAAACCGATACCGATCAGGTCGTGAACGATGGTCGATGCAATTGCCTGTGTCATTTCCAGTGTCCTCTGGATAAATCCCTCAACGCGGGGAGAAATCGACGGTGACCTGATCGGCCCATGGCGAGGCAGCAGGTCGTCTGTTGAGTAGGAACGAGGACAGTGAAAAAAAATTTAACAAAGAAGGATCAATGGGCGTCCCACTGCCGGACCCGCACCCGGCAATGTTTCATCGCATTGACGATGTGTTTCTCCACCAGGCTGCGGGAAATCCCCAGGCGCTCGGCGATCTCGGGGTGGGACAGGCCTTCGAGCTTGCGCAGCAGGAAACTTTCCCGGCACAGCGCCGGCAGCTCCGCCAGCGCCCGTTGCAGCATGTCCAGGCGCTGGCCGTGGTCGATGCTGGTGTGGGGCGAGGGGCTGAAGAAGCGCTCTTCGTTGTCGAGCACATCCAGGGATTCGACCTGGCGCAAGGCGTTGCGCCGGTGGCCGTCGATCACCAGGTTCAGCGCCGTGCGGTAGAGGAAGGCCCGCGGTTGCTCGATCGGCGTATCGCTGGAACGCTCCAGCACCCGCACATAAGCGTCATGCACCACATCTTCGGCCACCTGCAGGTTGCCCAGCTTGGCGTTGAGGAAACACACCAGCTCGCGATAGTAGTTTTCCAACATGACTCCCGACCGCGATACGCGGCTTTTGTCCTTGAGCACGACTGGCACTCCGCCCCTGGGCAGGCGATTCGATGATGGCAGTTTAGAAGTGGCGTAATTTATAGTAATTCTCATATAGATTTAAAGTGCTGTGTCGATTCGCCAGTTTTATTTTCGTCGCCTAACCTGTAACCCCCGCACCTGTAACGCCATGTGTCATGACTTAAATTCCCTCCGGCGCTTCTCGTCTACCTGACAGCTCCCCGTATCTGTCGCTCTGGCGACAGCCTCCAGCCCTGCCCCACCCCCTGGAGCAGGCCGGACGACGGGCCGACTTCCATTGGCCGGAACCCTGCATGAAACGTCCCCGTCATACCCGACGCGCCCTGCTTGTCACCCTGTGTCTGATTCCTGTCGTTGCCTTTGCCGCCTGGCAGTTCCTGCCGCCGGGGCGCGACCAGCTCGCCACCATCCAAGTCAGCCGCGGCACCATCGAAAGCAGCGTGACCGCCCTGGGCACCCTGCAACCGCGGCGTTACGTGGATGTCGGCGCCCAGGCGTCCGGGCAGATCCGCAAGATCCACGTCGAGGCCGGCGACCCGGTCAAGGAAGGCCAGCTGCTGGTGGAGATCGACCCCGCCACCCAGCAGGCCAAACTCGACGCCAGCCGTTTCTCCATCGAGAACCTGCAGGCCCAGCTGCAAGAGCAGCGGGCGCAGAACGAGCTGGCCCGGCAGAAATACCAGCGCCAGCAGAACCTCGCCGCCGGCGGCGCGACCCGCGACGAAGACGTGCAGACCGCCCGCGCCGAACTCAAGGCCACCCAGGCGCGGATCGACATGATCCAGGCACAGATCCGCCAGGCCCAGGCCAGCCTGCGCAGCGACCAGGCCGAGCTGGGCTATACGCGGATCTACGCGCCGATGTCCGGCACCGTGGTCGCGGTGGACGCCCGCGAAGGCCAGACCCTCAACGCCCAGCAACAGACGCCGTTGATCCTGCGCATCGCCCGGCTGTCGCCGATGACCGTCTGGGCCGAGGTCTCCGAAGCCGATATCGGCCACGTCAAGCCGGGCATGACCGCCTACTTCACCACCTTGAGCGGCGGCGCCCGGCGCTGGACCAGTACCGTGCGGCAGATCCTGCCGATCCCGCCCAAGCCGCTGAATGAAAGCAGCCAGGGCAGCGGCAGCCCCAACAGTTCGAGCAAGAGCGGCAGCGGCCGGGTGGTGCTCTACACCGTGCTGCTGGATGTGGATAACGCCGACAACGCGCTGATGGCCGAGATGACCACCCAGGTGTTTTTTGTCGCCGAGCGCGCGCAGGACGTTCTCACCGCGCCGATCGCCGCCCTGCAGGGCAGCACCGAGAGCGGCGTCCAGCTGGCCCGGGTGGTGGCAAAAAACGGCTCGATCGAGGAGCGCAAGGTACGGGTCGGCATCAGCGACCGCTTGCGCATCCAGATCCTGGACGGCCTCGCCGAAGGCGATCACTTGCTGATCTGTCCCGCGCAAAGCAGCGGAGGCTGAATGCAAACCCCGCTGATCGACCTCAAGGGCATCCGCAAATCCTATGGCGGCGGCGACACGCCGCAAGTGGACGTGCTGCGTGGCATCGACCTGTCGATCCACGCCGGCGAGTTCGTCGCCATCGTCGGTGCCTCCGGCTCCGGCAAATCGACGCTGATGAACATTCTCGGCTGCCTCGACCGCCCGACCTCGGGCGAGTACCTGTTCGCCGGGGAAAACGTCGCCCGGCTGGACAGCGACGAACTGGCCTGGCTACGTCGCCAGGCCTTCGGCTTCGTGTTCCAGGGCTACCACCTGATTCCCTCTGGCTCGGCCCAGGAAAACGTCGAGATGCCGGCGATCTATGCCGGCACCCCGGCGGCCGAGCGCCACGCCCGCGCCGCCGCCCTGCTCGACCGCCTGGGCCTGGCCAGCCGCACCGGCAACCGCCCGCACCAGTTGTCCGGCGGCCAGCAGCAGCGGGTGTCGATCGCCCGTGCGCTGATGAACGGCGGCCATATCATCCTCGCCGACGAACCCACCGGTGCCCTCGACAGCCACAGCGGCGCCGAGGTCATGAGCCTGCTCGACGAACTGGCCAGCCAGGGCCATGTGGTGATCCTCATCACCCACGACCGCGAAGTCGCGACGCGGGCCAAGCGCATCATCGAAATCCGCGACGGCGAGATCGTCAGCGACACCGCCGACGAGCACCCCGAGGTCCAGGCCAGCGCCAACAGCGGCGCCCTGCAGGCAGTGGACCTGCGCCAGCGCCTGGCCGACGGCAGCGAACACAACGGCGCCTGGAAAGGCGAGCTGGTGGACGCCGTGCAAGCAGCCTGGCGGGTGATGTGGATCAACCGCTTCCGTACCGCCCTGACCCTGTTGGGGATCGTCATCGGCGTGGCCTCGGTGGTGGTGATGCTGGCGGTGGGCGAAGGCAGCAAGCGCCAGGTCATGGCGCAGATGGGCGCCTTCGGCTCGAACATCATCTACTTGAGCGGCTACTCGCCCAACCCGCGCACGCCCGAGGGCATCGTCACCCTGGACGACGTCGCGGCCCTGGCCAACCTGCCCCAGGTAAAACGCATCATGCCGGTCAATGGCGCGAAGGCCGGGGTCCGCTTCGGCAACGCCGACTACATGAGCTATGTGGGTGGCAACGACACCAACTTCCCGGAGATCTTCAACTGGCCCGTGGCCCAGGGCAGCTACTTCAGCGACGCCGACGAACGCTCGGCGGCGGCGGTGGCGGTGATCGGCCACAAGGTCCGGGAAAAACTCCTCAAGGACGTGGCCAACCCCATCGGCCAATACATCCTGATCGAGAACGTGCCGTTCCAGGTGGTCGGCGTGCTCTCGGAAAAGGGCGCCAGTTCCGGCGACAGCGACAGCGACGACCGCATCGCCGTGCCCTACTCCGCCGCCAGCATCCGCCTGTTCGGCGACCACAACCCGCAGTACGTGGCGATTGCTGCCGCCGATGCCAGCCGGGTCAAGCAGACCGAACGCGAAATCGACGAACTGATGCTGCGCATGCACGGCGGCAAACGCGACTTCGAACTGACCAACAACGCCGCGATGATCCAGGCCGAGGCGCGAACCCAGAACACCCTGTCGCTGATGCTCGGCGCCATCGCCGCGATCTCGCTGCTGGTGGGTGGCATCGGGGTGATGAACATCATGCTCATGACCGTGCGCGAGCGCACCCGGGAGATCGGCATCCGCATGGCCACCGGCGCCCGCCAGCGCGACATCCTGCGCCAGTTCCTCACCGAGGCGGTGATGCTCTCGGTGGTCGGCGGCCTGGCCGGGATCGGCGTGGCGCTGATCATCGGCGGCGTGCTGATCCTCAGCGAGGTGGCCGTGGCCTTCTCTCTGGCCGCGATACTGGGGGCCTTCGGTTGCGCCCTGATCACCGGCGTCACCTTTGGCTTCATGCCAGCCCGCAAAGCTGCCCGGCTCGATCCGGTCAAGGCCCTTACCAGTGAATGATCGACCTATGAAAGTGCACCTGACCCTCCTGGCCGCCAGCCTGGCGCTGGCCGCCTGCAGCAGCCCGGCGCCGCGCCCGGACAGCGGCCTGCAAGCCCCCGCCGCCTGGCACTCCGCCGCCAGCCACGCGCCGCGCCAGCAAGATCCACGCTGGTGGCTGCAATTCGGCAGCCCGGAACTCGACCGCCTGATCGCCGAAGCCCGCGCCGGCAGCCACGACCTGGCGGCGGCCATGGCCCGGGTCCAACAGGCCCAGGCCAGCGCCGTCATTGCCGGCGCGCCCTTGCTGCCCGCCGTCAACGGCACCTTCAACGCCAACCGGCAGAAGCTCCTGCGGGGCAGCGGCTACAGCCAGCTGGATACCGACAGCAACAACAAGGCCGTGGACTATTTCAATGCCGGCCTGAGCGCCACCTATGAAATCGATTTCTGGGGCGGCAAGCGCGCCGCCCGGGACAGCGCTCTGCTGGACGTACAGGCCAGCGAGTTCGACCGGGCCACCGTGGAATTGACCCTGCTCAGCGGCGTGGCCAACAGTTACGCCCAGGTGCTGTCGCTGCGGGAACAGAGCCGGATTGCCGAGCTCAACCTGGCCAATGCGCAGAGCGTGCTCAGGCTGGTGCAGACCCGCTACGACGCGGGCTCGGCCACCGCCCTCGAGCTGGCCCAGCAGAAAAGCCTGGTGGCGGCCCAGCAGCGCCAGGTGCCGCAGGTCCGGCAACAGGCCGAAGAAGCCCTGATCGCCCTCGCCGCCCTCCTCGGCCGGCCAGTGCAGAGCCTGACCCTGAGCGACCAGCCTTTCGCCCAACTGAACTGGCCGGACATCGACGCCGGAGTGCCCAGCGACCTGCTGGCCCGCCGCCCCGATATCGCCAGCGCCGAAGCCCGGCTGGCGGCGGCCCGGGCGGATGTCAGGGTGGCACGGGCGGCGATGCTGCCCAACGTGACCCTGACCGCCAACCTCGGCTCCGGCGCCAACACATTCGATGACGTGCTACGCAGCCCCTTCTACAACCTGACCGCCGCGCTGGTGGCGCCGATCTTCAACAACGGCCGCCTGGGCGCCGAGCGCGACAGGGCCACGGCACGCCAGCAGGAACTGCTGGAAAGCTACCGCGGGGCGATCATCAATGGCTTCGCCGATGTGGAAAAGGCCCTCAACAGCATTCGCGGCCTGGACCAGCAGCGGCAATGGCAAGGCGAAGAGCTGAATCAGGCGCAGCGGGCCTTCGAAATCGCCCAGAGCCGTTACCAGGCTGGCGCCGAAGACCTGCTCACCGTGCTGGAAACCCAGCGCACCCTGTACGCCGCCCAGGACCAGAACGTGCAACTGCGACTGTCCCGGGTGCAGTCGAGCATTGCCCTGTACAAAGCCCTGGGCGGTGGCTGGAAGACGCTCGAAACCAAGAGCCTCTGAACGCAGAGCCTGTAAATAAAGAGCCTCTCAATAACAGAGTCTCTCAATAAAACACTCCAGAAAACACAACGGCGCGGGCCCTGCGACAGGACCCGCGCCGCGGCCTTACCGGTTCACAACTTCAGGTGCTGGGCGTACCAGGGACGCCGCGGTGCCCGCTTGAGCAGCTGTGGCACCTCCTCGTCACGGCTCAGGGCGATACGCAGGGCCAGCTTCATGACCTCCTGGTCCATCTCCAGCGA
The DNA here is from genome assembly GCF_900109505.1 of Pseudomonas sp. NFACC41-3. Lineage (NCBI taxonomy): Bacteria > Pseudomonadati > Pseudomonadota > Gammaproteobacteria > Pseudomonadales > Pseudomonadaceae > Pseudomonas > Pseudomonas sp. NFACC41-3. The sequence goes on from NZ_FOAE01000005.1 coordinate 621,306, forward strand.
CATCTCGCCAGGCGCGTTGCCCAGCGGGCCGCAGCCATGGGTCGAGGCCCCCAGCCAGGGGTCGTCGATCTCGACCCAGCGCCCGGGCGCGAACCACGGCACACCGTTGACCTCGCGACGCAGCACTTCGCCGGGATGGAAGCGCTCATGGGCGCGGAACCAATCGTCGATGCGGTCGTCGATCCAGCCATGAAACTTCCAGAACATCGGATGCACATGGGACGAGAACGGGTCGCCGAGAAAGTCGTTCTGCGCCAGGTACCAGCGTCCGGCGAAGTCCGAGGAAACCCGGGCCTCCATGACCGGCATGCCGTTGGCAGGGTCCCGGGCGACATCGGCCCAGCGCATGTGCAACCAGTCATGCAGGCCCAGCTCGACCTCCGAACCGAACTGCCCCAGGGTCAGGCGGCTGAGGTATTCGGGGTCCTGGTACTGCGACTCCCAGACCTGGAAATTGCCATAGAAGGCCGCATCGCTCTTCAAGCCATGCAGCCAGCGGGTGAACTCTTCATCGTCGTCGGCGATCCAGGCTGGCGGCACCGAGCAGCCGTCGTGGTTTTCGTAGTAGCGGATAAAGCCCTGGCGGTCCTGCTCCAGGCGCGGCGACGGCAAGGGCAACTGTTGCCAGGACACCAGGTCCGGCTGTAACGAACGGGCCTGCAACAGCATGTGCCGGTGCATGAAGAGGAAGTCGACTCCCGAGGCGTTGCGATGCTTGCGCCGTCCACGGGCATCGCGCTCGTGCTTGAGCGGTCCCGGCTGCCAGCCAAGCCCCCGCAGGCTGTTGCGCTTGTCCTTGGGCAAGGAATGCCAGCGATCCCGCGAGGCATGCCAGAGCTGGTGGAACAGGCGATGCTGCGGGGACACCAGCCAGGCCAGCAACTCGGGGCTCAGGCCGTTCTGCTCCCGGGCCGCGGGAAAGGCCCGCTTGCGCGCCACGAAGCGCACCGCGGAGACCGGCGCCAAGGGCGAAGCCTGCAACGATTGCAGGCTGCCACTGAGGGTGCCGCTGCCGGCATTGCCCCAGCTCGCCCAGACCTCGTCGAGCACCACCTGGCACTCATGGCTGGGCGCGCCGCCGATCTGGCCTGCGGCGAACAGCCGCCAGCACAATTTCGCGGCGCCCACCGCCGCCAGCTCGCCCTGCACCCGAAACTCCACCGGACCGTCACCGCGCAGGCTTTGCGGACGCCCCAGAAAGCCGCGCAGGCCGCGCCCGGTCGGACCGACATCGAGCACCAGCTCACAGCCGCGACGCGGTAGCGGTGCCTGGGCGTCCAGAAACTCGATGTCCCAGATGCCCCGCAGGTGATCGGCGAGACGCACGCCCGGATCGAGAGCGACTTCCAGCTTGGCTTCCCCCGGGGTGATTTCCAGCTCTTCCTGACGGCGCACGTCCTGGCGCTGCAACTCCTTGCGGGTGTAGAGCGCCACAGGAATAGCCGCCCCCGTCACCGCCAGACCGGTCAAAAATCCTCGTCTCGAAAACCTCATCGCTCTACCTATATCCAGTGGCGCGTCACGCATCTAGCTAGAACGTTGGATTTGCTCGGAAATTTACCGGCGAGCCACTCCCGGGCCGCTAAATTTGCCGCCGGCCAGCTCGTTTATCGCGGATAGATGTACACAAAAGGTCGGACCTGGAAGCACTGCGTTTGCAGCCCCGACCCCGTCATCAGCCCGCCTGCGACTGGGATAGCAATGATCAAATTACCTGGTAAGAAAACCCTCTACCTGAGCCTGCTGGTACTTATTGTCGCCGTACTCGGTGTCGGTACCGGGGCCGCCTGGCACTACTACTGGAAAGGCCGGGTGTCTTACCCCAGCGACATCGTCAAGCGTGCCAACGACCTGCAGGAGCGCATCATCTCCTTCGACAGCCATGTCACCGTGCCCCTGGATTTCGGCACCGAAGGCACCGAAGCGGACAAGGACACCCATCGCCAGTTCGACCTGGTCAAGGCCGGTCGCGGCAGGATGTCCGGCGTGGCCCTGAGCATTCTCGCCTGGCCGGAAATGTGGAACGGCCCCAACGCCCCGCACCGCCCCACCGCCGGTTTCGTCGAAGAAGCCCGGCACCAGCGCGAGACCCGCTACCGGATCATCCAGGGCCTGGTGCGCGACTTCCCCAACCAGGTAGCCATCGCCTATACCCCCGCCGACCTGCGCCGCATCGCCTCCGAAGGCAAGCTGGCGGTGGTGGTCAGCCTGCTCAATGCCTATGCCATGGGCGACGACCTCGACCAGCTGGACAAGTGGGCCGCCCGCGGCATGCGCCTGTTCGGCTTCAGCTATGTGGGCAACAACGACTGGGCCGACTCCTCGCGCCCGCTGCCGTTCTTCAACGACACCCGGGACGCCCTCGGCGGCCTCTCGCCGATCGGCAAGCAGGCCGTGCACCGGCTCAATGACCTGGGGGTGGTGATCGACGTCTCGCAGATGTCCAGCAAGGCCCTGGACGATGTCGCGGCCCTGACCCGCGCGCCGCTGGTGGCCTCGCACTCCGCGCCCCGGGCCCTGGTGGACATCCCGCGCAACCTCAGCGACAAGGAACTGCAGGTCATCAAGGCCACCGGCGGGGTGGTCCAGGTCGTGGGCTTCTCCACCTACCTGCGGCCCCTCAGCCAGCCGACCCTGGACAAGCTCAACGCCCTGCGCAAGCGCTTCGACCTGGCCCCGCTGCCAGGCCTGGAGAACGCCCTGATGCCGGGCGACTCGGTCATCACCATCTGGCCGGAACAACGCTTCGGCGAGTACGCCAGCGCCCTGTACGGCATCCTCGAAGAAGAGCCCAAGGCCAGCCTCAAGGACTATGTCGACGCCATCGACTACACGGTGAAAAAGATCGGCATCGATCACGTCGGCATCAGCTCGGACTTCAACGAGGGCGGCGGCGTCAACGGCTGGATGAGCGTGGCGGACAACCGCAACGTCACCGCCGAGCTGATCCAGCGCGGCTACACCGACATCGAGATCGCCAAGCTCTGGGGCGAGAACTACCTGCGCGTCTGGGAACAGGTGCACAAACTCGCCAAGCCGGCGCAACCCACCGCGCAACCTGCCGCACACGCCATCGATCGTGCCGTCGAACATGCCTTAACCGAACACGCCGTCGTCGCCGACTGAACCATGACCGACCGAACCCTGAACGAGAACCCTCCCGTGACCAATCGCCGGACCTTCCTCAAGCACGCGGGCCTGCTGGCCGCCGCCCTACCCCTGGGCAGCTTCGCCATCGGCCAGGCCCGGGCCGCCGCCACGCCCGCCACCAGCCCCCAGCAATGGGCCCAACTGCGCCAGCTGTTCGACCTCGACCCGGACTATGTGCACCTGGCCAACTTCCTCATCACCTCGCACCCCAGGCCCGTGCGCGAGGCCATCGAACAGTACCGCGCGGTGCTGGATCGCAACCCGGCCATGGCCATGGACTACGACACCCAGTACACCTGGAAGCACGAGGCCCAGGTGCGCGAGAGCGTCGGCCGCTACCTGCAGATCAAGCCCGCCCAGGTGGCCCTGACCGGCAGCACCACCGAAGGCCTGGCCATGATGTATGGCGGCATCCACGTGCGCCCCGGGCAGGAAATACTGACCACCGTGCATGAACACTACTCGACCCGTAACGCACTCAAGTACCGCACCCAGCGCGATGGCACCCAGGTGCGCACCATCGAGCTGTTCAAGTCGCCCCACCAGGTCTCCATCGACGAGGTGCTGGGCAATATCGACCGCAGCATCCGCCCCAACACCCGCGTCCTGGGGATGACCTGGGTGCAATCGGGCAGCAGCGTGAAGCTGCCGATCGGCGAGATCGGCAAGCTGGTGGACCAGCACAACCGCAATCGCGACGAGGGCGAGCGGATTCTCTACTGCGTCGACGGCGTCCACGGCCTGGGGGTGGAGGACGTCACGTTTGCCGACCTCAATTGCGACTTCTTCGTCGCCGGCACCCACAAATGGATGTTCGGCCCGCGGGGCACCGGGATCTTCTGCTCGCGTTCGGCAAAGCTCGAGCACCTGACGCCGATGGTGGCGACCTTCTCCGAGAACCAGGACTTCGCCACCACCATGACCCCTGGCGGCTACCACAGCTTCGAACACCGCTGGGCCGTGGACCAGGCGTTCGAACTGCACATGCAACTGGGCAAGGCCAACGTCCAGGCGCGCATCCACCAACTCAACAGCTACCTCAAGCAGCGCCTGCAGGAACTGCCAGGCATCGAGCTGGTGACGCCCCTGAGCCCGCAGCTGTCCGCCGGCTTCACCTTCTTCCGTGGCCCGAACCTGGACACCGACGCCACCGCCGCCTGGCTGATCGAGAACCGCGTCCTGGTGGATGCAGTGGACCGCGACGCGGGACCCGTAGTGCGCATGGCGCCTGGCCTGCTCAACAGCGAGGCGGATATCGACCGCGCCATGGACCTGCTGGGCAAGCGACTGCGTGGCGGCAAGACCGCCTGAGCCCTCGTCCACCTCTTTTCTCTACATCGCACAAGGTTATTGATGATGAAACCTATCGCCTGCTCCTCACTCGCCGCGCTGCTCGGCTGCCTGGTCAGCCTCACTGCCCAGGCCGCCGAACCCGCCAAGCCCGGCAGCGTGTTCAAGGACTGCAAGAACTGCCCGGAAATGGTGGTGCTGCCCGCCGGCAGCTTCGTCATGGGCTCCCCCGAAGGCGAGGTCGGCAGGGAACCCGACGAAGGCCCGCTGCACAAGGTGACCTTCAGCAAGCCCTTCGCCATCAGCCGTTTCCACGTGACCGCCGGCGAGCTGGATGCCTACATCCGCGAGACCGGCACGGTGATCAAGGACGGCGACGACCGGCCCGGCCGCCTGTGCCAGGCCAGCAAGCCGCGTTATCAACAAGGCCCGCGCCAGCCCGCGGTCTGCGTCGACTATGCCGAGGTCCAGGCCTATGCCCAGTGGCTGTCGAAGAAGACCGGCCAGCACTACCGGATGATCAGCGAGGCCGAACGCGAGTACGCCGCACGCGCCGGCAGCACCGGCTCGTTCCCCTTCCCGTTCGATGAAGAAGGCCAGTACCAGATCAGCAAGCACGCCAACACCTACGGCCCCAAGGACGGCTACAGCTACAGCTCCCCGGTGGGCAGCTATCCGCCCAACGCCTTCGGCATGTATGACATGCACGGCAATGTCTATGAGTGGGTCGCCGACTGCTGGCACCCCGACTATGTCGGTGCGCCCACCGATGGCAGTGCCTGGATGGAAGACTCGGGCGGCGTGTGCCTCGACGCGCAGATTCGCGGCAACGACTGGGGCGAGGCCCCGGTGTTCTCCCGCTCGGGCAACCGCAACAGCCGCAAGCGCGAGGTTCGCGGCGACTTCCTGGGCTTTCGCGTAGCCCGTGAGCTGGAACAACCTGGCACCGGCCACCAGTAAGAGGCCGATCGACGGCGGTCAAGCGCGATGCCGCGCTTGACCGCCGCGAGCCTCAGGCGCCGGCGCGGGATTCGCCAACCGGCTGCTCGCGCAGCGTCTCGGCCAGCAGCACCAGGCCTTCCTGCAAGGCCGGGAACAGGCTGTTGTTGAAGTTGTTCCAGCGCAGTTCGAGGATGGTGTCCTCGGGCGCGATCTCGGTGTTGAGCACGTCGTGGAACACCTCGCCGGAATCGATGCCGTTGTCCACGTAGTGGAACGAAGCACCGGTCATGTACAGCGGCTCGACCGGCTCGGTTTCCCGGGTGGTCCAGTCCACCACCTTCTGCCCCCGGGCACCGTACAGCGCATTCCAGGTGGCATAGGCACCGCGGCGCTCGTAAGGCGATTCGAGGCGGGTGATGCCCGGATGGATGTTCATGATCCGCCGCGCGAAAGGCGCGCCCGGACGCACCAGCTCGTCGAGGATCACCAGCAGGCCGTCGAGCACCACGATGTCGGCTTTCAGTTCCACCAGGGTGTCGTGCAGGCGACGCTCGAAATCCTGCTTGCCGGCGATGTGCTCGGCCGAACCGCGCGGATGGCGGCGATAGGTGGATGGCACGCTGAGCAGCAGGTCATTGACCAGGCGCCCCTGCACGCGCAGGTCCGCCGGGTACAGCCATTGCCGGCCGGGCTGATAGGCGAAGCCGTAGTCGCTCACCAGTTGCCGGTCCCGTGGCGATTGCTCGTCGTCGTCATACACCACCCCGACCAGGTTATAAGCGTCGCCCAGGGGCGTCTGGTTCAGCGTCTCCACCAGGAACTCCAGCACCGACTTCATGTAGCGCTCGTGATCCTTGTAGGCCACCGGCTGCCCGGCCTTGTCGGCCGCCGCGTTCCTCAGGGACCAGACATACACCAGATTCTTTTTCGTCATTTGCTCGCTCTCGCTGAATGGGCCTGGCACGACGTCGTTACGCGTGCACCTGCAAAACAAGAACGAATCAGGCGCCGGGCAATTTATCCACGCCCGCGGCCGCGCTAAATACTCCCGCCAACGGTTCGTCTGTCATGAGTACGGGTCTTTGTGCCTCGACCCTTCATTCACTGCCGGGAACCCCTTATGACCGACCCCAAGCGCGGAGCCTTTCACGGACTGCTCGCCCTGCTCAGACCCTTTCGTACCACTGTGGTGATTTCCGTGGCCCTGGGCATGGTAGGCGGCCTGGCCATCACCTTGCTGCTGGCCACTATCAACAACGCCCTGCACTCGGCGACCGGCATGACCCAGGGCGTGGTACTGACCTTCGCCGCCCTGTGCCTGCTGGCACTGACCAGCTCGATCGTCTCGGATATCGGCACCAACTATGTGGGCCAGCGGATCATCGCCGCCCTGCGCAAGGACCTGGGGGAAAAAGTGCTCTCGGCGCCCATCACCCAGATCGAACGCTACCGCTCCCACCGCCTGATCCCGGTGCTGACCCACGACGTCGACACCATCAGCGACTTCTCCTTCGCCTTCACCCCGCTGGCCATCGCCGCCACCGTCACCCTGGGCTGCCTGGGCTACCTGGCGTACCTGTCGGTGCCGATGTTCCTGATGATGGTGGTCGCCATCATCATCGGCATCAGCGTGCAGTACGTGGCCGGCGGCAAGGGGATCCGCGGCTTCGACCTGGCCCGCGACCAGGAAGACGAACTGCAGCGCTACTACAACGCCATTGCCTCCGGCGCCAAGGAACTGCGCATGCACCGCCCGCGCCGCTACCGGATGAACACCCACCGCATCCAGGAGACCGCGGACCGCATCGCCTCGATCCAGGTGCGTTCGGTGAACATCTATATCCTGGCCAAGACCTTCGGCTCGATGCTGTTCTTCGTGGTCATCGGCCTGGCCCTGGCCATGCAGGCCTACAACCCTAACCCGGACCCGACCGTGATCACCGGCTTCGTGCTGGTGCTGCTGTACATGAAGGGCCCGCTGGAAAACCTGGTGTCCTACCTGCCGGTGGTGGGCAAGGCGAAGATCGCCTTCGGCCGCATCAGCGAGCTGTCCGAGCGTTTCTCTTCCCCCGAACCCCACCTGCTGCTGGACGCTACCGAGGCGCCGAAACCCGTGGTGCACAGCCTCGAACTGCGTGGCGTGAGCTACAGCCCGCCCGCGGTGGAAGGCAGCGAGCCGTTCCACCTGGGGCCGATCGACCTGGACATCAAGCAGGGCGACATCGTGTTCATCGTCGGCGAGAACGGCTGTGGCAAGACCACCCTGATCAAGCTGCTGCTGGGGCTGTACCAGCCCCAGGCCGGGGAAATACGCCTGAACGGCGAGGCCGTGACCGACCTGGCCCGGGACGACTACCGCCAGCTGTTCACCACCGTGTTCGCCGACTACTACCTGTTCGACGACCTGGTCCAGGGCGGCGGCCAGCAGTCGCTGGACAGCGCCAGCCAGTACCTGGACCGCCTGGAGATCGCGCACAAGGTCAGCGTCAAGGATGGCGCCTTCACCACCACCGACCTCTCCACCGGCCAGCGCAAGCGCCTGGCCCTGGTCAATGCCTGGCTCGAAGGGCGCCCGGTGCTGGTGTTCGACGAATGGGCGGCGGACCAGGACCCGGCCTTCCGGCGGATTTTCTACACCGAGCTGCTGCCGGACCTCAAGCGCCTGGGCAAGACCATCATCGTCATCAGCCACGACGATCGTTACTTCGATATCGCCGACCAACTGGTGCGCATGAAGGCCGGCAAAGTCATGACTGATCTGCAACCGGCGTGATTGTTTCCGGTTTATGGCCACTGGTGCGTCATACAGACAGAACTGAGAATTACTAGCATTAACAATCATTACATCTGCCGGACTTCTAAGAGCACATGAGCATGCCCGCACAACATCGACTGACTCCTCTGGCCAAAGCCCTCCTTTGCCAGGCGTTCTCGCCGAGAATGGCTTCGCGCACCCTGGGCCTGGCCCTGACCCTGCCCTTGATGGCGCAGGTCCAGGCCCAGGAAGTCCATTTCAACATCGCATCGCAATCCATGGCGTCGGCCCTGCAGGAGTTCGGACGCCAGGCCAACCTGCAAGTGCTGTACAGCCCTGACGATGTGCAAGGCAAGCGCAGCAACGCGCTGACCGGCAGCTATTCGGCGGAGCGGGCCATCGCGGTGCTGCTCAATGGCACGGGGGTCGCCTATTCCCTCAAGGGCAACTCGGTGACCATTCTCAACCGTGCTTCCACAGGCTCGCTGGAACTGGGGGCCAGCACCATCACCGCCCAGGGCCTGGGCATGACCACCGAGGACACCGGCTCCTACACCACCGGGGCCATGCAGACCGCCAGCAAGCTGGCCCTGACGGCCCGGGAAACACCGCAATCGGTCACGGTCATCACCCGCCAGCGCATGGATGACCAGAACATGAAAACCCTGGAGGACGTGCTCAAGAGCACCCCGGGGATTTCCGTGACCAAGGACGGTCCGCAGCGGCCGACCTTCTACTCCCGCGGCTTTACCATCGAAAACCTGATGACCGATGGCTTGCCCAATGACCTGAGCCACTACCTCAGCCGGGATATGAACTCCACCCCCGACATGGCGATCTTCGACCGGGTGGAAGTGGTGCGTGGCGCCACCGGCATGATGCAGGGGGCCGGCAGCCCTTCGGCGGCGGTCAACATGGTGCGCAAGCGCCCGACCGCCACCCCGCGGGTCACCGTCACCGGCAGCGCCGGCAGCTGGGACAACTACCGCACCGAATTCGACGCCTCCAATGCCTTGAACGACAGTGGCACCCTGCGTGGCCGGATAGTCACCGCCTACCAGACCAAGGACAGCTTCCAGGATTTCACCAGCTCCGAGCGCTCGGTGTTCTATGGCATCACCGAGGCCGACCTGAACGAAGACACCACCTTCACCTTCGGCATCTCCAACCAGAACGCCAATAACAATACTGCCTGGGGCGGCCTGCCCGTGGCCAAGGACGGCAGCGACCTGCACCTCAAGCGCTCCACTTACCTGGGCAGCGACTGGGAATACTGGGACCAGGACAACACCACGGCGTTCACCCGCCTGGAGTACCGCTTCGCCAACAACTGGAAAATGCTCCTGGCCGCCAGCAGGAGCTGGTCCGACCTGAGCATGCTCGGCTCCATCCCGGAGCGCATGGGCCCCGACTACGATGAGTTCGGCCAGAACATCGGCCGGTACGACTACAAGGACAAGCAAAGCAGCTACGACGGTTATGTCACCGGGCCGTTCTCGCTGTTCGGCCGTACCCATGAACTGGTGGTGGGCGCCAGCAAGCGCGAACTGACGTTCAACGGCAAGGGCTTGCCCATCGACCTGGAGACCCATACCGACCTGAACAACCCCAGCGGCATTCCCAAGCCGGACATGAGCGCCAACCCCTGGACGCAGCACCGCACCAGCGAGCTGGAAGGCACCTATGTCACCACGCGCCTGAACCTCACCGACGACCTCAAGCTGATCCTCGGCGGCCGCCTGGACTGGTACAAATACGACGTCACCACCACCTGGAACGGCAAGCCTTCCGCCTCCAGCCTGCCCAACAAGGTAACGCGGCACCTGACCCGCTACGCCGGGGCGATCTATGACCTGGACGAACATCACTCGGTCTATGTCAGCTACACCGACATCTTCAAGCCGCAGACCGAACTCGACACCTCCAACAACGCCCTCAAGCCCATCGAAGGCAAGAACTACGAACTGGGTATCAAGGGCGAGTACTTCGACGGCAGCCTGAATGCCAGCGCGGCGATCTTCCGCATCGACCAGGAAAACCGCGCCAAGGAAGTGAGCCCCAACCAGTGCACCCCGGCAGGCACCACCTGCTATGAAGCCGCCGGCGAAGTCCGCAGCCAAGGTATCGAGCTGGAAATCAACGGATCCCTGGCCCCGGGCTGGGAACTGGGGGCCGGCTACACCTACGCCTCAGTCAAATACACCAAGGACTCCAACCCGGACAACAAGGGTCGCCTGTACGACACCGATATCCCGCGCCATGTGTTCAAGGCCTTCACCACCTACCAGCTGCCCGGCGATCTCAATCGCTGGACCATCGGTGGCGGCGTGTATCGGCAGAACACCATCTACAACCAGGGCACCAACTTCTATGACACGACGAGCAAATTCCGCATCGAACAAGAGGCCTACACCCTGGTCGACCTGATGACCAGCTACAAAGCCTCGGAGCATGTCGATATCCGCCTGAACATCAATAACGTTTTCGACAAGAAGTACTATCAGAGCATCGGCACCAACACGGTCTATGGCATCAACCAGTATGGCGATCCGCGCAATGCCATGGTGACGGTACGCTGGTCGCTTTGAGCCCCGCTTGAACCCCGCTGCCCGCCCTGCCCGGCCCAGCGGCTGACCCAGGGCTCCCCCCAGGATGACCGCGCTCATCCTGGGCTTCCCTCCCCGCCTCGCTCCCCTTCCAGCTCGACCGAGCCACACCTCATCCGTTGTTGCAGCGGCCGCCGAATGCCTGTGCGCCTATCGCCGAGCCCACCCCGGGTGCCGGAAGTCATCTGCACCCGCGGGGCTGCCGCAAACTCAGCAGAACTCAATGAAAAAGGCCCGGATCATCGCTGATCCGGGCCTTTGGCGTGGCACTTAACGCTGAGCCAGAAAGCGCTCCCTGAGGCTGTCGAGCAAGGCAGGCGAAACGATCATGTCTTCATGGCAAGACTCGACCCTGAGCGAACTGCCTGGACGCTGACCTCCCGCCAGGGCACTGATGGCCTCCTCCAGCCGCATGACCCGGGCCTCGCTGTAGTCCGCGGACCACCACAGATGCGGGCTGACCCGCAGCGGTCGGTAGCTATAGGCGGCAAACAGACGACGCAGGTCGTTGAACACCGTGTTCACCAGCGCGCTGTCGAACTCGGCCTTGAACAGCGTCACCGCCCGGTCCAGCTCCGCGCGCGGCAGGTCGGTATGGGCGACCATCCAGGCAAAGATGCTGTCCCAGGACAGTTGCGCCTCGTCTCTCAAGCGGCTGCCAATCAGCCCGGCCTGTGCCGGATAGAGCAGGCTCAGCTTGTCGATCACGGCCCGCCATTCGGACTCGGCGGCCACTTTTGCGGCAGGAACCTGCAACTCGACCTGCTGATGCGCGGCATCCTCGGGCGGGGTTGGGTCGAACAGTCCGAGGAAGCTGACCTCTTCGCCCATGGCCTCCAGTTCGCTGGCGGCGTCCATGGCGATGGAGCCGCCCAGGGACCAACCCAGCAAACGATAAGGGCCGTGCGGCTGGACCTGCCTGATATTGCCGACATAACGCTGCACCATGGCCTGCCATGAGGTTTCGCTCCAGTCCTCCTGCATATAGGCCTCGTTCAGCACCCCGTAGACCGCATAACGGTCCTTGAGCCGCGCCGCCAGCGAGAGGTAGCAATAGACGGTCCCGCCCGCCGGGTGGAAACAGAAAACCGGCTGCCCGGTTCCGCCCAGCGCGACGATGTTGTCAGCCTTGGACGCCTGGCGCGTGGTCGCGAACCGGGCCATTTGCTGCACATCGGGCGAAGTGAAGACGGTGTTGAGGCTCAACTCCAGCCCCAAGGCCTGCCTGATCTCACTGACCAGTCGCAAGGCATCCAGCGAATGGCCGCCCAGTTCGAAGAAGTTGTCGGTCAGGCCGACCCGGTCCAGTTTCAGTACATCGGCCCAGATCGCCGCGAGTTGTTGTTCCAGCTCGGTTTGCGGCGCGACATAGGCCTGTTGCACCTGGCTGGCATCGGCTTTGGGCAGGGCCTTGCGGTCCAGCTTGCCGTTCGGCGTCAGTGGCAAGGCCTCAAGGAACAACAGATAAGCCGGCACCATGTAGTCCGGCAGGTTGTCCTTGAGCCGCGCCTTGATGGCCTCACGCAGATTGGCCTGGCGCGCCACATCGAGCGCTACGTCGGTATCGGCCGGCACGATGTACGCCACCAGTTGCTGGCCACCATCGCCGTCCTGCGCCAGGACAAAGGCTTCGCGTACCGCCTCCTGTTGCACCAGTCGCGCTTCGATCTCGCCCAGCTCGATGCGGAAACCGCGCACCTTGACCTGATGGTCGATACGGCCGATGTACTCGATCACCCCGTCGTCGCGATAACGCGTCAGGTCGCCCGTGCGATACAGGCGACCGCCGTCCGTGGCGAATGGATTGGGCACGTACTTCTCGGCGGTCAGCGCCGGGCGGGCCAGGTAACCCCGGGTGACCCCGGCACCGGCCAGGTACAGCTCCGCCGCGCTACCCGCCGGCACCGCTTGCAGGTCCGCGCCGAGGATGTAGCCCTGGGTGTTGCTGATCGCCCGGCCGATATTGGCCCGACCGCCTTTTTCCCGACGGGTATAGGTCGAGTAAGTGGTGTCTTCCGACGGCCCATACAGGTCATAGACGTGCTGCAACCCCGGGTTCTCATAAAGCTTGTCGACCAGGCTCTGCTTCAGCGGTTCGCCGGCCAGGTTGATGATGCGTACGCCATCCGGGATCTGCCCGCCACGCTGCAGAGCGGCAATGGCCGACGGCACGCTATTGATCAGGCGCACCTGATCGCGCGCCGGCAGCTCGGGCAACTCCAGGGCATTACGGGCCAGGACGATATAACCGCCAGCGGACAGGGTAACGAACAGCTCCCACACCGACAGGTCGAAACAGATCGAGGTCGAAGCCAAGACCCCTTGCAGATCCGCCGGGCTGTAAACCTGCAGCGACCAGTCGATCAGCGCCAACACGTTGCGGTGAGCGATGGCCACGCCCTTGGGCAGGCCGGTCGAACCCGAGGTGTAGATCACATAGGCCAGGTTATCCGGGGTCGCCACCGCCTGTGGATTTTCCGCGGAGTACCCATCGAGCCAGCCAGCGTCGGCATCCAGTTGCAGGGTTCGCACGGACTCAAGGGTTGGCAGGACTTCCAACAATGCGCGCTCGGTCAACAGAATCTGCGCCTGACTGTCTTGCAGCATATGGGCCAGGCGATCCTGCGGATAATCCGGGTCCAGCGGCACATAGGCCGCGCCGGCTTTCAGCACCGCCAGCAAGGCCACGACCATTTGCGTCGAGCGTTGCAAGGCCACGCCGACGCGCACCTCAGGCCCGACACCGAGTTCGATCAGCTTGTGCGCCAGGCGGTTGGCCCGAGCATTCAATGCCTGGTAGCTGACACGTTGCTCACCGAAGATCAGAGCCTGGGCATCCGGGGTTTTAACCGCTTGAGCCTGGATCAGCTCATGCACACAGCGCTCGCTCGGGAAATGGCTGGCCGGCGGATTCCATTCATGGAGGATCCGCGACTGCTCGGCGGCCCCCAGCAACGGCAACTCGCCCAGGGACTGCTGCGCGTCGAGCATGATGCCCAGCAGCAGGTTTTCCAGGTACTCGCCCAACCGGGTCATGGCTGCCGGGGAGAACGACGCCAGGGCGTATTTGAACTCCAGGGACAGGCTTTCGCCCACGCCCACCAGCAAGGTCAGCGGGTAGTTGGTCTGCTCAAAGTTGCCCACGCTACCGAAGCGCAATTGTCCTGGCGCGCCCTGCTCCAGGGCTTGCGAGACGGGGTAGTTCTCGAACACCAGGATATTGTCGAACAGGGCTTCGCCACCCAGGCCGGCCCAGCGCTGCACTTCATACAGCGGCGTATGTTCGTAGTCACGCAAGGCCAGGTTGTGGCGTTGCACCGCTTGCAGCCAGTCGCGCGCCGTCATGTCCGGACGTGGCGTGGCCAGCACGGGCAGGGTGTTGATAAACAGACCGATCTGCTGCTCCACGCCTTTGAGTTCCGCGGGACGCCCGGACACCGTGGCGCCAAACGCCACCGTGTCCTGTCCGGTGCAGCGTTGCAGCAACAACAGCCAGGCGGCTTGCACCAGGGTGTTGACCGTGACCTTCTGCTGGCGGGCGAACTCGCCCAGGCGTCGGGTCTGCTGCGCATCCAGGCTGTGCAGATGGGTGGCATGGCCGCTGGCGCTCAACCCCTGCGCAGCCGCCACCATGGACTGGGCCAGGCGGGTCGGCTCGTCCAGGGCCACCAGTTGCTCTTTCCAGAAACGCTCGCTGGCCTGGGCGTCCTGACGCTGCAACCAAGCGATGTAATCGCGGTAGCGACCGGGCACATGGCCCGGCAACTGACCGGCATAACGTTGCAACACCTCGCCGAGCAGCTGCGAGTTGCTCCAGCCATCCATCAGGATGTGATGGTTGGTGTAGATCAGGTGATAACGCTGGTCGTCGATCCGTACCAGGGTCAGGCGCAGCAACGGCGCAGCGCTGAGCTCGAAACCGCGCTGACGCTCGGCATCGGCCAGAGTATCCAGGGCCTCTTGCTGTTGAGGCTGGCCACGCCAGTCATGCTCGACACAGTCCAGCACGATCTGCTTGTGCACGACTTGAACCGGCGTCGATAGCTCGCCTTGCCAGATAAAGCCGCTGCGCAAAATGTCGTGGCGATCGATGGCGTCCTGCCAGGCCTGCTGGAAGCGCCGCGGGTCGAGCCCGTCCACGTCGACCCGCAGCTGGTTGATGTAGTCGCCCGCGGCCTGCTCGTACAGGGTGTGGAACAGCATACCCTGCTGCATCGGCGACAGTGGGTAGAGGTCCTCGATCTGCGCCACCGGCACGGGCAAGCGATCCAGTTGCTGCTGGCTCAGGCCCGCCAGCGGGAAGTCCGACGGCGTCACGCCACGGTGCTGCGGCTGGCTGCAATGCTCGATCAGCGCCCTGAGCTCCTCGGCGTACTCATCCGCCAGGCGCTGGATGGTCGCCGGCTCGAACATCGCCTGGCTGAAGCTCCAGCCCAGGCTCAGCTCGCCGCCATAGACCTGGCCATTGATGCTTAGCCAGTTGCCCAGCGGGGCCTCGGCACTCTGGTCTTCACCCTTGGCTTCACGGGCCGGCGTGAACAGCGCCTGCTCTTCATCGAAACTGGCATCGAACTGGCCCAGGTAGTTGAAGGTGATACGCGGCACCGCAAGAGCGGCCAGGGTCTGCTGGGCAGCCTCGCCCCCCAGGTAACGCAGGGCGCCAAAGCCGATGCCCTTGTTCGGCACGGCACGCAGCTGCTCCTTGATCTGCTTGATCGAGTCGGCCAGGGCCGCCTGCGGTGTCAGCTTGACCGGGAACACGCTGGTGAACCAACCCACGGTGCGGCTCAGGTCGATGTTGTCGAACAGCTCTTCGCGGCCATGGCCTTCCAGTTGCACCAGGGCATTGGCCTCGCCGGTCCAGCGGGTGATAACCCGCGCCAATGCCGTCAGCAGCAGGTCGTTGATCTGGGTGCGGTAGGCCGCCGGGGCATCCTGCAGCAGGCGCTGGGTATCGCGCTTGCTCAGCCGGGTATCGACACTGCACGCGTGCTGGTTCTGCAGCCCGTCGCTGGCGTGATCCCAGGGCAGGCTCGAGTCGACGCCTTGCAGCTGTGCCTGCCAGTAACCCAGTTCCTGTTGCAGGGCCGCGCTGCTGGCATAAGCCTGCAACTGCCCGGCCCAGGCCTGGGTCGAACTGGACTTGGCCGGCAGCGGCCGGTTGCCCAGCAACGCCTGCAGGTCTTCCAGGAGGATCCGCCAGGACACCCCATCCACCACCAGGTGATGGAAGATCAGCAGCAAGCGCTGACTCTGGTCAGCCAGGGTAAAGAGCACGGCACGCAGCAGCGGGCCGTCCTGCAGGTTCAGGCTGCGCTGGGCGCGCTCACTGAATTGCTGCAACGCCTGGTCGTTGGCCACGCTGGCCTGCCACAGCAGTTGCGTCTGCTCGTCGAACTCGGCGAACGCTGCGCTCCAGCCCCCCTCGCCCTCGACAAACCGCAGGCGCAAGGCGTCGTGCTGCACCGTCAGCGCCTGCAAGGCCGTCTCCAGGACAGCCGCTTGCACAGGCTGGGCCGGTTTGAGCAACACCGACTGGTTCCAGTGATGGCGCTCCGGCACCGGGGTGTCGAAGAACCATTGCTGGATCGGCAGCAACGCCATCTGGCCACGCACCGGGCCCTGGTCGATCTGCAACCCGCCCTCGCCCTGCTCCGCCACCGTGGCCAGCCCCTGCACCGTCTGGTGCTGGAACAAGTCCTTGGGAGTGAAGCGGATGCCGGCCTGACGGGCGCGGCTGACCACCTGGATCGAGATGATCGAATCGCCGCCCAGCTCGAAGAAGTTGTCGGTGACGCCCACCTGTTCCAGCTTCAGCACATCGGCCCAGATCGCCGCGATCTGTTGCTCCAAGTCGTTTTGCGGCGCTACGTAGGTCTGCTGCATCAACTGCGCATCGACCTTGGGCAACGACTTGCGGTCCAGCTTGCCGTTCGGCGTCAGCGGCAGTGCTTCGAGGAACAGCAGGTAGGTCGGCACCATGTAGTCCGGCAGGTTTTCCCGCAGGCGGGCCTTGATGCTTTCCCGCAGCTGCGCCTGACGCTCGTTGCTCAACGCCACCTCGGCGTCCACCGGCACGATATAGCCCACCAGTTGCTGGCCGCTCGGCCCTGGCTGTGCGATCACCGCCACTTCCAGTACCGGGTCCTGTTCCAGCAAGCGCGCTTCGATTTCACCCAGTTCGATACGGAAGCCGCGCACCTTGACCTGATGGTCGACACGGCCGACGTATTCCACCAGACCGTCGGTGCGGTAGCGGGTCAGGTCGCCGCTGCGGTACAAGCGCGCACCGCTGGTGCTGTAAGGGTCGGGGATAAAACGCTCGGCTGTCAGCCCCGGCCGGTCCAGGTAACCCCGGGCCACGCCCAGTCCGCCCAGGTACAGTTCGCCCGCCACGCCCACCGGCAACAGGTTGAGGTTGGCATCGGCCACGTAGGCGCTGCGATTGCCGACGATATTGCCGATCGGCGCATAGGCCGCGTCACACGGATCGCCGGCACGGGCCTTCCAGATCAGCGGAGTGACCACGGTTTCGGTCGGGCCGTAGCCGTTGAAGATGTACTTCGGCCGCAGCACGCGCCAGGCCAGGTCATAGCTGGCCTGGGGCACTGCGTCGCCGCCGAAGCAGTAGACCCGCACCGCCGGCGGGTTGCCGTCGCGCTCGGCGTGCACCGCCAGTTGTTGCAGGTACACCGGCGGGAACACCCCCACGGTGACGCCATAACGGTGCATCTGTTCGTAGGTGTATTCCGGCGACCACAGGCTGTCGTCGCGGATCAATACACTGGCACCGTAGATCAGCGGGTGCATCCAGCCTTCATGGGAACCGTCGAAAGCGAAGGACATGAAATGCAGCTCGCAGTCCGCCGGGCTCATTTCATAGCGCTCGCCGGTGGCCAGGCTGTGCAT
Source organism: Pseudomonas sp. NFACC41-3 (assembly GCF_900109505.1). Classification (NCBI taxonomy): domain Bacteria; kingdom Pseudomonadati; phylum Pseudomonadota; class Gammaproteobacteria; order Pseudomonadales; family Pseudomonadaceae; genus Pseudomonas; species Pseudomonas sp. NFACC41-3. The sequence continues at coordinate 638,958 of NZ_FOAE01000005.1, forward strand.
GGCCAGCGGGCCATGGGACACCGCCACGCCCTTGGGCAAGCCGGTGGAGCCGGAGGTGTAGATCACATAGGCGAGGTTTTCCTCGGCCAGGTCTACCTCTGGGCTGGTCACCGGATAGGCCGCAAAATCGGCCGCGCCTTCGACGCTGAGGGTCGGCAAACCGTCCGGGATCGGCAGGCGCTCCAGCAGATGGCTCTGGGTCAGCAACAACCACGCACCGCTGTCCTGCATCATGTAGCGCAGACGGTCCTGGGGGTATTCGATATCCAGCGGTACATAGACCCCACCGGCCTTGAGCACCGCCAGGAAGGCCACCATGATTTCCGCGCAACGCGGCATGGCGATGGCCACCCGCACTTCCGGGCCGACGCCCAGCTCGATCAGCTTGTGCGCCAGTTGGTTGGCCTGAATGTCCAGCTCGCGATAGCTCAGGCACTGTTCGGCGAAGAACACCGCCGGCGCCTCCGGCGCCCTGGCCGCCTGATCGGCGAACAGCTGGTGGACAAAACGCTGGGTCGGATAGACCGCATGCGTGTGATCCCAGTCCTGGCGGATGCCGCGCTGCTCTTCCAGGGTTAACAATGGCAATTCGCCCAGGCCCGTCTGCGGATGCGCCATCAGGCTCAGCAACAGGCTCTGCAAGTGCCCGCCCAACTGCACCATCGACGCCTCGGAGAACGACTCGCGGGCGTAGATGAATTCGAACGACAGGCTCTGGCCCAGATTGACCGCGACCGTCAGCGGGTAGTTGGTCTGCTCAAAGTTGCCCACCGCGCCGAACTGCAGTTGTGCCGGCGCGCCTTTTTCCAGCGCCTCGGACACCGGGTAGTTCTCGAACACCAGGATGTTGTCGAACAGCGCATCGCCACCCATCCCGGCCCAACGCTGCACTTCGTACAGCGGCGTGTATTCATAGTCGCGCAGCGCCAGGTTGCGGCTCTGCACCGCCTGCAGCCATTGGCTCACGGTCATGTCCGGACGTGGCGTGGCCACCACCGGCAAGGTGTTGATGAACAGGCCCACTTGCTGCTCGATGCCCTTGAGCTCCGCCGGACGCCCCGCCACCGTGGCGCCGAACACCACGCTTTCCTGGCCGGTGCAACGCTGCAGCAACAGCAGCCAGGCCGCTTGCACCAGGGTATTGATGGTGACCTTCTGCTGCCGGGCAAATTCGCCAAGGCGTGCCGTCTGCGCCAGGTCCAGCTCGCGATGGTGCTGGCCATGGCCGGCGCCGGCCGGCATCTGCGCGACCCGGGACAGGGCCTGGGTCAGGCGGGTCGGTTCGTCCAGCGCCTGCAATTGTTCTTTCCAGAAACGTTCGCAGGCCTGGGCATCCTGGCGTTGCAGCCAAGCGATGTAATCGCGGTAGCGACCGGGCGCATGGTTCGGCGCCTGGCCGGCATAACGCTGCAGCACTTCGCCGAGCAACTGCGAGTTGCTCCAGCCGTCCATCAGGATGTGATGGTTGGTGTAGATCAGGTGATGACGCTGGTCGTCGATACGCACCAGGGTCAGGCGCAGCAACGGCACCGCATCCAGCTCGAAGCCACGCTGGCGCTCGGCGGCGGCCAGGGCGTCCAGGGCTTCCTGCGGCTGTGGCTGGCCACGCCAGTCGTGCTCGCTGCACTCCAGGGCGATGTGCTTGTGCACCACCTGCAGCGGTGTCGATAGCTCGCCCTGCCAGATAAAGCCGGTACGCAGGATGTCGTGCCGATCGATGGCCGCCTGCCAGGCCTGCTGGAAGCGCAGCGGATCGAGCCCGTCCACGTCCACTCGCAGCTGGTTGATGTAGTCGCCCGCGGCCTGCTCGTACAGGGTGTGGAACAGCATGCCCTGCTGCATCGGCGACAGGGGGTAGAGGTCTTCGACCTGGGCCAGCGCCACCGGCAGGCGGTCCAGCTGCTGCTGGTTCAGGCCAGCCAGCGGGAAGTCCGACGGCGTCGCCCCGCCCTGGCCCGGCTCGCAGCAATGCTCCACCAGGGCCTTGAGTTCCTCGGCATAGTCGTCCGCCAGGCGCTGGATGGTCGCGGCGTCGAACATCTGCGCGCTGAAGGTCCAGCTCAGGCTCAGCTCGCCACCATAGACCTGGCCATCCAGGCTCAGCCAGTTGCTCAGCGGAGCCAGCGGGCTCTGGTCTTCGCCCTTGGCTTCACCGGTAGGTTTGAACAGGGAATCCTGCTCGTCGAAGCTGCCGTCGAACTGCCCCAGGTAGTTGAAGGTGATGCGCGGTACGGCCAGGGCCGCCAGGGCCTGCCGGGCCGCCTCGTCCCCCAGGTAACGCAGGGCGCCAAAGCCGATGCCCTTGTTCGGCACGGCGCGCAGCTGTTCCTTGATCTGCTTGATCGAGTCGGCCAGGGCCGCCTGCGGCGTCAGCTTGACCGGGAACATGCTGGTGAACCAACCCACGGTGCGGGTCAGGTCCAGGTCATCGAACAGCTCTTCGCGACCATGGCCTTCCAGTTGCACCAGGGCGCTGGCCTCGCCGGTCCAGCGGGTGATGACCCGGGCCAGGGCCGTGAGCAGCAGGTCGTTGATCTGCGTGCGGTAGGCCGCCGGGGCGTCCTGCAACAGGCGCTGGGTATGGGCCTTGTCCAGACGCGAACTCAGGCTGCTGGCATGCTGGTTCTGCAACGCGGTCACGGGGCGATCCAGCGGCAGGCTCGACTCGACGCCTTGCAACTGGGCCTGCCAGTACTTGAGTTCCTCTTGCAGCGCCGCGCTTTGGGCATAGGCCTGCATCTGCTCGGCCCAGGCCTGGGTCGAGCTGGTCTTGGCCGGCAATGCCAGGGGCTGATCGGCGCTCAATTGCGCGTGGGCCAGTTGCAAGTCCTCCAGCAGGATCCGCCAGGACACCCCGTCCACCACCAGGTGGTGGATCACCAGCAACAGGCGCTGGCTGCCGTCCGCCAGGCTGAACAGCACGGCCCGCAACAGCGGTCCGTCCTGCAGGTTCAGGCTGCGCTGGGCCTCGATCGCCGATTGCTCCATGGCCTGGGTGCTCTGCGCCGTGACCTGCCAGAGCAGGCTCGGCCGCTGGCCGGCATCGGCGAACCGCGCCGACCAGCCATCGGCCTGCTGGTTGAACTGCAAGCGCAGGGCGTCATGCTGCACCCATAGCGCCTGCAAGGCGTTTTCCACCACTTCGGCGCGCAACGGCTGGGCCGGCTTGAGCAGCACCGACTGGTTCCAGTGATGGCGCTCGCTCATGGACGCCTCGAAGAACCACTGCTGCACCGGCAACAGCGCCGTGCTGCCGCGCACCGGACCCTGGTCGATCCGCACCCCGCCCTCGCCCTGCTCGGCCACCGCCGCCAGACCTTGCACCGTCTGGTACTGGAACAGGTCCCGCGGGGTAAAGCGAATACCGGCCTGGCGCGCGCGGCTGACCACCTGGATCGAGATGATCGAGTCGCCGCCCAGTTCGAAGAAGTTATCGGTGACCCCCACCTGTTCCAGCTTCAGCACATCGGCCCAGATGGCGGCGATCCGTTGCTCAAGCTGGCTCTGCGGCGCCACATAGACCTGTTGCAGCTGCTGCGCATCGACCTTGGGCAGGGCCTTGCGGTCCAGCTTGCCGTTCGGCGTCAGCGGCAGCGCCTCGAGGAACAACAGGTACGCCGGCACCATGTAGTCCGGCAGATGTTCTTTCAGGGCAGTCTTGATGCTTTCGCGCAGGGCCAGTTGCGCGTCACCGGCAACCGCCGCCCCGGCATCGCTCGGCACGATATAGGCCACCAGTTGCTGGCCGTTTTCACCGTCATGGGCCAGGACGAAGGCTTCGCGCACCGCCGCCTGCTGCACCAGCCGTGCCTCGATTTCCCCCAGCTCGATACGGAAGCCGCGGATCTTCACCTGATGGTCGATACGCCCGATGTATTCGATCACCCCATCGGCGCGGTAACGGGTCAGGTCGCCGGTACGGTACAGCCGGCCACCGTCGCTGGAGAACGGATTGGGCACGAACTTCTCGGCGGTCAGCCCCGGGCGCGCCAGGTAACCACGGGTCACCCCGGCACCGGCCAGGTACAACTCGCCGGCGCTGCCCACCGGTACCGGTTGCAAATCCGGGCTCAAGATATAGCTCTGGGTATTGCTGATGGCCCGGCCGATATTGGCCTGGCCGCCGGCCTCGCGCCGGGTGTAGGTCGAGTAGGTGGTGTCTTCCGAAGGACCATACAGGTCGTAGACATGCACCAGCCCCGGCTGCTGGTAGAGGCTATCCACCAGCGCCTGCTTCAGCGGCTCGCCCGCCAGGTTGATGATCCGCACGCTGGGCGGAATCTGCCCGCTGCGTTGCAGCGCAGCGATCGCCGAAGGCACGGTGTTGATCAGCCGTACCCGGTCGCGGTCCGCCAGTTCCGGCAACTCCAGGGCGTTACGCGCCAGGACGATGGAGCCACCGCTGGACAGGGTCACGAACAGCTCCCACACCGACAGGTCGAAGCAGATCGAGGTCGAAGCCAACACCCCTTGCAGGTCATCGGCCCAGTACACCCGGCTGGACCAGTCGATCAGCGCCAGCACGTTGCGATGGGCAATCGCCACGCCCTTGGGCAAGCCGGTGGAACCGGAGGTGTAGATCACATAGGCCAGGTTGTCCGCGGTCACTCGCGGCGCCGGATTGTCGAGCGAATAAGCGTCCAGCCAGCCCGGCTGCGCATCCAGTTGCAGGGTCTGCAAGGACTCCACGGAAGGCAGCAGAGACAGCAATGCGCTCTCGGTCAGGAGGATCTGCGCCTGGCTGTCGCGCAGCATATGGGCCAGGCGGTCCTGTGGATAATCCGGGTCCAGCGGCACATAGGCGCCCCCGGCCTTGAGCACCGCCAACAGGGCCACGACCATCTCTGGGGTGCGCTGCAAGGCCACGCCAACCCGCACTTCAGGCCCCACACCCAACTCGATCAACTTGTGCGCCAGACGGTTGGCCCGGGCATTGAGTTCCCGGTAGCTCAGGCTTTGCCCGGCGAACAGCAGGGCTTCGGCCTCGGGGGTTTTCAGTGCTTGCGCTTCCACCAGTTGCTGCACGCAGCCATCGCAGGGGAATTCACCCGTGGCCGGGGTCCACTCGTGCAGCAACTTATTCTGCTCGGAGGCCGCCAGCAGCGGCAGATCCCCCAGGCGTTGGCGCGGCTGCTGGACAATGCCCTGCAGCAACTGCACCCAGGACAGGGCCAGGCGCTCGATGGTCGACGCCTCGAACAGGTCGGTGGCATAGGTCATGGACGCCCACAGGCCATCGTCGGACTCGAAGGTGTCCAGGGTCAGGTCGAACTGGGTACTGCTCTCCTCGCCGCTGAGCATCTCCACCTGCAAGCCGGGCACCACCAGCCCCCGGGCGCCCTGGCGGGCGGCGGCCTGGTGGTTGAACAGCACCTGGAACAACGGGCTGTAGCTCAGGCTGCGCTCCGGGTTCAGGGCCTCCACCAACTGTTCGAAAGGCAGGTCCTGGTGCTCCTGGGCTTCCAGGGCACGGCCTTTGACCTGACCAAGGAAGTCGCTGAAGCTCGATTGCCCGTCGACCTCGGCCTTGAGCACCTGGGTATTGACGAAGAAGCCGATCAGGCGCTCGGTCTCGACCCGGTTGCGGTTGGCGGTGGGTACGCCAACGCGGATATCCGCTTGGCCGCTGTAGCGGTGCAGCAGCACCTGGAACGAGGCCAGCAACAGCATGAACAGGGTCACCCCTTCGCGCTGCGCCTGTTGCTTCAAGGCGCCCGGCAACGCGCCGTCCAGGCTGATGCCCAGGCGCGCGCCGCGGTGGCTTTGCTGCAACGGACGGGGATGGTCCAGTGGCAGGTCCAGCACCTGGGTGCCGCCTTCCAGTTGCCGCAGCCAGTAGCCCAATTGACGTTCACGCTCGCCGGCGTCCATCCATTGCCGTTGCCAGGCCGCGTAGTCCGCGTACTGCACCGCCAGCGCCGGCAACTCGGCCGACTGCCCCTGGGCATGGGCGCCATACAGCTGGATCAGCTCCTCGACCATCAGTTGCATCGACCAGCCATCGGAGACGATATGGTGCTGCACCAGCACCAGCACATGCTCGTCCGCCGCCAGGCGCACCAGGGTGGCCCGCAGCAAAGGCCCCTGGCGCAGGTCGAAGGCCTGGCGTACCTGGGCCTCGATCACCTGCTGGATCAATTGCTCGGCGTTGCCGGGTTCCACCAGCAGGGACAGGTCCTGCCGGTCGATCCGCAAGCGGGTCTGGGCCTCGATCACCTGAGTCAGGCCCTGGGGGCCCTCGACAAAGCGCGTACGCAGGGTTTCATGGCGAGCGATCAGGGCATCGAAGCTGCTCTGCAGCGCCGCGTCATCCAGGGCGCCGCGCAGGCGCAGGGCCATGGGGATGTGATAGGCGCTGCTGTCGGCATCCAGTTGCCAGAGGAACCACTGGCGTTCCTGGGCATAGGAGACCGCCAGGGGCTGCTGGCGATCCACTAGGGGAATCGCTTCCAGCGCGGCCGGGGTTTCAGCTGCCAGCAGACCCACGAAGTGTTCCAGCGACTCGCCTTCGAAGAGCCGTTTGAGAGGCGCCTCGATGCCCAGTTCCTGGCGCAGCCGCGACATCACCTGGGTGGCGAGCAGCGAGTGGCCGCCCAGTTCGAAGAAATTGTCGCTCAGGCCCACCCGGTCCAGTTTCAGCACATCGGCCCAGATCCCGGCCACCTGTGCCTCAAGTTCCGTGCGCGGGGCCACATGGGCGCGCTGCCGCAAGCCGCTGTCGACAGCGGGCAAGGCACCGCGATTGAGCTTGCCGTTGGCGGTCAGCGGCAAGGCCGGCAGGAACAGCACGTGGGCCGGCACCATGTACGCCGGCAGATGCTCACGCAACCCGGCCTTGAGGTGTTCGCGCAGGGTCAGTTGCGCGTCGGCCAGGGCCGGGTCGTTCCAGGCCAGGTCATTCCAGGCCGGGCCAGCCGGCACCACATAGGCCACCAGTTGCGGACCGTCCGGCCCCTCCTGGGCCAGGACCACCGCCTCGCGCACCGCCGGCAGTTCCAGCAGGCGTGCTTCGATCTCGCCCAGTTCGATGCGAAAACCGCGGATCTTCACCTGATGGTCGATGCGACCGATGTAGCCGATCGAACCATCGGCCTGGTAACGCGCCAGGTCGCCGGTACGGTACAGGCGCGCGCCAGGTTCGCCGAAGGGGTCCGGGACAAACCGCGCGGCGCTCAGGTCGCCGCGGTTGAGGTAGCCCCAGGCCAGCCCGGCGCGCCCGACATACAGCTCACCGATGCAACCCTTGGGCACCGGTTGCAGATTGCCGTCCAGCAGGTACCAGGACATGTCGGGAATCAGCTCGCCGATCGGACTGGCCCCCGCCAGCGTCACGTCAGCCCGGGACAGCGGGCGGTAGGTGACATGCACCGTGGTTTCGGTGATGCCGTACATGTTCACCAGCTGCGGCTGGCGGTCGCCAAAACGCTGGAACCAGGGTTGCAGGGTATTGACCTCCAGGGCCTCGCCGCCGAACACGATGTAGCGCAGCGCATGCCCCTGTTCGGCGGCGCAGGCCACGTGCATCAACTGGCGGAAGGCCGACGGCGTCTGGTTGAGCACCGTGACCCCTTCGGCGCAGAGCAGCGGGTAGAAGTCCTGGGCCGAGCGCGCCACCTCCTGGGGCACGATCAACAGGCGCCCGCCATGCATCAGGGCACCAAAGATCTCCCACACGGAGAAGTCGAAGGCATAGGAATGGAACAGGCTCCAGACATCCCGCGGGCCGAAGCGGAACCAGTCGGCGGTCGCCGCGAACAGCCGCAGCACGTTGTGATGGGGCTGCAAGGTGCCCTTGGGCTTGCCGGTGGAGCCTGAGGTATAGATCACATAGGCCAGGTCCTGCGGGGTCACCCCGACCTCGGGGTTGTGCACCCCGTAGTCCTCGAGCGGCTGCTCGAGCAACAGGGTGCTGCCGGCAAATGCCGGCAGCCCCTGGCGCAGAGGCGCCTGGGTCAGCAGCAGCCTGATGCCGCTGTCCTGCATCATGTGTTGCAGACGGTCCTGAGGATAGGCCGGGTCCAGCGGCACATAGGCACCGCCGGCCTTGAGGATCGCCAGCAGGCCGATCAGCATCTCCAGGCCACGCTCCGCCGCCAGCCCCACCAGCACATTGGGCCCCACGCCCTGCTCGATGAGTTTGTGCGCCAGGCGGTTGGCCCGTTCATTGAGCTGCCGGTAGTCCAGGTGCTGCCCCTGGAACGTCAGGGCGATGGCCTCGGGCGCCTGCGCCGCCTGCGCCTCGATCAGCTGGTGCACGCAGGCCGTCGAGGGGAATGCCTGCGGCTGCGGATTCCACTGGGCCACGATCCGCGCCTGCTCCCCGGCGTCGAGCATCGGCAACAGGCCAATGCGCTGCTCTGGCTGGCGGACCATGCCCTGCAGCAACTGGCGCCAGTGGCTGGCCATCTGCTCGATGGTCGCGGCATCGAATACGTCGGTCGCATAGATCAGCGCGGCGGCGATCCGGCCCTGGGTCTCCACGGTGTCCAGGGTCAGGTCGAACTGCGCCGACTGCCCCGCCGAGTCCAGGGCTTCGATGCCCAGGCCCGGCAGGCTGAAGGCGCCGGCTGGAGCCGCGGCCTCGACCTGATGGTTGAACATCACCTGGAACAGCGGGTTGTGGCTCAGGCTGCGCTCCGGTTGCAGCGCCTCCACCAATTGCTCGAAAGGCAGGTCCTGATGCGCCTGGGCCGCCAGGGCGGTTTGCCGCACCTGCTGCAAAAGTTGGCTGAAGGACATCTGCCCGTCGATCTCGGCCTTGAGCACCTGGGTATTGACGAAGAAGCCGATCAGGCGCTCGGTCTCGACCCGGTTGCGGTTGGCGATGGGCACCCCGACGCGGATATCCGCCTGGCCGCTGTAGCGGTGCAGTAGAACCTGGAACGAGGCCAGCAACAGCATGAACAGGGTCACCCCCTCACGCTGGGCCAGGCTGCCCAGGGCTTCACTCAACGGCTGCTCCAGGATCAGCTCCAGGCGCGCGCCGCGATGGCTCTGGACGGCCGGACGCGGACGATCCAGCGGCAGTTCCAGCAGGGGCTGCTCGCCCCCCAGCTGGGCGGTCCAGTAGGCCAGTTGCCGCTCCTTCTCACCGGCTTCCATCCAGTTGCGCTGCCAGATGGCGTAGTCGGCGTAGTGGATCGGCAGCGGCGGCAGCTGGGGCTGTTGCCCCTGGCTGTAGCCGATGTAGAGGCTCATCAACTCATCCACCATGACCTGCATCGACCAGCCATCGGAAACGATATGGTGCTGGGTCAGGACCAGCACATGGTCGTCCTCGGCCACTCGCAACAGGCCGACCCTGAGCAAAGGCCCTTGCAGCAGATCGAACAACTGCCGGGTCTGGGCCTGCACGAAGCCCTGCACCGCGCTGTCGATCTCGCGTTCATCGGCCATGGCCGGCAGCGACTGGCGGGCGATTTCCAGGCGCACCTCGGGCAGCACCACTTGCACCGCCGCGTCGGCGTCCTCGACGAAATGCGTGCGCAGGCTTTCATGGCGGGCAATCAATGTGTCGAAGCTGCGCTGCAAGGCCTCCACGTCCAGCCGGCCACGCAGGCGCAGGGCCTTGGGGATGTGATAGGCGGTGCTGTCCGGCGCCAGTTGCCAGAGAAACCACTGGCGTTGCTGGGCATAGGAAAGCGGCAGGCGCGCCTGGCTCAGGCGCACCTGCGGAATCGGCAGGTTGGCCGGGGAAATGCCCTGCTCCAGCATCTTCTGCAGGTAGACCTTGCGCTTCTCCAGCGGCAGCAGGATGAAGCCTTTGACAATCTTCAACGCGGTGGCGTTATCCATTACACGGCCTCCATTTCGTCGAGCAACAGCGCCAGCGCACTCAGGTCGGTGCCCTGCGCCTGGCCCGGGGCCTGCTGCAACTGGCTGACGAACAGCCCCAGGGTTGGAAATTCGAACGCCATCTGCACACTGACTTGACGCCCAAGCTTGAGCTGGACTCGAGAGACCATCGCGGTTACCAACAAGGAATGCCCACCTGATTCAAAGAAGTTATCGTTCATGCCCACTCGCTCGACTTCGAGCACCTCGGCCCAGATCGCCGCGACCTGTTGTTCCAGCTCGCTCTGCGGCGCGACATAGGCCTGCTGCAACAGGCTGGCGTCGGCCTTGGGCAGGGCCTTGCGGTCCAGCTTGCCGTTGGGGCTCAGCGGCAGCGCTTCCAGGAACAGCAGGTGCGCCGGCAGCATGTAGTCCGGCAGCACCGCCTTGAGCGCCGCTTTCAACTCGTCGCGCAACCGGGCCTGGTCGTCCTGGCTCTGCGCCGCGACGCCTTCTGCGGCGACCAGATAAGCCACCAACTGCGGACCTCCCGCCCCTTCCTGGGCCAGCACCACGGCTTCGCGCACTTGCGGTAGCTCCAGCAGACGGGCTTCGATCTCGCCCATCTCGATCCGGAACCCACGGATCTTCACTTGGTGGTCGATACGCCCGGCGTAATCGATCACACCCTCGGCGTCGTAGCGCGCCAGGTCACCGGAGCGATACAGGCGCCCGCCGTCCTGGCTGAACGGGTCGGGGATGAAACGCTCCGCCGTGAGACCTGGGCGATCGTGGTAACCCCGGGCCAACAGCTCGCCGCCGATCATCAGCTCGCCGGTGGCGCCCTTGAGGGTCAGGTTGCCGCTGTTGTCCAGCAGGTAGATGGAACGGCCCGGCAGGCCCTTGCCCAGGGGGATCTGGCTCGGCAGGGTTGCGTCGTCCCGCAGGTAGCGGCTGCAGTCATGGGCGGTGACACTCACCGTGGCCTCGGTGGGCCCGTAGGTATTGAGCAGGCAAACGTCCTTCAACCCGGCCTTTTTCCACGCGGCCACGCCTTCGGCCGCCATGGCTTCGCCGCCCAGGTTGAGCTGGCGCAGGCGCCCGAAGTCCCGGGGTTCGCGGCTGGCGTAATCCTTGCCGAGCATGAACCAGTAGGCGGTGCTCAAGTCGACGATGCTGATGCCCTGCCCGATCAGCTCACGGTAGAAGGTCTCGCTGTCCCACAGGTCCTTGCCACGGATCACCACCGAGGCGCCGCAGATCAGCGCCGGGTACAGCTGCTCGACGAAGGCGTCGAAGTTGAAGGTGGAGAACTGCAGCCCGCGATCCTCAGCGGTCATCTTGAAATAATCCCGGGAAACCTGGGCGTGCCGGCTCAAGGCAGCGTGGCTGATATCCACGCCCTTGGGCCGCCCGGTGGAACCGGAGGTGTACATCACGTACGCCAGGTTGCCGGCCTGGGCCCGCGAGCGCGGATTGTCCAGGGGGTAGCCGTGCAGGCTGTGCTCATGCAGGTCCAGGCACAGGTGCGGCACCGCTACGCCATCCTTCAAGCGTTCAAGCAGTGGCGCCTGGGTCAGCAAGAGCTGGATGCCGCTGTCCTGCATCATGTAGTGCAGGCGGTCCTGGGGGTATTCAGGGTCCAGCGGCACGTAGGCGCCACCGGCCTTGAGCACCGCCAGCAGGCCGACAATCATGTCCAGCCCGCGCTCCACGGCGATACCGACCCGGACATCCGGACCGATGCCCTGCTCGATCAGCTTGTGGGCCAGTTGGTTGGCCCGCTGGTTGAACTGGCCGTAGCTCAGTTGCCGGTCGCCACACAGCAGTGCCACGGCATCCGGGGTGCGCTGGGCCTGGGCCTCGATCAACTGATGGACAGACTGCGGCGCCAGGTCCCGCGCCGGGGTCCGGCCGAGCTGCTCGTCGATCAGCCGACGCTCGGTGGCGCCAAGCAACGACAGCTCGCCGATGCTGCCCTGCGGGCTCGCCAGCATGCCCATGAGCAGTTGCTCCAGGTAGCCGGCCAGTTGCTGGATGTCCGCCTGGGCAAAATGCTCGCGGGCATAGCTGTAGTCGAAGGCCAGGGTCTGCCCCAGGTAGACCGACAGGGTCAACGGGTAGTTGGTCTGCTCGTGGTTGGCCGCCACGCCGAAGCTCAACTGCGCCGGAGCGCCTTGTGCCAGGGCTTCGGACACCGGGTAGTTCTCGAACACCAGGATGTTGTCGAACAGGGCTTCGCCACCCAGGCCGGCCCAGCGCTGCACGTCATACAACGGCGTGTGTTCGAAATCGCGCAGGGCCAGGTTGCGTTCCTGCACCAGCTGTAGCCAGGCGCTGGCGGCCATGTCCGGCCGCGGCGAGGCCACCACCGGCAGGGTGTTGATAAACAGGCCGATCTGCTGCTCCACGCCTTTGAGTTCCGCGGGACGCCCGGACACCGTGGCGCCAAACACCACCGTGTCCTGCCCGGTGTAGCGTTGCAGCAACAACAGCCAGGCGGCTTGCACCAGGGTATTGACCGTGACCTTCTGCTGGCGGGCGAACTCGCTCAAGCGCTGGGTTTGCTGCTCGTCCAACTGCTGCTGGTAAGCCCCATGGCCTTTGTCCACGGTGCTCGGCCCGCTGCGGCCGATGGCCTGGGCCAGGCGGGTCGGCTCGTCCAGGGCCGCCAGTTGCTCTTTCCAGAAGGCCTCGCCGACCTGCGCATCCTGGCGCTGCAACCAGGCGATGTAGTCGCGATAGCGGCCTGGCGCCGCCCCCGCCGATTGCCCCGAGTAACGTTGCAGCACTTCGCCCAACAACCGCGAGTTGCTCCAGCCGTCCATGAGGATGTGGTGGTTGGTGTAGATCAGGTGATAACGCTGGTCGTCGAGACGCACCAGGGTCAGGCGCAGCAACGGCGCCGCCGCCAGGTCGAAACCGCGCTGGCGCTCCTGCTCGGCCAGGGCGTCCAGGTCCTCGGCCGCCGATGCCACGGCACGCCAGTCATGCTCGACACAATCCAGGGCGATGCGCTTGTGCACCACCTGGATCGGCGCCGGCAACTCGCCCTGCCAGAGGAAACCGCTGCGCAGGATATCGTGACGGTCGATGGCCTCTTGCCAAGCTTGCTGGAAGCGCTCGGGATCGAGCCCGTCCACATCCACCCGCAACTGGTTGATGTAGTCGCCGCCCTGCTGCTCGTACAGGGTGTGGAACAGCATGCCCTGCTGCATCGGCGACAGCGGGTAGAGGTCCTCGATCTGCGCTACCGGCACGGGCAAGCGATCCAGTTGCTGCTGGCTCAGGCCCGCCAGCGGGAAGTCCGACGGCGTCACGCCACGATGCTGTGGCTGGCTGCAATGCTCGATCAGCGCCTTGAGTTCCTCGGCGTAGTCATCCGCCAGGCGCTGGATGGTCGAGCGCTCGAACATTGTCTGGCTGAAGCTCCAGCCCAGCTTCAACTGACCGCCATAGACCTGGCCATTGATGCTTAGCCAGTTGCCCAGCGGGGCCTCGGCACTCTGGTCTGCGCCCTTGGCTTCGGCGCTTGGGGCAAACCAGGCATCCGGCTCGTCGAAGCTGGCGTCGAACTGGCCCAGGTAGTTGAAGGTGATACGCGGCACCGCCAGCGCCGCCAGAGTCTGCTGGGCAGCCTCGCCCCCCAGGTAACGCAGGGCGCCAAAGCCGATGCCCTTGTTCGGCACCGCGCGCAGTTGTTCCTTGATCTGCTTGATCGAGTCGGCCAGGGCCGCCTGCGGTGTCAACTTGACCGGGAACACGCTGGTGAACCAACCCACGGTGCGGCTCAGGTCGATGCTGTCGAACAGCTCCTCGCGGCCATGGCCTTCCAGTTGCACCAGGGCGCTGTCGCTACCGGTCCAGCGGGTGATGACTCGGGCCAGCGCGGTCAACAGCAGGTCGTTGATCTGGGTGCGGTAGGCCGCCGGGGCATCCTGCAGCAAGCGCTGGGTATAGGCCTGATCCAGCTCGGTGCTGACGCTCAGGGCATCCTTGATCGCCACCCGATCCGTTACCCGGTCGCAGGGCAGGCCCGACTCGACGCCCTGCAACTGCGCCTGCCAGTAACCCAGCTCCTGCTGCAGTGCCGTGCTGCTGGCATAGGCTTGCAGTTGCCCGGCCCAGGCCTGGGTCGAGCTGGTCTTGGCCGGAAGCCGGATGGCTTGCCCGGCCGCTTGCTGCACCAGGGCCCGATGCAGGTCTTCCAGCAGCACCCGCCAGGACACGCCGTCCACCACCAGGTGATGGATCGCCAACAACAGACGCTGGGTGCCGTCCTGCAAGGTGCAGAGCACGGCACGCAGCAAAGGCCCCTGTTGCAGATTGAGGCTGCGTTGCGCCGCGTCGCACAGCGTTTGCAGCGAATCTTCAGTGGCATCGTCCACCAGCCACAGCAGCGCATCGGCTTGCATCGCGGCCAACGGTGCCGAAGTCACCGGCGCCGACGGCGCATAAGTCGCGCTCCAGGCTGCGCCTGCTTCGACGAAATTCAGGCGCAGGCCGTCGTGGTGTTCGAGCAAGGCGTGCAAGGCGTGCTCCAGCGCCTTGGCACTCAGGGCTTTCAACGGCTTGAGCAGCACTGACTGGTTCCAGTGATGACGCTCCGGCACCGGGGTGTCGAAGAACCACTGCTGGATCGGCAACAGCGCGGTGCTGCCACGCACCGGGCCCTGGTCGATCTGCAACCCGCCCTCGCCCTGCTCCGCCACCGTGGCCAGCCCCTGCACCGTCTGGTGCTGGAACAGGTCCTTGGGAGTGAAGCGGATGCCGGCCTGACGGGCGCGGCTGACCACCTGGATCGAGATGATCGAATCACCGCCCAGCTCGAAGAAGTTGTCGGTGACGCCGACCTGCTCCAGCTTCAGCACATCGGCCCAGATCGCCGCGATCTGTTGCTCCAGGTCGTTTTGCGGCGCCACGTAGGTCTGCTGCATCAGTTGCGCATCGACCTTCGGCAGTGACTTGCGGTCCAGCTTGCCGTTCGGTGTCAGCGGCAGCGCTTCGAGGAAAAGCAGGTAGGTCGGCACCATGTAGTCCGGCAGACTCTCCCGCAGCCGCGCCTTGATGCTCTCGCGTAACTGCGCCTGACGCTCGTTGCTCAACGCCACCTCGGCATCCACCGGCACGATGTAGCCCACCAACTGCTGGCCGCTCGGCCCGGGCTGGGCAATCACCGCCACTTCCAGCACCGGGTCCTGCTCTAGCAAGCGTGCCTCGATCTCGCCCAGTTCGATACGGAAGCCGCGCACCTTCACCTGATGGTCGACACGGCCGACGTATTCCACCAGACCGTCAGTGCGGTAACGGGTCAGGTCGCCGCTGCGGTACAGCCGCGCCCCGCTGGTGCTGTAAGGGTCGGGGATAAAACGCTCGGCCGTCAGCCCCGGCCGGTCCAGGTAACCCCGGGCTACACCGAGGCCACCCAGGTACAGCTCGCCCGCCACCCCAACCGGCAATAGGTTGAGGTTGGCATCGGCCACGTAGGCGCTGCGATTGCCGACGATATTGCCGATCGGCGCATAGGCCGCATCACACAGATCGCCGGCCTTGGCCTTCCAGATCAGTGGGGTGACCACCGTCTCGGTCGGGCCATAACCATTGAAAATGTACTTCGGCCGCAGCACGCGCCAGGCCAGCTCATAGCTGGCCTGCGGCACCGCATCGCCGCCGAAGCAATAGACCCGCACCGCCGGCGGGTTGCCGTCGCGTTCGGCGTGCACCGCCAGCTGTTGCAGGTACACCGGCGGGAACACGCCGACGGTGACGCCATAACGGTGCATCTGTTCGTAGGTGAATTCCGGCGACCACAGGCTGTCGTCGCGGATCAGCACGCTGGCGCCATAGATCAGTGGATGCATCCAGCCTTCATGGGAGCCGTCGAAAGCGAAGGACATGAAATGCAGCTCGCAGTCCGCCGGGCTCATTTCATAGCGCTCGCCGGTGGCCAGGCTGTGCATGGCCAGCGGGCCATGGGACACCGCCACGCCTTTGGGTAAGCCGGTGGAACCGGAGGTGTAGATCACATAGGCGAGGTTTTCCTCGGCCAGGTCTACCTCTGGGCTGGTCACCGGATAGGCCGCAAAATCGGCCGTGCCTTCGACGCTGAGGGTCGGCAAACCGTCCGGGATCGGCAGGCGCTCCAGCAAGTGACTCTGGGTCAGCAACAACCACGCGCCGCTGTCCTGCATCATGTAGCGCAGGCGATCCTGGGGATACTCGATGTCCAGCGGCACATAAACTCCACCCGCCTTGAGCACCGCCAGGAAGGCCACCATGATTTCCGCGCAACGCGGCATGGCGATGGCCACCCGCACTTCCGGGCCGATGCCCAGCTCGATCAGCTTGTGCGCCAGCTGGTTGGCCTGAATGTCCAGCTCGCGATAGCTCAGGCGCTGCTCGGCGAACAACACCGCCGGCGCCTCCGGTGCCCTGGCCGCCTGGTCGGCGAACAGTTGGTGGACAAAACGCTGGGTCGGATAGACCACATGCGTGTGATCCCAGTCCTGGCGAATCCGCCCCTGCTCCTCCCGGCCCAGCATCGGCAGCTCGCCAATCGCCTGTCGCGGTTCGAGCATGCCTTGCAGCAGGTTGCGCCAGTGATCGGCGAAACCCTCGATGGTCGACACCTCGAACAACTCAGCGGCATAGATGAACGACGCGTTGATCCCGGCGTCGGTCTCCAGGGTTTCCAGGGTCAGGTCGAATTGCGCGGTACCGCCCTGCAGGACCATCTCCTCGGCCTGCAGGCCCGGCAGGCTGGCGCCGTCGGCGCTTTCCCCGGCAATGCTCAGGTGGTTGTACATCACCTGGAACAGCGGGTTCTGGTCCAGCGCGCGCTGGGGCTTGAGCGCATCCACCAGGCGGTCGAACGGCAGGTCCTGATGGGCCTGGGCAGCCAGGGCCGTGGCCTTGACCTGACGCAGCAACTGCCCCACCGCAAGGTTCGGCGCCAGGTCGACGCGCATCACCAGGGTGTTGACGAAGAAGCCCATCACGCCTTCCATTTCCTGGTGGCGACGGTTGCTGACCGGCACGCCGATACGGATATCGGGCTGATCGCAATAGCGGTGCAGCAACAGGGCGAACGAACCAAGGAACAGCTGGAACAGGGTCATGTCATGCTCGCGCGCCAGGCGCCGCAGGCCCTGCTCCAGGTCCAGCGGCAGGCGCAAACCCAGGCGCTCCTGGCGATGGCTCACCAGGGCCTGGCGCGGATGGTCCACCGGCAGTTCCAGCACCGGGTGCTCCAGCCCCAGCTGCTCGCGCCAGTAATCCAGTTGCCGCTGCTGTTCGCCCTGCTCGAGCCAGGCCCGGTGCCAGCTGGCGTAGTCGGCGTACTGCACGCTCAGTTCATCGAACCGCGGCGCCTGGCCCTGGATGAACCCCTGGTAGAGGGCGACGAATTCCCGGGCCAGCACACTCATGGAGGCGCCATCGGAAATGATGTGGTGCAGGGTCACCACCAGCAGGCAGTCCTGCTCGGCGATCTGCAGCACCCGGGCCCGGCACAGGGGGCCGTGCTCCAGGTCGAACAGCACCTGGGTTTCTTCCAGGGCCCTGGCCTCGACCGCCTCGCGGGACAGGCCCGGGGCCAGGCGTTCCCAGGCCAGGGTAATTTCACCCTGGGGGTGCACCACCTGGCACAGGCTGTCCTGGTGCTGGGTAAAGGTGGTGCGGAAGGCTTCATGGCGTCGGGCCAGGGCGTCGAAGCTGTGCTGCAGCGCCTGCCGGTCCAGCGCCCCCTGGAGCCGGACCACGATCGGCGTGTGGTAGGCGGTGCTCTGTGGATGCATCTGCCAGAACAGCCACTGCCGCTGCTGGGCATGGGAAGCCGGCAATGGCTCGTCGCGCCCTAGAGCCTCGATCAGCGACAGCGAACCCGCGCCGGCGCAAGCCTGCACTTGCTCGACGAACTCATCCAGGCGCGCGGTCTCGAACAGCACCCGCAGCGGCACCTCCGCCGCCAGCAGCCGGCGGACCCGGGAAATGATCTGGGTAGCCAGCAACGAATGCCCGCCCAGGGCGAAGAAGTTGTCGCTCAGGCCCACCCGCTCGACCTTGAGCACGTCCTGCCAGATCGCCGCAATGCCCCGCTGCAACTCGCTGACCGGCGCGACATACGCCGCCACCGGCGCCTGTTGCTGCAACGGCGGCAAGGCCCGCAGGTCGAGCTTGCCGTTGGCGGTCAACGGCATGCCTTCCAGGGCCATGAAATGCATCGGCAGCATGTAGTCGGGCAACGCCACCGCCAGCTGCCGGCGAATCTCCTGCCAGGCCGCTTCCGGTTCCTGAGCGCTGGCCTTGGCCAGCACCACATAAGCCGCCACTTGCGGCTCATCCGCCACGCTGACCACCTGCGCCACCGCGTCTTCGACCTGCGGCAACTGCTTGAGCGCCGCGGTGATTTCCCCCAGCTCGATGCGGTAGCCGCGAATCTTCACCTGGTGATCGATGCGCCCCAGGTAATCGATGACCCCGCCATCGAGGTAGCGCGCCAAGTCACCGGTGCGGTACAGCCGCTGCCCGTCGGCGCTGAAAGGGTCGGGAACGAAACGCTCAGCGGTCAAGGCCGGCCGGCGGTGGTAGCCCCGCGCCAGGCCGGCGCCCCCCAGGTACAGCTCGGCCGGGGTGCCGGGCGCCACGGGCTGCAACGAGGCGTCCAGCACCCGGGCGCGAACGTTGGCCAGCGGCTGGCCCAGGGGCACCACCGCCAGGGACTGATCCACGGCAGCGGCGGCCAGGGTCAGGGCGCCGACCGTGGTTTCCGTCGGGCCGTAGTGGTTGAACACCGCGCACTGCGGCGCCAGCGCCGCGATCTTTCTGACCAGCGCCGCCGGGCAGGCTTCGCCACCCAGCACCAGGCACTGCCTTGGCAGGGCACGGGCCGGCTCCGCGCCGCTCATCAGCGCCTGCAAATGCGAAGGGACGATCTTCAGCACATCGATTTGCCGGGCGTCCAGGTAGGACGAAAAGGCCTCGGCGTCCAGGCCGGTATCCAGGTCGATCACATGCAGGCAACTGCCGGAGCACAGGGTGCCAAACAGCGTGGTATGCCCCAGGTCGGCGGCAATGGTGGAGACCACCGCCATGTTGCGCGCGGCCCCCAGCGGCAGGCGCGCCAGGATCGCCTGCACGTAGTTGGCCAGGGCTGCGTGGGTGATGGTGACGCCCTTGGCGGCCCCGGTGGAACCGGAGGTGTAGATCGAATAGGCCAGGTGCCCGGCCTCGACCCGCGGCAATGGCGCCTGCGGGTCGGTGGCCGGCGCCCAGCTGTCCGGCTGGTCCAGCAACAGCACGCTGACCTGGGCCGCCAGCGGCAGCCGCGCCTGCACCGCGGTCTCGCTCAGCAGCAGGGCAACGCCGCTGTCTTGCAGCATGTAGCGCAAGCGTTGCTCGGGGTACTGGGCATCCAGCGGCACATAGGCACCGCCCGCCTTGAGCACCGCCAGCAGGCCCACCACCATCTCCAGGGAGCGCTCCACGGCGATGCCCACCAGCACCTCGGGGCCCACGCCACGCAGTACCAGGGCCGCCGCCAGGCGCGCGGCGCGCTGATCCAGCTGGCGGTAACTCAGGCACTGCTCGCCGAACACCAGGGCCGGGGCCTCGGGCCGTACGCGCACCTGCTCGGCGAACAGCTCGAGCACCGAAACGGCGGCGAACGCCTCATGCGCACCGACGCCCTGGGCCAGGGTGGCCTGGCGTTGTTCGGGGCTGAGCAGCGGCAGCTCGGCGATCGCCGAACGCGGCTCACGCACCATCGCCCACAGCAGGTTCTGCCAGTGGCCGGCCATGCGCTCGACGGTCTGTTCCTCGAACAGCTGGCAGTCGTAGGTGAAGGCGGCCTGCAGCCGGCCACCGCGCTCGAAGGTGTCCAGGGTCAGGTCGAACTGCACCGTGCGCTCGTTGCGCGCCAGGGCCTGCACCTCAAGACCGGAGCGGCTGCGCAGGGTGGTCAGCTCGGTGACCTGCGGCTGGTGGTTGTAGAGCACCTGGAACAGCGGGCTGTGGCTCAGGCTGCGCTCGAGTTGCAGGGCCTCCACCAGCCGCTCGAAAGGCAGCTCCTGGTGGGCCTGCGCGCCCAGGGTGGTCTCGCGGATATCCGCCAGCAATTGCTCCACCGTCAAGTGCGGGCTCAACTCGCTGCGCAGCACCTGGGTGTTGACGAAGAAGCCGATCAGCCCTTCGGCTTCCTGGCGCGTGCGGTTGGCGATAGGCACGCCCACGCGGATGTCCTGCTGGCCGCTGTAGCGCGCCAGCAGCAGCTTGAAACCTGCCAGCAGCACGGCGAACAGGGTCACCCCCTGCTGTCGCGCCAGGGCGCCCAGTTGCTGGGCCAGGTCCGGCGCCAGCTCGACATCCAGGCGCCGCCCCTGGCGGCTGGAATGGGCCTGGCGCGGATGATCGGTGGGCAGCCTGAGCACCGGATGCTCGTCCCCGAGCTTGGCCCGCCAGTACGCCAGCTGCCGCTCCTGCTCCCCTGCCTCCAGCCAGCTGCGCTGCCACAGGGCGTAGTCGCGGTACTGGATCGGCAGGGCCGGCGCATTCGGCACCGCGCCCTGGAGCAGCGCGTCGTAGGCTTGCAGGAACTCCTCGATCAGCACGCCCATGGACCAGCCGTCGGCGACGATATGGTGCAAGGTCAGCAGCATGACGTGCTCCTGCTCCCCCAATCCCAGCACACAGACCCGCAACAGCGGCCCCTGCTGCAGATCGAAGGGTCGGCGCGCCTCGGCGTCGGCCCGCTGCCGTACGCTGGCTTCGCGCAGCGCAGGGTCAAGGTCGCTCAGGTCCTGGTAATCGATGTTCACCTGGGTCGTCAGGATGACCTGCCGCGGCTCGTCCTGCTCCAGGCGGAACACCGTGCGCAGGCTTTCATGGCGCTCCAGCAGCCAGTCGAAGGCCCGGGCCAGCACCGCCCGATCCAGCGGCCCGCTCAGGCGTACCGCGTTGGGCAGGTTGTAGGCCGCGCTCTGCGGGTCCAGCTGCCAGAGAAACCACATGCGCTGCTGCGCGTAGGACAACGCCTGGCGGCCAGGCACTGCGACCCCCGCGGGAATAGGCAGCAGAGAGAAGTCGACGCCTTCCTTGTCCAGAGCCTTCAAGAACAGCCGGCGCTTTTCCAGCGGCAGTTCAATGAATCTACGGGCGAGCTTCAAGGAGTCTTCGGCATTCATCGGGGGTCATCCGTACTTGCGTGTGGGGTATCGAGCATTGGCTCGGTCATCCCTACGGAACGGATGAAGGCCCGGGAAAATTAACCCCGCGCGCCACGCCGGCCGCCAACCCCAGGGCCGCGCAGGACAGGCCGACCAGCGGCGCCGACGGTAAATCGGACCCACCCCCCTTCGTTCCTTGCTTATCCCCCCTTGCAACAGGTACCCGCCCATGTCCTCCGCTCAATCGCTGACCGACATCCTCACCCAAGGCTTGCGCAAACTGACGGGCATCGACCGGCCCAGACCCAAGGGCTACCGGGTGATCAACGTCGAGCTCAAGCGGCGCATCGTCCTCAGTCCGTCCCTGGTGCGCCTGGTGTTCGCCGGCGAGGACATCGCCCAGGCCCGCACCCTGGCCCCGGACCAGCGCATCAAGCTGCTGTTCCCCGGCGCCGACGGCAGCGTCCCGCAACTGCCGGTGGAAGGTGACTGGCACGCCGCCCGGCGCAAGCTGCCGGCCGAGCAACAGCCGCCGATGCGCACCTACACCATCCGCGCCCTGCGCCTGCTGCCGGCGGAGCTGGATGTGGACTTCGTGCTGCACGGGGTCAACGGCCCCGCGTCCAGCTGGGCCACCCACGCCCGGCCCGGCGACCGCCTGCAGATGGTGGTGCCGAACAAGGCCTACAGCGGCGATCCCGGCGGTTATGAATGGATGCCGCCGGCAGATATCCGCAAAGTGCTGCTGATGGGCGATGAAACCGCCCTGCCGGCCATTGCCGGGATTCTCGAGGAGCTGCAGGAGTATCCGGATTACCCGGACGTGCAGGCGTTTATCGAAGTGCCCCACGAAAGCGACTGCATCGACTTGCGCTGCAACCCCCAGACCCGGCTCAACTGGCTGCCGCGGGACCTGTTGGGCGCCCAGCACGGGGAAACCCTGATCCATGCCGCCCGGGAGCTGGCCGAGCTGCCGCCGCCCCACACCGCGCACCGGCCGATCAAGGTCCGCGAGGGCGACGAGGAACAACGCCCCTGGGAGACCGCCACGCCCGCCGACAACAGCTTCTATGCCTGGGTGGCCGGCGAGTCCGCCACGGTGATGAGCATCCGCCGCCACCTGATCAACGAACGCGGCCAGGAACGCCGCAACCTGACCCTGATGGGCTACTGGCGCCTGGGCACGTCGTTGGGCTGACAGATCTGCCTGGGCCTTGAGAACGCCGCGGCCGTGCCGGCCGATCGCAGCCTGCGGCAGCGGCTACACCCATTCCTGTAGCCGCTGTCGAGCCCGCGAGGCTGCGATAAGGTCCGCAGGGCCTTGCTTGACGATCTGGCGATGGGGCCACCGAGAGCGCCGCGGCCATGCCGGCCGTTCGCAGCCTGCGGCAGCGGCTACACCCACTCCTGGCCGCTGTCGAGCCCGCGAGGCTGCGATAAGGCCTGCGGGGCCTTGCTTGACGATCTGGCGATGGGGCCACCGAGAGCGCCGCGGCCGTGCCGGCCGTTCGCAGCCTGCGGCAGCGGCTACACCCATTCCTGTAGCCGCTGCCGAGCCCGCGAGGCTGCGATAAGGCCCGCAGGGCCTTGCTTGACGATCTTGCGATGGGGCCACCGAGAGCGCCGTGGCCGTACCGGCCGTTCGCAGCCTGCGGCAGCGGCTACATTGCCTGGCTCAGGAAACCGCGGTTTCGCGTTGCAGGTGACGTCGACGATGCACCTCAAGGTGGCCCTTGATCAGGCTCAGGACCCTGGCTTCGTGTTCGTGGATGAAGAAGTGCCCGCCCGCCAGCATGTCCACGGAGAAGCTGCCCTGGGTCTCCTTCCTCCAGCCAATCAACTGTTCGGTGGTGGCCCGGTCGGCCTTGCCTCCCAGGACATGCACCGGGCAGTTCAGCAACGGTCGCTGCAGCGGGCGAAAACGACCGCACAAAAGAAAGTCGGCGCGCAGGATCGGCAGGGTCAGGCTCATCAACTCCTGGTTGGCCAATACCTCTTCACTGGTGCCATTGAGGGTGCGCAGCTGTTCGATCAATTGTTCGTCCGTCTTGGGGTCGGCAAAACCCCGGTCGTAGTCGGTACGCAGGGTCGGCGCCGCGGTTCCCGAAGCGAACAGAGCCACCGGTTCCGGACCACCCAGGGCCCGCAGGGCGTGGGCCAGCTCGCAGGCCAGCAGCGCCCCCAGGCTATGGCCGAACAAGGCATAGGGCGCACGCAGGCCCGCGCGAACTTCCAGCGCCAGTTGCCGCGCCAGCTCGCGCATGTCGGTGGCCAGCGGCTCGGCGTAACGGGCGCCCCGCCCAGGCAGTTCCACCGGCTGCAACTTCAGCCATTCGGGCAGCTTGCGCCGCCAGCGGCTGTAGACCATGGCGCTGGCTCCGGAATACGGCAGGCACAGCAACGTCAGCTGGGTCACGGTGTTCCCCTTGAGAAAAATGATGGTAAAGACTGGACGTGCCACCTGGCCGGCAAATTAGTGCGGCAGCCCGCCTGACGCCCATCTGTAGGAGCAGCCGGTCGACACTCGATTGCTCGCGATGGTCGTTAACGACACCGCGTCTTGCATTGGGTAAACGCAGTGTTCTCAGGTTCATCGCGAGCAAGCTTCGCTCCTACAATAGATCCCCTTCGCTTGACCGGTCGTCATTGAGTCAGTCGTCCCCATAAATTTCCCGATACAGCCTTCGTTCTCTGCTGCAGATCAAACCGCAAACAAGAGAGATCGCCGTGGACTTGCAGACCATTCTGTCAAAACTGTTCGCCAATGCCGGTGCCGTGGGAATCGAAGGCACCTTTCAATTCGTGTTCGGTCCACAGCTGGCATTCTGGTCAGAGGTCCAGGCGCACAGCCGCACCGAAGCCGGCCGGCATCCGGCGCCCGACGTCACCATCGAGGTCGGCCAGGCCGACTTTCTCGGGATCATGGGCGGCAGCGCCAACGTCGAGGAACTGTTCGCCAGCGGCCGCCTGAAAATCAGCGGCAACATGGGCCTGGCCACGCTGCTGCCGCAGATCATCGACCATGCGCGGCATGGCGGTGGCGCGCTGGAAAAGAAAGTCGAGATGAACACCCGCTACCCCACCCCGCCGCGCTACAGCGAACAAGTCTCGGCCGGCCTGCCGACCCAGCGCACGGTGGAACGGCGTCCGCGCAGCGGGCTGTCGGTGGAGGAGTTCAGGACGCGTTACCTGCCCCAGGGCATTCCCGTGGTGATCAGCGATGCCCTGCAGGACTGGCCGCTGTTCCAGCTCAGCCGCGAAGAATCGCTGGTGCACTTCGCCGAACTGCAAGGCATCACCCGCCACGGCGACTACGTGAAGAAGACCTTTTCCACCGAGCGCGACTTTCGCTCGACCTCCATGGCCGAGTTCATCGCCTCGCTGGACAACCCGGCGCCGAAAAACGCCGACGGCGAACCGCCCGCCTATATGGGCAACAACATCCTGCCGGCGCAGTTGCTGGAGCAGATCCAGTACCCGTCCTACTTCGACCGCTCGCTGTTCATCCCGCCACGGATCTGGATCGGCCCCAAGGGCACCCTGACCCCGCTGCACCGCGACGACACCGACAACCTGTTCGCCCAGGTCTGGGGCCAGAAGTCCTTCATCCTCGCCGCGCCCCATCACCGCGAGGCGCTGGGCACCTGGTCGACCGCGCCCCAGGGCGGGCTCGACGGTTGCGAGGTCAACCCGGACGCACCGGACTACGAGCGTTTTCCGGCCTCGCGGGACGTGACCTTCCTACGGGTCATCCTGGAAGCCGGCGACCTGCTGTTCCTGCCCGAGGGCTGGTTCCACCAGGTGCAGTCGGTATCCACCTCGCTGTCGGTGAATTTCTGGGTCAACTCCGGGCGCGGCTGGTAAGGCTCAGGCGACCGCCGGCTGGCCCCGGGTCAGCCGGCACCAGCTCTGCACCGCCGCCCCCAGCACCACCACTCCTGCCGCCTGCGCTACCCAGAAGCCGCTGCGCGCGCCAAAGGCATCCACCAGCCAGCCGGAACTGGCCGCACCGATGGCCACGCCGATACTGACCCCGGTGACCAGCCAGGTCAGGCCTTCGGTGAGCTTGGCCGGCGGCACGATGTTTTCCACCAGGGCCATGGCGACAATCAGGGTCGGGGCGAAGAACAGGCCGGAGACGAACACCGCCAGGGACAGGCCGAAGATATTGCTCGCCAGCAGCAATGGCAGGGTGGTCACGGCGGTGGCGATGCCGCCGTACATGAACAGCCGCGGCAGCGGGATATTCAGTTTCAGCGCGCCGAAGGCGATGCCCGCCAGGCAGGAACCGATGGCGTACACCGACAGCACGATGCTCGCCGCCGCGGGTTGCCCCTGCTGCTGGGCGAACGCCACGCTGACCACATCCACCACGCCGACGATCATGCCCATGGCGATCATCAGCAGCACCAGCAACTGCAACTCCAGCGAACGGATGATCGACACGTCGTGCCGGGCCTCATGGGGATGCACCGGCGGCTCGGTCGCCCGTTGCGCCACCAGCGCGGTGACGCCGATCGCCAGCATCAGCAACGCCGCCAGCGGCCCGGCCTCGGGGAAGGCCGCCACGCACAGCCCCACCGACAACGGCGGGCCGACGATAAAGCACACCTCATCGAGCACCGACTCCAGGGCATAGGCGGTCTGCAACTGTGGCTGGCCGCGGTACAGCTCGGTCCAGCGGGCGCGAACCATGGCCGGCATGCTCGGCATGCAGCCGGCCAGGGCGGCGAACAGGAACAGCGTCCAGTGCGGCGTCTGCAAGCGGGTGCACAGCAGCAACGCCAGCAGTGCCCCGCCGCCCACACCGGCGGCGATCGGCAGTACCCGGCCCTGGCCGAAACGGTCGACCATGCGCGACACCTGGGGCGCGCAGAAGGCCGTGGCCAGGGCGAAGGTCGCCGCCACCGCACCGGCCAGCGCATAACCGCCCTTGAGCTGGGCCAGCATGGTGATCAGGCCGATGCCGGTCATCGACATCGGCATCCGCGCAATCATCCCCGCCACCACGAAAGCGCGGCTGCCGGGGGCGTTGAACAGTTCGCGGTAAGGGTTTGCCATCGTCATCACACCTTGTTTGAGGCTTGCCAGAAATGCACCGCAAGGCAAAATACATACGGTGCGTATGTGAGAAAGCATGAGAACATACGCAGCGTATGTCAATCCATGTATCAGCTGTGTGAGTGCCCGCCATGAGCCCGCGTCAACGCGCCGAGATGATCGAAGAAACCCGCAGCAAACTCATCGCCAGTGCCCGCCAGGCCTTTGGCAGCCTGGGTTATGCCAACACCTCGATGGACGAGCTGACGGCCGAGGCGGGCCTGACCCGAGGTGCCTTGTATCACCATTTCGGCGACAAGAAAGGCCTGCTGGCAGCGGTGGTGGAACAGCTCGACGCGGAAATGGACCAGCGCCTGGAGGCAATCTCGCGCGGCACCGACGACCTCTGGGCCGCCTTCGTCCAGCGCTGCCGCACCTACCTGGAAATGGCCCAGGAAGCGGAGATCCAGCGCATCGTCCTGCAGGATGCGCGCGCGGTACTCGGCGACCTGACCGAGGCCAGCGAGGAGCAGTGCGTGGCGTCCTTGAGCGCGCTGCTGGATGAGCTGATGCAGGCCGGCCTGGTGGTCAACGCCCCCAGCGAAGCCCTGGCGCGCCTGATCAACGGCAGCCTGCTCGACGCTTCGCTGTGGATCGCCCGGGACGAGCATCCGGGGCAACGATTGCAGCAGGCACTAGCCGGGCTGGAGGCGCTGCTGCAGGGCTTGCGGGTGCGCTGAGCCCTGGCGCCGGATGCTTGGCACCGGCCCCGCCCTCCTCCGGGACTTCGTAACTGCGGTGAACTCCTGCCCGCTCTAGCCAGTCAGCTGAACAGGCTCTCCGGTTAAGGTGCGTGCTCATGAATATCTCCCTGAACCAACAAGTCGCCCTGGTCACCGGCGCCAGTTCCGGCATCGGCGCCGCGGCGGCCACCGCCCTGGCCGCGGCCGGGGCCTCGGTGGTGCTCAATTACCATCGGCAGGCGGCGCCCGCGGAAAAACTCGCCGCCGATATCAACGCCTGCGGCGGCCGGGCCATTGCCGTGGGCGCCGACATCTCCCAGGAAGACCAGGTCCAGCACCTGTTCGACAGGGCCCTGGAAGCCTTCGGTTTCCTCGACATCCTGGTGGCCAACTCGGGCCTGCAAAAAGACGCCGCCACGGTAGACATGACCCTGGAGGACTGGAACCAGGTGATCAGCGTCAACCTCACCGGCCAGTTCCTCTGCGCCCGCGCCGCCCTGCGCATTTTCAACCGCCAGGGCATCCGCAGCGGCGTGTCGCGCGCCGCCGGCAAGATCATTCACATGAGCTCGGTGCACCAGCGGATTCCCTGGGCCGGGCACGTCAACTACGCGGCATCCAAGGGCGGCGTGGACATGCTGATGCGCAGCCTGGCCCAGGAGGTCAGCCACCAGCGCATCCGCGTCAATGCCATTGCCCCGGGCGCGATCGCCACGCCGCTCAACCGCAAGGCCACCGAGGGCGCGGCCGAGCGCAAGTTGCTCGAGCTGATTCCCTACGGGCGCATCGGCGACGTCAAGGACGTGGCCAACGCCGTGGTCTGGCTGGCCAGCGATGCCTCCGACTACGTGCTCGGCAGCACCCTGGTGATCGATGGCGGCATGAGCCTGTACCCGGAGTTTCGCGACCATGGCTGACACGGAACGACAGGCGCCGATCGATGCCCACGGCATCATCGGCGACCTGCGCAGCGCCGCGCTGGTCAACGACAAGGGCAGCGTGGATTTTTTCTGCTGGCCGGAGTTCGACAGCCCGTCGATCTTCTGCTCGCTGCTCGACACCCCGGACGCCGGCATCTTCCAGCTGGCGCCGGACCTGCCCGACGCCCGCCGCGAACAGATCTACCTGCCCGACAGCAACGTGCTGCAGACCCGCTGGCTGAGCGAGCGGGCGGTGGTCGAAGCCACCGACCTGCTGGCCATTGGCGACAGCGAGGACGACCTGCCGCTGTTGATCCGCCGGGTGCGGGTGGTCAGCGGCCGCGCTACCCTGCGCCTGCGCTGCGCGGTGCGCCATGACTATGCCCGCGCCCCCACCCGGGCACGGCTGGACGGCGACGCGGTGTGCTTCGAGGCCGAGCGGCAGCCGGGGCTGCGCCTGGTGGCCAGCCAGCCCCTGCGCATCGACCGGCAGGCGGCGGTGGCCGAGTTCAAGCTGGAACAGGGGCAGAGCGCCGAATTCATGCTGGGCGGGCTCGACGATCCGCGGCTGGTCACAGGCGGCAGCGACCTGTGCCTGGAACGCACCCTGAAGTTCTGGCGCGACTGGATCGGCCAGTCCAACTACCGCGGCCGCTGGCGCGAAATGGTCAACCGCTCGGCCCTGGCGCTGAAGCTGCTGACCTCGCGCAAGCATGGGGCGATCCTCGCCGCCGCCACCTTCGGCCTGCCGGAAACCCCGGGTGGCGAACGCAACTGGGATTACCGCTACACCTGGATCCGCGACGCGTCGTTCACCGTCTATGCCTTCATGCGCCTGGGCTTCGTCGAGGAGGCCAACGCCTACATGCGCTGGCTGCGCGGGCGGGTCAGCGACTGCTGTGGCCAGCCGGCCAAGCTGAATATCCTGTACGCCATCGACGGCCGCCAGCAGCTGCCGGAAACCCGACTGACGCACCTGTCCGGGCATGGCGGCGCGACGCCGGTGCGCATCGGCAACCAGGCCTATGAACAGGTCCAGCTGGACATCTTCGGCGAGCTGCTGGACGCGGTGTACCTGGTCAACAAATACGGCGAGGCGATTTCCCACGAGGGCTGGAAACACGTGGTGGACGTGGTGGATCAGGTCTGCAGCAGCTGGGACGGCGAGGATGTGGGCATCTGGGAAATGCGCGGCGAGCAGCATCACTTCCTGCATTCGCGGCTGATGTGCTGGGTCGCCCTGGACCGGGCCATCCGCCTCGCCTCCAAGCGCTCGCTGCCGGCGCCGTTCGCCCGCTGGGACCAGACCCGCCAGGCGATCTACGACGATATCTGGAGCAACTTCTGGAACGCCGAAGGCGGGCATTTCGTCCAGTGCCGGGGCGGCACCGCGCTGGACGGTTCGATGCTGCTGATGCCGCTGGTGCGCTTCGTCGGCGCCCGCGACCCGCGCTGGCTGGCGACCCTGGAAGCCATCGAGAGGACCCTGGTGCGCGACGGCATGGTCTACCGCTACCGCAACGAAGACAGCCAGATCGACGGCCTGGCCGGCACCGAAGGCGCGTTCGCCGCCTGCTCGTTCTGGTACGTCGAATGCCTGGCCCGCGCCGGCCGGCTGGACCAGGCCCACCTGGAATTCGAGCAACTGCTGCGCTACGCCAACCCGCTGGGGCTGTACGCCGAAGAGTTCGACAGCCATGCCCGGCACCTGGGCAACACCCCCCAGGCACTGACCCACCTGGCCCTGATCAGCGCCGCGAGTTTTCTCGATCGCCGGCTCAGTGGAGAGAAGATCCTCTGGCAGCCTTGACCCGCAATACGCCCCATCGCCTCGCGCCTACAGAAGACAAGCCGTTCGCGGCAACGGCGGTTTGCGGGCAGAATAGGCCGCCCGGCCCGCTCAAGGATTCCCATG
The DNA here is from genome assembly GCF_900109505.1 of Pseudomonas sp. NFACC41-3. NCBI lineage: Bacteria > Pseudomonadati > Pseudomonadota > Gammaproteobacteria > Pseudomonadales > Pseudomonadaceae > Pseudomonas > Pseudomonas sp. NFACC41-3. The sequence goes on from NZ_FOAE01000005.1 coordinate 668,512, forward strand.
CGTTCTTCATCAAGCACGGCTACGCCCCCACGCCGGACACCATCGCCTAGCTGCGCAGCCTGGCCCCGGAGCGCGTGCTGGTCTGCGGTATCCAGACCGACACCTGCGTGCTCGCCGCCGGCTGCGCCCTGTTCGACGCCGGCCTGCAACCGACGCTGATCACCGACCTGACCCTGGGCTCGTCACTGGACCGCAGCGGGCAGTTGGGCATGCGGTTGTGGCAGCAACATTTCACGCACCGGGTGACGAGCAGCGAGCTTGTGCAGGGCGCGACCGGGCGCTGAAAGACCCAGCGTAAGACAGGCCTTGCCCTGGAATCATTCATCTCCTTTTCCGGCGCGGACGGTTAACGTCCGTCCCCCCATGAACACACGACAGGAACGTTAAACGTGGTCCCGAAAATCGACATCACCCATTATTTCTCAGCGACCCGCAAGATGCTGTTCCTGGCGGCACATACGGAAGGAACCGCGGAGCGGCTGGGGTATCACGAGCACGCCAACCTGGTGTTCAAAAGAACCGCGGAATTTCAGATCGAGTTGATCCAGACCATCGAGCATGTGCTGAAACTGGGTTTGATCAGGCCCGCCCTGGCCACCCTTCGCACCTCGCTTGACCTGGCTGCCCGGTTCTCCTGGCTTGCCGAAAACTTCGATGATCGCCTCGAAAGGTTTTCCCAGGGCCAGTGCCCTGGCGTGCAAAAAATGATGTCCGCCGCGAACCTCGGCTGGGGCGACGAATACCAGAAGTCCTACGCGCCCCTTTCGGACTTTGTCCACGGCAGCTTCACCCTGTCCGACTTCAACAAGGTGCAAAGGGACTATCGGCAGGATGCGCCCTACTCACCCCTGGGCGACTACTTCATTGTCCAGTCGGATGAAGGCACGCATGTGCGGATAGTCGAAGACGTCACCATCGCCGAACTGATTGCCAAGCACGGGGGCTACATCACGCTGAAAGCCTTCGACATCGCGCTGACCATGCTCATGCGGGCCTCTGGTGACTATGCCGATGCGTTCAATTGGTGGCCGGGACGCGCGATGCTGGAGGAGTATGACGCGCTCGTCAGCCAGTACGACGACACTACGAACTTCCTCTGGCGCTCTGAAAAACACCGGTTGGCCGTTTGCAGGGTAGAAGGCCGCTACCGATGAGCTAAAGTTCGAATCTTGGTCAACGATGGTGCCTGGAATGAACAACTCGCCCGCGCTCGAACACGTCCTGACGCCCCGCCTGCGTGTCGCCTACGAACACCACGGCCCCGCCGACGGCGAGCCGGTGATTCTGTTGCATGGTTTTCCCTACGACCCGCGCAGCTACGACGAGATCGCCCCCGAGCTGGCGGCGCGCGGCTATCGGGTGATAGTGCCGTACCTGCGCGGCTACGGCCCGACCCGTTTCGCCGGCCCGGACATCCCGCGTTCCGGGCAACAGGCGGCGCTGGCCCAGGACCTGCTGGACCTGATGGACGCCCTGGAGATCCCCCGGGCCGCCCTCGCCGGTTTCGACTGGGGCGGTCGCGCCGCCTGCATCGTCGCGGCCCTGTGGCCGGAGCGGGTGCGCTGCCTGGTGAGCGCCGACGGCTACAACATCCAGGACATTGCCCGCTCGACCCAGCCGCGACCGCCCGAGACCGAGCACCGGCTCTGGTATCAGTATTATTTCCACACCCAACGCGGGGTCGACGGCCTGACCGCCAACCGCCGCGAACTGTGCGCACTGCTGTGGCAACTATGGTCGCCGACCTGGGATCGCGGCCAGGAACTCTACGGCCGGAGCGCGCCGTCGTTCGACAACCCGGACTTCGTCGAGGTGGTGATCCACTCCTACCGGCATCGCTTCATGTATGCGCCGGGCGACCCGAGCCTGGAACACATCGAGCAGGCCCTGGCGCAGCAGCCGCCGATCCGCGTGCCGACCCTCTCGTTGTGCGGCGGCGATGACGGGGTCGGCCCGGCGAGCGAAGAGGACGAAGACATCGGCCTGTTCACCGGCCCTTACCAGCGCCGGATCTTGCCCGGGGTCGGCCACAACGTACCGCAGGAAGCGCCGCAGGCCACCTTGCAGGCACTGCTGGAACTACTGGAAGCCTGACTCCCCCTCTGGCGAAAAGCGCTCCCGATACGCCTGCGGCGTCACGCCGACGAGCCGCAGGAAGCTGCGGCGCAGGGTTTCTTCGCTGCCGAAGCCGCACTGCACGGCGATGCGCTTGATCGCCACGCCGCTGTCGCCGAGCAGGCGTCGGGCGCTTTCCACGCGGATCTGTTCGATGGCCCGGGCCGGGGTCTGGCCGGTGTCGGCGCGGTAGTGGCGGACAAAGCTGCGCTCGCTCATGCCGGCCCGCTCGGCCAGGGCCGGGATGTTCAGCTCGCGACCGAGGTTTTCGGCGATCCAGGCGTGCAGGTCGTCGAAACGGCTGCCCTGTTTTTGCAGGGCCAGGGTCGCGCTGAACTGCGACTGGCCGCCCGGGCGCTTGAGGAACACCACCAGTTGCCGGGCCACGTCCAGCGCCATGGCGTGCCCCAGGTCCGCCTCCACCAGCGCCAGGGCCAGGTCGATACCGGCGGTGACGCCGGCCGAGGTCCACACCGGCCCCTCGTTGATGAAGATCGGGTTGGCTTCCACCCGCAGCTGCGGATATTGCCGCGCCAGTTGCTCGCAGCGGGTCCAGTGGGTGACCACCCGGCGTCCGTCGAGCCAGCCGCTGGCGGCCAGCAGGAACGCCCCGGTGCACACCGACGCCACCCGCCGCGCCAGCGCCGCCTGCTGGCGGACCCAGGCCACCAGCGCCGGATCTTCCGCCGCGGCGTACACGCCCCAGCCGCCGGCGATGACCAGGGTGTCGCAAGGCGTGCCCGGCGCCGGCAAGGGCTCGGCCAGCAGCACCAGCCCGGCCGAGGTGGTCACCGGCCCGTCGCCCGCGGCGATCACATTCACCGCGTAGGGCAGCGGCAGGCCTTTCTGCCGCGCCAGGTCGTTGGCCGAAGCAAACACCTGCAGCGGGCCCGTGACGTCGAGTACCTGGGCGTTGGCGAAAGTCAGTACATGAACGGTTCTGGCGGTCTGGGACATGATTGGCGTAAATCGTGGGTAGGTTGGCGTATTCGCCAAAGCCTAGGGCGCTAGAGTCGAACCGTCCAGCCACATAAGAGCGGACACCTTCGAACTTCTCCAGGGAGATACCCCATGACGCTGCAGATCGGTTTCCTGTTGTTCCCCAACGTCCAGCAACTCGACCTGACCGGCCCCTACGATGTGCTCGCGTCGCTGCCGGACGTGCAGGTGCATCTGGTCTGGAAGGCGCGCGGGCCGGTCACCGCCAGCACCGGCCTGGTGCTGCAGGCGACCACCAGCTTCGCCGATTGCCCGCCGCTGGACGTGATCTGCATCCCCGGTGGCGCCGGTGTCGGGCCGTTGATGGAAGACCCGCAGACCCTCGACTTCATCCGCCAGCAGGCGGAGCAGGCGCGTTATGTCACCTCGGTGTGCACCGGCTCCCTGGTGCTTGGCGCCGCCGGGCTGCTGCGGGGCAGGCGCGCCACCACCCATTGGGCCTACCACCATTTGCTGGAGGCGCTGGGGGCGATCGCGGTACAGGAACGCGTGGTGCGCGATGGCAACCTGTTGAGCGGTGGCGGGATTACCGCCGGGATCGATTTTGCCCTGACCCTGGCCGGCGAACTGTTCGGCGATGCAACGGCGCAGCGGGTCCAGCTGCAACTGGAATACGCCCCGGCTCCACCTTTCACGGCCGGTAGCCCAGAGACAGCGCCCAAAGCGGTGGTGGAGCAAGCCCAGCGGCTCGCGGCGAACGCCATCCAGCAGCGCGGCGAGATCGTCGACAGGGTCGTGGCGCAGTGGCGGCAGGCCTGAGACGGCGCTTACAGAAGCTGAAGAAAGATGCGGACCAGGGCAACCTTATCGGCCAGCTGAGCCCTGGCCGCATCTTCGATGAACCGGCGTCAGGCCGGGACTGCTTGCTCACTGGCCTGTCGGAGGTAGTCGATCGCCTGCTGCACGGTCTGCAGGCCATCGGCTGCGTCGTCCGGGATCGTGAGGTCGAACTCGGCCTCCAGGGCCGACACCAGTTCCACCCGGGCCAGCGAGTCTGCTCCCAGGTTCTCGACGAACGAGTCCTGGTTGCCGATCTGCGCCAGGTCGACGGCCAGTTCGGTCGCCACCACTCTTTTCACGCGTTGTTCGAGGTTTTCCATGTTCATTCCCTTGCAGTTGGATGCGTACCACGAAACAGTGGCCGACCCACGCCGGCCACCGGGTTCTTGCGCCTTGGCGAGGCGCGTCAGACCACCGTCAGGTGCATGAAGCCGCCGGAGAAGCGCCCGCTTTCCGGGACGAAACACAGCACGCGCTGCCCCTTGTGCAGGCGTCCGGACTCCAGCAGCTCATGGATCATGATGTAGATCGACGCCGAGCCCGTGTTGCCGCGCTCGGACAGGTTGGTGAACCAGCGCTCCTGGGGAATCGCCAGCTCGGTGTTTTCCAGGCACTCGGCAATCGGCTTGCGGAAGTATTCCGATGACATGTGCGGCAGGAACCAGTCGATGGCCTCGGGCGACAGGTTGCGCTTGATCATCACCTCCTTGAGCGGCTTGCCGAGGGTGTACTTCACCACGTTCTCGTTCAGCAGCCGCACGTCCTGCTTGATCGCGAAGATCGAGCGCGAGGCCCACTCCTCCGGGGTCAGCAGCTTCCAGCCGACCAGGCTGTCGTCCTCGGCCTTTTCCGCGCCGGCGTACATGCAGGTCGGCAATTCGTTGGCGTAGGAGAAGATGTCGATCCAGTCGATGCGCAGCGACAGGCCGCCGGCCCGTGGCTGGTTCTCGAGCAGGAAGGCCCCGGCCCCGTCGGACAGCATCCAGCGCAGGAAATCCTTATCGAAGGCGATTTCCGGACGGGCTGCCATCTGTGCCACCAGCGCCTCGTTTTCCGCATCGAAATTGCGCGCATGCAGCACCGGCGAAGGCACCTCCGAGGCGGTGGCCACGGCATTGCGGCTGGCCCCCGCAAGCACCGACAGGTAGGCGTATTTCAGCGCGGTGAGGCCCGCCAGGCAAATGCCGGCGGTGGACACCACCTCACAAGGCTTGTTGCCCAGTTCGCCATGCACCATCACGCCATGGTTGGGCATCAACTGGTCCGGCATGGTGGTGCCGGTGGACAGGCATTCCATGGTGTCCAGGGTAAAGCCGTCGCCCACCAGGCCCTTGATTGCCTCGGCGGTTATTTGCGCGTTAGTGAAACGGGGAATACCGGTCTGCGGGTCCAGCACATAATAGCGCTGCTTGATCCCGTTATTACGCAGCACTACTTGCCGAGACCGTGAAGGTCGCCCGCCCACATACCCGAGAATGCTCTCCATCGTATCGTTATCCACTGCCTCTCCCGGCATATAAGTGGATGTTTTCGTGATATAGACAAACAATTCACTCATGATGATTTCACCCTTCGGATTCAAGATTTAGTTGCGAACCGGACGGCTGTTCGTAATAACGCTGTAACTTATCGAGACGCGCCCGGATAAAGGGATGAAGCAAACGGCGTAACACCAGTGAAACAGGCAGGACAGTCAAGATGACCAACAATAGATAAACGATGAACAGGCACAGCAAGAGTCGCCGTAGCCATTGCCCATACTTGCCGAAACGGCAAATTATTCCCGACCAGAACTTGAAGCCTCTATAGGCCGCCCGCTCGCTGAGTATCAGCCCGGGGTTGACGGTCGCCGCCCCCAGTCCTGCCAGCATCGGCCCGTCGGCTTGCTCTTTATTGGCCTGCAGGGCGGCCTTCAATGCCCGCCCGAAACGTGCGGCGCCCTGGACATCCTCGGCGCTGATCCCGGCCTTGGGCAGGCCGAGGAATGACTCGCGGCTGCCGGTGAACATCCAGCGCGGCGTGGTAATCAGGGTGGCGAAGGTATTGGCCCGGTCGGTCAGCACCACGTTGTCGCGCAACCGCGCGCCGGCCTCGTGCAGCAAACGCTTGACCGCCTCCTGGGCCATCAGCCACATGTTGCGGCAGGCGATCACCGTGACCACCGGGCGCCCGGCCAGCAGGCGCTTGCCTTGCGCGCTCTGGAGAAACGCGGTGATCAGCGGCGACGGCGACAGATACCAGACCTGGTACGCCAGGATCACCAGGTCGAAGGGCCCGGGATGATCGGTATGCAGCGGTTCGATGGCCGGCGGGCTGAGCTGCACGGTCTCGGGAAACACGTCGAAAAACCGGCCCACTGGCCAGGGAAACGGATAGGCGACCCGGGGCTTGAGCACCATCTCATGCACCTTGACCTCCCGCGTCGAACGCAGGGGCGAGATCAGGCTTTCGACCACGTCGTTCAACTGACCGCTTTGCGAATAACGAACCACAAGAACATGTTTCATAAGTGCGGGGACCTTTGGCTTTTCAACCACACAGACACGCCAGAGATTCACTTGAATGTGAACTTCAGCATAAAAGGCAGTTTTTATAAGTTGGGCACGACGAGAAAGACGCGCACTGTATTCGTGGCTGGTCGAACTTAAAAAACAAAACATGATGTACGACAAAAACAGCAGCACCCGGAGCAGTGGCCTGGTGACGAACTGAAACCGGAAATCGCCCACCCCGCATGACAAATACTTTCTGCCTGTTTTTGACAGAAAGAACCTGTAGTGGGACAGAACCCGTCTTCTGGTTGAAACTGTATCTGCAATCGGACGCTTGTAAACCTACCAACTCTGGTAGGCCCTTCGCGCTACCCAACGGACGAACTTACATGCTCTTATCGGAACTTTTTTTATTTAAGCAGGGCACATTCAATACTGGCTACTGGCCTTAATCAAAAAGTTTTCCCGCTAATGTCCGGGCAGCTTCTACACTCTGGCCCAGCCTTCCCTCAGGAACCTTGCCATGCACAAGACTTACACCGGCAGTTGTCATTGCGGTGCCGTGCGCTATGAAGCCGAGATCGACTTGAGCCAGGGCACCAACAAGTGCAATTGCTCGATCTGCAGCAAGACCCGCAACTGGAACGCAATCATCGCCCCCAAAGCCTTTCGCCTGCTCAGTGGCGAACAGGCGCTGAGCGACTATCGGTTCAACAGCGGCAATACCCATCATCTGTTCTGCAAGCATTGCGGCGTGCGCCCCTTCGGGCGCGGTCATGTGCAGGAGATCGGCGGTGACTATGTCGCGGTGCAAGTGATGACCCTGGATGACATCGACCTGCAGGAACTGCTTGCGGCCCCGGTGCACTATGCCGACGGGCGCCATGACAACTGGGGTAACGTGCCGGAGGAAACCCGTCACCTCTAGCTTTTCCACAGGCGAAAAAAAACCCCGCCGAAGCGGGGTTTCTTCAAGACCATTACGACATCCTGTCGCTGCATCCTTGCACATGGTCGGTCATCCATGACCCTGAGCGCGTCCTGCGCTGCAGTTGGTGGGTGAAGATTAAGCCTGTCGCCCAATCGGCAATAGGCGAGATAGCAGCCAGCGCATGTAAGCCTTTCGCCATAGATCGACCTGCCAAAACCCCTAGGCCGCGTCTTCCAGAGCGTGGATGGCCAATTCCGCCACTTGCAGTTGGTGTTCCGCGCTGGGTACGTCGCCGTCCTCCAGGAACCAGGCGGCGGACAGCCCGGTATAGGCCAGCACCCATTGCAGCAGGCGCTTGCGCTCCAGCCCGGCGGCCTGGGCGATGACCTCGACCTGGCGGGTGAAGCGCCGCGGATCGCTGCTGGTCGCCAGGTCCGGGTTGCAGATCAGGTTGGCGAAATCGAAACCGCGCTCGCCCATGACCCGCTTGGGATCGATCACCAGCCAGCCGCGTTCCTCGAAATCCAGCACATTGTCGTGATGGATATCGCCGTGCAGCACCACCTGTTCCCGAGGGGTAGCCAGCAGTTCATCGGCCGTGGCCAGGCAGCGCAGGAAAACTCCACCCTCGCGCCGGGCGGCCGGGCGCAGGGCCTTGAACCATTCCTGCAGGCTCAACAGCGGCGGCAAGGGCGTCGCGCGGGGCGCATGCAGGCGTGCCAGGCTGGCGCAGACGATCCGGCTGACCTCGTCGTCTTCGCCGGCCAGGGCCATCTGCATCAGCGAGCGCCGACCCATGGCCCGCTCCATCAACAAGCCATCGCCGTGGTGCGCATAGACCCGGGCGGCGCCCTCCCCGGCCCACCAGACCATCAGGCGGTTGCCGTATTTCTCCTCGTCGTCGAGGGCGATCTTCAGCATCGCCGGCGCATCGTCCAGGCGCACCGGCAACAGGTGGCTGCCAGGGGTGACGATGGGCGCGCCATCGACCTGCAGGTTCCAGCGTTTCAGGTAAAACTCGAACATCCGTGACTCTTTCCGTTATGACTCGACAAAGGCCTGCAATTGACCCAGGGCCTGATCCCATTGCTGGCTAATCACCTCCAGCGAGCGTCGGGCATCGGCCAGTCGGCCCGGCTCTAATGCCCACAGCCGCTCGCGCCCCAGCTTGGCGTCGCGCACCAGCCCGGCCTGCGCCAGCACCTGCAAATGCTTGGTCACCGCCTGGCGGCTGATGTCGGTGCCGAGGGTCAGCTGGGTGATCGACATAGCGCCGCCGCCACACAGAATGGCAACGAGCCGCAGGCGGGTCTCGTCGCCCAGTGCCGCGAAGATCATGGCCGAGCCGTCCAGGGATGCCGCCACCGGCAGCAGGGATGGGGAAGAAGTATCAGGGGCCAAGATAGGTCTCGATATTGTTCATCTGCTCGTCCCAGCCGCGGCTGTTCATGCGAAACGCCTTGAGCCGCCGCTCGGGTGGAATGCCATCGAATCCCGACTCGACCACCCGCAGCAAGGTGCCGCCGTCCAGGTCTTCGAGTTCGAATTGCACCAGGGTGCTGGGCTCGGCGGAATAGTCGACTCCAGGCTCCACCGCGTACGGGTGCCAGCTGAAGGCGAACAGATGTTCGGGCTCCAGCCGCTCCACCAGCACATCCCAGACCAGGTGTTCATACCCGGGATAGGTAATCTGCCCACGGGTCCGTTGCCCGACGACAAAACGCTGGCCCGCGAGCGCCACGCCGAACCAGCTGCCGAACGCCTCGGCATTCGCCAGCGCGGCCCAGACGCGAGAACGGGTTGCCTTGAGCAGGATCTTTCTTTCGATGCGATCTGATGAGTTCATGGGTCACCTCCAGTGATCAAACCCTAGACGCTCTCGTGAAAAACGCAACCTGATAGTTGCGTATTTTTTTGTCGCCCGACCAAGCATGGGTTGAAATCCTTCACCCTGCCGCCGAAAAACAGGGCTAAGCTCGCCACTCTCCAATGGCTGCCCCGCCACTGCGCAGCACGGTGGAGAAGACACCGGACAACAAAATGGAATGCCTCCGATGACCCAGACGCCCCCCGGAATCACCCTTGAAAAACTGCGCCGGGCGATCAGGCTGATCGACGAGCCGCTGATCGAACTGACGCCTCAGTCGCTGACCTACCTGCGCTCCTACCCCGCCCTCTTGGCCGCCTCCAGAACCCTGGCCAGCTCCCACGACAGTGGCGACCTGCTGCTGCAGTTATCGGCAATGTGCTACGGCTGGATGCCCAGGGTGGCCCGGGTGAATGCCAGACATGTCGATAAAGCCTCGGCCGCCCTCGCCTGCGCACTGCAATCGAACGTTCTGATCGACACGGCGCAGATGCAGGATCTGGCCAACAGCCTGCACTCGGTAGTGGGCACCTCCAAGCTCCTGCACTTTCTGCGCCCGCAGCTCTATCCGATCTGGGATTCGAAGGTCGCGCGAGTCTGGGCAACCATCGATGCCACGACCAACATGAGCAAGGTTGAAAACTACCGTTCCTACATCGAGGACATCAGAACCCTGATCGCGGCTCCCGGTTTCGCCGCATTTCATGAGGACTTCGACCAGGCGTACAGCCGGCGCCTCGACAGGCTGAAGATCGCGCCCTATAGCCTGACACCGGTCCGCGCGGTCGAGGCCGCGGCCTTCGAATTGTCCGGCGGCGATTATGACGACGATTGACCGGCGGCCCTTGCCGCGCGACGCCAACATCGGGCGATGTCCCTTGTCGGCGTGTCACCCTTCACTGTGAGAATCACCATGAACCCACGCATTTTCCTGGCCCTGATGCCGCTGCTGCTCACCCCGCTGGCCCAGGCCGCCGACTGTGCCAATGCCAGCACCCAGGCCGCCATGAACCAGTGCGCCGCCGAGCAGCACCAGGCGGCGGACAAGGAACTGAACACGCTCTACCAGCGCATCACCCAGCGCCTGAAGGACAACCCGGACGGCAAGAAGCTGCTGGTCGGCGCCCAGCGCGCCTGGGTGGCTTTTCGGGATGCGGAATGCGGGTTCGCCGCCTCCGGGGTGGCCGGTGGCAGCGTCTATCCGTTGATCTACAGCAACTGCACCACCGACCTGACCAAGGCCCGGGTCGAGGCATTCAAGACCTACCTCAAGTGCCAGGAAGGCGACCTGAGCTGCCCGGTGCCGGGCAATTGAATCGGCGGCGATCTTTAGATTTTTCGCGAGCAAGCTCGCTCCTACAGGGCGTCGCCATTCCTGTAGGAGCGAGCTTGCTCGCGATGGCTAGCGCTCGAACACCTGGGCCGTGGTGATCGCCATGTCCCCGCCCGGCAGCTTGATATTGCCGATCTGCTTCAGGCTGTCGGCATCGAAGATCGCCACGTCGTTGAAGGTCCCGGCCAGGTAGATCTTGCTGCCCGCCTTGTTGAACGAAATGCAGTAGTAGGAATGGTCCAGGGTGGCGGCCTGGAGCAGTTTTTTCTGCCGGATGTCGTACTTGGCCAAGCGGTTGAGTACGCCGAACATCAGGTTCGGGTCCTTCGGCGAACGCATGCCGCTGAAGTAGATTTCCGTCAGCGGGCCGAAGTCGGTGGTTTCGCTCTTGCCGGTTTTCAAGTCGATGCTGAACAGGCCGTACAGGTACTCGGCAGTGGCCGGGTCCTGTTTCTTATCCTTGAACCTGGCGGCGGTGTAGAGCAGCGAGAAATCATGGCGCCAGGTCTGCTGGTTCCACACGTAGAGCACGTCCGGCGCGCTGTAGTTCGGGCGTTTCCAGTGGCGGCTGGGGATCAGCACATCGAACTTGCCGGTCTTGACGTCGACCTTGTACACATCCGCCCCGGCCACATACAACGAGCCGTCGTCACCGCTCTGCATGATGGTCAGTTGCCGTGGCGCCGGAAAGCTGCGCACCGGCTTGGCCTTGAGCCCGGCGTCGGTGGCATACACATCCAGCCGCGGCGGCTTGACCTCATAACGGTCGTTGAGCATCAGCGTCGGGTTGGCCACGGTGTACAGCTCCTTGCCGTCGTGGCTGACGGTGAAGGCGAACATCGAGCGCGCCTTTTCCCCCGGCTGCTGGGTGATGCTGGCGTGGAACACCTGCTTACAGCTGTCCAGTTCGACGCCATAGACATCGGCGTAATGGTTGTTCAGCACGTAGGCGACCTTGCGGTCCGGCGCCAGCTGCACGGTGCCGGGGCCGAAGGCGTCGGGCATCTTGCAGGTCTTGTACAGCGTGTCGCTGGCCAGGTCGATCACGTGCAGGTTGTTCGGGTAGTTGATGGTGACCATGTATTCATGGCCGGCGTTGAGGGCCTTGTCACTGTTGTCATCGGCCAGGACGCTGAGGGAACAGGCCCCCAGGACGGCGGAAGCGGCCAAGCCGCAGGCATTGATCAAGCGCATGCTGGAATCCTTCTACTGACCGATTACTTGTCTTTAGGCTATTTATCTTTGGGAAAGACGGTGCCGAGGTTGCGCCAGTTCTCGTTGGAGGCCTGGGCGTCCTTGTTCCAGTCGGGGTAGGTGCTCATCATGTCCGGCACCTGGGCCGGCCACCAGCAAGGGTCGGAGCAACCGTAGAGGTCGGCCTCCATCGGCTGGCACAAGGACGACACGCCACCGAAGGCATCGATTTCCCAGCCCGGGTCGGTGGTCGAGGCACAACCGGCCACCGAACTCATGGCGACCACTTCTTCGATACGGTTCTCGTCGGCGGCCTGTTCCAGTTTCTGGGCTTTGTTATTGATCGGCTTGAGATGCTTCATGTCAGTGGGCCTTGCGCGGAGTGATGTAACTGCTGATGAACGCAGGGTTGCGGGCCATGATCCGGCTGTAGACCTCGATGCCGAAATCCACCCAATCACGCATCAGTTCGCAATAGTGATAAGTCGGGTGCGCCGGGTCGCCGTAGCGGGCGTAGCTCTCGTGGTAGCAGCCGCCGGAGCACAGGTTGCGGATGCGGCAGCTGTCGCAGCCGGTGTTGCTGCGGTCCAGGCGCTGGGACAGGAAGTCGTTGAGCTCCATCTGCTTCACCCCGCCCTCGCGCACGTTGCCGAAGGTCGGCAGCGATGAGCCGGTAAAGCGGTGGCACAGGTTCAGCTCGCCCTTGTGGTCCACCGCCAGCATCTTCAGCCCGGCGCCACAGGGCAGCGCCTTCTTGTGGCCTTCATGGATATCGGTGATCAACTGGTGCAGGTTGGAGAAACCGATATTGCGATGCTCCAGGGCCGCCTCCAGGTAGCGCCGGCCCAGGCGCTTCATGCTGGCGAAGACTTCTATCAGTTCCTCGCCTGTGAGGTTGAAGCTGCTGATATCGCCCGAGGTCACCGGGGCAAACCCGACCTCGGCGAAACCCAGTTCGTTGAACAGGTGATCCCAGATGGTTTCCACATCGGTGACCCCGGTGGTCAACGTCACCCGCGCGCCGACCGGGCGGCTGTCGTAGCGCGCCAGCAGCATCTGCGCCTTGCGCCGCACCACGTCATAGGTGCCCTGCCCGCCCACGGTGATGCGGTTGCGGTCGTGCACGGTCTTGGGCCCGTCGATGCTCACCGACAAGCCAAAGCGGTGGGCATTCAGGTAGTCCACCGTCTCTTCGGTGAGCAGCGTGGCGTTGGTGGTCATGACGAACTCGACGAACTTGCCCGCCTCGCGAAAACGCTGCTCGCAATAGTCGACCATGTACTCGATCAGCTTGCGGTTGCTCAGCGGCTCGCCACCAAAAAACACCACGGTGAAACGCTCCTCGTCGGGGGATTCCCTGAGCAGCATTTCCACCGAGGCGATGGCCGTCTCGACGTCCATCTTCTTGCCCGCCGAGGGCTTGTCCAGGTCCTCCTTGTAGCAGTAGGTGCAACTCAGGTTGCAGCCGGTGTTGACGTTGAGCACCACGGTGTTGATCGCCGTGCGCTCGACCCGCTTGACGGTCCATTCCTCAGTCAGCGGCGAGCCGTCGCTGACCAGTTCCAGGGCGATCAGCTCGCGCAGGGTCTCGTTGATTTCCTCGCCGTCGTACTGGCTGGCCAGCCGCTGGATCAGGTCGCTGGAAGAACAGCCCGGCCCGCGCAAGGCATCGATGATGCTGCCGGTCAAGGCATCGCTGGCGAACAGCGAACTGCTGGGGATATGGAACAGCATGCGGTCGGCATCGACCTGCACTTCGTGCAGGTTGCGTTCGACCAGATTCAAGATAGCGCCCATTGCAAACCTCCTGTGCCGGCCCCTTTTGGCGGGGGCCCGCGGTCATTCCGAAAGGGTGTCGTCAGTCACGGACCGCGCCTTAGGGGATGGGTGGATTGTTCCAGCGTTGCACGGTGACGATCAGGTGGCCTTCGCCGGTCAGGGATTTTCCTGCGTCGTCGACGGCGGCGATCACCTTGAGGTTGCCGGCGTTGTTGGTGGACATCTTGCGCTGCGGGTTCGGCCCGGCATCGCCCGGAATGAACACGCCGCTGTCGGCCTGCATCTGGCCTGCGAACTTGACGTCCTCGTCTTCCCTGGCGCGCTCGTCGAAGGCTTCGACCTTCCACTGCGCCGGGAACACGCCGATGCGGTACGGCTTGCCATCGGCGCCCTTGCCCCAGGCTTCGGCATCGAAGCGACCCTGGACTTTCGGCGTCGAACCGCCGCCGTCGCCGACCCGCGCCACCGAGAACTCCGGCACCACCTTGACTTCGGAGATACTGCTGTAGACCGACAGCGTCGGGCCTTTCAGCGTGCCGACGGTGACATTGCGCAGGCCCGGTTGGGCATTGGCGGCTGCCTTGAGCCGGACCTTGATCCGCTCCGCGCTCTGCTCGATGACTTCGAGCACTTCCACGCCTTTACCGAAGTTCGGCTTGCCGGTGAGGCCGCTGCCGATCAGGGTGACTTCAGCTTCGGCGCCAGCCTTCAGGTAACCCGGCTGCACCGCCAGCAAACGGCTGCTGCCCTGCCTGGCGGCGACGAAGTCCAGGCCGCGCTCGTCGTGCTCGGCCTCGAACATCCGGCCCTGCAATGCATTGCCTTTGGCGGCGAATACCTGGCGCATGCTCACGCCGTCGATGCTGACATTGCCGCGCCATTCGTAGCCGCTGTAGAGGATCGCGCTGCCCTCGCCGTTGAACAGGCTGCCGTCGGCGTACTGGCCCTTGATGCCGACCTTGAAGGTGTCGTTGCCACCGGCAGCGACGCTCATCACCCCGGCCAGTTCGCCCTTGCCCGGCAGGTGGCCGCTGAAGCTCCAGTCGCCCACCAGGGTCTCGGCCTTGGGCGCGCTGGCCAGCCATTTGGCCCAGGCCGGGTTGTCCAGCGGATAACGCTTGGCCAGCAGCGGCACCATCTCCTTGCGCGCCAGGTCGAACCAGTCGCGATCGCGGGAAAGCGCCTGGTATTCCAGGGACGGCCATTGGCCGAGGTGGAAGTTCACCAGGCGCTCCCACTCCTGGGCCGGGCGCCGCTGCAGGGCGACCCGCGCGCCGGAGTGGCAACGGCCGCACATCTGGCTGGTTTGTTCGTCGAACTTCTCCACGGTGTTCAGGCGCCGCTCCAGGGCGTAGCGCACGCCATCGGTTTCGCTCGGCGCCAGGCCCTGGGTGTCGGCCAGGTATTTGACCAGGGTACGGCGGTCGTCGTCGCTGATCTGCAGGCCATGCATGACCTGCATGCGGGCGATGCTCATCAGCCAGCCTTCCGGGGTCTTGCGCTGGTGGCTGATGCGGCTCAGGCCGCCCGCCGTTTCCGGGGTATGGCAGCCCTGGCAGGTTTCCTTGAGGATGGCCTGGGCCGCGCGCGCGGCAAGGCTGGGAGGGGCATGCAAGGCGGCGCAGACCGCCAGCGCCAGCAGGCCGCTGGACGTGCCTGCTCGGAGTGTTCTCTTGATCAAGGTCGGACCTCCACGGAGCTTTTTATTAGCGAGCTTTTTATTGGCGAGCTTTATTATTGTCGTGCGTCGTTTTCAGGGTTTCTGCCATGCCCGTCGCGCCGGGCATGGAGGCAAGAGAAACGTCTGAAGTCAGCAATACACGGAGCGTGCCAGCTTACAAATGATGTGTTTTATCAAGGACTTGCTGAAGATCCAGGACGCATCTCCCAGGCAATCGCCGGCTGGCCGCGTTTAATTTCGCGACAACTGTTCCACTCTGAGACGAGACCCGTTCACGCCCCGCGAGAACAGCAGGATCCTGAAAGCTAAGCACAGGAAGGACGCCCACGGGAGCCTGGCCGAACCCGTGGCGTACAGGCGCCGGCGGCGGTCGCAGGGCATGGGGCTTGGGGCGCCGGCGGCGGGTGCCGTGCCGCGCAATGGAGGGTTCTGGAGCTCGCCAAGGAGGCACCAGAAATCATCTTTTTTGTGAAGCCGTCGATCGGGACTCACAAAAAAGATGAGAAAGGCCTGCTGGGCCCTGCGGATGAATGAGCCGCCACCAGCAGGAACGCAGGGGGATGACTCAACCGTTCACAGCCAGCCTGGCCAGGTTCGATTCATGGCAGATGTTGCGCAACAGCGTCAGGCCGTTTTCGAAGACCTGCGCGGGACGGGCGAGCGAGATGCGGATGAAGCGCGAACTCTGGATGCCGCGTTCGTAATAGGCGTGCCAGAAAAAGTGGCTGCCTGGCAGGCAATGGAAGCCGTGGCGCAGAAACTGCTTGATCAGCTCCGCGTCGGTCTTCCCGGTGCGCGAGACATCGATCCACTCCACCGGCATCGCCGTCGCGCGGCTGTCGGTAATGCAGCGCAGATCGGTACCGGCCAGCAATGCCCTGACCTTGGCGCTGCGCAGCCCGATCTCATGCACCAGCGCCTGTTCCAGGCCCACCGCCGCCGTGCGCCGGAACAGATCGACGAACACCCCCATGACAAAACGCGAATGGCACAGGTAGATCTCTTCGTAGATCTTTTCCAGGCCCGCGGCCAGGTCCTCGGAATAGACGATCATGCTCGACTTCATGTCCTGGGTCGGCCAGGTCTTGCCGGTGTCCTCGATGACCACGAACGAGCCGCCCGCCTTCAACAGCGCGGCATAGTCATTGAAGGGTTGCCTGGTATAGAAACGAAAGGTCGAGTCCACCACCAGCACCTTGTTGCGCCGCTGGCAGTATTCGGCGATGACCTTGAACTGTTTCTCGCGGATCAGGTACCCGGTGGGGTTGTTCGGGTTGACCAGGAACAGGGTATCGAACGCATGCCCGTCCAGCAGCTCGGCCACGTTATCCTCGTCGATGGCGTCAATCATCGCCTGCTCGTTCAGCGGTGACACTTCGCAGCCGCGGCGCTTGAGCATCAGGTACAGGTTGTCGAACGTCGGTTCGATCAGCAGCACCCGCGGGGCCCGCTCGGCCAGGAGTGTCGCGACGATATCGATGGAGTTCGACGCGGTCGGGGAAACCCGGAAGTGCTCGTGGCGCAACAACTCGCTGGAATCGAGCAGGTTGGCCCACTCACACTTGAAAGACTTCTCCATGTCGCGAACCTTGGTTTGATTGCAGTCATACCAAATGTTCGGCAGTTGCTCGACGACCCCCTCCAGCCCGCAGGGCAACTCGTGATAGGCGTGCCCGTCAGCGAAGCTGCAGGCTGAGTTCAGGGCCAGGTACTCGTGATCGGTCAATGTAGTCGACATAACACCTCCTTGTGAACGTTGACCCCTAGGGCAACGTGATTTTCAGGCCGCTCACGATCCCGGACAGGTTGTTCCCGAAGGATTCGAAGAACGGTATGAGTCCGTGGGGCATCGCCTGATAGATTTCCATTCCTTGGTAATAGCGACGTAGATAAGCAGGCGTCACCGGTAGCCCGACATGACGAATCGCCTGGGCTATGAACTGTTTGGGCACATTGTTGTAGGTGGCCTTGCAGTTGATGTAATAGGCACTCAGGCCACAACGCCTGGCGAACCCGGCGACACTGCCGAGGATGTCCAGCACCCGTTCTTCCGACTGCAACAGGCGACCGCCACCCTCGACGCCATCGAGCAACAGGCCCGGCGTCCCCTCGACATCCGCCACCGCAATCAGGTTGAGCCGGCCGATGCGTCGCCCCTGGTACCAGACATACAGCCGGCACAGGTTCGGTTCGACCAGGTAACCCGGGGCATTGTTGACGGCGTAATCGCCAATGCCGGTGCAGGAGTAAAACTCGTCGGAGCGGCTGTAGTCCTGCCAGGGGTTCCTGTTCCAGGTGCTGATGAACACCCGCTGCCTGGACTGCCGATCACGCAAAGCCTGGCGATCGTGGTCGTCCAGATAGGTCCGGATACTGGCGATATCCTCGGGCACCGGCGATCCGTCACCGCCCAGGGGAAACGCCGCATCGATCATCAGTCGCAGGCGGTTTTCGCTGTACTCGGCATGCCGGTCGAACAGCGCCTTGTTCTGGTAGACCAGGGTTTGCCGGGCCTGCTTGTCGTAGGTCGCCTCGATCGCCTGGCCTATCAGCGTCCTGAAGCGGGCGATGCCCATTTCGCCACCCCAGTAGTCGAACGGCGAGAACCAGGCACCGGCATAGGCATCGGCGATCTGCATGCGCGCATTGGCGAACGCGGGCTGCTGTTCGAACCAGCGGTTGAAATCATCGATCGACAACTGATGACGCATGTTCTCCAGGGTCTTCGGGTCCATGAAGTTCATGTTGGAAATGATCGCCGAGACCAACCCGCCATCGAACACCCCCGGGGCGTCGATATGCGAGGTCAGGCTCGCGCCGTCCAGTTGCTCGACCGTAGCCGTGTCGGCGCGCACCGCGCCGACCTGCGGCAGGCCATTGGCAAGCAGGTAATGGAAATAATCGACACTGGCCTCGGCCAGTTCGTCCAGGCGTTCACGCACCGCCTGGACACTGTGCCGGGCAAATACCCCATCGGCGTTTTCCAGCAGGGCCACCGCGCCGAAACTGCCGTAGCGGGCGTGCACTTCGCAGACCAGGGCCGCCAGCGCGTCCAGGTCGGTGGCGGGCAGGTGCCGGCTGTAGTTCTTGATGTGGATGAGCAAGGGCGCGCAGCACGCGCCGAGTGAATCCTTATGGCGCAGCACACAGTCCATGGCGGCCTGATAATAGGCAGTGCCTACCGCCTCCAGGATCGACTCCAGGTCGTCACACAGGGCCGAATCGGCAGTGCCGATCAGGTAGGACAGGCCGCGCGCCGAATGATCCTTGATGGCGAGCAGGAACTCGACGAAGGCCCGCATATCCAGCTGTTGCTTGAGCAGCGGGATCTTCTCGATCAGGTAGGCCGCCACAAAGGCGCTGTTGCGCTCCAGCTCGAGAATACCGGGCAGGAACCACGCCCATTCCTCGCTGTTCAGCTCCAGTACATGACAATGGTGCTTGAGCACGTTGTTGACCAGCACATCGTCACAGGCCGCGATCCGCGACAACAATTGATCGACGGCCGTCGCCAGCTCGGTGCCATGCAAATGCTCCAGGCAATCGATCGCGACGTCATAAGCCTCAATGTAAGTAGCCAGTACTTCACGCATACGCACTCCCCCGTACAGACCGGCGATCTTCCGAAAACCTTGATGGTGGGTGTCCAGGCCGGGTTCGACCGGCCTGGCGATGAGTAGCCGTCAGTCGTGCACCGAGGTCGCGCACAACAGAGGGCTGTTGGGCCTGGTGACCAGCAGCAGCCGGGCCGCCAACATCACCAGCGACACCAGGTGGCTGAGAATCAGCGCCACCCAGAGGCCGACGACCCCCTGGTCCAGGTTGAATGTCAGGTGATAGCCCCCGGCGACGCCGATCACCCAGGCGGTGGTGGTATTGATCAGGAACGGCACCTTGGTGTCTTCCAGGCCCTTCAGCGCGCCGAGCACGATGACCTGCACGCACTCAACGACGATGCTCAGGGCGGCCAGGCCGACGATCAGGTTGAACTGGGTCAGCAGGCCAATGTTCGCCAACTCGTTGACGTTGAAGAACATCGAGGCGACCAGCGTGGAATCGAAAAAGACCACAAAGGCGAAAGGAAACAGAAACAGCATGCTCACCAGGCAAGCCACTACCGTCAGCTTGCGCACCTTGTGCACGTTGCCCAGCGCATGCTCCTGGGCCACGCGAATGGCGATGGCTTCCCGCACCCCTTCAACCAGCATGAAGACCGGGTAGATATAGGAAAACACCAGTTGCGCCGCGGCCAGCTCCAGGGTCCCGACTTTCTCGGTAAAGAGCATCAGCACGATGAACATCAACGAAATGACCAGGCTGTTCGCCGAGAGGGGCAGGCCCATCTCCAGGTACTTTTTGACCAGTGCCCAGCGCAGGCTGACCCAGCCGGTGAAGATCGCGTACGTCTTGCCGGACCGGCGATTGCTCAGGGAATACAGCAGGATCTCCGCGCCCAGCATGCCCCAGCTGACCAGGGACGTCGAAAGGCCCGCGCCGTACGCACCCAGCCGTGGAAAACCAAACTCGCCGAGGATCAGCACGTAGGAAATCAACGCTTTGAAAACGCTGGCGAAGAGCGTGATGTAGAAAATCGACGAGAAGTCGGAAACCGCCGCCGAGTGGTCCCGCAAGACGCAGAACAACGCCAGCGGCAAGATCGAGTACACCGCGCCTTGCGCATACTGATCGGCCTGCAGGGCCACCGCCGCGTCGACGTTGAAGGCCATCAGCAGACTGCCAAGGTTCAAGGTCACCAGGACCACCGGCAGGCTGAGCAGCAGGCACATATAGAAGCCGTGCTGCACATGCGCTTCCACCGCCCGCTTGTCTTTGAGCGCGTCGTACTTGGCGGAGAAAACCGCGACCATGCCGATGACGCACAGGCAGATGACATTGGTCGCATCGAAAACGATACGTGCCCCCAGGCCATAACCGGCGATTTCATCGGCACGAAAACGCCCCATGAACACGGAGTCAACGAAGGCCATCATGCTTTCGATCAAATAAACGATCGAAAGCGGCACCGCCACTTTGATAATGCGCCGACCTTCTGCAATCCACTGCATACCTGCATCCTTGATTTAATTCAGCACACACAACAAATAGAGTGTAGCCACCAGCCGCTCGATCGATCTCTCGCCGAAATGAACAAGCCGACCTTCTGATAATTGGTGGAAGAGAGTGAGACTCGAACTCACGACTACCAACTTAAGTAGTTGGCGCCCAAGCCACCGGGCATTCTCCCCCATGTATCGGTCCTGCTC
>NZ_FOAE01000005.1:689246-729688 GCF_900109505.1 Pseudomonas sp. NFACC41-3
CCCGGGCAAAAATGGTGGAAGAGAGTGAGACTCGAACTCACGACTACCAACTTAAATAGTTGGCGCCCAAGCCACCGGGCATTCTCCCCCATGTATCGGTCTTGCTTCCCTCCTCCCTCAATCAACCGAGTGAGGAGGCACCTTCTTGGCTCGCGCGGATATTGTGGTTGCGCCGGAACAGATTGCCCGCGTCGTAGCGCTTCTTGACCTCAAGCAGCCGCTCGTTATCGCTGCCGAGCAAGACCGCACGCGAGGTGCTCTCGGCAAACGAGTAGTTGGAATACGCCGCGGCGCCATCGTTACCCGCGGTTTCCAGCGCGGCCGCCTTGACCCAGTGGATAAAGGCCTGGTCGTCCCCGGCGTCGATCCAGCGGGCGGAAAACAGAATGCCGTAGCCTCTCGCCTGGAGCGGAAAGGCCGAGTCGCCAGGCGCTGCCGAACGTCGTGTTTTGTTCAAATGCTCGATGGTGATACTGCAGCGCTTGCCCGGCATGCTGGACGCCGCGGTCAGCAAGGCATCCATGGTGCCGCTGGTAAAATCGTCCAGGCAGATCGACTTCCAGTACCCGCGCATCGGCGGCTGGAACCTGTCGTCGAACCAGGCCTGCCAGGCCCTGAAGTCATCCGTGACGTACTGGTGGCTGCCTGCAAGATCCAGCGCCTCTTCCAATGCGCGGATGGCGCCGAGGTCCTGATAGTCGCTGAGGCAGAAATCGATCGATAACACGCAGCGCCCGCTATCCGCGCT
The DNA here is from genome assembly GCF_900109505.1 of Pseudomonas sp. NFACC41-3. Taxonomy (NCBI): domain Bacteria; kingdom Pseudomonadati; phylum Pseudomonadota; class Gammaproteobacteria; order Pseudomonadales; family Pseudomonadaceae; genus Pseudomonas; species Pseudomonas sp. NFACC41-3. The sequence goes on from NZ_FOAE01000005.1 coordinate 689,995, forward strand.
CGGGCTGAAGACCGGCGCCAACACCAGGTTCGCCGGGCAATCCTGCTCCATGTAGTTGCCCAGTTGCATCAGCACCCGCGGAACATCCTGGGCAGCCACCGAGATCGAGCCGCAGTAGACCTTGGGCAGCTTCGACAACCGATAACGAAACTCCAGCACCACGCCAAAATTGCCGCCACCGCCACGCAGGGCCCAGAGCAGGTCCTGGTGCTGCGGGTCCTCGGCCCTGACGACCTCGCCGCTGGCGAGCATCACATCGGCGCCGACCAGGTTGTCGCAGGTAAACCCCAGGGTGCCGACGAACCAGCCGATCCCGCCCCCCAGCGTCAGCCCGGCAATCCCGGTATCGCTGACCGTCCCGGTCGGCACCACATACCCCTGAGGGCACAGGGCCGCGTCTATATCTCGCAAGCGAACCCCCGGCTGCACATGGGCAATGCCCTGAAGCACATCGATCCGGACGCCGTTGAAGCCAGAGAAATCGAGTAGCACGCCGCCTTCGGTCGAACCGAAACCGGCAATGTGATGCCCACCGCCGCGGATGGCGAGTTCCAGCCCGTTATCGGCCACCAGCTCAAGCACCGCGCCAATGGCCGCGCGATTCTGGGTACGCACGATGAGCAAGGGATGCAGGTCGTGAATCCGGTTATAGACCTGGCGCCCTTCCTCGTAACCGGGTTCCCCGGGGAAAAGCAGCTCGACCGCCTCATACCCCTGCAGCGCCTGTCGCAGACGTGTTTGCGTGGTAACGTCGTTCATCCTGGCTCAGCCTTCCAGTGCTGCGACAAGCGGCGAACCGAAACCCATGCGCCGGGCGTGGCGGGTCGCGTCCAGGTTGCGGTTGTAAAGATTCTTGTCGGTGCCCTGCTCCATGAAGTGCAGGATCGACCCCACGGCCACACTCGCCATCTCGTCCCACACCGCCGAAGTCATGGCGCCGACATAAGGCGTACAGATGAAACGATCATCCGGCAGGTCGAGCATCTCGATCGGCATATTGATGGTCTTGCCATCCTTGATCAGCGGCGGGGCATCCCAGTTCTTGTCGTCGAACGCCGCACCGGCGATCTTCTCCTCGACAAGGGCCTTGTAGACCGCCTGGCCATCGACCAGGGACGACTCCGAGGTATTGATCAGGATCGCGCTGGGTTTCATCAGGGACAACTCATGCTCCCCGATGAAGCCCAGGGTCGAGTCGTTGTACGGGCACGCCAGGATCACCACGTCGCTGGTTTCCAGCAGCGCATCCAGCGCCAGTCGTTGCGCCTGGGTATCGCGCTCTACCTCGGGCTTTTGCGAGTTGGCGGTGTAGACGATCCTGGAGTTGAAGGCATCGTGCATCATCCTCGCCACCCGCGAGCCGACCTTGCCCATGCCGATGATGCCGATCACCGCATCCTTGAGCAGCGGGGTGTCCGTTTCGTGCAGGCGGCCATTTTTCTGCTCGGTGTGGAAGTAGATCAGCTTGCGGCGCAAGGCAATGACCAGCCCCACCAGGAACTCGCCCATGGCTTCGTACATCACTTTCAAGCCCGGGGTGTTGGTCACCGCGATACCCAGGCGGTCAGCCGCCTCGATATCGACCAGGTGCTCGGCACCCGAAGCCAGGCAGGCCACCAGCTGCAACTTTCCGGCCTGTTGCAGGACCTCTTCGGTGAGGATCTCTTCACCGGCGTGCATATAGATGTGGGCGTCGCCGATAGCGGAAATAACCCGTGCCTGATCGGGAAACGACTCGCCAATCAACACCACCTCATACTGCGAGGGATTCAACTTAGAGATATAGCGTTGAGCCAAACGATCAGCCCCGGAAATAACTACTTTAATTCGTTCCGACACAGTGACACCCCAATAAATTTTAATGGAATATTAAATTTCAAACGCCAAGACATGACGCACTGAAAACAACAGTGATAATTGACGAGTCCTGCCAACGATCGAACAACGCTACACAACATCCACCAGGAGAAGATGCCGGGCGTCAGGCAGGATCGGGCAAAAAGCCAATGACAGACTTATGGACTCGTTATGAGAGCAGATTCGGGAAGGTAATAAATAGCGCGGACAAAGAGGGTCAAGAACATACACATATCCTTATGAGTACGGTGCACTGCGGCACCAGACAATAACAATGCATCCGTTGCATCGCCGAACTTTAAATCCACCTGGAAAGTTCAGGACCCCATAAAAGATCAATATGTTTCCCCTGTCAAGAATTTTCCCCGGGCACAGAAAGCAAATTACATTTTAACTACATCTCGACAATTTCCACGATTCAGCGGCAGCTCCATTAATTGCAAAAAACTAATTAACCATTCCGTGAGTTTTCGAACTCGATGTTCACGATTAAAGTTCTAACGCTTAATTATCCCTGTTCGTACAGATTCATTGTTGACAATACCCCGACACCTCCTGTCTATTAAAAAATAAACACAGCATCGGCAAGGAAGCCTGCGAATGAATGCCCTTATTGCGCCCAGAAAAATAATCTTTGTCGGCTTTGGCTCTATAGCAGAATCGTTCGTTGCACTACTGAGTAAAACTCACGATCTGGATAGTATCGAGCTGGTCGCCATCGATCCGTTACGCCCGCAGCGCCAGGACTTCTTCCAGAGCAGGTACAACCTGAACTTCATTCAGGCCCACCTCGACCCGAACAACCTCAGGGACATACTCACCCCCCTTGTCGAGCGGGACAGCTTTCTCATCAATCTTTCAACCGACGTCTCGAGCCTCGACCTCATCGAGGTCTGCCACGAGGCCGGCGCCCTGTACCTGGACACCTGCATTGAGCCTTGGCCAGGCGGCTACAGCGACCCCGGGCAACCCATGGCCCAGCGCACCAACTACCACCTGCGTGAGCGCATGCTCAAACTGAAAAAGCGCCTGGGCGGCGGGCCGACGGCGGTCGTCGCGCATGGTGCCAATCCCGGGCTGGTCTCCCACTTCGTGAAACAGGCCCTGGTGAATCTGGCCAATGACCTCACCCCAGGTTTCACACCGCCCCAGTGCCAGGAAGACTGGGCCCGCACCAGCAAGGAACTGGGGGTGAAAGTCATTCATATCGCCGAATACGATTCCCAGGTCGCCGTCGAACCCAAGGCCCGGGGAGAGTTTGTCAATACCTGGTCGGTAAACGGCTTTATCAGCGAAGCGCAACAACCCGAGGAGTTGGGGTGGGGTTCCCACGAAAGGACACTTCCCGAGCAGGGTTTCGAACATGAATCCGGGAGCAAGGCCGCCATTTATATAGGCAGACCCGGGGCGACGGTGCAGTTGAAAACATGGACTCCCTACGATCAGGAAACCCTGGGCTTCCTGGTTACCCATAACGAAGCGATTTCCATAGCAGACTTCCTGAGCGGCACTTTCGCCGACGAAGCCTATCGCCCCACCGTCAACTACGCCTACAGGCCCTGTGACCATGCGATTCTTTCACTCATGGAATGGCTGGGTAAAAGCCGCAAAGACCCTTTACTCAAGCGCGTATTGAAGTCCGAAGATATCTCCGGCGGCTCGGACCATCTTGGCGTGCTGTTGATGGGGCACCAGAAAAGTTGCTACTGGTATGGCTCGACGCTCTCCATCGACCAGGCAAGGGAGTTGGCGCCGTTGAATACCGCGACCACCCTGCAAGTCGCGGCGGGTGTTCTATCGGGTTATCTATGGGCCCTGAACCACCCGAATGCGGGAATGGTAGAAGCTGAAGAAATGGACTACCAAGAAGTACTTGGCTATGCGGCCCCTTATTTGGGTGGGTTGCAAGGCTTCTTCTCCGATTGGAACCCGGTGAAGAATGACCCAGGCACCTTTGCCATCAACGACCCGACAGATGTCTGGCAATTCAATAACTTCCTCGTCTAAATAGACCTCCCTTCTTTTATCTGCCTGGGCTGGAAAACTTTCCAGCCTTGAGCACCTTGCGTCGACCGGCCCCAGCGAAACTCCGCCCTCCTGCCGCCTCTGCTGTCACTGCAAACACCCAGACAAGGGCTGTAGCGCTCCCCTCGGCAGCTGCTACGATGCCTGGCTTAACCGCTTCAGCCACCGGCCCTGACAGGAATCGCGCCATGCTCAATGCCCTGCTTTTCGATCTCGACGGCACCCTGACCGACACCGACCAACTGCACCTGCTGGCGTTGCAGCAGTTGTTGCTGGAGGAAGAAGGCCGGGTGTTCACCCATCAAGAGTTCGCGGCCCATGTCAGCGGCCAGGCCAATGCCAATATGTGCCGCTACCTGTTCCCGCAGCGCTCGGTGGCCGAGCACGAGGCTTTCGCCGACCGCAAGGAAGTGCGCTTTCGCCAGCTGTCGCCACGACTGACGCCGATGCCGGGCCTGCTGCGCCTGCTGGATTTCGCCCGGGAACGCGGCATCGGCGTCTGCGTGGTGACCAATGCGCCACGGGCCAATGCCGAGCACATGCTCGACGTGCTGGGGCTGGGCGATCGTTTCGACAGTGTGCTGGTGGCCGAGGAATTGCCGCGGGCCAAGCCCGACCCGCTGCCCTACCTCACCGGCCTGGAATGCCTGGGTGCCAGCGCCGAGGCCGGGATAGCCTTCGAGGACTCGATCCCCGGCCTGACCGCCGCGGTCGGGGCCGGGGTCTTCACCGTCGGCCTGGCCACCAGCCAAAGCCCCGAGGCGTTGCTGGCCGCTGGCGCGCATCTGGTGGTCGAGGATTTCAACGACCCGCGATTGTGGGCGGTGATCGAGCGGATGCTTGGCCCTCGCTGAGACGGGCACTGCCCGGTCCGACCGGAAAACACAGAAATATCCCAAGGCTTTTTCAGTTGTATCTGATGGTCCGGCGCGCGTTGGCTCTTGAAGATAGCGCCCCGCACGCCTGTCGTATCAAGGACCTTCATGAACGCCCTCACCGCCCTCTCCCTGCTGGCCCTGGTTGGCCTTGCAGCCAGCACGGGCCACGCCCAGGAAGACCCCGAACCGGCCCCGCCGGAAGCCACCAGCAGTTGCCTGATCCGGGGCGAGACCATCAAGAGCAGCCTGGAAAAACTCCTGGCCGACCCTGAGCAGCGCCAACTGGCCGGTTTGCAACGGGCGCTGGAACCGCTCAGCGACTATTGCGACGGCCTGCACTTCGAGCACAACCCGCCCCTGCGCCAGGCCGAGTACCAGGTGATATTGCGCCAGATGGAACTCGAGGCCGCGCAGCGTTACGGCGACCCGCGCATCATCGACAAACGCAAGGCCCGGCTGACCCACGCCCTGCAAGTCCTGCAATACGCCCTTGGCGCCCACGGCAACTGAAGCGGTTTCTTGCCCGATAAGCGTTGTCGGCGGCTCGCGCCGGCCAACCCGGGCTTGCTCCAGCGCCAGACTTTCCCCAACAGATTCAACGACCTGTGCCATCCGCTCGGGAGTATTCAGAACTCCTCGCGAATGGGAATGCAACTAATTGTTATGCAAGGAATTTTCTAACATTTAGCTAAGATTGTTCTGACTCGTGCCGATGGATTTTGTAGGACACAGGGAGCAATCTGGAAATGAGAAACAATCAGCCCGTTACACAACGTGAAGTGGCTTTAGGGTCAAACCAGAAACTCATCTCCACCACCGATGCCCATGGCGTCATCAGCTACTGCAACGATGCCTTCGTCGACATCAGCGGTTTCGACCGCGACGACCTGATCGGCGCTCCACAGAACATCGTCCGTCACCCCGATGTCCCCCCCGCGGTATTTGCCCATATGTGGGCGGCGCTGAAACAGGGCCAGCCGTGGATGGGCATCGTCAAGAACCGTTCGAAAAACGGCGACCATTACTGGGTCAACGCCTACGTCACGCCGATTTTCGAGGGCAGCCGGATCGTCGGCTACGAATCGGTCCGGGTCAAACCCAGCGCCGAACAGATCCGCCGCGCGCAAGACCTCTACCAGCGTCTCAACCGCAAGCAGCCGGCCATCCCCCGTCGGCATCTCTGGCAACCGGCCCTGCTGGGCTGGGCGCCGTTCCTGGCCACGGGCCTGGCCGGTGGCCTGAGCGGCCTCTGGCTGGCGCCGCCTTTAGCGCTGGCGGTGGCCGCCGGGATTTCCGTGCCCCTGGCGCTGCTGGCGATGCAGCGCCAGAACCATGCCGCCCAGCGCCTGCTGCAACTGGCCGACTCGTCCACCTGCGACCCGTTGATCGCGCAGATGTACAGCGACGCCCATGGCCCCCAGGCGTGCCTGGAAACCGCCTTCGTCAGCCAGGACGCGCGGCTGAAAACCTGCCTCACCCGCCTGCAGGACAGCGCCGAACAGCTCAATGCCCTGGCCAGCCGCTCCGATACCCTGGCCAGCGACAGCTCCCGTGGCCTGGACCGCCAGCGGGTGGAAACCGAGCAGGTGTCCGCCGCGGTCAACCAGATGGCCGCCACCACCCAGGAAGTGGCCAGCCATGTGCAGCGCACCGCCGACGCCACCCAGGAAGCCAACCAGTTGACCGGGCGTGGGCGCGAAGTGGCCCGCGATACCCGGGAAGCCATCGAACGCCTGTCGCAGGTGGTCGGCGAAACCGGGCAGAACGTGGCGCAACTGGCCAGGGACAGCGACGAGATCGGCACCGTGGTCGATGTGATCAAAAGCATCGCCGACCAGACCAACCTGCTGGCGCTCAACGCGGCCATCGAAGCGGCCCGCGCCGGCGACATGGGCCGCGGTTTCGCGGTGGTGGCCGACGAGGTGCGCCAGCTGGCCCAGCGCACCGCGCAATCCACCCAGCAGATCCATGAGCTGATCACCCAGTTGCAGAGCTCCTCGCAAAACGCCGTGCAGAGCATGGAAAGCGGCCAGCGCCAGGCCGAGGAAGGCGTGGCCCGGGTACTGGAGGCGGACCAGGCGCTGCTGGGCATCAGCGAGGCGGTGGCCAACATCACCGAGATGACCACCCAGATCGCCGCGGCCACCGAGGAGCAGAGCGCGGTCGCCGAGGAAATCAGCCGCAATATCAGCACCATCGCGCAACTGGCCGACCAGACCTCGGAGCAGGCCCATCACTCGGCCGAACTGAGCAAGGAACTGACCCAGACCGCCACCACCCAGTACTCGCTGGTGGAGCGTTTCAACCGCTAGGTTCGGTGTGTGTACGGGTTTATCGCGAGCAAGCTCGCTCCTACAAGTAATGCGCAAACCCTGTAGGAGCGAGCTTGCTCGCGAAAAACGTCAACGATAACGCGTATTGCCCGGTTTAACGCGGTGTGCTGGAGCTCTTCGTCGGAACGCCACCCGGAGACAAGCTCGCGCTTACAAAAGGCCTTAACTGATCGGTATTACGCCAACGCGCGGGCTCTTTTATTCTTCGAAGGACCGTCTCAGTCGGCCGCCAGCTGCTGCCGGTATTCCTTTACATAACCGTTGGCCAACTGGTCCTTCTGCTTGTCGTCGAGGATCTTGCCGGCCATCTGGAAGAACTTCTGCTCTTCTTCCTCCAGGTGGTGATGCACCTTGTCCACCAGCTTCTTCGCCGTGGCCAGCCAGGCCGGGCTGGACATCTCGGTGTCGTCCAATGCCTCCATCAGCTCGTCCATCGCGTGGTGCTCGGCAATCGCGTGCCGGCTCAGGTCGACGCCATTGTCGTGCTCCATCAACGGCAGGTAGAAGAAGCGTTCCTCCGCCGTCTCGTGGGCCTGTACTTCGGCCTTGAGCTGGGCGTAGGCCGCGCTGCGTTCGGGGCTGTCCCCCGAGGTGCGCATCAGTTCGGCAGCGTAGCCGCGCTGGCGTTCATGGCTCTCACGCAGGGCTTCGAATATGTTCACGGGCACATCTCCACGGCAGGCTTGTCTTGACTAGACACTGGCCGTTCGACGGCAGTTCAACCGCAGATAATGGCCGCCCCCCCTCTGTAGGAGCAGCCGGTCGACGTTCGATTGTTCGCGATGACGGACTGGCGTTCGACGCGAAAACCAGAGGGTCCGTGCCGACCTCTCGCCAACAAGCTGGCTCCTACAGGCGGATGGGGGCCAGGCGTTACTGCTCCTCGGTCTTCTGCTCCTGGCAGTCCTTGAGCAGTTGCTGTTCCTTGGCGGTGTGGTCGGCTTCCAGGAAGCTCAACAGGCCGCTGTCGCCCTGGGTGTGCCAGCGGTAGCTGTTCTGCTCGTCGTCGGCGACATACAGCGCGCCGGAGGCTGCGCGGGCGATATGCATCGGTATCAGCTGGCCCTTGTAATACAGGGTGGCGAACGAGGCGCCGTTATCGATGTTCAGGTACACCGCCTGCACCTCTACCCCACCCTCGCAGCGGTAGCTGGCCAGGCTGCTCTGGTACGCCGGCAGTTCCGGCTCGGCCGGGGTCGTCGCGGCCTGGGCGAACAATGGCGCCAGCAGCAAGGTGGTTCCCAGAATCGTTGCAATCTTCAATGTACAGCTCCTTGTTCAGTGCACCTTCATGACAGGCCCCTTTACGACGAAGCAGGCCCCCATAAGTTCAGGCCGGGGTGTCTCAAGGCATTCGCAATTTGCGACAGCCTGTATCCGCCGCCCTTCCGTCAGCGTAAATAAACACCATTAGAATCATAGAGTTAAGCGCCAGTCAAAACTGGCACAGCGGTTGCGAAAGCCCTCGCCTCACGCATAACAAGAGGTTCTGTCATGGCTATTGCAACCCTGCTCCCCGCCACCACCGCCTTTATCCAGCGCGCCCCGCGCATGCTGATCGGCGCCGAATGGGTCGAGGCCGCCGACGGCCAGACCATGCCGCTGCACAACCCGGCCACCGGCGAACAACTGTGCGTGGTGCCGCGGGCCACGGTGGACGATGTCGACCGCGCGGTGCTGGCCGCGCGCCAGGCCTTTGACGATTCGCCCTGGAGCCGCACCCGGCCGCGGGAGCGGCAGAACCTGCTGTGGAAACTCGCCGACCTGATGCAGCGCGACGCCGAGCTGCTGGCGCAACTGGAATGCCTGAACAACGGCAAGAGCGCCGCGGTGGCCCAGGCCATGGACGTGCAACTGGCCATCGACTTTTTGCGCTACATGGCCGGCTGGGCGACCAAGATCGAAGGCAGCAGCGTCGAGGTTTCCGTGCCGCTGATGCCCGACCAGCAGTTCCACAGTTTCATCCGCCGCGAGGCGGTGGGCGTGGTTGGCGCCATCGTCGCCTGGAACTTCCCGCTGCTGTTGGCCTGCTGGAAGCTCGGCCCGGCCCTGGCCACCGGCTGCACCGTGGTGCTCAAGCCGGCCGACGAGACCCCGCTGACCGCGCTGAAACTCGCCGAGCTGGTGCAGGAAGCCGGCTACCCCGACGGCGTGTTCAACGTGGTCACCGGCACCGGCATCACCGCGGGCTCGGCCCTGACCCACAACCCGCGGGTGGACAAGCTGACCTTCACCGGCTCCACCGCGGTGGGCAAGGAAATCGGCAAGATCGCCATGGACAACATGACCCGGGTCACCCTGGAACTGGGCGGCAAGTCGCCAACCATTGTCATGGCCGATGCCGACCTGGGCAGCGCCGCGGCCGGCGCCGCCAGCGCGATCTTCTTCAACCAGGGCCAGGTCTGCTGCGCCGGCTCCAGGCTGTATGTGCAGCGCAAGCATTTCGACAATGTGGTGGCCGATATCGCCGGCATCGCCAACGCCATGAAGCTCGGCAGCGGCCTGGACACCAGCGTCGACATGGGCCCACTGATCTCCGCCCGGCAGCAGGAGCGGGTCTGGCGCTATATCGAGATGGGCCGGGACAGCGGCGCCACCCTCGCCTGCGGCGGCGAGCGGTTCGGCCCCGGTTATTTCGTCAAACCGACGGTGATAGTCGACGTCGACCAGCAGCATTCGCTGGTGCAGGAAGAGATCTTCGGCCCGGTGCTGGTGGCGATTCCCTTCGACGACGAAGCCGATGCCCTGCGCCTGGCCAACGACAGCCCCTACGGCCTGGGCGCGAGCATCTGGTCCAACGACCTGGCGGCGGTGCATCGGATGATCCCGCGGATCCAGTCCGGCTCGGTCTGGGTCAACTGCCACAGCGCCCTCGACCCGGCGCTGCCGTTCGGTGGCTACAAGATGTCCGGCGTGGGCCGGGAAATGGGTTACGCGGCGATCGAGCATTACACCGAGCTGAAATCGGTGCTGATCAAGCTCTGATCCGCGACAACACATAGCACCTCGCACTCGCGCAAGCGCTTCTCCACGGCGGCGCCGGGGTTTGTCCGGCGTCTCCCGACGACTGGTTTAGCGTCGCCGCCCCGCTGCCCGGCCCGCGCCCCGAACGGCTGCTACGCTCAGCCCGAGCCGGCTCGACAGCTCCCCTGCGGGCCTGGCTCACCCACCTTCAACCCACACCTCATCACCACCGAAAACCCGAGGGAAGCATCATGGGATCAAATGGATATGATCACGACGGGGTCCAATGCGGATGCCACAACCCCATCTGGAACGCTCTGAAGGACACACTCGACCCGGCCAGCCATACCGCCAGCCAGCCACAGGACGCCAATGAGCTGGCCAGGGAACCGGCCGGCGAGTCCATCATCTTTACCAACGGCACCATCTACCCCTTGCGCGACGGCAACATGGACGAACGGGTCGAGGCCCTGGGCATCCACGCCGGCGACGTGGTCGCATCCGGCACCCTGGCCGCCGTCGAAGCCCGCATGAACGCCCTGGGCATCACCTACAAAAAGCAGTCGTTGAACGGCAAGACCCTGTTGCCCGGCCTGATCGAACCCCACGCCCATATCGTGCAGAGCTGCGCCATGGAAGGCTGGCTGAACCTGGGGGCCATCGATACCGACAACCCCGATGAGCACAAGAACCAGCGGCTACGGCCCACCTACGACTGGCTCTGGTTGAAAAGCACCATCCAGGCCAACCTGCCCAAGGACAACTCGACCTGGATCCTCGGCCATCAGGTCGATCCGGCGCTGATGCCGTTCCAGGTCGTACCCCATGGCCTGAACAAACTCATCACCTTCCACTGTGGCCCCGGCGACGACATCGGCAACCTGGACACCATCGACAAGCAGCACCCGATGCTGCTGATCAGCGCGTCCATGCACACCGCCTACCTGAACACCGCGGCCAGCGATGCGGTGTTCGAGAAAACTGGCGTCAGGGCCGACAACGGTGTCCTGCAGGAAGCCCAGGTGCTGGCCGCCATCAAGAGCATTCCCCTCAGGCAGCAGCTGGAAATACTCAATATCTTCAAGCACCTCGAAGACTACTTCGACAAGGCTGCCCGCCGCGGCATCACCCTGCTCTACGACGCGATGATGGACCCCCAGTCGAAGCTGGTACTGGGCGCCTACTTCCTGACCCGCCCCCGCAAGCTGCGGATCGGTTACGCCGCCGCCTGCGATGGCACGCCCGAGGCCATCGGCAAGCTGCCGCGCTACCAGCCGGTCAGCCGGGAACAGGCCAAGCGCTTCTACCAGGGCTCGGTCAAGCTGGTGTCGGACGGCTCCAACCAGGGGCTGACGGGCTACCAGGCCACGCGCTACTGCTGCGAGGCGACGCGGCCGGTGGGCAACTTCAATTTCTGCGACCAGGACCATACGCCGGTCACCACACCCGATGCCTACAAGACCGTGGTGCGCAATGCCGTCGAAACCGGCTGGCCGCTGATGATCCACGCCAACGGCGACCGGGCCATCGAGTTCACCCTGCAAGCCTACGAGGCGGCCTTGCAGGGTGGCAGCGCCCTGGAAAAACGCCACCGCATCGAGCACTGCTCGCTGCTGACCGCGGGCACCCTGCAGACCCTGCAGCGCCTGGGCCTGTCGCCAAGCTTCCTGATCGGTCATGTCGGCTACTGGGGCTACGCCTTCAAACAGGCGATCTTCGAAGGCAAGGCCGAGCAGATGCTCGACCTGTGCCAGTCGGCCCTGGACCACAACCTGAGAGTGACCCTGCACAGCGACTGTTCGGTAACGCCGTTGGGGCCGCTGCGCTCCATGGAACAGGCGGTGACCCGCAAGATGGAAGGCATTCGCGATGCCCAGGGGCGGTTCGTCCATGACCCAAGGCTGCAACCGATCCTCAATGAAGCCGAGTGCCTGACGCGCAAGCAGGCCCTGAAAGCCATCACCTATGACGCGGCCTGGCAGTGCCACGCCGAGGGCTGGACCGGGTCCCTGCAGGACGGTTATTTCGCGGACCTGGTGATTCTCGAGCAGGATCCCCTCGACGAGAAAGTGCCGGCCACCCACATCAGGGACATCAAGGTCTGTGAAACCTGGAAAGGCGGCCACCGGGTGTACGTCAATCCCGATAGCTGATCGTTAGCTGTCGCAAGCCGGGCGGCGGGGTTTGGATGGCCGCTGCGCGGATCGCGAGCAAGCTCGCTCCTACAAGGGCGTCTCATCTTCTGTAGGAGCGAGCTTGCTCGCGATCAATCGTCCAGGCACCACACATCCGGCGATCGATCGTTGGTGCCTTTGCGGCGGCTGCGCCGTCGATCGCAGCCTGCGGCAGCGGCTACAAAAGCCGCCCCGTCGCCTCAAGGCTGGTATCCCTGCCCCAGCAACCAGCCACGCACGGCCTTGTCCTGCTCCGCGCTCAGGCCCACCAGCAGCTGTTGCGCCGGTTCGTTGGGCAAGCGGCGCAACAGCGGCGCCAGCTCCACCCCTTGCACATGCCAGATGCCCAGCGGCTGGTCCGGGGTGATCACCACCTCGGCTTCGTCCACCAGGCCATCGCGCAATACCGGGGCACGCTCGATGCGCAGGGCGGAAAAATCCGCGACGCGATGCGCCGGCTCGCGGTCCGGCCATTGCCGGCGCGCCTGCCAGAACGGCTGCTCGGCCCAGCGCTGCTCGTCGGCGTAGAAATCGCGGCCGATGCGGGCAAAACGCAGGAACAGCTGCTCCACCCGCTGAGCATGGAAGCGCTGCGCCAGGGCCTCGCGTTCGGGCCGTTGCAGCAGCGTGTTGATCACCGCCGGCGCCTGCAACGCCGAGGACAGCGACTGGAAGATGCCGTTGCCCGACAGCGGGTCCACGGCCATGGCCGCATCGCCCACGCGAATCCAGTTGGCGCCACACACCTGCGGGCACAGGATCGCCGTGCTGCTGCGCGCGTGCAGTTGTACATCGAGCTGCGGCGCTGCGCCGAAAAACGCCCGCGCCAGGGCCGAACCCTGGCGCCGCTGGCGGCAGTAATCCAGCAACTGCGCCTTGCCCGGCAGCGCGGCGCTGGCCACGTCCACCGTCAGTTGCCAGTAACACTGGCCGTCGGCCTGGCGCGCCATCCAGGCCCAGCCGTCTTCCAGGCTGTGCACGGCGCTGGCAGTGCTGCCCGGCGCGCCCTGCCAGCGGTTGAGCAGGCTGAGGGTTTCCGGGCCCCGCAGGCCTTTGCCCAGTTCTTTACTCAATGCAGGCGCCTGACGCCCGCGGGCCTCCACCAGAAAATCCGCGAGGCGCTCGGCCTGCCCCTCGATCCGCAGCCGATGCTCGTTCGCCGTCGACTGCACCTCCAGCACCCGGCTCTCGATCAGCTCGACCCCGGCCTCGCGCAGATCCTCGCGCAGGCCGCGATCGAAGCGCGGGCGATCCAGCAGGTATTCGACGTTCTGCGCATGGCTCTGGCCGTTCCACACCACCTGACGCTGGGACGCCTGCAACGCCGCCTCCAGCCCACGCCCCAGGCCGGCGCCACGCAGGGCTTCGAGCACCCGCAGCGACACCCCTTCGAGCGCCGGGAAACGCCGCCACTCGCTGACCAGCGCCACCGCGTAGCCCAGGCGGCGCAAGCCCAGGGCCACCGCGGCCCCCGCCGGGCCGGCGCCGAGCACCAGGATCGGCTTCATGTCCAGCCGCGCCGTTCGGGGCCGTGATAGCGGGCGTGGGTCCGCAGCCACTGGACCACCTGCGGGTTGTCGGCGTCGCGGTGTTCGCCGAGGTAGCCGGCGATATGCCCGCTCAATGCCGCGCAGCCCAGGCTGGCGCCGGACTGGCCGGGGTGGCTGCCCTGCACACAGGCGGCGAAGTCGGCCTGCTGGCTGTCGAGCCACGACCATTCGCCGGGGGTGCAACGGGCATCGCCGGTGACCCGCAGCACGCCCGGGTAACGCGCCGGGTACACCCCTTCGCCCTGGGCCGGCGTCGAGGCGCACAACAGCACGCCACGGGCCAGGGCGGCCGCGCAGGCTTCGCGCAACAGGCGGCGGTCCTGGCGCAGCCCCAGGCTGAGGTTGACCAGCCGCACCTGCTGGCTCACCAGCCAGTCCAGGGCGCTGGCGATCTGCAACGCACTGGTCACCCCGCGCTGGTCGAACACCTGGGCCACACAGAAACGCGCCTTGGGCGCCCGCGCACTGATCGCCTCGATGATCGCGCTGCCGTGGCCGAGGGGGTCTTCGCGCAAGTCGCCCTCGCCCACCCCGTCTTCCACCAGATAGAAGCGCCGCCCGGCCACCACCTGCGGGCGTTGCACAGCCGTATGCCCGCTGTCGATCACGCCGATCCGCAGCTCAGGCTTCATGGGGCACCTTCACGGAGTACAAGACGCCGTCCACCAGCTCGAAGCGCAGGTCGGCGTCGGCCAGGGTCGACGGCCGATGGCTGATCAGGATCCGCGTGCGCCCGGCGAACAGCCGGTCGATGGCCTCGATCACTTCGCGCTCGGTGCTTTCGTCCACCGCCGAGGTGGCTTCGTCCAGTACCAGGATCAACGGGTCCTGGAGCAGCGCGCGGGCAATCGCGATCCGTTGTTTCTGCCCGCCGGACAGCTGCTGGCCGCGCTCGCCCAACGGGCTGTCCAGGCCCTCGGGCAGCGCTTCGATCAGGCTGTCCAGTTGCGCCAGCCGCGCCACCTCGGCCACCGCCGCACGCGGTGCGTCGGGCACGCTGTAGGCCAGGTTGTCGGCCAGGCTGCCGCGGAACAGCACGATGTCCTGGCTGACCACGGCGATGCGTCGGCGCAGCTCGAACAGGTCGAGCTGGCGCAGGTCGATACCGTCCAGCAGCACCTGCCCGGACTGCGGGTCGTGGTGGCGTTGCAGCAGGTCGATCAGGGTCGACTTACCGACCCCGGAACCGCCGCCCAGGGCCACCTTCAGGCCATAGGGAATGCGCGCCTCGATGCCACGCAGGGTGCTCGGTCGCCCCGGATGGCTGAAGTGCAGATCACGAAAAGACAGCTCGCCGCCGCTGGGCATCGGCAGCGGTTGCGCCGGCGTGGTCACGCTCGGTTGTTCGCCGCGCAGTTCCATGACCCGGCCCAGGCTGACGCTCATGCGCTGGATCGCCACGTACAGCCCCAACAGGCTCTGCACCGGCCCCACGGCCATGCCCAGGTAAGTGGAAAAGGCGATCAGCGCGCCTAGTTGCCAGGTGCCCTGCACCACCCAATAACCGCCGATCAGGAACGCACAGGCCCGCGACAGCGAGGTCAGGGTGCCGGGCACCGCCTGGGTGAAGAACTCACTGACCTGCAGGCGCAGCAACTGGCTCATATAGCCCTGCCCCAACTGCTCCAGGCGCCGCGCCTCGCGCTGCTGCTGGCCGGCGCTCTGGATGAACTTCATCACCGGCAGGGTCTCGACCATGAACGACGACATGTCCGCCGAACGCTCGCGCAGTTGCCGCACATCGCGCTCGACCTTGCGCCGCATCCAGCGCAGCCAGAGCACATCCAGCGGAATCAGCAGCAGCGCCAGCAGCGACAGCTGCCAGGACAGGGTCACCAGCAGCGCCAGGGCCACCACCAGGCCGATCACGCTGGACACCGCGGAGAACAGCGAGTCGACGGCAAAGCGCTGGATCTCCGCCACGTCGCCATCGAGCCGCGACATCAGGTCGCCGATCCGCCGCTGGCCGTAGAAGCTCGGCGACAGGCGCTGCAAATGCCGGTACAGGTCGTCGCGCAGGGCGAACAGGATCCGCCCCGACAAGCGCGTGTGCAGGTAGCGGTTGATGCCCGACAACGCGGTGCCCAGCAGCCCGGCGAGAATCATCAGCCCGGCGATCCACGCCAGCATCGGGAAATTGCGCGCCAGCAGGCCGTCGTCGATCAGCAGCTTGGTCAGCCACGGCTGCACCAGCACCAGCAACGAGGCGCAGACCGACAGTGCCAGCAACCCGGCGATGGCCAGGCGCTGCGGGCGGACAAACCCGTACAGCCAGCGCAAGGCGGCTTGCAGGGCCGCGGGGTCGGGGCTGTCCACCAGCCGGCTGAGCAGGCGCGACATCAGCTGCGCAACTGCTTGAGCTTGCGGTACAGGGTCGCGCGACTGATGCCCAGGGCATCGGCGGCGGCGGAAACATTGCCCTGGTGGTTGTCCAGTGCCTGGCGGATCAGTTCCAGCTGGTTCTCGCGGATGCTGCCGCTGGCCGGGCGTTCGCTGGCGTTGAGATCGTCGAGCATGCTGTCGGGCAGGTGCTCCAGGCCCAGGGCCGCGTCGCCCTCCTCGCGCATCGCCAGGGCGGTGCGCAGGACCATCTCCAGCTGGCGGATATTGCCCGGCCAGTGATAGCCGGCCAGCAGTTGGCGCAGGTCCTCGGCCAGGGCCGCGCCGGGGCTGCCGAGCTTGGCCAGGAGCACGTCCAACAACGCGTCGAAGTCCTCGCGCTCGCGCAGCGCCGGGAGCATCACGCTGATGCCGTTGACCCGGTAGAACAGGTCCTCGCGAAACTGCTTGTCGGCCACCTGCTGCTTGAGGTCGCGGTGGGTGGCGCAGATCAGCGCCACATCGATGTCCTGCTCTTCGCCAGCGCCCAGCGGCGCTACCTTGCGGTCCTGCAGCACCCGCAACAGGCGCGCCTGCAAGGCCAGCGGCATATCGCCGATTTCATCGAGGAACAGGGTGCCGCCATGGGCCTGTTGCAGGCGGCCGATCATGCCGCCACGGCGCGAGCCGGTGAAGGCGCCCTCGCGATAACCGAACAGCTCCGACTCGATCAGGCCCTCGGGGATCGCCGCGCAGTTGACCGCGATAAAGGGCTTGTCGGCGCGACTGCCCGCCATGTGCAGGGCGCGGGCGATGACCTCCTTGCCGGTGCCGGTTTCCCCCAGCAGCAACACCGGCAAGGCATTGGCCAGGCCCTGCCGGGCCATGCGCAAGGCCCGGGCATAACGGCTGTTGCTGCCGGCCAGGGTGTCGAGTTGCGGGTCGGGCTGCGCCTGGCTGGGGGCGCTTTTCGACGTGCCGCGCGGCACGCTGCTGAGGTTGATCGAGCGTTGCGGGGCGCGCAGGGTCTTGTAGAAAAACTCGCCCTTGGCGGTCTGCAGGCTGCCGATGCCACCCTGTTGCAAACGGCCGAGCAGTTGCACGCCATCCACGCCGAGAAACTCTTCACAACGCCGCCCGACCAGTGCCGAACGCTCGGCGCGCAACAACTGGCAGGCCTGGGCGCTGACCGCCAGGATCTGCCCGCCGAGACTGACCGCGAGCAAGCCTTGCCACGGCGATTCGAGATACTGCCGACGACTGTGGAACGCCAGGACAATCTGCTCGGGAAAGCTGTTGTTGAACACCCGGCTCTCGATCTGGCTGACCGCCATGCTCAGCAGCGCGGTGCTGTCGTGGATGCGGCCGAGCGGGCCTTCGCGGGTCAGGTCGAGCACGCCGAGGATCTCGCCCTGGGGGCAATGGATGGGCACCGAGGTGCAGGAGAAATGGCTCAGGCGATCCAGGTAATGTTCGCCGCAGTCGATCAGGGTGGTGCGTGCTTCCACCAGCGCCGTGCCCAGGGCATTGGTGCCACGGGTGGCTTCGCTCCAGCAGGCGCCGAGGGTGATGTCCTGCACGCCGCTGCCCTTGAGCCGGTCGGCCCGGCCTTCGATCGACAGAATGGTGGCGTCGGCATTGGCCAGGATAATCAGGCCGTCCTGGCCCTGGCACTCGGCCAGGTAGTCGATGGCGGGTATTGCCGCGTCGAGCAGCAGGCGATTGCTCGCCAGCAGCACCTCGAGGCTGGCGCCGGATTCCAGGGTCAACTCCGGCTGGCCATTGAAGTGCACGCCATGGCTTAGGCTGCGCCGCCATGACGCATCGATTTCCGCACGCAATACGCCATCGGGGACTGCGCCTTCCAGATGGAGTTTTTTGCGCGCCAGCCCGGCTTGGTGCTGCAGCTCGCCGGTTGTTGTTTTTATAAGCGTCATCAAGCGCTCCGAATCGGTCCGCCCGGCACCTCCCCGGTCCATTCCCTTGGGTTGCGAGGGGCACGCAAGCCATGGGCAATGTCTACACCCGGTTCAGAAGGCAGTAAAGGGAAGTTTGGCCCGTGGCCAGCCCTGCCCTTACAGAAGCAAAACCTGCGCCACGGGACAAACCGCGCCGAAGCATCTTGACGTTAACGTAAAGCGGATGGCAAGTGCCGTATGGCATCCGGTTCCCCTGCTACTCACTGCTCGCCTGGCGGTAAAACGGCCCAGTAAATGACCAGTCTGAACAGGGGAACATAAAGCAGGTAATGCGGACAGGCTGCCAACTAAGTCCCTTTATATTCTGAAATGACTTATTGCCAATACTTACAAGAAGCCATGGTCATTCTTTAGTGGAGTTATAAAGACAACTTTGCACTATTACCACTCGCACTTATCTTCATAGCCACCAGTAACACCACCCTTTCCCTGGCCAAGTCAGTTATCCGTCAAAGCTGAAACCGCTCAAAACTTCAGAGGCATCTTACTGTTTTAAATAAATAAAAAAATATTATCGGGCACTATAAAATAATGACTACGCTGATCTTGCTGGATGCGAACGGACAGAACGCGAGTCGACAAGGAGGTCGAAGTCATGCGTCGGAACACACTATTGCCCCGCACTTCTACGACCTATCAAGACCGTCAGCTTGCACACTTCAAGCCGCCCAGAAAAGTCACCTACGCCCCACTAAATCGACCTCCCGAAAAGCTGCTTTTCAGGGCAGAGCCTGATTGGCGCCCCCTATGAAAGTCCATGGAGATGGAAAGCCCACGGCAGAAAGTAGCCTCGACTATTTCGCCCACAAGGAGAGTCAGCATGCCCAGTTCCTCCACCCCGAACTTGCGAAACTTCTTCAGAAATTTCGACTCGGGAATCATTAACGGTTTGCCTGCGCTTCTTTACAGCCATCAGACCGATGCCAATGGCGACCTGCTGTTCCTGCGCCACTACGTGAACAACGAAGACACTCCTCAAACAGTCACAGGTGCCTGAATGAATACCAAATGGTTGAACGGCTTGAACATTTTCTATGACGACAACAGCAACGAATCCCTGCGCGGCGTGCTGAAGACCGATGTCAGCGGTCATCTGGTCGGCACCTATCAAGGGCCGAAGGCTTCCGGCTACACCACGCTCTATGGCCGCCTGGAGACAAAAAATGGCACGCTACGCCCGAGCTATCTGCTTCCCGCCTTCACCCAGCGGACCCAGAAGGATGTCGACACCACGCCGATCCAGGGCAGCGACGACTTCGTTGCCGTCTGGGCCAGCAACGACCCGGGCGCCTTTCGCATCTTTGCGCGCAAATACAGCGTCAGCGAGCGCCAGGGTATCGGCGCGCCCTTCACGGAAACCCTGATCAGTGGCTCCAACGGTGATTACGTCTGCCCCAGGGTCATCTACAACCCCGCCAACTGCCAGCTCTTCGCCTGCTGGATCGGCGTGACCGAACGCCAGTTGCAAGGCATCTGGCTGGACAAGGACACCCTCGAGCCGACCAGTTATCCGGTGATGATCACCTCTGCCGTCTATCCGACCCTGTTTAATCCCGGTGCCGATCTGGACACTTCCACCTACGAAAATATCGTGCTGATGAACCATGGCGACGGGGTGATCGTCGGCGTCCAGGAAACCCTGAGCAAGATCAATTTCCTGCGAGTGGGCAGCCCCTCCTCCGGCAAATCGCCGGTCAATCTGATCACCAGCTACTCGCAAACCGGCATGGGCAAGTTCCATGCAACCTTCGACACCGTGCACAACAACATCATGCTGGTTTATATCGGCACCAGCGCCTATGTCTATGGCGACCGAGTCCGGGTCTTCGGCAAGGCTGATCAGTCTGAGGCTGAGCAGTACCAAAGCGATCAGGAACTGCAAGCCCTCTCCCCCGTTCGCCTGAACAACAATGTCTACGCCTCGAGCCAGCCCTATATCAGTGCCATGCCGGACGCATGCGGTGTCATTGACTTCCTGGTGACCTGGAGTACCGGTTATACCGGCATCTTTTTCAACCGGTTCGATGACGCCTTCATCCCCTTGGCGGCGGAAACATCGATCAACCCGAACGACAGCGGCAATACCTTTCCGAAAGCCGTCGCCAGCGACAACCAGATCGCCGTGCTGCTGCAGGCGACCCGTTTCAACGGTAACGCCCTGGGCGCCCAGGGCATCCTGGCTTATGTGAGCAACTACGACTGAGCCGCGCTGCCTCCTGCCGGCCTCCCGGCAGGAGGTGTGCCGTTCATCGCGGATAAATAGCCGTAAAGGTCGCCGCACCATTGGCCAGGCCCGGCGTCACCATGGTTTCCGTCGCCCCTCTTTTGAGATGGAACCCGGGAAACGTCACGGTCCCGGAGATACCCCCAATCAGCAACAGCTTCCCCCAGGGACCGCCGTGTTTTAACGGAGCGCGGGCCATGATGGCGGAACAGTTTTTCAGATGGTCCAAGAGCTCATCCAGCTTGGTATAAGCCATGTGCAACGCGACACCGATCCAGACAAGTGTGCCGAGAATCGCGACGCCACCCAGATACCCGAAAGCAATCTCAGAGGTACTCATTTGTGGCTCTCGTAAATAACCTCAAACAACACCCAGCTTGACCACCGCCGCAAGACCCGCCATGACCAATAACAGCCCTGGCGCACTCCACGGCAACACCTTCCAACATTTGAAGCCTACTCATGGGGCTAACTATTGCCATTAGACCCCCTAAAAAGTTACGACCCACCACTTATTCCCGGCGTTTGCATTTCAGCGGCTCCTCAAATGAAGCTGCCCCCCTTACTAAAAATCAATTCATAACCCCATTCAAATAAGCGGTACGTTCCTCACTCATTCGAGCCACACAATTATTAACTATCGTTATCTGAGCAGGCCGCCCTACCTCTACTTCAAATGCTTCCAGATCACAATTAGCATCACGATACTTCAACCATGCACGCTGCGCCCCCTTAAGCTTCTCCAAATACAAGCCACCTAATTCAGAGTTAGCTTCATACTGGGCTCGAACTCGACTTATGAGATCTTTGTAGCTTTCGTTCAGCTTCGCATCCGCACTGTCTTTTTTTTCTTTTGCACACAGGTCAACCTGGGCACTCAATGTAATATTATCGCACTCCCCTCCTATAGCAAAAGATGACAAAATGGCAAGCAGAGAAAGCAAAGTAAACTTCCCAAAACAATCAAAAAACACTCTCATCACCTATTATTCCTTAGATAATTAGCACGATGCCGCCCGCCTTCATACTGACTTATAGCAGGGGTATTTTCTATATATCTAATAAGCTCATCCACATCATCATTCATCCCTGCCTTCATTGGGTTTGGACCTTGGGTGAATCCTTGATAAACAAAATCCACCAGTATGTCTCTTACTATCTGCCGCAATCCTTCCCACTCTATACGCCCTGGCAATGTAGAGGTCCAACTATTGTAAACCACTATTGTTCTTGAAACGTAATCTGGATAAATCAATTCAAAAAGTGCCTTTTGCTGCTCAAGCGTGATCTCCCCGATATCTTGTTTATTCGCCGCCACAAAATCTCTTGCCAAGATCCCTTTTAACCCACGGGCTTTAGATATTTTCGTAGCTTGAGCAGATGGAACCCCCGAAGCAACCATATGCTCATATATAGAGCTTTCACTTCGATCCCCCATATCATAGCCTCGCCCTAAAGTAACTCCTGACTCAGCATTACCTGGCCAATGTATTACCCTGCTGAAAAATTGCGACGTAGGAATATCATTACCTTCTGCATCATATGTGACCTTCCCCAAGCTTCCACTTGAGCTCTTCAGTTTGCAAAAGGCTCCCAGCAAACCAACAGGGTGCATATGCCATACGTTGGCACTATCAATTATCCCAAGCTTTTCCCACCAACTCAGGCTATCAATCCGCGCCTTCTCGGCAACCCACTCCTTATGTGGCGCCGACTCGCTATGCCCCATCAACTCATCCAATGAGTCCCACTTCGCTGCCTGGTAGTCCCACTCACTCTCATACTTGATAATCATCTGTGAGACCGGTTGGGCAAACCAAGGCTTGCTTAGGGCATTTCTTATCTCTTCCGGTGGAAGTTTCGTGTCGCGATTTCGATCAAGGATGGTGTAGAGAGATTGTTTTGTCGGACCTGCCCCGGCAGTCACGATATTTGGGTGGTAAGCCTTGCGCTCTTCATCGGTCATATTCTCTTGCGCATGCAGAAAATCCGCGTAGAGATCGACATTGCTCCCAGTCTCTTCGATGAAGGTGAAACCTTCCCATTCAAAAGGCGAGTGGCGGTACAACGTGGTATTAGGCTCGGCAAACCAACCGTCGATGCTCTCTCCTTGAGCATCGGCGAGTAGCCCTTCCAGGTGCCACCACTGCGTATAGGTAGTGACTCCATCCATCACCACCGGAGCTTTGATTTTTTTCTCTGCTGGCAGGGCTTCCAATACGCTCACAGGAATGAGCAGACCATAACCGACCTCTTTGCTAGCATCGTTCGCTTTGGGGGGGTTGGTAGCATTCATCCCCGACACATGAGTAATCAGCGGGGTGTGTGGCAGGATTTTGACCAGTGTCTTTTCTGTTGCTGGCAGTCTGACGGCCTGCTCTTTGGTCTGGTCGATGAAAGCCTTGATGTCCTCACAACTAAACACTTCCAGGTGCAGTAAATTTTTCGGAGCTGCGTCCGAGTAATTCTGATACTTCCCCACATGCCCTATGAGCTCACCGGCTTTGATTTTATGAACCGGTGTCAACGGGACAATCACCCCAGGGGTTTTGGGTTCGCTTTTTGCCTCAAGAGAGTCAAGCCAGACATACCCAGGCAATGTTCCATCTGCACCCGGTGTTAACGCAGGGATGGATTCGCCGGTGACAATTTCCAGTAGCTTGCGATATTTGCCAGAAGCTTGTTCATTGCTGATTTTGATTTGCGTGCCTGTAGGTAAAAAACCTATAGGTAGCCCTCTTGCCGTGGCACTGCGGATGTTCGCCCCGGTTTTCTGCTCTGGAGGGGCGTCCTTGGCCTGTTCTCCTACAAAATAAATATCTCCGGAAAGATGCTGCATTTCACCTTTGAACACCCAACCTGTATTCGCTGGCAGAGCTGCGACTTCAGGGGTCACGCTGACGATTTCGAGCCACTTTTGTGTTGCTGGAGCAGGTTTAGTGTTCACCGTGGTGCCACGGGGTAGAACCGTCAATACCGAGGTCTGTCCTGAGTTGCCGCTACGAACTCGCAGCCCTAATGACTTGTCTGGCGCATTTGCTTTGACTTGATAAGTGTCTTTACCCCAAAAGGCAGGCCTCTTAAGCGTAGGGTTGGCCTTGTAGCCCTCCCAGTCCAGCAGATGCATGTACAGGCTGAAGAAGGTCAGGCTTGGGCTGGTAACTGGTGGCGTCGTTGCCGGTGCGCCACCTACCGGAGCAGGAGGCGCAGGCAGCTCAAGACGGTGTTTAACCAACACGAAACCGGTCGAGAATACTGACGGCGTCGAACCGTAATTCGAGGTCGGGTACTTCTCATCAATTCGATAAGCGACCACCTCGCCATCGGCGATGCAACGAACTTCGCTCTTGTCTGCGACTAACCCGGTGTCCTCATCGAAATGAACACCTCCGTGCCACAAGCCATTGGAACCAAGCGGGTAATACCCATCCTTGGCCTTGGCCAAAGCCTTGTAATACTGCATCGAATCTGTGACCTCTGAAGCTCCAGCTTTCAGAGGGTATGCCCACTTTTCAACCTTGCTGCTTGTTGTCTCTGCCATAACTACTTACCTGAAATCCTGATCCTTGGTGACTGGAAGCTCCGATGGTGTCGGTTAGCCGGAAAAATTGAGCATCCGCTTCGGCTTGCGCTTGATCTGTTCTTCCGGTGCATTCAACAGTGCTCCATCCATCAAACTCCCCGCCTTATCCTTATCCGCCGCCCCCGGCAACGTCGGCGGCTTGATCCCAATCCCCGCCCCACTCCCCGGCGAGCCCCCCGCATTGATCTTCACCACCGGCCCCACCACCGTGACGCCGCCGGCATCGAGCTTGATAAAACTCCCCCCGGCCTTGAGCGTCAGTTCGCTGCCCGCCTCGATCACCATCTTGGCGCCGGCCTTGAGGTGGATTTCCTGGCCGGCTTTGGTCAGCTGCGCGGTGCCGAGTTTGATGTGCTGGTTTTCGCCCACGGTCAGGTGGTCGTCGACCTTGGTTTCGGTCTTGCGATCGGCGTGGGTGATCCGATGTTCTTCGGCCTTGAGTTCGGTGTAGGTGTTCTTTTCCACCGTGTCGTGGCGTTCGTGGCCGATGCGGATTTTCTGGTCGTGCTCGATGTTTTCATCCCAGTCGCGCTGGGCGTGGATGAAGATCTGCTCGGCGCCCTTTTTGTCTTCGATGCGCAGTTCGTTGTAGCCGGCGCCGCCTGGTGAGCTCATGGACTTGAATACCGTGCGGGTCTTGTTCGCCGGCAGGGCGTAAGGCACCGGGTGTTCCTTGTGGTACAGGCAGCCGGTGATCAGCGGCTGGTCGGGGTCGCCTTCGAGGAAGGTCACCAGCACTTCCATGCCGATCCGCGGGATGACGAGGGCGCCGTAGCGGTCGCCGGCCCAACTGCTGGACACGCGCAGCCAGCAGCTGGTCTTGTCGTCGGCTTTGCCCTCGCGGTCCCAGTGGAACTGCACCTTGACCCGGCCGTACTGGTCGCAGTGGATTTCTTCGCCCTTGGGCCCGGTGACCACCGCGGTCTGGCTGCCGAGGACGCGCGGTTTCGGGTGGTTCAGGGCCGGGCGGTAGAACACCTGCCAGGGCGTGGCGAGGAAGCGGTTGCGGTAGCCCTGGTGGAAGTCGTCCTTGTTGTTGGTGGTGTCGCTGGTCACCGACTCTTCCAGCACCTGCGGCTGCTTGCCTTCGTGGACGATGTGGGTCAGCAGCCACAGGTCGTTCCACTCGCTGCGCGGGTGCTCGGACAGTTCCAGAAAGTGGCCGCTGACCAGTCGCGTCTGGTCGCCCCAGCCTTCGGCCTGCTGGTAGTCGGCGCGGTGGCGTTCGAGGGCGCGCTGGCTGAGGAACTTGCCGCGCGCGCGGTCGGTGAAACGGCCCGGGTAGTCGTAGTCTTCCAGGTCCGGTTCTTCACTGTCGATCTCGGGTTTATAGGCGGCCTCCAGTTGCAGGCGCGGTTTCTCGAAGTCGTAATCGCGTCGAGTAGTACGGCGGGTGCGGGTTTCCAGGCGCAGGTTGAAACCCTTGATCACCGGCTCGTCGGCGACCATGCCGCTGCCCTGGATATAGGCGGTGGGCTGGCCGAGCTTGGGGAATACGGTCTGGTCGTCGCCGAACACCAGCAAGTGGCCCTGCGGGCTGTGCTGGAAGTGGTAATGCAGACCTTCCTCTTCGCACAGGCGCTGGATGAAGTGCAGGTCGGTTTCGTCGTACTGCACGCAGTAGTCGCGGTCCGGGCACGGGGTGCCGAGCTGGAACTGGTAAGCGTTGCCCTGGATGCCGTGCTCTTCGAGGATCAGCGCGATGATCTTCGGCGCCGACAGCTGCTGATAGATACGCTGGTTGGTGCGATGTTCGAGATAGGCCAGCTCCGGCACCAGCGACACCTGGTAGCGGGTCAGGCGCTTGCCGGCATCGCCCTGGGCCACGCGGTAGATCTGCCCGTGGATGCCACTGCCTTGCGGATCAAAGGCGAGAAAAGCCTGCTTGTGCAGCAGGGTCTCCAGGTCCAGGTCGGGGTTCTCGCTGACCAGCTCCAGATCGAAACGGAACGGCTGGCTGATGCCTTCGATCCCCTTGAAAGACAGCACCTGCAAGTCACTCTGGAAGCCTTCAATGCTCAGGCTGAAGTGAGTTTCGTTGGCGTTGTTGAACATTCCTTTGTTCCTTTGGACTGCGACATAGCGCGAGCTTTTGTGCGCCGACTTAATGTCAGCGCAACTGGTTTTTGGCCTGGTTACATCCAGATTCGGCCAAGCTGAACAGCCGAGCCAGGCTAGCAAGTCACCAACGGCATTAATCTAGGAAACGTCCTAAACCCCTTGGAAAGAATTGGAAGAAGACGTCAGTTTTTTCAGCGAATGACTGGCCTTGCTGGATGTTGCCCAGGGCAAGGTGATGCAAAGGCCAGAGGCGGGTCGTCTGTAAGAGTTTGAGGCCTCTCCCGACATCCTCCGCGACAGCCTGTTGCAGGTATTAAAAAGCCCCTGGATCTCTTGATTCAGGGGCTTTGGTATGGGGGACAGGCAGACGCAGCGCGTTATCGTTGACGTTTAGCGCGGGCAAGCCTCGCTCCTACGGACGGCGACGCCTGTGCTTGCGTAGGAGCGAGGCTTGCCCGCGAAGCGATCTCACAATCCCCTCGCTCAGAGCGTCCAGGCCCCCGCCTCGGCAAAAAACGCCCGTGCGTTGTCTTCGAGGCTTTCCAGGTGGTAGCCGCCTTCCTGCACGATCAGGCACGGCAGGCCGAGGCTGCGGATGCGTTCGCCGAGGCGAGCGAAACCTGCGCGGGTTACCGCCACTTTGCTTTGCGGGTCGAGTTCGTAGATGTCGAAACCCAGGGACAGCACCAGCACTTGCGCGTCGAAGCTTTTCACCGCCGCCAGGGCGGTTTCCAGTTGGGCGAGGAATTCGGCTTCGCTGGCGCCGTGGGCCATTGGCAGGTTGAGGTTGTAGCCCTGCCCCGCGCCGCTGCCGCGCTCGTCGGCGAAACCGGCGACGCCCGGGTAGAAGTTGGTCGGGTCGCCGTGCACCGAGACGTACAGCACGTCGTCGCGTTCATAGAAGATTTCCTGGATGCCCTGGCCGTGGTGCATGTCGGTGTCCAGCACCGCGACCCGCTCGAATTTTTCGCGCAGTACCTGGGCGGCGATCGCCGCGTTGTTCAGGTAGCAGAAACCGCCGGCGGCTTCGGCCCGGGCGTGGTGGCCCGGCGGGCGGCACAAGGCGTAGGCCGCCGGTTCGCCGTCGAGCAAGGCGCGGGCGCCGGCAATCGCGCTTTGCGCCGACCAGTAGGCCGAACGCCAGGTCAGTTCGCCCACCGGGCAGCTGCCATCGGCCAGGTAACGCGCGGCCTGGGCGAGGATGCCGCGCAGGGCGTTGGGCTCGCGGACGAAGATGTTCGACATCACCTCGTCGCCCCAGTCCTCGGGAATCTCCTTCCAGCGCTGGTGGGCTTCCTTGAGAAATTGCAGGTACGCCGCGCCATGCACCGCCAGCAGCGGTTGCAGGCCGGCATCCTCCGGTTGTTGCACGTCAAAACCCAGGGAGTGCACGGCCTGGACCAGGCGCTGGGCGCGCTCGGGCACTTCCTGCGGGGTGCGCATCTGGCCGCGGGAGTAATAGCTGCGCGGATAGTGCAGCAGCTGTTCGGGGTGGAAAAAACTGCGCATGACCTTCTCCTTATTCGACCTGGCCGGCGCGGGCCAGCACGGCGTTAAGCAATACGTCGGTGCCCTGGCGCACGTCCTCGGGCAGTACGTCTTCGGCTTCGTTGTGGCTCAGGCCGCCAACGCACGGGATGAAGACCATGGCTGTGGGGCAGAACCGCGCCAGGTGAATTGCGTCATGGCCGGCGCCGCTGACGATCGATTGCTGAGCGTAGCCGAGGCTGTCCACCGCCTGTTGCACGGCCGCCACGCAGTCGGCATCGAAGGGCGTGGCCGGGCTGATCCAGTGCGGGCTGATGGTCACCTTCAGCTGGCGTTGTCCGGCGATGGCAGCAAGCCGCGCGCGTACTTCCTGCTCCATGGCGGCGATGGCGCTGTCGCGGTGGTGCCGCAGATCGACGGTGAACTGCAACAGGCCGGGAATGGTGTTGCGCGAAGACTTGGCGATGCTCAGCTCGCCAACGGTGGTCAGGCCCTCGGGGGCAAAATCCGTGGCCAGGGTTTCGATCGCCAGGATCATCTGCGCGGCGCCGTAGAGCGCATCCTTGCGCAGCGGCATCGGCGTGGTGCCGGCGTGGGCCGCCATACCTTCGACCTGCACGTCGAGCCAGCGGATCGCCTGGCCGCCGCTGACCACGCCGATGCTCTTGGCGTTGTCTTCGAGGATCGGACCTTGTTCGATATGCGCCTCGAAGTAGGCATCCACCGCCCCGCCCAGCGGCCGCGTACCGGCGTAGCCGGTGGCGTGCAGGGCCTCGGCGACGCTGATGCCGTCGGCGTCGCGCACCGCCAGGGCGGCCTCCAGGTCCATGATCCCGGTGAACACCGCCGAGCCGAACATGGCCGGGGTGAAACGCGCGCCCTCCTCGTTGGTCCACACCGCCACCTCCAGCGGCTTGCGGGTCTGGATTTGCAGATCGTTGAGGCGGCGCACCACCTCCAGGCCGGCGAGCACGCCGTACACGCCATCGAAGCGCCCGCCTTCGGGCTGGGTGTCGAGGTGGCTGCCCATCATCACCGGGGCGGCGTCGGGGTCGCTGCCCGGACGACGGGCAAACAGGTTACCGATGGGGTCGACACTCAGGCTCATGCCGGCCTCGCGGCACCAGCTTGCAAACAGCTCGC
Source organism: Pseudomonas sp. NFACC41-3 (assembly GCF_900109505.1). NCBI lineage: Bacteria > Pseudomonadati > Pseudomonadota > Gammaproteobacteria > Pseudomonadales > Pseudomonadaceae > Pseudomonas > Pseudomonas sp. NFACC41-3. The sequence goes on from NZ_FOAE01000005.1 coordinate 718,573, forward strand.
GCCCGGCCTTGTCGTCCTCGCTCAGGGCCAGGCGGCAGCTGCCGCCACGGGCGGTCGCGCCGATTTCGGCCATGGCCATCAGGCTCGCCCACAGGCGTTCACCGTTGATCTTCAACATGCTTCGGTTCTCCGGATTCGATAAACACTCAAGCCATTTCCAGGCGGTGGACGGCTGCATGGCGGCGGGCCAGGGCCAGCACGCAGAGCAGCGAAATGGTCGCGATCAGGCTGTAGAACAGCGCCATCGGCCACCACTGGCCGGCGAATTGATGGGCCAGCCAGGTGCCGATCAGCGGCGTCAGGCCACCGGCCACGGCGCCGCAGACCTGATAGGCCAGGGAGATCGCGGTGTAGCGCACGCGGGTCTCGAACATGCCGCTGACGTAGCCGGCGATCACCGCATAGAAGGACGCCATGCACACCACCGCCAGGGCGATGCCGAGGATGATCAGTGGCGCCTGGCCGCTGCTCACCAGCACGAACATCGGGTACGGCGAGGCCATGGCCAGCAACGACACCAGGCACAGGAAGCGCGTGGCGCCGATCTTCTCGGCGGTCCAGGCCGCCAGGGGCTGGATGCAGAACTGGATGATCGCCACCACGAACAGGCATTCCAGGATCAGCGAGCGCGGCAACCCCAGTTGCTGGGTGCTGTAGGCGATCATGAAGGTGTTGGTGAAATACACCCCGGCAATCCCTAAGGTGTTGGCGCCGATGCACAGCAGCAGCGGGCGCCAGGCGCTGTGCAGCACTTCCATCACTGGCGCCTGTTCCTTGCGCAGACTCTTGTGCGCCTGCTCGCGGCTGGCGAGGAATTCCGGCGACTCATTGACCCCCAGGCGAATCGCCAGGCCCACCACCAGCAACAGCGCGCTGGCGAGGAACGGCAGGCGCCAGCCCCAGCTCATCAGGTCTTCTTCGGGCAGGCGGGTGACCGCGCTGAAGGCCAGCAGCGACAGGATCAACCCGGCCGGGCTGCCCAACTGCGCAAAGGAAGCAAAGAAGTTGCGCCGGCCCTTGGGCGCATGCTCGCCGGCCATCAATACCGCCCCGCCCCACTCACCACCGACGGCGATGCCCTGGACGATGCGCAGCAGGATCAGCAGCACCGGTGCCGCCGCGCCGATTTGTGCATAAGTCGGCAGCAGGCCGATGCACACCGTGACCACGCCCATCATCAGCAGGGTGATCACCAGGGATTTCTTGCGCCCGATGCGATCGCCGATATGGCCGAACACGATGCCGCCCAATGGCCGGGCGAAGAAGCCCACGGCGAAGGTGCCGAAGGCCGCCATGGTGCTGAACAGTTTGTCGTCGGAGGGAAAGAACAAGGCGCCGAACACCAGCGCCGCGGCGGTGGCGTAGATGTAGAAGTCGTACCACTCGATCATGGTGCCGATAAAGGCGGCGGCCGCCGCACGGCGCGGCTGGGGCGAAGCTGAAGGCTTCATGGATCGTGCTCCTTTGATTATTTTTCTGGCAGGAGAGAACGGGAACGCAGAGGCGCTCTGGCGGCGCCTGTCTGGGAGGGATTTATCGTCGCGAGGCTATAATTAGTCAATTTTCTATTTATTATGCTAATTATTACCGCTGCTTATTATCAGCCCTGTCCTTCGACCCAGAGCCCCGCGCCATGTCCAACCGCCTGCCCGACCGCCTGCTCAACGACCGCCTGGACTGGAACCTGCTGCGCACCTTTCGGGTGATCGGCCAGGAACTGAGCATCAGCCGCGCGGCCGCCCGCCTGCACCTGACCCAGCCGGCGGTGAGCCAGGCCCTCAAGCGCCTGGAGGAACAATTGGGCCGCCAGTTGATCGCCCGGCGCGGGCCACGTTTTGCCCTGACCGAAGTCGGCGAGCAGATCTTCCACCTGGCCGGCGAAATCTACGGGCAGATGTCCCAGGTCAGCGGCGTGCTGGAACAGCCGGCCGACGAGGTGATCGGCAAGGTGCGCCTGCTGATGATCAGCCGGATCTTTTCCGAGCGTTTCGATGATTTCCTCGCCGAGTTCCACCGCCAGCATCCGCGGGTCGACCTGGAGATCGAGGTGCTGCGCAGCTCGGACATCGTCAGCGCCCTGCAGGAAAAAACCGCGACCCTCGGCCTGAGCCTCAACCGCCGGCCCCAGCCGCGCCTGGAGCAGCGGCTGTTCCTGCGCCAGCGCTATGCGTTTTTCTGCGGCAAGCACCATGCCCTGTTCGGCCAACAGAAGGTGGCCGAGGGCGATTTGCAGCGGGAGAATTTCGTCAGTTTCACCAGCGACCAGATCGGCGGCATGCTCTCGCCGCTGACCATCTTTCGCGACCAGCAGGGTTTCAGCGGGCGCATCGTCGCCTCGTCGCCGAGCCTGGAGGAAGTGCGGCGCCTGGTGATCGCCGGCTACGGCATCGGCTGCCTGCCCGAGCATGTGGTGGCGGCCGATGTCGACGCCGGGCTGCTGTGGCGCCTGCCGCCCGACGAAGGCATCGCCGACGTCGACATCCATCTGCTGTGGAACCGCGAACAGCGCATGAGCCGCGCCGAGATGGTCTTTATCGAAGCCTTGCAGGCCTGCCTGGGCGCTCAGTAACCCTGGGCCCTGTCCACCTCGTTCAACAGCGGCTCGCCGGCTTGCAGGCGCCGCAGGTTGTCCGCCACCTGCTCGGCGATGCAATCGTGGGAGGCCGCCGAGGCCATGTGCGGAGTAATGGTGACCCCGGGGGTGCTCCACAACGGATCATCGGTCGGCAGCGGCTCCTGTTCGAACACGTCGAGCAAGGCGCCACGCAGTTGGCCGCTGGCCAGGGCCTGCTGCAAGTCGTCGAGGTTGAGGTGGCCGCCGCGCCCGACATTGACCAACGCCGCGCCATGGGCCAGCCGGGCAAAGCTGTCGCGCCCGAGAATGCCGCGGGTCTCGGCGGTCAGGGGCAGCAGGTTGATCAGCAGTTCCACTTGGTCGAGAAAGGGCTCCAGCTGCCCCGGTCCGACGAAGGTGTGTACTCCCGCCAGGCGCTTGGCGCTGCGGGCCCAGCCGCGCACGTCGTAGCCGGCGGCGGCCAGGTCGAGGGCGATGGCGCTGCCCAGGGAACCCAGGCCCATGACCCCGACCTTGAACTGCCGCGCCGGCCGTTGCAGCGGCCGCTCCCAGTGCCGTTCGCGCTGCTGCCCCAGCACCCGGTCGAAGCCGCGGTGATAGTGGGTCACCGCCCAGCGCAGGTACTCGGTCATGCCCTGGCGGTGGCCCGGGTCCACCACCCGGCACACCGGCAGGTCCGGGCACGAAGGGTCGTGTTCCAGATGGTCGATGCCCGCCGCCACCGAATGAATCACTTGCAGGCTGGGCAAGCGCCCCAGGCTGCCGGCGGGGGGAAACCAACAAGCGGCCATTGGCGCCTGAGCCGCGCGTGGATCGTCGGCCAGCACTGCCTGCACCTGTGGCGCACAACGGGCGAAGGCGGCCTGCAATTGCTTGAGCAACAGGCTGTCGCGGGACAGCAGCACCACGAGGCTCATGACAGATAGGACTCGCGCTGGGACTCGATCAAGGTCAGGGCGGCCTCCCAGGCCAGCTCGATGATATGGTCGGCGTCGTCGCGTTCGAACTGTTCGGCGGTGTGGGCGCAGACCTGCGGCGACGGGTAGTTCAGCTCGCAACCGCCGGCCAGCGCCTGGACCTGGGCCTGGCAGGCACGCTCGAGAAAATGGATCTCCTGGAACGCATGGGCGACGCTGGCACCGCCCACCAGCAGGCCGTGGTTACGCAGGATCATCGCCTTGTGCGGGCCAAGGTCGGCGATCAGGCGCTCGCGCTCGTCCAGAGACAGGGCGATGCCTTCATAGGTGTGGTACGCCAGCTTGCCGTAGAACTTCAGCGCATGCTGGCTGATGGGCAACAGCCCCTGCTTCTGCGCGGCCACCGCCATGCCGGCGGCGGTGTGGGTGTGGATCACGCAGTTGAGGTCCGGGCGCGCCATGTGGATCGCCGAGTGGATGACGAAGCCGGCGGCATTGACCCGGTGCCCGGCGTAGTGCGGGTCGACGATGCGCCCCTCCTGGTCGATGCGTACCAGGTCGCTGGCACGCATGCGGTCGAAGATCACCCCGTAGCGGTTGATCAGGAAGTGATGCTCGGGCCCTGGAATGCGCAGGGTGATGTGGGTGTCGATCAGGTCGGTCATGCGAAAGTGCGCGACCAGTCGATACAGGGCCGCCAGCTCGCAGCGGGCCTGCCATTCAATCGGGCTCATGTGTTCGGGTTTGCTCACGAATACACCTCTTTAGGAACGTGGTGGACAGTCGGGTTGGCGCGCAGCCGGGCCAGGCCGCAGACGCCGATCAATGACAGGGCCGACAGCAGGCTGAAGAACACCGCCAGCGGCAGCCACTGTCCGGAAAACTGGCTGGCCAGCAGGGTGCCGATCAGCGGCGTGCTGCCACCGGCGACCGCGCAGGCCAGTTGGTAGGCGATGGAGATCCCCGAGTAGCGCAGGTGCACCGGGAAGGCCTGGGTCATGTAGCCGGCGATCACCGCGTACAGCGCCGAGAGAATCACCACCGCCAGGGCGATGCCAAGGGTCATCAGCACAATGTTCTGGGTACCGACCAACAGGAACATCGGGTACGGCGTGGCCATGCACAGCAGCGCCACCCACTTGAGGAAACGCCCTTCGCCGATACGCTCGGCCAGCAGCGCGGAGACCGGCTGGGACAGCAGCTGGATGATCGTCACCAGGAACAGGCAATCGAGAATGGTCGCCCGGGAAATGCCCTGGTACTGGGTCACGTAGGTGATCATGAAGGTGTTGGTGAAGAAGAAGCCGGCCGAGCCGATGGTCACCGCGGCGGCGGCGAACAGGATCTGCTTCCAGCAGCTGCGCAGCACTTCCATCACCGGGTACTTGGCGGTTTCGTTGTTGTCCCGGGCCTTGGCGAACTCCGGCGACTCATGCACGCCGGAACGGATCATCAGGCCGAACATCATCAGCACACCGCTGGCGAGGAACGGCAGGCGCCAACCCCACTCGAGGAAGTCCTGCTGGTCCAGGCTGGTCACCAGGCGGAAGGCGATCAACGCCAGCAGCAGGCCGGCCGGGCTGCCGAGCTGGGCGAAGGAGGCGTAGAAGGTCTTGCGCTTGGCCGGGGCATGTTCGCTGGCCATCAGCACCGCCCCGCCCCACTCGCCGCCCACGGAGATGCCCTGGATGATGCGCAGTACGATCAGGCTGATAGGCGCCCAGATGCCGACGCTGGCATAGCTGGGCAACAGGCCGATGCCGGTGGTGGCCAGGCCCATCAGCGCCATGGTCACCAACAGCATTTTCTTGCGCCCGAGGCGATCGCCGAGGTGGCCGAACACCATGCCGGCCATGGGCCGGGCGATGAAGCCCACGGCGAAGCTGCCGAAGGCCGCCAGGGTGCTCATCACCGGGTCGCTGCTGGGAAAGAACACCTGGCCGAGGACCAGGGCCGCGGCCGTGGCATAGATGTAGAAGTCGTAGAACTCGATGGTCGTGCCGATAAAGGCCGCCGCCGCGGCTCGGCGCGGCTGAGGAGTGCTGTGCATGCAAGGACCCTGTGTATTTGTAGTTTTGGGCAGGTGCGGAAGGCTGATCACGCGGCGCTCTCTGGCGCTTGTGGGCTTTATCGCCGCCGTGCCAGGATTAGTCAATTTTCAAATCCTTATCTTTGCTATTAGCACTGCTACTACCTGGAGTCGTCATGCCCGCACCGCTCTCCACCTCCAACCCCTGGGTCGGTCGGCGTTTCCTCAACGATCGCCTGGACTGGAACCTGCTGCGCACCTACCTAGTGATCGGCCAGGAAGGCAGCATGAGCCGCGCCGCCGCGCGCCTGCACATCACCCAGTCGGCGGTCAGCCAGGCCCTCAAGCGCCTGGAGGAACAGCTCGATTGCGTGTTGATCGCGCGCAGCGGACGGCGCTTCGAGCTGACGGAGACCGGGGAGGAAGTACTGCGCATCGCCACCGATATCTACGGCGATATCTCGCGCCTGGGCACGGTGCTGGAGAGCCGCAACGACGACGTGGTGGGCAAGATCCGCATCCTTACCGTCAGCGGTGTGCAAGCGCCGCATTACGACGAGTTCCTCGCCGATTTCCATGAGGCCCACCCGAAAATCGAGCTGGAAGTCGAGGTGATGGGCAGCTCGGACATCATCAGTTCGCTGCTGCAAAAGACCGCGACCCTGGGGGTCGGGCTGTGCCGCCTGCCACAACCCAGGCTGGAACAGCGGGTGCTGTTTCGCGAGCGGTATGCCTACTTCTGCGGCCAGCGCCACCGGCTGTTCGGCCAGCAGGACCTGAGCCTGCAACAACTGGCCAACGAGAACTTCGTCAGCTTCACCAGCGACCAGTTGGGGGGCAACCTGTCACCGCTGACGCTGTTTCGCGACCAACAGGGCTTTACCGGCAAGATCGTCGCCTCCTCCACCAGTTTCGAGGAGATTTACCGACTGATCTGCGCGGGATTCGGTATCGGCTGCCTGCCGATCCACCTGGTCAGGCGGGATGTCGAGCAAGGGCTGCTCTGGCGTTTGCCGCCGGACGAGGGCGTGGTGGATTTCGATATCCAGCTGCTGTGGCACCGGGAACAGAAGATGAGCCAGGCCGAAACCCTGTTCCTGGACAGCATCCAGCACATGCTCAGTATTCGTGAGCAGGTGCCGGACAGCCTGATGTTCAAATGACTCAGGCGTGGGGAACGTCCGGCCCCTTGCCAGGGCTGGCGTACTGCGGCTTCAGGTGGCCTTGCTGATCGAGCAGCCAGGCATCCATGACCTGACGGACCACGGGGCCGGCGACCCGGCCGCCGGCCTCGCCGTTCTCGATCATCACCGCTACCACGATCTGCGGGTGCTCGGCCGGCGCGAAGCCGACGAACAAGGCATTGTCACGATGGCGCTCGCGGGTCTTCAGACGGTTGTAGCGCTCGCCCTGCTTGATCGCCACCACCTGCGCCGTACCGCTCTTGCCGGCGATGCGGTATTGCGCGCCGGCCGCTGCGTCGCGTGCGGTGCCCCGAGGCGCGTGCATCACCATCTGCATGCCGTGGCTGACCAGGTCCCAGTCGACCGGGTCCTTGAGCCGGATGTTCGGCATCGGGTGTTCGTCCACCGGCGCCACGCCATCGACGGTCTTGGCCAGATGAGGGCGATTCCACACGCCCTTGTTGGCGATCAGCGCCGTCGCCTGGGCCAGCTGCAGCGGCGTGACCTGCATATACCCTTGGCCAATGCCGAGAATCACCGTCTCGCCGGGGAACCACGGCTGGCGCCGGGTGGCGCGCTTCCAAGCCTGGGACGGCATCAGTCCCGACGCCTCCTCGAACATGTCCAGGGAGACTTTCTCGCCCAGGCCGAACATCGCCAGGTAATCGTGCAGGCGATCGATACCGAGTTTGTGCGCCAGGTCATAGAAGTAGGTGTCGTTGGAACGCATGATCGCCGCGTCCAGGTCCACCCAGCCGTCGCCGCTGTGGTTCCAGTTGCGGTATTTGTGGTCGACGTCCGGCAGTTGGTAGTAACCCGGATCGAACACCCGGGTCGAGGCGCTGACCACCCCGGAGTCCAGCCCGGCGATCGCCACCTCCGGCTTGATGGTCGAACCCGGCGCATACAGGCCGCGCAGCACCCGGTTGAACAGCGGCCGGTCGATGGAATCGCGTAACGCGCTGTACTCCTTGAAGCTGATGCCGGTGACGAACAGGTTCGGGTCGAAGCTCGGCTTGCTGACCATGGCCAGCACTTCGCCGGTCTGCGGATCGAGGGCCACCACCGATCCGCGACGGTCGCCCAGGGCCGCCTCGGCCGCCTCCTGCAACTTCACGTCGAGGCTGAGCACGATGTTTTTCCCAGGAATCGGATCGGTGTGCTTGAGCACCCGCATGACCCGGCCCTGGGCGTTGGTTTCCACCTCTTCGTAGCCGACATGGCCATGCAGCTGGGACTCGTAGAAACGCTCGATCCCGGTCTTGCCGATCGACTGGGTGCCGCGGTACTCCACCGAGTCCAGGACCTTGGCTTCCTTCTCGTTGATACGCCCGACATAGCCGATGGAATGGGCGAAGTGCGCGCCCATCGGATAGTGCCGCACGAACTGGGCCTCGACCTCCAGCCCCGGCAAGCGGTACTCGTTGACCGCCAGCACGGCGATCTGCTCTTCGGTCAGCTCATAGAACAGGGTGACCGGCACGAACGGGTGGCGTGATTGCTTCAGCGCCTTGTCGAACAGCGCGCGGTCTTCGGCGGGCAGGTGCAGCAGGCTGACCACCTGGTCCAGCTCGCCTTTCAGATCGGTGGTGCGCTCGCGGGTGATGGTCAGGTTGAAGCTGGGGCGGTTGTCGGCCAGCAGCACGCCGTTGCGGTCGTAGATCAGGCCGCGAGTCGGGGTGATGGGCAGCACGTGCACCCGATTGTTTTCGGAAATGGTCGAGTGATAGTCGAATTCGACCACCTGCAGGAAATACAGGCGCCCGATCAGGGTGCAGGTGATGGCGACCACCAGGAGCGCGCAGGCCAACAGTCTTTTGTTGACCAGCCGCGTCTCTTTTTCGTGGTCCTTGATCGGTATCGGTTCAGGCATTGCTACAGCTTCTCGTGGAATAGTGAACGCTGATCCGTGCGGGTGAATGTCGGTCCCTTGAAAAGCGAGCTGCACGATACCAAAAACCGTCCCGGCGCTTTCATGAAGAATTCAGCCGATTCGTGATGCCCGCTCAAGATTGTTGTTCCGATTCATGCATTTTTCCGTGGGCCGGACCTGGGGATACTGCTGCGCTGTGATCCCTATGACCGTCTTGCCACGGGCGAGACGCCGGAGCCCTTCATGCATCCTCGTTTTCAACGCCTGCTTGGCAGGAACAACTTTTCCGTCGGCCTGGAACTGCCGCTCGATAACGACTGGTCCAGCGATGGCCAGCGCCTGCGCCAGGCCGAAGGTCGCCCCTTCGGCGTGCCGGACCTCAAGCAACACGCCACCCTCGCCCGCCTGGCGGACCAGGCCGGCTTTCGCGCGCTATGGGTACGTGACGTACCGGTGTACGACCCGAATTTCGGCGATGCCGCTCAGGTCTTTGAAACCTTTTCCTACCTCGGCTACCTGGCCGGCATCACGCAGAACATCATGCTCGGAACCGCCGCGGTGGTCCTGCCGTTGCGCCAGCCGTGGCTGACCCTCAAGGCCGCCAACAGCATCGACGAGTTGAGCGATGGTCGCTTGCTGTTGGGGGTCGCCAGTGGTGACCGGCCGATGGAGTATCCGCTGTTCGGTGTCGATTACGCCCAGCGCGGAGAACTCTTTCGCGATGCTGTCGAGCTGTTGCACAGCCAGGGACAGGATCGTTTACCCGAGGGTGCGCATCTGCTGCCACAGCGTCCTGAAGCCGCACCGCTGCTGGTGGCCGGGCTGGGCCAGCAATCGCCGGCCTGGATCGGTGAACACATGGACGGCTGGCTCGCCTACCCGGGCACCCCGGACGAACATCGCCGACGCGTCGCGCTCTGGCGTGAGGTCGGTGGCGACAAACCCTATATCAGCTTCGTCCATCTGGACCTTGCCGCTGACCCACATGCGCCCATGCAGCGCCTGCGCTTTGGTGGCCGCTGTGGGCGCCTGGCACTGATCGAGGAACTGCAGGCCCTGCGTGAGGCAGGCGTGCAGCATGTCGGCCTGCATCTGCGCCGCAGTGAACGCCCGGTGGCCGAGGCCATCGAGGAAATTGCCGAATTCGTACTGCCGAGGTTTCACCATGCCAACTGAATACAACGCCTGGGGCTGGACCGCAGGAGCCGGCCTGGAAGGCCTTCAACTGATCCGCAAGACATTGCCGCAACCGGGAGCGAATGAAGTGCTGATCGCCAATACCGCGATCGCCCTCAACCCGGTGGACTGGAAGATCATCGAGTGGGGACATGCCGATTGGCATACCGGCCGCGTGCCTGGTGTCGATGGCGTTGGCGTGGTGGTGGCCGCGGGGTCCGCGGTGACGCTGAAGATCGGTACGCGGGTGGCTTATCACCAGTCGTTGAGCCGTGATGGCAGCTTCGCCGAGTATTGCCTGCTCGATGCCAATGCGGCGCTGCCGGTTCCTGAGTCACTGGATGACGCAGTTGCCGCCAGCCTGCCCTGCCCCGGCCTGACCGCCTTGCAGGCGCTGGATAAGGTCCCCGTTGTGGGTGCGCGTGATGTGCTGGTGGTGGGGGCCGGAGGCGCGGTGGGTTCGTTGCTGGTCCAATTGGCGGTGCAACGCGGTTTGCGGGTGTGGGCGACGGCGTCTGCCCAGCATCATGCGCGGTTGCTGGCGCAAGGCGCGGTCGGGGTTTTCGACTATCGGGCAGACACCTGGCAAACCGAGCTGCAATCACGATTGGGGGTGCGTCGCCTGCATGCGCTGTTCGATACCGTCAGCGGGGCTCAGGCGCGCAGCCTGGCAGCACTGCTGGGTTACAACGGGCACCTGGTGTGTATTCAGGATCGTCAGGAGGCAGCGCCATTGCCGGCGTTCAGCACCGCGATCTCACTCCACGAGGTGGCCCTCAACAGTATTCATGCTTACGGCAGCCGGGCCGACTGGCAACAGCTACGTCAGTACGCTGAGCAACTGATGTGCGGGGCTGTATCGGGTCTGCTGCAACCTGCGCCGCTGATTGAGTTCGACTTCAACCAGTTGCCGGAGAAACTGCGGATCTTGAAGAATGGCGAGCAGCATGGCAAGTGGGTAGCCCGGCTAACGCACAGCAGCCTGGGACGTTAACGCCCGCCAAGGGTGCCTTCGGCTTGAGGTAGTTCTTGAGTCGAAGGGCGCTGCTCTCCGTTGACTGGAAAGGTTTTTCCGCGCGCAAAAACAAAACCCCAATTGCTTTCGCAATTGGGGTTTCGGAATTTAATCTTGACGATGACCTACTCTCACATGGGGAAACCCCACACTACCATCGGCGATGCATCGTTTCACTGCTGAGTTCGGGATGGGATCAGGTGGTTCCAATGCTCTATGGTCGTCAAGAAATTCGGTGTGCCGAGTCGTCTTTCGACGCTTCAGCAAATTGGGTATGCGATAGTTTGTGTGTTTTCTCGAACTTTCGGTTCGTTTCGTCTTCACACACCGCAATCTGGCTGTTAAGC
>NZ_FOAE01000004.1:0-794295 GCF_900109505.1 Pseudomonas sp. NFACC41-3
TCCACCGACAAGACCCTGATCGTCGGCGGCGCCGGCAATGGCGTCCTGGACGTCAAGAACGGCGGTCAGGTCAACAGCCAGGACAGCATCATCGCCGCCGACCTGGGTTCCAATGGCACCGCCAGCCTCGATGGCGCGGGTAGCCTCTGGAAAAGCCTGGGTGACATGATCGTGGGCCAGTCGGGCAACGGCTCGCTGTCGCTCACCAACGGCGCCAAGGTGCAGACCGCTGGCAACACCGTCCTCGGCGCACAAAAAGGCTCGAATGGTTCGGTCAGCGTCGACAACGGCACCCTGTCCACCGACAAGACCCTGATCGTCGGCGGCGCCGGCAACGGCGCCCTGGACATCAAGAATGGCGGCCAGGTAACCAGCCTGGACGGCATCATCGGTGCCAACCAGGGCGCCAATGGCAGCGCCAGCGTCGATGGCGCGGGCAGCCTCTGGGAAACCCTCGGCGACATGATCGTCGGCCAGAGCGGCAACGCCAGCCTGGTACTCGCCAACCAGAGCGTGGCCAAAGTCGGCGGTGGCACCCTGCGGATCGCCAACGACAGCAGCTCCAACGCTGCGCTTTATGTGGGAGCGACCAGCGACAAGGCCGCCGACGCCAAGGGCGCGGGCAGCCTGGAAGCCAAGCGCGTGGTCTTCGGCCAGGGCCAGGGCCTGGTCCAGTTCAACCACAACGACCAAAACTACCAGTTCGATGCCGGCTTCGAAGGTCAGGGCCACGTCAATCACATCGCCGGGCAAACCGTGTTCAACGGTGACTCCAGCGGCTTCACCGGCCAGTTGAATGTCAAGGGCGGCGAACTGCTGCTGAACAACCGCATGGCCGGGCAAGTGCAGGTCGACCAGAACGCCAGCCTGCACATCGGCGCCTTCAACGGCAGCCAAGGTGAAGTGCTCAGCGATATCGGCAACGATGGCCAGGTGGTGTTCGACCGCAACAACCAGTACCAGTACGACCACGTCATCTACGGCAGCGGCTCGGTCGAGCAGCGCGGCACGGGCAGCACCGTGCTCACCGGCGAAAACACCTACCAGGGCGGCACGCTGATCAGCAACGGCACCCTGCAACTGGGTGCCGGCGCGAACGGCGGCAACAGCGGCTCGATCCTCGGCGACGTGCAGATCGACGCACCTGGCAGCCTGGTGTTCAACCGTGCCAACGACTACCGCTTCGACGGCGCCCTTTCCGGCACCGGTACGCTCTATAAGCGCGGCGCCGGGCGCACCGAACTGAGCGGCGACAGCTCCGCCTTCCACGGCCGCAGCTACGTCGATTCGGGCATCCTGGCCGTCAATGGCAAGCTCGGCGGCTCGACCGACGTGTATGACGGCGCAACCCTGGCCGGCAACGGCCAGGTCGGCAACGTCACCCTGCACAAAGGCGCGACCATCGCTCCCGGCAACTCCATCGGCACCCTGACCCTGGCCGGCGACCTCGACCAGCACAACGGTTCGACCTTCCACGCCGAACTGCTGAGCACCGGGGCCAACGACCGGCTGCTGGTGAACGGCGCGGCGCGGCTCGAGGACGGCAGCATCATCAAGGCGGACAAACTCGACAGCAAACGCTACGAGCTGGACCGTCGCTATCTGGTGCTGGCGACCGAGAAAGGCCTGAGCGGGCGCTACAAGCTGACGGGCGATACCTGGGTCTCGACCTTCTATGACGTGGTGGACAACTACGACAGCCACAACGCCTACCTGGATGTGCAGCAGACGCGCCTGTTCCAGGAAGCCGCCTTCACCCCCAACCAGCGTGCCACGGCCACCGCGGCACAAAGCCTGAAAGGCGCGGCCGTGCCGGCGCTGACGCCACCGGTGCACAACAAGCTGTTCGAGGCCATCGCCTATCTGCCCGATGACCACCAGGCTCGCGATGCCTTCGACCAACTGTCCGGCGAGTTCCACAACTCCACCCGTTCGGCGCTGGTCCAGGACAGCCGCCTGGTTCGCGACGCGGCGAACACCCGCCTGCGCTCGGCGACTGCCGCCCAGGCCCGTGACACCGCGAGCGACACTCACTCCGGCCTGACCCCGTGGATCACCACGCTGGGCAACTGGGGCGAAGTCAAGGGCGACAGCAATACCGCCAACCTGCGCAGCGACACCAAGGGTTTCCTGACTGGTGTCGATACCGCGGTCGGCGACCGCGGCCATGTCGGCGTGCTGACCGGCTACAGCCGCACCGAACTGAAGAGCTCGTCACGCGACTCCTCGAGCGACAACGACAACATCCACCTGGGTGTCTATGGCGGAACACAGGTTAGCGGCTTCGACCTGCGCGGCGGCATGGCGTACACCTGGAGCCGGATCGACGCCAAGCGTTCGGTGAACTTCGCCGGCTACAGCGACCACCTGAAGTCCAAGCATGACGCCAACACCCTGCAAGCCTTCGGCGAACTGGGCCGGCGCTTCGACCTCAGCCCTTCGGTACAGCTGGAACCCTTCGCCAACCTGGCCTATGTGCAGGTCAAGAGCGAAGGCTTCAAGGAAAGTGGCGGCCCTGCGGCCCTGCGCGCCAAGCACGCGTCGGACGAGCAGACCTTCTCCACCCTGGGTCTGCGCGCCAGCGCCGACAAGCAACTGGACAACGGCAAGTTGCTCACCGTGTTCGGCAGCGCCGGCTGGAAACACGCCCTGAACGGCATCACGCCGTCCAACACCTACCGTTTCGACGGCAGCGATGCGTTCCGTATCGAAGGTGCGGCCTACTCGCGCAACAGCGCGGTGGTCGAAGCCGGAGTGGAAACCCGGGTGACTCCCGAGCTGAGCCTGGGCGCCGCCTACAACGGGCAACTGGGCAGCGGCGCCAGCGAACATGGCCTGAGCCTGAACGCCAGCTACCGCTTCTGACCCCGCCCTGACCACGCAGCGGCGGCCCCGCCGCTGCGTGTTGTGGATTGACCGGCAAGGTACACTTGCCGGTCTTTTTTTGCCTTTCGTCAAGGCATGCCTCCAGCAACAACGGGGGGCATCCGTGACGGTCATTCAATACCCGGCGCTCTAGCGCCGGGCATTGGCCTATACCTGACTTATGGCGACGTCAAGGTAATCAGGTACATCCCCGAGTTGACCGATTTGCCCGCCTCATCGACCAACGCATATTGCTGATCGTAGTAGCGCCCTTCCTTGCCGCTGTCCGTGACCAGCTTGACGTTGACCGGCGATTTGCCGATGGCCGTCACCGAGCGCGATGGGCCGACGCCGTGTACACGAATGTCGTTACCGCGGGAAAACTGCGGGCACTGGCGAAGATTCAACGCCGCCCCGCCTTGGGCAGTCGAGCTTGGCGTGCAAGGCTCCTCGACGATACTGCCGTGAAAATAGATCGTTCCCTGAATGCTTTGAGGGGCTGCGAAACAGATTCCACTCAAGCCTAGAAACATGCCGACACCTGCCAAAACCAGCTTGGTACTCATTCTGACTTTCTCCATTGGGCCTGAAGAGTATGTCGTCAGTGTAGAAGAAATCTTTAATTTTTAAGGTTTGTCTTATTCCCAAGCGATCAATAAATAGGGTAAAAGCGAACGCAAATTAATGGCAATGAGCCACCATTGTTATCGACCGGCCCTGGCCAATCTGAAGGGTGCGCCCAGGCAAAAAAAAGGCGCAGCCCTCGCTCAAGTCGAAAGCTGCGCCCGGCCCTTATGAATCAGCTGTTTTTGCGGAACACAAACACCAACCCGACGATGATCAACAGCATGCCGAGCACGCTCAGCAGTGCCAGCCGATTACCGAAGAACAGGTAGTCCATCACGGCCGTCACCGCCGGCACCAGGTAGAACAGGCTGGTGACGTTCACCAGATTGCCGCGAGCGATCAGCCGGTACAGCAGCAAGGTCGCCAGCACCGAGACCACCAGCCCCATCCACAGCGCCGGGACGATAAAGCCGACGCTGTGCTCGAAGTGAAACGGCTGGAACGGCACGAACAGCGCGCACAGCAACAGCCCCGCCAGGTACTGCACCGGCAGGGTGCCCAGCGGGTTGTCGCTGATGCGCTTCTGCATGATCGAGCCCAGGGTCATGCTCACCAGGGCCAGCAGGCCGAAGAGCATCCCGGCCAGCGACATGCCGGCCAGGCCGATGCCCTGGTACACCACCATGATCAACCCGGCCAAACCCAGCGCCAGGCCGAACATCCGGCTCCAGGAGCGCTGACGCTCCATGATCACCACGGTAAGGATGGGTTGTACTCCCATGATGGTGGCCATCACTCCGGGGGTGACCTTCAGGTCCAGGGCCAGCAGGTAGAAGATCTGGTATGCCCCCAGCAACACCAGCCCGGTGGCCACCGCGTACAGCATCGGCTTGCGCCCGCGGGGCAAACGCAGCTTGAGCAGGGGAATCAACAGCACCAGCCCGCACAGGGCGATGGCAAAACGGAACAACAGAAAGGCAAAGGGCGAGGCATGGGCCAGCCCCCATTTGGAGAAGATCGCCCCACTGCTCCAGAGCAGGACGAACAGGCTCGTGGAAGCCGCCGCAAGCGCGGACTTTTTCGATATGAGCAACATGAATAGCACCTGTAATCAGGCAAATAGCCAACTCAGCCGAGGCTGAAACTCAGTAGTTTTTTCTGGCGGGCGCGGGCAACAGCAAAGGTTGCCGATCAGCCCCGTACGACGACGCCCGGCGGCGATACGACGGCGCACACCGGCGTGCTACTGACAGGTGGGGGGGTAATGACTGATCTGCACAGGCTGCGGGTTCCCGCACGGCACGACGCCAGCGTTGACCGCTGAATCGACTACCGCGTTGATGAGGGAATGAGGCATGTGCTGATCTTTCTGAAGTGGAAGGTGAATCTTCTGATACACCGGGCGCCGACTATAACCAGCGCCCGATATTCATTGCAACGCCTTATCCGAACAACCAGTAACCCAGGGCGGTCAGGACCACCACCGCCAGCACCGGACGCATGACGCGGTAGAGCTTCGGATTGCGGCGCTTCCATTGCTTGACCACGCCACTGATGCGGTCGCTGAAACGCTTGCTCCAGGCATAAGCCTGGTTGATCCCGCCGACGCGCTCGTCGTCGAGGTTCTGCGGCGCGGTGGCACGCCCCAGCCAGCCACTGATCCAGCGGTTGACACGGGTCATCAGCGGGTTGCTCAACGGACGCTCGATGTCGCAGAACAGAATGACCCGGGTCTTGTCGGTCTCGTTTTTGACCCAGTGCACATAGGTTTCATCGAACATCACGTCTTCGCCATCGCGCCAGGCGTAGACCTGGCCGTCGACGAAAATCCGGCAGTCGTCGGAGTTCGGCGTGGACAGGCCCAGGTGATAACGCAGGGAACCGGCGAACGGATCGCGGTGCGGGTTCAGATGGCTGCCACCGGGCAGCAGGGCGAACATCGCGCCCTTGACGTTGGGAATGCGGCTGACCAGTTCAACGGTCTTCGGGCACAGCAACTCGGCCGACGGCAGCGGTTTGTCGTACCACTTGAGGTAGAAACGCTTCCAGCCCTTCTTGAAGAACGAACCGAAACCGGCGTCGTTGTTCTTCTCGGCGGCGCGGATGTAACCCTCGTCGAACAAATGCATGGCTTCGTCGCGGATCACTTCCCAGTTGTCCTTGAGCACATCCAGCTCGGGGAACTTGCTGCGGTCCAGGTAGGGCTTGGAAGGCACACCGGAAAACAGGTACATCAAGGCGTTATAAGGAGCGAACAGCGCCGAATGGTTGACGAACTGGCGCAGCACCGGCAGTCGAGCCTTGCCGCGTAAATGCACGTAGAGAGTGCTGCCGATGAATAGCAGCAACACCGCGGACTTGGCGGCAAACGAAAGGCTCATGCAATATCTCCTTGAAATAATCACCGGCGGGGCAGCATTCATCCGGCATGGCAGCCGGCCATGATAAACACTCCTGGCCCCTGGAAAAACCCGCACAAACCGACAATCAGTGTTAACAGTTGTGCAATAAAACGCTGATTAACACACGACAGCTGAACGCCAGCTGATGCAGGTCAGTACACATGTGACATGCCCTGTACGCCGCAACCGCCGTACCTTCGATCGCCGGCAAGCGGGCTTCTGCGGAGCCTGCCGGCGATCACCTTCCCACTGCCTTACTGCTGGTTCTCCTGCTCGGTGAACAGGTCGCTGAACAGCATGCTCGACAGATAACGTTCACCCGAATCCGGCAGCACCACCACTATGGTCTTGCCTTGCATCTCGGGGGTTTCCGCCAGGCGCACCGCCACCGCCATCGCCGCGCCGCAGGAGATGCCACAGAGGATCCCCTCCTCCTGCATCAGGCGCAGGGCCATGGCCTTGGATTCCTCGTCGCTCGCCAGCTCGACCCGGTCGACCATCGACAGGTCGAGGTTGCTCGGCACAAAACCGGCACCGATGCCCTGGATCTTGTGCGGGCTGGGCTTGATCTCTTCGCCGGCCAGCTTCTGGGTGATCACCGGCGAGACGCTCGGCTCCACCGCCACCGACAGGATAGGTTTGCCCTGGGTCTTCTTGATGTAACGGGAAACCCCGGTGATGGTGCCGCCGGTGCCGACGCCCGCTACCAGCACGTCCACCGCGCCATCGGTGTCATTCCAGATTTCCGGACCGGTGGTTTTCTCGTGGATCGCCGGGTTGGCCGGGTTATCGAACTGCTGCGGCATGAAGTATTTGTCAGGGTCGCTGGCGAGGATTTGCGCGGCCTTCTCGATCGCCCCTTTCATGCCCTTGGCCGGCTCGGTCAGCACCAGTTCGGCCCCCAGGGCCTTGAGCACCTTGCGTCGCTCGATGCTCATCGACGCCGGCATGGTCAGGACCAACTTATAGCCACGGGCCGCGGCGACGAACGCCAGGCCGATGCCAGTGTTACCCGAGGTCGGCTCGATGATGGTCATGCCCGGCTTGAGTTTGCCGCTGCTTTCCGCGTCCCAGATCATGTTCGCGCCGATCCGGCACTTCACCGAATAACCCGGGTTGCGTCCTTCGATCTTGGCCAGGATGGTGACGCCGCGGGGCGCGATGCGGTTGATCTGCACCAGCGGCGTATTGCCGATGGAATGGGCGTTGTCAACGAAAATGCGGCTCATGGCTGGGTCCTTGTACAGCGTGAAAGGAAGTCTTCAAGGGTATGCCTCGCACCCATGAGCGTCCAGTCGGGACGAACGACTGCGATGCCGGGGAGTCAATCGCTATAAGGCACATGGCTGGAGACTCATGCTCATGAAACGTCGCTACAGTTGGCCCCTGTGGACCCTCGCCGGGGTGCTGGTGCTGCTGGTTGCCCTGCACATCGCCCTGCCCTATCTGGTGCGTGATTACCTCAATGACCGCCTCGCCAACATGGGCGACTACCGCGGCCAGATCGCCGATGTCGACCTGGCCCTGTGGCGCGGTGCCTACCGGATCAACGGCCTGAAAATCGTCAAGGTCGACGGCAAGGTGCCAGTGCCGTTCGTCAACGCACCGCTGGTCGATCTGTCGGTGAGCTGGCACTCCTTGTGGTACGACCATGCGGTGGTGGCCGAAGTGCAATTCGTCGGGCCGCAGGTCAACTTCGTCGACGGCGCCACCAAAAAGAACTCGCAAACCGGTGAAGGCACCGACTGGCGGGCCCAGCTGAACAAACTGCTGCCCATCACCCTCAACGAAGTACAGGTCAGCGACGGCAAGATCAGTTTCCGTAACTTCAACTCCAAACCGCCGGTGAACATGAGCGCCACCCAGGTCAACGCCAGCGCCTACAACCTGACCAACGTGGTCGACACCCAAGGCAAACGCGACGCCCGCCTCGAAGGCAAGGCCCTGCTGCTGGGCCATGCGCCCCTGGAAACCAATGCCACCTTCGACCCGCTGAGCGACTTCCAGGACTTCGAGTTCCGCCTGCGCGTGCGGGATATCGAACTCAAGCGCTTGAACGACTTCGCCGGTGCCTATGGCAAATTCGACTTCAACGCCGGTCACGGCGACCTGGTGATTGAAGCCGAAGCCAACAAGGGCCAGCTCACCGGCTATATCAAGCCGCTATTGCGCGATGTCGATGTGTTCAATTGGCAGCAGGATGTCGAGAACAAGGACAAAGGGATATTCCGCTCGATCTGGGAAGCCCTGGTGGGGGTCAGCGAAACCGTGCTGAAAAACCAGGGGAAAAACCAGTTCGCCACCCGGGTAGAACTCAAAGGCAGCGTACATCAGCGTGATGTCAGCGCATTCCAGGCTTTTTTGCAGATTTTACGCAATGGTTTCATCGAGGCCTTCAATGCCCAGTATGAGCGTCCCAAGCCATCCGCTGACTGAGTCACCACGTGACGCCCCATTCAGAGACTGAATGGGGCGTCTGCGTTCACAGTCGACCGGGCGCCGCGCTATAGTCGGCCATTCGTGTTTTATTCTTCCGACCTGCTCGATGCACGTCGGCGTTACCGTTCGAGGAATTGCAGATGAAGTTCGAAGGCACCAGCGCGTACGTCGCCACCGATGACCTGAAGCTGGCAGTCAATGCCGCCATCACCCTGGAGCGGCCGCTGCTGGTCAAGGGCGAACCGGGCACCGGCAAGACCATGCTCGCCGAGCAACTGGCCGAGTCCTTCGGTGCCAGGCTGATCACCTGGCACATCAAGTCCACCACCAAGGCTCACCAGGGCCTGTACGAATACGACGCGGTGAGCCGCCTGCGCGATTCGCAGCTGGGCGTGGACAAGGTGCATGACATCCGCAACTACCTGAAGAAGGGCAAGCTGTGGGAGGCCTTCGAATCCGAGGAGCGGGTGATCCTGCTGATCGACGAAATCGACAAGGCCGACATCGAGTTCCCCAACGACCTGTTGCAGGAACTCGACAAGATGGAGTTCTACGTCTACGAAATCGACGAGACCATCAAGGCCAAGCAGCGCCCGATCATCATCATTACCTCCAACAACGAGAAAGAGCTGCCGGACGCCTTCCTGCGCCGCTGCTTCTTCCACTACATCGCCTTCCCCGACCGCACCACCCTGCAGAAAATCGTCGACGTGCACTACCCCGACATCAAGAAAGACCTGGTCAGCGAGGCGCTGGACGTGTTCTTCGACGTGCGCAAGGTGCCGGGCCTGAAGAAAAAGCCTTCGACCTCCGAGCTGGTGGACTGGCTCAAGCTGCTGATGGCCGACAACATCGGCGAAGCGGTGCTGCGCGAACGCGATCCGACCAAGGCCATCCCGCCGCTGGCCGGCGCCTTGGTGAAGAACGAGCAGGATGTACAACTGCTCGAACGCCTGGCATTCATGAGCCGTCGCGGCAGTCGTTAAGAGGCTGATGCCATGTTGCTCAACCTGTTCAATGAAATGCGTGCCGCCAAGGTTCCGGTGTCGGTGCGCGAGCTGCTCGACCTGATCAACGCGCTCAAGCAGCGCGTGACCTTCGCCGACATGGACGAGTTCTATTACCTGTCCCGGGCGATCCTGGTGAAGGACGAACGGCACTTCGACAAGTTCGACCGCGCGTTCGGCGCCTACTTCAACGGCCTGGAAAAACTCGACGACCACCTGCAGGCACTGATCCCCGAGGATTGGCTGCGCAAGGAGTTCGAGCGCTCGCTGACCGATGAGGAACGGGCGCAGATCCAGTCCCTCGGCGGCCTGGACAAGCTGATCGAAGAGTTCAAGAAGCGCTTGGAAGAACAGAAGGAACGCCATGCCGGCGGCAACAAGTGGATCGGCACCGGCGGCACCAGCCCCTTCGGCTCCGGCGGTTTCAACCCGGAAGGCATCCGCGTCGGCGACGCCGGCAAGCGCCAGGGCAAGGCGGTCAAGGTCTGGGACCAGCGCGAGTACAAGAACCTCGACGACTCGGTGGAACTGGGCACGCGCAACATCAAGGTGGCCCTGCGCCGCCTGCGCAAGTTCGCCCGCCAGGGCGCGGCGGACGAGCTGGACATCGATGGCACCATCGATCACACCGCCCGCGACGCCGGCCTGCTGAACATCCAGATGCGCCCGGAACGACGCAACAGCATCAAGCTGCTGTTGCTGTTCGATATCGGCGGCTCCATGGATGCCCACGTGAAGATTTGCGAGGAGCTGTTCTCGGCCTGCAAGACCGAGTTCAAGCACCTGGAGTACTACTACTTCCACAATTTCATCTATGAATCGGTGTGGAAGAACAACCTGCGCCGCGGCTCGGAACGCACCTCGACCCAGGACGTGCTGCACAAGTACGGCGCCGACTACAAAGTAATCTTCGTCGGCGACGCCGCCATGGCGCCCTACGAAATCACCCAGGCCGGCGGCAGCGTCGAGCACTGGAACGAAGAGGCCGGTTATGTGTGGATGCAGCGCTTCATGGAGAAGTACAAGAAGCTCATCTGGATCAACCCCTACCCGAAAGACACCTGGGGCTACACCGCCTCGACCAACATCGTGCGCGAGCTGATCGAAGACCAGATGTACCCGCTGACCTTGCGCGGCCTGGAAGAAGGGATGCGGTTTCTCTCCAAATAGGATCCCGTCCAACGCGATCCCTGTAGCCGCTGCCGCAGGCTGCGATAAGGCCCGAAGGGCCTTCAAGCGGACTCAAGAGCGCGTCTGCTTCGCAGCCGATCGCAGCCTGCGGCAGCGGCTACATCGGTTCAGACAAACCGCCGTAAAAACTCGATCTGCTGCCGATACGCTGTCTCCTGCACCACCGGCGTCAGGCGCACTTCGCTGCCCGGCAGGCATTGCGCCAGCCGCGCCAGCGCCAGGGGCGTCAAGGCCCCCAGTCGTGGATACCCGCCAATGGTCTGCCGGTCGTTGAGCAGCACGATCGGCTGGCCGTCCGGTGGCACCTGGATCGCCCCCAGGGGAATACCCTCGGAGATCATCGGTGCCCCTTGATAACGCAGTGACGGCCCCAGCAGGCGCATGCCCATGCGGTCGGCGCGGCTGTCCAGGGTCCAGGCACTGTTGAAGGCATCGAACAGGCTCTGCCCGCTGAACTGGCCGATCTGCGCCCCGAGAATCACCTCCAGCGGCGCCTTCGATTGCAGGTCCGGCAGTTGCTTGCCCGACAGCACCTTGAGGTTCGCCCCTGCCCCGCAATACTCCAGCCGCGCGCCCGCGGCCAGTGGCCGGCCGAAGCCGTCGAGCCCGCCCAGCTCCTCGCGGACCACGCTGGCGCAACTGCCCAGCACCTTGGGCGCATTGAAACCGCCGGGTGCCGCCAGGTAGGCCCGCGCCCCCAGGTACGGCTGGGTGAAACGCAACCGCTGGCCCTTTTGCAGGATAAAACTGCGCCCCGGGCTGAGCGGACGCCCGTCGATACAGGCCCCCAGGTCGGCGCCCGCCAGTGCCAGCAGGCACAACTCCTCGGCGACCACGCTGAAACCGCCCAGGGTGATTTCGATCACCGGCACATCCAGGGCGTTGCCCAGCAGCCAGTTGGCCCAGGACATCGACACCCAGTCCAGCGCGCCGCCCTGGGTCACGCCCAGGTGCCGCACGCCAAAGCGACCGGCATCCTGCAACAGGCACAAAGGCGTGCTGGCTTCGATCGTCAGGCGGCTCATGCCAGTGCCTCCAGAAGTGGCGTGTCGTCACCGCCCAGGCGGACGAATTCGGCGTGGTCCACCGCGGCAAAACGCACGCTGTCGCCCGGTTGCATCAGGCTGTAGCCATCGCGCTCGCGATCGAACAGGCGGCTCGGTGTGCGCCCGATCAGGTTCCAGCCCCCCGGCGACACCACCGGATAAGCCGCGGTCTGCCGTTCGGCAATGCCGACGCTGCCCGCCGCCACCCGCTTGCGCGGGGTATCCAGGCGCGGCGCGGCCAGCACTTCGTCCACCAGCCCCATAAAGGCGAACCCCGGGGCGAAACCCAGGGCGAACACCTGGTATTCACGCTCGCTGTGGCAACGGATCACCTCGTTCACCGACAGGCCGCTGCGCCGCGACAACAGGCTCAGCTCCGGGCCGACGCTGAGGTCGTACCAGACCGGCAGCACATGGCGCTGGCCGCCGGTGCGCGAGTCGGGCGTAAGGTCGGTCAGGGCCAGATCGATCAGTTCCCGCGCCTGGGACGGGCTCAGGGCAGTCAGGTCGTAGTGCACCATCAGCGTGGTATAGGACGGCACCAGATCGATCAACTGCCCGCCGAAGGCCGTCCGCAGGCGCTCGCTGGCGGCGAGCATCCACGGCATGTTGGCCTCGGCGATGGCATCGAACAGGCGCACCATCAGGCAGTCGATGGCCACCACTTCAAGGCGTATTTTCATGCTGGCAACTGCTGAAGGGCCGCGCGGATACGCTGCACGGCGGCCACCGAACTGGCGTTGTCGCCGTGCACACACAGGGTATTGGCCTGCAGGTGCAAGGCGCTGCCGTCGCTGGCCAGCAGCGCGTCGCCGCGGGCGATGGTCAGCGCCTGGGCGATGATCTTTTCCGGGTCGTGATGCACCGCCCCCGGCAGTTGCCGCGAAACCAGGTGACCGGCATTGTCGTAGGCACGGTCGGCGAAGGCTTCGAACCACAGGGTCACGCCGAACTCGTCGCCCAGGGCCTGGGCCGCGCCGTTGTCACGGGTGGCCATCAACATCAGCGGCAGCGTCTTGTCGTAGGCGGCCACCGCCTGGATCACCGCGCGCAACTGCGCCGGGTTGGCCATCATGTCGTTGTACATGGCGCCATGGGGTTTGACGTAGCTCACCCGAGTGCCCTGGGCCCGGCAGATGCCGTCGAGGGCACCGATCTGGTAGTGCAGCAGGTCCTGCAGTTCCTGGGCGCCGTAGGCCATGGAGCGGCGGCCGAAGCCAGCCAGGTCCTGGTACGCCGGATGCGCACCGATGCGCACGCCATTGGCCAGGGCCAGGCTGACGGTCTTGCGCATGATGCTCGGGTCGCCGGCGTGGAAACCGCAGGCGATGTTGGCGCAATCGATGAATGGCATCACCTCGGCATCCAGGCCCATGGTCCAGTTGCCAAAGCTTTCGCCGATGTCGCAATTCAATAACAGGCGGCTCACGGTCAGTGCTCCTGTAGCGTTTGTCATGTTGGCTGCGGGGATCGCGCGGGATGCCCACAGATTATCAGTTAGCGCGCTTCGAGTTGTTTGCCACGGGTTTCCGGCAGGCTCAGGGCCGCCAGGACCACAATGCCGTAGGACACCGCGGCGAAGGTACCGATGGCCGCGCCCAGCGGGATGTGCTGGCTGAGCAGCCCGATCAGCAGCGGGAACAGGGCCGCCAGCGCCCGGCCGCTGTTGTAGCAGAAGCCCTGGCCCGAACCGCGGATCCGCGTGGGGAACAGCTCCGTCAGGAAGGCGCCCATGCCGCTGAAGATCCCTGAGGCGAAGAAGCCCAGGGGAAAACCCAGCCACAGCATCACCGCGTTGCTCACCGGCATTTGCGTGTAGAGCAGGACGATGGTGAAGGAACCGGCGGCGAACAGGACGAAGTTCTTCTTGCGCCCGAGAATATCGGTCAGATAGGCGCTGATCACATAGCCCACGTAAGAGCCGAAGATCACCATCGCCAGGTAGCCGCCGGTGCTCAGCACGCTCAAGCCGCGCTCGGTCTTGAGAAAAGTCGGCAGCCAGAACGTGATGGCGTAGTAGCCGCCCTGGGCGCCGGCCGCGAGCAGCGACGCGCGCAGGGTGGTGCTGAGAATGCCGGGGGCGAAAATCTCGTAGAAGCGCGAGGGGTTGTCGGGTACTTCCCGGGCCCGGGTTTGCCGGTAGACCTCAGGGTCCTTGACCAGGCGGCGGACGAAAATCACGAAGATCGCCGGCAGGATGCCCAGCAGGAACAAGGCGCGCCAGGCGTCTTCCGGCGGCAGCAGGGAATACATCAGCGCATAGAGCAGTGCCGTGATGCCCCAGCCCAGGGCCCAGCCGGACTGCACCATGCCCACTGCCTTGCCGCGGTTTTCCGCGCGGATCACTTCGCCGATCAGTACCGCGCCGGCGGTCCACTCGCCGCCGAAACCGAAGCCCATCAGGGTTCGGGCGATCAGCAGTTGCTCGTAGTTCTGCGCCAGGCCACAGAGGAAGGTGAAGAAGGCGAACCAGAGCACGGTCAGTTGCAGGGTGCGCACCCGGCCGATGCGATCGGACAGGATGCCGGCGATCCAGCCGCCCAGGGCGGAAGCCAGCAAGGTGCTGGTGTGGATCAGGCCGGCCTCGGCGGAGCTGATGCCCCACAGCGCAATCAGGGTCGGGATGACGAAGCTGAGCATCTGGGTGTCCATGCCATCCAGGCCGTAACCGGCCTTGCAGCTCCAGAACGTGCGGCGTTCCTGCTGGTTGATGTCGCGGTACCAGTCGAAGGGGCCGGCGCGGCCTTTGGCCTTGCTGGCGGCGAGCGTGTCGGGCGCACTCATGGCAAATCTCCACCTTGGTTTTATTGGTATTGTTCTGGGCCCCGACGACGCTTATCGTGAGACGCAGCGATTTTTGGCGCCCGCGCCCTGCCCCGTCCAACTAATAAAAACCGCCTCCAGACATAAGAAAAGTTGATCGCATGAACCTCAAGTTTCTCGAAACCTTTGTCTGGGTGGCGCGCCTGAAAAGCTTTCGCCTGACCGCCGACAAACTCTTCACCACCCAGGCGTCGATCTCCAGCCGTATCGCCGTGCTCGAGGGCGAACTCGGGGTGAAGCTGTTCCTGCGCGACTCGCGCGGCGTGAGCCTGACCCCGGAAGGCCTCAAGGTGCTCGACTATGCCGAGCAGATGATGGACACCATGCAGGCGCTCAAACAGTCGATCGAGACCCGTTCGAGCAAGGTCGGGCGGATTCGCATCGGCGTCATGGACACGGTGATCCACACCTGGCTCAGCCCCCTGGTGGCGCGGATGATGGACAGCTATCCCCAGGTGGAAATCGAGCTGGTGGCCGACACCTCGCTGAACCTCTGCGACCAGTTGCAAAAAGGCTTTCTCGACCTGGTCCTGCAAACCGACCTGCTGCGCCAGGAATCCATTCGCAGCCTGGAACTGGCCAGCCACCCCATGGGCTGGATAGTCGCCAGCCACTCGATCTACAACCGCGAGTACGCCAACCTGGCCGAGCTGGCCCGGGAACGCATCATCACCTACTCGAAGAACTCTCTGCCGCACCAGGAAGTGCTGAGCCTGATGCAGGCCAACGGGGTGACCGCGCCACGGCTCAACTGCGTGAACTCGGTGTCGGCCATTACCCGCCTGCTGCGCGACGGTTTCGGCATCGGCGCCTTGCCGCCGGTGCTGGTCAGCGAGGAACTGGCGCGCGGCGAACTGACCCTGCTGGCCATCGACCAGCGCCCGCCGAACCTGCAGGTGGTGGTGTCATGGCGGGTGGGGGTCGAACTGGTGGAAGAGGTGGTGGTGCTGTGCCAGCAAGTGCTGGAAAGTTATGCGCGCAAGGTGGGGCCGGACTATATCGTGCTGGCGGGCTGATCTACCGCGAAGGCCTTTGTAGCCGCTGCCGCAGGCTGCGATCGCGGGCGCAGCCTGCGTGAATCGGCTCGATGAGCGTTTGTCAGCCAGCCATCTTTGCGGTTGCTGCGCAACCGATCGCAGCCTGCGGCAGCGGCTACAGGGATCGCGGCGTCCGTGAGCCGCTGCCGAGCCTGCGAGGCTGCGAACGGCAACGCAGTTGCCGCACAACCTGCATCCGCGATCTGCCTGGAAAAACGCGTCGGCTGGTTTACGACGGCTGCGCCGTCGATCGCAGCCTGCGGCAGCGGCTATATCACAAGCCCTTCAAGTCACGCTCTTCGATCGGCCGGCTCTGGCGCAGGCGCTTGCCGCCA
This sequence comes from Pseudomonas sp. NFACC41-3, assembly GCF_900109505.1. Classification (NCBI taxonomy): domain Bacteria; kingdom Pseudomonadati; phylum Pseudomonadota; class Gammaproteobacteria; order Pseudomonadales; family Pseudomonadaceae; genus Pseudomonas; species Pseudomonas sp. NFACC41-3. The sequence goes on from NZ_FOAE01000004.1 coordinate 15,713, forward strand.
AGCACCACCCAGTCGATCAGGCGATACAGGCATTCCAGGCCGAACGACAGCAGCAAGGCGCCGCTCATGGCCCAGATCATCGCTTGCGGGGTCAGCAGGATCTGGTAGCTGTAGCCGTTCCAGGTTTCCTGGCGGATATCCGGGTCGGCGGCCAGCACCACTTGCAGCAGGCGGATGTACCACGGGCCCTGCATGGCCTGGAACTGCTTGTCCAGGGCGCGCTGGCGAACCAGCAGATTGCCCAGGCTGTCGGCGTCGCTGCGAAACACCGGATCGTCGCTGGCCCGATAGTGGGCGACCAGCGCTTGCAGATCGCCCTTGAAGAACTGGTTGGCGGTGCCCTGGAACCCTTGCAGGCCGGCCTGGGCCTCGATCAGGTGAGCCTCGACACGCTTGGCGTAATCGCTGATGAAACCCGGAACCTGTACACCGATCAACAGGCCCGCCGCAAACAGCACCAGCCGCAGATAACTGAGCAACATAGGGGATGTCCTTATTCGGTCTGGCCGTGCAGGACGCATTCACCGCGCCGCCACAGGCTCCATTGGCCTGGCTCGTAGCGAGTCCAGGTTTCGTTTTCGGTCAAAGGTTCGGTGGCGATCACCGTCACCACGTCGTTGGGCGTGGTTTCCGCCTGGAAGTCGACGATCACATCGACGTCCTTCAGGCGGGCCGGGCCAAAGGGCGCGCGGCGGGTGATCTGCGCCAGCTTGGTCGAGCAATAGCAGAACAGCCAGTCGCCGTCGCTGAGCAGGCAGTTGAACACGCCCTTGCCGCGATATTCGGCGCAGGCGGCCACCAGCGACGGCAGCAGTTCCTCGACTTCCACTGGCTCGGGAAAGGCTTCGCGCACCCGGTTGAGCAGGTCGCAGAAAGCCGCTTCGCTGTCGGTATCGCCCACCGGACGATAGAAGCTGGTGGGGGGCTGGAAGTCCGCCAGCTGGCCGTTGTGGGCGAAACACCAGTTGCGCCCCCACAGCTCGCGCACGAACGGATGGGTGTTGGACAGGCAGACCTTGCCGACGTTGGCCTGGCGAATGTGGCCGATCACCACTTCGCTCTTGATCGGGTAGCGCTGAACCAGATTGGCCACTTCCGACTCGCTGCTCGCCGCCGGGTCCTGGAACAGGCGCAGGCCGCGGCCCTCGTAGAAAGCGATGCCCCAGCCGTCGCGATGCGGGCCGGTGCGTCCGCCGCGCTGCATCAGCCCGGTAAAGCTGAACACGATATCGGTCGGTACATTGGCGCTCATGCCCAATAACTCACACATGCTCGGACTCTCGCTTCAATGCGTGTTACAGACGCGGCTCGATCCGCGAACGCTGGGGGTTGCTGGGCACTGGCGGGCGGCCGTAGCGATCGTCGCCGGCACCGCCGAAAGGCTGGTCGTCCGGCTCTTCGGCACGGGCCGCGGCCTTGGCGGCTTCGGCCTGTTCCTGGCGGGCCTTGGAGGCGCGCTCGATCGGCCAGCGGATCAGGACGAACACCAGGTAGATGCCGAAGGCGATCACGCCGTACATGAACAGGTCGGAAACCGCGCGCCAGGCGTTGTTGCCGACCTTGAACAGCATGTCCAGGGCGGTGATGGCCACGGCCGGGGCGAACATTTCCTTGGCCGGGTCGACCACGGTCGGGCTGAACAGCAGCACCGCCACCAGCACTCGCAGCGGCTCGCGCAGCCAGCGCCACATCCAGCGGGTCAGGCGCATCCACACCAGCAGGCAGCCCAAGGCGGCGAAGGCGTAGAGCCCCCAAGCGATCAGATAGTCGTTCTCGGTCATGGTGTCCATGGCAAGGCAGGCAAAGAGGCGCTTATGATAACGGCTTTTCGCATGCCAGGCTGCACCGCTGTCTGCAGCGCCCTTAATTGTCACCGCCCCGAGAGCCCTTCATGCCCGTATCCGCCCACGTCACCAGCGCCCCGATCGCCCGCAAGGCCGAAGGTCCGGACCCGTACGCCTGGCTCCAGGAACGCGACACCGATGCCGTGCTCGATTACCTGAAGGCCGAAAACAGCTACCAGGAAGCCGCCCTCGCCGACCAGGCGGCGCTGCGTGAAACCCTGTTCCAGGAAATCAAGGGCCGGATCCTCGAGACCGACCTGTCCCTGCCCTCCCCCTGGGGTCCGTACCTGTATTACACCCGCACCACCGCCGGCGACGAATACGCCCGGCACTACCGCTGCCCGCGCCCGGCCGACGACAGCCTGAGCGTCGACGAAAGCCAGGAACAATTGCTGCTGGACCCCAACGAGCTGGCCAAGGGTGGTTTTTTCTCCCTCGGTGCCTTCAGCATCAGCCCCGACCACCAGCGCCTGGCCTACAGCCTCGATACCAGCGGCGAAGAGGTCTACACCCTGTTCGTCAAGGAGCTGTCCAGCGGCAAGGTCAGCGAACTGGCGTTCGCCGATTGCGACGGCAGCATGACCTGGGCCAATGACAGCCTGACCCTGTTCTTCGGCGAGCTGGACGATACCCACCGCCCGCACAAGTTGTTCCGCTATCGCCTGGACGGCACCGCCGCCGAAGAGGTGTTCCATGAGCCGGACGGGCGCTTTTTCCTGCATTGCTACCGCTCAAGCTCGGAGAAACAGCTGCTGCTGTCCCTGGGCAGCAAGACCACCAGCGAGGTCTGGGTACTCGACGCGGCGCAGCCGCAGCAGGCCTTCACCTGCCTGGCGCCGCGGGTCGAGCACCATGAATACGACGTCGATCACGGCTTGCTCGACGGCCAGTGGACCTGGTTTATCCGCAGCAACTGCGACGGCATCAACTTCGCCCTCTACCAGGCGCCGGACCTGGGCACGGTGCCCAGCCAGGCCGACTGGCAGAACCTGATCGCCCACAGCAATAGCGTGATGCTCGAAGGCCTGAGCCTGAACAGCTCGGCCATGACCCTGAGCCTGCGCGAAGGCGGCCTGCCGATCATCGAGGTGCATCCCGAGGGCCTGCCGGCCTATCGCGTGCAACTGCCGGATGCGGCCTACAGCCTGCATGTGCAGAACAGCCTGGAATTCGTCAGCCAACGCATCCGCCTGCGCTACGAAGCGCTGAACCGTCCGGCGCAGATCCGCCAGCTGGAACTGGCCGGCGGCGCACAGAAAGTGCTCAAGGAAACCCCGGTGCTGGGCGTGTTCGACCCGGATGCCTATGTCAGCCAGCGCCTGTGGGCGACCGCGGTCGACGGCACCCAGGTGCCGATCAGCCTGGTGATCAAGCGCGAAGCCCTGGGCCGGCCGGCACCGCTGTACCTCTACGGCTACGGCGCCTACGGCGAAAGCCTCGACCCGTGGTTCTCCCATGCGCGCCTGAGCCTGCTGGAGCGCGGCGTGGCCTTCGCCATTGCCCACGTGCGTGGCGGCGGCGAGCTGGGCGAAGCCTGGTACCGCGCCGGCAAGCAGGAACACAAGCAGAACACCTTCAGCGACTTCATCGCCTGCGCCGAACACCTGATCGCCCAGGGCCTGACCACTTCCGAGCAACTGGCCATCAGCGGCGGCAGCGCCGGCGGACTGTTGATCGGCGCGGTGCTCAACCAGCGCCCGGAACTGTTCAAGGCGGCGATCGCCGAGGTGCCGTTCGTCGATGTGCTCAACACCATGCTCGACCCCGAGCTACCGCTGACCGTCACCGAGTACGACGAATGGGGCAACCCGGAGGAGCCCGAGGTCTACGCGCGGATCAAGGCCTACGCGCCTTATGAGAATGTCGAGGCCAAGGCCTATCCGGCGACCCTGGTGATCGCCGGCTACAACGACAGCCGCGTGCAGTACTGGGAGGCGGCCAAGTGGGTGGCCCGGTTGCGCGCCACCAAGACCGACGACCACCTGCTGCTGCTCAAGACCGAGCTCGGCGCCGGCCACGGCGGCATGAGCGGGCGTTACCAGGGATTGCGTGACGTAGCACTCGAATATGCATTTGTTTTCAAGATTCTGGGCATTGCCTGAGGAACTCCGGCCGGCGCTCCTGTCTTAACACCGGAGCGCCGGCCCCAGGCCATACTGCACCTGCCCGGAACCGCAACAGACACAAGAAAAAGACCGTGACGACATGCCAGAACCTACCTTGTTGAACAATGAAATCCGCGACTGGCTGATGGACTGCGGATTGTTCGATCAGCTCTTGCCGGCCGACTTCAATGCCGCCGCCGGTTACTTCAGCATCAGCAGCATCGCCCAGGGCCAGGAGATCTTCCGCGAAGGCGATGCCGGCAGCTTCATGTGCATCATCCATTCCGGCCAGGTGGCGGTGCAGAAGACCAACAGCGAAGGCGTGCGCGTGACCATCGCCACCCTGCGCAGCGGTCGGGCCTTTGGTGAGATGGCGGTGCTCGATGGCGAGCGGCGTTCGGCCAGTTGCGTGGCCGCCAGCGATTGCCGGTTGCTCAACCTGGGCAAGGACTCGCTGGAGAAAATGCTCAACGACGCGCCGAAGATCGCCGCCAAGATCATCCGCGCCCTCGCCGTGTCACTGTCCAGGCGCCTGCGCATGGCCGACGGGCAACTGCTGTCGCAACAGGTCTAGCTACCCGGGGTCCTGGTTTTCGTTTCGTTCTGCTGCAACCCTGGCAAGGTCTGGTCCTTCGGCGGCTTGGGCATGTCGATCGGCGGCAGCAATGGCGCACCGCCATGGGCCGTGGCCTTGGGGGTGCTGGGGGGCGTGACCTGCGGATAAGGGGTCGGGGTCGCGGTGCCGGGCGAGCCGGCGGCGGGGGCCGGAGTCACGGGCACCGCCTGCAGTTCCTCGGCGTGCACGGCGCTCATCGCGAGCGCCGCACTTAGCAAGAGCGCTGCGCGGGCAATGACCGTTAGAATAGTGCGCTTCATCAATGGCTCCATCGCTATTGTCAGCCCTCAGGCTACTCCCAACCGGGGCGGTTTGCCTTCCTCATTGAGACCCTCATGAAACGTTTCGTTCTGCTGGACACCACCCCGATTCCCGAAAATGGCGGTGCCTTGTGCCTGTTCGAATACGGCGAGGATTTTGTCATCAAGATCCAGGGCGGCGACGGCGGGCAATTGATGAACACGCGCATGCACGGCTCCGAAGACGCCCTGGCGGAAATGCCCTGCCGCAAGGTCGCCGGACGGCCGAATTCGCGGGTGCTGATCGGCGGCCTGGGCATGGGCTTCACCCTCGCCTCGGCCCTCAAGCACCTGGGCAAGGGCGCCGAAGTGGTGGTCGCCGAGCTGGTGCCGGGGGTGGTCGAATGGAACCGCGGACCGCTGGGGGAGAAATCCGGCCGGCCGTTGCTCGACCCGCGCACGGTGATCCGCCTGGAAGACGTGGCCAAGGTGCTGCAGGCCGAACCCCAGGGGTTCGACGCGATCATGCTCGACGTCGACAACGGCCCCGAAGGCCTGACCCAGAAGGCCAACAGCTGGCTGTACTCCACCGCCGGGCTGGCAGCCTGCGCCCGGGCTCTGCGGCCCAAGGGCGTGCTGGCCGTGTGGTCGGCCAGCGCCGACAAGCAATACTCTGACAAGCTGCGCAAGGCCGGTTTCAAGGCCGAGGAAGTGCAAGTCTTCGCCCACGGCAACAAGGGCACCCGCCACACCATCTGGATTGCCGAGAAGCTCAAGGCCTGAGCTAAACTGGGCTCATTACCGTCATTAGTCTTTGCCTAAAGGTGAACCCATGAGTTCGACCAACACTTCCAAGCTCGACCGCATCCTCGCCGACGCCCAGCGCGACCGCGAGATGGGCTACCGCGACAAGGCCCTGAAGATGTACCCGCACGTCTGTGGACGCTGCGCCCGCGAGTTCTCCGGCAAGCGCCTGAGCGAGCTGACCGTGCACCACCGCGACCACAACCACGACAACAACCCACAGGACGGTTCCAACTGGGAACTGCTGTGCCTGTACTGCCACGACAACGAACACTCGCGCTACACCGACCAGCAGTACTTCGGCGAAGGCTCCCTGAGCACGCCGAAAGTCGCCAAGGCCACCCACAACCCCTTCGCCGCGCTGGCGGGGTTGATGAAGAAAGACGAAGAGTAACCTTCGTCCTCTCCGGTCCAACTGGACCGGCCTCTCGCGGGCAAGCGGCGCACCGGCAGATACTGATCCTGCAGATGCGCCGCTTGCCCGCGATGCATTTGCCGGATCCAACCGCCGGCCGACAATCCCCGTATAATCGCGATTTTTCTCGAAGGCACCCCGCTCGTGGCAAACAAAAGGTACAGCTGCATTGGTTTGTATAACCCCAAGTCGCCGGAGAACGTCGGTTCGGTGATGCGCGCCGCCGGTTGCTATGGCGTCGCGTCGGTGTTCTACACCGGCAAGCGCTATGAACGGGCCCGCGACTTCGTCACCGACACCAAGAAGGTCCACCAGGACATCCCGCTGATCGGTATCGACGACCTGAAGAAGATCCTGCCCCTGGGCTGCGTGCCGGTGGCGGTGGAACTGGTGGAAGGCGCCCGCTCACTGCCGGAATACACTCACCCGGATCGCGCGCTGTACATCTTCGGCCCGGAAGACGGCTCCCTGGACAAGGACATCCGCGACTGGTGCGAAGACGTGGTCTACATCCCGACCACCGGCTGCATGAACCTCGCCGCCACCGTCAACGTGGTGCTCTACGACCGCCTGGCCAAGGGCAACAACACCCGCTCCGGCCCCAAGTTCTGAGCACTGCTTCAAGTTCGCCGCACATTCGATGGAACAAGCGCCGCGCCAGCGCAGTCAGCTTTATATCCATCCCTCCTGGAGACAGATCATGAGCGACAGCAAACAACTGGAACCCATCGCAACCACCCCTTTCCAGAGCCCGGCGGAGCAGAACGTACAAGGCTGGGAGCGCATCGGCTCGCTGGCCGGCGGCGTGGTCATGGTCGGCAAGGGCCTGCGCCGTGGCGGTGTGTTCGGCCTGATCCAGGTGGCCATCGGCGGGGTCGCCCTGGCCCGTGGCATCACCGGCCACAGCTCGGCGAAAAGCCTGCTGGAGAAGAGCCGCCAGGATATGAATAACGTACGGGCGAAGATCGAGCGTGCCGGCGCGGAGCTGAAAACCCTCAAGGCCAATGCCGAGGCGGCCACCCGTACCGCGACCGTAACCGGCAACGATTCGTTGAAATCGCCCAAGGCCGGGGTTTGATCGGCGGCCTCGAACGCCGCGTTGAATGAACCGGCGCTATCGCGAGCAAGCTCGCTCCTACAGGGGATTGCGCAAAACCTGTAGGAGCGAGCTCGCTCGCGATGACCGCAAAGCGGTCGACTCCACTAGCGCAACAAATCGCTGTCGAGCACCTTCGACGAGCCGTCCAGCACGCTCTCGCTGAGCTGGATGAACTCTTTGGTGCTGACACGCTCCAGACGCATCACCGCCCGGGTCACGTCATCCAGCGAACGCTTGTTGCGGGTCTTCAGGCGGATCTCCCGATCCAGTTCCTGCAACAGCAGCACCGCCCTGGCCACCACCGGCGCGTCCACCTGTTCGCCACGCAGGCTGTTGACGCCGTGGCCGCTCTTGGCCAACCGAGTTTCCAGGGCCTGGTAACGCTCGTCGCTCATGCCGCCGGCGCGGCGCATCAATTCGATGGCGTAGTACTCCGCCAGGCCCTCGCCGATCCAGTCGCTGCGCTCGCTGTCATTGATCCGGGCAAAGACCTGGATCACTTCGCGCAGCAGCGGGCTGGTGCCGCTCTCGCTGACCAGCGGCAGGCGGCTGTGCAAGAACAGCGAATCGTGCCCGGCCAGGCTGCCGCGCCACATCGGGTCGGCCGCGCCGACGATCAGCAACTTGGTTGGATGGCGGGGAAAGGTCGCCTGGATCTGCGGCCAGACGAAGGTCAGCAGGGTCAGTACATCCATGCGCCGCATGCCCTGCCCCTGTGGCGAGGCCACCGTGACTTCGGTCTCCCCCAGCCGCGTGCGACGACTGCCCAGGGCACCGGCCAGCATCCAGCCGGTGGGCCGGTCGAACAGGCGCGCGGGGTTATCGATACGGAAACGGTTCTTGCCGATCCGCGGCCAGGCGGTTTCCACGCTTTTCCAGCCCGCGGGCAACTCGAATTCCAGGCGCGACACCAGTTCGATGCCGTCCTGCTGGTCGAGCTTCGCCGCCGGCACCAGCGTATCGCCACGCAACAAGGCCCAATGCGGGGTCATGCGGCTGTCGAAACTGTCTTTCTTCAGGCTGTGGCTGATGCGCACCCGGTAGCTCAGGCTGGCCTTGCCGCCGGCCGGGCGCCATACGCCGCGCTGTACCGCGGGAGGCTTGGCCGCGCCGGACTGCCATTGGCCGTCGGCCTTGAAGTCGCTGTAATCGCCATGCGTGCCCAGGTCGAAATCCAGGCTGCGCACCGCCGCGCCGTCCGCCAGGGTCAGGCGCACCTCGGCCTGGTCGCTCTGCGGCAACAGGCGCACGTGGTAATCCAGATCGACTTTTTTCGCCGCCCACCCCGGCGCACTGAGCACCAGCAGCCAACCGGCCAGCGCCAGCCTTGCCCCCACAGCCATACACACTCCTTCGTGAAACAACCTTGAACGCGAGCGCGGCGTACCTTCAGCCGGCGCGGAAAATCAGATGATCTTCCCAGTCCTCTTCGGCCACGCTGCCTTCAGCGAGCATCCGCCCGGATTGGGAAATACGCTCATGGTGCACCGCGTCGCGGTCACCGCACACCAGATGGTGCCAGAGCGGCAGATCCTTGCCCTCGCTGACCAGGCGATAACCGCAGGTCGGCGGCAGCCATTTGAACTCATCGGCCTTGCCCGGGGTGAGCTGGATACAGTCCGGCACCGAGGCGCGGCGGTTGGCGTAGTCGCTGCACTGGCAGGTCTTCAGGTCCAGCAGTTTGCAGGCGATGCGGGTGTAGTAGACGCTGTTGTCTTCTTCATCCTCGAGCTTCTGCAGGCAGCACAGGCCACAACCGTCGCACAACGACTCCCACTCCTCCTGATCGAGTTGTTCGAGGGTTTTGCGGATCCAGAAGGGTTCAACTTTGGCGGCCATGGCTCAGGTAATCGGTATCGGACAGGGAAAAGGCCGCCAGTCTAGTGCCCAAGGCCCCGCGGGCCAAGCGCTGGCGACTGTCGGTAAGGCACTACTTGTCAGGCCGCATGCCGCGCAGTAGCTTTGCCTGTCGCAAAGCCCTATGTCCGCGTGCCAAGGAGCTGTACGAAAAGTCGGCGAGCGAAGGTCAGGCAAGGCAAAAACAGGCGAGGAACGGTCGGGGTCGCGTTCGACTGTAGGGACCTACATGAGCATTCCGAGCCTATTTTTAACGCAGCATGACCTGCGTAGCGCCGAAGGCGCCCAGCGCGCAGCCACTTTTCGTTCAGCTCCTAACGCTCGACCGCGTCGCACCGGTGAATCGCCCAGGGTCAGGAAAAACCCCATTGCCCAGTTCAACTGCGCTCGCCGGTTTATCCACCTTTCATTCTCAAACGTAGCCAGGAATCTCTGTCATGAGCGCCAATCCCCGCGTTGCCGAGTACGCCATCCACCCGCAGTTCACCGAGCGCTGGTCGCCGCGCGCCTTCACCGGCGAGGCCATTCCCGAGGAAACCCTGCTGAGCTTCTTCGAAGCCGCGCGCTGGGCGCCGTCGGCCTACAACTCGCAGCCGTGGCGCTTCCTGTATGCGCGCCGCGACACGCCGAACTGGGAACGTTTCCTCGGCCTGCTCAACGAGTTCAACCGTGGCTGGGCGCAGCACGCCTCGGCATTGGTGATCGTGATCTCGAAAACCACCTTCACCGCGCCTGGCGCCAGCGAGGAAACCCCAGCCCTGTGGCACACCTTCGACACCGGTTCGGCCTGGGGCCACCTGGCGCTGCAAGCCAGCATCAGCGGCTGGCACACCCACGGCATGGCCGGGTTCGACCAGGAGCTGACCCGCAAGGAGCTGAAGATTCCAGAAGGTTATGCCCTGCATGCCGCCGTGGCCGTCGGCAAGCTGGGCGACAAGGCGAGCCTCGCCGAATACCTGCAGGCCCGCGAAGAGCCAAGCCCGCGTCGCCCGCTGAGCGAAACCGCGGCCGAAGGCGATTTCAGCCTGTAAACCAGCAACCTGTAGCCGCTGCCGCAGGCTGCGATAAGGCCCGAAGGGCCTTCCGAGGCCCTCAAGAGCACGTCTCCTTCGGAGCCGATCGCAGCCTGCGGCAGCGGCTACAGAGCCCGCGATACTTCTTCAGTAACCGCGGGTGAAATCCACTTCGCCACGCAACGCCGTGTCGGCCTGATAGGCCCGCAGGTTGTCGATGAACAACTGCGCCATCAGGGTCGGCGAGGTCGGCGCCGAGCTGTGGCCGGTCAGCAGCAGGCCCCAGGCGGTCCAGAACGGATGGCGCTGCGGCAACGGTTCCTGACGGCAGACGTCGATCACCGCCCCCGCCAGATGCCCTTCCTTCAAGGCTTCCACCAGGTCCGCATCGACCACCGCGACCCCGCGACCGACGTTGATGAACAGGCCGGTCGGCTTGAAACGCTTGAACAGCGCCGCGTCGTACAGGTCATGGGTGTGCGGGGTGTTGGGCAGCAGATTGACCACATAATCCACCTCGCCCACCAGGCGTCCCAGATCCGCCAACGCCGCCACTTCAATAAACGGCGCCTGCTCCCGGGCTTCGCTGGCGATGCCGTACAGCTCGACGCCGAATGGCAGCAGGAACTGTGCCACGCTCTGGCCGATATCGCCCGCGCCGACGATCAGCACCTTGCGCCCGGCCAGGCTCTGGCCCGTGCGGCTATCCCACTTGCGCTCGACCTGGCTGACCAGGCGCGCGAGGACTTCGCGCTCGTGGCCGAGCATGTAGGTGAGCACGTATTCGGCCATGACCTGGCCGAAGATCCCCACGGCGCGGGTCAGCCGGTAATGGCGTGGCAGGCCGTCGGCGAGCAGCGGCGTGATGCCGGCCCAGGTCGATTGCAGCCACTGCGGCTGGTGGCCCTGGCGCAACAGGGTGGCCAGCAGGTCCGGCTGGCCGAGCCAGACCGGGCAGTCCGCGGCCAGCTTCGACAATTCGGCGGAATCGCCGCTGGTGAGCACTTCCAGGTCAGGTGCCAGCTGACGCAACAAACGGGCATAAATAGCGTGATCGTGTTCGGCAATCAGAACGCGCATGGTTCAAACCTTACAAAACGGTGCAGGCAGCCACCGACGGAGTATCGCTCCATCGATCGCGGCAGCCGCCAGATAGAATCAGTTCCATTTTCAACGATGCCCCGGACAGGGCCTCTACAGGTGTCCGTCAGACCGGATCATTACGGCGCAGCAGCTCTTCGGGCAAGTGCTCGATGTACTCGTCCTCGGCCGGTGGCATCTGCAGGTGGTAACCCTGCTTCTCAAGGTTTTCCAGCACCTGGTGGATGTCCTCGCGCGACAGTTTGCGCTCCGGGCTCAGCACCAGGTCGAAGGCATGCTGCGGCTTGCCGAACGCCGCCAGCAGGTTTTCCGGCACGCGCTCCAGGGCATCGCTCTTGAGCACGTAGAGGTACATCTCGTTCTTGCGCGGGCTTTTGTAGATCGAGCAGATACGTTTCATGGCTGTTCTCCGGCGGTGGCCAGGCTGTCGAGCAGCGCCTGGCCCATCAATTCGCGGCGCCAGCCACGCAGCGAATCGGGCAATTGGTAGGGTCCGTTGGGGAAGCCGCTCTTGAGCAGGCTTTCCAGGGTTTTCTTGCGCAGCATCAGTTCCGGGGCGATACCCAGGCGCTCGGCTTCGGCCTGGCCCACGGCGCGCAGGCGCTTGAGCAGGGGCGAGGCTTCCATCGGCAACGGCTCGGGGACGGCCGGCGGCCACTGGTCGGGAGCGACGCTGGCGGCACGCTTGATCAGGCCCAGCAGGAACTCGCCGTCCTGACGCACGGTGCGCGGGTGCATGTCTTCGATTTTCGCCAGGGCGCCGAGGTTGTCCGGCTGGCTCTTGGCCAACGGCCACAGCGAGTGCTCGCGCACGATCCGGTTGCGCGGCAGATCCCGTGCCCGTGCCTCACGCTCGCGCCAGGCGCAGAGTTCACGCAGCACCGCCAGTTGCGCGCGGGACAGTTTCCAGGCCAGCTTGGCCTCGCGGTAGACCTCATAGGGATCGACTTCGCGGCGCAGGTTGGCCACCAGCTCGGCGCCGTCTTCCAGCACCCAGTTGTATTTGTCCTCGGACAGTTTCGGCCGCAGCCGGGTGAACACCTCGGCCAGGTGCACGGCGTCTTCGGCGGCGTAGCTGACCTGGGTTTCCGACAGCGGACGCTGCAGCCAGTCGGAGCGGGTCTCGCCCTTGGGCAACTCGATGCCCAGCACTTCCTGGACCAGCCGCGAGTAGCCCATGGAGAAACCCAGGTTCAGGTAGGCGGCCGCCAGTTGCGTGTCGAACAACGGTGTCGGCAGGCTGCCGGTCAGGCGCAGCAGGACTTCGAGGTCCTCGCTGCAGGCGTGCACCACCTTGACCACCGCGCTGTTCTCCAGCAAGGCCGCCAGCGGCTGCCAGTCGTCGATGGTCAAGGGGTCGATGAGGTAAGCGCGCTGGCCATCGCCGACCTGCAACAGGCCGGCGATCGGATAGAAGGTGTCGACCCGCATGAATTCGGTGTCGAGGGCGACGAATGGCAGCTTCTGCCACTCGGTGCAGAATTGACCGAGGCTATCGTTGTCGCGAATCCAGTGAATATCGATGGCCACACGGCTCTCCCTTGAAGAATGGCGCGCAGTATATATCGCCCTTGGCGATTTCTGAGCATTCACTCGACAAGAGCCTGCGCGAAATCGGCGCCCGGGCCACAAGAATAGTCCGAACGCCGTCGGCTACCCCTGTTTGCGCAGAACGTAAACCCGCCAGGCGGCACAGCCGGGAATGAAATCCTGGTGGCTGAGCACTTCGAACCCCGCGTCCTTGAACTCGGCCTCGACCCGCGCCCGGCTGACGTCCATGCGTGGAGCACGCTGCAATTGCAGGGTGTCGTTGCCCTCCAGCCGGTCGCGCATGACTTTCAAGCGACTGTCGATGCGCACCGCGAGGATCACCGAGTCGCGACTGACCCGATGGAATTCGCCCAGCAACGCCAGGCGCGCCTCGCTGCTGGCGACATGGGGGAACAGTTGCAGGCAGACGATGCAGTCCACCGCGTTGGCCGACAGGCCGATGCTGAACGACGAACTCTGGAAAGTCCTGACCCGCCTGAGCAGGCTCGCCGGGTGGTGGGTCTGGGCGTGGTTGAGCATGTCCTGGGACGGGTCCGCCGCCAGGATCACCCGATTACTGTGCTCGCCCAGCACCGGCCAGAAACGCCCCGCGCCGCACGCAAGATCGAGAATCAGCCCCGGCTCGCCCGCCACCTTCAACGCGCGGCGAACCAGCCACTCGTCGCGCCACAACGACAGGCGCCGCCCCAGCCCGAGCGGGCGCTCGTCGCCACAGACGCGCGCGTGCGCCTGGTCATAACGCCTGGCGAACTCGAGCTCGAGGGGGGATGGAGGGTGCGCGGACATGGATCTGCTGGCTCTTGTAAGTCTTGGATGAAAAACAGGTTACCGCCCCGATCGTGAAAAAAAGGTCGAACGCCGATCACGGCTTCATTGCCGCGCCAGCACGCCGTCGACCACGCTGCCCCGGCAGCCGGCGAACAGATCCAGGTCGGGCTGGTAGACCCGGCTGTCGACCTCCAGCAGACCGAGCATCGAGTGGAACAGGTTGTCCTGGCTCAGCGGTTTTTCCCGGCTCAGTTGCAGGCAATGGGTGTCCACCGAGAACGCCTTCTGATAGCTGTCCGAGAACCAGGCCAGCATCGCCACGTGTTTCTGCTGCGACGGCGCGAGCATGTAGGGCGTGCCATGCAGGAACAGGTTGTATTCGCCCAGGGACTCGCCGTGGTCCGACAGGTAGAGCATGGCGGTATCGACCTTGTCCTGGTTGCTGCGCAACAGGTCGATCAGGGTCGCCAGCACGTGGTCGGTGTACAGCAGCGTATTGTCGTAGCCGTTGACGATGCTCTCGCGGCTGCAATTGTTCAGGGCGTTGCTCTGGCACACCGGGGTGAAGCGCTCGTATTGCTTGGGGTAGCGCTTGAAGTATTCCGGCCCGTGGCTACCCATCTGGTGCAGGACCAGCACGGTGTCCTTGTCCAGGGTATCGATGAAGTGCTGCAGGCCCTGGAGCAGGATCTCGTCGCGGCATTCGCTGTTGGCACAGAGCGCCGGGTCCTTGAGTTTGCTGACGTCATCGAGGGTCACCCGGTCGCAGGTGCCCTTGCATCCGGACTGGTTGTCCCGCCAGATCACCTCGAGCCCGGCGCGCTTGAGCACATCCAGCAGCCCTTCCTCGTTCTTCGCCTTGCTGGCGTCGTAGTTCTTGCGCCCCATGTTGGAGAACATGCAGGGCACCGAGACCGCGGTCTCGGTGCCGCAGGACGACACATCGGTAAAGGCGATCAGGCCGTTTTCCTGGCTGAGTTTCGGCGTGGTGTCGCGCTCGTAGCCCAGCACGCCGAAGTTCTCGGCCCGGGCACTTTCGCCGACCACCAGCACCGTCAGCGACTTGCGCACGTGGTTTTGCCAGGTCGGATTGCGCTGGGCATCTTCACCGATCGTGACGAAGGGCTGGCGCGCCGAGACCGCTTGTTCACGCAGATAACCGAAGGAAGCGCCCACGTAGTTGCTCGGCACTATCATCAGGCGCAATTCATGGTGATTGCGAAACAACGAGGCCAGCCCCTGATAGTTGGCCAGGGCGACCCCGCCAATGGCCGCCGCGCACATAACGGAAACCAGCAACTTGCTCAATAACTCGCGGTGCCAGCGACGATAATTGATCGGGGTTTTCCACAATAACCAGGAAGGCAATACACCCAGCAACAGAATATAAACAAGCAACTTCAGGGAAAGTAAGTCACGCACTTCCGTTGCATTGGTTTCGGCAAAGTTGCGAAACATTCCGGCATCTATCAGCACTCCGTACTGGCTCATGAAATAAGCCACGCCGGCACTGACCATAAACAATAAAACCAGCACCGGCTTAAGTACCCGGCGAAATGCCAGCCAAGTCAGGATAAGGTTGAAGGCACAGAAGATCATCACCCCGAAAGCCACGCGCATGGCGATACCACGGGCGTCCGAGGCGGTAATGCTAAACAGGTGCTGCCAGAGCACAAAGTTGCAGCCAAGCAATAAAAAGGCGCAGGCAATCAACGTCACCCATTCGGGACGCAGGGGCTTGATGTTCAGCATGATGATCGGCGTGTTCCTTGAAAGAAGTGCGTCGTCAACATGCCCGTTATTCAATGACTGCCCACGACAGCACGAACTTTAGGTAGCCGACCATCAACGTTTCGTGAAAAAGAAGCCAACAAATAGTTGGCATGGCCCTTTGCCAAAACTTTTTCGGCGAAAACAATCCGCAGCGCCCTGGCAAGCGATGCGCCTTGCCCCGTTCGAGCCCGGCGCAAATAATGAGCCGCCCTCGGCCACTCCCTCGTCATCAAGGATCGACCGCATGAAAGCACGCCTTCTGCTCTGCTCGCTGCTGACCCTCAGCGCCCCGGCCTTTGCCGCGCCAAGCACCTCGCACCTGGACCAGGTCATCGAACGCGGCCACCTGAACGTCTGCACCACCGGCGACTACAAGCCCTACACCTACCTGCGCACAGACGGTGCCTACGAAGGCATCGATATTTCGATGGCGCAGTCCCTGGCGCAAAGCCTGGGGGTCGAGGTGAAGTGGGTGAAGACCACCTGGAAAACCCTGATGCCGGACTTCCTGGCAAACCAGTGCGACATCGCCGTGGGCGGTATTTCCGTGTCCCTGGAGCGACAGAAGAAAGCCTTCTTCAGCGACACCCTGGGCGTCGACGGGAAAATCCCCCTGGTACGTTGCGCCGACAAGCAGCGCTACCAGACCGTCGAGCAGATCAACCAGCCTTCGGTGCGCCTGATCGAACCGCCGGGAGGCACCAACGAAGTCTTCGCCCGGGCCCACCTGCCCAAGGCCAGCCTGACCCTGTTCGCCGACAACGTGACCATCTTCGAGCAACTGCTGGAGAACAAGGCCGACGTGATGATCACCGACGCTTCCGAAGCGCGCTTCCAGCAGAAACTCAAGCCGGGGCTGTGCGCGGTGAACCCCGAGCAGTACCTGCAATACAGTGAAAAAGCCTTCCTGTTGCCACGGGACGACGTCGCCTGGAAAAGCTACGTCGACCAGTGGCTGCACCTGAGCAAGGCCACCGGTTTCTACAGCGGCGTGGTCAATCAGTGGCTGGCGGCGCCCACGCCCTGAGCTGTCAGCCGCTCGCGACAAGCAGCCGTCAGCAGCTCGCGAAAAGCCTGGCACGCGGCGCTGCGATAGGCGCCCTTGCGCCCCAGCAGCGCCACGCTGCGGGGCGCCAGGGGCGGTTGCAGGATCACCGGCCTCAAGCCCGGCTGCTCCTGGGTAATGGCCAGCGGCAGGATGGTCGCCAGTTGCCCACGGCGGACGATTTCGACAATAGCGCCGATGGAGTTGGCTTCGATGGCGATGCGCTGCGTCATGCCCTGCTCGCGGCAATAACGGTCGATATGCTGGCGGGTGGCGAAATCGCCGCTGAGCAGCACCAGCGGCTGCCGCGCAAGCGCAGCCGCCGTCAGTTCCCGCGGTAGCTCGGGCTGCTGCTCGCGGCTGACCATCAGGCTCAGGCTCTCCTCGAACAACAGCTGGCTGTCGATGTCCGGCAGGTGCTGCCCGGCAAAGGCAATGCCCAGGTCCAGGCGGTCTTCGGCCAGGGCCGCTTCCAGTCGGTCCTGGGTCATCTCTTCGAGGCTCAGGGCGATCCCCGGATACCGCTGGTTGAAACGGGTCAGCAGCGGCCCCGCCAGGTAAGTGATGAAGGTCGGGGTCATGCCCAGGCGCAACGAGCCGCGCCGCAGATCCTGCACGTCATGCATGGCGCGCCTGGCCGCCTCCAGGTCCTGCAGGGCCAGCCGCGCATAACGCACATAGGCCTCGCCGGCGTCGGTCAGGCGCACGGTGCGCCCCGAGCGGTCGAACAGCGGCGCGCCGAGGCTGTCCTCCAGTTGCCTGATCTGTTGCGACAGCGTCGGCTGGGACACGTGCAAGGCTTCGGCGGCGCGGGTGAAGTTGCCGTGCTCGGCGACGGCCAGCAGGTAACGGATATGACGTAGCAGCATGGTGTCTCCAGGCCAGGACCGCCAACTATAGGCAGTACTTATGGCCAGCATAACAAGCCGGTCTTGGACGCTATAGCTGAAATTTTCCATCCTTGCGCCATCAGCGATGCAAGGAGAACCACCATGCAGCACATCATCGACGGCTTTCTCAAGTTCCAGCGCGAAGCCTTTCCGAAACGCAGCGAGCTGTTCAAGCAACTGGCCACCACCCAGAACCCCGGCACCCTGTTCGTCACCTGCTCCGACAGCCGGGTAGTACCGGAACTGCTGACCCAGCAGGAACCGGGCGATCTGTTCGTGATCCGCAACGCCGGCAATATCGTGCCCTCCTACGGGCCGGAACCGGGCGGTGTGTCAGCCACCGTGGAGTACGCGGTGGCCGTGCTCGGGGTCAGCGACATCGTGATCTGCGGGCATTCGGACTGCGGCGCCATGACCGCCATCTCCACCTGCAAATGCCTGGACCATCTGCCGGCCGTGGCCAACTGGCTGCGCCATGCCGAGTCGGCCAAGGTGGTCAATGCCGCCCGCAGCCATGCCTCGGACGCAGCCCGCCTGGATGCCCTGGTGCGGGAAAACGTGATCGCCCAGTTGGCTAACCTGAAGACCCATCCCGCGGTCGCCCTGGCCCTGGAACAGGGCCGGCTGAACCTGCATGGCTGGGTCTATGACATTGCCAGCGGCGCCATTGCCGCGCTGGATGGCCCGAGCCAGGGCTTCGTGTCCCTGGCCGAACACCCCGACGCCTGCGCCTTGGTCGGCAAACCGCGACACGCGGCTTGAACGCTCTCTTTTCACAAGCCTTTTTCAACGACTCGTTCAACAACCGTTTCACCATCCCAACGAGGAACTCGACATGCTGCAATCCCAATTCGCCCAAGCCCCACGCCTGGCCCTGGCCGACACCATCATCGATGCCAAGGCGCGCAAGAACCTGTCGTGGCAACAGCTCACCGACGGCACCGGCCTGAGCCTGGCCTTCGTCACCGCCGCCCTGCTCGGCCAGCATGCCTTGCCGGCCGCCGCCGCCGACCTGGTCTGCAGCAAGCTCGACCTGGACCAGGACGCCAGCCGCCTGCTGCAAAGCATCCCGTCGCGCGGCAGCATCCCCGGCGGCATCCCCACCGACCCGACCGTGTACCGCTTCTATGAAATGCTCCAGGTCTACGGTTCGACCCTCAAGGCGCTGGTCCACGAGCAGTTCGGCGACGGCATCATCAGCGCCATCAACTTCAAGCTCGACATCAAGAAAGTCGAAGACCCGGAGGGCGGTTCCCGCGCGGTGATCACCCTGGATGGCAAGTACCTGCCGACCAAGCCGTTCTGATCGCCCGAGGCCCGCGCACCGTCGCGGGCCCCTGTAGCCGCTGCCGCAGGCTGCGATCCAGGCCGCAGGACTGGCCCGGGCAACGTGGTGCTTCCGGCAGACCGCGGGCGCAGGTTTGGGGGCTGCTTCGCAGCCCAGCGCAGCCTGCGGCAGCGGCTACAGGTGTTATTTGATTTCTAGATAGTCCTGCACACTTTCTGATTTGCCCCGGCCACGCCCCTCCCCGCCTAATCAGCGCCTGAATTGTTCAAGGTCTGGTTATGGAAAACGTTCGCGCGACAACCCGCCCCGTGTTCTGGCTGATGCTCAGCGTGACGCTGGTGGCCTTGAACCTGCGGCCGTCGATGGCCGCCGTCGGCCCCTTGCTGTCCGGGATTCGTGGCGATATCGCCCTGAGTTTCAGCGGCGCCGCGCTGCTGACCATGCTGCCGGTCATGGCCATGGGCCTGGCGATGTTCTTCGGCGTGCGCATCGGCCAGCGCCTGGGCGACCACCGCAGCGTGGTGCTTTCACTGCTGGTCATTGGCCTGGCCACCCTGTCGCGGCTGTTCCTCGATTCGGCCGCCGAACTGATCCTCAGCGCCGTACTCGCCGGCCTCGGCATCGCTCTGATCCAATCGCTGATGCCGGCACTGATCAAGTCGCGCTTTCCCGACAATGTCTCGCTGTTCATGGGCCTGTACGTCACCTCGATCATGGGGGGAGCGGCGGTCGCGGCCTCCTTTGCCCCGCTAGTGATGACCCGCACCGGCAGCTGGCGACTGAGCCTGGCGATCTGGGCAGCGCTGGCGGGCCTGGCGCTGCTGTTCTGGTGCGCGCAACGGGCGGCCATGCCCAAGCTGCCGGACGCCGCGACGCACCACGAATCTTTTGCCGGCAACCGTCGCGCCTGGCTGCTGGCGGTCTTCTTCGGCCTGGGCACGGCGTCCTACACCTGCGTCCTGGCGTGGCTGGCCCCCTACTACGTGGAGCAGGGTTGGAGCGAACAAGACGCCGGCCTGCTGCTGGGATTTCTCACCGCCATGGAGGTGGTCTCGGGCCTGGTGACGCCGGCCATCGCCAACCGCAACCAGGACCGCCGCCAGGTGCTGGTGGCCTTGCTGGCGCTGATCATCGCCGGCTTCTGCGGGCTGATCCTCAGCCCCCGGCACTTGAGCCTGCTCTGGCCGTGCCTGCTCGGCCTGGGTATCGGCGGATTGTTTCCCATGAGCCTGATCGTGTCCCTCGACCACCTGGACAATCCGCGGCGCGCCGGTGGCCTGACGGCCTTCGTGCAAGGCATCGGCTACCTGATTGCCGGCCTGTCGCCGCTGCTCGCCGGGATCATCCGCGACCGCCTGGGCAGTTTCGAATGGGCCTGGTGGTCGCTGACCGCGGTCATGGCGCTGATGATCCTGATGGTCCTGCGCTTCGATCCGCGGCACTACCACCGCCACTTCCAATGACCCGGGGAACGCTCCGATGAAGCCCGCCAGCTTGCTCAACGCCCATCTCGGCATGCTGCTGTGGGCGGTGCTGATCGCCGCTTCTTTTTTCGCCGCGGCCCGGGTCAGCCAGGCCGTCGACCCGCTGTTGCTGACGGGCCTGCGCCTGCTGCTGTCGGCCTTGATGTTCGTGCCCGCGCTGTGGCTCAACGGCACGTTCCGGATCAGCCGCGCCGGGCTGCGGGCGCATGCCATGCTTGGGTTGCTGCTGGCGATCTATTTCGCTTCGCTGTTCGAGGCGCTGCGGCATACCTCGGCGGTCAATACCGGCATCCTGTTCGCCCTGGTGCCGCTGCTGACCCTGCTGTTCGAGGGCCTCCTGCTGAGCGACAACCCTGGGAAAAACCGCCTGTTGCCGATGCTGCTGGCGGCCGCCGGGGCCATGCTGCTGACCTTCAGGGGCTCGGGCCCCGAGGGCATGCCGTCGCTCTACGCGGTCGGCGTGTATGGGGTCGGTTGCCTGGCCATGGCCGGTTATTCGCCGCTGAGCCAACGGCTCAAAGCCACCAGTCTGAAAGATCGCAGCCCGGCCGCCATGACCTTCTGGAACATGCTGTTCGGCGCGCTGTTCCTGTTCGCCTTCTGCCTCCCGGGCGGTGGCTGGCGCAGCGCCATGCTGTTGACCCTCGACGACGGCCTGTGGCTGCTGTACCTGGCCTTGTTCGCCACCCTGGCGACTTTTTGGCTGCTCCACCGGGCCATCGGGGTGATCGCACCGGCCACGGTCATTTCCTACATCTACCTGAGCACCCTGTTCATCACCCTCTTCCACTGGTTCGGGCTGGGCCGGCATCCCTTGCCGGGCGAGCTGCTCGGCGCGCTGCTGGTGGGCCTGGGCATGCTCGCCCTGATCCTCGGTAGCCGCCGGCCAGTCCCGGTGCCCGGTTGAAGACGCAACACCAAGGGACAAGCCGCTACGCGCCGCGCCATACTGCACAGGTCGTGTTCTCGGAATTAATTGTCCCTTCGCTATCCGTGAAACCCCGGGGCAAGGATTCAATTAGGACGATCGTTCCGTTAGCATCAGGCAGGTTTGCGCACGACCGCGCGAGGTGCTCAACGAGACGGAACTGATGCTGAACAGTAACTTGCTTAGAAAGCTCGATATGCAGGACCTGATGGTGTTCGTCGCCGTGTACGAGCAAAGCAGCGTGACCGGGGTCTCGGAAACCCTGTGCGTGAGTCAGTCGACCGTCAGCTACTGCCTGAAAAAACTGCGCACCGGCTTCGAGGACGAGCTGTTCATCAATACCCGCACCGGCATGCGTCCGACCTACAAAGCCACCACCATGTACAGCCATGTGCTGAAGATTCTCGAGAGCATCAACCTGTGCCATTCCGGGGTCCAGGCTTTCGACCCGACCCGCCAGGCCGTCACCTTCAACATCTGCGCGCCGGAATACTTCGAACTGCTGATCCTGCCGCGCCTGCTCAAGGGCTTCGACTTCGCCGACCTGCCGGTGTCGGTCAATGTGCACAAGCTGGAAACCGATATCCCCGCCGAGGAACTGCGCGACGGCAGCCTGGACCTGGTGATCTGCTTCGGTCCGAACTTTCACCACAACCACCCCGACCTCAAGTCGCAGGTGCTGCTCGAGGATGACCTGGTGTGTGTCTTCGACAAGCGCGCGACACCGCCGCTGGAGCCGCGTTTCAGCCTGCAGTCGTTCGTTGAGCGGCGGCACGTCTACCCCACGCCCTGGACCTCGACCACCAACATGGTCGATGGCTGGCTGGCCCGCCAGGCCCACCGGCGGCAGATCGTCGCGCGCTCCAACAGCTATAGCGCGGCGCTGAAAATGATCACCGGCACCGACTTCATCCTGACCCTGCCGCGGCGCATCCAGGCACTGCTGACCAACGACGCGGTGTTCAGCCATTGCGAAGCGCCCAACGGCCTGCCGGGCTTTACCCTGGACATGCAATGGAGCGCCCACACCGACCAGGACAGCGCCAACACCTGGTTCCGCGAGCAGGTGGTCAAGGTCTGCGCGCAGCAGGGCCTATTGTAGATTCAGGCCCTGCGGCATTCCGGCTCAGTGACCGATGCTGAGCTTGCCGTAGGACTCGCGGTCGATATCCAGGATCTCCACCGCCAGTTGCAACTCGACGCCAGCCGGCCATTCACAGAGTTCCTGCAGCACCGCCAGCAGGCTTTGCGAAAGCTGCTTCTTGATCTCTGGCGAACGCCCGCTGAGCAACGACAGCTTCACATGCACGAACGCCCGCTCGCCGAGGCCGGTGCCGACGCGAAACGTCTCGACCTTGCGCGCGCGGCTCTTGATGTCGTATTCAGCGAACTGCCCGGACGCCACCAACGCGTTGTTGAACCGCAGCAAGGCCTTGTCGGCATCCAGTTGCGGCAGGTTGGCGGTGTATTCCATATGCAGATGAGGCATGGCAGAGCTCCCTGAAAGGTGGGGGTGAAAAGGCGCTCCATACTACACGCCCCGCGACCGCCTGCCTGAGTCCTCTACCAAGGGATAAGAGATTCAACGCGCCTTGAGCGGCGCCAGGTCGCGGTCGCTCATGAACGCCTCCAGCCGCGAACGCAGCCAGCGTTCGGCCGGGTCGGTGTCGACATGGCTGAGCCAGACCATGGACAGGTCCAGGGTCGGGGTCTTGAACGGAAACGGCTCCTGGAACAACTGCCCCGACGCCGCCATGGCCGCCGCCGTGTAGTCCGGCAGGCTGGCGATCATGTCGGTCCCCGCCAGCAAGGCCGGCAGCGAACTGTACTGCGGCACCGACAACACCACATGGCGCTGTCGGCCGATCTCGGCCAGCCATTCATCGGCAAAGCCGCTGACATTGGCCGTGTGCGACACCAGCACATGCGGACGGGAACAGTATTCGTCGAGGGTCAGTGGCGTGTCGCTGGCATCGGCGCGCAGCACGCTGGGCTGGATATGCCGCAGCAGCTTGCGCTTGGCATTGGCCGGCAGCCCGCGGGTCTGGCTGATGCCCACGGTGATGTCGCCGGCGGCCAGCAAGTCCGGGATCCGCCAGTAGTCCGCGTGCTGCACCACGAACACCACCTTCGGCGCTTCCTGGCGCAAGGTTCGCAGCAGCGGCGGCAACAGGCCGAACTCGACGTCGTCGGACAGGCCGATGCGAAAGGTCATGGTGCTGCTGGCGGGATCGAAATCGTGGGTCAGGCTCAAGGCCGAGGACAAGGCATCCAGCGCTGGCGACAGGTGCTGGATCAACTCCTCGGCGCGGGCGGTTGGCTCCATCCTGTGGCCCACGCGAATGAACAGCGGATCGTTGAAGATCGCGCGCAAGCGATTGAGCGCCGAACTGATGGTCGGCTGGCCAAGAAACAGCTTCTCCGCCGCCCGGGTCACATTGCGCTCGAGCATCAGGGTTTCGAACACCACCATCAGGTTGATATCGGCCTTGCGCAGTTCGTTGCGATTCATCCGCGTGCTCCATCCCCAGGTCGGAGCCCAGTGTAGAAAGGCCCCGCAACGGCGTCTATCGCCATTGAAGGGGCTTGGTTCAACCCTGAATGACTCAGGGGAAGGTAAAGGTGAACTCCGCCGCGCCATCGGCATCGCCGACCTTGACCTCGGCATCGCTGCCGGTGCGGATGTAGCCGGCCCGCAGCGGGATGATCGCGCTGTCGCCCACCCGTTGCATGTCGTAGCGGGTGCCGTCGTACTTGATCCGCTGCTGGTTCAGGTCGTTGATCATGATGATGCCGAAGCCCTTGGCGCTGTTGGGCGAAGCCGTCAGGTTGAGCACCGACGGGTCGGTGTGAGTGGCAACTTTGTCGGTGAAGGTGATCTGCGGCCTGGCATTCAATGCGCACTGGCTCAGCTCGATACGAAACGGTACCGGCGACGAGGTGGAACCCACCTTGGGAAAATTGGCCAGGGAGAAACGTCCGAGCTTCACCGGGATGGTCCTGTACGACTCCACCACACAGGTGTTGGGAACGGTGATCCCACCGCCCCCGCCCATATTGATGATGTCGGGGCCCATCAACGAGTAGGGTTTGCGGCAGATGCCGATGGGCATGTTGTCGTTCGGAATGGTGACCTCCCCTCCCAGGCTGGCCACATCCTTGAGCAGGTCGACCGCATACAGCATCAGGCCCGAGCTGCCGGCGACACGGTTGATCACCAGTTCGCCGCTGGGCAACTGGCTGGGGGGCACCGTGAGGATCAGCGATTGCAGATAGTTGGTCACCATTAGCGAACGCTGGTTCTGGCCTGCGCTAGGGTCATAGATAACCTGGTTCTTTTCCAACGCGATGGGTTTGGGAGTCTGGGTGATATTCCTGAGGACGCCGTCCGAAGAACTCACCGCGATCTTGAAACCGATGCCATCGATGTTGGTTGGCGCGATAGCGTCGGGCAGCGGCGTACCCGCGGTCCAGTATCCGGCAGAGACCAGCTCGTGGGCCTTGTTACCCGTAGCCCCGCCATATCGGTAGTTGGTGATCAGGGCCACCGGTCGTTGCCACAGGACGGAGCCTACCGGCGTGGCGCTGGTCAATGGCGTCACTTCCACCCAGGGCCGGCCGGCACCGTTACTGAACGAGCAGTCGATCGCCTGGCTTTCCACCAAGGCGGCCTGGGCCGTCGCGCCGATCAAGCCCGAGAACACATAGGCCGCTGTCTGGACGATAGGGTGCAGCCGACGCCTGCGGCAGCCAAGTCTGAGTGCCAATGGGTGGGTCATGGGGGCCATTCTCCATGTTCTGCTTGAGCACAGCCGTGTTGGGCGACCGGACTTGGCTGTGCATGGACGCCCCGCGTCGCGGGGCATCCGGAAAGAGGTAATGAATCCTGAAAAAGCCGATACGCCATGCTGCGACATGGCGTATCGGCAACCGCTGATACCTGGGTATCAGCGGGTCGTGCCGATGGTTACTGAATGACCCCGTAGTTGAGGCCGGCCAGAGGTACCTGGGCCGCTTCACCCGATACCGAGTTGAACCGCATCTCGCCGTAGTTGATGCCCACCAGGCCGCCATAGATCTGGCCGATACGAGGATTGAAGTTGATCTTGCCAGTGGCCACCGATTGACGAACGTTGCCTATGTTCAATCCAACCAGGCCGCCCAGGTTGGCGTAGTAACCGCCACTCACCGTGCCCAGGGCCAGGGAGTTCCGGATCTGGCCAAGGTTCTGCCCCACCAGCCCACCGACACTGCTGCGTTGGTCACCAAAGACCGGCCCCTTGGCCGTGGCGGTATCGATAACGGCGCCCAGAGTGCGACCGTTGGTGCCTACCAGGCCACCCACGAAGCTGTTGGTCCCGCCCCTGACTTCACCACTGGCCTCGACCGAACTCAGGTCACCGTCGTTGCTGCCAATCAACCCGCCGACATGACTGTTGGTGCCTGCCATGACCTTGCCGCGGGCCACAACGTGACTCAAGGTACCGCCATAGTTATTGCCAACCAGGCCGCCAGTTCTACTGTTGGCACCCGCGGTGACATTGCCCAGTGCCTCGGCGGTGTCGATCTGGCCATAATAATTCTGGCCGACCAGGCCGCCCACATTGGCGCCCGAGTTGTCATAGACCGCACCGGAGGCCTTGACGTCGTTCAGGGTGCTGTTCTGGTTGTAGCCGATCAGACCACCTAGCGAGGCACTGCCGTAGCCGTTCACCGCGCCGCTGGCGCTGGACTCCCTGATCGCACTATTGGTGTTGAACCCGACCAGGCCACCGATGTTGCTAGTGGCGTTACCCCGCACCGATGCCGAGGAGCTCGAGCGCTCGAGCGTGCCGTTCTGGTTGTAGCCGACCAGACCGCCAATGTTCAGGCCGCCGTAGCTGCTGTTGATGGTGCCACTGCTCGAAGAGTCCGCGATATAGCCGCCCCTGTTGCTACCCACCAGCCCGCCCACGCCACCTGAGGTATTGCGCTGCATGTAACCCGAAACATTGACGTTAGTCGTGCTGTTGGTGATGCTTCCGGCACCGGCCGGGCCAGTCATGTTTTCACCGACAAGCCCACCGATCGACGACGTGTAGCTGTTGCCAGTCACGTAGGAGGTAGGCCCCACCGACGCGTGATCGATAGCGCCACCTGCGTTGAGGCCGACCAGGCCGCCCACGGCGTTGGTATTCGCCGCGCTGGCGCTGATACGCAGGCCAGTGGCGCTGACGTTGGCCAGGGTCCCGGTGTTCATTCCCACCAGGCCGCCGATATAGCTGAAGCCCGCTCCGGAGGTAGTGCCATTGACGGTCATGTTAGCCAGTTTCAGGTTACTGATTCTGCCCGAGTTGCCGGCGAACAGCCCAACCATAGGCCCGGTATTGGTCACCGTAAAACCGCTAATGGTATTGCCCAGGCCATCGAAGACACCAGAGAAAGCACTATTGCCGCCAATGGATCTGAAGGCGCCGTAACCCTTGATATTGGTCCCCAGGACATACAGGCCATTGAGGTTGTTGTTGACCGCCTGCAACTGCGTGGTGTTCTGGATGACGCCATATTGCGAGCCATTGGAATCGAACGCCGCCCCCGTGCCGGACAGGGTCACTGTTGCGCTCTGCCCCAGGGCATAGCCGTCTCCATGGTTCAGCCCGAAGCTACCGTTGGCCCCACTGAGGGTCACGTTGCCATTGAGCCGGACCCTTTTCTCGGCGTTCATTTCCACCCGGGCATTGGCGCCGGTGGCGGTCAACCCGCCATTGAGCTCAATATCGCCCTTGGAAGACAGCTTCAGACGATTGCCGCTGTTCCAGGTGACAGGACCACCCACCACCACATCGCCGGAACTGCTAGCCAATTCGATATTGGTGGTCGCCAGGTTGCTCGACAGGGTATCGGTGTAGGCCGTATCGCTTCCCGATGCCGCGGTCGGGCTGACCTTGACGGTGTTCGACGTGATCTTCCAGTCGCCCGTCTGGCCGTTGCTGGCCTGGGTATTGACCCGGCTCGCCAGTTGCACCTCGGTGTTCGCGCCTTTGGTCTCGATCAAGCCGCCGTTACCCACAGTGCCGAGAGCACTGGCGGTCATAGTGCCTGCCACCACCACCTTGCCCACATCACCACCGTCGAGGGTGATCTTGCCGGCCGTGCCACGCAGGGTGTTGGCCTCGATGGTGCCCTGGTTATTGACCACGGTCTGCAACATGTCGCCGGCACTCTTGGCGGTCATCAGCACCTGCCCGCCGTCGGCCTTGAGCAGGCCGCCGTTTTTCACCAGGGCATCCACGGCCGCGCCGTCGACTTGCAGGTTGAGCAGGTTGTTGCCGTCGAAATTCACAGTGAACTTGTCACCCGCGCCCAGCGCGATCCGACCCATTTGCGCCTGGATCACCCCATTGTTGCGAACGTTGGTCCCCAGCAGCGCCACGCTGCCGCCCTGGTCGGCAATGATGTCGCCGTTGTTGATGATCTCCGCCGGCGAGTTGCCCGAGAACGTGTAGTTGCCGGCCTCGAAGTCTTTATTGGCAATGTCCCGGGTCGAAGCCACCAGCCCCCCCACGTTGACCTGGGCACCCTGGCCGAACACTACGCCATTGGGGTTGACCAGAAACACCTGGCCGTTGGCATTGATCTGGCCCTGGATATCACTGGCATTGGTTCCGACCACACGGTTCAGGGCAACCGAGCTTTTAGTGGGCTGGTGGAAGGAGACCTTCTCACCCTTTTTGACGCTGAAGTCGTTCCAGTTGGTGATCAGCTTGTCACTTCTCTGGTTGATCGACATTTCCTTGCCATTGTTGAAGGTCAGGATATCGCCGCTACCACCGACCACCGCTCCTCCTGTCGGCAGGGCGAATGCCGAGGACATGGCGCCCGCTCCCAGCAGGCTGACAGCCGCCACGACCATCCCCTTGCGTGCACCCGACTTGCGCCGGCGACGTGCCCCTTCATGAGCCACATTCCAGCATGCCAAGGCCTGGTTCCAAACCAGTGCATACATTTTGTTCACGGTAACGCCCTCTTCACTAAAGAACGTTCTGCAAACCATTTGCAGAACGACACCACTCCTGCTACGAGCAGGTACTAGAAATATTGCGTCGCGTTCATCCAGACCTGGGGGCGGCGCTCCGGCTTGTCCCGGGTCTTGCCGTTGTCATGCAGCGGCCAGGCGAGCGTCAGGTTGACTTGCTGCGAAGGCCCCATCCAACTGGTGCCGATGCCGGTCGACGTGATCCGACGGGTATTGTTTTCGGAGGTCCAGGGTTGGCGATCGACCTTGACCGTGCCGTTGTCGGCGAAGGCGCTGAGCTGCCAGCGCGGGGCCAGGGCGTAGCGCAGCTCGGCACTGGCCTGCCAGCCCTGGTCACCGCTGCCGGCGCCCAATGAATAGCCACGCACACCGTAGGGACCGCCAAGGCCGAGCTTTTCCGAGTTGTCCAGGTTGCTGTTGGCCCATTGCGCACTCAGCCTGGTATAGAGCTGGAAACGGTCGCTCAGGCGCTGCAGGCGCGCGGCGTTGAGATTGAGCTTGGCGAACCCGCCCGAGCTGCCCGCGGTACGGCCATCGCGAACCTCTTCCTCACGGTCGCCAAAACGCAACCGGCCGCTGCCGTAGGACAGATCGAAGAAGTTCTGGCCTCCCCGGAAAAAACGGTCCTGGCTGTTGCCGCTGAGGCTCAGGGTCCACAGGCCGATCCGCTTTCGGTTACTGAATTCGAACAGGTCGATATCGTCGCGTAGCCGTTTGTCTTCGTATTGCAGTTGCGCAGTGAGGTCGAAGGTGCGGCTGCGCACCAGCGGCTGGGCGACGAAAAAACTGCGGAAGCTGGCGGTACCGTGGTAGTCGAGGACCTCGAAGTCCCTGTACAGGCGGTAGCTCATTTCCGAGTACGCACCGCCGATGCGGGTCGACCAGGGCCCGACCGGTAACTGGTAGGCCGCACGGTAATAGCGCTGCGATTCGTCGCTGCGCATCGCCCGCAGGCTGAGCTGGTCGCCGAGGCGCAAGGGGTTGTTGAGGTTGAGACTGCCGCCCAGGCGGTATTCACCGGTGTAGTAACCACCGAAGTTGTCCGCCTCCAGGGTGCCGTTCAGCAACGGCCCGGGCTCGGTATCGATCACCAGGTCGGTGGTCCCGTACTCCTGGCCAGGACGCAAGGTGCCGCGAGCCTGGACCCCGGGCAGGTCGCTCAACAGCAAGAGGCTACGCTCCAGGTCCGCGTCGTATACCGCCTCGCCGCTGTTCAACGACGACAGCGGCGCCCGCACCACCTGATCCAGGGCGCGCGAACGGTTCTGCACTTCGATACGCCCGTAACGCCCCTCCACCACAGCGATCCGCACCAGGCCGTTTTCAATGTCCTGGGGCGGCAGGAAAGCGCGGGCCAATACATAACCCTGCTTCTGGTAGTAGTCGGTAATCCGCTGCGCAGCTCCACGCAAACCGGCCAGGTCCAACTCCTTGTCGTGCAGGTCGGCCAGCAGTGCCTGCAAGCGCTCGGTGGTGAAAACCTGGTTGCCCTCGATGGCAAACGTCTTGACCTGCAGCCGGATTCCGGAGGTGTCCGGGGCTGCCGGCGCGGCGGGTGTCTCGGCCTTGGGCAGATCCAACTCCAGCTCCGAAGGAGCAGGCTGCGCCGGCTGGACCGACTCGATGTCACGCATCGCCTGGCCGGCGTTAGGCACCTGCAAGGCCAGGGCAATATCGGGCACCGCCATGGGCAGCAGCGCCGCCAGGACGAAACACGACCCGCGCCGCCCCAGCCTCATGCCTACCGGTCGCGCACCCTCGGGCGCTCGACCGTAACCGCATGACGACGCACTCGCCGCGAATCTGTCCATCGCAAAACTACTGTTGTAACCGCGCACTTCCACTCAGCGTCTCCCCGCTGTCTATCGCCACCTGGTAACGAACGACCGTCGCATTGGCGACGGCTGCCTTTTTTGTTGCGGGCAGGGCGATACGTGTCGTGCCGAAAGGCTCGAGCGTGATCCCCTGCCAACTGATCGATTGAGCTCCGCTGCCCAGTTCCAACTGCGGGATGGATACGTAGTAAGGCGCCCGGCTGGTGGCCAGCAACGCCATCTGCCCGTCCACTCCGGGGGTCTTGTCGAGGCTCCAGACCACTTGCCCGATTGCCTCGTCCGCCTTGCCGGCAAGGCCCGAAGGGCGGTACAGCAGCTTCATGCGCATGCGATAGGCCAGGCGCAGCACATTGCTGTCGCTGGTCGTCACCGGCGGCACTTCAAGGAAATTGATCCAGAACACCGACTCGCGATCGCCGGGCAAGGGTTCGCCGGTGTAACGCACCACCAGGGCACTGCGCTGTTGTGGGTCCAGCCGTGAAATAGGCGGCGACAGTACGAACGGCACCGTCAGACGGCTCGGGTCGGTGCGTGTATCTCCCCGGTCCAGCCAGGCTTGCAGGAGGATGGGCGCATCGCCGGTGTTGCCGACCCTGACCGTCACCGCCGGGGTATTGGCCGGGTAGATGAAACGCGTACCGGTAATGGCCAGCGCCGCCTGGGCGTCGACGCAAAGCGACATCAGCAACCAGGCAGCCATCAGGCTCCCACAGATCCACCGAGCCATGGCCGAGGGGCAGCACAAGCCGCCTGCTTGTCGCATCAGCCGTTCCTCTCCGGAGCAGGAGCCCCGGCAGTGTCGGGAGGCAGCGGTCGGCATGGCAGGTCGAACACCTCATAGCCCTTCGCCTCAACCGCCTTGGCAGACGCTGCATCGCGCTTGGGCAAGCGGTAGTCGATCAGGCATTGCTGCCCAGGCTGGTCACCCCATTCGACGCGGATCGAGCCCTGGTCCTTTTCGCTGCGCAGCACCAGGCGGCTGCCCTGGCCGACCGCGCCCATTTCCACCCCGCTCTCGGCGTCGGTGGCGATCGCGGCAAACGGCAGGAGCGCGCCATTGGGTTGCAGGCTGTTGATCAGGAAAGCGCGCGCCTTGCGGGTCGGGTACGACAGCATCACCACGGCCCCCGCCACCGGTGCGGTGTTGCGCGAACTCACCTGCAGCTCGACGTCGTCGGGCATGCCCTTCGGGTCGATATCCACGGTGTTGAGCTGGAAAGGCGTCAGGCTGGGCACTACCGCGTAACCGCTGCCATTCACCCGCGCACCGCTGTAGCCGACCCCGGCGCCCTTGGCATGAGGCGCGTAGACCAGGCCGCTGGTCTCGCTCAGGGTCTGGGCAAACGTCAGGCCGCCGGGGTGCAGGATCATGCCGCCGGACGCGCCGATGGAGCCCTGGCGGTAATCGCTGCCCTGGGAAAAACTGGAACTCAAGGCCACCTGGGGCAAGGAATAATTGAGACTACCGTTGTGGCTGGTTTCCCGTTGCTTGTCATCACGGGAAACGGACACGGCATAGGAGGCTTTGCCCGCCTCGTCCACTGTCCCGGAAACACCGCTGGTCAGATGAGTTCCGGTGCTCTGGTCGTGACTGACGAAGTTATTGAGCACCGTTGCGCCCCGGGTCTCACGGCCCAGCGGGATCGTAAGGGTCAAACTCAAGGTCGTATTGCTACTGACTGCCCGACGCCCTGAATACCGGTTCTGTCCCAGCGTGCGCTGTACGGCGAAGGAATAGCTATTGCCCCGCCACTGATTGCTGTAACCCGTGGAAAAGCTCAGGGCCTTGCCTTGTCTGCTCCAGTAATTGAGCGCCGAACCAGTGACATAGAAATTCCCGCCAGTGGCCTTCAACTGCTGACTGATATTCACATCCAGCCGGTCACGCATTCGGGAGAAGGCTTCCACCCGTTCGCCGCTCTCGACGAAGTCCTGCAACGCAACCGCGTCATGCAGTCCTAAATAACCACGGGTCGAGTAGCGATAAGCCAGTAACGAGAAGTTGGTACCGCTATTGGGCAGGTTCTTGCTATAGGACAGACGCAGGCTCGTCCCCTTCAGACGGCCCCTTCTGGGCACGTTGGTTTTGGCCTGGGTCACATCGAAGGCAAAGCCCCCCACATCGGTATTGAGCGCGCTCCCCATCAGTACCGACATATAACTGCCCGTGACAGCACTGCCGATGTATCCGGTAATGTCGTTATCCAGACCGTGCTGGGCTGTCCCTTGCAGCACATACTGGTTACTGCCACGCAGCCCAGGATCGATGATCTGGCCGGCGGTGAAGCTATATCGGGAGTTTCCAGGGCGCAGTAACTGAACAGTCGTGGCGAAGGGCACGGTGAAGCTGCTGCTCTTCCCGTTAGCCTCGGTCACGGTGACGCTCAGGTCTCCACCGAAGCTGGCGGCCTGCAGATCGCTGATCTCGAACGGTCCAGGCGCCACCGAGGTTTCGGAGATCAGATAACCGCGCTGATAAACCGACACCTTGGCGTTCGAGCTGGCCGTACCGCGCACCACCGGCGCGTAAAAGCGTTCGGTATCGGGGAGCATCCGGTCGTCGCTGGACAGCTGTACCCCACGGAACGATACCGAGTCGAACAGATCGGCATCGGTGGCGCTCTCCCCCACCAACAGTTGCGAACGCCAGGCCGGCAGCTCGGTCTGGGCATAAATTTGCCCGCGCTGATAATGGCTGCCCGATTGCGGCGACCAGGTCAGGGTGCCGTTATGCCGCAAGCGCACCGAGCCGGCATTGAGCCCCATGTTCAGCCCGGCATAACCATTGGTCATGGTGCGGCCGCTGTTTTGCACGCTGAACAGGTTAGTGTTGTAGTTGAGCAGCCCCGCGGAAACGCCATGATCCCAGTTGGCCGGATCGACGTAGGTTTTCGACAGGTTCTTCTGCAGGAAATATTGCGGGACCGAAAGATCGATCGTCAGCTCCTTGAGATCGATCTTCGTGGTGAGACCCGGAACGTAACGAGCCAGGTCGGCGCAATAGGCGCCCTCCGGCATGCTTTCGGAGGAAGGTTGCGCCGAAGCCGCCTTGTCCAGATCGATACCGGCGCGGACCAGCAACGAACGTTCATAACAAGGCTGGCCGCCTTGCGGCCCATGAGTGTCGCGAAACTCGATATTCTGCGTGGCACGCCACTGGCCATTGACCAACAGGTCGATGCGGTAATTGCCCGGAATGAGAAAGCCCTGGCGCTCAAAGCGGCTGGTATCGATGGGGGCACCTTCGGTCTGAAACAACATCTGCGAATCGAATACCACGCCCTGCCCCGCGGACTCGGCAGTGGAAGTTCCAGCCCATGTCTCAGTCGCCATGACAATAGCCGCCGTAGAAACAAGACATAGAAAAAACCGACCTGGACTCAAACCGTACGAAACTAACGCACAGGCAAAAACAACCAGATAACTACGCTGGACGCTCAACATATTCGATACCGGCATGCAGCCAGGTCATTAGAGATGACAAAAACTGCAGGGTGAGAAAGTTACAGTGACAACGGTTTTTCAAGTACGCGCCGCCCACCGAAGTCATTAATGACCTCATAATGAACAGAGGCTTTGCGATAAGTCTGAGGAACCTGTTCGGACAATGGGAAAAACCTACTACTGAAAGGCGCGATCATTTCATCTTTAACGGCAATCCGTCGCTCATCCAGAGCAACCTCGATCTTGCCGAAAGAAACGTAATACGCCGTCGGATTGCTTACCTGAATCCCCTGGCGATGCTCGACCTTGCCTTTTCCATCCGGATGACTGGCTTGCTTGAATTGCCAATCAAGCTTGTTCGCCACCAAGTCCACATCCGACTTCAAACCCTTGGGTCTAAAGAACACTTTGATTCGGGTTCTGAATGTAAACTGCAAGACATTTTCATCGACTTCCTTTCGCGGAGGCGTTTCCAGCACATTGAGCCAGAACAAGGACTCCCGGTCTTCCGCAAGTTTTTCACCCGTATAGGAAACACGCAGGGAAGCTGAACTATCCGGATCCAGACGAATTACCGCGGGGGACAGCAAAAATGGAACCTTTATCTCCTCGGGGCCTTTAGTTGAGTCACCATCATCAATCCAGCTTTGGGCTAATGAAGCAGAGTTGCCGGTATTGTTCATTTTTATAGTAACTTCACGAGCATCCGACGGATAAACCAGCCGAGTACCCTGAATGACTACCGACGCCTGCACGATTCCAGAACATACGCCCAAGAACATGACGCCGAGAACGAAAGAAGAAAAAATACGCGTTTTCGGCGTCATGACGTGCTCCTCGGACGCTAGTCTTTACTTATACGACAGGGTATATCGAACGAAGGAGTTACCCGAACCCGCGCCAACGCTAGCCGCGGTCGCAACATAGTTCGCCTTGAACTTCAGGGTTGCCGTGTTGCCTGCAACGGTGGCGACCTGTGGCGTGGCTTCCGGCTGACCGAATGGGACTTTCGTACCAGCTGCGACATTATCGTTGTACACTTGGATCTGCACGCCGGTAGCAGGCGCGGTACCGATCAGCTTGAGGTTCCCGGTCACCGAGTCGACGTTGCCCACCTGGTCAAAATCAACGACAACCTTGGTTCCATCGGCACATTGCGCGCCGGACAGCACCAACGCAAACTTCTCGAACGGAGAAGCATCGCCAATGGCCTTGAAGATCGAAGGAGAAATGCGCCCCAGCTCCACGTTGGTGATGTTGTTTTCACCCGGTGCCTTACCATTGATATTGCAAGTCACGTCAGTGATGCTGCCAGAGAAGTTAACCACGCCATCAGTGGCATGAGATAACGAAGGAACAAGTGCGGCAAGCATCAAGCTGGAAGTTGCCAGGGATAGTAAAGATGTTCGTTTCATGTGATTTCCTTGTTCACGTTGATCGGCAAAAGAAGTGCAATCTATTTTGATCGCCCTCCCGGCTCAGCCATGAGCAAATCACGCCTGCCATGGCAGCCCAAGCCTCTCATTCAAATTCTAAGTTGATTGATCGACAACTAATAGCAGCCCCCTTGCTGCCCCACGGGGGGACACCCAAAGGAAGTCATAGCTTACCGATCAACCTTCGAATTTGAACTGAGAGACGGCCGATTAACCCATCAGAAATATCCTAACAAGCCACCCATTGATTTCATCTTTACTTATGGGGCAAGAGTGTGTACTTCTTCAACGCGTTGCGTTCGGCTGAACTCTGCCAAGTACTCGCATCAGAAGTATCCTGAGCCAGACTAACTAGCCACTCGATAAAAATGAAAGGAGTCCACCCCGCCGGCCTGCGCGGTGAGCGCC
Source organism: Pseudomonas sp. NFACC41-3 (assembly GCF_900109505.1). Classification (NCBI taxonomy): domain Bacteria; kingdom Pseudomonadati; phylum Pseudomonadota; class Gammaproteobacteria; order Pseudomonadales; family Pseudomonadaceae; genus Pseudomonas; species Pseudomonas sp. NFACC41-3. Next base: position 50,671 of record NZ_FOAE01000004.1, read on the forward strand.
GACAAAAGGCCCAACCTCAATGAGCAGAATTGAATATAGAGAGTAAAAATATAAAACCTGCACACATAATCAATATAGAGAGAGCACACTATGGGATCCATAGTAATAGTCGACGACCACCCCTTGGTCAGAGTCGCATTGAAAGTCATACTTGAGCGTAACGGCCACCATATCGCCGCCGAGGCAGACAATGGCGTCGATGCCATTCAAGTTGTTCGCACACATAAACCGGACCTGGTGATACTTGACCTCGATCTACCGCAACTGGACGGGTTATCGGTACTCAGTCACTTCAAGGCAAATAACTTCCTGGTAAAAACGCTGATATTGACTTCCAGCGACTCAAAAAATTTTGCCGTACGTTGTTTGCATGGGGGCGCAGCAGGCTTCATCTGCAAGGACGAAGCGCTGGATGAGGTGGGAGATGCAGTAAAGGCACTGTTATCAGGGCATACCTATTTTCCTGAAAGCTCTCTGCTCCTGTTGCAGGAAAGCATTCATACCAACCAGATGCAAAGCATTGCCGCCTCTCAGCTGACCAATAGGGAAATCACCACATTAAGATTATTGGCGCAGGGCCTTAACAACAGGGAGATTGCAGCGACTCTGCTTATCAGTCACAAAACGGTCAGTACTTACAAAGTAAGACTCTTGAAGAAATTCAATACCACCAACCTTCTGGCCCTGATTGAAATAGCCAGGCAGAAAGGAATCATATAGGCCTCTTGCGAAACCCAGCAGCACATGGACATCTGTCCTCTCCAGAATCAGCGTCTTATCGGTTTTACGACGGGACATCGAGCACGACTCCCTTTTTGAGCAGCAGAGGAATCAGCGCTCACGAGGCAGTTCTCTCAGATTGATTGGCCCATCATCCTGTATGGCTACAAGACAGATGTCCTTGAGGTTGAGCAACGCCTGCTCGACCAGCTGCGCCCTTTCCAACAGCACCGGCCAGGTCCCTGCGACACTGACGTCCCTCAACTGCTGGCAGCTGGAAATCAGCGGCTGGTACTTCAACACACAAGCTGCACCCGCCATCTTGTGGCACAGCCTGGCAATGGCTTGCCGATCGTTTTGTTCGCAGTACGCCCGCAACAGCTCGAGATCTTTGATCTGGTAGGTCCTTACCTCATCGATGAGCCGTCGCGCGACTTGCTCATTGTCGCCAGCAAGGTCCATGAGCCTGCCAAGCACCTCTAGCAACGACACCGCGGAACCTACCCGGATAGCGTGAAACACCTCCTCACCCGCGCTTATGCCTGTGCTGAAGCCTGCTGCCTCCGGCGTTGCACCGGCCTGTACGTCCTGCCTATTCATATCTGCCTCCCTGCCTCACCTGATATGCCGCGGCCCGTTCACTGAATACAGGTCAGGCTAGGCAAAACTCCTTGAGGCGAATATCAGACATTTCTCAAACCGCTGGACAGGCAACGTTGTTCAGGGGCACCACTCCCCAGACAGGGCAGCATGAAAAAAAGCCCGACAAAAAAATGCTCTGGCGGACTTGTTTAACAGCTGACGCGGCAATTTTCGGCGGTCCAGCACTGGAATCACGTAGCCAGCCCTTGCCGGGTAAGGGTTTCAGCTCATTGAGCCGCACCAGGGCTGGGTGCCAGCGACCATTTCGCCAAAAACATATCGACATAATATTGACACCAAAACACCCATCCGTCGGAATATTGGCACTTCGTGCTGTTACTCCCGGTTAACACCTTTACAAGGCCTGACCCCACAACTAAACAACTATCCAACTGATATCAGGAAAGGCCGTATCCCTGAGTCAGAACGACCCGGTTTCATCCAGCCATTACTTCAGGAGTCCCGTTCATATGGGTGCTCTCAGGCTATTGCGCTCCACGCGCAGCGCAGCTCCAGGCTTGGGCTCATGTTCGCCCGACCGCTCCTGCGATTCGCTCCTCAAGTACGGCGAACTTCTTCACCTGCGCGCCACCTGCGTCCCTCTTCCGGCAGGCCCAGACGGCCGACGATGTCCGGGATCACCTCGTACCGCTCCTTGACACCCTGAGCGGTACAAGCACGGGACTTCGTCCTGTCAGCAGGACCTGACGATTCTAAAAAAAACATTCTCGGGAGAAAGACATGGCTACCACCACAACGACCAGCGGCGACACCGCAACTTCGTTTTCCAATACGCCGCAGGCGCAGGACGACATTTTCACTACCGGCGTCATTGGCACGAGCAGCGCAACCATCACTGAAGACCTGCTGGGGGTCGTGTATCTGGACGTCATGTCCAATGACCTGGGTGGCAACGCAAAGACACTCTGGTCACTCGATAACGCGACCAGCCTTTCTACTGCCACCAAGGTTTACGCTCCGGCCGATCTCCTGATCCAGGACACGAGCAGAGTTGAGGCGACGAGTTCCGACACCAGCTTCAATGGTGCAAAAATCTGGATTACGTCGGATGGAAAAGTCGGCTACGACGCCGCGACTTTATCGACTGCTTTCAAGGCGCAACTTCAGGCGCTTGCTGCCGGAGCATCCCTGACAGACAGCTTTACGTATGCGATTCGTCTCGGCAATGGCACGCTCAGCTGGGCCACCGCGCAGGTGCAGTTTGCAGGTGCGAATGACAGCGTGACGATGAGCCTCGGCGCACAGGCCGGCACGGTAACCGAAGATGCAGCCACGACGCCGAGCCCGGCCGACTCGCACAGCGCGACAGGCACCATTGCGTTTAGCGATGTCGATCTGAGCGACACGCATACCGCCTCGTTCGTGGCGGCGCAAGGTAATGCCACAGCGCTGGGCAACTTCGTCCTCGCCTCTGTGGCTGAAGCCGCCGATACGGCCAACGGCACCGTTAACTGGACCTACACCCTGGATAACGCGGCAGCCCAGTCCCTGGCCCAGGGCCAGACGGCTAGCGAAACTTATGTGGTCACCATCAGTGATGGGCATGGCTCATCGACGACGCAGAATGTGACCATCACCATCACGGGCACCAACGACCAGGTGCAGATCACCAGCGGCATGCAGACCGGAGATGCCAAGGAAGACAGCGGCGACTACGCTGCCAGCGGCAGCATCACCTTTACCGACGCCGATCTGATCGACACCCACAACGTTACCGTCACGCCGGGCGCTTCCGGCTACCTGGGCAGCTTCACTACAGACCCACTGAGCGACAGCACTGGCACGGGCAGCGGCTCGCAGGGCTGGCACTTCGCGGTAGACAATGCCGCCCTGCAATTCCTGGGCGAAGGCCAGACCGTCACCCAGACCTACGACGTGGCGATCGGCGACGGCGCGGTGCAGACCGTGACCATTACTATCACCGGTACCAACGACCAACCAACCCTGACGGTTGCCGACACCACCGGAGCGATGAACGAAGGCAACGGCACTGCCACACTGAGCGACAGCGGCGCCCTGAGCTTTGCTGATGTGGACAAGACCGACACGGTGACCGTGTCGCACACTGCCAACGGCGACATCGCCTGGAGTGGCGGCACGCTCAATGCGGGCGTGGCTTCGGCACTGATCGCCGGCTTCTCGGTCGATCAGAACAGCTGGGACTACAGCAGCAGCCAGAACCTCGACTTCCTCGGCGCCGGTGAAACCATCACCTTCTCGTACACGGTGGTTGCCACCGATGACAGCGGCGCGGCAAACGCGGCCTCGGCGACGCAGACGGTCAGCATCACCATTACCGGCAGCAATGACGCGCCGGTACTCAGTTTCGCAACGGGCAATGATCTCGGTGCTGTGCAGGAAGACACCACCCTCAGCGTCAGCGGCCAATTCAGCTCGACCGATATCGATCATGCTGCCACGGCCACCTGGAGCATTGTCGGGGCAAATACCGGCGCCTTCGGCTCGATCGCCGTGGATGGCACCGGCCAGTGGACCTACACCCTGGCCAACGGTAGTGATGGCGTTGCCAGTGCCGTGCAATCGCTGAAGGCGGGCGAGAGTCATGACGAAGTGTTCAGCGTACAGGTCAGCGATGGCTTGGGCGGCGTCGACACCCAGCTGGTGACCGTTACTGTCACCGGCCGCAACGACGCGCCCGTGCTCAGCTTCGCCACCAGCAACGATGTCGGCGCCGTGCAGGAAGACACCACCCTCAGCGTCAGTGGCCAATTCAGCTCTACCGACATCGATCACGCTGCCACGGCCACCTGGAGCATCGCTGGGGCAAACACTGGAGCCTACGGCTCGATTGCCGTGGACAGCACCGGCCAATGGACCTACACCCTGGCCAACGGCACCGATGGCGTTGCCAGTGCCGTGCAGTCGCTGAAGGCGGGCGAGAGTCATGACGAAGTGTTCAGCGTGCAGGTCAGCGATGGCTTGGGCGGTGTGGATACCCAACTGGTGACTGTCACTGTCACCGGTACCAATGACGCCGCCGTGCTGTCCTCGGCCAGCGTCACTCTGAGCGAAACCAATGCTCCGCTGACCACCGGCGGCAGCCTGACCGTCAGCGATATCGACAGCCCTGAAAGCTTCCAGGCGCAAATCGACACCGCCGGCAGCTACGGCCAATTCTCCATCGGCACCAACGGTGCCTGGACCTACACCGCCAACTCCGCCCACAACGAGTTCGCTGCCGGCACCACCTACACCGATACCTTCGCGGTGAGCAGTGCCGACGGCACCCTCACTTCGGTCATCGTGCATATCCTCGGCACCAATGATGCGGCCGTGCTGTCCGCCGACATCGCCAACCTCACCGAGACCAATGCAGCCATCGATATCTCCACCACCGGCACCCTGACCATCAGCGACGTCGACAGCGCCGCGACCTTCGTCGCGCAAACCAACACCGCCGGCAGCTACGGCCAATTCTCCATCGGCACCAACGGTGCCTGGACCTACGTCGCCAACTCCGCCCACAACGAGTTCGCCGCCGGCACGACCTACACCGATACCTTCTCGGTGAGCAGTGCCGACGGCACCCTCACTTCGATCATCGTGCATATCCTCGGCACCAATGATGCGGCCGTGCTGTCCGCCGACATCGCCAACCTCACCGAGACCAATGCAGCCATCGATATCTCCACCACCGGCACCCTGACCATCAGCGACGTCGACAGCGCCGCGACCTTCGTCGCGCAAACCAACACCGCCGGCAGCTACGGCCAATTCTCCATCGGCACCAACGGTGCCTGGACCTACGTCGCCGACTCAGCCCACAACGAGTTCGCAGCCGGCACCACCTACACCGATACCTTCGCGGTGAGCAGTGCCGACGGCACCCTCACTTCGGTCACGGTGCATATCGCCGGCAGCAATGATTTGCCGACTATCACCTCCAACGGCGGTGGTACGACGGCTTCGATCAGCGTCGCGGAGAACACCGCAGCGGTCACGACAGTGGCGGCAACCGATGTTGATCTACCCGCACAAACGCTGAGCTACAGCATCGTCGGCGGAGCGGATGCCGCGAAGTTCTCGATCGTTTCAGGCACAGGTGCGCTGAGCTTTATCTCTGCACCCAACTTTGAAGCACCGGCGGATTCGGGAACGAACAATGTCTATGACGTGATTGTGCGGGCGTCGGACGGCACGCTGTTTGACGACCAGGCGATCGCCGTAACCGTGACGGGCATCAACGACAGCAGCCCGGTGATCACCTCCAACGGCGGTGGTACGACGGCTTCGGTCAACGTGGCGGAGAACACCACAGCGGTCACGACGGTGATGGCGACCGATGCTGATCTGCCAACGCAGACGCTGAGCTACTCGATCCTGAATACGGCCGGGACGGACTTCGGCAAATTCTCGATCAGTTCGAGCGGAGTGCTGACATTCAATTCGGCGCCCGATTACGAGAATGCCCAGGATGTCGGTGGCACCGACGGCGACAACGCCTACGTTGTGGACGTTCAGGTGGCCGACGGCAATGGCGGAACCGACACGCAGACCATTACGGTAAACGTGCAGAACGTAGTCGAGACGCCTGTCGATAGCGTGCCGCCAACGGTGACAGTGACAGGGACGGCCTTAGGCAGTTCGATTGGCTCGACGTCGACGGTCACATTCCAGTTCAGTGAGACAGTGAGCGGTTTCAACCTCTCGGATGTCTCGGTGACTACGACGAGCGGAACGCCCCGCGGAACCTTCAGCAACTTTACCCAGGTTGACGGCGACACCTACACCGCGACGCTGACCAGAACGCTGGGCGGCAGCATAAAAGTCGACGTTGCCGCGAACAGCTACACCGACCTGGCGGGTAATCCCGGGGCTGCCGGGAGCAGTGCAAACCTTCCGGCAGGCGTTGCCGGCGAGCCCATCAATCTGGCCCTCGACATTCCACTGGCCGAGATTAACGGCCCCGTAACGGTGGCCATCAGCGGAGTTCCTGCGGGGTGGGTGCTCAATGCTGGAACCGACAACGGCGACGGCACCTGGACCGTGCAGACCAACGATCCTGGCGCCTTGACCGTGACAACCCCAAGCGACTTCGCGGGTGCGTTGGTACTTGATGTCAACCTGTACTGGAGCAACAGTGACGGCAGCACCGCAAGCGCCTACGTGTTCAACAACGTCGAAGTCTATGCCCCAGGCTCGCCAATCTTTGCCTTGTCCGCTGATGACAACCTGACCGGTTCGTCCGGTGCCGACACGTTCGTCTTCGCCCAGCCAATCGGTAACAACCAGATCTACAATTTCGACGTCACGGCGGACAAGATCGACTTGATCGGCTTCACAGGTATCACCGCCTTCGCTGACTTGAGCATCAGCAACGACGTAAACGGCAATGCCCTGGTCAGCATCGGCTCCGGCCAGACGGTCACCTTGAGAGGTGTCGATGCGGTGGACCTGAGCGAAGCGAACTTCCAGTTCGATAGGGACCCGCTTACCAGCAACACCGGCACCCTCACCATTGCCGACGGCGCGATCATGCCGTTCGGTGGCGGCCTCCATAACAGCGGCACCATCGAACTCGGCTCCGCCGGCAACGAGACCCGTCTCGAGATTCTGTTCCGTGGCGCGACCTTGACCGGTGGCGGCCAGGTGCTGTTATCCGACAACGCGCAAAACGTGATTTTCGGCGGTAGCGCCGACACCGTGCTGACCAACGTCGATAACCGCATTTCCGGCGCCGGCCAGTTGGGCGCCGGGCAAATGATACTGGCCAATGCGGGGCTGATCCTGGCCAGCGGTTTGAACAGCCTGGTGCTCGACACCGGCAGCCACACCATCACCAACAGCGGTGTGCTGGAGTCCACAGGCACAGGCGGCATGACGGTGGCCAGCACGGTCGAAAACACCGGCCATCTGTGGGCCAACGGTGGCGACCTGAACCTGCTGGCCGACGTGACCGGCAATGGCAGCGCAACCATCGATGGCGATGCCAGCCTGACCTTCGCCGGCGCCGCACACACGTCCGTCGCCTTCCACGGCGAAGGTGCGGGCTCGCTGGTGATCGCCCAGGCTGAAGCGGCGGGCTCGCTGGTCGGTATCCTCGGCCTGGAGAGCGATGACTTGCTGACGTTCGGCGATCTCGCTTTTAGCGCCAACACCCAGCTCAACTACACCGCCAACGCCTCTGGCGCCGGCGGCCTGCTGACGGTGGACGACGGCGCACATCGAGCCGAGGTGAACCTGCTGGGGCACTACTCGGTGGAAGACTTCCAGGTCACCGACGGTGGCGAAGCCGGCACCCAAGTCAGCTTCCACGGCGAATCCAGCGGCACACTGGTGGGCAGCATGCTCGCTGATACGCTCAGTGGCGGCGACGGCAACGACATCATCGTGGGTCGTGGCGGCGAGGACACGCTCAGCGGCGGCGCGGGAGCCGACGTGTTCGCCTACCTCAACGCGAATGAAGGCGGCGACCATATCCTCGACTACAACTACGCCGAAGGTGACACCCTCGACCTCTCCACGCTGCTCAACGCCAACTTCGTCAGCGGCACCAGCCAGGTGGCCGACTTTGTCCAACTGGCGCAGTCCGGCAGCGACATCACGGTGCAGGTGGATCCCGATGGCGCGAATAATGGCAAGCAATTCGTCGATGTGGCAGTGCTTGACCACGCTGGCACGCCCAGCCCCGATCTGGTACGCACCTGGTTCGGAGAGGCCGACCATGCGCTGACCGCGTGATTCATTGGGCTTGAGCTGGCTGGGAGGGTAAATATGCTCGATGTGAATCGAATGCCCCCGCAGTCAGCTTTTCGAAATCCCAATGGGGGAACAAGCGGGGGGAATAAAAACAGCCAGAAACGACGAAGCCCCTGAAAACTTTAACGTTTTCAGGGGCTTCGGCTACTTCAATAATGGCGGAGAGATAGGGATTCGAACCCTAGGTACCCGCGAAGGTACAACGGATTTCGAATCCGTCCCATTCGGCCACTCTGGCATCTCTCCAACGGCGCGCATCATAACAGCACCTTTGCCCGAAGCGAAGCCCCTCGGGCAAATTTTTTCCGTGCTATCAGTCGGTTGCGTCGATTACAGCGGTACGCCCAGACGATTGGCGACTTCTTCGTAGGCTTCGATCACATCACCGAGCCCCTGACGGAAACGGTCCTTGTCCATCTTCTTGCGGGTTTCCTTGTCCCACAGGCGGCAGCCATCGGGGCTGAACTCGTCGCCCAGGACGATCTGGCCGTGGAATACGCCGAACTCCAGCTTGAAGTCCACCAGCAGCAGGCCAGCGTCGTCGAACAGCTTGCTCAGGACTTCGTTGACCTTGAGCGACAGTTCTTTCATGCGCGCCAGTTGCTCGGCGGTGCCCCAGCCGAAGGCCACGACGTGGGATTCGTTGATGAACGGGTCGCCCTTGGCGTCGTCCTTCAGGAACAGTTCGAAGGTATAAGGGTTGAGTTTCAGACCCTCTTCCACACCCAGGCGCTTGACCAGGCTGCCGGCGGCGTAGTTACGCACGACGCATTCGACCGGGATCATGTCCAGCTTCTTCACCAGGCACTCGTTGTCGCCCAGAAGCTTGTCGAATTGGGTCGGCACGCCGGCCTCTTCGAGCTTTTGCATGATGAAGGCGTTGAACTTGTTGTTCACCATGCCTTTGCGATCGAGCTGCTCGATACGCTTGCCGTCGAACGCCGAGGTGTCGTTGCGAAACAGCAGGACCAGGCGGTCGGCGTCGTCGGTCTTGTAAACCGATTTGGCTTTGCCACGGTAGAGTTCTTCACGTTTTTCCATGATGGGCTCCGCTTGCTAAGTAGGTGGGCTAGGCGATGTGGCGCCAGTCGAGCCCTGAATCTTGATCGGCCAGTTGCAGCCAGTCCGGGTCGCACCCGAGGGTGTCGACAAAACATTGCCGGGCCAGCTGCGGCAGGTTGTTCTTGCTGCTGAGGTGGGCCAGTACCAGATGCTGCAGGTCCTGCCAGCCCAACTCGGCCACCAGGCTTGCGGCCTGATGGTTGTTCAAATGTCCCATTTCCCCACCGACCCGCTGCTTGAGGAAATACGGGTAGTAACCTCGGGCCAGCATGTCGCGGCAGTGATTGGCCTCGATCATCAAGGCATCCAGCCCGCGATAGCGGTCGATCACCGTGTCGCAGTAGGAACCCAGGTCGGTCAGCAGGCCGAAGCGCCGCTGGCCGTCACTGAACACGTACTGCACAGGTTCCAGTGCATCGTGGGCGACGCGGGTCACGTCGATACTCAAGGCACCGACCTGAAGCGTCTCGCCCCCGGCGAGAAAACCCGCGGCGTCCACCGGTTTGCGCATCCCGCGCAACGTGCCGCGACTGAGGTAGACCGGTAAATTGTAGCGCCGAGACAGCAAACCCACGCCATGCACGTGGTCGGCATGTTCGTGGGTTACCAGAATCGCGCTCAGCTGCGCAGGGGCTACCCCCAGGCGCAGCAGGCGCCGCTCGGTTTCGCGCAAGGAGAAACCACAATCCACCAAGACGTAGGTGTCGTCACTGGCTATCAGCGTGCCATTCCCTTGACTACCACTGCCGAGAACGGCGAAACGCATCGGATCAGCCCAGGTTGTCCTGAATCACGGTCAACACTTTGCGCGCCACTTCAGGCGGAGCAACGGTATTGATGTCTTTCTCGACGGTGACCTGGACGTTGTCGCCCACCTTGCTCAGACGAACCTGATAACGCTCGGCGCGGGCCTCGATTTCTTCCTTGGCCGGTGCGCTGCCGAACAACTTGCCGAAGAAGCCCGGCTCGTCGTTTTTCTTCTCGGCTTTTTCCGCCAGGTTGATGTAGTACAGGCCCAGGCTGCGGTTGATGTCTTCAACGCGCCACTCGCCCTGTTCCAGGGCACGGCCGACGCTCGACCAGGCGCGGTCGAGGTCTTCGCCGAGGTTGAGCACCACGTTGCCGCTGCCGTCTTCGGTGAGGCTGACACGGCTAGGGGTATCGAAATCACGCGCGGCCAGCAGGGAGACCGAACCGCCCTTCTCGGCGCTGCGGCTCATGCTGGCGAGCATTTCGTCGACCAGCGCGGCATCCAGGCTGGTGTTGACCGAGCGGTTGGTGAAATCGACGCTGGAGGTGCTGCCGGCAGGACGCTCGGCGCTGACCACGTAGACTTCACTGGTATTGCGCTGCACGCCTGGTTCGATACGCACCCGCACGCGGGTTTCGTTATCGGCCGAACCTACGCTGCCCAGGCGCTTGGCCATGGATGCGGAGAGCTCGTCGGAACGCTGCCAGGCGGTAGTGAACTCGCCGGTTTGCGGACGTTGTTCGTCAATACGGAAACCGTTGTCCTGGAAGAACTGCATGGCCACCGGCCAGACTTCGGCTGGGGCGTGCTGGGCCATGACCCAACGCGCATCGCCGCTCTTCTGCAGGGTGTAGTCGCTGGCATCGGCCACCGAGCCCAACGGCTGCGGACGCGGCACGATGTATTCGCCCTTGACGGTGTCGTCGGCCACGTTGCGCGGAATCGGCAGCAGCGGATCGAGGCGCTTGGAGGTGCTGACATCCGACGGCAGTTGCATCGGTGCGGTCTGTTGCGCTTGCAGGTAATCGCTGCCGCGGTCACGGAAGTAGCCTTCCGGCCCCCAAATCCAACCGCAGCCACTGGTGCTGGAGATAATCAAGGCAAGTGCGGAAAGTCCGGCCAATCGCTTCATGCGTAGTACTTCCTCAATTAAACCAATACGCCGGACTGGCGCATGGCCTGCCGCAGCGGTTCGTGACAGGCAGCACTGAGCCAGGTGAGCGGCAGACGGATACCGTTCGCCATCAAGCCCATCTCGCACAGGGCCCATTTCACGGGAATAGGGTTGGATTCGATAAACAGAGTCTTGTTGAGCGGCATCAGCTTCTCGTGGATCGCCCGGGCGGTGGCGGCATCGCCACGCATCGCGGCGGCGCACATCTCGCTCATGGCTTTTGGCGCCACGTTGGCGGTCACCGAAATATTGCCCTTGCCGCCCATCAGGATCAGTTCGACGGCGGTTGCATCGTCGCCGGAGTACACCAGGAAGTCGCTGCTCACGCCGGCCAGGATGTCCTTGGCGCGCTGCAGGTCACCGGTGGCTTCCTTGATGCCGATGATGTTCGGCACGGTCGACAGGCGGATCACGGTCTCGGCCTGCATGTCGCAAGCGGTGCGGCCCGGCACGTTATAGAGGATCTGCGGGATATCGACGGCTTCGGCGATGGCACGGAAATGCTGATACAGGCCTTCTTGCGTCGGCTTGTTGTAATAAGGGGTCACCAGCAGGCACGCGTCGGCACCGGCGATCTTCGCATTGGTGGTCAGCTCGATCGCTTCGCGTGTCGAGTTCGCGCCGGTACCGGCGATCACCGGGATACGCCCTGCAACCTGAGCGACCACGCGACGAATCACTTCGATGTGTTCGTTCACATCGAGGGTAGCCGACTCACCTGTAGTGCCGACCGCCACAATGGCGTTGGTGCCCTCTTGCAGGTGGAAGTCCACCAGTTTGCTCAGGCTGTCCCAGTCGAGACGACCCTGTGCATCCATGGGTGTGACCAGTGCCACCATACTGCCCGCAATCATGCAACCGCTCCTGCCGGAAAAAGAGAGCGGTAATGGTACTGGCGCCAAGATGCTTGCACAAGCGAAGTACCGCGCTGCGAGCATTCCCCTGAGCGATGTATTTCGCTACCCTTCAGGCTTTGATCGGTACTGCTAAGCTTGTACGCCGGGTTCCAGCCTCCCTTTTCGGCATCCGAAGCCCCAATCCTGCGTTGCCGCCCTTCGCTCTCGCCTTTTATGGAGCTCGTCGCAACCTGGCGGTTCAGGGCTTCTGAAACCGCATCCGGACGTTTACCCAGTACTCGAGCCTGCAAAAGTATCGACCGCTCATCGCTTTAGGAATGCTGCATGTCCACCCCCACAGTCCGCGAACAATTCCTTGTCATCAGTGCCCTCGGCGCCAACCCCATGGAGCTGACCAACGTCCTGTGCCGCGCCAGCCATGAAAACCGCTGCGCCGTGGTGACCTCCCGCCTGACCCGCCATGGCGAGTGCAGTGCGCTGGTCCTGGAGGTTTCCGGCAGCTGGGATGCCCTGGCGCGCCTGGAGGCCGGCCTGCCGTCGCTGGCGAAGAAATACGCCTTCACCGTCAACGTGGTGCGCAGCGCGGCCCTGGAAAACCGCCCGCAGGCCCTGCCTTATGTGGCTTACGTCAGCGCCGCCTACCGCCCGGACATCGTCAATGAACTGTGCCAGTTCTTCATCGACCACCATGTCGAGCTGGAAAACCTGACCTGCGATACCTATCAGGCCCCGCAGACCGGCGGCACCATGCTCAACGCCACCTTTACCGTGACCTTGCCGGCCGGCACCCAGATCAGCTGGCTGCGCGATCAGTTCCTGGACTTCGCCGACGCAATGAATCTCGACGCGTTGATCGAACCCTGGCGCCCACAGAACCCAATGTAAGGAAGCCCTAATGGCCGTTGCCATCGACCAACCTGTTGCCCACTTCGAAGCCCCGGCCACCAGCGGTCAAACCGTCAGCCTCGCCGCGCTCAAGGGCAAGCAGGTGGTGATCTACTTCTACCCCAAGGACAGCACCCCGGGTTGCACCACCGAGGGCCAGGGCTTTCGTGATCAATACGCCGCGTTCAAGGCCGCCAACACCGAGGTGTTCGGCGTCTCCCGCGATGGCCTGAAGTCCCACGAGAACTTCAAGTGCAAGCAGGAATTCCCCTTCGAACTGATCAGCGACAAGGACGAAGCCGTCTGCCAGCTGTTCGACGTGATCAAGCTGAAGAAGCTCTACGGCAAGGAATACATGGGTGTCGATCGCAGCACCTTCCTGATCGACAAGAATGGCGTGCTGCGTCAGGAATGGCGTGGCGTGAAAGTGCCAGGCCACGTGGATGCGGTACTGGCTGCCGCGCAGGCGCTGAACAAGGCCTGAGCGCGGTAACCGACTAAAAGGTAACCGACTAAAAAAGGGGGCGGCTGATTCAGCCGCCCCCTTTTTCATTTCCAGAGCAGGGCCGCTCTAGAGCAAGGGCGCCACGACCGGCTCCTTGCGCGGCCAGGCATCCAGTACCGCCTTGAACAGGGTGGCCAGGGGAATCGCGAAAAACACCCCCCAGAAGCCCCACAGCCCGCCAAACAACAGTACTGCACAAATGATCGCCACCGGATGCAGGTTCACTGCCTCGGAGAACAGCAGCGGCACCAGCACGTTGCCGTCCAGGGTCTGAATGATCCCGTAGACCGCCATCAGATAGATGAACTGGTCGCTCCAGCCCCACTGGAACAAGGCAATCAGCGCCACCGGCACAGTCACCACCACCGCCCCGACGTAGGGCACCACCACCGAAATCCCCACCAGCAGCGCCAGCAGGGCCGCGTAGTTCAGCCCCAGGGCCACGAAGGCGATGTAGGTCACCCCGCCGCAAATGACGATCTCGATCACCTTGCCACGAATGTAGTTGGCGATCTGCCGGTTCATTTCCTGGGCCACCCGGGTGATCAGGGCCCGCTCGCGCGGCAGGTAACCGCGCACCCACTGGCTGATCATCGCCCGGTCCTTGAGAAAGAAAAACACCAGGATCGGCACCAGTACCAGATAGATCATGATGTTGACCAGCAGTGGCAGGCTGGACAGCGAGAAGGTCAGCGCCCACTGGCCGAACTTGCCGATCTCGCCGCGCGCCACCTCGATCGCCTGCAGCACCTGTTCGTCGGACACCAGGTGCGGATAACGCTCCGGCAACAACAGAAGCAACGATTGCCACTTGGCGAGCATTCCCGGCAGCTCGTTGAACAAGGTAATCAATTGATGCCACAACAGCGGCACGACGACCACGATGAACACCAACAGCAGCCCCATGAACAAGGCGAAGACCAGGCCCACCGCCGCCCCGCCAGGCAAACGCCAGCGTTCCAGCGTGAGCACCAGCCCCTGCATCAGATAGGCCAGCACCATCCCCGCCAACACCGGCGCGAGCATGCCACCCAGGGTCAGCACCGCAGTGAAGGCCAGGAACAACAGAACGGCCAGTACCACGGCCTCTTCATCGGAGAAGTAGCGCTGAATCCAGTCGCGTAACACTTTGAACATCAATGATCCTTAGACAGAGGCGCGATGATTTCCGGGGCGGTTCAGGCCTTCTTCAGCCAGTAACGATAGACCCCGGCTTCGTCTTCCTCGCGAAGCAGGGTATGACCGGCCAAACGGGCAAAGGTGCGAAAGTCGCGCTGGGAGCCGGCATCCGTGGCGATCACCTTGAGCACCGCGCCGCTGGCCAGGCGATTGAGTTCCATCTTGGCCTTGAGCAGCGGCAGCGGGCAGTTCAGTCCGCTGGCATCGAGCTCGGCGTCGTGGGCTACAGCATCAGTCATTGCGTCACTCCGGGAGGGTCGTCGAAGTGCCTAGAATATCTGGTCCAAGGCCTGGTGTCCGGCTACAGTAGACTCTTTGTCGACTAAGGCTTTGTGCATGACTTTTTTGCGCCCTACCCTGCTGACGCTCGCTTGCCTGCTCGCCTCACCAGGCTTCGCCGACGACCTGCCATCACTCGGTGACGCCAGTTCTGCCATTGTCTCGCCCCAACAGGAACACCAACTGGGCCGCGCCTGGCTGGCATTGCTGCGCAGCCAGGTTTCGCAACTCAACGACCCGCAACTCAAGGATTACGTCGAAACCAGCGTCTACAAACTGGTCGAGACCAGCCAGGTCAACGACCGGCGTCTCGAGTTCATCCTGATCAACAGCCCGCAGCTCAACGCGTTTGCCGCTCCCGGCGGGATTGTCGGAGTCAACGGTGGATTGTTCCTCAACGCCCAGACCGAAGGCGAATATGCCTCGGTGCTGGCTCACGAGTTGGCTCACCTGTCGCAACGCCACTTCGCCCGTGGCGTCGAAGCCTCGCAACGCATGCAGGTGCCAATGATGGCTGCCCTGCTGGCCGGGATCGTGATCGCCGCGGCGGGCGGTGGCGACGCCGGGATCGCCGCCATTGCCGGCACCCAGGCCGCGGCCATCCAGGAACAACGGCGCTTCTCCCGGCAGAACGAGCAGGAAGCCGACCGCATCGGCATCCTCAACCTGGAAAAGGCCGGTTATGACCCGCGCTCCATGCCGACCATGTTCGAACGCCTGATGCGCCAGTACCGTTTCGACGCCAAGCCGCCGGAGTTCCTGCTGACTCACCCGGTCACCGAATCGCGGATCGCCGACACCCGCAACCGCGCCGAACAGGCCAAGGCCGGGGGCAAGGAAGACAGTCTGCGTTACCAGTTGATTCGCGCACGAGTACAGCTGATCTACGAAGAGTCCCCCGGCATGGGCGCCAAGCGTTTCCGCGCCCAGCTCGACGAAAACCCGAAAAACGACATCGCCCGCTACGGCCTCGCCATCGCCCAGATCAAGGGCAGCCAGTTCAACGAGGCCCGGGACAACCTCAAGCAGTTGCTGGCCAAACAACCTAACGACATCACTTACAACCTGGCCCAGATCGACCTGGATACCGCTACCAGCCGCTTTTCCGACGCCCAGGCCCGGGTGGATAAAATGCTTGCGCAGTATCCGGGCAACTATCCACTGAACCAGGTCAGGGTCGACCTGCTGCTCAAGCAGAATCGCCCGGCGGACGCCGAAAAGGCCCTGGAAAGCCTGCTCAAGACCCGCTCCGACGATCCGGACGTCTGGTACTCGGTGGCGGAAACCCGTGGCCTGTCGGGCAATATCATCGGCCTGCATCAGGCGCGGGCCGAATACTTTGCCCTGGTCGGCGACTATCGCCAGGCGATCCAGCAGCTGGATTTCGCCAAACGTCGCGCCGGCAGCAACTTCCCGCTGTCTTCACGGATCGACGCTCGCCAGCGTGAGCTGATGGACCAGGAGCAAATGGTCAAGGACATGATGCGCTGAGCCCAACCGGCGCCCACAAAAAAGCCCGCCTCTTTCGAGGCGGGCTTTTTATTGCGCGATCAATCCGCTACACGGATTACTCGGCCAGCTTGAAGGTAATGAAGCTGGCACGTCCCTGACGCAGAACCCGCATCGATACCGAACGGTTCTTCGGCAGCGCCTGGGCGATTTCAGTGAAGTTCTTGGTCGAAGTGATCGCCTGATTGTTCAGATGAGTGATCACGTCGCCCGGCTGCAGGCCGATCAGCGCGGCTGGACCATCCTGAACTTCCTTGATCACCACACCGCCCTTGAGGTCGTAGGTTTTCTTCTGCTCATCGGTCAGCTCGACCACCGCAACGCCCAGACGGTTGCTGCTGCGCTCGACACCGGACTTGCCAATGGCGTCCAGGGCCTTGTCTTCGTCCGGAATCGCACCAACGGTCAATTCGACGTTCTTGCGCTTGCCGTCACGAATCACTTCCAAATTGGCTTTCGCCCCCGCCTTGAGGGCACCGACCAGATGCGGCAGGTCCGCCGACATGATGATCGGTTGACCATTCATGCTCAGGATCACATCACCCACCTGCAAGCCGCCCTTGGCTGCCGGACCGTCGTCCTGGATCTGCGCCACCAGCGCACCGGCCGGCTTCTCCAGGCCGAAGGACTCCGCCAGGTCTTTGTTCACTTCCTGGATAACCACGCCCAGCCAGCCGCGGCTGACTTTGCCACCGGCTTTCAGCTGGTTGGAAACGTCCATGGCGACATCGATCGGGATGGCGAAGGACACACCCATGAAGCCGCCGGAACGGGTGTAGATCTGCGAGTTGATACCCACCACTTCACCGGCCAGGTTGAACAGCGGACCACCGGAGTTACCCGGGTTGATCGGCACATCGGTCTGGATGAACGGCACGTAGTTTTCGTTCGGCAGGCTACGACCGATGGCGCTGACGATGCCCTGGGTCACGGTGTGGTCGAAACCAAACGGCGAGCCGATGGCCACTACCCACTGGCCAGCCTTCAGGTCCTGGGACTTGCCCAGCTTCAGCACCGGCAGGTCCTTGCCATCGATCTTCAGCAACGCCACGTCGGAGCGTGGATCGGTGCCGATCAGCTTGGCTTTCAGTTCACTACGGTCGGCCAGGCGGACAAGGATTTCATCCGCGTCGGCAATCACATGGTTGTTGGTCAGGATGTAACCGTCCGACGAAATGATGAAGCCAGAACCCAGGGACTGGGCTTCACGCTGGCGATCGCCCCGTGGCGAACGCGGCTGCGGCGGCATGCCACGCTCGAAAAACTCGCGCAGCATCGGCGGCAGACCTTCGAGGTCCGGCATCTGGGCGGAAACCTTGCGGTCCGGGAGCTTCTGCGTGGTACTGATGTTGACCACTGCCGGCGACGCCTGCTCGACCAGTTGTGTGAAGTCAGGCAAGTCCGCCGCCTGTGCGGTAACGGCCTGACCGAGCACCAGCACAGTAGCGAAAATGGAGAGATAGGATTTCAAACGTGGTATCGACATACGGCTCCCATTACAACGAGCGTGGTTAAGCGATAGGGACAAGAAATACCAGGCGACTCGCGCAGTACTTTTGTCCCGGAAACGACAAACAAGGCCAGAACCTAGTGGCTCTGACCTATAAGAAAAAACAGGGGGTTTTGCAAATGAAAATGTTCACCGAACATTTAGATATCTCGATTGCAGAGCTGGCATTGCAGACCTCTTACACAACCAACATTAACGCTCGATGAACACCTGGGGCTGTACTCACTGCGCCTTGGGCGCAGCGGCGTCGGTACGCATCGACAAGGCGATCCGTTCGGCGGTACCGATAGGTATCTCACCCACCACCGTTACCATCATCTCGCCTTCAGGCGTGGTCAGGCGTCGGGATACCGCCACGGTCGGGCCCAGTTGAGTGCGGGTGTCGGTCACCGTCGCACCATTGAGCGGTTCGAGGAACACCGAGAAGCGGGCAAGGCCATCGTCATACATCAGGCTGTTGACCATGGTCTTGGTGTCGGGATCTTTACGCGCACTGCTGCTGGTCAACTCGAAGCCTGGCGGCAGCCAGTCGGAATGCCAGGCCTGCGCAGCCTTCACCGCGGAAGCCTTGTCGCTGTCCAGGGCCACGGCCTTGCATTCGACGCTGGCCTGCAGCTCGCTGTCCTTCGGCACATCCACCGTATCCAGGCGAGTGAACTGGAAGCGCTCGAGCAACTGCCCCTTATCGTTCAACAACAGCGATTTCAGCGGCAGGCCCGTCTCGCGATCCAGATGCAATTCAAAACCATAACGGTGCTGGTCCCGCGGGGTCAGGGAAACAATGACCGCGGAACGCCCAGCCACACGCGACTTGCCGATGACGGCAAGGTCGTACCAATTCTTGAGCTTTTCTGGATCGAGTGAGTGGGCCGAAGAGCTGGGGGCGTCCCCCAGCCCAGCCACCAGCGTACCGCTGACACATTGGGTACGCCCATCAACACGCACAACCTCTTGAGCGGAACCGTCGAGCTGAACCAGTCGCTCGCGGACCTGGCCATCCTGGACGCGATGCCAGATGTTATGGGTAGAAAAACTACCATTACGCTCGTAGACGAAAGTACCCTGAAAGCTTTGCTGCTGTTCGGCTTGCCCAAGACGTTTCAACCAATCCTGAGCTTCGTCGGCGTGGGCTGGAACAATGAACCAGCCACTGAGCAGAAGCGAGAGTAGAGGGATGGCGCGCATGATCCTCCTTAACGGTTTTCCAGGCTCGCCGCACGAGCGTAAGGCAGAGCGCTTTCAGTGCCCTTCAGTGCAGCTTGTTGAGCATGCTGACGCAGGTAGCTTGGCAGACGCTGATCGTGCCAGCCTGGCTGACCTTGCAATACGCCGTTGGCCATAGGACCAGTGGCTTCCGAACTCTCATTGTAGCCGGCCAATACAGCTGGGCCTTTTACTTGAGGAGCGGCCAGGGTTGGCTGATTCGATTGCTGTGCCAGTTCGACACCAGCGATCTCGTCCTGGTTGTACAGGCGAACACCCGCCAATACGGCAACGGTCACCGATGCGGCAACAGCCAGGCGACCCAGGCTACGCCATGGACCACGAGTGGCCTTGGCCGGTACGGCTTCGTCAGCCAGCGCAGCAGAAACAGCCGCGGCGATGTCCAGACGCGGAAGCAGCAATTCCTTGTGCATGGCCGCCCGGGCGATCTGGTAACGAGCCCAGGTCTCACGGGTTTCCACTTCGTCGACGGCATTCAATACCCGACGTAATTCCAGTTCGTCCGCTTCGTTATCCATCACCGCGGACAGCGATTCCTGCAGGGCTTCACGACTCATGGCGGTTCCTCTCTTGGCTGTCGCCGCTGTCTCAGGTTTCCTGCAACAACGGCTGCAGGGCTTTATCGATGGCTTCCCGAGCGCGGAAAATCCGGGAGCGCACGGTACCCACCGGACACTGCATGACGCTGGCAATGTCCTCGTAACTCAGACCATCGAATTCACGTAAAGTTAAAGCCGTACGCAAATCTTCTGGCAGTTGCTGAATGGTTCGATGGACGGTGCCTTCGATCTCATCCCGCAGCAATGCGCGCTCCGGCGATTCGAGATCCTTGAGGCCATGATCGCCATCGTAGAACTCCGCATCCTCGGAACTGACATCGCTATCCGGCGGCCGGCGGCCGCGCGAAACCAGATAGTTTTTCGCCGTGTTGATGGCGATACGATACAGCCACGTATAAAACGCACTGTCACCGCGGAAATTACCAAGCGCACGGTAAGCCTTGATAAAGGCTTCTTGTGCAACATCCTGGGCTTCATGGGTGTCGTGCACAAAACGCACGATCAACCCGAGAATTTTGTGCTGGTATTTCAGCACTAGCAGATCGAAAGCTCGCTTGTCGCCGCGCTGAACGCGCTCGACCAGCTGCTGATCCTCTTCCTGGGTTAGCATGAACACTCCTCGATAAGCTCGAAGGAGGCTTGCATAACTAAACGATCAGGCTTGCAAACATAGACTCGGGCTTTTCGCAAAAGTTCTCCCCCTCCAAGCAAGTTTCCTGCGGGCTCTGATTTGGCACGCACGAAAAACGCAGCGCGGGCAAGGCCGGCTGCGCGAATAATCCTGTCGTCGAATTGAGTTGCATGACCACAACACAAGTCCTGCATAAAAACCGACGCTGTCCCTTCTATCAGGCAACCTTCTATTGAGTTTGGGGCCGTGTCAAAAGTTCCCAATCTTTATAGCTGTGCAGAGCGAACATTGTGTAACCATGAAGAGAAAAAGGTTGCTACATCTTCGATACAGTCGCCAGCTCCCCGACTTGACGGAAAAATCGAGCCACCCATCACTGCCTCGCAAGACCGCCTTTTTCGCCCCCATAATTTCATAATGCCACGAAGGCACCGCTATTGTGCCGATCCCCCCCTCTATATACTAGTGGGCTGCATGGCTGCTTTGACTCGCCGATCCAGGCGTCTTGCGCCAACCCCGACCCGGGTCGCTTTTGAGCGGAATCTTCCAATGAGCCAACAGTTTCAACACGATGTTCTGGTGATAGGCAGCGGCGCTGCCGGTTTGAGCCTTGCGCTGACCTTGCCTGGTCACCTGCGCATTACCGTATTGAGCAAGGGCGATCTCGCCAATGGCTCGACCTATTGGGCTCAGGGTGGCGTCGCGGCAGTGCTGGACGACACCGATACCGTCGAATCCCACGTCGACGACACCCTCAATGCCGGTGGCGGTCTGTGCCATGAAGACGCCGTGCGGTTTACCGTCGAACACAGCCGCGAGGCCATTCAGTGGCTGATCGACCAGGGCGTGCCCTTCACCCGTGACGAGCAATCGGGCAATGAAGACGGCGGTTTCGAATTCCACCTGACCCGCGAAGGCGGCCACAGCCATCGCCGCATCATCCATGCCGCCGACGCCACCGGCGCGGCCATCTTCACTACATTGCTGGAGCAGGCCCGGCAACGCCCGAACATCGAGCTGCTGGAGCAGCGGGTCGCCGTCGATCTGATTACCGAAAAACGCCTGGGACTGGAAGGCGATCGCTGCCTCGGCGCCTACGTACTCAACCGCGCCACCGGCGAAGTCGATACCTACGGTGCGCGCTTTGTCATCCTTGCTTCCGGCGGGGCCGCCAAGGTCTACCTCTATACCAGCAACCCCGATGGCGCCTGTGGCGATGGCATCGCCATGGCCTGGCGCTCGGGCTGCCGGGTGGCCAACCTGGAGTTCAACCAATTCCACCCGACCTGCCTCTACCATCCACAGGCCAAGAGTTTCCTGATCACCGAAGCCCTGCGCGGCGAGGGAGCACATCTGAAGCTGCCCAACGGCGAACGCTTCATGCCGCGTTTCGACCCGCGTGCCGAACTGGCACCACGAGATATCGTCGCCCGGGCCATCGACCATGAGATGAAGCGCCTGGGTATCGATTGCGTGTACCTGGACATCAGCCACAAACCGGAAGCCTTTATCAAAAGCCACTTCCCGACCGTGTACGAGCGCTGCCTGGAATTCTCCATCGACATCACCAAACAGCCGATCCCGGTGGTACCGGCCGCGCATTATACCTGCGGCGGGGTGATGGTCGACCAGCAGGGCCGCACCGACGTTCCGGGCCTGTATGCCATTGGCGAAACCAGCTTTACCGGCCTGCACGGCGCCAACCGCATGGCCAGCAACTCGCTGTTGGAATGCTTCGTCTATGCCCGCTCCGCGGCAGCCGACATTCTCGAGCAACTGCCGCAGATCGCCATTCCGATCGCCCTGCCCGCCTGGGACGCCAGCCAGGTCACCGACTCCGACGAAGACGTGATCATTGCGCACAACTGGGACGAACTGCGGCGATTCATGTGGGACTATGTCGGCATCGTACGCACCAACAAGCGCCTGCAACGGGCTCAGCACCGGGTCCGTCTGCTGCTGGACGAAATCGATGAGTTCTACAGCAACTACAAGGTCAGCCGCGACCTGATCGAGTTGCGCAACCTGGCCCAGGTCGCCGAGCTGATGATTCGTTCAGCCATGGAGCGCAAGGAAAGCCGGGGCCTGCACTACACCCTCGATTACCCGAACCTGCTGCCCGAGGCACTGGACACTATTCTGGTGCCGCCCACCTACGGCGACTGAACTTGAGCCGCACGCGCAGGCGCCGATGCACATCGGCCGCCTGCGCGTCCCGTGGCACACAGACCGACCTCACCCAGCGCTCGCCCGGCAGGCGAAAACGCAACACCACCAGCAGCGGCAGCGCCAGGCTGTCAGGCCGCAGCTGCACCGGCCGCCAGCCCTGCCCGGCGCACCACAACTGCCAGCCATCGGCATTACGACGCAGACCGCTGAAAGCCGAGGGATGATTCAGCAGAATCCGCCGCGGCAACGCCCAGACTCCGTGGCCCAGGCACAGCAGAACCCCGAGTAGACGGGCCCAGAGCGGAATATCGAGCATCAGCAAGGCGCCCAGCGCGAACAGCTGGGCCAGGAGATAGGCCGCCAGCAATTGCCTGGAAGGCTGCCAGCGGCATTCGAAGGCGTTACTTGGGTTGGACACGATCCAGGATCATGCGGACCATGCGTTGCAGCTCGGGATCTTCGGATTCGGAGCGTTCCATGAACCAGCCGAACATGTCCTGATCTTCGCATTCGAGCAGCCTGACGTAACAGGCACGATCAACATCGTTCAGATGCGGATAGACTTCTTTCACGAATGGCACCAGCAACACGTCCAGTTCCAGCATGCCGCGGCGGCTGTGCCAGTAGAGGCGGTTCAATTCAACATCTTCGACCATGGAGCGCTCCTCAAATAGAGCGCAAGTATACAGCCCGACGGACACCAGAACAGTCGGCTTTGGTCGGTCACCACCCATCCTTTGTGAACTACCCATTTCAAGGGCGCCCCCTTATGATGTTCGCCAGACTTTTTACCCTGCGATGACCCATGGCTGATTCCGCTTTTTTCTGCTCCCTGTCCCACGAGGGCGTTCTCGCCGTCCGCGGCCCCGATGCCAGCAAGTTCCTTCAGGGCCAGCTGACCTGCAATCTCAATTACCTCAGCGATAGCCAATCCAGCCTGGGCGCCCGTTGCACCCAGAAAGGCCGCATGCAATCGAGCTTTCGCATCCTGCTCGAAGGCGATGGCTGCCTGCTGGCCATGGCCACCGAGTTGCTGGAGCCGCAACTGGCGGACCTGAAAAAATACGCCGTGTTTTCCAAGGCCAAGCTCAGCGATGAAAGTGCCCTGTGGGCGCGCTTCGGCCTGGGCAACGCCGATACGCTGCTGGCCGGTCTCGGGCTGGAACTGCCGCCGGAAGACGGCGCGGTCGCCCGCAACGACGGCCTGATCGCCATTCGTGTTTCAGCGGATCGGACCGAGCTCTGGGCCCCCGCAGATCAAGCTGAGGTCTTGCGCGAAAAGCTGGCCGCGCAACTGCCCGAAGGCGACCTCAATCAATGGTTGCTGGGCCAGATCCGTGCCGGCATCGGCCAGGTCATGCCGGCCACTCGTGAGCTGTTCATCCCGCAGATGCTCAATCTGCAGGCCATCGGCGGCGTCAGTTTCAAGAAAGGCTGCTATACCGGCCAGGAAATCGTCGCGCGCATGCAGTACCTGGGCAAACTCAAGCGCCGCCTCTACCGCCTGGCCTTGAACGCCGAAGAGTTGCCGGAAGCCGGCACCCCGCTGTTCTCCCCGACCCATGGCAGCTCCATCGGTGAGGTGGTGATCGCCGCGCGCGCCGAACAAAACATTGAACTCCTGGCCGTACTGCAAGCCGAAGCTGCAGAGGATGGCAATCTCCATCTTGGCGCGCTCGAAGGTCCCGGGCTGCACCTGCTGGACCTGCCTTACCAGCTGGATCGCGATCGAGAAATCCAGCGCTGATTGCCGCAACTTCCTGCAATACCCCTAGAGAACAGAAATGAGTGAGCTGGCGGAAAAGGTCCAACAGGATTTGGTTGAGGCCATCGACAACGATGACCTGGTTCTGCCAACGCTACCGGAAGTGGCCCTGCAGATTCGCCGGGCCGCTGAAGATCCGGAAATCAGCGTCAGTACCCTGAGCAAAGTGATTGGCCGTGATACGGCGCTGTCGGCGCGCCTGATCAAAGTGGTCAACAGCCCCCTGCTGCGCGCCACCCAGGAAGTCACCGACCTGCACACCGCGATTACCCGGCTGGGGGTCAATTACAGCAGCAACCTGGCCATCGGCCTGGTCATGGAGCAGATTTTCCATGCCCGCTCGGAGGTGATCGCGCAAAAGATGCACGACGTCTGGCGCAAAAGCCTGGAAGTGGCCGGAGTCAGTTATGCCCTGTGCCGCAGCCATACCCAGTTGAAGCCCGACCAGGCCGCCCTCGGCGGGCTGGTGCACCAGATCGGCGTGCTGCCGATCCTGACCTATGCGGAAGATCACTATGAGCTGCTGTCTGACCCGGTCAGCCTCAACCACGTGATCGAGCACATCCACCCATTGCTGGGCGACAAGCTGCTGCAGGTCTGGGAGTTTCCGGAACAGCTGGCCAAGTTGCCGGGGCAGTACCTGGACTTCCAGCGCCAGTCCGCGCGCCTGGACTACGTCGACCTGGTGCAGGTCGCCAGCCTGTATTGCCACAAGGACACCGACCACCCACTGGCGAAGATCGATATCCTCAGCGTGCCAGCCTTCAAAAAGCTCGGGATCGACCCCGAGAACAAAGTGATGTGCAGCGATCTGGCCGAGTCGCGGTCAATGTTCTACTGAATCAATGCTCTACTGAGCCTGTACCACAGCCTCTAGCCCGCGTTAAAACTCACCCGCACCTTCAGCCCCGCCTGCGCGCCATCGTGCAGGCTGATCTGCGCCAGATGGGCACGACAGATCTCGCCGACGATCGCCAGGCCCAGGCCGGAGCCGGCGACATGGGGGTTGCGCCGGTAGAAGCGCTCGAATACCCGATCGCGGTCTTCCAAGGGAATCCCCGGGCCGTCGTCCTCCACCTCCAGCACCGCCGGCGTGCTGACCCGCAGGATCACGTTTCCGCCCGGCCTGGTGTGGGCCAGGGCATTGTCCACCAGGTTGCTCAGCAGTTCGTTCAAGAGGGTCGGCTCGCCGCGCAGCCACACCGGCTCATCGGCTTCCAGGGCCAGGGCGACACCCCGGGCGTGGGCCAAGGGCGCCATGGCCATGCCCAACTCGCGGGCCAACTGGCTGAGATCGAGCAATTGCGCGCCGCCCTCGGCAATCGCCCGGGCGCCGTTTTCGATCCGCGCCAAGGACAACAGTTGATTGGCCAGATGGGTCAGGCGATCGGTGCCCTGCGCGGCGCTTTCCAGGGTATTGCGCCAGGTCTCAGGCTCCGAGGCCCGCAGCCCCAGCTCCAGGCGCGCCTTGAGTGCCGCCAGGGGGGTGCGCAATTCATGGGCGGCGTCGGCAATGAACTGCGCCTGACGCTCGAACTGGCCACGCAGTCGCTCGGTGAAGTGATTGAGCGCCCGCACCAGGGGCCACAACTCGCGTTGCACCTCGACCAGCGGCAAAGGCCGCAAGTCGTCGGGCTGGCGCTCCTCCACCGCGCTGCGCAAACGCTCCAGCGGACGCAACGCGGCGCTGACCGCGAACCACACCAGCAACAAGGCCCCCATGGCCAGCATGCCCAGGCGCAACAGGGTATCGGCCATCAGGCTGCGCGCCATGCGGACCCGCGCCTCGTCGGTCTCCGCCACGCGAATCTCCGCCATGCCGTTCATGTTCGGCTCGCTGACCGCCTTGAGCAGGCTCACCACTCGGACGTTCTGCCCTTGATAGGTGGCATCGTAGAACCGCGCCAGCGCCGGATAATCGTCGGTGCGCGGCGTGCCCGGCGGCGGACCGGGCAGGTTTTCGTAACCGGAAATCAGCTTCTGATGGATATCGTTGACCTGGTAATAGATCCGCCCGGCACTGTCGTAGGCGAAGGTATCGAGGGCGACATAGGGCACATTGGCGCTCAGGCCACCGTCACGCTGGGACAAACCGGCGGCGATGGTCCGGGCCGAGGCCAGCAAAGTCCGATCGTAAGCCGTATCCGCCGCCTCGCGGCCGTTCCAGTAGGCACTCAGGCCGCTGGCCAGCATCAGCACCACCAGCAGCAGCGCCAGGTTCCACAGCAGGCGCCAGCGCAGGCTGCTGGGCCTATGCATCGCGACTTTCCAGCAGGTAGCCAAGCCCGCGGAAGGTGACGATGGCCACCGGCTGGCCGTCGAGTTTCTTGCGCAAGCGATGGACATAGATTTCGATGGCGTCCGGGCTGGCCTCTTCATCCAGGCCGAACACCTGGGAAGCCAGTTGCTCCTTGCTCATGACCCGTCCCGGCCGGGCGATCAGCGCCTCGAGTACCGCCTGCTCGCGGGAGGTCAGGGTCAGCAGCTCTTCACCCAGGGTAAAGCGCCGGGTATCGAGGTCGTAGGCCAGCACCCCGCAACGCTGTACCCGTTCACCGCCGAGCACGCTGCGCCGCAGCAGGGCCTTGACCCGTGCTTCCAGCTCGGTCAGTTCGAAGGGCTTGGCCAGGTAGTCGTCCGCCCCCAGGTTGAGGCCGTGGACCCGGTCCTTGACATCGCTGCGCGCGGTCAGCATCAGCACCGGCAGGTTCTTGCCGCGGGCACGCAGGCGCGCCAGCACTTCGAAACCATCCAGACGCGGCAGGCCCACATCGAGGATCGCCATCGCGTAATCCTCGCTGCCCAGGGCCAGGTCCGCGGCGACTCCGTCGTGCAGCACATCCACGGTCAAACCCGTGCTCTTGAGCGCCTGGGCGACACTTTCAGCCAGCTGCAGGTGGTCTTCGACGAGAAGCACGCGCATGGATTTCCTACCTCGTTCAGGGGATCGACGGCACTTTTTATTGCCGCGGAGTTTACAGCCGGGACCGCTGCTGTGAAGCCCGAAAACCGTGAAAGTCTGCTGAAAGGTTAGCGAAAGGTTGGCCCTTTAGAGTCCTGTCACGGATTGTTTCGACTTCCGTGGCTACCTCCCGGTGGCCTCCCGAAAAACGCCTCGAAGCGTTTTCGCCAATAAGAACAATAACGGAGTACAACACGATGCTGTCCATGCAGCCTCAGGCTTGCCAGCCTGTTCGTTTTTCCCGTCTCAGCCACACCGCCCTAGCCAGCGCCGCCGCCCTTGCCGGTTTCTCACCGATCAGCCAGGCCGCCTTCTTCGAAGACAGTAGCGCCACCCTCGAAACCCGCAACATGTACTTCAATCGTGATTTCCGCAGCGGCACCAGTGCCCAGCAATCCAAGCGCGACGAATGGGCCCAGGGCTTCATGCTCAATCTGCAATCGGGCTACACCGACGGCACCGTAGGCTTCGGCGTCGACGCGCTGGGCATGCTCGGCATCAAGCTCGACTCCAGCCCCGACCGCACTGGCACCGGCCTGCTGCCGACCCACGACGACGGGCGCGCCGCCGACGAGTACTCCAAGGTCGGCCTGACCGGCAAAGTGAAAATCTCCGCCACCGAACTGAAGATCGGCAGCCTGATCCCGGAACTGCCGACCATCAAGCCCAACGACGGGCGCATCCTGCCGCAGACCTTCGAGGGCGGCCTGCTGACCTCCAGGGAAATCAAGAACCTGACCTTCACCGGCGGCCGCCTGGAGAAAGCCAAGGATCGCGACAGCACCGATTTCGAGGACATCGCCCTCAACAACAAGAACAGCCGCTTCGCCGGCACCGTCGCCGGCAAGCACTTCGACTTCGGCGGCCTGGACTACAAGTTCACCGACAAGATCACCGGCAGCTACCATTTCGCCCAACTCGCCGAGGTCTACAACCAGCATTTCTTCGGCCTGCTCGCCTCGCAGCCGATGGGCCCGGGCACCTTCGCCACAGACCTGCGCTTCGCCGTCAGTGACGACCAGGGCCAGGCTCGCGGCGGCAAGATCGACAACAAATCCCTCAACGGCCTGGTGAGCTACGCCCTGAACGGGCATAAACTCAGCGCCGGCTACCAGCACATGTCCGGCGACAGCGCCTTCCCCTACCTCGACGGGGCCGACCCGTACCTGGTCAACTTCGTGCAGATCAACGACTTCGCCGGCGCCGAAGAACGCTCTTGGCAAGCCCGCTACGACTACGACTTCGGCAAGCTCGGCATCCCCGGCCTGACCTTCATGACCCGCTACCTGAGCGGCGACAACATCGCTCTGAAAAACGGCGATACCGGCAAGGAATGGGAACGCAACACCGAGATCAAGTATGTGGTGCAAAGCGGCACCTTCAAGGACGTCGCGGTGCGCCTGCGCAACGCCACCTACCGCTCCAACTATTCGGCCCGCGATGCGGATGAAGTGCGCCTGCTGGTGAGCTACAGCCTGGCGCTCTGGTAATCGACCGACCTTCGGCAGGCGCTGCGCCTGCCAAGGCCCCTGGCATGCAACACACAACAACAACTCCTGTGGAGACAAGCATGAACTCATCACTGCGTAAATTGGCCCTCGCCGCCGGCTGTATGCTGTTCGCCGGTCAACTGCTCGCCGCCAGCGCCGAACCCAAGCGCCCGGAATGCATCGCCCCGGCCTCCCCCGGCGGCGGTTTCGACCTGACCTGCAAACTGGCGCAGAGCGCGCTGGTCAACGAAAAGCTGCTGACCAAGCCGATGCGCGTGACCTACATGCCCGGCGGTGTCGGCGCGGTGGCCTACAACGCGGTGGTGGCCCAGCGTCCCGCCGACGCCGGCACGCTGGTGGCCTGGTCCAGCGGTTCGCTGCTGAACCTGGCCCAGGGCAAGTTCGGCCGCTTCGATGAAAGCGCGGTGCGCTGGCTGGCCGCGGTCGGCACCAGCTATGGCGCCATCGCGGTGAAGAGCGACTCGCCGTACAAGACCCTCGACGACCTGGTCAAGGCGCTGAAGAAAGACCCGAGCTCGGTGGTGATCGGCTCCGGCGGCACCGTCGGCAGCCAGGACTGGATGCAGACCGCGCTGATCGCCAAGGCCGCCGGGATCAACCCGCGCGACCTGCGCTACGTGGCCCTGGAAGGCGGCGGCGAAATCGCCACCGCGCTGCTGGGCGGGCACATCCAGGTCGGCAGTACTGACATTTCCGACTCCATGCCGCACATCCAGAGCGGCGACATGCGCCTGCTCGCGGTGTTCTCCGACAAGCGCCTGGATGAGCCGGAAATGAAAGACATCCCGACCGCCAAGGAGCAGGGTTACGACATCGTCTGGCCAGTGGTGCGCGGCTTCTACCTCGGGCCGAAGGTCAGCGACGAAGACTACGCCTGGTGGAAAGACGCCTTCGACAAGCTGCTGGCTTCCGAAGAGTTCGCCAAGCTGCGCGACCAGCGCGAACTCTTCCCGTTCGCCATGACCGGGCCGGAACTAGACGCCTACGTGAAGAAACAGGTGGCCGACTACAAGACCCTGGCCAAAGAGTTCGGCCTGATCCAGTAATCGCCCCTGTCTAGCGGCCCTGCCCCTTTCGCGGGGGCGGGGCCCAGGAGTTTCCCATGCTCTTACAACGCCTTTTCGCCTCGCTGCTGCTCCTGGTCTGCCTGGGCCTGGCACTGATGGCCTGGCCCTACCAGGCCGCCTTTTCCTACGAACCGGTCGGCCCGCGCGCCTTTCCCCTGCTGATGCTCGGCCTGATGGGCCTGGCGCTGCTGTACATGGTGTTTCGCCCGGCGCCGATCAAGCACAGCGAAGACGAGCCACCACTGGACCGTGAAACCCTGACTAAGATCAGCATCTGTGTGGTCCTGCTGCTGATCTTCGCCGGTCTGTTCGAACCCCTGGGTTTCATTCTCAGCAGCATCCTGATCGGCATTCCGATGGCGCGCCTGTACGGCGGCCGCTGGGTGCCCAGCGCCGTGGTCACCACGCTGATGGCCATCGGTCTGTATGTGCTTTTCGACCGGGTGATGGACGTGCCACTGCCCCTGGGCCTGCTCGACGTTCTGGAGAACTGATATGGATACGCTTGGCTATTTGGGCCAGGGTTTCGGCGTCGCGCTGAGCCCCTACAACCTGGTCACCGCCCTGACCGGGACCCTGATCGGCACCGTGGTCGGCCTGCTCCCGGGCCTGGGCCCGATCAACGGCGTAGCACTGCTGATCCCGATCGCCTTCGCCCTCGGCCTGCCACCGGAGTCGGCGCTGATCCTGCTGGCGGCGGTGTACCTGGGTTGCGAATACGGCGGCCGGATCAGCTCGATCCTGCTGAACATCCCGGGCGAAGCCTCCACCGTGATGACCACCCTCGACGGCTACCCGATGGCACGCCAGGGCCTGGCCGGGGTGGCTCTGTCGCTGTCGGCCTGGAGCTCGTTCATCGGCGCCTTCATCGCCACCTGCGGCATGGTGATGTTCGCCCCGCTGCTGGCGAAATGGGCGATCGCCTTCGGCCCGGCGGAGTATTTCGTGCTGATGGTGTTCGCCATTGTCTGCCTCGGCGGTATGGCCGGCGATCGTCCGATCAAGACTTTTATCGCCGCGCTGATCGGGCTGTTCCTGTCGTCGGTCGGTATCGACGCCAACAGCGGCGTGTACCGCTTCACCGGCGATAACATCCACCTCACCGACGGCATCCAGTTCGTGGTGCTGGTACTGGGCCTGTTCTCCATCAGCGAGATCCTGTTGCTGCTGGAAAAAACCCATCGCGGCCAGGAAGCGGTGAAAGCCACCGGACGCATGATGTTCAACTTCAAGGAAGCCGCGTCGGTGTTCGTGGTGAACATCCGTTGCGGCCTGCTGGGCTTCATCATGGGCGTCTTGCCGGGTGCCGGCGCGACCCTGGCCAGCGCCGTGGCCTACATGACCGAAAAACGCATCGCCGGCGCCAGCGGCAAGTTCGGCCAGGGCGACAAGCGCGGCCTGGCGGCACCGGAAACCGCGATCGGCGCCTCGGCCTGCGGCGCCCTGGTACCGATGCTGACCCTCGGCGTCCCGGGCTCGGGCACCACTGCAGTGATGATCGGTGCCCTGTCGCTGTACAACATCACCCCGGGCCCGCTGCTGTTCCAGCAGCAACCGGACATCGTCTGGGGCCTGATCGCCTCGTTGTTCATCGCCAACATCATGCTGGTGGTCCTCAACATCCCGATGATCCGCGTCTTCACCCGCATCCTCGCCGTGCCGAACTGGGCCCTGGTGCCGGTGATCGCAATCATCACCGGGATCGGCGTCTACGCGGTGCACGCCACCACCTTCGACCTGTTCCTGATGGTCGGCATCGGCATCTTCGGCTACATCCTGCGCAAGCTGGACTTCCCGCTGTCGCCGGTGCTGCTGGGCTTTATCCTCGGCGGGCTGATGGAGCAGAACCTGCGTCGCGCGCTGTCGATCTCCAACGGCGCGATGGAAATCCTCTGGTCCAACCCGATCACCGTCGGCGTCTGGGTGCTGACCGTGATCATGCTGCTGATGCCGATGATCCGCATCTGGCGCAAGCGCTCGGCCCTGCAACGCGCTGTGGCCGATGTCTGAGGCCAGCTTCAAACAGTGGTGGGGTACGCCCCTGGTCGGTCTGGCCGGCGGTTACCTCGCCAGCCAGATCGGCTGGCCGCTGCCGTGGATGGTCGGCTCGCTGCTGGCGATCATCCTGGTGCGCTGCCTGACGCCCTGGCAACTGGGGGAAATTCCCGGCGGCCGCAAATGCGGGCAATGGGTGGTGGGTATCGGCATCGGCCTGCACTTCACCCCGGTGGTGATGGAGCAGGTCATGAGCCATTTCGGCCTGATCTTCTTCGGTGCCCTGGTCACCAGCCTGTCCAGCGTGGTCGGGGTCTGGCTGCTGCGGCGCACCGGTGAGGACCGGGCCACCGCGTTCTTCTCCAGCATGCCGGGCGGCTCCGGCGAGATGGTCAACCTCGGCGCGCGCAACAGCGCGGTGCTCAGCCGCGTGGCGGCCGGGCAGAGCCTGCGGGTGCTGGTGGTGGTCTTGTGTGTACCGGCGGCCTTCAAGTACCTGCTCGGTGAGGGCGTGCCTCAATTGCATCCGGCCAGCGTCGATTGGCGCTGGCTGGCCGTATTGTTTCCGGCGGGCGCCCTGCTCGCCTGGCTCTGGCAACGCCTGCGCCAGCCCAACCCCTGGTTGTTCGGGCCGCTGCTGGTCAGCGCCGCGGTCAGTATCGGCTGGGACCTGCATATCGGCCTGCCGGACGGCGGCAGCCAGATCGGCCAGTGGCTGATCGGCAGCGGACTGGGCTGTCACTTCAATCGCCAGTTCTTCCGCCGCGCGCCCTCGTTCATGGGCCGCACCCTGATCGGCACGGCGCTGACCATGCTGATCGCCAGCCTCGCGGCCGTGGCCCTGAGCGCCTTGACTCATCTGGATTTGCGTTCGCTGACGTTGGGCATGATGCCCGGCGGCATCGCGGAAATGAGCCTGACGGCCGAGACCCTGCAACTGTCGGTGCCGCTGGTGACGGCGATGCAGGTGATGCGCTTGCTGTTCGTGCTGTTTCTGGCCGAGCCGCTGTTCCGGCATTGGGACAAGAAACCGGACTGAAGCCGGTCCCCTGTAGCCGCTGCCGCAGGCTGCGATCGACCTCGAAGGGGGCGCGATGTTCAGCGTCGCCGAGGTCCTTCGGACCTATCGCAGCCTGCGGCAGCGGCTACAGGGTTTTGCGTTGATTCTGTAGGAGCGAGGCTTGCCCGCGATGGCGGCCTTCCCCCATCAAACCGGCGGCAACCGCCATTCGATCGGCGTCTCGCCATTCTGCTCGAGGTACTTGTTGGTCCGGCTGAAATGCCCGCAACCGATAAAGCCGCGGTACGCCGACAAGGGCGACGGATGCACCGAAGTCAGCACCAGGTGCTTGGTGGCATCGATCAGCTTCTGCTTGCCCTGGGCATGGGAACCCCACAGCAGGAACACCAGGTGCGGCTGGTGCTCGCTCACCACTTCGATGATCCGGTCGGTGAAATGTTGCCAGCCCCTGCCCGCGTGGGAAGCGGCGTTGGCCCGTTGCACCGTCATGGTGGTGTTGAGCATCAACACACCCTGGTCGGCCCAGCTCTGCAGGTAGCCGTGGTTGGGCATGTCGATGTTCAGGTCGCGCTTGAGCTCTTTATAGATATTCACCAGGGACGGCGGCGCCGGCACGCCCGGCTGCACCGAGAAGCACAGGCCGTGGGCCTGGCCGGGGCCGTGGTAAGGATCCTGGCCGAGGATCACCACCTTGACCTTGTCCAGTGGCGTGGAATTCAGCGCATTGAAGATCAGCGGGCCCGGCGGGTAGATCTCCTTGCCAGCGGCATGTTCCTGACGCAGGAACTCGCGCAACTCCGCCATGTAAGGCTGGTCGAATTCGGCACGCAGCGCCTGCTTCCAGCTGGGTTCGAGTTTGATACGGTCGTCATCGGTCATGGTTGCACCCGGAAAAATCAATGGGCGCACCCTAGGAAAGCCCACCACGCTTGTCAATTGATCTGACGCAGAACCGCCACTTTCGCCTATAGCGATCATACTGAACGCTCAAATTCCCGATCGAGGTCACGATGAATCTGCACTTCGAAGAACTCACCGGCACCGACGGCGCGCGCATCGCAATTGCCAGCCTGGATGCCGAACACTCCCTCAACGCCTTGTCCCTGCCCATGATCCATCTGTTGAGCGACCGCCTGGAAGCCTGGGCCAAGGACCCGCAAGTGGTCTGTGTGCTGTTGCGCGGCAACGGCGCCAAGGCCTTCTGCGCCGGCGGTGAAGTGCGCAGCCTGGTCCAGGCCTGCCTGGCCCACCCCGGCGAAGTACCGCCGCTGGCCGCGCAGTTCTTCGCCGCGGAATACCGTCTCGACTACCGCCTGCACACCTACCCGAAACCGCTGATCTGCTGGGGCCACGGCTATGTGCTCGGTGGCGGCATGGGCCTGCTGCAGGGCGCCAGCATCCGCATCGTCACGCCAAGCAGCCGCCTGGCGATGCCGGAAATCAGCATCGGCCTGTACCCGGATGTCGGCGCCAGTTGGTTCCTCTCGCGCCTGCCGGGCAAGCTCGGGCTGTTCCTCGGCCTGACCGGCGCGCACATCAACGGCCGCGACGCCATCGACCTGGACCTGGCCGACCGCTTCCTGCGGGACGACCAGCAAGAAGCGCTGATCAACGGGCTGCTACAGCTCAACTGGCAGGAACAGACGCCGATGCAGCTCAACAGCCTGCTCAAGGCCCTGCAACAGGAGGCCGTCGAACAAATGCCCACAGCCCAGTGGCTACCACGGCGCCAGCAGATCGACGAGTGGCTGGACGTCAGCGATGTACGCTGTGCCTGGCGAGCCATCAGCCAGTTGCACAATCACTCCGATGCCCTGCTGGCGCGGGCGGCGAAAACCCTCAGCGAAGGCTGCCCGCTGACCGCCTGCCTGGTCTGGGAGCAGATCCAGCAAGCCCAGCACCTGTCCCTGGCGCAGGTGTTCCAGATGGAATACACCCTGAGCCTGAACTGCTGCCGGCATCCCGAATTCAGCGAAGGGGTGCGGGCGCGCCTGATCGACAAGGACCACAAGCCCCGCTGGCACTGGCCGGACATCAACAGCATCCCCGACGCCGTGGTCGAGGCGCATTTCCACAAGGCCTGGGAAGGCCGTCACCCCTTGGCGGATCTGTCGGACTTCTGAAAACCAGCCATGAAAAAGCGGCGCTCCAGGCGCCGCTTGTTGGTTGTGGGCAGATCAGCGGTTGTGGTGGCGGTCACGGCGGTGATCGTCGCGACCGCGATCGCTCCAGTCTCGACCGCCACGCCGGCCGTCATGGTCGCGGCGACCGTCATGGCGCCGATAGTCGTTGTTCCAGCCCTGGCGGTGGCCATCCCAGCCACGGTTCGGGTAGGCGCGATAAACAGCCCGCGGCGCCGACTGGTAGTAACGCGGTGCCGGCTGGTAATACCGGGGCTGGTAGTACCGCGGCGCTGGTTGGTAATAACGCGGCGCGTAATAGCCGCGGCCGGAAGAATAATAGGAACCGCCGTAGTAGACCGGCGCCGGCGTCGTATAGACCTCAGAGCGGTAGTAAGTGGAACCTCCGTCGTAGTCGTAATAGGGAACGCAGGCAGAAAGAGCCAAACCCAGGAACGCAGTGAGAAGAATTCGACGATACATGGCGGCCTCCTGGACCGCTGATGGGCCATGCCAGCGACGCTGGCCGGCGGCAGCCAAGGATGTTCTGGCTGACGAAATATCTGACCGCGAAAACCGGGTCTGGTGCGATTTTGGTTACACCTTGATACAAGTCGCCAGGCAAGGATTTTGGATCCGAAAACGGCCGGTTTTCGCGGGCTGTATGCCATTGCTGGCGAGCGATCAAATGGCGCAGCTACCCGTCGGCGCGGCCACTAGAATGCTTGCATCGGGTCACGGCCACGGAGTCGCCCATGCCGCTTAGCTCCCCGCTGTATTCGCAACGCTGGCTGATCATCACGCTCATCGCGCTGCTGGGCGGCGGTTTTATGGTCACCTCCTTGCTCAGCTATTACGCCTCGCGAACCTCGATCCGCGACAATATCGTCAACACCGAGCTGCCGCTGACCTCCGACACCGTGTATTCGGAGATCCAGAAAGACCTGGTACGACCGATCCTGATTTCTTCGATGATGTCCCGCGACACCTTCATGCGCGACTGGGTGATGGCTGGCGAACGCGATCCCGAGCAGATGACCCGCTATCTCAACGAGGTGATGACCCACTACGGCGCCTACACCGCGTTCTTCGTCTCCAACAGCAGCCTGACCTACTACCACGCCAAGGGCGTGCTGAAGAAAATCGCCCCTGATACCCCCCGCGACGCCTGGTATTTCCGGGTCCGCGACATGGCCACCCCGTATGAAATCAACGTCGATCCGGACCAGGCCAACCAGAACAACCTGACGTTTTTCATCAACTACAAGGTCTACGACTACCAGGACAATTTCATCGGCGCAGCGGGTGTCGGCCTGAAGGTCGATGCGGTGATCAAGCTGATCGACCGCTACCAGCAGCGTTATCAGCGCAGCGTGTATTTCGTCGATACCCAGGGCCGGATCGTCCTCACCGGGGCTGAAGGCGGCCCGCAGGGCGCTCGGGCCGGCCAGTCGCTGTTCGAACTGGAAAACCTGCGCGACCTGCAGGTCAGGATGCCCAAGCCCCACAGCGGCAACTACGAATACAGCGCCGCAGACCAGCGGCACTTCCTCAATGTGCGTTTCATTCCCGAGCTGAACTGGTACCTGTTCGTCGACAAGCGCGAGGACAGCGCCCTGAGCGATATTCGCCGCTCGCTGTACCTCAACCTGCTGATCTGCCTGGCGATCACCCTGATCGTGCTGACCCTGCTCAACGGCGTGGTCAGACGTTTCCAGCGCAAGATCGAAACCCAGGCCACCCTCGACAGCCTCACCGGCCTGCCCAACCGCCGCGGCTTCGACTTGCTGGCCGCCCAGGCCATGCTCGAAGCCCAGCGCGAGCCCAAGCCGCTGACCGCCCTGCTGCTCGACCTGGACCACTTCAAACGCCTCAACGATACCTACGGCCACCTCGCCGGCGACCAGGTGTTGAGCGGCTTCGCCCGGCACCTGGCAAGCTGCCTGCGCCAGTCCGATATCGTTTGCCGCTGGGGCGGCGAAGAGTTCATCGTGTTGCTCAAGGACACCGACAGCGCCACGGCGCTGAAGATCGCCGAGAAGATCCGCCTGCTGATCGAGCAACAGCGCTATACCTACGAGGGCAAGAATATGCGGCTGACCGTCAGCATCGGCGTGACCACACTGCAGGCGGACGATACCCTGCACAGCCTGCTGTCACGCGCCGACCATGCGATGTACCGTGCCAAGCAGACCGGCCGTAACCGAACCTGCGTGGAAATGCCTCACTCCCGTTATGAATGAACCGACCCTGAACAGCCCCAACCTCTGCCCGGCCTGCGGCGCCCGCAACGACTGCAGCCTGGCCGACCCGCGTACCGCCGACCAGGCCTGCTGGTGCTACAGCGTGAGCATCGACCCGGCGGTGCTCGAAGCCCTGCCGCC
This sequence comes from Pseudomonas sp. NFACC41-3, assembly GCF_900109505.1. Classification (NCBI taxonomy): domain Bacteria; kingdom Pseudomonadati; phylum Pseudomonadota; class Gammaproteobacteria; order Pseudomonadales; family Pseudomonadaceae; genus Pseudomonas; species Pseudomonas sp. NFACC41-3. The sequence continues at coordinate 87,894 of NZ_FOAE01000004.1, forward strand.
GGAGCTGCGCGATCGCGCCTGCCTGTGCCCGCGCTGTGCCCGGGTCGACGCGCAACTGCAAGCGGCCGCCCGGCCGACCCCGTAAGATGCGCAGCCTTTTGCCAGCCTGCCGATAGCCATGCGCGTTGATCGCTTCCTCAGCAACCTGCCCCGCTTCAACCGCCAGCAGGTGCGCCTGCTGCTGGTGGCAAAGCGCATCCGTATCGACGGCCAGGTGGTCAGCGATCCCCATGCCGAGGTGCGCGAGTTCAGCCGGGTCGAGCTCGACGACGAAGTGCTGCAGGCCGGCAAGCCGCCGCGCTATTTCATGCTGCACAAACCCATGGGCTGCGTCAGCGCCACCCGCGATCCCGAACACCGCACCGTGCTCGACCTGTTGGACGAACCGGACAAGCACGAGCTGCACATCGCCGGTCGCCTGGACTACAACACCACCGGTTTGCTGATCCTCACCAACGATGGCAGCTGGTCGCGGCGCCTGACCCAGCCGCAGACCAAACTGCCGAAGCGCTACTACGTCGAGACCGAACAGGACATAGGCCCGGAGTACGCCGAGACCTTCGCCCGGGGCCTGTACTTCGCTTTCGAGGACCTCACCACCCTGCCCGCCGAGCTGCAGATCCTCGGCCCCCGGTGCGCGCGGCTGAGCATCGTCGAAGGCCGCTATCACCAGGTCAAACGCATGTTCGGCCATTTCGACAACAAGGTCTTGCGCCTGCACCGCGAACGCATGGGACCGCTGGCCCTCGACGAAAAACTGGTGCCCGGAGAGTACCGGCCGCTGACCGATGAAGAAATCCGCCTGGTCTGAGCGTCTACAATTTCCGTAGCCGCTGTAAGCCATCGACGATGCGATGACCATTCAGCCGAAGTTGTCGAACAATTTACCAACGGCACTTGCGAGACGGCGTTCTCCCTGCTTGAATCAGTCCGTCGGCCGAAATGTGACCGATGAGTCACGAACATACTTCTAAGAAATCCTTTGCCGTCCGAGCCGCCTGTGCTCACCCCGCATTACGGCAAATTGCCCGCTTATAACAACACCCGTCGACCATCTGTTGCGGATCGACATGGGCTAAACAATTCCAGGCGTATGCCTACCTGTCACAAATCTCGTGCACCCTCGGTTGCGCGCATACCCGCTTGCCAGGAGTCTTATGACATGAGGCCAGAAATCGCTGTGCTGGATATACAAGGTCAGTATCGGGTTTACACGGAGTTCTATCGCGCAGATGCCGCAGAAAAGACCATCATTCTGGTCAACGGCTCAATGGCCACCACTGCGTCTTTTGCGCAGACCGTGAAGAACCTGTATCCGCAATTCAATGTGGTGCTCTACGACCAGCCCTACGCCGGCCGTTCGAAAGCCCACAACAGACACGAGAAAATGCTCACCAAGGAAGTCGAGGGGCTGATCCTGCTGGAGCTGATCGACCACTTCGCCGCCGAGCACGTGATGTCGTTCTCCTGGGGTGGCGCGCCGACGCTGCTCGCCCTGGCACAACGCCCGCGGCGCATTGAAAAGGCGGTGATCAGCTCGTTCTCGCCGGTGATCAACGAGCCGATGCGCGACTACCTCGAACGCGGTGTCGATTACCTCGGCAGCCTGGACGGCGACCGTGTCGGGCACCTGGTCAACGAGACCATCGGCAAGCACCTGCCGTCGCTGTTCAAGCGTTTCAACTATCGCCATGTCAGCACCCTGGCCGAGCATGAATATGGGCAGATGCACTTCCACATCAGCCATATCCTCAACAGCGACCGCCAGTGCTACCTGAAAGCGGCGAAGAACATCGAGGTACCGATGCTGTTCATGAACGGTGAATGGGACGAATACACCGCCGCCAATGACGCCCGGCTGTTCGGCAACCATGTCCGGCACTCGACGTTCAGCACCATCCAGGCCGCCGGGCACTTCCTCGACATGGAACACAAGGCCGCCTGCCGGGACAGCCGTAACGCGCTGATGGGGTTCCTCAAACCGACCCAGCACACCAGTCGTCCGCGCTATCACTACCTGCAGGACCACCATGCCCTGGCTATCTGAAGTGACGTCATCGCGAGCAACTCGTCCCCTGCCCCAGAAGCGAGCTTGCCCGCGATAGACCGCAAGCCGGTCTTCGCCCCGTCGCCGCGATGACGGCGTAGAAGCGTGCCTGCGTGCATTTCCCGCCGCTTCGCAAACACAGGCCCGGCAAAGAAAAACTTCAAATCCGCGCGCACTTCTGGTACAAAGTCAGCCGCTCCGAGCGGGTGTCGTATAATGGCATTACTCCAGCTTCCCAAGCTGATAACGAGGGTTCGATTCCCTTCACCCGCTCCACTTCATTCGAGTCCAGCGTCAGGCCCTGCCGACGAGGGATGCAGAAACAAAAAAACCGGTCCTCGAGTGACCGGTTTTTTTATGGGCGCTTTATCAACCTGCGGCCACGATGAACGAGCACGGAAATGGCAATAGCCCCGAATAGCCCCGTGCTGTCCTCCAGCGCCTCGACCGGGTTCGCTCATCTTCAAAGATGCTGACCAGGCCCGCTCATCTGTATTCCTGTCGACCCTCAACAAAATCAGCTTGGCCAGTACTTCGGCAGATATCGCGGTTCGAGAAGGATCCTGCAACACAGCCAGCGCTCTTATCCGCCGCGTTCCAAACTCGCTCTTTCTACACTTCAGCCTGCGGAGTTCCCCTGCCAACGACCGTCGGGCGGGCCAGGTATTGAACACATTTTTTTGGTAGGTATAGTAACCACCAAACATCACAAGGAGGTGATGTGGACAGTCGGTATTTGATCGGCCAAATCGTCGCAGACGGTTGGTATCTGGTCAGGGTCAGGGGCAGTCACCACCATTTCAAGCATCCCCATAAACCGGGGCTGGTGACCGTTCCCCATCCCAAAAAGGACCTGCTGAGAAAAACCGCCATCAGTATTCTGAAACAGGCGCTGCTCATGTGAAGGCGATTCACCGCGCCCTGGAGGTTCCGCACATGCTTTACCCGATTGCAATTTCAATGGGCGATGACGAACACGCCTGGGGGGTGGAAGTCCCCGATATTCCTGGCTGTTTCTCGGCCGGCGACGACCTCGACGACGCCATGGCCATGGCCCGCGAAGCCATCGAAGGGCACTTCGAGATTCTCGCTGAAGACGGTGCCCCCATCCCGCACGCCAACAAGGTCACCCTGCACGCGGCCAACCCCCGGTACGCAGGCTGCACCTGGGCGCTGATCGACATCGATGTCACCAAGTACCTGGGCAAGGCGCAGAAGCTCAACATCACCCTGCCCGGCTACTTGCTGAACCGCATCGACGAATACGTGCTGCATCACCCGGAAGCCAAGAGCCGCTCGGGTTTTCTCGCTTCGGCTGCACTGAAGGTATTGCAGCAAGACTGAACACGCCGCCCTGACCGAAAAACATGAGCGGCCAATGACGCTGTTGGTGGCCGCTCAACGCTGGACCGGCCGGGTGGAATTTAGTCGTACAGGTCGCCCACAGGCACGCGCGGACGAGTACGGCTAAGCCCAGGTCGCATCCGGCGCATCGGCAACGCTCGAAACTTCTACGATGAGCCCTCGCCTTTCACCGCAGAGACCGCCCATGCGCCAGATCCTGCTCGCTCCCTTGCTCGCACTTTCGTTGGCCGCCGGCAACTGCCTGGCCGCCCCGTCGTTCGATCGTCTCTACGCCTTCGGCGACAGCTATTCCGATAACGGCGCCAGCGACCGCTTGACCCGGGACATGCTCGCCCACCAGTTCAAGGACGCCCAGCAACTGCCCGGCGAGCTGTATTGGCAAGGCCGCTGGAGCAACGGCCCGACCGCCGTGGAAGTGCTTGCCAAAAGCCTGCGGTTGCCCCTAACCGACCACGCCGTTGGCGGCGCGAAAAGCGGCCAGAACAATTACTACGCCTGGATGACCGCGTACCGCGACACAGGAGTGAGCGGGCAGATCGACGACTACCTGGCCAACGCCAAAGGCCAGGCCGACCCTGGCGCGCTGTACTTCATCTTCATCAGCGCCAACGACTTTTTCGAGCATGCCGACTTCGGCCACAAGGAACCGATCGACGAACTGGCCGCCAGCAGCATCGCCCATATCCAGAATGCCGTCAGTCGCCTGGCCAAAGCCGGCGCCAGGCATTTCCTGGTGGTCGGCAGCACCGACCTGCGCCATGCCCCGGCGGTGGTGGCCAGCGGGCAGAGCGAACAGGCACAGCGCTATCAACAGATACTTGAACGGCAACTGCCGTCGCTGCTGGTGGCCGAGAGCAAAAAGCTCAATGTACAAATCACCTACTTCGACCACATCGCCTTCAGCGATCAGCTGCGCCGCCAGCCTGCCGAGCATGGCCTGGCCCAGCTCGACCGACCGTGCCAGCCGACCTATCCCGAGGTGAAGCCGGCGTGCGCCCATCCAGACGAATATTTCTATTGGGATGAATGGCACCCGACCCGCAAAGTCCATGCCCTGGCGGGCGAAGCCATGGCCAAGACCCTCGGCCCGGCCCGCTAAGGCACAGCCTCGCCGGCGAGCAGCAGGCCTGCCCTAGACGCAAAGCTGCAACGGAAACCGGTTCGCCCCGCTCCAGGCCAGGAAACGTTCCTGCAGCATCGGCCTGGCGAGGAAATAACCCTGGGCTTCATCGCAACCGAACGTGTAGAGCATCTGCAGGCATTTGAAACTCTCGATGCCCTCGGCCACAGTGCGATAACCCAGCTCGCGGGCCAGGCTGATGATCGAGCGGGTGATCTTCTGGTGCTGGGTGTTGCGCTCAAGGTCGGTGATCATCGACTTGTCGAGTTTCACCACGTTGGCCGGGATCTGGTGCAGGTAGGCGAAGTTGCTGTAGCCAGTGCCGAAATCATCGATGGCCACGTCCATGCCCAGGTCGCGAATGCGCGTCAATTGCGCCAGGACATTCGGGTTGGAACGCAGCCACTCGCCCTCGGTGATCTCCACTTCGAGCCGCCGTGGGTCGATGCCATGCAGCTCACAGGCGCGGCGGATCAGCTCGGCGATATCCTGGTCCTCGAAATCCTTGGGCGACAGGTTGATCGACAGCTTGCAGCTCTCGGGCAGGCCCCAGGTGCGCAACTTGCTCAACACCGTGTCGATGACCCAGCGGGTCACCTGATGAATCAGGCCGTTGCGCTCCATCACCGGAATGAACTCGGCGGGCGAGATCGGCCCCAGCCACGGATGTTCCCAGCGCAGCAAGGCTTCGGCACTGACCTGGGCTCCGTCGGGCAGGGCGAAGCGTGGCTGGAACATCAGGTAGATCTGGCCACTGCGCAAGGCGTCGTTGAGGTCCGAGGCCAGGTTGAACGCACGGCGCTGGGCATGATCGCGCTCGGCATCGTAATGCGCCCAGAAACTGCGCCCGGCCATGGCCAGCTCCAGGGCGAACATGGCCTTGCGTAAGGCATCGTCCACCGACTGGGTATCGATCTCGAACTCCACGGTTCCGGCGCAGACTGTGGGAATCATGGGAAACCCCAGCCCGGGCGGCTGGCGACGCAGGCGACTGACCAGCGCATCGAGCAGTCTATCGAGCCCCTCGGCCGGCGCCGGCAGCAGGAAGCCGAAGCGCTTGACCGACACGTGATAGACCCGCACATGCCGCCCCAGGTACTCCTGCAAACGCCGCGCGAGAAAACGGATGATGGTCTCGAAAGGCGCCAGCCCCAGGGCCAGGGTCAGTTCGTGGGCCACTTTCATGTCCAGGGCATCGATCAGCACCAGCACGCGCTGTTCGCCGATGTGGTGCTCGACCAGATCACGCAGGTCGCTCTGGAACTGCTCGCGATTGGCCAGGCCGCTGACCGGGTCGCGACGACGCTGGCGCTGGCGCTGCTCGACCTGCTCCATGACCATCGCTGCCATGTCCCGCAACTGCTGGCGTTCGACGATGCTCAGCTGCTGCTCGACCTTGTCGATGATGCACAGGCTGCCGATGGCATAACCGGACGCGGTCAACAGCGGCGCCCCGGCGTAAAAACGGATGCCCTGCTCACGGGTCACCAGCGGGTTGTCCTGGAAACGCGGATCGAGCGCCGCGTTGCGCACCTCCAGCACTTCGCGGCCTTGCACCGTGAAGGCGCAGAACGACTGGCTGATCGGTGTCTGCGGCTCATCGAAACCCACCCGCGACTTGAACCACTGACGATCACGGTCCACCAGGCTGATCAAGGCGGTAGGCACCTTGAAGTACTCGGCCGCCATGCGACAGATCCGGTCGAAATTCTCGCAACTGGCGGTGTCCAGCAACTCCAGGGCATGCAGGGCGGCCAGGCGCCGCTCCTCGGCGATCGCCTTATCGGGCATACACGACCTCGGGCCGGGACAACGCGATCATCACAATAAACAACCTATTCGCAGGGAGGCTGGAGGGGGAGCGACGGGGATGAAAGCGATAGTGGCATTAGGACATCCCGGCCACCAGAATGACTGACGGGCAGGCGCTTGCCAAACCCATCCGTCGGACGAACGGTATTGGTTACAAAAAAGCTTGGTTCTCAAGAGCTTCGGTCTAGAGCGCTTCGACGGTTTTCGACGTTGCTCTCAGGCGCCGAAACGAGCGATCGCCGCATCGACGAAGTGCCGAAGCTTGGCGGTCATCTGCCGGTCCGGCCGGTACAGCAGATGCATGGCGCGACTCGGCGCCTCATAGCCGGGTAGCAACTGCACCAACTCCCCCGCGGCCCGCGCCGGTTCGAGAAAATCCGCCGGCCCCAGGACAATGCCGAAGCCATCCACGGCCGCCGACAGCAAGGCCTTGCTCTCGTTGACCTGCAAGCGGCTGCGCACCTGAACCTCCTGCACCTGGCCATCGCGGCGGAACTGCCATTGGTTGTCCGCCGGCCGCGACCAGTAGGCGTACCCCAGGCACTCATGCTGTTCGAGATCGCCCGGTACCCGTGGCGTGCCCCGGGCCGCGAGGTAGGCAGGTGCCGCGCAGGCGATCAGGCGATAAGGCGCCAGCGGCCTGGCAGTCAGGCTGGAATCGGCCAGCGGCCCGATACGAAAGGCTGCTTCATAGCCCTCCTCCACCAGGTCGATGTAGCGATCGGTGAGGTGCAGGTCGATTTCCACCTGCGGATGCTCGCGCAAAAACGCCGTCACGAACGGTATGAGGCTGTAGGAACCGAAGGTCACCGGCGCGCTGATGCGCAGCTTGCCCCGGGGCGTGGCGTTCATGATCTGCGCCAGGGAATCGGCGGCCTGGGCCTCGCCGAGAATGTGCTTGCAGCGCTCGAGGTAGGCACTGCCCAGCTCGGTCAGGCTCTGCCGGCGCGTGGTGCGGTTGAGCAGGCGCGCGCCCAGCCGCTGCTCCAGCGCCGCGACATGCTTGGCGACCATCTGCGGCGACAGTCCCAGGCGGGTCGCCGCACGAGCGTAGGAACCGCTTTCGGCGGCCGCGACAAAGGCCTCCATGCTGGTCAGACGATCCATCATTCAACACTCCTAGTAACAAGACCAAATACCAGACGCTTATTTATCGCCATTTAGTGGCGAATCATCATAGCCGCTCGACCCTTTCAACGGAGCATGGACATGCGTATCGGCATTATCGGAGCAGGTTTTATCGGGCGCGCCGTGGCGCAACTGGCCCTGGCGGCGGGGCATGAAGTGATGCTCAGCAACTCCCGCGGCCCGCAGACCATGAGCAGCGTGGCCAGCGGCATTCGCGGCAGCCGCATCGGCAGCGTCGAAGACGCCGTGCAATTCGGCGAGCTGGTACTGGTGGCCATCCCCCTGGCCCATTACCGTAGCCTCCCCGCGGCCCTGCTGGCCGGCAAGACGGTGCTGGACGCCAATAACTATTACCCGTCCCGCGACGGTCATATCGAGGCCCTGGACCGCTTCGAAACCACCACCAGCCAACTGCTCGCCGAGCACCTCGAAGGCGCCAGGGTGGTGAAAGTGTTCAATGCCATCCTCGCCCAGGACCTGCTGACCGACGCCCGCCCCAGTGGCGCCCCTGATCGCCGGGCCCTGCCGATTGCCGGCGACGATCCGCAGGCCAAGGCGCAGGTCGTGCAGTTGCTCGACGAGCTGGGTTTCGACACGGTCGATGGCGGCGGCCTGGCGGACAGCTGGCGTTTCGAACGGGCCAAACCGGCCTACTGCATACCGCTGGATAAACCGGGGCTGCGCGCGGCCCTGGCGCAGGCGCAACGAGAAGTCGAACTGCCCGAAGGCTGGTGGCGCTCCTGACGCCAAGGCATGCAGCGTTCCGCGAGCGCAAAAAAAACGACCCGTTCGGGTCGTTTTCATAGGTTTGCCTGTGTGCCGGTTCGCCTTCGCTCAACTGGCCCAGCCACCCGCATGCAGGTGCCAGCCATCGCCGCGACGCTCCCAGAACGGGTGCACATAATGGTACCCGGGACGCAACGCCTCCCAGTGACCATGGACCGCCACATACTGTCGGCCATCCCAGTGCCAGTAAGCCCGGGACCAGACATAACCCGGGCGATGCATGGGCTCGACTTCGATGACCCGCACCGGCGGTGGTTGTGGTGCAACCACCTCGACGTATTCCACCGGCGCCGCGCGTTCGACCACCCGCCGCTCATGCACCACCCGTTCCTGCACACACCCGGAGGCCACTACGACCACCGCCACCAGAGCCGTGTAACGTAACAACATGCTGCCTCCCCGGCGCTTGACGCCGACGCGTGAACTACTGACAACGCCCCCTGCAACCACCCGGCTCCTGCCAGGCGTAAGACGTGTTTTAACAGCTCGAAACTGTCTGCTAGCTGAACCTGATAGCAGCAGGCAGATAGCGGCAGCAAGGTGGCGATAAACGGCCAGTCAGCGGCGGCAGATCAGCGTCCTCGGGCGTCGAAATCCGCCCGGGTCATCTCGAAAAACTTGCTCGGCAGGCCCTCGAACTCGCCATCGCGCACAAAACGAAAACCCAGCTTGCGCGCCACCCCCAGCGAGGCCTCGTTCAAGGCATGGGCATCGGCGACGATGCGCTCGACCCCGGCCCCGAGAAAAGCGTGCTCGACAATGCGCCCCGCCGCCTCGGACGCAACACCCCTGCCCCAAGCCCGGCGCACCAGGCGCCAGCCCATTTCCAGTTCCGGGCCGACAGCATCGTAGGGAATGAACGACACCCAGCCGAGAAACTCCTGCGGCGCGGACTTGGCAAAGATCGCCCAATAGCCGCAATGCTCACCAAAATCGCGCTCCATACGCGAACGCACGAAATCGCGATGCTCCTCGCCACCGTCCCAGGGGCCGGGAAGGTAACGGGTGACATGCGGATCGAGGTCCATGGCGATGCACGCCTCGAAGTGTTCGAGGGTGCGTGGGCGCAGCAACAGGTTGGGGGTTTCGAAGTGGTGGTTCATTAACTGGATATCCGTATTCGCCGAGGGTAAAAAACGCCGCAGTGAAAGTAGCAGGCTGGCGTCGGAATCGCTGGATATCCGTAGCAGAACTTCCCCCTGACACGCAGATACCTGTAGGAGCGAAGCTTGCTCGCGATAAAGTCGTCACAGGCGCCACTGCGTCCAGGCAGTTACCTCGTCTTGGAGGCCACCGACGCTATCGCGAGCAAGCTCGCTCCTACAGATCGCGGTTACTGCGCCAACAGCGCCTGGATATCGTTGAACAGCGCGCGGGGGATCTTTACACCGTGTTGCGTGCTACGGGCCCTGGCTTCGAAACGCCGCTGCGACGGCAGCCGCGCGCCCTGCCCCGTGATGGCCGCGAACAGTCCTTCGGCGCGTTCCAGCCCCTTCTCGTAGTCCTGCCCCAGAAACACCTGCGGATCGAACGCCAGGATCAGCTCGCCATGGCAAGGCGCGGCGCCGACGCCGGCGTCGAAGGCCATGGACTCGGCGCTGGTGAGGTCGCCGATCAGCGCGCCGGCCAGCAGTTCGATCATCGCCGCCAAGGCTGACCCCTTGTGCCCGCCGAAGGTTTGCATGGCGCCTTGCAGGGCCGCCCTGGCATCCGTGGTCGGTTGGCCCTGGGCATCGATAGCCCAGTGTTCGGGGATGGCTTTGCCTTGGCGCGCGTGCAATTCGATATCGCCGCGGGCGATGGCGCTGGTGGCGAAGTCGAACACGAACGGCTGGCCCGCCGGCCGTGGCCAGGCGAACGCCAGGGGGTTGGTGCCGAACACCGGCTTGCTGCCGCCGGCCGGCGCCACCCAGCTGTGGCTGGGGTTCATGGCGATGCCCACCAGTCCCTCGGCGGCGATGGCCTCGACCTCCGGCCACAGAGCGGAGAAGTGGAAGCACCGCTTGATCGCCATGGCCGCCAGCCCCTGGCTGCGGGCCTTTTCCGCCAGCAATGGCAAGCCGGTCTGGAACGCCAGCAGGGAATAACCGTAGTGCGCATCCACCTCCAGCACGCCCGCGGAGATAGGCCGCAGGCTCGGCTCGGCCAGCGGGTCGACCTTGCCCTCGCGCACGGAGCGCACACACCCCAGCAGGCGGTACACCCCGTGGGAATGGCACTCGTCGCGCTGGCCCTGGGTGATGACCTCGGCAATGGCCCGGGCATGGGCATTGGACAGGCCGTGGCGGGTCAGCACCTTGAGGGACAGGTCATGGACTTCGGCGAGGGGAAGAGTGACGAGATCGGACATGGGGCTTGTGCTCCGATAAAAACCGTGGGGGCCAGGAAACCCGGCCCTATGGGGTTGAGGGTGAGAACGCCGCAGGCCTGCGGCCTGATCGCAGCCTGCGGCAGCGGCTACAACAGGCGCTCGCCGTTGAGACGCTGTGGAACCTGCCAGGGGTTGTCGTTGCGCAAAGCCTGCGGCAGCAGTGCTGGCGGCCAGTCCTGGTACGACACCGGGCGCAGGAACCGCTGGATCGCCAGGCTGCCCACCGAGGTGGTGCGCGTGTCCGAGGTGGCGGGGAACGGCCCGCCATGGACCATGGCGTGGCCGACTTCGACCCCGGTGCCAAAACCGTTGACCAACAGGCGACCGGCCTTGCGCTCCAGCAGCGGCAGCAGTTCCCGGGCTTGCGGATGGTCGTTGTCGCTCAGGTGCAGGGCGATGGTCAGTTGGCCTTCCAGGCTCGCCAGCAGCGCTTTCATCTGCGCCGCATCGCTGCAGCGCACGATCAATGAGGCCGGACCGAAGACCTCCTCGCGCAGCGCAGCGCGGGCCATAAAGGCCTCGGCCGATGTGGCGAACAGCGCGGCACGGGCCTGATAACGCTGACCATCGGCGCCCTGCCCCAAGGACTCCACCTCGGCATGCCGCAGCAGCCGCTCGACGCCCTGGCAGTAGCTGGCGTGGATGCCTGGCGTCAGCATGGTCTGCGCCGGCGCCACCCTGAGCGCTGCCGCCGCCGCGGCTTCGAATGCGCGCAACGCCGGGCTGTCGACCGCCAGGAGCAAACCCGGGTTGGTGCAGAACTGCCCGGCACCCAGGGTCAGGGAACCGACAAAGGCCTGGGCAATTTCTTCGCCGCGCTCGGCCAGCGCATTGGCCAGCAGCAGTACCGGGTTGATCGAACTCATCTCGGCATAGACCGGGATCGGTTCCTCGCGGGCCGCGGCGATTTTCATCAACGCCACGCCGCCGCTGCGCGAACCGGTAAAGCCCACGGCCTTGATCCGACTGTCCGCCACCAGCCCCTGGCCGATGCCGCGGCCGGCATCGAACAGCAGCGAGAACACCCCTTCCGGCAACCCGTGGCTGTGCACCGCCTGCTGGATCGCCTGGCCTACCAGCTCCGAAGTGCCGGGGTGCGCCGAATGCGCCTTGACCACCACCGGGCAACCGGCGGCCAGTGCCGAGGCGGTGTCGCCGCCGGCCACGGAAAACGCCAGGGGAAAGTTCGAGGCGCCGAACACCGCCACCGGCCCGATGGCGATCTGGCGCAGGCGCAGATCCACCTTGGGCAAGGGTTGGCGCTCCGGCTGGGCCGGGTCGATGCGTGCCTCCAGGAAGCTGCCGTCGCGCACCACCGCCGCGAACAAACGCAGCTGGCCTACGGTGCGCCCGCGCTCGCCTTCCAGGCGGGCACGGGGCAGGCCGGTCTCGCTCATGCAGCGCTCGATCAGCTCATCACCGAGGGCGAGGATGTTGCCGGCGATGCTCTCCAGGAACGCCGCCCGTTGTTCCAGGCTGGTTTCCCGATAGCGGTCGAACGCCGCTTCGGCCAGGGCGCAGGCGTGCTCCAGGTCGTTCGGGCCGGCGCCACCAAAACCCGGCGCCAGAGCCTCGCCGGTAGCGGCGGCCAGCGCATGCACTTCGCCGTGGCCACCCCGCACGCGGGATTGGCCGATCAGCAGTTGTCCTGTTACAAGCATGGGTTACCTCTCTGAATAAATGGCGTGAGCTGAATGGATGCCTGGGCCGTGCTCATTCGTCTGCCCCTTCCAGCAGCAGCTTGCTGCCTGGCACCCCGGTGTTGGCTCCCCAGTAGTAAATGCACAGGGCCATGAGGGTGACGACCAGGGTGTCGTAGGGGTGAGTGAGCACGCCGATCCCACCGAAGCTGCCCAGGTAGGAAATGACCATGGTCAGGGCGTAAAAAGCGATCAGCCACAGGGACGAGCGCACCTGTTCGGTCAGGTTCAGGTGGTCGGTGGGCACCAGGCGCTTGCAGCCCAAGTAAATGAAGAACATCAGGATCTGCAGGCCCAGCAGCCAGGACACCGTGCTCCAGCCGGACCAGTAGACAATCAGCGCGGCGATGACAAAGGACACCGGCCCCAACAGGCCGAAGCCGCTGACCCGGAACGGCCGCGGCAGGTCCGGCGCACTCTTGCGCAGCGCCGCCACGCTGATCGGGGCGATCGCGTAACTCAGCACCAGGGCCGCCGACACCACATTGATCAGCGCTTCCCAGGACGGGAACGGCAAGGTCCAGAACACCGACAGGCCGAAGGTCAGCCACAGCGCCGGGCGCGGGATGCCGGACTGCTCGTCGATGCGGGTGAAGATCGTGAAGAAGGTGCCGGTCTTCGCCCAGCCGTACACCACCCGTGGCGTGGCGTTCATGTAGATGTTGCCGCAGCCGCTGGGGGAAATCACCGCGTCCGCCACCACCAGATAGGCCAGCCAGCCGACGCCCAGGGTCAGGGCGATGTCGCGGTACGGCAGGGAGAATTGCTTGCTGATGCTGCTCCAGCCGTTGGCCAGCATATCGGTGGGAATGCTGCCGAGGAACGCCAGTTGCAGCAGGCCGTAGATCAGGGTCGAGAGCAGGACCGAAAGAATCAGCGCGATGGGAATGGTGCGCTGCGGATTGCGCACTTCGCTGGCCACCGAAATGATCGGCGTCAGGCCCAGGTAGGCGAAGATGATGCCGCCGGCGGAGACCGCCATTTCGATGCCGGACAGCCCAAAGGGAGCAAAGCCCTGGACGTGGAAATTCTCTGGTTTGAAGAAGGTGAACAGCACGCCGATGACCAGCAGCGGTACCACGAACTTGAACAGGCTGATGAAGTTGTTGGACTTGGCGAAGGTCTTGACGCTGGAGTAGTTGAGCCAGAAGAACAGGCACAACAGGGCGAACTGTACCAGCCAGCCGAGAAGGGTCGGGTTGCTGTTGCCGGCATGGGTCAGGCCCGGAAACCAGGCCGCCGCGTATTGCCGCGCCGCCACCACTTCAATGGCCACCAGGCTGGAAAACGCGATCAACGTGATGAAGCCCATCAGGTAGCCCAGCAGCGGCCCGTGGGAGAACACCGGATAACGCACCACCCCGCCCGCTCGCGGCAGGGCCGCGCCCAGTTCGCAGTAGACGATGCCCAGCAGCAGGACGGCGAAACCGCCGAGCAGCCAGGAGAAGATCCCCGCCGGCCCGGCGATGGCCGAGACATGGCTGGCGGCGAACAACCAGCCGGAACCGAAGATCGCCCCCAGGCCGATGAAGGTGAGGTCAACCAGAGAGAGCTGTTTCTTGAATTTGCCTTGGCCTGACATAGGCGCGCCTTCTTATTGAGTTATTGGAGTAGGCAGATCGAATGTCGCGCCGGCCTCCTGCGAGCAGGCTGCCGACGGGGTGAAACACGGCACTGCGCGAGTGCCTGATGGTTCTTCTCGTGGACCAGGCCGCCCCGCGAGCCACTGCGCGGGGGCGGCCTGTCGGCTGGTTTACAGACCGACGTCCGGCAACTGCGGACGCTCGGCCAGGGCCTTGGCGACTATCGCCTTGACCTCGGCCAGGGTCTCGCCCTGCAGGGCCAGGCGCGGTGGGCGGGTGATCGAGGAGCCGCGACCGACCAGTTCCTCGCAGAGCTTGATGCACTGCACCAGGTCCGGACGCGCGTCCAGGTGCAGCAGCGGCATGAACCAGCGGTACAGCGCCAGGGCCTCTTCGAAGCGTTTTTCCTTGGCCAGGCGGAACAGCGTCTCGCCCTCTTTCGGGAAGGCGTTGGACATGCCGGAGACCCAGCCTTCGGCGCCGACGGCGATGCTTTCCACCACCACGTCATCCAGGCCGGCGAACAGCACGAAGCGGTCGCCCACGGCATTGCGCAGGTCGATGAAGCGCCGGGTGTCGCCGGAGGAGTCCTTGAAGCAAACGATGTTTTCGCAGTCCTGCAGGGCGATCAGCACGTCCGGGGTGACGTCGTTTTTGTAGATCGGCGGGTTGTTGTAGACCATCACCGGCAGGTCGGTGCCGGTGGCAATGGCACGAAAGTGCGCGGCGGTTTCATGGGACTTGGCCGAATACACCAGGGCCGGCATGACCATCACCCCGTCGACCCCGACCTTGGCCGCTTCGCGCACGGTGTTGCGGGCGAACTCGGTGGTGAACTCGGCGATCCCGGCGATCACCGGCACGCGGCCGCCGGCGGCGTCCTTGGCGACCTCGATCACCGAGAGTTTTTCCGCGGTGCTCAGCGAAGTGTTTTCGCCCACGGTGCCGCACACCACCAGGCCCGACACACCGTCGGCCACCAGGTTGCGCATGACGCTGTGGGTGGCGTCCAGGTCCAGGGAAAAGTCGGGTTTGAACTGGGTGCTGACGGCAGGGAACACACCGCTCCAGTGGATGGCTTTACGGCTCATGGTCTTGTCCTTGTAGGTTGAGTCGGCCGGGCCGACAGGCGTTGGAAACGAAAAACAGATTCCGCCTTTCACCGCCCTGGAGCTTGAGGTTTTTCCCGCTCAAGCAAGACGAAATCGGCACATTTGCCCGTTCACGTACAGAACTTTCCCCAGTATTTCCCCACCGAACCGCCGCACAAATCCCCGCCCCAGCGCGTCCTTGTAGCCGCTGCCGCAGGCTGCGATCGGTCGCATAGCGGCCGCCAAGCCAGACAACGCGGTGCAACAGAAATATCCGGGATGCAGGCTTTGCGTCTGCTGCGCAGCCGATCGCAGCCTCGTACCTCGGCAGCGGCTACAGATGGGCGAGCTTCATCACTGTGCCGATTTCGTCATCCGCCGCAGAGAAAACCCACAAGCGATGCAGCCCTTTCCCGAGCCACTCTGTAGGCCTTTTCCGTCAGGTGCTGCCATGAAAAAAATAACCGTCATCGATTCACATACGGGGGGCGAGCCGACTCGCCTGGTTGTCGACGGCTTTCCCGATCTGGGCGGCGGTTCGATGGCCGAACGGCTGGCGATCCTGCAAGAGCGCCACGACCATTGGCGCACGGCCTGCGTGCTGGAACCGCGGGGCAGCGACGTGCTGGTGGGGGCCCTGCTGTGCGAACCCCAGGCGGCGGATGCCTGTGCCGGGGTGATCTTCTTCAACAACAGCGGCTACCTGGGCATGTGCGGCCACGGCACCATCGGCCTGGTGCGTTCGCTGTATCACCTGGGGCGCATCGAACCCGGCGTGCACCGCATCGAAACCCCGGTGGGCACCGTCAGCGCCACCCTGCACGACGACCTCTCGGTGAGCGTGCGCAACGTGCCGGCTTACCGTTACCGCAGCGGCGTCGAACTGCAGCTGCCCGGCCACGGTACCGTCCGTGGCGATATCGCCTGGGGCGGCAACTGGTTCTTCCTGATCAGCGAGCATGGCCAGCGTATCGCCCTGGATAACGTCGAAGCCCTGACCCACTACACCTGGGCCGTGCGCGAAGCCCTGGAGGCCGCCGGCATCAGCGGTGCCGACGGTGGTGTGATCGACCATATCGAGCTGTTCGCCGACGACCCGCAGGCCGACAGCCGCAACTTCGTGCTGTGCCCCGGCAAGGCTTACGACCGCTCCCCCTGCGGCACCGGCACCAGCGCCAAGCTGGCCTGCCTGGCCGCCGACGGCAAACTCGCGCCCGGGGCGATTTGGCGTCAGGCCAGCGTGATCGGCAGCCAGTTCAGCGCCCACTACGAACAGGCGGGCGAGCAGGTCATCCCGACCCTTCGCGGCACTGCCCATATCAGCGCCGAAGCCACCTTGCTGATCGAAGACAGCGACCCTTTCGGCTGGGGCATCGTCTCGTGAGCCAGCCGGCCGAAGCCGACGTCCTGGTGATTGGCGGCGGCATAGTCGGGGCCGCCTGCGCCCATGAAATGGCCCGCCGCGGCCTGCGGGTGCGGGTGCTCGACAACGCCAGCGGCGGCGCCACCGGCGCGGGCATGGGCCACTTGGTAGCGATGGACGACAACCGCGCCGAACTGGCCCTGAGTCACTACTCCATCGGCCTGTGGAACCAGCTGCGCGCGCAGCTGCCGGCCACCTGCGCCTACCGCAATTGCGGCACCCTGTGGCTGGCCGCGGACGCTGCGGAAATGGACCTGGCCCGGGCCAAGCAAATCAACCTGACCCAGCACGGCGTGGCGGGCGAATTGCTCGACAGCGCGACCCTGGCTGCACTCGAGCCCCTGTTGCGCAAAGGGCTTGGCGGCGCCTTGAAAATCCCCGGCGACGGCATTCTCTACGCCCCGGCCACCGCCCACTGGCTGTTGCACAACACACCGGGGATCAGCTGCGAGCGGGCCACGGTCAGCGCCATCGCCGACCACCGCGTGGAGCTGGATGACGGCCGCGTGCTGCGCGCCGAGTACGTGGTGCTGGCCAACGGTCTGGCGGCGAAGAACCTGCTGCCGGAGTTGCCGCTGCGGTCGAAGAAAGGCCATCTGCTGATCACCGATCGTTACCCCCGGCAGGTGTCCCACCAACTGGTGGAACTGGGCTACGCCGCCAGCGCCCACGCCAGCAACGGCACCTCGGTGGCGTTCAATGTGCAGCCACGGCCGACCGGGCAATTGCTGATCGGCTCGTCCCGGCAGTTCGACAGCCTCGACCCGGCCATCGAGCCCGAAGTACTGACCCCAATGCTGCAACGGGCCGTGGCCTATCTGCCGGGACTCGCGCAATTGAACGGCATCCGCGCCTGGACCGGCTTTCGCGCCGCCACCCCGGACGGCCTGCCGATCCTTGGCCAACACCCACAACATAAAGGCCTGTGGCTGGCGGTCGGGCATGAAGGCCTGGGCGTCACCACCGCCCCCGGCAGCGGCCGGCTGCTGACCCAACTGCTGCTCGGCGAACGACCGGATATCGACGCCCAGGCCTATCGCCCCGCACGCTTCACTGAGCTGAACGCCTCCCTGACTGGAACCGCCCCATGATCATTTACCTGGACCGTCAGGCGCTGACCGTGCGCGATGGCCTGAGCGTCGCCGCCGCCGTCGCCGCCAGCGGCGACCCACGTACCCGAACCTCCTGCAGCGGCCAGCCCCGGGCGCCCTTCTGCGGCATGGGCATCTGCCAGGAATGCCGCATGACCATCGACGGCCGGCGCCAACTGGCCTGCCAGACCTTGTGCCGCGAAGGCATGCACGTGGAGCGCACGCCATGAGTCAACAGCGCCTGAGCTGCGACATCCTTATCGTCGGCAGTGGCCCGGCCGGCCTCGCAGCGGCCCGGGCGGCGAGCCGCAGCGATCTCTCGATCGTCCTGCTCGACGACAACCCGCGCCCCGGCGGCCAGATCTGGCGCAACGGGCCGGGCGTCACGCTCGCCGGCGTCGCCCGCGACGCCTTGCAGGTGCTGGAGCATCCTCGGTTGCGTTACCTGCCAGGCACCCGGGTGGTGGCCGGCGCCGGCGCCAATGCCCTGCTGCTGGAAAATGCCGAGCAGGCTTTGCTGGTCCGCTATCAGAGCCTGATCCTGTGCTGCGGCGCCCGCGAACTGCTGCTGCCCTTCCCCGGCTGGACCTTGCCCGGAGTGACGGGCGCCGGGGCCTTGCAAGCGCTGCTGAAAAACGGCCTGACGCTGGCCGGCGAGCGCGTGGTCATCGCCGGCAGCGGGCCGTTGCTGCTGGCCAGCGCCGCCACCGCGCGCCAGGCCGGTGCCCGGGTGCAGGCGGTCCTGGAGCAGGCCCCGCTGGCCGCCCTGGCGACATTCGCCGCCGGGCTCTGGCGCTGGCCGGCCAAGCTCGGCCAGGCCGCCGGGCTGGCCACTGCGGCCTATCGCTGGAATGCCCATGTGCTCGAGGCCCTGGGCGAAGATCGCCTGCAAGCGGTGCGTATCCAGCAGGGCGAGCAGGTTCGGGAAATACCCTGCGAACGTCTCGCCTGCGGTTTCGGGCTGGTGCCCAACACCACCCTGGCCAGCCATCTCGGCTGCCAGCTGCAGGCCAACGCGATTGCGGTGGATCGTTACCAGGCCACCAGCCTCGCCCGGGTCTACGCGGCCGGCGAATGCACCGGGGTCGGCGGCAGCGAACTGGCGAGGGTCGAAGGCGAGATCGCCGGGCTGGCCGCCAGCGGGCAGACCCGGGAGGCCATCGCGCTGATCCAGCGCCGGGCCCATTGGCAGGCGTTCGCCGAGCGAGTGAGTGAAACCTTCGCCCTGCAACCGGCGCTTCTGCGCCTGGCGCGAGCTGATACGCTGCTGTGCCGCTGCGAGGATGTGCCCTACGCCGAGGTAGCTGGCGAAGCGAGCTGGAGCGAGGCCAAACTGCACAGTCGCTGCGGCATGGGCGCCTGCCAGGGGCGAGTCTGCGCCACGGCGGCACAGGCCCTGTTCGGCTGGGCCGCGCCGACGCCACGAGCGCCCCTGGTGCCGGCGCGGATCGAAACCTTGCTGATGGAATCGCCGACACCCGGCGCGAAGTGAAACGCAGACCGTTGCCGCGGGCCGCATGCCAACGACGCCGCGGCATTCAAGGATGAGCCAGTAGACCCAAAGTCGCGGGGCGCGCCCCGTCCCACAACAAGAGCAGCCCTTGATGATCGATACCGCTCAGCTGCACCGCCTGCCCGAAGCCATCGCCAGCCAGGCGCCCGAGGATATTCACGGCCTGCTGGGCAGCATGGCCCTGGTGATCCCGCTGCTCGACACCCTGCCCAACGCGGTGTTTTTCATCAAGGACCTGCAAGCCCGCTACCTCATCGCCAACCTGACCCTGGCCCAGCGCTGCGGCTTCAAGAACGTCGCGCCGCTGCTGGGCAAGACCTCGGCCGAGGTGTTTCCCGCCGTGCTCGGCCCGGTCTATACCGAGCAGGACCAACGCGTGCTGCGCCAGGGCGTCACCATCAAGGGCCAGCTGGAACTGCACCTGTACGGCAGCCGCGAACCCGGCTGGTGCCTGACCCACAAGCTGCCGCTGCACGGGCGCGACGGACGGATCATCGGCATGGCCGGCATCTCCCTCGACCTGCAGGCCGCCCGCGACGCGCACCCGGCCTACGAACGCCTGGCCGCGGTGGACCGGCATATCCGCGAGCACTACAACGAAGCCATCCGCCTCGACGACCTGACCCATATCGCCGACCTGTCGATCGCCCAGCTGGAGCGCTACTGCAAACGCATCTTCCACCTCACCCCACGGCAGATGATCCACAAGGTGCGCCTGGAACACGCCTCGCGCCTGCTGCTCGGCGAACTGCCGATCACCGACGTCGCCCTGCAATGCGGCTACACCGACCACAGCGCCTTCAGCCGCCAGTTCAAGGCGCTGACCGGCGTCAGCCCACGGCAGTTCCGGCAGAACGCCGCGCATTGAGCGAAGTGTTTGCCCACCACCTGCTCATTCGCGGTAAAAGGTCGTGTACCCGAACAAAGTGTCGAACCCCGCCTTCCGGTAGATCGACAGCCCCTCCTGGGAGGCCTCCAGCACACACAGGCTCACCCCCTGTTTTTTCGCATACGCCAGCGCGTGTCGAATCAGTGCGCTGGCATAGCCCCGGCCCTGGTATTCGGGCCGGGTGCCGATATCATCCAGACGCGCCACCGCCGGCCCCAACGACAGGGTCAGCGAACTGACGGGCAGCGACTGCTCATACAGGGTGAAATGCATCAACGGCTGGCCGTTTTGCAGCGCCACCCGATGCCGGGCCAGGTATTGCCCCGCTCCCGCATCACCCGACTCGAAGGCACTTTCCACGGGATCAGCCCAATCCTCGAGCTGCTCATCGGTACGACGAATGTCGAAGCTCACCGCCACATCCGGTGGCAATTCATGGACGCTCAGATCGACCCACATCGACGTGGTTCTATCGCCTTCCAACAAGTGCTGCTCCAGCAGCAGGTCGCGGACCTGCGCCACCAGGTCATCGTGCACAACCACACAAAAAGGCAGCCCCGCGCGTTCAAGAAACCCGATGCCTGCAAGCACCCCCACGGCCAGGTCCGGCCCTGTTCGCTTGACGAACAGCAGGTTCAGACTGCTGGCGACGACCCCCGTGCAGTACGCCGCAAGACTATCGTTAAAGTGCCAGTTTTCTTGTGAAATGGCCGAGAAAAAAAGGTCCTCTGCCTGATGATAGAGAGCGACCGTACGGGACTGCGTAACGCTGGACATCGTGCTCACTCCTAAGTCTGCTCGCGCCCCCGGTGTCGCGCTCTTCAATCCCCGGTAACCCCGAGCACCCGGGCCCTCCAGAAAAATTCTGTTTTAGAGTGTGAAGGTGTGTGTTCGTCGATAGAGCAACCGGATCCGCCGGCGCGAAACCAGCCTGTCGCAGAGCTTCGAAACCGCGGTGATGTTCTACAAGGTCATCAGTGGCCAGGGCAACGGCCCCCACTCCACGCAAGGCCACCGCCTGAATGGCGGTTACCAACACCAGCAACCCTTCGGTGCCCAGCTATCAGAAAGTGGACAACGACTACTGGTCGTCCGAAATCCTGGCCTGCGGCAGTTCCGGCAGAATGCCGCGCTTTGACCCCGCCTACCGGCCTACTCGGTCCAACCCCGGCCAAAACAGGCTGTGGCCGGCCAGAGGTGCTTTTCCCTCGCAAGGGCACAGAAGGCACCCGGATGAATTTCGTGAACGCCAGGACTTGCGATGAATTATGATGCGCGCCCTTTCGGCTCGCGTTTCAGCGCAGGCTCACAGCGCCACCCTTCGTTCGCCATCCAAGGCCAGGAACCCTGCATGCTTCACCTCAGGAGCTTCACCCGAACGCTGCATCGGCAGCAGATCGATGGCGTGACCTTCCACTTCGATCCATCCCACCGGCACGAACTGGACCCGCTGCTACGGCGTTTTCTGGCCAAGCCCGAGCAATATCCCACGCTGGATATTCCGGAAGACACCCGGGGCGTGTTCCTGCTCGAAGGTGAGCGCCAATGGGTGCTCAAGCGCAACCGCCTGACTCACTGGAAAAAGCAGCTGCAGAACTTCCTCGGGCTCAAGCGCAGCTTCGGCCTGCACGACCTGACCAATGAATTCATCAACCTGTCGGTGGTGTCGGGCAAATCCGCCCTCTCGCCCCAGGTCTCGGCGTTTGGCTACAAGGGGCGTTTTCCGTTCCTGCGCGAAGAGTACTTACTGCTGGGTTTCTGGGCAGATCATTGCAGCGTCGACGACCGCCTGCTGGCCCATCCCGAGCAGGCTGAAACCCTGTTACCGGCGATCTTCCGGCTGTTCGGCCAGATGCTTGACGACGACTTCGTGCACATGGACCCCCACCCGAAAAACATTCTGGTCGCCGCCGATGGCCACCTGCGCCTGATCGACTTCGAGTGCTGCGCCCACTCGGTACTCGACCGCGACTTCAGCCTGGGTTTCCTGCTGGGTTACTTCTACCGCTTCTGGTTCCGGCGCTTCATCTCGCAGCAGGATTACGACCGGCTTTGCGAGGCCTACCTGAACGCGGAGCACCCCAACCTGGATCGCACCGTCTTCCAGCCGGTGTACCAGCGCTTTCGCGACCAAAACGTCTCACGCAGCACGCGCTACCGCATCCTCACCTGCGCCCGGGCACAAGCGGCGTTCCAGCGCGAAATCAGCGGCTCCCAAGGCTAATCCGAGATCCCGCTCAAGCGTTCTTGATGAGTGTTTTTTATATCGCCTAGCAGCCCCTTTGGCGGATCTATACCGGGGCAACGTCAGACAGCAGGCAGCGAGCCAGGTCGACTGAAGAGAAAAAGAATTTTCCCCCTGCCGCCGCTGTCTGAATTTCAGATGCCGCCGCACAGGGGAAACGACAATGAAATTCGCCAAATTCTCGCAGAAGCTGTCGCTGTGGGCCGGCAGTCCGGTGACCTTTCTGATCGCGCTGGCATTGATTGCGATCTGGGGCATGAGCGGGCCGGTCTTTGGTTTCAACGATACCTGGCAGCTGGTCATCAATACCTCTACCACCATCATCACCTTCCTGATGGTGTTCCTGATCCAGAACACCCAGAACCGCGATAACGACATCCTGCACTTGAAGATCGACGAACTGCTGCGCGCCACCAAGGATGCGCACAATGCGTTGCTGAGCCTGGATGGGCTGGATCTCGAGCAGTTGGAGAAACTGCGCCAGGAATACAAGGAAATCGGCGAGGGCGAGCCCTTGAAGCTGGATGAGCTACCGCCGGAGCAACAGCAGAAACCCAGCTGAAATCGATGCTGAAAATGCCAGGGAGAGACGGCGACACCGGGCGCGGTGCGCCTTCAGGCCAGGCCTGAAGGCGCATCGGCGGCGGGACGGCACTCAACCGTCCAACTGATCCAGGAGCCGGCCAGCCTTGAGGGCCTTGGCCATTTGCAGGTGATTCTGCAGTTTCGGCAGGGTTTCTTCAGCGAAGGCCTTGAGTTCGGGGACCTCGGTGATTTCGGCCTGTTGCTGGACTTTGGTTCGATCTAAGGACTTAACAAAAGAACATATGCTAAATCTGAAACATTCAGATCTATAACCTGGAGCACTGCGTACCCTCCTGGGCAAGATACAAGCCATGGAAATTGTTGCGCTGGATAGCCTTACGGCCAAACAGGAGTTCAACAGCATAGAAGAACTCCAATCGTTCTTGCCTGCCAATATCAAAGCCCAGGCCGCGTGATACCGGGCATATAAAAAATTTAACGGATTAAATTTCTGTGCACACCTCTTTCAATTCAACGGCGCGGTCAGTCTGGTCCTTTGTGGCCCTGGGGGTATTACTCATACTTTCCGAAGCCATCTACGACCTGGTATTCGCCAACCTTGCCTACTCCATCAGCGGAACGACGCTGGCCGTTACCACCACCTACGCCATCGGCTATAGCGCTGAAATACTGGTGACCTTGCTAGGCGCGGGTTTTATCGATCGTTTCAACAAATGGAAACTGTTCATTGCCACGCAACT
Source organism: Pseudomonas sp. NFACC41-3 (assembly GCF_900109505.1). NCBI lineage: Bacteria > Pseudomonadati > Pseudomonadota > Gammaproteobacteria > Pseudomonadales > Pseudomonadaceae > Pseudomonas > Pseudomonas sp. NFACC41-3. The sequence continues at coordinate 111,344 of NZ_FOAE01000004.1, forward strand.
GGTAAACATCGCGGTGTTTGCCCTGGCCGTTCTTGTGCTTCGGGTCTACGACCGCTCCGTGGAATGGGTGTGGTTCTTTGCCTTCTTTGTCGACCTGATCCATCAGTATTCACGGCTGATCCTGTTTGCCTTGATCCCGTTCCTTTTCACTGCTGGCGACATCCCCAGAATCAACGGCCTGCTCGCCACCTTCAATGGCGTCGCCAGAACCCTGGGGCCGGTCATCGGAGCCCTGGTCATTTTCAACGTCGGCTTGTCGATCTCACTGCTGGCCTCCATTGCCTTCATGCTGGCCGCGCTCGCCTTGACGATCAGCCTGAGTACCTTGAATGGGCAAACCTCGCCCCTCGATATTGCCAGCACCTCGTTTGTCCAACGTTTCCAGGAAAGTGTCACCGGCGCTTCGAGAGCCACCATCGATCTATTGCGCGCTCCACGGTGGCGGTATTTCCTCGCCTCTTATGCCACCTGCCTGCTGGTGGTCAGCGTGCTGGCGCTCCTGTGGGTCCCCCTGCTTCGGGGCTTTCATGGGTTTTCCGAAGTGCAGACCGGCTACCTGTTCTCCGTTGGAGCGGCAGGTGCCATAGCCGGCGGACTCGCCTTGCGCGCCAGTGGCCAGGCCTCCCGGGTGCCGAGCACGATATTGCTGTCGCACCTGATCATGATCTCGGGGGTCTGCATCACGTTATGCCTGCGCGGCAATATCTGGCTCGCGGGCACCGGCATGTTCGTATTCCAGTTCGGTACCACGCTGTATTTCCGTACCACGGCCAGTGCCATCCAGCTCACCGTGCCCAAGGAAATCATTGGTAGCTGGTATGGCTCGATAGACTTCATCAGCCGCTTTGCCGGGCTCGTGGGCATTTTGCTCGCGGGCTGGGCCTACGACAGGCTCGGGACCTACGCCATCTACTCGATACTCTTACTCTTGCTGGCACTGAGCAGCTTCAACTGGCGCGGCAGTCGCCAGGCTCGCTGGCTGGTCAATACCTGAGGCGGCACACCGCTGCTCAACCATCCAACTGATCCAGGGGCCGGCCAGCCTTGAGGGCCTTGGCCATTTGCAGGTGATTGCGCAGTTTCGGCAGGGTCTCTTCGGCGAAGGCCTTGAGTTCGGGGACCTCGGTGATTTGGGCCTGTTGCTGGATCTGTTCGATGGCTTCTTCGGTGGCCTTGACCTGGCTCTCGGCATAGGCGGCATCGAAGGCTTCGCCTTCCGGCACTTCGGGGATCAGCGCCTTGGCCTTGCTGATCACTTCTTCCCGGGGCGCTACGGGCAGGTCGAGTTTCCTGGCGATTTTCGCCAGGTGCTGGTTGGCGGTGGTGCGGTCGTTGATGACCACGATGGTGTAGTCCTTGACCGCCTTGGAAGAGGTCTTCTGGTGGGCCAGGCGACTGGCCTCGATGTCTGCCATGCCCTTGGCCGAAGCCTCATCGATAAACTCCGCGGGGGACTGGGCGAACGCCGCGCTGGCACTCAGGCCGAGCAGCAGCGCGAGGCAGGTGCGAGACAGATGGGTGGCCATGAAGCTCATGGTGTCGGCCTCCTTTGATCAGTTGACGGCGCACGGCGCCTGCACAGAGTGAGAGTTTTCAGGCCATCGAAGGTTTGAAAAAGTTGCATCGGCCACGACGAACGGTTGGCAAAAAAACGGCCTGATCGGCCGCTTCTTTCAGGCCCGGGACGGGCTCCGCTGGGCGCGCTTGGCCGCGTACATCGCCTCGTCGGCGTGCTTGAACAGCTGCTTTTCGTCATGGCCGTGTTCGGGGAACAGGCCGATGCCGATGCTCGGCAGAATGCTCAGTTGATGGCCATCCAGGCGCAGCGGCTCGTCGAGCGCCCGGCGAATCTTTCCGGCGACGATGCCGGCATCTTCCGCATGCTGGATACAGCCGAGCAGCACCACGAACTCATCGCCACCGATCCGCGCCACGGTGTCGCTCTCGCGCACGCAGGCCTTGAGGCGGTTGGCCACCGCCTGCAACAGCATGTCGCCGACGGCGTGGCCAAGTGTGTCGTTGACCTGCTTGAACCGGTCCAGATCGACGTAGAGCAAGGCCATGCGCCCGGACTCGCGACGGGCACGGGCCAGGGCACTGCGCAGGCGCTCACGGAGCAATTCGCGGTTGGGCAACTGGGTCAGCTGGTCGTACTGGGCCATGTACTGCAGGCGCGCATGCAGCTGCTTGCGCTCGATGGCGGTGGCGAGCTGGGCGCAAACGTATTGCAGCAGTTCCTTGTCCTGCTCGGTGTATTGCTCGTCGCCCGGCGCGCTCTTGACGATCAGCGCGCCGATGGTGCCTTTCTGCGAATTGAGTGGCACCCCGAGCCAGCAGGGCGAGTACGGGTCGGCGGCATCCGACAGCGGTGACAGCGGCCCATAATTGCCGGGAGTCAGCAGCAACGGCTGGCCACTGCGGATCACCTCGGCGCACAGGCTGCCGGTCAGCGTGCCCGGCTGCTCCGGACAGCGCTCGCGGTCGTCGACGTGATAGGGAAAGCTCAGCGCCTGGCATTGCTCGTCGTACAGCGCCACGGAGAAATTCAGCGCCGGCAGCCATTCACCGATGATCCGGTGCACGCGCCGGAACAACGCCAGCAGGTCCTCGGTGGCATGGGCCGCTTCGGAAATCGCATACAGCGCCGCCTGCCGCGACTCGGCCTGCTTGCGCTCGGTGATGTCGCGGGCCACGGCGATGCGCAGCTGGTCGACCTCGGACCAGCGCGCCGACCAGAGGATATGCGCGACCTGCCCGTCCTTGCGCAGGTAACGGTTCTCGAAGTTGGGCATGGATTCGCCAGCCATGATCCGCTCGGCGGCCTGCAGCGTGCGCAGGCGGTCCGCGGGGTGCACCAGCTCGATCATGCGCCGGCCGACCAGTTCGTCCGGCGTGTAACCGAAAATCCGCTCGCAGGCGGCGCTGACGAAGACGAAACGGCCTTCCACATCCACCGCACAGACGGCGTCCAGCAGAAGGTCGATGAAACTGGCCAGGGGCGCGGAGTTGTTGGTTGCCATCAGGGAACGACACTGCCTGTGAAGATAAAGCGCCGAGTATCAATCCCTGGTTCTGGCAGCGGCGCAGGGCCGCTGCGGGTCCGTGGCTGTCGCAACCTTGCGGACAGCCTTTATGCCTTGTTCGCCAGCAATCCCGGAACGGCATGCAGCAAGGCGTTGATGGCAAACCCGATGAACATCACGCCGCAAAGCCGGGTGATCGCCAGTTCGTGGCGCTGATACAGGGTCCGCACCCGCCGCGCACCGACGATGCCAATCAGAATAGCGTATGCGCCGATGCCGCCGAGGAAACTGAGGAAGATCAGCCAGGGCAGCATCGACCAGTTGAGCAGCTCGGCACGGCTGGACAGCAGCGCGGTAAAGGTCGCCACGGCCACCGGGTACGCCTTGGGGTTGGTCAGGCCGAACAGGATGCCGTGCCAGAACGGCTGGCGCGCCGGGCCCTGGGGCTCCTGCCCGCTGCTGCGCTGGCTGCGGATCGCCCGCAGGCCGAGCCAGAACAGATACAGGCCGCTGAGCACGCCGAGCACATCGAAGGCCGTGCTGCCGATCTCCCGCGCGCCGACGATGGCGATCAGCGCGGTGCTGCACCAGATCACGTCGCCCAGCAGATGCCCGCAGAGAAAGCCGGCCCCGGCCCGCCGCCCGCGCGCCGCGCCGATACCGAAGACCGCCAGCACGCCCGGCCCGGGAGTAATGCCATAGATAAAGCCCGAGGCGAGAACGGCCAGTAACAGCGAAGAAGTCATGCCTCACTCCGAAGCGCCGAAGGTGGCGCGGTTTTGATCGCAGGATTCTGCCGGCTTGTGCGCCCCCGCACCACCCCACCAGGGTCGCCATAACGACAGCCAGCCGTCTTGAAGCGGCGGCGGGCGGTCATTCGTCGGTAAAGATCGTCATCCCGGCATAGGGCTGCTGCCGGCAGGCGCGCAAACGCGAGGCCAGATCGCCGACATGGGCTTCCAGCGGGTGGCCGTCGGGGTCGAGGAAATAGAACGAGGCGCCTTCGCTGCGGTTGTCGCGCCACTCCCGCACGCCAGCAGCCCGCAGGCGCTGGACGAACGCCAGGAAATGCCCGGACTCGATGCTGAAGGCGTAATGGGTGTAGTCCGGCACTTCGGCCGAGCGGCGCGACGGGTCCAGCGACAGGCACAACCACAGGCCCGGCAGCGACAAATAGGCGCCGCTGTCCCAGCAGGCTTCCAGGCGCAGGCCCAGCAGGTCGCGGTAAAACCCCAGGCTGCGATTCAGGTCGGTCACAGCGAGGGTCAGGTGGTTGAGGCCGGTGAGCATGCAAAGTCCTTGGAAGAGGAAGGTCCGTTTTCCTGCCAGTGGCCGGTTGGCAAGACGACCGCTAATAGCTCGTGCATTGGGACCAGCGCTGGCGCACCCAGGATAGCAAGGGCCCGAGCGCGCGGTAGAACATCTGTAGGTATCAGAACGCGTTGCGAAAGATTTCCTCGATCTGGCGCTGGTCGGCGGCGCGTGGGTTGGTCAGGCCGCAGGCGTCTTTCAGGGCGTTGGCGGCCAGGATCGGGATGTCCGTCAGCTTGGCGCCCAGGTCACGCAAGCCGCTGGGGATCTCGACATCCCGGGCCAGGCTGCGAATGGCGCTGATGGCCGCCTGCGCGCCCTCCTCCGAGCTGAAGCCACGGATGTCCGCGCCCATGGCGTGGGCCACATCGGTCAGGCGTCCGGCGCAGACCATGGCATTGAAACTCTGCACATGGGGCAGCAGCACGGCGTTGCACACACCATGGGGCAAGTCGTAGAAACCGCCCAGCTGGTGCGCCATGGCATGCACGAAACCCAGCGACGCATTGTTGAAGGCCATGCCGGCGAGGAACTGGGCGTAGGCCATGTTTTCCCGGGCGACCAGGTCGCTGCCGTCGTGCACCGCCTGGCGCAGGTTCTGGCTGATCATGGTCATGGCTTTCAGCGCGCAGGCATCGGTGATCGGGTTGGCCGCGGTGGACACATAGGCTTCGATCGCGTGGGTCAGCGCGTCCATGCCGGTGGCGGCGGTCAGGCCCTTGGGCATGGCGACCATCAGCGCCGGGTCGTTGACCGACAGCAGCGGCGTGACATTACGGTCGACGATGGCCATTTTCACGTGACGCTGCTCGTCGGTGATGATGCAGAAACGGGTCATTTCACTGGCGGTGCCGGCGGTGGTGTTGATCGCGATCAGCGGCAGTTGCGGCTTGGCCGAGCGGTCGACGCCCTCGTAGTCGCTGATATGCCCGCCATTGGTGGCGCACAGGGCGATGCCCTTGGCGCAGTCATGGGGCGAACCGCCGCCGAGGGAGACCACAAAGTCGCAGCCGCTCTGCTGCAATTGCGCCAGGCCCTTCTCGACGTTGCCGATGCTCGGGTTGGGCTTGGCGCCGTCGAAGATCACCGAATCGATGTCCTGCATCGCCAGCTTCTCGGCAATCATCCCGGCCACCCCGGCCTTGGCCAGGCCGGCGTCGGTGACGATCAGCGCCTTGCGAAAACCGTAGTTGCGGATCGCGACCATGGCCTCGTCGAGACAGTCGATACCCATGATGTTCACGGCGGGAATGAAAAAAGTGCTGCTCATGGCGCGTCCTCCAGGCTGGGATTGGATCAGCCGTGCCGATCCGACAAATGCGCACAGGATCGACCCATCGGTCACGCGCGTTGTTGATCTGGCTCAAGGGTCGGTCGTGATAAAGTCGGCGCCCTGTACACCTTCTGCCTTGAGACGACGAACCGCGATGATGGATTTCCAGGAATTTGATGCCGACCTTGAAGACTGGAACGCCTTGCGCGCCAGCACGCCGATCGCCGGCCTGCTGATCGGCAACGGCGCCAGCCGCGCGGTGTGGGAAGACTTCGCCTACGACTCGCTGTTCGAGAACGCCCGCACCGTCGAAGAAAAGCCCCTGAGCCCCTCTGAACTGAGCGTGTTCGACGCCCTGCAGACCCGCAGTTTCGAGCAGGTGCTGGGGGCGCTGAAGACCACCAGCCGGGTCAACAAGGCCCTGGCTGTCAGCTCCGCGGCGCCGCGCAATCGCTACTACGCGATCAAGGAAGCGCTGATCAATACCGTACACGCGGTGCACATTCCGTGGCGCCTGGTGCGGCCGGCGACGCTGTCGCAGATCAACCAGGAACTGCGCCGCTACCGCACGGTGTTCACCAGCAACTACGACCTGCTCAACTACTGGGCGATCCAGCACGATGCCCAGGGCATCGACGACCTGTTCCAGGGCGCCGACCCGAGCTTCGACATCAGCCAGACCGCCAGCGAACAGACCCGCGTGCTGTACCTGCACGGCGGCCTGCACCTAGTGCGCAACCAGGACGGCACTGCGCGCAAGCTGGGTTCCACCGAGGGCACGCTGCTGGGCAACTTCGCCATCAACAACACCCTCAAGACCCTCGACGATGTGCCGCTGTTCGTCAGCGAAGGCCCGGTGGCGGACAAGCTCAAGAGCATTCGCGGCAGCGACTACCTGTCGTTCTGCTACCAGCAGTTGCTGAATCACAGCGACGCGCTGTGCATCTTCGGCCACGACCTCGGCTCCCAGGACAGCCACCTGGTGAGCGCCATCCGCCAGTCCAAAGTGCGGACCCTGGCGATCTCGATCCAGCCGCGCAGCAAGGCCTTCATCCAGAACCAGAAGCGGCGCTACGCCAAACTGTTCGAGGGGGTGGAAGTGACGCTGCGCTTCTTCGATTCGAAGAGCCATGCGCTGGGCGATCCTGCGCTGTCGGTGCCGGTCGAACGCTGAAAGATCGCGGGCAGGCGTCTGCGGAGCGCCACCTCTGTAGCCGCTGCCGAGCCTGCGAGGCTGCGATCGACCCCGAAGGGGGCGCACGGTGTTGAGATCTCTGAAGGCCTTCGGCAGCGGCTACATCGTGTCCCTTATTCCTCGCTGCTGTGCACCACCACCAGCAACTGCGCCTGCACCTCGCCCACCGAGCGCAGGCGGTGGGGTTTCTGCGCGTTGAAGTGCAGCGCGTCGCCCCGGTTGAGGATCACCCGCTCATTCATGAAATCCACTTCCACCTGCCCTTCGTGGACAAACAGAAACTCCTCCCCCAAGTGTTCCTTGAAGCTCTTGTCGGTGAACTCCCTGGGCGGGTAGATGATGAACGGCAGCAGGCTGCGCTCGCTGACCTGATGCGCCAGCACCGCATAACCCGGCGCCTGGTCGTTGGCCGCCAGCGACTGGCGTTCGTCGCTGCGCACCAGGCTGTAGCTGTCCAGGCTGACCTTGTCTTCGGCGAACAGCTCCTCGACGTTCACGTTCAACGCCCTGGCCAGTTTCAACGCCGCGGCGATCGAGGGCGTGTTCAGGCCGCGCTCGACTTTCGACAGGTAGCTCTTGGTCATGCCGGATTTCTCGGCCAGGGCCTCCAGCGTCACGCCAAGTTTTTTTCTCAATAATTTCAAACGGATAGACATGTGGAACGGTTAACCCATCAAGGAGGCGACGATTTGTCCTTGCCAATGACACAAAGTGTCATATAGCCTCTTTAGTGTCATTTGCTTTCACCCAACGACCTTGCGAGCAGCGGGAGCTGGCAAATCCGACGTCCATTGCAACGACCCAAGGACTCCGATATGGCCAAGACATTAGCACTACCCAAAGAACAGCTGGTCAGGCAAGCCCTGACCCAGATGCAAAACACCCTGGCGGATAATACGTGGACCGACCGGCAAAAGCTGGCCCTGACTTGCCGCATCCTGTTCGAGAACGGTCACGACTCCGGCCTGGCCGGGCAGATCACCGCCCGTGGCCCGCAGCCGGGCACTTACTACACCCAGCAACTGGGCCTGGGTTTCGACGAGATCACCGCGGGCAACCTGCTGCTGGTCAACGAAGACCTGGAGGTGCTCGAAGGTCACGGCATGCCCAACCCGGCCAACCGTTTCCACAGCTGGGTGTACCGCGCCCGCCCCGATGTGAACTGCATCATCCACACCCACCCGACCCACGTCGCCGCGTTGTCGATGATCGAAGTGCCGCTGGAAATTTCCCACATGGACCTGTGCCCGCTGTACGACGACTGCGCCTTTCTCAAGGCCTGGCCGGGCGTGCCGGTGGGTAACGAAGAAGGCGAGATCATCTCCGCGGCCCTGGGCGACAAGCGCGCCATCCTGCTCTCGCACCACGGCCAGCTGTCCACCGGCGCCAGCATCGAGGAAGCCTGCGTGATCGCCCAACTGATCGAGCGCGCCGCCAAGCTGCAATTGCTGGCCATGGCCGCCGGCACCATCAAGCCAATCCAGCCGGAGCTCGGCCGCGAGGCCCATGACTGGATCTCCAAGCCCAAGCGTCACGCCGCCGCCTTCAACTACTACGCTCGGCAGAACCTCAAGCAACACGCCGATTGCCTGAACTGAACCCACCTCATTCGCTAAAGGAGCGTCGCCATGTCGAACGCCAACATTCACGGCATCATCGGCTACACCATCACCCCGTTCACCGCCAACGGTGAGCAACTGGACCTGGACACCCTCGGCCGTTCCATCGATCGCCTGATCGACAGCGGCGTGCAGGCCATCGCGCCCCTGGGCAGCACTGGCGAAGGCGCTTACCTGAGCGACGCCGAGTGGGACCAGGTCGCCGAGTTCAGCATCCGCCACATCGCCAGGCGCGTGCCGACCATCGTCAGCGTGTCCGACCTGACCACCGCCAAGGCCGTGCGCCGCGCGCGCTTTGCCGAGGCCAAGGGCGCCGATGCGGTGATGGTCCTGCCGACGTCCTACTGGAAGCTCAGCGAAGCCGAGATCCTCGCCCACTACCGCGCCATCGGCGACAGCGTCGGCGTGCCGATCATGCTCTACAACAACCCGGCCACCAGCGGCACCGACATGTCGGTGGAACTGATCCTGCGGATCTTCCATGCGGTGGAAAACGTGACCATGGTCAAGGAGAGCACCGGCGACATCCAGCGCATGCACAAGCTGCAACTGCTGGGCGAAGGCCAGGTGCCGTTCTACAACGGTTGCAACCCGCTGGCCCTGGAAGCCTTCGCCGCCGGCGCCAAGGGCTGGTGCACCGCCGCGGCGAACCTGATCCCGCAGCTCAACCTCGACCTGTACCAGGCGGTGCTGGACAACGACCTGGAGCGCGCGCGCGAATTGTTCTACCGCCAGTTGCCGGTGCTCGACTTCATCCTCAAGGGCGGCCTGCCGACCACCATCAAGGCCGGGTTGAACATGACCGGTCTGCAGGTCGGCGACCCGCGCCTGCCGGTGTTCCCGCTGAATGAAGCCGGGCGCAATCAGTTGCAGGCCATGTTGAACGCAGTGCGCTAAACGTCCCGCCTCCCCCCTGTAGGAGCGAGCTTGCTCGCGATGAGGCCGGTAGCTGCACCGCCTGATCCTCGAGTTCTTATCGCGAGCAAGCTCGCTCCTACAGCACGGGACAGCGCCCAATAAAAAGCCCGGCAGGTTGTCCTGTCGGGCTCTTTTGTTTCAGAGCAGAAACTAAACGGTCTTGTCCTTGATGGTGGTGGTTGGACCGTTGGTCTTGACGCTTTCGATACCGCCGTCGCGCGCCGCCTCGGACGAATAGCGCTGGCTATTGCCGATGATCTGGTGGTTCGCGGCCTTGAGGTTGAAATAAGGCTTGCCGTCCTTGGAGACTTCCTTGGCGTAGCGGGCCTCGTTGGGACTGTTGGTCTGCACCGAAGCGATGCCGTTTTCGGCGGCGCCGCGGGAAGCGTACAACTCACTCGTCAAAATGGTTTCAGCATTGCCAGCCTTGAGAACGAAGCGGAACTGCCCGTCACTGCTTTTGCTCAATTCATACCATCCAGCCATGGTCCTGCTCCTGAGTGTCCAAAGATGCGAATGCACTTCGGATTAAAGCCTGTCTTTGCCGGTTTACCAGCGTTTTGGGGTGTGTTGCTGAGGCACGCAGCATCAGACAGGAAAAACCGCATCCGGTTCATGATGCGAAACTCATGCAGACAAATAGTAATAATTCTCGATATCATTCGCGACCTTTCTGCCCGGCAGCCCTTGCGAAGGATTTTCATGTCTCGCTTCAAGCCCGACCCCACCTCGGCGGACCCCGTCCGCGGGTTCTATGCGGACATCCTGCATTACCTGCGTAAACGCACGGACAACGCCAGCGATGCGGCGGACATGACCCAGGACGTCTTCACCCAATGGCTCGACTACCGCGACCGGGCCAAGGTCGAACAACCCCGCGCCTTTCTGTTCCAGATGGCGCGCAACCTGCTGCGCGATCACTGGCGCCGGCAGAAGGTCAGGCACAAGGTGCACCACGAACAACAGGCAGCAGAACCCGAGCCACTGGCCGATGAACATCACGAGCCTCTGCCCGCGGCCCAGCGCCTGCAACGCCTGGAGCGCTTGAAGAGCGTGCTCGCCGAACTCTCGCCGCGCCGCCGCGAAGCCCTTATGCTGCACCGCTTCGAAGGCCTGAGCCAGGCGCAGATCGCCGAACGCATGGGCATCTCCCTGAGCATGGTGGAAAAACACATCGCCTTTGCCCTGCTGCACTGCAAGCAGCGCCTGGAACAGGAACACGGCAAGGAGCAAGCGCAATGACCCGCCCCCGCGACCCTCAACATGAGCACGAGCACCCGATCGACAGCATCGATGCCCAGGCGGCCGGCTGGTTCACCCGCAATCGCGACGATCGCAGCCAGGCCACCCGCGACGCCTTCAAGACCTGGTCCAGCGAACCGGCCCATGCCCGGGCCTACGCCGAGTTCGAGCGCTTGTGGGCCGACCTGGCCGAACTCGAACCACTGAACCAACCGACGCCGCTGCCGCTGCGCAAAAAGCCGCGCTGGCGCCCGGCCCTGGCGGTCGCCGCCGCGTTGGTCTGCGCGCTGCTGGCCATCGAGCTGGGCGCCCCGCCGGCGATCCATTCGCAACAGATCGTCGCCCAGAGCACGGGCATGCGCAGTTTCAACCTGCCCGATGGCAGCACCCTGTACGCCAACGCCAACACCCGCTTGCGCATCGACTTCACCGCGCAGCAGCGCAACCTCTACCTGGACCAGGGCCAGCTGTACCTGGAAGCCGCCGCCGACAAGGAACGGCCGCTGTGGGTGCATGCAGGCAACGCCCGGGTGCGGGTGGTCGGCACCGGCTTCGATGTGCGACGCGGCGAGAAACAACTGGTGGTCAGCGTCGCCCATGGCCAGGTGGCGTTCGTTCCCGATGCGCAGAAGCCCGATTCGCTGCTGCTCGGCGCCCGCCAGCGCGGCATCTATGACTACGCCAGCGGCACCCTGCGGGAACAGGCGGTGAACGTCGCCGAGGTCGCCGACTGGCGCGGCGGCCACCTGGCCTTTCGCAATCGCGACCTGGCCAGCCTGGTGGACGAGCTGAACCTCTATCGCCGCCAGCCGGTGTTGCTGGCCGATGGCGCGCTGGGCAACTTCAAGGTCTCGGGCAACCTCGATGTGCAGGATCCGGATGCGCTGATCAAGGCCCTGCCGGCGCTGATCCCGGTGAAAACCGTGGCCCTGGCCGACGGCCGCGTGCGCATCGAAGCCCGACGCTGAAACCCATATGCGAATATTTTTCATTCGCATATGAGGTTTTATTTTGCTGACGCGTCTTCCTCCGGTCTGCGTTGTTTACGCACACCTTTTCTGGCCTTTGTCGCCGCTCCGGGGGATTTCATGTTTCGTGCGCCTTATCACTTGCAGCTCATCTGTTCGCGTCCGACCCTGCTCGCCACCTGCCTGGCGTTCAGCCTGCAGGCCCAGGCCCAGGTTCAAGTCGAATCGTTCAACTTTGCCCTGCCCGCCCAACCGCTGGCGGCCTCGCTGAGCCAGGTGGCGCAGCAGGCGAAGATCCAGTTGCTGTTCGACGAAGAGTTGCTGCGCAACGTGAAGGCCCCGGCGCTGAAGGGCGATTTCAGCCCCGAGGCGGCGATCCGGCAACTGCTGGGCGGCAGCGAGTTCAGCCTGGTCAAGGTCGACCAGACCTACGTGGTGCGCCCCGCGGAAAACAGCAGCACCCGCAGTTCGGCGCTGCAGCTGGGGGCCATGAGCGTCATCGGCAGCGGCCTGGAAGTGGACTCCGCCACGGTCGGCCGCTCGACCCTGAACCAGGCCGAGATCGACCGCCACCAGGCCACCAACATTCCCAGCCTGATCGCCACCCTGCCCGGCGTCAGCCTCGGCGGCTCGCTCAAACCCGGCGGCCAGACCATCAACATCTGGGGCCTGGGCGACGCCGAAGACGTGCCGATGAGCGTCGACGGCGCGACCAAGAGCGGCTTCGAACGCTACCAGCAGGGCTCGATCTTCATCGAGCCGGAACTGATCAAGCGCATCGAAGTGGAAAAGGGTCCGCACTCACCCGAGACCGGCAACGGTGGTTTCGGCGGCACCGTGCACATGGAGACCAAGGACGCCCCCGACCTGCTGCAGGAAGGCCGCGACACCGGTGCCATGCTCAAGTATGGCTACAGCAGCAACAGCCATGAGCAGGCCTACACCGGCGCGGTGTACGGGCGCACCGAGGACCGGCGTTTCGATGCCCTGGCCTACTGGACCAAGCGCGACGGCGACGACATGAAACTGGCCAGCGCCCAGCCGGACCCGCGCAACGCCTACCCGATCAACCCCAAGCGCCTGCCCAACACCGCCCAGGACCTGGACGGCGAGCTGTTCAAGCTGAACATGCAGCTGACCGACGAACACCGCCTGGGCTTCAGCTATATGCGTTCCAACAGCGATATCTGGGCGCCCTTCTCGGCCAAGAGCTACCCGACGCCGCCGACCCAGAACGATATCGACAAGTACGGCTACGACGGCGCCACCCGGCGCTTCCTGGCCCAGCGCAATACCATCGACACCACCTGGCAGGCCAAGTACCAGTACACGCCGCTGGACAACCCGTGGATCGACTTCGAGGCCAAGTACTCCGATTCCAAGACCGACCAGACCGACGAGCGCGGCCCGAACGCCTACACCCAGCCCGCCTCCGGTGGCCGCAAGATCACCGTGGGTTACGAGGACAGGATCCTCTCGCTGAAAAACACCAGCCGCTTCAGCACCGGCCCGCTGGAACATGCCCTGACTCATGGCATCCAGATCCGCAAGCACACCCGCGAGGTGGACATGTGGATGCCGGGCAAGACCTATGAGGTGCCCAAGTACAACAACGGGCATTACCAGCCGGGCTTCATGCCCCATGGCAAGGTCGACAACAACGCCTTCTATATCCAGGACGCCATCACCCTGGGCAACTTCACCCTGACCCCGTCCCTGCGCTACGACCATGTGCGCAACCGTGGGCAGAAAAACGACGCGCCGATCTACAACAGCCCCGACCCGGTGGTCGGCCACGATTATGGCGACAAGACCTACACCGGCTGGTCGCCACGGCTGTCGGCGTTCTGGACGGTTACCCCGCAATTCGCCCTGTTCGCCGACTACAGCAAGACCTGGCGCGCGCCAGTGATCGACGAGCAGTACGAAGTCCAGGCGCCGGGCACCACCCGCTCGGCCACCAGCCGCGACCTCGATCCGGAGCGCATCACCGCGTTGCGCGCCGGTAATATCACCAGCTTCGCCAATGTGTTCAGCGATGCCGATAGCGTGCAAATCCGCACCACCGTGTTCCGCAATGAGATCAAAGACGAAATCATGAAGAACCTGGGGATCGGCTGCCCCGAGCAACTGAGCGGCGGCAAGAGCATTGGCCAGGTGTGCAACCAGCCGACGATCGGGGTCTACCGCAATATCGGCGACCTGACCATCAAGGGTTTCGAGGTCGAGAGCTTCTACGATTCGACCTACCTGTTCGGCTCGCTGTCCTACTCCTGGATCACCGGCAAGCATGAAGGCGCCTACACCAACCCCTGGGGGCCGAATGTCTGGGCGCGGGACATTCCGCCGCGCAAGTGGGTCGCCACCCTGGGGGTGAAAATTCCGCAGTGGGATGCGCAAGTGGGTTGGCAGGGCCAGTGGGTACGCCAGACCGACCGCGTGCCGAGCGACGTCTACCCGAGCGGCCCGGCCAGCGCCTTGGGCGACTCCTACTGGGACCAGTACGAGAACGACCGCTACAACGTGCAGGGCCTGTTCGCCAACTGGAAACCGCAGCAGCCGTACCTCAAGGGCACGGAAGTCAACTTCACCCTGGACAACATGTTCAACCGCGATTACCGCCCGCCCCTGAGCGGCGAAAACGCCTCCAGCCTTGGGCGTAACGCCAAGATCAGCGTGACCCGGTTCTTCTGAACCGGGGGCGCTGCCCCTGTAACCGCTGTAACCCCTGCAATCGCTGCAACCCCTGTAGCCGCTGCCGAGCCTGCGAGGCTGCGATCGACCCGAAGGGGCGCGGCGATCTTGCGACCGTCTGAGGTCCTGCGGACCTATCGCAGCCTCGCAGGCTCGGCAGCGGCTACAGGTATTGGTCAGGGAGAGGTGCTGGACGGAGAAGAAGTTTCGCTTTGTTTTGTAAGGTATTTCCTAGAAAATCCCCAACGCCTTTGAGCGCCTTGTACCCCTCAAATCGATCAGGCAGTCTGCCTGGGTCGCTGCAAAATCAGCGGCCCGGATGTGGAAGTTCGGTCCTGAGTAAGCATGAGCGCTCGTAAGCAGGCGTCGACGTATTTTCGTCGACGGCGCCTTTTATGGCGGTTGTGCGCGGGACACCTTCGGGTGTGCCGGGTTACTCAGTCCCGGTCTTCCACACCCACGCACAACTGCCACCCCTCATGTGGAAGTGAGCTTGGCAGTCCTAGGAACTACTGAGTGAGTGACACACATGAAAAAGCTCGTCCCCGATCCACCCCTGCAATCTCCTCGTAAACTGCGCGACCCGGAACTGGATCGCGCCAACGCCAGCCTGATCGCCACCTTGCAAGGCACTCGCCGCCGCCCCTTTGGCCTGCGCGATGGCCAGGGCAATCCGCTGTTCGCCGTGCAGCCCGGGGTCAATGCCGAAGACGCACTGATGCACGTGTCCCTGCTGCTCAAATGTGCCGAGGAGGTGTCCGATGAAATCACCGAACGCGCCAGCGGCATCGAGCGCGGGCTGATCTGGTCCATGGTGCATTCGGTGGAAATGGCCCGGGCAGTGGTGGACGCCCTGCTCGACGGCACCCGCCCGACCTCTTGACCTGAAACGGCCCCTGTAGCCGCTGCCGAGCCCCAGCGAGGCTGCGATCGGGGCACAGCCCCGTAAAACCTGACAACGCGGTATGTCTGATACGTGGTGTTGCCTGGCTTGGCGCCCGCTACGCGGGCGATCGCAGCCTCGCAGGCTCGGCAGCGGCTACAGGGTACAGTGTGCGGGGTTATTTGGTGGCGCTGCGCACCACGCTGAGTTCCGGCGTGGCGCTGCGGCGCTGGCTCAGGTAGCGGGTGCAGCTGACCCGCAGGAACGAGGCGAAATTCACCACTTCGCCGCGGTAGTCCATCACCTCTTCGTAGAGCTTGGCGATCAGCTGGTTGGTGGTCATGCCATCGACCTCGGCGATTTCACTGAGGATGTCCCAGAACTGGTTTTCCAGGCGCAGGGTGGTGACCACCCCGCAGATGCGCAGCGAGCGCGAACGGGACTCGTAGAGGATCGGGTCGGCTTTGACGTAGAGCTCGCACATGCTGGGTGCTCCTCGGTTGGAGGTAGGACGATGGCGCTGCTTCCTGACAGAAAAGCAGCGCCAGCAAGTCATCCGTTTACAGGGTGATTTTGGTGCCCAGCAGGCCGAGGAAACCGGCCAGCCAGCTGGGGTGCGCCGGCCAGGCCGGGGCCGTCGCCAGATTGCCTTGGACGTGGCTGTCCGTCACGGGAATATCGATGTAGGTACCGCCGGCCAGGCGCACTTCCGGGGCACAGGCCGGGTAGGCGCTGCACTCGCGGCCTTCGAGAATGCCCGCCGCGGCCAGCAGCTGGGCGCCGTGGCAGACGGCGGCAATTGGCTTGCCGGCCTGGTCGAAGGCTTGCACCAGTTGCAGGACTTTTTCGTTCAACCGCAGGTATTCCGGGGCGCGACCGCCGGGGATCAGCAGCGCGTCGTAATCGGCGGCCTCGACCTTGGCGAAGTCAAAATTCAGGGCGAACTGATGGCCCGGTTTTTCACTGTAGGTCTGGTCGCCTTCAAAGTCGTGGATCGCCGTGCGCACGGTCTGCCCGGCCTTTTTGTCCGGGCACACCGCATGCACGGTGTGGCCGACCATCAGCAGCGCCTGGAACGGCACCATCACTTCGTAGTCCTCGACGTAATCGCCGACCAGCATGAGGATTTTTTTCGCGGCCATGGAGATGACTCCTCTTCAAGGGAAAACAGGAGTATTCAAGGTAGTCCCTATCCGCAAGGCCGGGTAATAACCCGGTACTACGCCTGCAACGCGTCCGTACACCGCGTCATCGTTCATCGCGAGCAAGCTTCGCTCCTACGGCCGCAGGCTGCGATCGGCACTGCGGTGCATCTGCACGATGGAGTGGGCCGCCCTTGCGCCGGCTGCGCCGTCGTTCGCAGCCTGCGGCAGCGGCTACAGGAGCGTGATCAGCCCAGGTAGCCGTCGGCCCGCAGCAGGGTCTCCAGGCAGTGCTCGCTGATGTGGTAGAACGCCTTGAGCTCGCCGATCTTCGCCAGCAGCTGGGTCGGGTCCTGGGGCTCGGCGCGTTTGACCGCGAGGATCATCTTGTTCTTGTTGGTGTGTTCCAGGGAGATGAACTCGAAGACCTTGGTCTCGTAGCCGCAGGCTTCGAGGAACAGCGCGCGCAGGCTGTCGGTGACCATCTCCGCCTGCTGGCCCAGGTGCAGGCCGTATTGCAGCATCGGCTTGAGCAGCGCCGGGCTCTGCATCTGCGGGCGGATCTGCTTGTGGCAGCACGGCGAGCACATGATGATCGCCGCGCCGGAACGAATGCCAGTATGGATCGCGTAGTCGGTGGCGATATCGCAGGCATGCAGGGCGATCATCACGTCCAGCTCGCTCGGCGCCACGCTGCGCACGTCGCCGCACTTGAACTCCAGGCCCTGATGGTCGAGGCGCGCCGCCGCGGCGTTGCACAGGGTCACCATGTCTTCGCGCAGTTCCACGCCGGTCACCTGCCCTTGCGCCTGCAAGGTGTTGCACAGGTAGTCGTGGATGGCGAAGGTCAGGTAGCCCTTGCCGGAGCCGAAGTCCGCCACCCGCACCGGCTGTTGCAGGTTGATCGGCGACGAACTCAGCGCATGGCTGAAGACCTCGATGAACTTGTTGATCTGCTTCCACTTGCGCGACATCGCCGGGATCAGCTCGTGCTGCTTGTTGGTCACCCCCAGGTCGGTGAGGAACGGCCGGCTCAGCTCCAGGTAGCGATTCTTCTCGCGGTTGTGCTCGGCGGACGGCACTTCGCGCTGCTGCTGGGCCTTGCCCTTGAACAGCGAACTCTTGCCCTTCTTGCTGTATTCGAGCTGCACTTCATCGGTGAGCGACAGCAAGTGCGCGTTCTTGAACGACGCCGGCAGCAGCCCGGCAATCAGCGCCACGCCTTCATCGAGGGAGAAATTCTTGGTGATGTCGCGGGTCTTGTAGCGGTAGACGAAGGACAGGCACGGCTGCTCCTTGACCGTCAGTTGCTTGATGATCAACCGCTGCAAATCCGCCTCGGCCCCCACATGCTTGGCCAGCACCAGTTTGATAAAGGCGTTCTGCGCCAGGCTGGTTTCCAGCAATTCGAGAAACTGGGCGTGATGATCCGGCGCGAGGCTGGCGGGGGTTGCGGTTGCGGACATGTAAAAGGTGCCTCGGGCGATGCGGGGTGTGAATCGGGGAATGGCGGGTATTTTAGGGGGGATGGCCCGCCGGGGCACGGAGTTATTTACCCGGCGGCGCAGAATTCCAGGCGATGGGGCCTCCTGTAGCCGCTGCCGAAGGCTGCGATCGGCCGAAAGGCCGTGGCGCTCTCAAGATCGCTGGAGGTCCTGCGGACCTGGCGCAGCCTGCGGCAGCGGCTACAGGAGCGGGGAAAATCAGGCCAGGACCACCAGGCGGTTGGGCAGTTCGTTGCGCACATGGGTCACCGGCACATGCACCTTGAGCAGTTCGCCGCAGGCCTCGATGCAGTTGATGAAGCCTTGCAGGGTCTGCCCCTGCTTCACCTGCTGGGTGAAGGCCTGGACGATGGCGTCCCAGGTCTTGTCGTCGAGGCGCCTGGAAATGCCCTCGTCCACCAGGATCTCCACATAACGCTCAGCTTCGCAGACGAAGATCAGCATCCCGGTGCTACCGACGGTGTGGTGCAGGTTCTGTTCGAGAAACTGGCGGCGGGCCAGGTTCGAGGCGCGCCAGTGGCGCACCGAGCGCGGAATCAGGCGGGTGGTGATCCGCGGAATGCGGAACACCAGGCAGAGCACGATAAAGGTCGCCCACTGCACCAGCAGCAACAGGTGCATGCTCATCCAGCCGGTGGCGTAATGCACCACGCCCGGCACGATCAGCGCCAGCAGGCTGGCCCAGAGCAACGGGATATAGGCGTAGTCGTCGGCGCGGGCGGCCAGCACGGTGACCAGTTCGGCATCGGTCTGCTGTTCGACCCGGGCGATCGCCTCGGCGACCTGCCGTTGTTCGTACTCACTCAGTAGTGCCATGTCTTCCCATACTCATCGATTATTGTTAGTCACCAGCCGCCTGACGATCCGCCGCCGCCAAAACTACCACCGCCGCCGCTGAAGCCCCCACCGCCTCCGCCGCCAAAACCGCCCCCGCCAAAACCTCCGGAACCGCCACGCCCGCCGCCACCGCTGGGCAGGATGCCAAGCAACTGGCAGACGAAGATCGTCACGATAAACAGCAGCACCAGGAACACCAGCGCGCCGGGATGCCGCTCGAAAAACTCACTGCCGCGCTCGCCGCCACCGTCATAGGCAGCGCTCGGTTCGTCCAGTGGATTGCCGCCCAGCACCAGCAGCATGGCCGATACGCCATCGCTGATGCCCTTGCTGAAATGGCCGGCCTTGAAGGCCGGGGTGATGACCTGGTTGATGATCACCGAACTTTGCGCGTCGGTCAGGCGATCTTCCAGGCCGTAACCGACTTCGATGCGCAGCTTGCGATCGTCGCGGGCGACGATCAACAAGGCGCCGTTGTTCTTGTCCTTCTGGCCGATGCCCCAGTAGCGCCCCAGCTGATAGCCGAAGTCCTCGATGCTGGTGCCTTGCAGGTCCGGCAGGGTCACGACCACCACCTGCTCGCCGGTGGACTGTTCGTGGGAGGCCAGCTCCTGGGTCAGTTGCTGGCGCACCGCCGGCTCGATCATCTGGGCGTTGTCCACCACCCGCCCGCTCAGCGCCGGGAACTTCAGCTCGGCCTGGGCCGTTATCGCCAATACCCAGAGCAACAGCACCACACCCACTCTCAACACGCGCATTGGAACCTCATCCGTGGTAACGCCGGGGCGGATCCCGCGGTCGCTCGCACGATCCGCGGGTAGCCGCTGCTGATCAGAACTTCACTTGCGGCGCTTTGTCGGCGTCGGGGCTGGTGGCCTCGAAGGTCTCGCGCACCGGCAGGTTGCTGTACATCACGCTGTGCCACAGGCGGCCGGGGAAGGTACGGATCTCGGTGTTGTACTTCTGCACCGCGAGGATGAAATCGCGACGCGCCACGGCGATGCGGTTCTCGGTGCCTTCGAGCTGCGACTGCAGGGCCAGGAAGTTCTGGTTGGCCTTGAGGTCCGGATACCGCTCGGACACCACCATCAAACGGCTCAAGGCGCCGGTCAGCTGGTCCTGGGCCTGCTGGAACTGCTTGAGTTTTTCCGGGTTGTCCAGGGTGCTGGCATCGACCTGGATCGACGTCGCCTTGGCCCGCGCCTCGATCACCGCGGTCAGGGTCTCCTGTTCGTGCTTGGCGTAGCCCTTGACCGTTTCCACCAGGTTGGGGATCAGGTCGGCGCGACGCTGGTACTGGTTCTGGACCTGACCCCAGGCCGCCTTGGCCTGTTCGTCGAGGGTCGGGATGTTGTTGATCCCGCAGCCGCTGAGCAGGCTGCTGAGCAGCAGCAATGCCATCACGGGCCAGCTTGAGCGAAGGCTCTGTCGTACGTTCATGGTGGTGACGCTCCTTGCAACCTAGGGGATGGAACCTGTAACCCTTTGAATCGAGTGCATTGGGCATAATCTGCCGCCACCACTGGATTGCATCGGGCCAATCGGCTAAAAGATGCCCAGCGCGAAAAAGAGTTCAGAAGTGTGCTGCATTTATCCGAACAACAATAGTCGTTCCTTTATTAGCCGCTCTCCCAATTTTCGGCCGCTCGACGCGTACTGATCGCGTCTGTTTTAGGCCCTAGAGAACAATATTCATGAAGAAGCTGTGTTTGCTGGGTTTGCTGATCAGCCTGGCCAGTCACCCTGCCCTCGCCGCCGCCACGCCGGTATCGGCCCAGGAAAAACCCTTTTCGGACGCGGTCCTGCAGAACAAGGACGCTTTCATCGACAACCTGCTCAAGCAGATGACCCTGGATGAAAAGATCGGCCAGTTGCGCCTGATCAGCATCGGTCCGGAAATGCCCCGCGAGCTGATCCGCAAGGAAATCGCCGCCGGGCGCATCGGCGGCACCTTCAACTCCATCTCCCGCCCGGAAAACCGGCCGATGCAGGACGCGGCCATGCGCAGCCGGCTGAAGATCCCGATGTTCTTCGCCTATGACGTGATCCACGGCCACCGCACGATCTTCCCGATCCCCCTGGCCCTGGCGTCGAGCTGGGACATGGACGCCATCGGCCGCTCCGGGCGCATCGCCGCCCGGGAAGCCAGCGCCGACAGCCTGGACATCACCTTCGCGCCGATGGTCGACATCTCCCGCGACCCACGCTGGGGCCGCACCTCCGAAGGCTTCGGCGAAGACACCTACCTGGTCTCGCGCATCGCCAAAGTCATGGTCAAGGCCTACCAGGGCGACAGCCCGAAGAACGCCGACAGCATCATGGCCAGCGTCAAGCACTTCGCCCTGTACGGCGCGGTGGAAGGCGGTCGCGACTACAACGTCGTCGACATGAGCCCGGTAAAGATGTACCAGGACTACCTGCCGCCCTACCGCGCCGCGATCGACGCCGGTGCCGGCGGGGTGATGGTGGCGCTGAACTCGATCAATGGCGTGCCGGCCACCTCCAACACCTGGCTGATGAACGACCTGCTGCGCAAGGAGTGGGGCTTCAAGGGCCTGGCGGTGAGCGACCACGGCGCCATCGTCGAGCTGATGCGCCACGGCGTCGCCAAGGACGGCCGCGAAGCCGCCAAGCTGGCGATCAAGGCCGGCATCGACATGAGCATGAACGACTCGCTGTACGCCAAGGAACTGCCGGGGCTGATCAAGTCCGGCGACGTCAGCCAGCGCGACCTGGACAACGCCGTGCGCGAAGTGCTGGCCGCCAAGTACGACATGGGCCTGTTCGCCAACCCCTACCTGCGCATCGGCAAGGCCGAAGAAGACCCGGCCGACACCAACGCCGAAAGCCGCCTGCACCGCAGCGATGCCCGCGATGTGGCGCGCCGCAGCCTGGTGCTGCTGAAGAACGCCAATGAAACCCTGCCGCTGAAAAAGGCCGGCAAGATCGCCCTGGTCGGTCCGCTGGCCAAGGCACCGATCGACATGATGGGCAGTTGGGCCGCCGCCGGCGTGCCGGCGCAATCGGTCACCCTGTTCGACGGCATGAGCCGCGCCCTGGGCGATCAGGCGCAGCTGATCTACGCCCGTGGTTCGAACATCACCGCCGACAAGGCGGTGGTCGACTACCTGAACTTCCTCAACTTCGATGCCCCGGAAGTGGTGGACGACCCGCGCCCGGCCCAGCAGTTGATCGACGAAGCGGTGAAGGCCGCGCAGCAGGCTGACGTGGTGGTGGCGGCGGTGGGCGAATCGCGGGGCATGTCCCACGAGTCCTCGAGCCGTACCGACCTGCACATCCCGGCCAGCCAGCGCGAGCTGATCAAGGCCCTCAAGGCCACCGGCAAGCCGCTGGTGCTGGTATTGATGAACGGCCGGCCGCTGGCGCTGCTCGACGAGAACGAGCAGGCCGACGCGATCCTGGAAACCTGGTTCAGCGGCACCGAAGGCGGCAACGCCATCGCCGACGTGCTGTTCGGCGACTACAACCCGTCCGGCAAGCTGCCGATCACTTTCCCGCGTTCGGTGGGGCAGATCCCGACCTACTACAACCACCTGACCATTGGCCGGCCGTTCACCCCGGGCAAACCAGGCAACTACACCTCGCAGTATTTCGACGACACCACCGGTCCCCTGTTTCCGTTCGGGTATGGCCTGAGCTACACCACCTTCAGCCTGTCGGACATGGCCCTGTCGTCGACCACGTTGAACAAGAGCGGCAAGCTCGACGCCAGCGTAACCCTGAAAAATACCGGCAAGCGCGACGGCGAAACCGTGGTGCAGCTGTATATCCAGGACGTCGCCGGCTCCATGATCCGCCCGATCAAGGAACTGAAAAACTTCCAGAAAGTGCAGCTCAAGGCCGGCGAACAGAAGGTGATCCACTTCAGCATCAGCGAAGACGACCTGAAGTTCTACAACGCCCAGCTCAAGTACGCCGCGGAGCCGGGCGAGTTCAAGGTCGAGATCGGCCTGGACTCCCGGGACGTCAAGCAACAGAGCTTCGAACTGCTGTAACCCCTCCCAGGCTCGCTCCTATCGTTCTCGTAGGAGCGAGCTTGCTCAGGCCAAGGCCCGTTCAGTCGCGGCGATTGAGCAGGTTGACCACCAGCCGGTCCACCCAGCCCCAGATCCGCTGCTTGACCCGCCGCCACAGCGGGCGGTTCTTCCAGGCTTCGAGGCTGACTTCCTGGCTCTGGTCGAAGTCGGCGAGGAAGCTTGCAACCACCGCATCGGTGAGCGGCATGTCGAGGGCTTCGAGGTTGGCCTCGAGGTTGAAGCGCAGGTTCCAGTGATCGAAATTGCACGAGCCGATGCTCACCCAATCGTCGATCAGCACCATCTTCAGGTGCAGGAAACGCGGCTGGTATTCGAAGATCTTCACCCCGGCCCGCAGCAGGCGCGGGTAATAACGATGCCCGGCATAACGCACCGACGGGTGATCGGTGCGCGGCCCGGTCAGCAGCAGGCGCACGTCCACTCCGCGCCCGGCGGCACGGCGCAGTGAGCGGCGGACCTTCCAGGTCGGCAGGAAATACGGGGTCGCCAGCCAGATTCGCCGTTGCCCGCTGTTCAGCGCGCGCACCAGCGATTGCAGAATATCCCGGTGTTGCCGGGCGTCGGCATAGGCCACCCGGCCCATGCCCTCGCCCTGGGCCGGCACCCGCGGCAGGCGTGGCAAGCCGAAGTTCGACGCCGGCTTCCAGGCGGTGCGATGGCGGTTGGCAATCCACTGCCGGTCGAACAGCATCTGCCAGTCGAGCACCAGCGGGCCGCTGATTTCCACCATGACCTCATGCCAGTCGCAGCTGTCCTGCAGCGGGTTCCAGAATTCATCGGTCACCCCGGTGCCGCCGACCACTGCCAGTTCCTGATCCACCAGCAACAGTTTGCGATGGTCGCGATACAGGTTGCGCACCCCGCGGCGCCAGCTCAGGCGATTGTAGAAGCGCAGTTCGACCCCGGCGCCCGTCAGGCGCTGGCGCAGGCCCAGGGTGAAGGCCAGGCTGCCGTAGTCGTCGAACAGGCAACGCACCCGCACCCCGCGCTCCGCGGCCTGGGTCAGGGCCTGGACCATGGCTTCGGCACAGGCGCCCGCCTCCACCAGGTACAGCTCCAGTTCCACCTGCTCACGGGCACGGGCGATCGCCACCAGCATCCGCGGGAAAAAACTCGGACCGTCGATCAGCAACTCGAAACGATTGCCTTCACGCCAGGGAAAGACCGCGCCCGCCATATCAGCGCGCCGTGAAGATCAGCACCGCACCCACCGGCACCGACAGACTGATCGCCGACAGGCCGGCCGCCTTGCGCAGGGTTTCGAGCCCCGGCACCAGGTCGAAATCGGCGGCGTTGAGCATCAACGGCTCCAGGGTCACCACCTGGAAACGCCGATCGTCCAGGCGCGTGGCCAGCAGTTCGGCGCTGTATTCATGCTGTTTGCCGTGCAGGGTGACATTGACCGGCAAACGCAGCTCGATCTGCGCGCCGGGCGCCAGGTCGTTGATCGGACGCAGGTTGATCTGAGCATTGATCAGAGCATCCGGATGCCGCTCGATCTCGAACAGCTCCTTGCGCATGCGCTCGTCACGCAGCGGAATCCCGCTGTTGATCGAGTCCAGCTCGACTTCCAGCTGCGCCATGCCCTTGGCGTCGACCTTGCCGTGCAGGACCAGGAAACGATGGACTTCCGAAACATTGGCGTTTTTGGTGGTGACGAACGACAGGCGCGAGGACTCGTTGTCCAGGTACCAGTTGGCCTGGGCCGGCCAGGCCGCGCAGGCCAGCAGCAAAGCGCCCAGGGCTTTAGGGAAAGAAGCGTTGAACATGGAAGACTCATGGGGTCGAGAAATCTGAGCCGAACCTTAACCGGCCCGCGTGCGCTTGCAAACAGCGACCAGCCCCGAACGGTGAATTCCCTAGCCGCTGCCCCAGGCTGCGAAAGACCCGCAGGACCTCCTGCGCCCGCGAGAATGTCACGGCTGTGCCGGCAGATCGCAGCCTTCGGCAGCGGCTACAGGCTGCGCTCGACATCGTGGACAGTCGCCGCGAGGCTGTCCAGGTGCAAACTCAGCACCCGCTCCACCGGCGCCTGGTCCATCGGCCAGTGCAGGGCCATGCTGCCCACCAGCCGGCCCTGGTCACGAATCGGCAAGGCCACGGCGCGGATCAGGAACGGCAGCCGCACCGGGTACTCCCAATAACCTTCGGTGCGCTGGCCGAACCCTTGATGCTGGGATTGTTCGCAGGCGCGGTACTGGTCCTCCTGGGGCACCCGCTCGCGGACGGCCAGGCGCTGGACCTGCTCGTGATCCAGCTCGGCCAGGCACGCCTTGCCCATCGCCGAATGGAACAGGCTCGAATAGTGGCCGACGATCTGGCAGTTATGCGGATAACGCTTGCGCAGCACCGCCGGGATCGAACTTTCCATGACCTCCAGGCGCTCGCCGTCGAAACACGACAGGTCGACCACCAGCCCGGTGCGCTCGCTCAGCGCCTGTAACCAGGGCGCGGCGCGCTCCACCAGTTGCCGCTTGAAGCGTTGCTGCTGGTCGCCGAACAGCCGCCTGGCGCACAGCCGGTAGCGCCGGTCGCTCAGGCCGCGATAGATCCAGCCCTGCTCCTGCAACGTCAGGAGCATGCGCGACACCGTGGCCTTGGGCAGCGCCGTCAGGTAGTGCAGCTCCTCCAGGCCCAGGGCCTGGTGCTGGCCCAGCAGTTCGACGATCGCCAAGGCCCGTTCGACCGAACGCACACTGCCGGTTTCTACCTTGCTGGCCATATGCCGACCTCCCTGATAAGCGGATGGATGAGCGTTTTACGCAGCAAGATGCGGGCCCGATAAACCCGCACACCCCGGTTCGAGGGTTACAACGGATGACCCGGCGGCCGGCGCCTGACCCACTGCGTCAGTTGTTCGTGGGCATGACCGAGCTGCAACACCGCCCGGTCGGCCTGGGCCGGGCCGATGATCTGCATGCCCATGGGCAAGCCCGCCGGATTGAAGCCGACCGGCACGCTGAGGCTCGGCAGGCCGGCCAGGGTCGGGCCGATCACCACTTCCATCCAGCGATGGTAAGTGTCCATTTCCCGCCCTCCGACAAGGCGCGGCCAAGGCACCCCTGCATCGAAAGGGAACACTTGGGCGCTGGGCAACAGCAGGAAATCGTAACGTTCGAACAGGCGCTCCAGGGCCCGGTACCAGTCGCTGCGAATCTGCGAGGCCTGGTAGACATCCGCCGCGCTCAGGCGCAGCCCGCCCTCGACTTCCCACTGCGCCTCGGGTTTGAGCAGCTGGCGCTTCTGCGGGTCGGCATACAGCGGCCCCAGGTTGCCCTGGACCAGCCAATGCCGGTGCACCAGCCAGCACTGCCACAGCGCCGCCATGGAAAACGCCGGCTGGCAGGCCTCGACCTCGCAGCCCAGCTGGCGAAAATCCCCCAGCGCCGACTCGCACAGCGCCAGCACACCATCGTCCATGGCCAGATAGCCGTCGTAGTCCCCCAGCCAGCCCACACGCGTGCCGCGAAAGTCCCGCTGCAAAGGCTCGTTGAAGATCGCCGGGTCGTCCTTGAGCGACAAGGGCACCCGCGGGTCGTACCCGGCCTGGGTGGCCAGCAGGCACGCGATATCGGCCACGCTGCGGCCCATCGGCCCCTCGGTGGCCAGTTGCTGGACGAACAGCTCCGGTGCCGGGCCGTGGGGCACCCGCCCCTGGGACGGGCGCAGGCCGAAGACATTGTTGAAGGCCGCCGGGTTGCGCAACGAGCCCATCATGTCGCTGCCATCGGCCACCGGCAGCATGCGCAGCGCCAGGGCCACCGCCGCCCCGCCACTGCTGCCGCCAGCATTCAACGTCGGGTCGTAGGCATTGCCGGTGGTGCCGAACACCTTGTTGTAGGTCTGCGAGCCCAGGCCAAACTCCGGCACGTTGCTCTTGCCGACGATGATCGCCCCGCTGGCCCGGACCCGCTCCACGCAAATGGCGTCATGGGCCGGGATCTGTTCGGCGAACAGCGGCGAGCCCAGGGTCGTGCGCAGCCCGGCGGTGGCCGCCAGGTCCTTGATCGCCTGCGGCATGCCGTGCATCCAGCCCAGGGACTGGCCCCGGTCCAGCTGGCGGTCGCGCGCCTCGGCCTCGGCCAGCAGCACCTGGCGCTCGCGCAGGGACACCAGGGCATTGACCCGGGGATTGCAGCGCTCGATCCGGTCCAGGTAGGCCGACATCACTTCGCGGCAGGAAAACCTGCGGGCGTGGATCGCCCGGGACAGCTCGACGGCGCCCAGTTCGACAATAGGTCCAAGGTCTTGTATTGCGATATCCATCAAGGCTTCACCCCGAAATTCAGTGTGCTCGGTTTCTTCTCTTTGGGTGCCTCATGCAGGCAATAAGTGCCCAGCAGCGTCAACACGCAGGCAAACAAGACATAAAACGCCGGAGCCACCGGGGTGCCCAGTACCTTGCTGAGCCAGGTCACGATCAGCGGGGCAAAACCGCCGAAGACCATGACCGCCACGTTGTAAGCCACCGACACCCCGGTGGAACGCACCTGCACCGGGAACTGTTCGGCCAGCGCCGTCGGCGCCGGGCCAAAGAAACCGCCGATGGCGCTGCACAGCAGCACCTGCATCACCAGCAGCCGCTCGATCGAGGGCGCCGCGGCGACCCAGACGTACAGCGGGTACACCATGACGAAAAACGCCAGGGTGAAGGCCAGCAACACCGGGCGCCGCCCCAGCCGGTCCGACAGGGCGCCGGACAATGGAATCACCACCGTCATCAGCGCCACCGCGAACATCTGCACCAGCAACACCTGGTCCAGCGGCAAGCCGAGGTTCTTGTGGGCGAAGGTCGGCATGTTCACCAGCACCACGTAGAACGACACCGTCGCCCCGCAGGCCAGGCCCATGGACACCAGGATGCTGCGCCGGTGCTCGCGCAGCACCTGCATCAGGCCCGGGCCGTTGCCGCGCACCTGCCTGCGGGCCTCGACGAAGGCTTCCGGCTCCTCCATGTACTTGCGGATCCACAGGCCCACCGGGCCGATCAGCAAGCCGATGACGAACGGCAGGCGCCAGCCCCACAGATCGAGGTCCTCGGGCGAGAACAGATGAGTGACCAACGCCACCATCGCCGCCCCGGAGAACACCGCCAGGCATTGCCCGACCAGTTGCCAGGAACCGTACAGGCCCTTGCGGTGCGCCGGCGCGCTTTCCACCAGGAAGGCCGTGGCGCTGGCGTATTCGCCGCCGGTGGCGAAGCCCTGCAGCATGCGCGCGACCACGATCATCAGCGGCGCGCCCATGCCGATGGCCGCGTAGTTGGGGGCAAAGGCGATCAGGGCGATGGAGACTGTCATCAAGCGGATGATCAGTTGCATGGCCGCTTTGCGGCCTTTGCGGTCCGAATACATGCCCAGCAGGATGCCGCCCACCGGGCGCATGAAAAAGCCCACGCCAAAGGTGGCCAGGGCCATCAGCAGCGAGGCGTACTCGTCGTCGGAGGGAAAAAACTGCCGGGCGATGATGCTGGCCAGAAAGCCGTAGACGATGAAGTCGTACCACTCCAGGGCGTTGCCGATCACTGCGGCGACCACTTGCCGGGTACGCGAAACACTGGATTTCGAGGTGTGCATGAGCGCTGTCCTTCTATTCTTGTCGGGCCTCTCGGGTAACGAGTCGGCCCCTTATGGGAAGTGCCGGGCGCCACGGCGCCCGATTCAGCGGCAGAAGAAAGGGAAAACTCAGGCCGGCTCGAGCCAGCTCTCGGCCAGCGCGGCCCAATAGGCGGCGCCGGTCAGCAGGATGTCGTCGTTGAAGTCGTAGCCGGGGTTGTGAACCATCGGCCGGGACAGGCCGTTGCCGATGAACAGGTAGCTGCCAGGGCAGCGCTGCAGCATCCAGGCGAAGTCTTCACTGCCCATCAGCTTGCGCGTGTTGCCGTCGACCGCCTGCTCGCCCAGCAGCGCCACCCCGACCTGGCGGGCGAATTCGGTCTGCTCCGGGCTGTTGACCAGCACCGGATAGGCCGGGCGGTGTTCGATGCTGGCCGAGCAGCCGAAGCTCTGGGCCTGGGTGTGGATGATCGTCCTGACCCGTTCGAGCATCTGCTCGCGCACTGGTGCGTTCAGCGCCCGCAGGCTCAGGCGCAGCAACGCCTGTTGCGGAATCACGTTGGCCGCCTCGCCGGCCTGCAGCGCACCGACCGTCACCACCGCCGCCTCCTGGGCATCGATGTTGCGCGCCACCACGGTTTGCAAGGCCATCACCACACTGGCCGCGGCTACCAGCGGGTCGACCGTCAGATGCGGCATCGAACCGTGCCCGCCCACGCCTTCAAGAGTCACGGTGAGCAGGTCCTGGGAGGCCATCATCGGCCCTTGGCGAAACCCCAGGTGACCGGCCGGCAGCCCCGGCATGTTGTGCATGCCGAACAACGCGTCGCAGGGGAAACGCTCCAGCAGGCCGTCGGCGAGCATCGCCTCGGCGCCGCCCTGGCCTTCTTCGGCCGGCTGGAAAATCAGGGTCAGGGTGCCGTCGAACTGGCGCGTGGCCGCCAGGTAACGCGCCGCGCCGAGAAGCATGGCGGTGTGGCCGTCGTGCCCGCAGGCATGCATGCATCCGCTGTGGCGGCTGCTGTAGGCCACGCCGCTGTTCTCGATGATCGGCAAGGCGTCCATGTCGGCGCGCAGGCCAAGCCGGCGCGGGCTGTTGCCATTGCGCAGCACAGCGACCACGCCGGTCTTGCCGATACCGCTATGCACTTGGTAGCCCCACTCCTCCAGGGAACGGGCGACCAGCGCCGAGGTGCGGTTCTCCTCGAAACCGAGTTCGGGGTGGGCGTGGATGTCCTGGCGCACGGCGCGCAGGTCGCTGGCGACGTCGTCGAGCCAGGCAAAGATATGCGGGAAACGGGTCATGACGTATCTCCTCGGGCCGGGTGTAATCCCGTTCTTTTTTTCGGAGCGTCTCACGGTGCGGCAAGGCGTGATCGCGGCGTGCCCTCAGATAACCGCGAGCCGCCTGCCGCGACAATCAAATGTGGTTCCACAGGGTGGAACCTTGTGCGGGGAGCCAATCAGCATGGGGGCTGGCAGCCCCGGGAAAGGATTACCGATCTTTACGCGGCGCCGTTCAGGGCTCCAGTCGACAGCCCTGGCGTTCGCCCAGCCAGACAGCGCTGTGGCTGCGTCCCAGGCCGCTGGCGCTGACCCGCTTGTGCTCGGCATCGTCCTGCAGGCTTTTGAGTGGCAAGTACTGCTGCACATAACCTTCGCAGTACTCGGCGGCGTTGTGCATCACGTAGCGGCAGGAGCAGTACTCCTTGGCGCTGTAGGCGCTGAGGATGTCCGGGAAGGCCCGCAGGGCGACCCGCTCGCTCCAGCCCCAGCCGAGCAAGGCCAACAGCGCCAGCAACAGCAGGCTGGCAAAGGGATGGCGCACGAGCCACGGACGCCGGCTCATGGCTGCACCTGCCGGGCGAAGGCCGCCAGGGCCAGCTTGAGCAATGCGTTGTGGCTATAGCTGCCGTCGCGGTCGTCGGCATAACGCACGATCACCAGCCCGGCGCTGGGGATCACGTACAGCGCCTGCCCCCAATGGCCCAGTGCCGCGAAGGTATCGGCCGGCGCATCCGGCCAGGGCGACGGGGCGCCGCCAACGGCGCGGTTGAGCCACCAATGGCCGCCGGGCACCAACTCGTCCTGATTGGCCTGATAACCGGCGAACGGCGTGCGATTGAATTCGACCCAGTCCCTGGGTAGCAACTGGCGCTCGCCCCAGCGCCCGTCGCGCAGCATCAACAGGCCGACCCGCGCCAGATCGCGGGCAGTGAGGTAGGCATAGGAGGAACCGACGAAGGTGCCGGTAGCATCGCTTTCCCACACGGCGTGGGTAATGCCCAGGGGCTCGAACAGCGCCTGCCAGGGATAGTCGGCATAACGCTGGGCGCCCAGCATGCCTTTCAGGGCCGCCGACAGCAGGTTGCTGTCACCGCTGGAATAACGAAACACCTGCCCCGGCGGGCTGAAGGCCGGGTGCTCGGCGGTAAAGCTCGCCATATCGCCGTGGCCGCGGGTGTAGAGCATGGCCACCACCGAGGACTTGAGGGGCGCGTACTCGTAATCCTCCTGCCAGTCCAGGCCCGAGGCCCAGTGCAGCAGGTCGGCCAGGCTGATGTCCGGGTGCTGGCGCAGCGCCGGCAGGAAGCGCGCGGCCTTGTCCTGCAACTGGAAACGCCCTTCGCCATAGGCCACGCCCAGCACCGCGGCCAACAGGCTTTTGCTGATGGACCAGGTCAGGTGCGGGGTATCGGCGTTGGTCGGGCCGGCATAACGCTCATAGATCAACTGGCCATCGCGGATCACCAGCAAGGCGTCGCTGCGGATGCCCAGGCGGGTCGCCTCGTTGCGGGGCGCGAAGGCATAGGCCTCCAATGCCTCAAGGGCCGGGCCGCTGGCTGCGGGGCCCTTGCTCCATTGCGCGCCGGGCCAGTTCTCGGCCCAGGCGGGTGGGAGCATCAACAGCAACGCAAGCAGCAGGGTCGAGCCTTTGAGCATGGCGGGAACTCGGGCAAGGGAACCCGCTGAGGGTAGACCAGAGAGATGACAGTTTTTGTCCGGCCGGCGGTCCTGCGGACCTATCGCGAGCAAGCTCGCTCCTACAGAAAAGCGACCCTGCTTATGTAGGAGCTTGCTCGCGATGGGCCGCACAGCGGTCCCTCCTTCTATAGAGCCAGCGCCTTGGCCAGGCGTTTGCTCCGCGCCCCCGCCGCCAGGTCCAGCACCGCCCGATCGCGCTTCCACAATTCGGCCCACAGCTCCGGGCCATCGGCAAAGGCCTGCTCAAGGGCCGGCTTGAGCCCGTCGAACTGGGCGAACAGGCCACCCAGCAACACATGCCCGCTGCTCAGCGAGGGGTTCTGCCGGCTGACTTCCGCGCAACCGGCGAGCAAGGCCAGCAATTGCAGGAGCAGGGTCTGCGGCCAGTCGTTGTCCTGGCCGACGCCATACAGCCAGGCGGTCATGGCGCTGAGTACATAGATGTCTTCCAGGGTGCGGAAGGGTTTGACATAGGCATCCCAACCGTCGCCCGCCAGCCGTTCGCACAGGGCGTTATCCAATTGCAGGCGGCCGTGGCTGATGTCCGGCATCAGCGGGATCGCCGGCAGCTTGTCGACCTTGACCCCGGGCTCGCCGGCATGGACCACCGCCAGGCTCAGGCGCGGCGACTCGCCTTGCGCCTCGCAGCGGGCGGCGATCAGCAGCCAGTCGGCGGCATCGCCGGCGGTGACGAAATCCTTGCGCCCGTTCAGGTGCAGGTCCCGCAGCCGGGTCTGCATGTCAGCCGGGCGCAGGCTGCGCTGCTCGGTGGCGCACAGCGCGCCCAGGCTCAGCGGCGCGCTGGGCCAGAGCATGCGCAAGGCCGCCTGGTAGCCCACCAGGAAGGCCAGCCCCGGGGTGGCCATCAACCGCCCACCGCGCACCGCCAGCTCGAAGGGCGTCACCGGTCCCAGTTCCTGTAACAACACGGCATAACCTTCGGCCAGGTCCGGGTGGGCGGGCAGCCGGCGACGGCTGTGCAACAGGGCTTGCCAGGGCATAAGCGGGTCCTCAGGGGCTGTCATATAAGCATCACCAAAGCTTCATGGCGATGACACCGGGGCTACATAGCCTGACTTTGCACAACAAAGTCGATCGGCTGCAACCCAAGGCGGGTCAGTGGCCCGCACGGAGATTCACAATGACTCAGATCGCCCGCATCAGCGACACCGGCAATGAACGCCGCCTGCAAGCCGAGCGCCTGGTGGGCGCCGCGGCCCTGCAAGAAGCCCAGGCCCTGCGCTTCAACGTCTTCAGCGGCGAATTCAACGCCAAACTGAAAGGCGCTGAGCTGGGTCTGGACATGGATGACTATGATGTCCACTGCAGCCACATCGGCGTACGTGACTTGAACAGCGGCCGCCTGGTCGCCACCACCCGCCTGCTCGACCACCAGGCCGCCAGCAGCCTGGGGCGTTTCTACAGCGAAGAAGAATTCAGCCTGCACGGCCTGGTCCAGCTCAAGGGCCCGATCCTCGAGATCGGCCGGACCTGCGTCGACCCGGCCTACCGCAACGGCGGCACCATCGCCGTGCTCTGGGGCGAGCTGGCCGAAGTGCTCAACCAGGGCGGCTACAGCTACTTGATGGGCTGCGCCAGCATCCCGATGCAGGACGGCGGCGTGCAGGCCCACGCGATCATGCAGCGCCTGCGCGAACGCTACCTGTGCACCGAGCACCTGCGCGCCGAACCGAAGAACCCGCTGCCGAACCTCGATATCCCGTCCAACGTCATCGCCGAGATGCCGCCGCTGCTCAAGGCCTACATGCGCCTGGGCGCGAAGATCTGCGGCGAGCCGTGCTGGGACCAGGATTTCCAGGTGGCCGACGTGTTCATCCTGCTCAAGCGCGACGAGCTGTGCCCGCGCTACGCCCGTCACTTCAAGGCGGCCGTGTGATGCGCCGGCTACGGGTCTACGGGCGCATCGCCCGGGTGCTGCTGGTGGTGGCGCTGGGCCTGAGCATGGCCTGCGTGTTCGGCGTGTTCGAGCGCCTGGGCGTCGCCCATTCCATGGTCCGGCGCCAGCGCTGGTCGCGCTTTTTCATGGCGCGCCTGAGCAATGCCCTGCCCTTCGGCGTGACGGTGCACGGCGAGGTGCCGAAGCAGCCGATGCTGTGGGTCAGCAATCACGTGTCCTGGACCGATATCCCGCTGCTCGGCGCGCTGACGCCGCTGTCGTTCCTGTCCAAGGCCGAAGTGCGCACCTGGCCGGTCGCCGGCTGGCTGGCCGCCAAGGCGGGCAGCCTGTTTATCCGCCGCGGTTCGGGCGACAGCCAGTTGATCCGCAAACAGATGACCCGCCATCTGCAGCAGACCCACCCACTGCTGATGTTCCCCGAAGGCACCACCACCGACGGCCGCAGCCTGCGCACCTTCCACGGTCGCCTGCTGGCCAGCGCCATCGACGCCGACGTGGCGTTGCAGCCGGTGGCCATTCGTTACCTGCGCGATGGTGATATCGATCCGCTGGCGCCGTTCATCGGCGACGACGACTTGCTGTCGCACCTGATGCGTTTGTTCGCCAACGATCAAGGCCGGGTGGAAATCCATCTGCTGCAGCCGATTGCCTGCCAGGGCCAGGAGCGCGCCGCGCTGGCGTTCCAGGCGCAACAGGCGGTGCAGAAGGTTCTGTTTGGCGACATCGCCCAGCCAGCCGAGCCACGGCGTGCCAGCGACCTGATCGCCGCCTGAGCCAGGAGGAGCCGGCCTGCCGGCTCCTACCGCGGCTGCATATGTTGCGCGGCGAATGCCTGCAACTGCGGGTAGAACGCCCGGAAATCCTCGCTCAACGGCTGATACAGCCGCTCCAGCTCGCCCATCGCCGCCGCCAGTTCTTCCGGGCGTGACAGGCGCCGGGCAATCCCCCGCAACACCTGCTCCAGCACCTCGAAC
The DNA here is from genome assembly GCF_900109505.1 of Pseudomonas sp. NFACC41-3. Taxonomy (NCBI): domain Bacteria; kingdom Pseudomonadati; phylum Pseudomonadota; class Gammaproteobacteria; order Pseudomonadales; family Pseudomonadaceae; genus Pseudomonas; species Pseudomonas sp. NFACC41-3. Next base: position 145,444 of record NZ_FOAE01000004.1, read on the forward strand.
TCGCGGTAGGAACCCAGCCAGTCATGGGCGGCCATATGCGGCGCGATCTGCGCCAGGCGCCCGGGCAGCCGGGGTTCGGCCGCCAGCACCCGATATACGTCCGAAGTGAACAACTCCAACGGCCGGTCGGCATAGAGCATCCAGTCCCGGGCCAGGCAGTGGTCGAAAAACACGTCCAGGACGATGCCGGCATAACGCCGGCGGGTCAGGGAAAAACGCGACAGCGACTCGCCCACCAACGGATGGCGGTCGGTAAAGATGTCGATGCTGCGATGCAGCTGGATCGCCGCCTCGATTTCCGGGTCGAACTGGCCCTGCAGGCGCCCTTTGACGAAGTCGCCATACAAACTGCCGAGTAATTGACCGGGGCGCTGGCCGCCGAGATGCAGATGTGCGAGATAATTCATTCGCGCAGCTTAGCACCGCGCCTCACATATCGTTATAACCCGATATACCGATTAACGCTGATCTCAGATCAAAATCATATTGGTATATCGCGAAATAGCGATTTAAAGTTCGCCTCATCGCGATATAACGTTTTACGGAAAACGAGCACCGCCATGTCCATCGACCTCGACGAAATAATAAAAGCCCTGGCGCACCCAGTACGACGAGACATCCTTATCTGGCTCAAGGACCCGAAGGTCCAGTTCCCCGATCAGACCCACAACCATGAGTACGGCATCTGCGCCGGACAGATCGACCAACGCTGCGGCCTGTCGCAGTCGACCGTCTCCGCGCACCTGGCGACCTTGCAACGGGCCGGCCTGATCAGCAGCCAGAAAGCCGGCCAATGGCACTTTTTCAAACGCAACGAAGATGTGATCCAGGCCTTCCTCGAGAAGCTGACCGCAGAACTTCGCATCAAAGACTGACAAGGACCCGACAATGCCCCTCTCGCTCCTCATCCTGGCCTTGAGCGCCTTCGCCATCGGCACCACCGAGTTCGTCATCATGGGCCTGCTGCCCGATGTGGCGAACGACCTGGGTGTGTCGATCCCCGGCGCCGGCTGGCTGGTGACCGGCTACGCCCTGGGCGTGGCGATCGGCGCGCCGTTCATGGCCCTGGCCACCGCCAGGCTGCCGCGCAAGGCCGCCCTGGTGGCGTTGATGGGGATTTTCATCGTCGGCAACCTGCTGTGTGCGCTGGCCAGTGACTACGACGTGCTGATGTTCGCCCGTGTGGTCACCGCCCTGTGCCATGGCGCCTTCTTTGGTATCGGTTCGGTGGTGGCGGCAGGCCTGGTGCCCGCCAACAAGCGTGCTTCCGCCGTGGCCCTGATGTTCACCGGCCTGACCCTGGCCAACGTGCTCGGCGTACCGCTGGGCACCGCCCTGGGCCAGCAGGCCGGCTGGCGTTCGACCTTCTGGGCGGTGACCGTGATCGGCGTGATTGCCCTGATCGGCCTGATCCGCTTCCTGCCCGCCAAGCGCGACGAAGAGAAGCTCGACATGCGTTCGGAACTGATCGCCCTCAAGGGCGCCGGGATCTGGCTGTCGCTGAGCATGACCGCGCTGTTCTCCGCCTCGGTGTTCACCCTGTTCACCTATGTCGCCCCGCTGCTGGGCGAGGTGACTGGCGTCTCGCCCCAGGGCGTGACCTGGACCCTGGTGCTGATCGGCCTGGGCCTGACCCTGGGCAATATCATCGGCGGCAAGATGGCCGACAAGAGCCTGTCGGGAACCCTGGTCGGCGTGCTGATCGCCATGGCCGTGACCAGCTCCGTGCTGACCTGGACCAGCGTCGCGCTGATCCCCACCGAAGTCACCCTGTTCCTCTGGGCCACCGCCTGCTTCGCCGCGGTGCCCGCCCTGCAGGTCAACGTGGTGACCTTCGGCAAGGCCGCGCCGAACCTGGTGTCCACGCTGAACATCGGCGCCTTCAACATCGGCAACGCCCTGGGCGCCTGGGTCGGCGGCAGCGTCATTGCCCACGGCTACGGCCTGGTCAACGTGCCGCTGGCGGCCGCCGCGCTGGCGGTCCTGGCCCTGCTGGTGACGCTGATTACCTTTCGCCAGGGCGGCAACGCCGATCTGGCTCCTGCCACCAACTGATACGTTCATCTAAAGAAGGGTGTATTTCATGACGACTATTTTCGATCCGATCAAACTCGGCGACCTCGAGCTGGCCAACCGCATCATCATGGCGCCGCTGACCCGCTGCCGCGCCGACGAGGGCCGCGTGCCGAACGCGCTGATGGCCGAGTACTACGTACAACGCGCCTCCGCCGGCCTGATCCTCAGCGAAGCCACCTCGGTGACCCCGATGGGCGTCGGCTACCCGGACACCCCGGGCATCTGGTCCAACGACCAGGTGCGCGGCTGGAGCAATGTGACCAAGGCCGTTCACGGCGCGGGCGGCAAGATCTTCCTGCAGCTGTGGCACGTGGGCCGGGTTTCCCACCCGAGCTACCTGAACGGCGAAGCGCCGGTCGCGCCCAGCGCCATCCAGCCCAAGGGCCACGTCAGCCTGGTGCGTCCGCTGGCCGACTACCCGACCCCGCGCGCCCTGGAAACCGCTGAAATCGCCGACATCGTCGACGCCTACCGCGTTGGCGCCGAGAACGCCAAGGCTGCCGGCTTCGACGGCGTGGAAATCCACGGCGCCAACGGCTACCTGCTCGACCAGTTCCTGCAAAGCTCCACCAACCAGCGCACCGACCAGTACGGCGGCTCCCTGGAAAACCGCGCCCGCCTGCTGCTGGAAGTGACTGACGCCGCCATCGAAGTCTGGGGCGCTGGCCGTGTCGGCGTACACCTGGCGCCACGGGCCGACTCCCATGACATGGGCGACGACAATCTGGCCGAAACCTTCACCTATGTCGCTCGCGAGCTGGGCAAACGCGGTATCGCCTTTATCTGCTCGCGCGAGAAAGAAGGCGCCGACAGCCTTGGCCCGCAACTGAAAGAAGCCTTCGGCGGCCCCTACATCGCCAACGAACGCTTCACCAAGGACAGCGCCAATGCCTGGCTGGCCAGCGGCAAGGCCGATGCCGTGGCCTTCGGTGTGCCCTTCATCGCCAACCCGGACCTGCCGGCCCGCCTGAAGGCCGATGCACCGCTGAACGACGCGCGTCCCGAGCTGTTCTACGCCAAGGGCCCGGTCGGCTATATCGACTACCCGACGCTGTAAGACGCTTCAATAAAAAAGCCCCGGACTCGCAAGAGCCGGGGCTTTTTACTGCGTCACGCAAACATGCCTCCATAGGAGCAAGGGGATGCCTGCCAAGGTGACACAGGCGCCAGGCAATCAACCGCGTTTGCGCTGGCCCCAGGCCACGGCCAGGCCGCTGAGGCAGATCACCGCGATCCCGACTATGCCGAAGCTGTCCGGGGTGTGATCGAAGATCAGGTAGCCGTACATGCCGGCGAACAGGATCTGCCCGTAACTGAATGGCGCCAGCATCGCCGGCGCGGCATGGCGGAAAGCCTGGGTCAGCAACAGGTGGCCGAGCATGCCGCAGGTACCGAGGCCGATCATGAAGAGGGCGTGCCCCAGGGTCGGCGTGCTCCAGAAGAACGGCAGCGCCGCGCTCATGATCAGGCTGTTGAGAATCCCGGTGAGGAAGTTGCTGGTGGTGGGGCTGTCGACCCCGCTGAGCTTGCGGGTGAGCAACTGGTAGAAGCCGAAACACAAGGCCGAGCACAGCGGCAGCAGGATCGCCGGGGTGAACAAGGCACCGCCCGGACGAATCACTATCAATACCCCGACGAAACCGGCCAGCACCGCCAGCCACTGGCTGCGGGTCACCCGCTCGCCCAGCAGCGGCACGGACAAGGCGGTAACCAGCAAAGGCGCGAGGAAGTTAACCGCGGTGGCCTCGGCCAGGGGGATATAACGCAGGCCGGTGGTGAAAAACAGGCTGGTGCCGATCAGGCACAAGGCGCGCAACAGTTGCAGGCCCGGGCGCTTGGTGCGCACCACGGCGGAGAAACCGCTGCGTGGCACGAACACCACCAGCATCAACAGCGTGTGCACCACATACCGGGCCCAGACCACCATAACGATGGGGTAGAACCCGGACAGGTATTTGGACAGGGTGTCATGACTGGCGAACAGCAAAACCGCCAGGCAAATCAGTGCTATACCTTTGACCGGTTGCTCGGTGCCCTTATAAGCCGCGGTACTCACACTCATTCACATACTCGCAACAATTTCCCTACAAAATACGTAGCTCGCTATCTATCAAGATAAAGTCGGCACGTATATAAAGGCATCCCGGTGAGCCGTGACGAATAAAACATCGCGTTTTATAACGCGCAAACGTTGACATCTGCCGACGTAATTCCGCATTTTGTCTCAATTACGCAGGCTGGGACTCAGGCGCAGCATGTCCAATCCGGTATCGATCCAGCGCTCCGCTTCCTTATGGAGTTCGAAACTGTCCGGCGCCAACAGCCACTGATAAAGAATGCCATCAATATAGGCGTGGATACTGATGGCCGCCCGGGCAGTATCGAGGTTCTCGGGCAGTTGTCCCCGCTTCACGGCATTGCGCAACGCCAGCTCGATATGCACGTTGCAATCCAGGCTGGCCGCGCGACGCTGGCGCCGCAAGTCGCACATTTCATCGGTGAATTCGCACTTGTGAAACAAAATCTCATTAATGCGTCGGGTTTTCGGGTCCAGGGCAATTTGATGAAACAAATGAATCAGCAGCTTGCGCATGCATCCCAGCGGATCGACTTCCTCTTCGTCTTCACTGGCCCTGGCCATTTCATTCAGCGGCTCGCGCAAGGTATCGAGCATGGCCTGCACCAGATCCGCCTTGTTGCTGAAATGCCAGTAAATAGCTCCACGCGTGACACCGGCCAAAGTCGCGATATCGGCCAGGGTGGTACGCGCCACACCGCGCTCATAGAAGGCTTTTTCGGCCGCCTCGAGTATCTGTTTGCGGGTTTCTTGAGCTTCCTCTTTGGTACGACGGACCATGGCAGTAAACCTCGATCAGGATGTTTCAGCGATGCATGAAGCTCATCTGAATAAATATGGAACGGCATCTCGGGTGCCGTTTGCCCAACCTACAATTCGACACTTGCAACGGCTTTTGTAACCGAATGGGTACGCCGCCAAGGTATTTACAAACAACCATGAACGTAAGTATATTCCTTAGCAAGCTACTTATCCACTCAGCACTCGTTTTTTACCCTTCCACTTTTCGAGTGCGCATTTTGCGCGCCTGACCCGAGGATCTTCATGCAACTCAAGCCAGCTGTTACCGCTCTGGTCACTGCCGTCGCCCTGGCATCGCTGCTCAGCGGATGTAAAAAGGAAGAGGCGGCTCCCGCCCCACAAGCCCCTCAGGTCGGCGTAGTCACCCTGCAACCTCAAGCCTTTACCCTGACGTCCGAGCTTCCAGGGCGCACCACTGCGTTCCGGATCGCCGAAGTCCGTCCTCAGGTCAACGGCATCATTCTCAAGCGTCTGTTCAAGGAAGGCGGCGACGTCAAGGAAGGTCAGCAGCTCTATCAGATCGATCCGTCGGTCTATGAGTCGACCCTCAAGAGCGCCCAGGCCAACCTGCAATCGACCAAGTCGATCTCCGATCGCTACAAGCAGCTGGTCGACGAGCAAGCCGTAAGCCGCCAGGAATACGACACCGCCGTCGCCAATCGCCTGCAATCGGAAGCCGCGCTGCAGAGCGCCCAGATCGACCTGCGCTACACCAAGGTGCTGTCGCCGATCTCCGGGCGTATCGGCCGTTCTTCGGTCACCGAAGGCGCATTGGTCAGCAACGGTCAGTCCACCGCCATGGCGACCATCCAGCAACTCGACCCGATCTACGTCGACGTCACCCAGTCGTCGGTGGAACTGCTCGAGCTGCGCCGCGAGCTGGAAAGCGGTCGCCTGCAGAAGGCCGGCGACAACGCCGCCAAGGTCAAGCTGACCCTGGAAGACGGCAGCCAGTACAAGCTCGACGGCAAGCTGGAGTTCTCCGAAGTGTCGGTCGACGAAACCACCGGTTCCGTGACCCTGCGCGCGGTGTTCCCGAACCCGGAACACACCCTGCTGCCCGGCATGTTCGTGCACGCGCAACTGCAGGCCGGCGTGAATGCCGCGGCGATCCTCGCCCCGCAACAAGGCGTGACCCGCGACCTCAAGGGCACACCGACCGCCCTGGTGGTTGGTCCGGACAACAAGGTTGAACTGCGTCAGCTCAAGGCCAGCCGCACCGTCGGCAACCAGTGGCTGATCGAGGACGGCCTGAAGGCCGGTGATCGCCTGATCACCGAAGGGCTGCAATTCGTCCGACCTGGCGTCGAAGTCAAAGCCAGCGAAGCGACCAACGTTCCAGCAAAAAACCCGGCCACTGCACAGGCAACTGACAAAGCTGCAGGCGGCAAAGGGGAGTAAACCATGTCGAAATTTTTTATCGACCGTCCGATTTTCGCCTGGGTAATCGCCCTGGTGATCATGCTGGTCGGGGCTCTATCGATCCTCAAATTGCCGATCAACCAATACCCGAGCATCGCGCCTCCAGCGATCGCCATCTCCGTGACCTACCCAGGCGCTTCCGCACAGACCGTGCAGGACACCGTGGTCCAGGTCATCGAGCAGCAGCTCAACGGTATCGACAACCTGCGTTATGTGTCCTCGGAAAGTAACTCCGACGGCAGCATGACCATTACTGCGACCTTCGAGCAGGGCACCAACTCGGACACCGCGCAGGTCCAGGTGCAGAACAAGCTGAACCTGGCCACCCCGCTGCTGCCGCAAGAAGTGCAGCAACAGGGTATCCGCGTAACCAAGGCGGTGAAGAACTTCCTGTTGGTGATCGGTGTGGTTTCCGAGGACGGCAGCATGTCCAAGGACGACCTCTCGAACTACATCGTGTCCAACATGCAGGACCCGATCTCGCGGACCGCGGGCGTGGGTGACTTCCAGGTGTTCGGTGCCCAGTACGCCATGCGTATCTGGCTCGACCCGGCCAAGCTGAACAACTTCAACCTGACTCCGGTCGACGTGAAAAACGCCGTGGCGGCGCAGAACGTCCAGGTGTCGTCCGGCCAGATCGGTGGCTTGCCAGCCCTGCCAGGCCAGCAACTGAACGCCACCATCATCGGCAAGACCCGCCTGCAGACTGCCGAGCAGTTCAAGGCCATCCTGCTGAAGGTCAACGCGGACGGCTCGCAAGTGCGTCTGGGCGATGTCGCGGATGTGGCTCTGGGCGGTGAAAACTACTCCGTCAGTGCCCAGTTCAACGGTGCCCCGGCTTCCGGCCTGGCCGTGAAACTGGCCAACGGCGCCAACGCCCTGGACACCGCCAAGGCCCTGCGCAAGACCATCAGCGACCTGGAACCGTTCTTCCCGCAAGGGATGAAAGTGGTGTTCCCGTACGACACCACCCCGGTGGTGACCGAGTCGATCAAGGGTGTGGTTGAAACCCTGGTCGAAGCGATCGTGCTGGTGTTCCTGGTGATGTTCCTGTTCCTGCAGAACTTCCGCGCCACCGTCATCACCACCATGACCGTTCCGGTGGTGTTGCTGGGTACCTTCGGTATCCTTGCGGCCGCCGGCTTCAGCATCAACACCCTGACCATGTTCGGCATGGTGCTGGCCATCGGCTTGCTGGTGGACGACGCCATCGTCGTGGTGGAAAACGTCGAGCGGGTAATGGCCGAGGAAGGCCTGTCGCCCAAGGAAGCGACCAAGAAGTCCATGGGCCAGATCCAGGGCGCCCTGGTCGGTATTGCCCTGGTGCTGTCGGCGGTACTGCTGCCAATGGCGTTCTTCAGCGGTTCCACCGGTGTGATCTACAAGCAGTTCTCGATCACCGTGGTCTCGGCCATGGCGTTGTCGGTCCTGGTTGCCCTGATCTTCACTCCGGCCCTGTGCGCCACCATGCTCAAGGCCATTCCCCACGGCGAGCACGGCACGCCGAAAAAAGGTTTCTTCGGCTGGTTCAACCGTAACTTCGACCGCAGCGTCAAAAGCTACGAGCGTGGCGTGGGCAACATCCTGCGACACAAGGCGCCTTACCTGCTGGCCTACGTGCTGATCGTGGTCGGCATGATCTGGCTGTTCATGCGCATCCCGTCCGCGTTCCTTCCGGAAGAAGACCAGGGCGTACTGTTCGCCCAGGTACAGACCCCGGCCGGCTCCAGTTCCGAGCGGACCCAGGTGGTAGTCGATGAAATGCGCGCCTACCTGCTGGACAAGGAAAAGGACACCGTGGCCTCGGTCTTCACCGTGAACGGCTTCAACTTCGCCGGTCGTGGCCAGAGTTCGGGCATGGCGTTCATCATGCTCAAGCCGTGGGACGAACGCTCCGTGGAAAACAGCGTGTTCAACCTGGCGGCCCGGGCCCAGCAGCACTTCTTCAGCTTCCGCGATGCGATGGTGTTCGCCTTCGCCCCGCCGGCGGTACTGGAGCTGGGTAACGCCACCGGTTTCGACGTGTTCCTGCAGGACCGCGCCGGTATCGGCCACGAAAAACTGATGGAAGCGCGCAACCAGTTCCTCGGCATGGCGGCGCAAAGCAAGATCCTGTCCCAGGTGCGTCCGAACGGCCTGAACGACGAGCCGCAGTACCAGCTGGAAATCGATGACGAGAAGGCCAGCGCCCTGGGCGTGACCATCTCCGACATCAACAACACCTTGTCGATTGCCCTGGGCAGTAGCTACGTCAACGACTTCATCGACCGCGGTCGGGTGAAGAAGGTGTACATCCAGGGTCAGCCTAACGCTCGCATGAGCCCCGAGGACCTGAAGAAGTGGTACGTGCGCAACAGCGCCGGGACCATGGTACCGTTCGCCTCCTTCGCCAAGGGCACGTGGATCTACGGTTCGCCGAAACTGGCTCGTTACAACGGCGTGGAAGCGGTGGAAGTCCTGGGTGCCCCGGCGCCGGGCTACAGTACCGGTGAAGCCATGGCCGAAGTCGAAGCCATCGCCAAGAAGCTTCCGGCCGGTGTCGGTATCTCCTGGACCGGGCTGTCCTACGAGGAACGCCTGTCGGGCTCGCAAGCTCCCGCGCTGTACGCCTTGTCGCTGCTGATGGTGTTCCTGTGCCTGGCGGCGCTGTATGAAAGCTGGTCGATTCCGATCGCGGTCATGCTGGTGGTGCCGCTGGGGATCATCGGTGCGCTGATGGCGACCAGCCTGCGCGGCCTGTCCAACGACGTGTACTTCCAGGTGGGGCTGTTGGTAACCATCGGCCTGGCGGCGAAAAACGCCATTCTGATCGTCGAGTTCGCCAAGGAACTGCACGAGCAGGGTCGCAGCCTGGTGGACGCGGCGATCGAAGCCTGCCGCATGCGTCTGCGTCCGATCATCATGACCTCCCTGGCCTTCGTGCTCGGTGTGGTACCGCTGGCCATCTCCACCGGCGCAGGCTCGGGTAGCCAGCATGCGATCGGTACCGGGGTGATTGGCGGTATGCTCACCGCGACTGTCCTGGCGATATTCTGGGTGCCTTTGTTCTTCGTCACCGTGTCCAAGATGGGTCGTCGCAAGGCAGACGAAGCGCAAACTACTGAAACTCCTGAAGAGGCTGGCCAATGAGCAAGTCGCTACTCTCCCTCGCAATCACCGCCGCCGTGCTGAGTGGTTGCTCGCTGATACCGGATTATCAGCAGCCGCAAGCGCCGGTCGCGGCGCAATACCCGCAAGGGCCGGCCTATTCGCCTGCGGAGGCTGCCAACCAGGCAGCCGCCGAACAGGGCTGGCGGCAGTTCTTCCATGACCCTGCCCTGCAGCAGTTGATCCAGACCGCGCTGGTGAACAACCGCGACCTGCGGGTCGCGGCGCTGAACATCGACGCCTACGCCGCGCAGTACCAGATCCAGCGCGCGGACCTGTTCCCGGCGGTTTCGGCCAACGGCAGCGGCAGCCGTCAACGCACCCCGGCACGGTTGTCGCAGACCGGTGAAGCGGCCATCTCCAGCCAGTACTCGGCAACCCTGGGTGTCAGTGCTTATGAGCTGGACCTGTTCGGTCGCGTTCGCAGCTTGAGCGAGCAGGCCTTGCAGACCTACTTCTCCAGCGAAGAGGCCCGGCGCAGCACGCAGATCAGCCTGGTGGCCAGCGTGGCCAATGCCTACCTGACCTGGCAGGCCGACAAGGAACTGCTCAAGCTGACCCAGGACACCCTGGCGGCCTACGAGGAGAGCTACCGCCTCACCTCGCGCAGCAACGAAGTCGGCGTGGCCTCGGCCCTGGACCTGAGCCAGGCGCGGACCTCGGTGGAAAACGCCCGGGTGCAACTGGCGCGTTATACCCGCCAGGTGGCCCAGGACGAAAACAGCCTGACCCTGCTGCTGGGTACCTCGATCCCGGCCAACCTGCCGAGCCCGCAGCCGTTGTCGGCCGACCTGCTCAGCGAGTTGCCCGCCGGCCTGCCGTCGGAACTGCTGCAACGCCGTCCGGACATCCTCGCCGCCGAGCACAACCTGAAAGCCGCCAACGCCAGTATTGGCGCGGCACGCGCGGCGTTCTTCCCGAGCATCAGCCTGACCGCCAATGCCGGGACCTTGAGCCCGGATATGGGCGGCCTGTTCAAGGGCGGCTCGGGCACCTGGTCGTTCGCGCCGCAGATCAATATCCCGATCTTCAACGCCGGCAGCCTGCGCGCCAGCCTGGATTACTCGAAAATCCAGAAAGACATCAACGTCGCGCAGTACGAGAAGTCCATCCAGACCGCCTTCCAGGAAGTCTCCGATGGCCTGGCCGCACGCCAGACCTACAACCAGCAGTTGCAGGCCCAGCGTGACTTCGTCAACGCCAACCAGGACTACTACCGCCTGGCCGAGCGTCGCTACCGCATCGGTGTCGACAGCAACCTGACCTTCCTCGACGCCCAGCGCTCGCTGTTCAGCGCGCAGCAAGCGTTGATCACCGACCGGCTTGCGCAGCTGACCAGCGAGGTCAATCTGTACAAGGCCCTGGGCGGCGGTTGGAACGAGCAAGGTTCGCAGAAAGTGGAAGTGAGCAAAGAGGCACCGCCACTGAAGCTGTTCTGAGTGCATGCCGCTTGAAAAAAACCCACCTTGCGGTGGGTTTTTTTATGGGCCGAAGGCAGTCGCCACTTGTGTTCGTTAATCGCCCAAAACCCGCCAAGGCCAATTGAACAGGGTCGTTGATCCAACGCACCATTCCCCGCACCTGCAAAAACCAATAACAACAGGTTCGTCATCATGACCCCGCGCCCTGCCCGCTCCGGCTGATTCCGTTCCCTCCACCCTCCCGGTTTCAACCTTGTCTGCAACTTGACGTTGCCGCAGCGCCCAGCCTCACCCCTAACAATTAGAGAGCCCGATCCATGAAGCCATCCACTTGCACTCCCTATTCACTGCTGCCCAGCCTGCTGGCCGTCGGCATCGCCGGCACGGCCCTGCCGGTCATGGCCGCGGAGTCCGGCTTTCTCGAAGACGCCAAGGTCAACCTGAACCTGCGCAACTTCTACATCAACCGCAACTTCACCAACCCGGGCAAGGCCCAGGGCAAGGCTGAAGAATGGACGCAGAGCTTCATCCTCGACGCCAAATCCGGCTTCACCCAAGGCACCGTCGGGTTCGGCATGGACGTACTGGGGCTGTACTCGTTGAAGCTCGATGGCGGCAAAGGCACCGGCGGTACCCAGTTATTGCCGCTGGATCACGACGGGCGCCCGGCCGACCACTTCGGCCGCACGGGCGTGGCATTCAAGGCCCGCCTGTCGCAGACCGAGGTCAAGGTCGGCGAATGGATGCCGGTGCTGCCGATCCTGCGCTCGGACGACGGTCGCTCCCTGCCCCAGACCTTCCGCGGCGGCCAGATCACCTCGAAGGAAATTGACGGCCTGACCCTCTACGGCGGCCAGTTCCGCGCCAACAGCCCGCGTGACGACAGCAGCATGAGCGACATGTCGATGACCGGCAAAGCGGCCTTCACCTCCGACCGCTTCAACTTCCAGGGCGGCGAATACAGCTTCAACGACAAGCGCACCCAGGTCGGGGTGTGGAACGCCCAGCTCAAGGACATCTACAGCCAGCAATACCTCAACCTGATCCACAGCCAGCCGCTGGGCGACTGGACCCTGGGCGCCAACATCGGCTTCTTCTACGGCAAGGAGGATGGCAGCGCCCGCGCCGGCGACCTGGACAACAAGACCTGGTCAGGCCTGTTCTCGGCCAAGTACGGCGGCCACACCTTTTACGTCGGCCTGCAGAAACTCACCGGCGACAACGCCTGGATGCGCGTCAACGGCACCAGCGGCGGTACCCTGGCCAACGACAGCTACAACGCCAGCTACGACAATGCCCAGGAAAGATCCTGGCAGCTGCGCCATGACTACAACTTCGTCGCGGTCGGCATCCCCGGCCTGACCCTGATGAACCGCTACATCAAGGGCGACAACGTGCACACCGGCACCATCACCGACGGCAAGGAATGGGGACGCGAGAGCGAACTGGCCTACACCGTGCAGAGCGGCACGCTCAAGAACCTCAACGTCAAATGGCGCAACTCGACCATGCGCCGCGACTTCAGCACCAACGAGTTCGACGAGAACCGCCTGATCATCAGCTACCCGATCAGCCTGCTGTAAGCCCACTCGCTCGGCCACACCAAAAACAAGGCCAGCCCCATTCCCCGGGGCTGGCCTTGTTTTTATAGGAGCGAAGCTTGCTCGCGATGACCGTCAACGATGGCGCGTACTGACGGGCTGAACGCGGCGCTCTCAGGCTCATCGCAAGCACGCTCGCTCCGACAGGGAAAACGCAGCGGCGCCGAGTTGCTCGGCGCCGCGTTTCTTTATAAGTCGTGGGTTATCAGGCGCGGGATTCGACGCCCAGCTCGTCCCACACCGACTCGGCCAGGTGGAAGGTCGCGTTGGCCGCCGGAATGCCGCAGTAGATCGCGCTCTGCATGATCACTTCCTTGATCTCGGCGCGGCTCACGCCATTGTTGGCGGCGGCGCGCAGGTGCAGCTTGAGCTCTTCGTTGCGGTTCATGCCGATCAGCATGGCGATGGTGATCAGGCTGCGGGTATGGCGCGGCAGGCCCGGACGCGTCCAGATATCGCCCCAGGCGTGCCGGGTGATCATTTCCTGGAACTCCGAGTTGAACTCGGTCAGGGTGCTCAGGCTGCGATCGACATGGGCATCGCCCAGCACCGCGCGACGCACTTGCATGCCTTCGGCGTAACGTTGTTTCTCGTCCACGGGGGGCTCCTTAAATACGCTGGTCGGCCAGCAAAAATGCCACGACCCGCTCGCTGAACGCAGCGCCAGCCTGGACGTTGGACAGGTGCGCCGCATGGAACTCGGCGTATTCGGCGCCGCGCACGCGCTCCTGGATGAAGTGCCCGCCCGAGGGCGGCGTGACCGCGTCTTCGGTGCCGGACACCACCAGGGTCGGCGCCTCGATAGCCGACAGTTGCTCGCGGAAATCCGCATCGCGCACCGCCGCGCAGTTGGCGGCATAACCCTCGGGCGAGGTGGCCGCCAGCATGTCGGTGATCAGCTTGGCCTGGTCCGGGTGGGCCGCGGCGAAGTCCGGGGTGAACCAGCGGGCGATCGAGGCGTCGCGCAATGCGACCATGGCCGCCTGGCCGTCACGCAGTACGGTTTCGATCCGTGGATTCCATACCGACGGGTCGCCGATCTTCGCCGCGGTGTTGCACACCACCAGTTTGTTCAGGCGCTCGCCGGCATTGATACCCAGCCACTGGCCGATCAGCCCGCCCATGGACAGGCCGCAGAAATGCGCACGCTGGATATGCAGCGCGTCCAGTAGCGCCAGCGCATCGTGCCCCAATTGCTCGATGCTGTAGGGGCCTTCGGTAACCAGGGATTTGCCGTGGCCGCGAGTGTCGAAACGCAGCACCCGGAAGTGCTTGGTAAAGACCGGAATCTGCATGTCCCACATGTGCAGGTCGGTACCCAGGGAGTTGGACAGGACCAGCGCCGGCGCATCGGCCGGGCCGTCCAGTTGGTAATGCAGTTCGCCATCGGCGAGTTGTACGAATGCCACGGCAGTCTCCTTCAGGCGTTCAAGGCTAAATGTTCGGCCACGGCGCGCTCGACCCAGGCGTGCGCCTGGCCGAGGTAATGCGCCGGGTCCAGCAGGCGATCCAGTTCCGCCGCCGACAGCTCGGCGGTCACTTGCGGCTCATCCCCCAGCACCACGCGCAGATGCCGCTGTTCGGCCACCGCGCGCTTGCAGCATTGCTCCAGCAGATGGTGCGCGGTCTCGCGGCCCAGGCGCTGGGCCAGGGCGATGCTCACGGCCTCCGCCAGCACCAGCCCCTGGGTCAGGTCGAGGTTCCTGGCCATGCGCGCGGCGTCGACTTCCAGCCCGTCGGCCACCAGCAGCGCCTGTTGCAAGGCGCCGGACACCAGGCAGCAGATCTCCGGCAGGGTTTCCCATTCGGCGTGCCACAGGCCCAGGCTGCGTTCGTGCTCCTGGGGCATGGCGCTGAACATTGTCGCCAGCAGCCCGGGAACCCGGGTCGCCGCGCCGATCAACACCGCCGCGCCCACCGGGTTGCGCTTGTGCGGCATGGTCGAGGAACCGCCCTTGCCCGGCGCCGACGGCTCGAAGACTTCCGCCGCCTCGGTCTGCATCAGGAGGCTGATGTCACGGCCGAGCTTGCCGAGGCTGCCGGCGATCAGGCCGAGCACCGAAGCGAACTCCACCAGCCGGTCGCGCTGGGTATGCCAGGGCTGTTCCGGCAGGCTCAGTTGCAACTCCTCGGCCAGGGCCTGGGCAATCGGCAGGGCCTGCTCGCCCAGGGCCGCGAGGGTGCCGGAGGCACCACCGAACTGCAGCACCAGCAGACGTGGCTTGAGCTGCGCCAGGCGCTCGCGACTGCGTGTCACTGCCCCCAGCCATCCGGCGATCTTCATACCGAGGGTGACCGGCGTGGCATGTTGCAGCCAGGTGCGGCCGGCCATGGGCGTGTCGGCATAGCGCTGGGCCTGGGCGGCCAGGATGCCGCCGAGGCGCGCCAGGTCGTTGTCGATCAGGCTCAGCGCCTGCCGCAGTTGCAGGACCAGCCCACTGTCCATCACATCCTGGCTGGTGGCGCCCAGGTGCACATAACGCTCGGCGCTGGCGTCGCTCTTGGCGATCTGTTTGCCCAGGGCCTTGACCAGCGGAATCGCCGAGTTGCCCGCCGTGGCGATGGCCTGGCCCAGGGCGAAAAAATCATAGAGTCCGGCCCGGCAGGCCGCCTCGATCGGCGCCACCGCCGCGGCCGGGATCACCCCGACCCGGGCCTCGGCCCGGGCCAGCGCGGCCTCGAAGTCGAGCATGGCCTGGACCCGCCCCTGGTCGCAGAACACCGCGCGCATATCGCGGGTGGTGAAGTAGGCATCGAACAGTTGGTTGCTCGCCGGTGTGCTCATAAACAATCCTTTGGGGCGTGCGTCCGCGACGGACGCACGCGGACAGGTCACAGATCGTGGTGCAGGTACGCCGCCTGTTTCGGCAGGCGCAGGCTGAACAGGAAGGCAATCGCCATCATCGCCGTCACGTACCAGTAGAAGGTGTTTTCCATGCCCAGGGATTTCAGGCCCAGGGCCACGTATTCCGCCGAACCGCCGAACAGCGCGTTGGCCACCGCATAGGCCAGGCCGACCCCCAGCGCCCGCACTTGCGGCGGGAACATCTCGGCTTTTACCAGGCCGCTGATGGAGGTGTAGAAACTGACGATCGCCAGGGCCAGGGTGATCAGCACAAAGGCCAGGAACGGGCTGGTAACGGTTTTCAAGGTCAGCAGGATAGGCACGGTGCACAGTGTGCCCAACGCGCCGAACCAGAGCATCGAGTTACGCCGGCCGATCTTGTCCGCCAGCATGCCGAACAGCGGCTGCATGCACATATAAAGGAACAGCGCGCCGGTCATGATGTAGCTGGCGGTCTTGGCGTGCATGCCGGCGGTGTTCACCAGGTATTTCTGCATATAGGTGGTGAAGGTGTAGAAAATCAGCGAACCGCCAGCGGTGTAGCCCAGCACGGTGACAAAGGCCTTCGAGTGATGCTTGAACAGCGCGGCCACGCTGCCGGCGTCCTTGTCTTCACGCATTTCCTTGCTGGTGGTTTCTTTCAGCGAGCGCCGCAGCAGCAGGGAGATCAGGGCGGCAATGGCGCCGATCACGAACGGAATCCGCCAGCCCCAGGCCTTGAGCTCCGCCTCGTCGAGGAACTGTTGCAGGATCACCACCACCAGCACCGCCAGCAGTTGCCCGCCGATCAGGGTCACATACTGGAAGGACGCGAAGAACCCGCGCTGGCCCTTGAGCGCGACTTCGCTCATGTAGGTCGCGGTGGTGCCATATTCACCGCCCACCGACAGGCCCTGGAACAGCCGCGCCATCAGCAGCAGCGCCGGTGCCCAGGCACCGATGCTGGCGTAGGTCGGCAGGAAGGCGATGACCAAGGAGCCGGCGCACATCATCAGTACCGAGATCATCATGGAATTCTTGCGCCCGTGCTTGTCGGCCACCCGGCCGAACAGCCAGCCGCCGATAGGACGCATCAGGAATCCGGCGGCGAACACGCCGGCGGTATTGAGCAGTTGCACCGTGGGGTCGTCGGAGGGGAAAAACGCCGGGGCGAAGTAGATCGCGCAGAAGGCGTAGACGTAGAAGTCGAACCATTCGACCAGGTTGCCGGAGGAAGCGCCGACGATCGCGAAGATCCTCTTGCTGCGCTCCTCGGTCGTGTAGTGACTGGTTAACGTTGTCATGGCTTTTCACTCTTTGGGGACGTGGTGAGTCTAGACATACTTTGTAACAGTCCCGTTCCGCAAGACGACCTTGGAGATGTCGGCCTATTCGGCCTTATCGCGAGCAAGCTCGCTCCTACAGGATATGGGTCGGTCACGATGCCGTGATTCAACTGCGGTCATGTAGGAGCGAGCTTGCTCGCGATCCCCCCAGGCACACTCAATAATCGAAGAACACCGTTTCCGCGTCGGTACCCTGCAGGATCACGTTCCATTGGTAGTGGCCCGGCGCATCGGCCTTGGCCAGCAAGGTGGCGCGACGCTCTTCGGGCACGCAGGCCAGCAGCGGATCGGCGGCGTTGGCCGGCTCGCCGTCGAAGTAGATACGGGTCAGCAGGTGCTTGACCAGGCCCCGGGCAAACACCAGCACCACCAGGTGCGGCGCCTGGGTCGAGCCTTTCAGGCCAGGTACGGTACCCGGCTTGATAGTGGTGAAGCAAAAACGCCCTTCTCCATCCACCGGCACCCGGCCGAAGCCCTGGAAGTTCGGGTCCAGGGCCTTGGCCTGATCGTCTTCCGGGTGGTCGTACTTGCCGGCCGCGTTGGCCTGCCAGATTTCCAGCATGGCGTCGTTGACGAAATCGCCGTTGCCATCCACCACCTGGCCGCTGATCGCCACCCGTTCGCCGAGGGTCTCGGCCTGGGTCAGGTCTTCGCGGTTCAGCCAGGTCAGGCCGATGTGGTAGTACGGGCCGACGGTGTGGGATGTGGTCGCAGTCAGCGTCATCTTATTTCTCCATCGGCGTGGCATCGCGGCCGCGCAAGACGATGTCCCAACGGTAGCCAAGGGCGTAGGACGGAATGGTTTTCTCCAGGTCGAAGCTGGCGATCAGGCGTTCCTTGGCGCGGGTGTCCGGCACGCAGTTGTAGATCGGGTCGTAGGCCAGCAGCGGGTCGCCCGGGAAATACATCTGGGTCACCAGGCGCGTGAGGATACTCGGGCCGAACAGCGAGAAGTGGATATGCGCCGGACGCCAGGCATTGTGGTGGTTACCCCAGGGGTAGGCACCGGGCTTGATGGTCTGGAACTGGTACCAGCCATCGGCATCGGTGACGGTGCGCCCGGTGCCGGTGAAATTCGGGTCCAGCGGTGCGTCGTGCAGGTCGCGGTCGTGGTTGTAGCGACCGGCGGCGTTGGCCTGCCAGATCTCCACCAGGATCCCCGGCACCGGCAGGCCGTTCTCGTCCAGCACCCGGCCGTGGATGATGATGCGCTCGCCCTGGGGCTCGCCGGCATGCTGGGCGGTCAGGTCATTGTCCTTGTCCTGCAGGTAATCGGCGCCGATGGTCGGGCCGGTGATTTCCGACAGCGAATGGGGCAGGAACACCAGCGGCTTGGACGGCGAGCGGGTGTTGGTGGATTTGTAGGCCGGGTGCAGGTAATCAGGCTGAGTACCTGGTTGCGGGCGCCGGTAACCGGGCTTGTCGGTCATGCTCGTTCCTCGTTCTTATAAGAAGCGCGTCAGACGCGCTCGATGGCCAATGCCAGGCCCTGGCCGACACCCACGCACATGGTCGCCAGGCCTTTCTTGCCACCGGTCTTTTCCAGCTGGTGCAGCGCGGTCAATACCAGGCGCGCACCGCTCATGCCCAGCGGATGGCCGAGGGCGATGGCGCCGCCGTTGGGGTTGACCTGTGGCGCGTCGTCCGCCAGGCCCAGTTCGCGCAATACTGCCAGGCCCTGGCTGGCGAAGGCTTCGTTGAGTTCGATCACATCGAAATCGCTGACCGCCACGCCCAGGCGTTCGGTCAACTTGCGCACCGCCGGCACCGGGCCGATGCCCATCACCCGTGGCGCCACGCCGGCGCTGGCCATGCCCAGCACCCGGGCACGGGCGGTCAGGCCGTGCTTTTTCACCGCCTCGGCCGACGCCAGGATCAGCGCCGCCGCCCCATCGTTGACGCCCGAGGCGTTGCCGGCGGTGACGGTCTTGTCCGGGCCGTTGACCGGCTTGAGTTTGCTCAGGGTTTCCAGCGAGGTATCGGCCCGCGGGTGCTCATCCTGCTCGACCAGGGTCTCGCCCTTCTTGTGGACGATACGCACCGGGACGATTTCCTCGGCGAAGAACCCGGCGGCCTGCGCCGCGGCGGTACGCTGCTGGCTGCGCAGGGCGAACGCATCCTGGTCGGCACGCGACACCTGATAATCGTCGGCGACGTTGTCGGCGGTCTGCGGCATCGCATCCACGCCGTACTGGGCCTTCATCAACGGGTTGATGAAGCGCCAGCCGATGGTGGTGTCTTCCAGTTTCATGTTGCGCGAAAAAGCGGTATCGGCCTTGCCCATGACAAAGGGCGCGCGGGACATCGACTCGACGCCGCCGGCGATGGCCAGCTCCATCTCGCCACTGGCGATGGCGCGGAAGGCGGTGCCGATGGCATCCATGCCCGAAGCGCACAGGCGGTTGAGGGTCACGCCCGGAATGGTTTCCGGCAGCCCGGCCAGCAGCAGCGCCATGCGCGCCACGTTGCGATTGTCTTCGCCGGCCTGGTTGGCGCAACCGAGGAACACCTCGTCCACCGCGTTCCAGTCCACCGACGGGTTGCGCTCGATCAGTGCCTTGATCGGCGCGGCGGCCAGATCGTCGGCCCGCACCGTCGACAGGCCGCCACCAAAGCGGCCGATGGGGGTACGAATGGCGTCACAGATAAACACTTCGCGCATCAGGCTTCTCCCGGGGTTTGGCCATGGGCCGCGGCGGTGCGGGTTTCCAGGTCTCGCAGGGCGGTCAATTCGACCTCGGTCGGGGCAGCGGTTTCCGCCACCTGGTCGGCGAAACGAATCGCCCAGCCAGTGGCGGCGACCACCTGCTCGCGGGTCACGCCCGGGTGCAGCGAGGTCACCACGAATTCATGGGTGCCGGCTTCCGGCTCCATGATGCACAGGTCGGTGATGATCCCCACCGGCCCGGCCCCTGGCAGGCCCAGGCGCTTGCGCGAATCGCCGCCTTCGCCGTGACCGACCGAGGTGATGAAGTCGAGCTTGTCGACAAAGGAACGCGACGATTGCTTGAGGATGATCAGCACGCTCTTGGCCGAGCCGGCGATCTCCGGCGCGCCGCCGGCGCCCGGCAGGCGGACTTTCGGCTGGTGGTAATCGCCGACCACCGTGGTGTTGATGTTGCCGAAACGGTCGACCTGGGCGGCGCCGAGGAAACCGACGTCGATCCGCCCGCCTTGCAGCCAGTAGCGGAAGATCTCGCCGGTCGGCACCACGGTGTCCGCGGTCTCGGCCAGCTCGCCGTCACCGATGGACAGCGGCAGCACGCTGGGCTTGGCGCCGATCGGGCCGGACTCGTAGATCAGCACCACGTCCGGCGACGAGGTCAGGCGCGCCAGGTTGGCGGCCTTGGACGGCAGGCCGATCCCGACAAAACACACCGAGCCGTTCTGCAGGCGGCGGGCGGCGGCAACGGTCATCATTTCATTGGTGGAGTAAGTCATTATTTGGCCCCCGTTGCTGCGGCCAGCTTGGCCTGGAATTCGCTGAAGTCAGCACTGCCGCGGATGTATTCGTTGATCCAGGCGGTGAAGGTTTCACGGTCGCGGGCGATCGGGTCCCAGGCCTGGTAGAAGATGTTGTCGCGCTCGGTGTACCCGTGGGCGTAGGACGGATGGGCGCCGCCCGGCACATGGCAGACCGCGCTCAGGGCCCAGGTCGGCAGCACGCAGGCGTTCATCGGGGCGTTCAGGTCGTCGACGATTTCTTCCACGGTGACGATGCAGCGCTTGGCGGCCAGGGCGGCTTCCTTCTGTACGCCAAGAATGCCCCACAACAGCACATTGCCCTTGCGGTCGGCTTTCTGCGCATGGATCACGGTGACGTCAGGACGTACCGATGGCACCGCCGCCAGCACTTCACCGGTGAATGGGCAGGTCACGCTCTTGATCAGCGGGTTGACCTTCGGCAGGTCGGAACCGGCATAAGCGCGCAAGACCGCGAACGGCAGGCCCGAGGCGCCCGCCACGTAGGCGTTGGCCAGGTCGGCGTGGCTGTGCTCTTCGATTTCCAGGGGGTGCGGCCATTGCTTCTCGACCGCGTCCCGCAGGCGATGCAGGGAGCCGACGCCCGGGTTGCCGCCCCAGGAGAAAATCAGCTTGCGGGCACAACCGGCACCGATCAACTGGTCGTAGATCAGGTCAGGGGTCATCCGTACCAGGGTCAGGTCTTTTTTGCCCTGGCGAATGATTTCATGACCCGCGGCCGTGGGGATCAGGTGGGTGAAGCCTTCGAGCGCGACGGTATCGCCGTCGTTGACGAACTGCTTCACCGCGTCGTGCAGCGAAAGGATTTCAGCCATGGGGGATCTCCCGATTGTTATTGAGCGACTGGAAGAAAAAGGCGCCGAAGGATGCGCCGGAGTGACTGAAGATTAAGCCGAGGGAAAAAGCCAAACAATCCGATAATCGACTGAGCGTTCGTTTATCGAACAGATTGTTGTCTGACTATCGATTGTGTTGTGGCCGCTGCCGCAGGCTGCGATCGACCCGGGCCGCGTTCGGAGAACGGTCGCGAAGATCTCAGGACGCTGAAGGCCTTCGGCCTTATCGCAGCCTGCGGCAGCGGCTACAGGTATTCAGCGCCCCCTTCGGGAGCGCCTTGCTCATTCGCTCAGGTCGCGTCCGCATGGCTGACCATGCCCTTGATCACCACCGCCGTGGTCGCCAGCGCGGCTGGGATCACCAGCGCGGTCAGCACTTGCTCGAAGTTCCAGCCCAGCCCCAGCAGCGTGGCGCCCATCCAGGCCCCGAGGATCGCCCCGAAGCGACCGATGCCGAGCATCCACGACACGCCGGTGGCGCGGCCCTGGGTCGGGTAGAAGCGCGCGGCCAGGGATGGCATCGCCGATTGCGCGCCGTTGACGCACATGCCGGCGACCAGCACCAGGGTCGCCAGCAAGGTGATGTTGCCCAGGCTTTGCCCGACCGCGTAGGCGAAGATCCCGGCCAGCAGGTAGAAGGTGCCGATGACCTTGTGCGGGTTGAAGCGGTCCATGGCCCAGCCCACCGCCACCGCGCTGAGTACCCCGCCGAACTGGAACAGCGCGCCGATAAAGGCCGCCTGCTCCATGCTCGCGCCGCTGTCGCGCATCAGGGTCGGCAGCCAGCTGGTCAGCAGGTACACGATCACCAGCCCCATGAAATAGGTCAGCCACAACAGCAAGGTACCGACGCTGTAGGTCCCAGAGAAAATCACCGCAAACACGTTGCGCGCTTTCACGGTCTTCTGCTCCGGCACGCTGAAGCTCGCGGCCTGGCCGACCGTGCCCGGCTCGATCGGCGCCAGGGCCTTGCGCACCTTGTCGGTGCCACGATTGCGCACCACCAGGTAACGCGCCGACTCCGGCAGCCAGACCAGCAGCACCACTGCCAGGATCAACGGCAAAATCCCGCCGATCAGCAACAGGCTGTGCCAGCCGAACGCCGGAATCAGCTTGGCGGAAATGAAACCGCCGCCGGCCATGCCCAGGTTGAAACCACAGAACATGCTGGTCACCAGCAACGACTTGTGGCGCTCGGGGGTGTATTCGGAAAGCAGCGTGGTGGCATTCGGCATGCCGGCGCCCAGGCCCAGGCCGGTCAGGAAACGCAGCACCAGCAACTGGTCGACATTGCTGCTGTAGGCCGACGCCAGGCTGAAGGCACCGAACAGCAGCACCGCCCCCACCAGCACCACTTTGCGCCCGAAGCGGTCAGCCAGCGGGCCGGAGCCCAGCGCCCCGAAGACCATGCCGATCAGCGCCGCGCTCATCACCGGGCCGAGGCTGGCGCGGTCGATGCCCCAATCCTGGGACAGCGCCGGCGCAATAAAGCCCATGGCCGCGGTATCGAGGCCATCGAGGAAGACAATCAGGAAACACAGGATCACCACCCGCCACTGATAGCGCGACAGCGGCTGGGCATTGATAAAGGACTGCACATCGAGGCAGTTCCCTACAGCGGATTGAGGCTGGTTCATTATTTTTATTCCACGCGAAAAACGCAGGCGCACAGGTGCCAGCCAGAGCTGGTCGGTTCAGATCGAAAAGGGTCTTGCGGGATCAGGCCGTCGGCAGGCGAAGGCAGGATAGAGGGGCGCGGCTGGGCGCGCGGGCGATGCTCATGGGGGCTGGCCTCTTCATTATTATGGGGTCGCCATGCGGCCATTGGAGAGGCAGTGCTCCAGTGGCCGGATGACGCTGCCGCGACATTAATGAGGCAAGGGAAAGAGCGTCAATTCAGCAAGCGCGTATCTGTGCGTTTATCGAACAGCTTAAGCAGACAGCCCTCAAGCGAACAATTGGGCGCTGAGGTCGCGACTGGCGCTGAGCAGGCCCGGCAAGAAGCGCTGCTCCAGCTCGGCGCGGCTGACGCGGCCGGCATGGGTACTCACGTTGAGCGCGGCCAGGACCTGGCCCGAAGCGTCGTACACCGGTACGGCGATGGAGCGCAGGCCTTGTTCCAGTTCCTGATCGACGATGCACCAGCCCTGCTGCCGGACCTGTTGCAGGCATTCGAGCAACGCCTGCGGCGTGTGCAAAGTACGGCTGGTCTTGGCTTGCAGGTCGGCATGGTCGAGGTATTCGCGCAACGAGGCGTCATCCAGCGCCGCCAGCAGAATCCGGCCCATGGATGTGCAGTAGGCCGGCAGGCGCCCACCCACCGAGAGATCGACCGAGATCAGGCGCTGGGTGGTGGCCGAACGGGCGATGTACAGAATGTCGTCGCCTTCCAGGGTGGCCATGTTGCAGGCTTCGTGCAGTTGCTCGCTCATGCGGTCCAGGTAAGGCTGGGCCGACACCGCCAGCGGTGTGGAAGACAGATAGGCATGCCCCAGCGTCAGCACCTTGGGCAGCAACGAATAGGTGCGGCCATCGGTGGTGGCGTAACCGAGCTTGATCAAGGTATGCAGGCAGCGGCGCACGGCGGCACGGGGAATCTCCGTACGGTGGCTGATCTGGGCGATGGTCAGATGGCGCTTGCGTTCCTGAAAGGCCTGGACCACTGCCAGGCCGCGAGCCAGAGAGGTCATGAAATCCGGATCACCTGTCAGCGCCTGAATCCGCTTGGCCGGCGAAGCGACAATCGGCGGCGCGGCGGAAGCGAAGGAATTACGCAATTGATCGTTCATTTCAGGTTCTCTGCGACGGAAGTCCGGCTTATTACAAGCCGTACTGGAGAGGATGCACAAGCCTGCACGGCCAACATTGGGCGATTATCGAACCATCGACCGATAATCGCAATCCATCGCGATAAATGCCTGCCATGGGATGTGCCGCTTTTTCGCCGCCAATAAAACTCTCATTTCTTCCGCATTAGTCCAGGCAACTTGTCAGGCCTTGTTACAGAACTGCTCTCGTCATCCGGATTAAAACTTTCGTGTAACAAAACCCTGATATCAAGTTGATGATTTTTAACTTATTGCCGATAGAGTTATTCATGGCCGCCGCTATAATGAGCAAAGTGATCACCGACGCTTTTCTGCGTTCGGCAGCATCATCAGGTTGCGTACAGTAAATGATGCCTCCTGCAGCAAGCGCTTGACGCTCATCTCAATATGCCCGGCCAATGCGCTGCAAAAAAGTAACTGTTGCTACGACAGCTGTTCTTGTCCGGTGGCGTGGCCGCATGCAACAAGAAGCGGTTTGGCGAGCCCCATCGCAATTCTGGCTCCTTTAATCGAGCCGAGTACGAAGCGGTTTGATAAACCCGATCTAGGCAATGCGTATCATCGGGATAATCTCAACTCAGTTAGGTAACACTGTGACGAAAGACGAACTGCGCGCGGAACTTGAGCGCCAGGAACAACGTTACAAGGAAGTTTACGGAGGCGAAGTCACCACCTACGCCGCCCAGCCTGAACCGGAACGCAAACCCTGGCGCAAGCGCGCCAGCGTGCTCGACCAGGCCTTCACCCAAGAACTGCAAAAGATGGAAAAAGAGCTCAAGGCAGACCAGCCGTGACGCTGTTCGCCTGAAACTTTCGCACGGCTCGATGCCCTTGCAGATAAAGGTCGATCGTAAGGTCGGCCTGGCATCCGCCGTGTGGCAGCGAATGGCCCCCAAGGGCTCAAAAAACGTCATGAAACTGAAATTTCATACAAGCGTTTGAGACATTTGGCTCAACGTTTCGCCCCTGACCTTGAGGATGAGCTCCAGTAAAATCAATGGCTTGCCCATGCCCCGAAAAAAGGCATGGCCATTGGCCTGCCTCCGGCTTTTTCGTTGAAGAATGTTACCAATCAGCACCTAGTGCATCGATTACCAGGGTTTTCTGGCATAATCGCGCCCCCTTATGACCGGGTCAGAAAACCTTCATGATCGATTTATTCAGCGGACTGGATGCTTGGGTGCTTGTGAGCCTCTTGCTCGCCCTGGCTTTTGTCCTCGCCTACGAGTTCATCAACGGCTTTCATGACACCGCAAATGCGGTTGCCACTGTTATCTACACCAAAGCCATGCCGCCGCACCTGGCCGTATTCTTTTCCGGTGTATTCAATTTCCTCGGCGTGCTGCTGGGCGGTGTCGGCGTGGCCTATGCCATCGTCCATCTGCTGCCGGTCGAGCTGCTGATCAATGTCAACACCGGCCACGGCCTGGCCATGGTCTTCTCGTTGCTGGCCGCGGCCATCACCTGGAACCTGGGCACCTGGTACTTTGGTATTCCCGCCTCCAGCTCCCACACCCTGATCGGTTCGATCCTCGGTGTCGGCCTGGCCAATGCCCTGCTCAACGACATCCCGCTGGGCGATGGCGTGAACTGGCAGAAGGCGATCGATATCGGTGCTTCCCTGGTGTTCTCGCCCATGGCCGGCTTCCTGATTGCCGCCCTGGTGCTGATCGGCCTGAAGTGGTGGCGCCCGATCTCGAAGATGCACAAGACCCCGGAACAACGTCGCAAGGTCGACGACAAGAAACACCCGCCCTTCTGGAATCGCCTGGTGCTGGTGATCTCGGCCATGGCCGTGAGCTTCGTGCACGGTTCCAACGACGGCCAGAAAGGCATCGGCCTGATCATGCTGGTACTGATCGGTATCGTGCCCGCGCAGTTCGTGCTCGACCTGAACAGCACCACCTACCAGATCGAACGTACCCGCGACGCCACCCTGCACCTGAGCCAGTTCTATCAGCGTAACGAGGACTCTCTGGGCGAGTTCCTGGCCCTGGGCAAAAGCGTGAAAGACGACCTGCCAGGCAAGTTCCGCTGCAACCCGCAGCAGACCGAACCGACCATCGCCGCGCTGTTGGGCACCCTCAAGGGTGTCGCCGACTATCACTCGCTGCCGGCCGAAAGCCGTATCGAAGTGCGTCGCTACCTGCTCTGTCTGGACGACACCGCGAAGAAAGTAGGCAAGCTGCCGCACCTCGCCGCCCGTGAAAAGGCTGACCTGGACAAGTTGCGCAAAGACTTGACCGCCACCACCGAGTACGCGCCGTTCTGGGTGATCCTGGCCGTGGCCCTGGCCCTTGGCCTGGGGACCATGATCGGCTGGAAACGCGTGGTACAGACCATCGGCGAGAAGATCGGCAAGCAAGGCATGACCTATGCCCAGGGCATGTCGGCGCAGATCACCGCCGCCGGCCTGATCGGCATGGCTAATATCTTCAGCCTGCCGGTATCGACCACCCACGTACTGTCTTCGGGCGTGGCGGGAACCATGGTCGCCAACAAAAGCGGCCTGCAAAGCGGCACCGTGCGCACCATCCTGCTGGCCTGGGTGCTGACCCTGCCGGCAACCGTGGCGCTGTCGGCCGGTCTGTTCTGGCTGGCCTCGAAAGCCCTCGGGACCTGATTCGTTCAGTTCGCGACAAAAAAGGTGCGCCCCTCGGGTCGCACCTTTTTTTGTGCCTGAAATAAATGAGGGCTTTGCCACAAAACACACAGGCAAAAAAAAGGGCAACCGAAGTTGCCCAAAATGCCTTGCGTGCTCGTTACCGGAAAGACTTAAGGTTTTTTGCGTTTATGCGCATCTTTCCAGATGAAAAATCCAAACCCGGCGAAAAACAGAACCATGAGGCCGACAGTCAGCACTCCGGCGATCACCACATTGTCGAAAAACATGACTGGCCTCCTGCTCTTGCCCTGTTGCGATGGGGCTAAGTTAACCAAAGAGGCGGCGGGGAAAATTGACCGGGGTCAATGGTCGACCCAGACAGGACGACAGGGAGGGGAAATAACTGACTTACATCAACAGATCGCGCCCGGTTCAGCGCTTTTTCGGCTTTTTCGGTTTCTTCTTCGGCTTGCCCAAAGGCATTGCCTGCTCGAATGCCTGGCGCACTTCGTTCAGGCGCTTTTCCTTCAAGTCATGCACACGCTTGGCACGTTCGGCGTTCAGGTCGATCAGGTTGTCGTCTTGGCTCATGGCGTTGGCTTGCATCGTTCAGGTCTATGTCGACCGGAGCCTCTATATAGCGATAGCGCGGCTGCGGCCCTTGCGGGTTTGCCAATAATGCGGCGTGACGCGGCGCCTGACCAGTGATCGGCGGATATTGAGCGCAATTAAAGGGGGTCCGCCGTTTGACCAGCATCGCGCGAAGTGCACCCTGTAATCCCTTGCGCACCACTGGCGCAGGCATCAAGAAACAGCATCTAGACCTCGACGTCGACCCACAGCCCCTGGCGTGGCGCATCCTCGATCAACGGCGCCACCGGCACGGTGTTGTCGGCATTCAACTCGTCCCCGGGCACGGCCAGGTGCAGTTCGGGGTCGTCCGCAGCCTCGGCTTCGCGCTGGCGTTTGTGCCTTTGCTGCTGGCGCTGCTGTTCTTCGCGCAGCAGTAGCGCCGACTGTTCGGCATCGCGCTTTTGCAGGTCGATGGTGCTTTCGTTGGAACTCTGTTGCACCGGTACCACCGGCGGGATATCCGGACGCGGCCGGATCGGATCCTGCTGGGAGGTCACGGGCACGGCACTCAAGGGCAGCATCGGGGGCAGCATATTATTGGTCTCCTGTCGGCAGGCTGTCGGCTGCTGCGGGGGCGACTTGAGCCATCGGTCGCAAACTTGTGACCCAGTCGTCACCCGATAGTGCCCCGAGCCCCGACAAATGCGCCCGATACGCTACCTTCCAGCGTAGTTGTTTTTGTTAGAGTTCTTTGGCCTGAGGCCGCCGATCCGTTAACATAGTCGGCTTTTTCAAGGCGGGAGTCAGGCAGCATGGCGCAGCAGTATCAACCGGGGCAACGCTGGATTAGTGACAGCGAAGCCGAGCTAGGTCTAGGCACCGTTCTGGCACAGGACGGCCGCTTGCTGACCGTGCTCTATCCGGCCACTGGCGACACTCGCCAGTATGCGCTACGGAATGCGCCCCTCACTCGCGTGAGGTTTTCCCCGGGTGACACCATCACCCACTTCGAAGGCTGGAAAATGACCGTGCGCGAAGTCGACGACGTCGACGGCCTGCTGGTCTACCACGGCCTCAACGGGCAGAACGAAGTCGTCACCCTGCCGGAAACCCAACTCTCGAACTTCATCCAGTTCCGCCTGGCCAGCGACCGTCTGTTCGCCGGGCAGATCGACCCGCTGGCCTGGTTCTCCCTGCGCTACCACACCCTGGAACACACCAGCCGCCAGCTGCAATCGTCGCTGTGGGGCCTGGGTGGCGTACGCGCCCAGCCTATCGCCCACCAGCTGCACATTGCCCGTGAAGTCGCCGACCGTATCGCGCCGCGGGTTCTGCTGGCGGACGAAGTGGGCCTGGGCAAGACCATCGAAGCCGGCCTGGTAATCCACCGCCAGCTGCTGTCGGGCCGCGCCAGCCGCGTGCTGATCCTGGTCCCGGAGAACCTGCAGCACCAGTGGCTGGTGGAAATGCGCCGGCGCTTCAACCTGCAGGTCGCGCTGTTCGACGAAGAACGTTTTATCGAAAGCGATGCCGCCAACCCCTTCGAAGACACCCAGCTCGCCCTGGTGGCCCTGGAATGGCTGGTGGACGACGAGAAGGCCCAGGACGCGCTGTTCGCCGCCGGCTGGGACCTGATGGTGGTCGACGAAGCGCACCACCTGGTGTGGCACGAAGATCAGGTCAGCCCAGAATACGCGCTGGTGGAACAGCTGGCCGAGGTGATCCCCGGTGTCCTGCTGCTCACCGCCACCCCGGAACAACTGGGCCAGGACAGCCACTTCGCCCGTCTGCGCCTGCTCGACCCGAACCGCTTCCACGACCTGGCCGCCTTCCGTGCCGAGAGCGAAAACTATCGCCCGGTGGCCGAAGCCGTGCAGGAGTTGCTGGATAAAGGGCGCCTGTCGCCAGAAGCGCACAAGACCATCCACAATTTCCTCGGCAACGAAGGCGAAGCCCTGCTCGCCGCCGTCAACGACGGCGACACTGAAGCCAGCGCGCGCCTGGTGCGCGAGTTGCTGGACCGCCACGGCACCGGCCGCGTGCTGTTCCGCAACACCCGCGCCGCGGTGCAAGGCTTCCCCGAGCGCAAGCTGCACCCGTACCCGCTGCCATGCCCGGACGAGTACCTGGAACTGCCGCTGGGCGAGCACGCCGAGCTGTACCCGGAAGTCAGCTTCCAGGCCCAGCCGGACGCCAGCGAAGAAGAACGCTGGTGGAAATTCGACCCGCGCGTCGAGTGGCTGATCGACCAGCTGAAAATGCTCAAGCGCACCAAGGTCCTGGTGATCTGCGCCCACGCGGAAACCGCCATGGACCTGGAAGACGCCCTGCGCGTGCGCTCCGGTATCCCGGCCACGGTATTCCACGAAGGCATGAACATCCTCGAGCGCGACCGCGCCGCCGCCTACTTCGCCGACGAAGAGTTCGGCGCCCAGGTGCTGATCTGCTCGGAAATCGGCAGTGAAGGTCGCAACTTCCAGTTCGCCCACCATCTGGTGCTGTTCGATCTACCATCGCACCCGGACCTGCTGGAACAGCGGATCGGCCGTCTCGACCGGATCGGCCAGAAACACGTGATCGAGCTGCATGTGCCGTACCTGGAAACCAGCCCGCAAGAGCGCCTGTTCCAGTGGTACCACGAAGCGCTGAACGCCTTCCTCAATACCTGCCCGACTGGCAACGCCCTGCAGCATCAGTTCGGCCCGCGCCTGCTGCCGCTGCTGGAAGAAGCCGACGACGGCGAGTGGCAAGCGCTGATCGACGAGGCGCGCACCGAGCGCGAGCGCCTGGAAGCCGAGCTGCACACCGGTCGCGACCGTCTGCTGGAGCTCAACTCCGGCGGCGCGGGCGAAGGCGATGCACTGGTGGAAGCGATCCTCGAGCAGGACGACCAATTCGCCCTGCCGATCTACATGGAAACCCTGTTCGACGCCTTCGGCATCGACAGCGAAGACCATTCGGACAACGCGCTGATCCTCAAGCCGAGCGAAAAAATGCTCGACGCCAGCTTCCCGCTGGGCGACGACGAAGGCGTGACCATCACCTACGACCGCAACCAGGCGCTGTCTCGCGAAGACATGCAGTTCATCACCTGGGAGCACCCGATGGTACAAGGCGGCATGGACCTGGTGCTGTCCGGTTCCATGGGCAACACCGCCGTGGCGCTGATCAAGAACAAGGCGCTGAAACCCGGCACCGTGTTGCTGGAACTGCTGTACGTCAGTGAAGTGGTGGCACCGCGCTCGCTGCAGCTGGGCCGCTACCTGCCTCCGGCCGCTCTGCGCTGCCTGCTGGACGCCAACGGCAACGACTTGTCGGCACGGGTCGCCTTCGAGACCCTCAACGACCAGTTGGAAAGCGTGCCCAAAGCCAGCGCCAACAAGTTCATCCAGGCCCAGCGCGACCAGTTGACGCCGAAGATCAACGCCGGCGAAGCGAAGATCGCCCCGCGTCACGCCGAACGCGTGGCCGAGGCGCAACGTCGCCTGGCCGCCGACACCGACGAAGAGCTGGCGCGCCTGACCGCGTTGCAGGCGGTCAACCCGACCGTGCGCGACAGCGAGCTGGTGGCCCTGCGCCAACAACGCGAACAAGGCCTGGCCATGCTTGAGAAAGCCGCGCTGCGCCTGGAAGCGATCCGGGTGCTGGTGGCGGGCTGATCCCCCTGCTCTGCCGGTAAATGAAAAGGCCCGCACACTGCGGGCCTTTTTTTATCTACTTCTGTAGGAGCCTGGGCGATCAGGCGGTCACCGCCGCCCCCGCCGGCTCGCCCGGTACCAACCCGTCCTTCATCCGCTGCGCATCACGCACGAAGCAGCGCGAGGCCAGGAACAGGAACAGCATGGTCAACAGCAACGCCACCGGGATCAGGTACATGGCGTCATGCAGGCCGACCGCCTTGAACGCCTCGGTCATCTGCCCGGCTCCGGCGGCGTACATCGCCGCATGGGCGAAGTGATCGGACAGCGCCCCCACCACCACCGGCCCCAGGCCTCCGCCTAGCAGATACAGGCCGGCAAAGAACAGCGCCATGGCCGTGGCCCGCAGACGTGGTTCGACCACATCCTGAATCGCCGTGTAAACGCAGGTATAGTAGTTGTAGGTGAACAGCCAGCCGACACTGAACACCGCGACGAACACCCCGATCTCGATGCGCCCGGCATGCAGGGCCCAGGCGGTGCACAGGGTCGAGATCAACATGCTGAAGGCGGCGAACAGCAACCGGCCATTGGCGATACGCAGGTGAATCTTGTCGGCGACCCAGCCACCCAGGGTCAGGCCGAACAGGCCGGTCACCCCGACTATCACCCCGGTCGCCACCGCGGCCTCCTGCAAGGGCATCAGGAAGTAACGCTGCAGCATCGGCACCAGGAACGAGTTGCAGGCGTAGGAGGCGAAGTTGAAGCTCAGCCCGGCCAGCACCAGCCAGAGAAAGGTCGGAATCGCCAGCACCCGGCGGATCGGCCGGTCGACGCGCTCCTGGGAGACCTTGACGGCTTCCGCCGCCCCACGCTTGGGCTCCTTGATAAAGAACATGAACACCGCCAGCAACAGCCCCGGCACCGCGGCGATAAAGAACGGCGCACGCCAGCTGTCGAAGGCCTTGACCATGGCGCCGATGGTGAAGAACGCCAACAACAGGCCCAGGGGCAGGCCGAGCATGAAGATGCCCATGGCCCGGGACCGGCGGTGGGCCGGGAACAGGTCGCCGATCAGCGAGTTGGCCGCCGGCGCATAGCTGGCCTCGCCGATGCCGACGCCCATGCGCACGACGAGGAAACTCCAGAAACTGCCCACCAGGCCGTTGACCGCGGTCAGCCCGCTCCATACCGCCAGGCCCCAGCCCATGAGCTTGCTGCGCGAGCCGGTATCGGCCATGCGCCCCAGGGGCAGGCCGGCAATGGCGTAGACGATGGTGAAAGCGGTGCCGATGATGCCGATCTGGAAGTCGCTCAAGTGCCACTCCATACGGATCGGTTCGATGATGATGGCCGGAATGGTGCGATCGAAGAAGTTGAACAGGTTAGCCAGGAACAACAGGAACAGAATGCGCCAGGCATTCGCCGCTTGGGTCGAGTTCTGCATGGGTCGGTCTCTTTATTGTTATTCGGCCAGACGCAACCGAGCCTGGAACTTGCAATCTAGTCAGCCCCGCCTCGGTTGTCTGTAATGATTCGTAAGGCTGATATCAGGCAATCCGAAGCACAGGTCGTCGACCGCGCTCGGCGGCCGCCCGAACAACGCCATCGCCCCCCGCCGAAACCGCCGCAAGCCCCCGGATACCGGGGCTAAAGCCCGATTTTTCAAGGGCTTGCGCAGGGCCTGAAAAATACCTTGCGCGCCCCCTTCCCAAGGCCGTTGCGAAGCCTAGAATAGCGGCCTTGCTGCCCCCCTCATCAACCTCCTCCCCCTTTGAATACGCCCATGTCCGAAGCCAGTCCGTGTCTGAATTGCGGTGCCTGCTGTTCACACTTTCGTGTGTCTTTTTTCTGGGGTGAATGCGCCTCTTCCGGCGGTACGGTCCCCGACGATCTGGTGGCGTCCATCAGCCCCAGCCGGGTCGCCATGCTCGGTACCGATTGCAAGCCGACCCGCTGCACCGCGCTAACCGGTGAGGTCGGCAAGGAAGTCAGCTGTTCGATCTATCACCAGCGTTCCAGCACCTGCCGCGAGTTCGAGGCGTCCTGGGAAAATGGCCAACAGAACGTCGATTGCGACGCCGCGCGCGCGGCATTCGGGCTCACGCCCCTGGAGCCGACGCTGTACTTCGAACAGAGCGCTTAGCTCGATTGGCTATGGAGTGAATTCCAAAATCATTTAAGTCAATCTGCCACCATCGCTCCCGGCCTTGCCTCGGCTTCCTATACTCACTCCCATTGGTCAGCCATCAGGGCTGGCCCTGGATGACTCAAGAAACGGGGCCTGCGATGGAATGGCTTGGTCTGCATTTTTTTACCGAGCTCCCCGAAGGCGGGCAGGTATTACTCACCTGCAGCCACAACCCCGTGCTGGTGATCCTCGCCTATCTGGTGGCCTGCGCTGGCAGCTTCGCCACCCTGGACATGGCCGAACGGGTGCGCCACGTCGACCTGGCAGCTGCCCAGCAACGCTGGCGCTGGATCGGCGCCTTCTGCCTCGCCGGCGGCATCTGGGCCATGCATTTCATTGGCATGCTGGCACTGCAAATCCCCATCGAAACCCATTACGACCTGCCGATGACCCTGCTGTCGCTGCTGATCGCGGTGATTGCATCCTGGCTGGCGATGAAGACCCTCAGCCATACCCAGCTGCAACTGTGGCGCTACCTGCTGGCGTCGATCTGGATCGGCCTGGGCATCTGTGTCATGCATTATGTCGGCATGGCGGCGATGCGCTCACAAGCCACGGCCTACTACCAACCCGACCTCTTCGGCCTGTCGATTGCCATCGCCATCAGCGCGAGCCTGGTCGCCTTGCTGCTGTCCCGCTACCTGAGCAATGGCAGCGGTGTGCTCCACCAGTTGCTCAAATACGCGGCCAGCCTGCTGCTGGGGGGCGGCATAGTCGCCATGCATTTCACCGGCATGTGGGCGCTGAAACTGGTGATGCCAGTGGCGGGCACGCCTTCGATAGCGGTGGACGACAACCCCTTGCAACTGGGCCTGACCATCGCCGTCATCGCCCTGCTGATCATCGGCAGCAGCATCAGCGCGGCCCTGGCGGACAAGAAACTCCAGCACAAGGAACAGGACCTGCGCCGGGTCAACACCCTGCTGAGCCAACTGGACCAGGCCCGGGTGGCGCTGCAACAGGTGGCGCATTACGACGCCCTGACCAACCTGATCAATCGTCGTGGCTTCAATCAGTTGTTCGCCGAAAAGCTCATCGAAAAGACCGTGCAGAGCGGCATGCTGGCGGTGATGTTCCTCGACATCGATCACTTCAAGCGGATCAACGACAGCCTCGGCCACGATGCCGGCGACGAACTGTTGAAGGTGATTGCCGGCCATATCAAAAGCTCCACCCGCAGCCATGAAGACGTGGTGGCGCGTTTCGGTGGAGACGAGTTCTGCATCCTCATGAGCTTGAGCCACCGCGACGAAGCCCAGCACATGGCGCAACGCATCATGAACAAGATGAAGGAGCCCATCGAGCTGGCAGGAAGGCGCATGGTGATGACCACCAGCATCGGCATCAGCGTCTTCCCCGACGATGGCACAACCTGCGAAGAACTGCTCAAGCATGCCGACCTGGCGCTCTATCAATCCAAGGGCAGCGGTCGCAACAGCCTGCATTTCTTCAGCACCAACCTGAAGACCCGGGCGAGCCTGGAACTGCAACTGGAGGAAGAATTGCGCAACGCCCTGCGCAACGAAGCCGGATTAACCCTGTATTACCAACCCATCTACGACCTGGGTAGCCGCAAGGTCAGCAAGCTCGAAGCGCTGGTGCGCTGGCGGCATCCGTTGCACGGGCTGCTGGCCCCGGATCGTTTCATCGGGATCGCCGAAGCCAACGGGCTGATTGCCGAACTGGACAACTGGGTCCTGCGCAAGGCCTGCGAGGATCTGGCCGCCCTGTC
The DNA here is from genome assembly GCF_900109505.1 of Pseudomonas sp. NFACC41-3. Lineage (NCBI taxonomy): Bacteria > Pseudomonadati > Pseudomonadota > Gammaproteobacteria > Pseudomonadales > Pseudomonadaceae > Pseudomonas > Pseudomonas sp. NFACC41-3. Next base: position 180,045 of record NZ_FOAE01000004.1, read on the forward strand.
CCGCCACGGCTTCGCCGAGCTGAAAATCGCGGTGAACTGCTCGGCCCTGAATCTGGCGCGGGAGGAGTTGGCCGAGGAGATCGCCAACGCCCTGAGCAACGCCGGTGTCGCGCCCCAGCGCCTGGAACTGGAAGTTACGGAAAACGCCCTGATGGGCAACATCGACAGCACCGTGGCCCTGTTGCGGCAGATCCGCAATCTCGGGGTGTCACTGTCGATCGACGACTTCGGCACCGGTTATTCGTCCCTCGCCTACCTCAAGCGCCTGCCGCTCAACACCCTGAAGATCGACCGCTCGTTCATCCAGGACGTGCCCCAGTCGACCCAGGACAAGGAAATCGTCCAGGCGATCATCGTCATGGCCCATACCCTGCACCTGCAGGTGGTGACCGAAGGCGTCGAGAGCATGCAGCAGTACGAGTTCCTCGCCCAATACGGCTGCGACTTCATCCAGGGTTACCTGCTCAGCCGGGCGCTGCCCCTGGAAGAGTTGCCCGGGGTGATCGACGAGATCGAGCAGCGCATGCTGCCCGCCGTCGCCGCGGTCAGCCCTCTGACGTCGGTTCGCGATACAGGCGGATCAGGGTCGCGGGATCCTGCTCCAGATAGCCCTGGCCGCCATGCAGGCGCATCAGTTGTGCAGCCAATCCGCTGATCGGCGTGGCCGAGCCCTGCTCGCGGGAGAACTTCACCGCCCCGTCCAGATCCTTGAGCAGGGTGCGCACATGCCATTTGATCGGTTCGAAGCGGCTTTCGGCCATCTGCGGGGCGAGAATCTGCAACGGCCTGGAATCGGCGAAACCACCGGCCAGCGCCTCGGCCAGCAATGACGCATCGACCCCGGAACGCTCGGCCAGCGCCACCACTTCGGCGATCACCAGGGCATTGCAGGCGACGATCATCTGGTTGCAGGCCTTGGTCACCTGGCCGGCGCCGACGCCGCCCATATGAGTCACCCGTTGCCCCAGATTGAGCAGGACCGGGCGCACCCGCTCGATATCCGCCGCCTCGCCGCCGACCATGATTGCCAGGCTGCCGGCCTCGGCACCGGGCGTGCCGCCGGACACCGGGGCATCGACCCAGCCCATGCCGGTGCTGCTCGCCAGTTGCGCGGCCATTTCCCGGGTGGCGGTCGGCTCCAGGCTGGAAAGGTCCACCAGCAGTTGGTCGGCCCGGGCTCCCTGGGCGATACCCTCGGCACCGAACACCACCTCGCGCACCACCTCGGTATTGGCCAGGCACAGCAGCACCAGGTCCGCGGACTCGCACAGCTGGGCCGGAGTCTCGGCCAGTTGCGCGCCCGCCTCCAGCAGCGGTGCGCATTTTTCCCGGTTGCGGTTCCATACCACCAGGGGATAACCCGCCGCCAGCAGACGGCGACACATGGGCAAGCCCATCAGGCCAATACCGGCGAACCCGAGGGTGGGTAACGTTGCCATCATCTTGCCTCCTTTTGATTAAAGATCACCAAAAACTGGCCGATTTATCTGGGCTTAGGAAAGGATTCCCCCTAGCGCCAATCAGACTTATCCCTATCGCTGGGGCCAATATCGCGCTGTAAAGTCGCGAGATCCCACTTGATGGCTCTTTGATATCTCGTCACCGAGCCGACCAGTCCAGACACACGGCGCACAATGACTTCTAAAAACAATTCTGCCAACGCAGTATCCGAACTGACGCTGACCCCGGGCAGCCAGAGCTTTTCAGATTCGAAGCCATTGTCCAGCTCGCGCCCGCAGGCGCCCCAGCAGTACCTCTACTTCACCGAAACCAACACCGACCGCATCCTCGACAACCTCGACGGCCTGCGCGACTCGGTATTTCCCCGCGCGCCGCACCTGGAAGACGAACTCGAGGCGCGCCGCGAGCAGGAGTTTCCCTCGGTCTGCCTGATCGGCCTGGGCCGCTGCGGGTCGAACATCGCCCTGGATGTGGCGGAGCTGGTGTACAACGCCCGCAAGTTCTACCTCAACGAATTCAACACCGACGACAAGGCCTATGCCGACAAGGGCTACAGCCCCGCCCAGTGGATCCGCCACAACCTGCGCCTGGGCCAGAGCAAGGCCAGCAAGCCGGTGTTCCTGGTCGAGCCGCTGGTGATGCTGGGCGACCTGGACAAGGACATCGCCGGGCGCATCCGCTTCTCGCGCAAGGGCGAAAAAAGCGGCTTCATCCGCGACTACAGCAAAATGAAGATCATGGACCTCTCGGAAGTCCATGCCGGCGGCGCCGGCAACGCGCCGATCCTCGGCCAGTACCTGGCCAAGATCATCCTCAACAAGGACACGCAGCGTTTCTCCAGCCCCGACTGGAAAATGATCCACTCGTACCTGATCGACTCCTGCGGCATCAAGGCCAACCAGTCGCGCCTGTACTTCTCGATCTTCAGCGCCGGCGGCGGTACCGGTTCGGGCATGGCCTCGGAGTTCGGCCTGGCCCAGCAGTACTCGTACATGAACAAGACGTTCGACACCAAGCCAATCGACGAGCACGACAGCAAGAGCGGCCACTCCTTCGTCTTCGAGCCGATCTTCACCAGCGGTATCTGCGTACTGCCGAACATCTCCGATCACCGCAGCGAAATGTCCGAAGCGTTGCACATCAACGCCGGACGCTTGCTGTGCAAATACCTGTCGGAAGAATGGGACTTCTCCTACAACTTCGATAACGAAGACAGCAGCGAAGCTAGCGTCATGGGGCGCATCCGCCCATGGAACGCGATGATGCTGATCTCTAACGACATCATGCGTTATGCCGAAGAGAGCGATGACGGCAACATCCAGAACATCGACGTCAACGCCATGGAGAAGCACGCCAACCAGTACATCTCCCAGCAGATCTTCAACATCCTCACCGCCCAGGCGGTGACCACCGACTACGACCAGAACTACTTCCGCCGCGCCGGCATCGACATCGGCGAGACCATCCGCCTGGATGCCAACGACCTGTTCATGAGCCTGGCCGGCCCGGTGGCGATCGCCTACGCCGAGTCCGTGGTCCCGGAAACCCCGGTGCCGAGCGGCGACAAGTTCAAGGTGTTCGAGAAAGAGCCGCAGCGCCTGAACATCGACGACCTGTTCTTCCGCTCCATCGACCTGCCGCACTTCAACAAGGTGACCCAGGCCATCGAAGGCATCAGCCTGCTGCCGATCGAGTCCAAGCGTTATCGCGCGGCGCTGGAGCAATACAAGGCTTCCGGTTACGACGCCGCCGCCCTGCACGACCTGCACTTCTTCAAGAACTGCTCGTCGGTGGTGTCGATCGTCTCCCTGCCCAAGGACTACAAACTGTCGTACATGGACCTGAACCGGCTCAAGACCCACCTCAACAGCCTGTTCCCCAATACCACCCTCAAGCGTTACGCCCTGGTGATCGGCGCCTCGGCCAACCTCTCGCTGACCACCCTGATCGCCAAGAGCCCGTGCCTGTCGGACGACTTCCTGACCCTGATCGTGGCCTTTATCAAGCGTTGCTTCGCCCGCAACCCGTACCGCTTCGACGAGACCCTGGACAACTCGATCCTCGACTTCATCGTCAGCGAGGCATTCGATGAAAGCCGCATCGACGAGTTGCTCAACGAGTTCGAGAACCCGGCGAAGATCCTCGATACCAACTGGTACGCGATCAAGCCGATGTATGAGAAGAAGTACCGCGAGCTGATCAACGACAAGGACAAGTTCGTCTCGATCAACGACATCCGCCTGTCCCGCGATTGCGTGAAGAAGGCCATCAAGTACCTGCGCGAGATCTACCGCCACCGCATCGGCAAGACCAAGGTCATCTCGCTGAACAACCATACGGGCAGGACGGCTTACTAACAGCTGCCCCCCTCACCTGTAGGAACAGCGGGTCGACGCTCGATTGCTCGCGATCAGCTGCATCGAGCTGAAGCGATGTCGACTGGCTGGACGCCATCGCGAGCAAGCTTCGCTCCTACAGGGGAAATGGCGTTTACAGGGAAGTGATGTTAATCCCCTGAAACAATCAGGCAGCCCTCGGGCTGCCTTGCAAACTGTTCCCATTCCGCTTACGTCACCGTCAGCCTGAAACGGGTGGGGCCTTTCTCTACGGGCAACTTGCCATCATCCTGATCGCGGTTACTCGGCTACACACTTTCAACCGGAAAAACCAGGCACCCTTTTGGTGCTCAACCCTCGCCCTGCGCCCTTTCCTGGACCAGAATCCACGGCGAAACCACCACCGCCCACAGCAGCGGATCGCGCTCCACCAGATCCAGCGCCCGCGTCGCAGACACCTTGCCCACCTTCTCGGCGGCCAGCCAGGCAGAGACTTTCTCGGCCTGGTTCTCGGCCATGGCCTCGGCTGCCTCGATCAAATCCAGGCTGGCGTCGACCCACAATAGGGCACCCTTGGCGAAGAACGGTTCCAGCTCCTTCCAGGTAATGGATGCGGTTTCACCAAGCAGCTTGGCATAGAGGGTGCTAGGTTCTTGAGTCATGGGCCTGTCCCGAAAAGAAATCGGCGCAATGATAACGTCGGTGCTCTGGCAGACAAACCCGGTTGCAATTGCGTCAACGATAGAGAAGTGCAGGAGAGCCAGGGATTGCTCGCTGAATACGGTCAAAACCCCGCCGCGATTCTGTCTTTTTCTTTCAATAAAGCGACACCCCCTGATTTTGCCCCCTGGCGCCAGCTTCCCAGGCTAACAATCGGCGCTCTACACTGTACCGGTACAGTTGCCGGGGGCATTTTCCGGGGATATCCAAGAGATATCTGACCCGGTTCTGCTGCTACGGCGCCAGGACTATAAAAATTACAACAGTAAGAGTGGAGCACTATGAATAAGGCTACTAAGCAGATTTCCAAACTGTTTGCCGCTATGGTTCTGGCCGGAGTCGCCAGCCATTCGTTCGCAGCTGACACCATCAAGATCGGCATCGCCGGCCCCAAGACCGGCCCTGTAGCCCAGTACGGCGACATGCAGTTCAGTGGCGCCAAAATGGCCATCGAACAAATCAACGCCAAGGGCGGCGTCGATGGCAAGCAGCTCCAGGCCGTCGAATACGATGATGCCTGCGATCCGAAACAAGCCGTCGCCGTAGCCAACAAAGTCGTCAACGACGGCGTCAAGTTCGTGATCGGTCACCTGTGCTCCAGCTCCACTCAACCGGCTTCGGACATCTACGAAGACGAAGGCGTAGTCATGATCACCCCCGCCGCCACCAGCCCGGACATCACCACCCGTGGTTACAAGATGGTGTTCCGCACCATCGGCCTGGACAGCGCCCAGGGCCCTGCCGCCGGCAACTACATCGCCGACCACGTGAAGCCGAAAATCGTTGCCGTGCTGCACGACAAGCAGCAATACGGTGAAGGCATCGCCACCGCTGTGAAGCAGACCCTCGAGAAGAAAGGCACCAAGGTTGCCGTGTTCGAAGGCATCAACGCCGGCGACAAAGACTTCTCCTCGATGATCGCCAAGCTCAAGCAAGCCAACGTCGACTTCGTCTACTACGGCGGCTACCACCCGGAGCTGGGCCTGATCCTGCGCCAAGCCCAGGAAAAAGGCCTGAAAGCCAAGTTCATGGGTCCGGAAGGCGTGGGTAACGACTCCATTTCGCAGATCGCCAAGGACGCTTCCGAAGGCCTGCTGGTGACCCTGCCGAAATCCTTCGACCAGGATCCGGCCAACGTGGCCCTGGCAGATGCCTTCAAGGCCAAGAAAGAAGACCCGAGCGGTCCGTTCGTGTTCCCTTCCTACTCGGCTGTCCAAGTGATTGCCGAAGGCATCAAGGCCGCCAAGTCCGAAGACGCCACCAAAGTGGCCGAAGCCATCCACGCCGGTACATTCAAGACCCCGACCGGCGATCTGAGCTTCGACACCAAGGGCGACCTGAAAGACTTCAAGTTCGTGGTCTACGAGTGGCACTTCGGCAAACCTAAAACCGAAGTCTCGCCTCAATAAGGCCCTGTCTGACTGACTGCCAATAAAGCCCACGGCGTGCCGTGGGCTTTGTTTTACGAACGTATTGGGCCTGTTTTCCGTGATCCGGAAGCCCGCCCACCTGAAAATCTCAAAACCGTCATCAGCGGTTCGCTGGCAAAACCTGACCCGAAGTGGATGCAGATCCACGGGGCACAGGCGGGAAAATGACTCCACCAGTGAAATGCGTATCAGGTTTTTAGGAGCGCTGTAATGCCTGACCTCTATCACTTTTTCCAACAGCTGGTTAACGGTCTCACCGTTGGCAGCACGTATGCCCTGATCGCCATCGGCTATACGATGGTTTACGGCATCATTGGAATGATCAACTTCGCCCACGGCGAGGTGTACATGATCGGTTCCTATGTGGCGTTCATCGCCATCGCGGGCCTGACCATGATGGGACTCGACAGTGTCCCGCTCTTGATGACCGCGGCCTTCATCGCGACCATCGTCGTTACCAGTGCCTACGGCTACAGCATCGAACGGATCGCCTACCGCCCCCTGCGCGGCAGCAACCGTCTGATCCCGCTGATCTCGGCCATCGGCATGTCGATCTTCCTGCAGAACACGGTTCTGCTGGCGCAAGACTCCAAGGACAAATCCATCCCCAACCTGATCCCGGGCAACTTCTCCATCGGGCCAGGTGGCGCACATGAAGTGCTGATCTCCTACATGCAAATCGTGGTGTTCGTGGTGACCCTGATCGCCATGCTCGGCCTGACCCTGTTCATCTCCCGTTCCCGCCTGGGCCGCGCCTGCCGTGCCTGCGCCGAGGACATCAAGATGGCCAACCTGCTGGGTATCAACACCAACAACATCATCGCCCTGACCTTCGTGATCGGTGCCGCGCTGGCGGCGATCGCGGCCGTGCTGCTGAGCATGCAATACGGCGTGATCAACCCCAACGCCGGCTTCCTGGTCGGTCTCAAGGCCTTCACCGCCGCGGTACTGGGCGGCATCGGCAGCATTCCGGGCGCCATGCTGGGCGGCCTGGTACTTGGGGTGGCGGAAGCCTTCGGTGCCGATATCTTCGGCGACCAGTACAAGGACGTCGTGGCGTTCGGCCTGCTGGTTCTGGTGTTGTTGTTCCGGCCAACCGGCCTGCTGGGCCGTCCGGAGGTTGAGAAAGTATGACTAGGAATCTTCGACAGGCGTTCTTCAGCGCCTTGCTGGTGTGGGCCGTCGCCTACCCGATACTCGGTTTGAAACTGACCATCGTCGGCATCAACCTGGAAGTCCATGGCACCAGCCCCACCACCCTGATGATCATCGCCGCGTGTTCGGTGCTGATGTTCCTGCGGGTGCTGTTCGACCAGCAGATCAGCGCGGCCTGGAAGTCCTCGCCCAATATGCCGGTGATCCCGGCCAAGGCCAGTAACTTCCTGACCCTGCCGACCACCCAGCGCTGGATCATCATTGCGTTGATCATCGGTGCGCTGGTCTGGCCGTTCTTCGGCTCCCGCGGCGCGGTGGACATCGCCACCCTGGTGCTGATCTACGTAATGCTCGGCCTGGGCCTGAACATCGTGGTCGGCCTGGCCGGCCTGCTGGACCTGGGGTACGTCGGCTTCTACGCCGTGGGCGCCTACAGCTACGCGCTGCTGTCGCACTACTACGGCTTGAGCTTCTGGATCTGCCTGCCTATCGCCGGCCTGATGGCGGCCACTTTCGGCTTCCTGCTGGGCTTCCCGGTATTGCGCCTGCGCGGTGACTACCTGGCGATCGTGACCCTGGGCTTCGGCGAGATCATCCGCTTGTTCCTGCGTAACCTGACCGACCTCACCGGTGGTCCGAACGGTATCAGCAACATCGATAAACCGACGTTCTTCGGCCTGTCCTTCGAACGCCGGGCCGCCGAGGGCCTGCAGACCTTCCACGAATACTTCGGCATCGAATACAACTCGATCAACAAGGTGATCTTCCTCTACCTGGTCGCGCTGTTGCTGGCGCTGTTCGCCCTGTTCGTCATCAACCGCTTGCTGCGCATGCCCCTGGGGCGTGCCTGGGAAGCCCTGCGCGAAGACGAAATCGCCTGCCGCGCACTGGGCCTGAACCCGACCGTGATCAAGCTGTCGGCCTTCACCCTGGGTGCCTGCTTCGCCGGTTTCGCCGGTAGCTTCTTCGCCGCGCGCCAGGGCCTGGTGACGCCGGAGTCCTTCACCTTCATCGAGTCCGCGACCATCCTCGCCATCGTCGTGCTGGGCGGCATGGGCTCGCAGCTGGGCGTGGTCCTGGCGGCCACCGTGATGATCCTGCTGCCTGAACTGATGCGCGAATTCAGCGAATACCGCATGTTGATGTTCGGCGCCATGATGGTGCTGATGATGATCTGGCGTCCTCAAGGCCTGCTGCCCATGCAACGCCCACACATGGAGTTGCGCAAATGAGCCGTGAGATCCTCAAAGTAACGGGCCTGAGCATGCGCTTTGGCGGCCTGCTGGCGGTCAACGGCGTGGCCCTGACCGTCAAAGAGAAACAAGTGGTATCGATGATCGGCCCGAACGGCGCCGGCAAGACCACGGTGTTCAACTGCCTGACCGGTTTCTACCAACCCACCGCCGGCAGCATCCTGCTCGACGGCGAGCCGATCCAGGGCCTGCCCGGGCACAAGATCGCCCTCAAGGGTGTGGTGCGCACCTTCCAGAACGTGCGGCTGTTCAAGGACATGACCGCGGTCGAGAACCTGTTGATCGCCCAGCACCGTCACCTGAACACCAACTTCCTGGCCGGCCTCTTCAAGACCCCGGCGTTCCGCAAGAGCGAGCGCGAGGCCATGGAATACGCCGAGTACTGGCTGGAAAAGGTCAACCTCAAGGAGTTCGCCAACCGTCCCGCCGGCACCCTGGCCTACGGTCAGCAGCGGCGCCTGGAAATCGCCCGCTGCATGATGACCCGTCCGCGGATCCTCATGCTCGACGAACCGGCCGCCGGCCTCAACCCGCGGGAAACCGAAGACCTCAAGGCGCTGATCGGCGTGCTGCGCGAAGAGCACAACGCCACGGTGCTGCTGATCGAACACGACATGAAGCTGGTCATGAGCATTTCCGACCACATCGTCGTGATCAACCAGGGCACGCCCCTGGCCGACGGCACGCCGGAACAGATCCGCGACAATCCTGAAGTGATCAAAGCCTACCTGGGGGAAGCGTAAATGCTGCAGTTCGAAAACGTTTCCACCTTCTACGGCAAGATCCAGGCGCTGCACAGCGTCAACGTCGAGATCCGCCAGGGCGAGATCGTCACCTTGATCGGTGCCAACGGCGCCGGTAAATCCACCCTGCTGATGACCCTCTGCGGTTCGCCGCAGGCCCACAGCGGCAGCATCCGTTACCTGGGTGAAGAGCTGGTGGGGCAGACCTCGGCGCAGATCATGCGCAAGAGCATTGCCGTGGTGCCGGAAGGTCGTCGGGTGTTCGCCCGCCTGACCGTGGAGGAGAACCTGGCCATGGGCGGGTTCTTCACCGACAAGGGCGATTACCAGGAGCAGATGGACAAGGTCCTGGGCCTGTTCCCGCGTCTCAAGGAACGCTTCAACCAGCGCGGCGGCACCATGTCCGGCGGCGAGCAGCAGATGCTCGCCATCGGCCGCGCGCTGATGAGCAAGCCCAAGCTGTTGCTGCTCGACGAACCGTCCCTGGGCCTGGCGCCGATCATCATCCAGCAGATCTTCGACATCATCGAACAGCTGCGCCGTGACGGCGTGACGGTGTTCCTGGTGGAACAGAACGCCAACCAGGCGCTGAAGATCGCCGACCGTGCCTATGTACTGGAAAACGGCCGGGTGGTGATGCAAGGCACCGGCGAAGCCCTGCTGACCGACCCCAAGGTGCGCGAAGCCTATCTGGGCGGCTGAGCACCTGCGGCAAAAAAGGAACGGCCCTGCGGGGCCGTTTTTTTTCGCCTGGAAATCTCCCCTCCTGTAGCCGCTGCCGCAGGCTGCGATCGGGGCAATGCCCCGCACAGGCTGACCAACTCGGAAGGCTCGGTACACCGCGCTGCCAGTGATTGCGCCGGCTTCGCCGTCGATCGCAGCCTGCGGCAGCGGCTACAACTGGATTTTTTTCGCCTGGGCTGTAACAAACCCCAGCGACCTTTCTCTAGAGGGGTAAGCAGGCACGAATGCCTGCCTACACCACTACCTTTTCTGGAGAAACACCATGACCGCTACCACTCGCACCCTGTCCGCCGCCGCCCTGGCCCTGGCCCTCGGTTCTGCCTTGAGCATCGCCGCGCTGCCGACCACCGCCCAGGCCGCCGACAACATGGAGAAATGCTTTGGCGTCGCCATGAAGGGCAAGAACGATTGCGCGGCAGGCGCGGGCACCACCTGTGCCGGTACCGCCAAGGTCGACCACCAGGCCAACGCCTGGAAGCTGGTTCCTAAAGGCACCTGCGAGAAAACCGCCAGCAGCACCTCGCCTACCGGTTTCGGCCAGCTGCAAGCCTACAAAGCCAAGTCGTAAGCAACCTGCCTGAGTGTCGATGATGAACATGGCCGTACCACTCCCCCTGCATCCCGCCACTCAGGCGACCGTCTCCAGCCTGCCGCAACGCGCCGGGCTGGGGCTCAAGACCGAGCACTTTCGCCAGGTCCTGAAGGAACAGCCCGATATCGGCTTCTTTGAAGTCCATGCGGAAAACTACATGGTCGCTGGCGGGCCGTTCCATCACTACCTGGGGCTGATCCGCGAGCAGTATCCGCTGTCGCTGCATGGCGTCGGCCTGTCGATCGGTGCCGAAGGTCCGCTGGACCAACAGCACCTCAAGCGCCTGGCCGCGCTGATCGAGCGTTATCAACCCCAGTCCTTTTCCGAACACCTGGCCTGGTCCAGCCATGGCCCGGTGTTTCTCAATGACCTGCTGCCCCTGGCCTATGACCGGCCGACGCTGGACCGCGTCTGCGAACACATCGACCAGGTGCAGGTCACCCTGCGCCGCCCCATGCTGCTGGAGAACCCGGCGACCTACCTGGAGTTTCGCCAGTCGAGCATGGACGAGGCCGAATTCATCCGCGAGGTGATACGCCGCACCGGCTGCGGCCTGTTGCTGGACGTGAACAATGTCTACGTGTCGTGCATCAACCACCGGCGCGACCCGCTGGCCTATATCGATGCCCTGCCGCTGCACGCGGTGGGCGAGATCCACCTGGCCGGGTTTGCCGAAGACACCGACAGCCTGGGCGACCGGCTGTTGATCGACGATCACGGCGCACCAATCGATAACGCCGTATGGGCGCTTTACCTGCGGCTGCTGGAACGGATCGGACCGACCGCGACCCTGATCGAGCGCGACAACCAGGTGCCGGCGTTTTCCGTGCTGCAGGCCGAAGCGCGCCAGGCGGATGAGCTGCTGCAATGCGCCAGGAGGCTGCCATGAACACCCAAGCCAGCTTCGCCAGCGCCCTGTTCGACTCCGAGCAGCCCTGCCCTGCGGACCTGTACTGCGGCAACGGCGCCGACCCGGCCAGCCGCTTTGCGGTGTACCGCAACAATGTGCAGAGCTCGTTGATCAACGCCCTGGCCGATGCCTATCCGGTGGTGGCGCAACTGGTGGGCGATGAGTTCTTCCGGGCCATGGCCACGCTCTACGTCAGGCGCTTCCCGCCCACCAGTGCCGTGCTTAGCGACTATGGCCATGACTTCGCCGACTTCATCGGCGGTTTCCCTCCCGCCGCCGGCGTGCCTTACCTGGCCGATGTCGCGCGCCTGGAGCGCCTGCGGGTCACCGCCTACCACGCCGCCGACGCCTGCCCGGTGCCACTGGCGCAGCTCGCAACGGCCATGGCCGAGCCGCAAACCCTGGGGCAATTGCGCCTGGAACTGCACCCCTCGCTCGGCCTGCTGAACTCGCCCTATCCGGTGGTCGATGTATGGGCCGCCCACCAGGGCGATGGCGACTGGCAGGCGATTGACTTGCAGCAAGGACAAAGCGCCCTGGTGCTGCGTCATGACCTGGAGGTCGAGGTGTTCGCCATCGATGCCGGGAGCGCCCGCTTCATCCACAGCCTGCACCACTCACAGCCGCTGCAAGTCGCCGCGGCCAATGCCTTGGCTGTCGATCCGGCGTTCGAGCCGAGCCAGGCCCTGGCGCTGCTGATCGGTCGCGGCGCCATCACTCGCCTGTCCCCCCATTCCGAGGTCTGAACATGCACACCCACTGCACCAATCACCACCCGCTCAGCCATGGGCTGAACCGACTCATCCAGCTGCTGGAGCGTATTCCCCACAGCCTGATCGCCTTTCTCGCGCGCTTCTCCATTGCCGCGGTGTTCTGGAAATCCGGCCAGACCAAAATCGAGGGCCTGGCCATCGACCTGTTCTCCGGGACGTTCGAGCTCGGCATGCCGCGCCTGGCCGACTCGACCATTCCGCTGTTCCAGAGCGAGTACCAGGTACCGCTGCTCTCCCCCGAACTGGCCGCGCACCTGGCGGCATTCGCCGAGCATCTGTTCCCACTGCTGCTCCTGGTCGGTTTCGCCACGCGCTTCTCGGCCCTGGCGCTGCTGGGCATGACCCTGACCATCCAGCTGTTCGTCTACCCCGACGCCTACCCGACACACGGCACCTGGGCGGCGGTGCTGCTGTACCTGATGGCCCGCGGCCCCGGCAAGCTCTCCATCGACCACCTGATCGCCCGCCGCTATCGCTGAGCCGCCGCTGTAGCGCTGTAGCCGCTGCCGCTGCCGCTGCCGCAGGCTGCGATCGGCCCCGAAGGGGACGCAAGGTCTTGAGATCGCTGAAGGCCTTCGGCCTTATCGCAGCCTGCGGCAGCGGCTACAGGAGGCGCAAACCGTCAGGTCAAAGGCGATCCAGCGCTTCGCCGCTGCGCTTGAACCAGCCGATCAGGTAATCGGCCAGGACCTGGGTGCGCTTGGGCAACCCGCCCTGATACGGATGCACCAGGTACATCGGCATGCTGCGGGTCTGGTAATCGCGCAGCAGCCCGCGCAAACGCCCGTCGGCCAGTTCCGCCTGCAGCAGGTAGGACGGTAGCCGGGCGATCCCCGCCCCCACCAGCGCGGCCTTTTTCAGCAGGTTGTAGTGATTGCTGGCGAAAGGTCCCGAAACCCGTACCCGAAACAGTTCGTGCTGCTGGTGATAGAGCCACTCCTCACGGCCGCTGTAATGGCTGTTGAGCAGGCAGCGATGCTCGGCCAGGTCCCTGGGCGCCTGTGGCTCGCCATACTGTTCCAGGTAAGCCGGGCTGGCGCAGGTCATCTCGTGCCAGGCCAGCAGCGGCCTGGCCACCAGTCGTTGGTCATTGGCCACTTCCGAACGGATCGCCAGGTCGAAACCGTCCCGGGACAGATCGCGATAATTGTTGTTCAGCTCCAGCTCGATCTGCACCTCGGGGTACTGCCGGGAAAACTCCAGCAACAGGCCTTCGAAGAAGGTCTCGCCCAGGGACACCGGCACCGTCAGCCGCACCGGCCCGGCCATGTCGTCCTTGAGCCGCGCCAGCGCCTGACGCGCCCGCTCGACCTGGACCAGCAGCGCCTGGGCCTGGGGCAACAAGGCGGCGCCCGCCGCGGTCAGGCTCAAGCGGCGTGTGGTGCGCTGCAACAGCACCACCGCGAACTGCGCCTCCAGGGCGCTGATGCGCTTGGACAATTGCCCCTTGCTGCACCCCAGTTGCTGGGCGGCCAGGGTAAAACTGCCGGCCTCGATCAGCACGGCGAATGCCGCCAGGTCATCCATCTCGCTCATGGATTGTTTCCATTTGAAAACCAAAGGTTGCCTATTAGCGCGCTAATCACCAGGAAAAACCAGCACTAGACTGCAACCTCGTTCAACCCACGCGAGGAACCGCCCCATGAAAATCCTTCTGATCGGCGCCAGCGGCACCATTGGTTCAGCCGTCGACAAAGAGCTGTCGCAACGTCACGAAATCATCCGCATAGGCCGCACTAGCGGTGACTTCCAGGTGGATATCAGCGACAGCGCCTCGATCCGCGCGCTCTTCGAGCAAACCGGCCGGTTCGACGCACTGATCTGCGCCGCAGGCAATGTCAGCTTCGCGCCGCTGGGCGAGATGAGCGCCCAGCACTTCGCCCTGGGCCTGCAAGACAAGCTGATGGGCCAGGTCAACCTGCTGCTGATCGGCCGCGAGTTCGCCAACGACGGCGCCTCGTTCACCTTCACCTCCGGCATCCTCAACCGCGACCCGATCCGCAGCGGCGCCTCGGCGGCCCTGGTCAACGGCGCCATCGACGGCTTCGTCCGCGCCGCCGCCATCGAACTGCCACGTGGCCTGCGGGTGAACTCGGTAAGCCCGACCGTGCTGGAAGAAGCCATGGACAGCTACGCTCCGTACTTCCGTGGCTACAAACCGGTTCCCGGCGCCGACGTGGCGTTGGCCTACGCCAAGAGCGTGGAAGGCCTGCAGACTGGCCAGACCTTTATCGTCGGCTGACCCACGCCTCTGCAGGAGCGAAGCTTGCTCGCGATAGCGCTGCACCCGGCACACCGCAGCGCCTTCCTACAGAGACGTAAATGGATCCAGGGTTGTGATGAACGGTCAGGCTGCGTAACGTGGCGGCACTTGATTGGAGACCCGACGATGCGTGCCGCCCGTTCCCTTGTTTGTATTGCCCTGCTCCCCCTGTTTGCCGGTTGCCAGATGCTGTCGGTGTTCGATGGCCAGTCCCGGACGCAGTCCCAGGCCGGCCAGACCCGCATGCAGGGCACGCTGACCGCCGCCGACGGCCAGTTGCTGTTCAAGCCCTGCGTTGGCGAGCAGCGTTATGTGGTCAAGGACAACGGCGGTACCAGCATCCTCCAGGAAGCTGCCAGCCTGGCCGACCAGCAGGGCACGCTGTTCGCCGACCTGCGTGGGCATTTCTCCCCGAGCAAGTCCGGCGGCGCCGACAGTGAAGTGGCGCTGAGCCAGCTGTACCGCGTCGAACGCTCGAACGACGCCTGCAGCGATCCCGACTTCCCGCGCCTGATCCTGCGGGCCAGTGGCAAGGCCCCGGACTGGAACGTCGACGTCAGCGCCAAGGGCATGCGCATCGAACGCGCCGGCCAGCCGGCGCTGGCCCTGCCCTACCTGGAAGAGCAACTGGGCGACGGCCGTTTCAACCTCAGCAGCGAAGCCAACAACCGCCACGTCGAACTCTGGGTCGCGCCGCAGCGCTGCGTGGACAGCAAGACCGGCAGCGTGCAGCACCTGACCGCGGAACTGCGGGTCGATGGCCAGGTCCAGCGCGGTTGCGCCTATTTCGGCGGCTCGCGCAGCGACTGAGGCGACGGGCAACCGTTTTAACCTCACGGGGTCCGGACTTTGCGGCTTATAATCGCCGGTTTGTAAAACCGCCCTGACGCATTGGTGCGTCCCGCGAACCGGACCCTGTCATGTTACGAATCACCGAACTCAAGCTGCCGATCGACCATCCCGATGAAGACCTGCGCCCTGCCATCCTGCAGCGCCTGGGCATCGCCAGCGAGGACCTGCTCGACTTCACCCTGTTCAAGCGTAGCTACGACGCGCGCAAGAAGTCGTCCGAGCTGTGCTTCATCTATACCCTCGATCTGAACGTGCGCGACGAGGCCAGGCTGCTGCACAAGTTCGCCGACGACCGTAACGTCAACCCGGCGCCGGATGTCAGCTACAAGGTCGTCGGCCAGGCGCCCGCCGACCTGGCGCAGCGCCCGATCGTGGTGGGTTTCGGCCCCTGCGGGATTTTCGCCGGCCTGCTGCTGGCGCAGATGGGTTTCAAGCCGATCATCCTCGAGCGCGGCAAGGAAGTGCGCCAGCGCACCAAGGACACCTGGGGCCTGTGGCGCAAAAGCGTGCTCAACCCGGAATCCAACGTGCAGTTCGGCGAAGGCGGCGCGGGGACCTTCTCCGACGGCAAGCTGTACAGCCAGATCAAGGACCCGAAACACCACGGCCGCAAGGTCCTGCACGAGTTCGTCAAGGCCGGCGCGCCGGAAGAGATCCTCTACGTCAGCAAGCCGCACATCGGCACCTTCCGCCTGACCGGCGTGGTCGAGAACATGCGCCAGCAGATCATCGCCCTGGGCGGTGAGGTGCGCTTCGAGCAACGGGTGACCGACGTGCTGATCGAAGACGGCCAGCTGGTCGGCGTCGAGCTCAACAGCGGCGAACAGATTCACTCGAAACACGTGATCCTGGCCCTCGGCCACAGCGCCCGCGACACCTTCCGCATGCTCCACGGCCGTGGCGTGTACATGGAGGCCAAGCCGTTCTCCGTGGGTTTCCGCATCGAACACCCGCAGTCGCTGATCGACAGCGCACGCCTGGGCAAGTACGCCGGTCACCCGAAACTCGGCGCCGCCGACTACAAGCTGGTGCACCACGCGAAGAACGGCCGTTCGGTCTACAGCTTCTGCATGTGCCCGGGCGGCACCGTGGTGGCGGCGACCTCCGAGCCGAACCGCGTGGTCACCAACGGCATGAGCCAATACTCGCGTAACGAGCGCAACGCCAACTCCGGCATCGTGGTCGGCATCACCCCGGAAGTGGATTACCCGGGCGGCCCGCTGGCTGGTATCGAGCTGCAGGAACGCCTGGAATCCCACGCCTTTGTGCTCGGCGGCAGCAACTACGAAGCCCCGGCGCAACTGGTCGGCGACTTTATCGCCGGCAAGCCGTCCACCGCCCTGGGCAGCGTCGAGCCGTCCTACAAGCCGGGCGTCGCCCTGGGTGACCTGGCCCTGGCCCTGCCGGACTTCGCCATCGAGGCGATCCGCGAAGCGCTGCCGGCCTTCGAGCGGCAGATCAAGGGTTACTCCCTGCACGACGCGGTGCTGACCGGGATCGAGACCCGCACCTCGTCGCCGCTGCGCATTACCCGCGACGAATCGATGCAGAGCCTGAACGTGAAAGGCCTGTACCCGGCCGGTGAAGGCGCCGGTTATGCCGGCGGCATTCTGTCGGCGGGTGTCGACGGGATCCGCATCGCCGAAGCGGTGGCGCGCAATATCCTCGGGATCGAGGCGTAAGCCTCCAGGGGTAGAGCCCCTCTGTAGGAGCGAGCTTGCTCGCGATGGAGGCCAACGATAACGCGGAGCGTCTGACACACCGCGTTGTCTTGACGTTTTTCGCGAGCAAGCTCGCTCCTACAAGGGCGGGCTTGCACGCTCAGATGCCGGCGCGCAATACGCTGGCCGGCAACGCCTCGCCACGCTCCACACTCGCCGCCACCGCCTCGATCAAGGCCGTCAGCTGGTAACCCTGAGCGGTTAGCCAG
This sequence comes from Pseudomonas sp. NFACC41-3, assembly GCF_900109505.1. Classification (NCBI taxonomy): domain Bacteria; kingdom Pseudomonadati; phylum Pseudomonadota; class Gammaproteobacteria; order Pseudomonadales; family Pseudomonadaceae; genus Pseudomonas; species Pseudomonas sp. NFACC41-3. The sequence continues at coordinate 197,207 of NZ_FOAE01000004.1, forward strand.
TCCTGATCGTAATAGGTGGTCGCATAACGCTCGCCACCGTCACACAGGATGGCGACGATCGAGCCACTCTCCCCGGCCTGTTTCATCTGCTGCGCCGCCATCAGCGCGCCGATCAGGTTGGTACCGCTGGAACCGCCCACCCGCCGCCCCAGGCGCTGCGCCAGGTAATGCATGGCCGCCAGCGACAGGGCATCCGGCACCTTGACCATCGCATCGATCACCTTGGGCAGGAACGACGCCTCGACCCGTGGCCGGCCGATCCCTTCGATGCGCGAACCGCAATCCAGGCGCAGGCTGGCATCACCGCTCTGGTAGTAATCGAAGAACACCGAACGCTCGGCGTCGGCGCAGAGTACCCGGGTGCAATGCTGGCGATACCGCACATAACGCCCCAGGGTGGCGGTGGTGCCGCCGGTGCCCGGGCTGGAGATCAGCCATTTGGGCTCCGGGTAACGCTCGAAGCGCAGCTGCTGGAAGATCGACTCGGCGATGTTGTTGTTCGCCCGCCAATCGGTGGCGCGCTCGGCGTAGGTGAACTGGTCCATGAAATGCCCGCCGCCCTCCAGGGCCAGGCGCTCCGACTCGGCGTAGATCTGCGTCGGGTCCTGCACCAGATGGCTCTTGCCGCCGTAGAAGGCGATCTGCGCGATCTTTTCCTGGGACGTGGTGGCCGGCATCACCGCAATGAACGGCAAGCCCAGCAGGCGCGCGAAATAGGCCTCGGAAATCGCCGTCGAACCACTGGATGCCTCGATCACCGGCGCCCCGGGCTTGAGCCAGCCGTTACACAGCGCATAAAGGAACAACGAACGCGCCAGGCGATGCTTGAGGCTGCCGGTGGGATGGCTGGACTCGTCCTTGAAATACAGCTCGATGCCCGGCAGGCCCGGCAGAGGCAAGGGGATCAGGTGGGTGTCGGCGCTGCGCTGGAAGTCGGCTTCGATGATCCGGATGGCCTCGCGGGCCCACTGACGGTTGTCGCTCATGGTGTTTTCTCGTTGGCTCGAACGCCACATGGACGCAGAAAGATGAAGTGCACCCAGCATAGGCGATCCAGGCACAAGGAAAATCGGGCGCTGCAACAGGCAAAAGTCCCCGGCCCGTAGGGCTGGGGCCGGACATGTTAGGAAACATCCCCGGTCGCTCACAGGTACAGTTTTGAATCAATTGGATACACAACTGCTAGGCTGGTTTTCCAGCAGACCGCTGCCCTGCTGTATATAACAAAAAAGAATATAACTTTTGTTTTAACAACTAACAGTACGGGTTAGGGTGTGCCACCTTTTTAGTTTTCTGATGGAGAGCGACCTTGCCTCTGCGTAGCACTTTCACGCGTTTCTTTCAGTTGGAAGCTGCCAGCGGTCTGTTATTGATTGCCGCTGCCGTGCTTGCCCTGATCATCAACAACTCACCGCTGTCCTGGCTGTACAACGGCCTGCTGGACACACCCGTGGTCGCCCAGATCGGCGCCCTGAAAATCGCCAAGCCGCTGCTGCTGTGGATCAATGACGGCCTGATGGCCATGTTCTTCCTGCTGATCGGCCTGGAGGTCAAGCGCGAGGTCCTCGACGGCCACCTGTCCAAGCCTTCGCAGATCGTCCTGCCGGGCGCCGCCGCCATCGGCGGCATGGTGGTGCCGGCGCTGATCTACTGGTTCCTCAACAAGGACAACCCGCCGGCGCTCAGCGGCTGGGCGATCCCCATGGCCACCGACATCGCCTTCGCCCTCGGCGTGCTGGCCCTGCTGGGCAAGCGGGTTCCGGTGTCGCTGAAGCTGTTCCTGATGACGCTGGCGATCATCGACGACCTGGGGGCCATCATCGTCATCGCGATTTTCTACTCCGGCGCCCTGTCGACCCTGTCGCTGGTACTCGCGGCTGCCTGCCTGGTGGCGCTGGTGGCGATGAACCGCCTGGGGGTGGTCAAGCTCGGGCCGTACCTGATCATCGGCCTGATCCTCTGGGTCTGCGTGCTCAAGAGTGGCGTCCACGCGACCCTGGCCGGCGTGACCCTGGCGTTCTGCATCCCGCTGCGCACCCGCAATGCCGAGCCTTCGCCGCTGCTGAGCCTGGAACATGCGCTGCATCCGTGGGTCGCCTACGGCATCCTGCCGCTGTTCGCCTTCGCCAATGCCGGCCTGTCGCTGCAGGGCATCACCGTGGAAAGCTTCACCCACTATGTGCCCATGGGCATCGCCATCGGCCTGCTGCTGGGCAAGACCGTCGGCGTATTCGGCCTGACCTGGCTGGCGGTGAAGATGGGGCTGGCCGCCCTCCCCGCCGGCGCCAACTGGGGCCAGGTGCTGGGCGTGGCGATTCTCTGCGGGATCGGCTTCACCATGAGCCTGTTCGTGGGTTCCCTGGCCTTTGTGCCCGGCAGCAGCGAATACGCCGGCATGGACCGCATGGGCATCCTCACCGGCTCGCTCTTCGCCGCCCTGATCGGCTACGCGGTGACGGCCGCGGCCAGCCGCAAGAACCCACAACTGCCGGCATAACCGCCGGCGTTGCCAGGGCTGAAAACACAAAACCCCGACCAGTTGCCTGGCCGGGGTTTTGTTTTGTCGCGGTTAACGCTTAGTGGGCGACACGGCTGGTGCCGTTGACGCTCATGATGCGTACGCGCTCGCCAACGCGGAACACTTCGTTTTGTTCAACTTGTTGTACATAGGCACGCATGCTGCCGTCGTCTTCACGCACGGTGATTTCCACGCCCTGGGTACGGGTCAGGCCTTCCTCGGTGGCGGAACCGATCAGGCCGCCTGCCACCGCACCGATGACCGCCGCCACGATGCTGCCTTTGCCGCCGCCGATGGCGCTGCCGCCAACGCCGCCGACCGCTGCGCCGGCGAGGCCGCCGATCGGGGTCTTGGTGCCTTCGATTTTCACCGGACGCAGGGATTCGATAGTGCCCATGCGAACGGTCTGTACGCGACGCGCCTCGTCACGGGAGTAAGAGTCACCGGACAGATTGGATTGGCAACCGGTGAGCAACATGGCCATCGTGGAAAAGGAAGCAACCAGCAAAACAGACTTACGCATAGGATCAACTCCAAAGGACAGATAATCATTAAACTCCGCAGCTTGACGCCTGTCACGGCGTCGCCCGGATAAAATGTGTTCCATTCAGCAGCAGTACAGACTGCTTGAATATAAAAACTCTTCACACGGTAGCGCTTATTTCCCGAGTTGCGCCACCGGCCAAAGGATTTTCCATGGATTACTTCATCATTGTCGTGACCACCCTTGCCGGCCTGTACTTCCATTGGTGGCTGTATGTACGGATCAAGCGCTGGATGGACCGGGACCTGGCGCTGTCGCTGGCCGGTGGGGACGAGAAGAAGAAATCCTTCATGCTGCAACAGCTGGCGAAAGCCCATCGCCAGAAAGTAAAACGCCGGGACCTGCCACAGTGGCTAGAAGCCGCCGCGGCCGGTTATCCCGGCGAATGACCTGATTCCTGGTTCAGGGGGCCAGGCGCTCACGCACCCAGTCGGCACCTTGCAGGCGGTAGTTCAAGCGATCGTGCAAACGGCTGGCGCGCCCTTGCCAGAACTCGATGCGCTCCGGTAACAGGCGATAACCACCCCAGTGCTCGGGGCAATGGGGCTGGGTATCGCTGAAGCGCTCCTCGGTGTTCTTGAGCAAGGCTTCCAGCTCCTGACGATCGGCGATCACCTGGCTCTGCGGCGATGCCCAGGCGCCCAGGCGGCTGCCCAGCGGGCGGACCTGGAAGTAGGCATCGGACTCCTCGGCGGTGACCTTGACCACCCGCCCCTCGATACGCACCTGACGCTCCAGGGCCGGCCAGAAGAAGGTCATGGCGGCAAAAGGCCGTGCGGCCAGTTGCTGCCCCTTGGCGCTGTCGTAGTTGGTGAAAAAGGTGAACCCCTGCGCATCCAGCCCCTTGAGCAGCAGGATGCGGCAATGGGGGCGCCCCTCTTCGTCAACGGTCGCCAGGGTCATGGCATTGGCCTCGACCGGCGGCTGCTCGGTTTTCACCGCCTGTGCGAACCACTGGTGAAACAGCGTGAAGGGCTCGACCGGAGCCTGGGCTTCGGTCAGTCCGTCACGGGTGTAGTCGCGGCGCATGTCCGCCAGTCCCTGGGTCATTGCAGGTTCCTTTTGCCCGATGCCTGATGAATCAGTTCTTCGCCTGTTCGGTCGCGGCCTTGGCCGGAGCCTTGGCAGTGGTGGTTTTCTTGGCGGTTTCTTTCTTCGCTACAGGCTTCTTGGCTGGGGCTTTTTTCGCCGGAGCGGCTTTCTTCGCGACGGCTTTCTTCGAGGAGGCAGCAGGAACGACTGGTTTCACATCCTGTACGGCAACCAGTTCAGCCTCGGACGGAGTCGGCTGGTTGTACTTGCTCAGCAGGGCCAGCATGGTGCTGCGCTGGGTGACGATGATTTCCACGCGACGGTTCAGCGCACGCCCTTCGGCGCTGTCGTTGGCCGCACGAGGCATCACCGAACCCATGCCACGCAGCATCAGGCGATCGCGCTTCAGGCCAGTGAGGCTGAAAATCGCGGCGACGGACTGCGCACGGTCACGGCTCAGCTTCTGGTTGACCGCCGCGGCACCGGTGGTGTCGGCATGGCCCAGTACCAGCACGGAAGTCTTGGCGTCGGTACCCACGGCCTTGGCCACGCGGGTGAACGGGCTCAGGGTGACCGGCAGCAACATGGCCGGGCGATCCGGATTGAACGAACCGTCGACCGGGGCGATCACCACCAGGGTGTTCTCGCGACGCTCCAGTTGCAGGCGGCTGTCCTTGATGGCTTCACGCAAGCGCGGCTCGTAGTCGTCCAGCCAGGCCTGGGTGATTTTTGGATCCGGCATCGGGATGTCTTTCACATCTGCCTTGGTCGGAGACTTGGGCTGCTGATTGAACGGCCACCACCAGTTGCCGGTCTCGGTCTTGGCGACCTTCGGAGCCGCGGTCGCGGCATCCGCCTTGGCTTTGGCGTCGGCTACTGGCTCTTTGACTGCGTCTTTGCTCGTGTCCTTGGAAGGGAACGGCCACCACCAGTTGGTGGTCTCGGCCTTGGCGGCCGGAGCAGCGACGGAAGCGGTTGCGGTTTCGACCTTGGCTGCGGCAGGAGCGGTCGCGGACTTGGCGGTGGATGTGGCGGCGGACTTGGCCGCGGAAACCTCGTTGGCAGCTGCTTTTGCTGCCGGTTGCACCGCTTCCTTGCTGGCGGTCTTATCGGAACCGAAAGACCACCAATGCCCACCTTCTACGTCATTTTGTGGAGTTTGTGCACAACCGGTGACAGTGAGGCAAAGAGCCAAGGCTAAAGACTTGTTCGACGACATGGGATATCCACAAAATGAGATCAAAAATTACGGTCTCTACGAACCGTACAAACAGACGCTTTGAAAGTATAAAAGCCACAGGGTTCCTTGCTGATGCTTTTACTCATGTTTAGGCAAAAAAAATCCTGACAGCAACTTTTTTACAGACAATCCGACAGAACCCTCACTAACTTCTGCGCTCTTGGATCCATCAGCACGTACGGACCCAGGGTATTGGTGACAAAACCGAAGGCCACATCGTACTCAGGATCGGCAAAACCGATGGAGCCACCTGCTCCCGGATGGCCGAAGGCGCGTGGGCCGAGACCGAAGGTCGCGTTGGCCACCTGCGGCTGATCAAGCATGCAACCCAGGCCGAAACGGGTCTGGGTCAACAGGGTCTTGTCCATGCCGACGCTGTGTTCGCGTGTCAGCTCTTCGAGCATGTCCGCTTCCAGCAGGCTGCCATCGAGCAGGCCGCTGTAGAACCCGGCCAGGCTGCGGGCATTGCCATGGCCATTGGCCGCTGGCTGTTGCATGCGCCGCCATTCCGGCTTGTTGGTACTGGTCATGATCGACGGCGGGTTGGTGAACGCCCGGGTGGTCATGGCCGTGGGTTCGCGCATGGTCACTTGCAGCAGGCGCTGCGCGGCCGCGTCGCCGACATTGCCCTTGCCCCGGGCGATGTGCGCCACGCGGTAAAACTCCTCGTCCGCCAGGCCGACATGGAAATCCAGCCCCAGCGGCCTGGCGACCCGTGCCACGATGGACTCGCCGGGACCACGCCCGTCAGCCCGCCGCAGCAGCTCACCCACCAGCCAGCCATAGGTAATGGCCGCATAACCATGACCTTCACCCGGTGTCCACCAAGGAGCCTCCGCCGCGAGGGCATCGACCATGGTTTGCCAGTCGTAGAGTGCTTCCGGCGCCAGCAGCTCACGCAAGGCCGGCAGCCCGGCCTGATGGCAGAGCAACTGACGCAGGGTGATCGCTTCCTTGCCGGCCGCGGCGAATTCAGGCCAATACCGGGCAACCGGCGCGTCCAACTGCAACTTGCCTTCGGCCACCAGTTGCAGGGCGGTGACCGCGGTAAAGGTCTTGGTGCAGGAAAACAGGTTGGCGATGGTATCGCTGTGCCAGGCCTCGCTGCCGTCCTTATCGGCGGTGCCGGCCCAGAGGTCGAGCACGGTTTCCCCGCCGATCTGAATGCACAACGCCGCGCCGCGCTCCTGGGGATCATCGAAGAGTGCCGCGAAGGCTTCGCGCACCGCCTCGAACTTAAGCTCGTAATGACCCTGAATCTGCACCCGTGACTCCCCCAGACCATGCTCTACAAAGTGGTGCGCATTGTTCCAGCCCTTGAGGGTTTTGGGAACAGAAGCGAGCCCGGTGGCGATCCACCGGAAGAATTGTTCAGAAATCGACGGACATTGAACGCAGCGCGGGCCGGCCAGCCCCTACGTGAGTGTAGAGGCGGACCGGCCCGCGCGAGGGAAGCCGTACCCTAAAGGCCTGGCTCAGCGATCAATGGCCATTCGCCGAATGCCCACCCGCATGGCCGCCGCCCTGCCCTGCGCCCTTGCCATCATGGCCCGGCTTGCCACCATCGGCATGACCCGCGGTCTTGTCGGCCTCTGCCTTGGCCTTCCCGGCTTCCTTGCCCAACTGCTCAAGGGCCTGCAGGTTGCTCTTGCGCACGCTGTCGACAAACCCCTGGAACGGCACATCGGTGATGCCCACCAGGCCGAAATGGCCGTTCTCGCCGTCCAGCAGGCGGCCGGTGACCGGTTGATCGAGGTACTGGAACCAGTGCACGCCGACAATCGACGGCTCGCTCAACGCCTGCTTGAGGAATTGGGCATAGGCCGGGCCGCGATCCTCCTCCCGTACCAGCTCGGTCACGCCACCCCAGAATGGGCCGCGATCCCGGGAGCCGAAGTTGAACTCGGTGATCAGGACCGGCTTGTCCAGCGTGTTCAGCCGGGCAAAGTCGTAACCGTCCTGTGGCTTGAGGGTGTACATGTTGAAACTCAACACATCGCAATACTGGGCGCAGGACGCCACGGCCTCGGGGGTGCTGATGGCGAAGCGTCCGCCCAGCAACAGGTGGTTCGGCGCGTGCCACTTCAGCGAATCGGAGATGGTCTTGAAGTAGGTGTCGGCAAAGACCTTCTGGAAGTACTTGAAGTCGGCTTCGATCTCCGGATGTTCCGGGCTAGGCAAAGGCGGCTCGAACCCCGGGTCCTCCATCAGTTCCCAGGCGGTCAGGTTGATGCCCCAGGCCTTCGACAGGCCCTCCTGGTTACGGTACTTGTCGCGCAGTTGCTTGAGGAACGCACGCTTGGCCGGCACGTCGGTGGTCATGCGCAACGTGCCGTATGCCAGGGCATAACGCGACTTGGGGTCATCGCCGGGGCCGGCCCAGGCCAGTTCGTTGTCGGCGAAGTAGCCGATCAGCCAGGGATCGTCGCGGTGATCGCGGGCGGCAATGGCCACGGCGCGCTCGGTGGCCATGGCAAAACGCGGATCGAACGGATCGGGCATGCCACCCCACCAGTCGGTGCCGGTGCTGATGCTTGCATAGTCGCCGACGATCGACAGCGGCAAGGTGTAGGGCACGCGGTCATTCAGGCCCAACGCCGGCGCGCTCCAGTTGCCGATGGTATTGAAACCCCAGGCTTGCAGGCGATCCAGGGTGTGGCTGGCCCAGCGCTTCTGGTCCAGGGCCGCAGCAGGGCAAGCTGCCGCGGCTGGCGGCTCGGTGCCCGGCCCGGCCTGGGCCTCTTGGGCGTCAGCCTTGGCGGCATCCGCCACGCCGGCCTTGGTTTCGCCCGGGGTGCAAGGCACGCCGTAGGTGCGCTGCAGGTTGGCGCCATAGAAGTCGTACCAGCGACCGACGTTGTAGGCGCGGCCCTGGTCGGCGCCATTGCCGCCGCGGTTGTCGCCTTCGCCGTAATAACCGGCCAGCGGCTCGCCGACGTTGGGCAGTGTCGTGAACATCCACTCACGACCGGCGACGTAGGTCTGGCTGTTGTCCGCCGCGACCGCATTGACCCCCAGGGAATAGAACGGATGCCCCTGGGGCGTCACCAGATACCAGCGGCCATCGCGCTTCTCGGTACGGAAGAAACCACTGGCCTTGAAGGCTGGCCCGTTGCTCCAGCCACCGAAGGTGTCCAGGGAGGCGCGTTCGCGTTCGGCCAGCCAGGTTTTCAATTGCTGTTGTTCCTTGTTCGCAGCGGCCTTGAGCTGCTCGTCGCTGGCGATCTTTTCCGGCCATTTGGCGCGGGTCGACTGGCCGTAGGCATCCACCAGACCACCGTAGGCCGCCTTGACCACCGCCTCGCCGTCCTGCACGCCAAAACGTTCGAGCAGGATGCTCTGGGCGGCTTTCGGTTGATCCATGGACAAGGTCACCGAGACCACCTGGCTGCGGTCCAGCTCGCCTTCGCTGCTGGCCAGCAGCACGCGCTGGCCTTCGAAGATCATCGGCATCGGCGGACCGGCCTTCATGCCTTGGCTCAGCGGCGAACTGGCAACCAGCGGCACCAGCAGGGTCTGTGCCGGGCCGGCCGGCAGGTCGATGCGACTGACCAGGGTCTTGCCGTCATTGCTCTGGATCTTCACGTACAGGGTCAGGGCCCAGTTCATCGCGCTCTGGATCCGCAGGCTCATGACCCCGGACTGCGACCAATCCCAGGCACCGGTCTGCGGGGTCAGGCGCAGGCTGGGTTGAATCGCCGGATTGAAGGTCACCCGGCGCAGCACTTCGCCCTCGGCTGTCTGCTCCGCGTTGGCTTGCGGCAGGCTGGCATCCACTGTCGCCACCTGCACCACATCGGCAGGCCGGACAAAGTTGAACAGCGTCTGTTGCCCCGCGGGCGCGGCGAGCAGCGGCGTGGCGAACAGCAGAGCAAAGACAGCGGGTAACGAACGGCGAATCATAGGGACCTGGTGCTCCTTAACGGCCGATGAGCGGCCTGTGTGCAATCAGAGGGATATGCAATGGACAACGCGACCGGCCCACAGGCCGGCCGCGCTCAGGAAATTTCCCGGCGGAACGGCGGCAACGCATTGAGAATAGCCTTGCCATAACGCTGGGTGACCAGGCGCCGATCCAGCAGGGTGATGGTGCCGCGGTCCTGTTCGGTACGCAGCAGGCGACCGCAGGCCTGGACCAGCTTGAGCGAGGCGTCCGGCACCGAGATTTCCATGAACGGGTTGCCGCCCCTGGCTTCGATCCACTCGGCCAACGCGGCTTCCACCGGATCGTCCGGCACCGAGAACGGGATCTTGGCGATCACCACGTGCTCGCAGTAGGCGCCGGGCAGGTCCACACCCTCGGCAAAACTGGCCAGGCCGAACAGCACGCTGGAATCGCCGCCATCGACCCGCGCCTTGTGCTTGTTCAGTGTTTCCTGTTTCGACAGGTTGCCTTGAATGAACACCTGCTTGCGCCAGTCGCGATCGAGGCCGTCGAACACGTCTTGCATCTGCTTGCGCGACGAGAACAGCACCAGGGTGCCCCGCGAGCCCTCCACCAGCTCCGGCAGGTCGCGGATGATCGCCGCGGTGTGGGCCGGAGCATCCCGTGGGTCGGCGCGCAGGTCGGGAACCCGCAGCACCCCGGCGTCGGCGTGATGGAAGGGGCTGGGCACCACCGCCGTCACGGCTTTTTTCGGCAGCCCGGCACGCATGCGGAAGCGATCGAAGCTGCCCAGGGCAGTCAGGGTGGCGGAGGTCACGAGCGCGCCATAGGCCACGTTCCACAGGTTGCGACGGAGCATCTCCGCGGCAAGGATCGGGCTGGCGTTGACCTCGATGTCGAACAGCGAGCCGCTTTCCGCCAGGGTCAGCCAGCGTGCCATCGGCGGGTTGTCTTCCGGGTCTTCGGTGGTGAAGGCGGTCCACAGTTCCCAGTTGCCCGAGGCGCGCGACAGCAGGCTGCCGAACAGCGGGTACCACTCTTCGGCCTGGTTGCTGGCGATGCCGATATTGACCTCGCCGTCCATGCCTTCCTTGAGCAGGTCGGTCAGGCGGGTGAACAGGTCGGTCAGGCGCGAGAAGCCTTTTTTCAGCTCGATGCCCATTTCGCGCATATGGTCGGGGATCAGCCCGCCGACAAAACGGTGGCGCGGCCGCTCGCGGCCCTCCATGTCTTCGCCGGTCTTGAAGTCGGCCAGTTGTTCGCAGGCGGTGAACATGAACTGCTGCTGGGTCTTGATCTCCCGCGCCAGCTCCGGCACCTGCTCGATCAGCTTGCCCAGATCGCCCGGCAACGGGTGCTGGGCCAGCAGCTTGGTGAGGTTCTTGGCGGTCTGCTCCAGCCAGTCGGCGGTGGAGCGCAGGCGAGTGTAATGGGCGAAGTGGCCGATGGCCTTGTCCGGCAGGTGGTGGCCTTCGTCGAACACATAGAGGGTGTCGCGCGGGTCCGGCAACACCGCGCCGCCGCCCAGGGCCAGGTCGGCCAGGACCATGTCGTGGTTGGTGACGATCACGTCGACCTTGCCCATGCCTTCGCGGGCCTTGTAGAAGGCGCACTGGCCGAAGTTCGGGCAATGGCGGTTGGTGCACTGGCTATGGTCGGTGGTCAGGCGCGCCCAGTCGGCGTCTTCCAGAGCGGTGGGCCAGCTGTCGCGGTCACCGTCCCATTTATTGCCGGCGAGCTTCTCGATCATGCTGGTAAACAGCTTCTGGCTGGCCTCGTCGACCTCGATCTTGAAGCCTTCTTCTTCGAACAGCTGGGCGGTGGCGGTTTGCGCGTGGCCTTCCTGCAGCAGCATGTCGAGCTTGGACAGGCACATGTAGCGGCCACGGCCCTTGGCCAGGGAGAAGGTGAAGTTCAGCCCGCTGTTGCGCATCAGGTCGGGCAGGTCCTTGTAGACGATCTGCTCCTGCAGGGCGACGGTGGCGGTGGCGATTACCAGGCGCTTGCCGGCGGCCTTGGCGGTCGGGATCGCGGCCAGGCTGTAGGCCACGGTCTTGCCGGTACCGGTGCCCGCCTCCACGGCCACCACGGCCGGGTCGCCAGAGCGCCGGCCTTCGTCGTCGGTATCGACATCGCCCAGGACCTTGGCCACTTCGGCGATCATCAGGCGCTGGCCGTAACGCGGTTTCAGGCTCTTGGCTTCGAGAAAACGCGAGTAGGCGCCCTGGATCGTGGTTTTGAGTTCGTTGCTGATCATGGTTCTTCGGGCGCGAGAAACGCTGGATAAATTTTCAGTGGTTCGGATCGGCCGCTATCATACCCCGCTAATTCATCCCGCGCAGAACGGAGTACCCGAATGACAGCCTTTGCCCTTGCCTACACCCTGCATGTCCTGGCCGCCCTGGTCTGGGTCGGCGGCATGTTTTTCGCCTGGATGGTGCTGCGCCCCGCGGCGGTGGCGGCCCTTGAAGGGCCGGCGCGATTGAAGCTGTGGGCAGAAGTGTTCCCACGGTTTTTCGTCTGGGTCTGGATCGCGGTGGTGCTGTTGCCGATCAGCGGCGTCGGCCTGATCCACCTGCGTTTCAGCGGCTTCGAGACCGCACCGCGTTATGTGCAGGTGATGATGGGCCTGTATGTGGTGATGACCGCGCTGTTTATCCGGATCCAGTCGTTGCAGCTGCCAGCGCTGCGTCAGGCGGTGGCGGCCGAGGACTGGCCGACGGGGGCCACGACCCTGGGCAATATTCGGAAATTGGTGGGGATCAATCTGATCATTGGTCTGTTGCTGGTGGCGGTGGCGGCGGCCCGGCCGATGTTCTAAAAGCCGATACCGGAAAAAGCATCGCGGGCCAGCCTCGCGCCTACAGACAGCACAATCGTGTAGGAGCGAGGCTTGCCCGCGATAGCGTCAGAGTCAGCAGCGCTTGTTCGAAGACCGCCTACAGGCGTTGCACGGTTACCGAACCCGCGGGGCCTGCCGGCCCTGCATGGCCTTCGGCCCCAGGACGGCCGCTCTTGCCACCGTCGGCGCGATAGACGAAGCAGCCTTTGGACTTGCCCCCGGCCCCGGGTTTGCCGCCCGCACCGGCCACACCGCCGGCCCCACCCTCGACTAAGACCTTGATCTGCTCCGCCGGGTAATCCCGCGGCAGCTCGACCCGCACCTGGGCGCCCGCCGCCCCCGGCTGGCCATCACCGCCATTGTCGCCATCGGCGCCACGCCCGGCCTGGCCCCAGGTGCAACCCGGCTCCTCGCCGTTGGCGCCATCGAGGCCGACATAACCCGGCGCGCCGGTGCCACCGCGCGCATCCACCGAGAGCTCCCCGGCCTGCAGCGAGGTGATGCGCAGCGTCAGGTTGCGTCCGGGCTTGGCCGCCTTCTCATAGGTCCCCGGAGCCCCGCGAGAGGTGATCTGGCTGCCGGCCTCCAGATCGGCATGGTCGATGTCCAGTTGCAGGCTTTGTTCAGCCGGAACGATAGCGATCCGCGCCTCGCGCCCCAGACGCAACTCGCCGACCTTGACCTCGGTGACCGTGGACGGAATCAGCAAGGTGCCGTAGTCGGCCACTTCCAGGCGCTCCAGTTGCAGGCTGCTGGTGGTGTTGGGCAGGCGCATCAGGGAGTGGGTCTCGACTGTCACCACCTGGGCCAAAACCTGCGGGCTGCACAGTACCGCGAGCAGGCAGAGCTTACGCATGGCCGACCTCCGCGGGCTTCGCCGCCTTGAAGGTCTGCAGGTGGAAAATGCCGGTCAGGAGAATCTGCAGGCGATCGCGCCAAGGGTGGGCACGGCCCTTGAGGCTGCCGTTGAACAGCAGCAGCTCCATCAGGTGGGTCAGCAGCAACAGGCTGCCTGCCAGATTGAGCAACAGATGAATCGGATTGATCAGCGGGCTGACCAGATTAAATAGCACCAGCAACCAGAACAGCAGCGTCAACAGCTTGCCCAGCCCCCAAAACACCTTCATATGCCCCCCTTTGCGAATTTTTCTTTGCGCGCACAGTAACGACTTCGGCGAGGGATAAGCCAGAGGGCGGCGAAAATTCTCCCGCCGCCCCCTGCCAAGCCGCCCTGGCGCCTGGTGCTCAACGCTGAATATGCAGCTCCACCCGGCGGTTCTGCGCCCGCCCTTCTTCGGTGTCATTATCGGCGACCGGCTCGCTCTCGCCCTTGCCCTGGCTGGTCAGTTTGTCCGGCGTCAGGCCCTGGTTCAGGAGGAAGGCAACGACGCTGCTGGCGCGGCGTTCGGAGAGTTTCTGGTTGTATTCATCCGTCCCCTGGCTGTCGGTGTGACCAATGACCTTGATGCTCTGCACGTCGGCGCCCTGCAGCTTGGCCAGCAGCCCTTGCAGCTGGTTTTGGGCTTCGGGGGTCAGCTGCGCCGAGTCGAAGGCAAACAGCACATCGCCCTGATCGCTGAGGGTGATCACCTCAGATTGCGCCGCCGGCTCGGCTGCCGGTGCGGCCGGGTATTGCGGCAGCGGGCAGCCGCGGTTGTCGACCGGGGTATTGGCCGGGGTGTCCGGGCAACGGTCACGGCGGTCGAACACGCCGTCATCGTCCTTGTCACCATCCTGGGCGTAGCAGATCAAGCCGCCGGTCACCAGGCCGAGTGCCGCGCCACCCGCGGCCCAGCCACCGCTTTCAATGGCGCCCAGGCCGCCGCCCACCAGGCCGCCGAGCAGGCTGCAGACTGGCCACGTACGCTGGTTGAGGGGGGCAGTGCCGTCGCTGTGGGTAGCACAGCCTGTGAGCAGGCTGCCGAGCAGTAGAACCGGTAAGGCGGCTCGCGAGAGAAGACTCATCATGAATGCTCCTGTGTCACCGGCCCATACCGGTCACACAGGAGTAAAGACCCGCATGGGCGGCTGCACAAGCCGCCCATGCCAGGCAATCACGCCGGGCAATCAGCGGTTGATTTTGATTTCCGTGCGACGGTTCATCGCCCGGCCGTCGGCGGTCTTGTTATCCGCGACCGGCTGGCTCTCGCCGGCACCGACGACCGAAACGAAACTGCTGCGGGGTACGCCCGCGCTGATCAGGTACTCGGTCACCGAGCGCGCGCGCTTTTCCGAGAGGCGCTGGTTGTAGGCATCGCTGCCCACGCTGTCGGTGTGCCCGGTCACCCGCAGTTGCGCACTTGGCGCTTCCTGCTTCAGGCGCGTGGCGATGGTGTCGAGCTTGGCCTTGTCGGCAGCGGTCAGCCTGGCCGAATCGAACTCGAAGTGCACATCACGGATGACAATGGTCTCTTCCTTGACCACCACCGCTTCCTCGACCACCGCCACAGGCTCTGGCGGGCAACCGTTGGCGTCCACCTGCACGCCTTTAGGCGTGCCTGGGCACTTGTCGCGACTGTCCGGCACGCCATCGCCGTCTTCGTCGCCATCACCGTGCACCCAGCAATAACCGGCCGCGACACCAGCCCCCAGCAAGGCGCCGTAGCCTGCCCAGGACGAGCTTTCAATCGCGCCCAACGCGGCCCCACCGACACCCCCGACAGCGGCGCAGGTCGGCCAGTCGGTTTTCTGCAAACCTGCGCAACCAGTCAACACACTGGTTAGCAGAACCAAGGGTAATGCTGTCCGAACTATGCTCATCTAGTTATCTCCTGAGGGAATCGGCTTAGAACCGATTGGGGGAGTAAAGACCTGGCTTTAAATCTCCGCCAGCATCAGGCCGGCGGGCTTTGCCCCTGGTTTTACCCAGGATCGGCTGTCATTTCAGACAAAACGGCTCTAGGCCCGCGGGTCCGGGCAGGCTAGTCTTTGCCACTCAAAGAGTGAGGAACTTCGATGACCGCAGGTATTTCTTCGCGCACGCCCCAGCAGGCCCTGGCCGCCCTGCTCGATCGCTACGCCCCGCAACAGCTGCTGCTGATCGGCGCCAGCGGGTTTCCGGCCCTGGAGGCGTTTCGCCAGGCACACCCCGAAACCGTCATTGCCCAGACCGCGCCCGGCCCCTTGCCGGCGGAACTGGCGGCGCGCCGTTTCGACCTGGCGCTGGCGGTCGACTGCCTGGAGCATCTGCCCAAGCGCGACGGCCTGAACCTGCTCGGCGGCATCCGCAACCTCAACGCCAGCCGCATCGCGGTACTGGCCGACCTGAACGCCTGCGGCTGGCAGGAAACCGACTTTTTCTCCCTGGCCCTGCAGGCCAGCGAACGTTTCCAGCGCGACGAACAGGTCCTGACCCTGTTCACCTACGATCTGCTTGAATACAAACAAGTGCCCGACTGGCTCAATTCCAGGTTCTGGGCGAATCCGGAAAACTTCGGAAAGTACTGGTGGTAATGCAATGAGTACCTCTATTTGTCCCTGCGGCAGCGGCAACCTGCTGGATGCCTGCTGCGGCCACTACCACGCCGGCCACCCCGCGCCCTGCGCCGAGGCCCTGATGCGCTCGCGCTACAGCGCCTACGTGCTGGGCCTGGTGGATTATCTGGTGGCCACCACGCTGCCGGCGCAACAGAGCGGCCTGGACCGCCAGTCCATCGGCGACTGGAGCGCGCAAAGCACCTGGCTGGGCCTGGAAGTCGAAAGCTCGGAAGTCTTCGGCGGCCAACCAGAACACGCCTTCGTCACCTTCACCGCGCGCTGGCACGACAGCCACGGCGAACACAGCCATCGCGAACGCTCATCCTTCGTGCAGAACAGTGGGCACTGGTATTTCATCGACCCGACCGTGCAACTCAAGGCCGGCCGCAACGACGCCTGCCCCTGCGCCAGCGGGCAGAAATTCAAGAAGTGCTGCGCCAGCTACTTCGCCAGCTGAATACCCGCCCCTGAGCCTGTCCTCGCGTGCGCTCCATGGTTGCCATGGGTCTGTACGAAAAGTCGGCGAGCGAAGGTCAGGCAAGGCAAAAACAGGCGAGGAAGCGGAGTGTAGGGGCCTACATGAGCATTCCGAGCCTGTTTTTAACGCAGCATGGCCGAGCGCAGCCACTTTTCGTACAGAGCCTAGACTGGGAGTTCAAACGGAGTAACCCCCCATGGTCGTTCAGCTGCGCGCACTACGGACCCTCGGACTGCTCACGGCGCTGGCGCTTTCGGGCTGTGCCTCGTGGTTCGTCGACGACACCCTCGACCCGCAGGTGCACCTGGTCAAGGTCGAGGTGATCAAGGCTAATTTGCTGGAGCAGCGCCTGCTCTTACACTTTCGGGTCGACAACCCCAACGATGCCGACCTGACCGTCCGCGCCCTGGAATACCGGGTTCATCTCGGCGACGTGTTGCTGGCGGAGGGTGAGCATGAACACTGGTTCACCATCGGCCCCAAGCACAGCGCCTACTTCCAGGTCCCCGTGCGCACCAACCTGTGGCCGCAGATACGCCAGGTGGTGAAATGGCTGAAGGAACCGCAGCAACCGATCCCCTATCGTCTGGACGGTTTGCTGGAAACCGGATTATTCATCGGCCATGACGTGCACCTGGCGCGCAAAGGCGAGATAATTCCCGCCGATTTTATTCCGGAGCAACCTCGATGACCCAGCAACCCCATGTCCATGGCCCTGACTGCAACCACGATCATGACCACCACGATCACGATCACGACCATGGCCATGTTCACGGTCCGCATTGCAACCATGCTCACCAGGAGCCGGTGCGCAACGCCTTGAAAGATGTCGGCCGCAACGACCCTTGCCCATGTGGCAGCAGCAAGAAATTCAAGAAGTGCCACGGCGCCTGATGGCGTAACGCCCTGCCTTTATCTTCTGTAGGAGCGAAGCTTGCTCGCGATGCAGGCACCTCGGACCTTGCGGTGCCAAGATGTTCTGATCGCGAGCAAGCTCGCTCCTACAAGGGCGAATGAAGGATCTGCTGGGTCGTGGTCACCGTCGCATACTCGCCATGCAGATTGCCCAGCGACATGGCATGCACCTCCTCGGCGCTGTGGGCCTGGCCGAAAAAGTCGGCCTTGTCGAAGGTGTAGCAGGCATCCTCCACCACCCAGGTATCGAACCCCAGGTTGCCGGCGGTCCGCGCCGTCGACTCCACCGAGTTGTGGGTCGCCACGCCGACGATCACCAGCTGGCCTATCCCGGCCTTGCGTAAATCGGCCTCCAGGGTCGTGGCGCAGAAGGCATCCGGCACTTGCTTCTGGATCACCGCCTCAGCGCCCAGCGGCATGAACCGCTGCTGAAACTCCACTCCCGACTGCCCCGGCCAGAACACCGACTGCTCGCTGCGGGACAGGTGCTGCACATGGATCAACGGCCGCGCCGTCTGGCGCCAGTAAGCCAGCAACTCGGCGATGCGTTCCTCGGCCTCGGGGTTGTTACGTCGCCCGAGCCGGGGATGCAGGATGCCCTGTTGCTGATCGATCAGGATCAGCGCCGCATTGGTCTGAAGCTCCATGCTGACTTTTCTCACGTTGGGTCATTGAATTCCACGCACTTCAACATCACCTCTCCCCACAGGCAAGCCGTCGAACGTAGACCGGACCACCGAATACCACTGTTTGCTGTCCGTAGCAGAATGTCCTTCGTTTACCTGGAGAGCGCCATGATCGATCTGTATTACTGGACCACCCCCAACGGCCACAAGATTTCCCTGTTCCTCGAGGAAACCGGCCTGCCCTACAGCGTGCACCCGGTCAACATTGGCCAGGGCGAGCAGTTCAAGCCCGAGTTCCTGAAGATCGCGCCGAACAACCGGATCCCCGCCATCGTCGACCATCAGCCGGCCGACGGCGGCGCCCCGCTGTCGCTGTTCGAGTCCGGGGCGATTCTGCTGTACCTGGCGGAAAAGACCGGGCAGTTCCTGCCCAAGGACCTGCGTGGCCGCCAGGAAGCCCAGCAGTGGCTGTTCTGGCAGATGGGCGGCCTGGGGCCGATGGCCGGGCAGAATCACCATTTCAGCCAGTTCGCCCCGGAGAAGATCCCCTACGCGATCAAACGCTACGTCGATGAAACCGCGCGGTTGTACGGGGTGCTGGACCGACGCCTGGCGGACCGGGATTTCGTCGCTGGCAGCGAATACAGCATTGCCGACATGGCGATTTATCCGTGGATTGTGTCCCACAAGTGGCAAAGCCAGAACCTGGAAGACTTCCCCAACCTGCACCGCTGGTTCAACCGCATCCTCGATCGCCCGGCGACCGCGCGCGCCTACGCCATCGCCGCCCGGATCAACCCACCCAAATCCTGAGGCCCGACAGCCCGTCGCCGGCCGGAAAACCCCGGTGACTGCTCCGCTTCGGGCAGCCACCGGGCGGCCGGCGCGGGCTATTTATCCGGCAACGCAGAAATACTCTCGGCCCCCGCTTGCGCGGCACTCGCCTGCTCACTAACGTAGCGCCTTTATCGACGCTACCCCCCCGCAGGAGCTTTGCCATGGCCTCGCCAGCCTTCTCACATTTTCTTCCCCGGTTCGGCGTTGCCGCGGCAGTGGCCGGCGTTCTCAGCCTGGCCGGTTGCCAGTCATGGAACACCCAGGACAGCCTGCCGCCGACCTCCGGCGTGCAACCGCTCAAGGGCCTGGCCCAGAACGTTTCGGTGCGGCGCAATGCCATGGGCATGCCGCTGATCGAAAGCAACACCTTCCACGATGCGTTGTTCGCCCTGGGTTACGTGCACGCCAGCGACCGGATCAACCAGATGGTGACCCTGCGCCTGCTGGCCCAGGGCCGGCTGGCCGAGATGTCCGGCGCCGATGCGCTGGACGTCGACCGCTACATGCGCGCGGTCAACCTGAAGAACAGTGCCGGCGAGCTGTACAAGGCCTCGTCCCCACGGATCAAGCGCTTCTTCGAGGTTTACGCCCGCGGGGTCAACGCCTACCTGTTCCGCTACCGCGACAAGCTGCCGCCGGACCTGGCCGCCACCGGCTACAAGCCCGAATACTGGAAGCCGGAAGATTCGGCGCTGATTTTCTGCCTGTTGAACTTCAGCCAGTCGGCCAACCTGCCGGAAGAAATCAACGCCCTGGTGCTGGCGCAGAAAGTCGGCGCCGACAAGCTCGCCTGGCTGACCCCAAGCTACCCGGACGAAGCGCTGCCGCTGGCCGAGAGCGACAAACTCAAGGGTCTCAACCTGAATGTCCCGGGCCTGAGTGAAATCAGCAGCGCCGCCGGCAAGCTCGGCGAACTCAATCCGTTGAGCGTGGCCGGCGCCAGCAACTGGGCCATCGCGCCACAGCGCAGCCGCAGCGGCAGAAGCCTGCTGGCCGCCGACAGCCATTCGCCGGCGTGGAACCTGGTGCAGATCCGCGCGCCCAAGTACCAGGCCGCGGGCGCTTCGATCGCCGGCCTGCCGATGATCGTCCAGGGCTTCAACGGCCAGGTGGCCTGGAGCATGACCTCGGTCGCCGGCGACAACCAGGACCTGTTCCTGGAAAAACTCAAGCGCCAGGGCAATGCGCTGTATTACGAAGCCAACGGCAAATGGCTGCCGGCCGTGGTGCGCAACGAAACCTATTTCGTCAAAGGCCAGCGGCCGATTCGCGAGGCGGTCTATGAAACCCGTCATGGCGCCCTGCTCAACAGCTCGAGCAACCTCAACGCCGGCTACGGCCTGGCCCTGCAACAGCCGAACCTTGCGGACGACAAGAGCCTGGATGCGTTCTTCGACCTGACGCGGGCGCAAAACGTGGAGCGGGCTTCCGACGCCAGCCGCGAGATCCGCGCCATCGGCCTGAACATGCTGTTCGCCGATGCCAGCCATATCGGCTGGCAGGTCACCGGCCGCTTCCCCAACCGCCGTGAAGGCGAAGGCCTGCTGCCATCGCCGGGCTGGGAAGGCCGCTACGACTGGGACGGTTATGCCGACCCGATGCTCCACCCCTATGACCAGGACCCGGCCCAGGGCTGGCTGGGCACCGCCAACCAGCGGATCATCCCCCACGGTTATGGCATGCAGCTGTCCAACTCCTGGTACTACCCCGAGCGTGGCGAACGCCTGGCCGAGCTGGCCGGCAGCGGCAAGCACGACGGGCGCAGCATGATCGCCATGCAGTACGACCAGACCACTCCCTTCGCCGCCAAGCTGAAGAAGATGTTCGAAGCCCCCGGCATGGCGCAGCCCCTGAAGAAAGCCATCGACGCCCTGCCCGAAGCAGACCGCAGCAAGGCCCGCGAGGCCTACAGCCGCCTGATGGCGTTCGACGGCAAACTCAGCCCGGTGTCGGCCGATGCGGCGATCTATGAGCTGTTCCTGCAGGAAAGCGCCCGGCAGATCTTCCTCGACAAACTGGGCCCGGAGTCCAGCCCGGCCTGGAAAGCCCTGGTGGCCAACGGCGCGCTGTCCTACTCGGCCCAGGCCGACCACCTGCTGGGCCAGGAAGACAGCCCGTTCTGGGATGACAGCCGCACCCCGCAGAAAGAAGACAAGCCGGCGATCCTCGCCCGCAGCCTGGCCGCCGCCATCAGCGCCGGTGAAAGCCAGCTGGGTGGCGACCGCCGGGCCTGGCAATGGGGCAAGCTGCACAGCTACAGCTGGAAGAACGCCAGTGGCCAGGTGATTCGCGGGCCATTGCAGGCCGGTGGCGATCACAGCACCCTGAACAGTTCGCCGTACCGCTGGGGCCAGGACTTCAATGTGACCCAGGCTCCGGCGCTACGGCTGATCGTCGATTTCGGCCAGAGCGAACCGCTGAGCGTGATGAACAGCAGCGGCCAGTCCGGCAACCCGGCCAGCCCGAACTACCTGAACGGCATCGACGCCTGGCTCAAGGGCCAGTACCTGAGCCTGCCGCTGCAACCGCAAAACTTCGACCGCCTCTACGGCAAGACCCGCCTGACCCTGGCGCCAGGCAAGTAACACCGGCCAGCCCGCCCCTCTGCACAAGGGGCGGGCTGGCGCCCGGTAACGCCTCAACCCCCTCGCTGATCCCACCCTGCCACGCTCTCGGCAGCCGCGCCCTTTCCTGCCCGAAATCGCCCACGCGCCCTATTGATGCAAGGCCTTGCGCACGCTCTTTTTTGGGGCGCTACCGACCCACGGCAGACTCTCGCACCACCTTTTAAAACACTTGTTCGGGACTCTGGTTCGGAAATTGCTACTTTCATTGAGTCTGACGCTTTGCAGTAACAGTACTAATGCGCCACAAGCGCTCATATTGGTTTTTAGGGATTGAATAATGAAAAAAGCATTGCTGACCCTTTCTGCACTGGCTCTCTGCATGGCCGCCGGTTCCGCGCTGGCCAAGGAATACAAGGAACTGCGCTTCGGCGTTGACCCGTCCTACGCACCTTTTGAATCCAAGGCCGCCGATGGCAGCCTGGTCGGCTTCGACATCGATCTGGGCAATGCCATCTGTGCCGAACTGAAGGTCAAGTGCAAATGGGTCGAAAGCGACTTCGACGGCATGATCCCGGGCCTCAAAGCCAATAAATTCGACGGCGTGATCTCATCCATGACCGTCACCCCGGCCCGCGAGAAAGTCATCGACTTCTCCAACGAACTGTTCTCCGGCCCGACCTCCTTCGTGTTCAAGAAAGGTTCCGGCCTGACCGAAGACACCGCCTCGCTCAAGGGCAAGACTGTCGGCTACGAGCAGGGCACCATCCAGGAAGCCTACGCCAAGGCCGTACTGGACAAGGCCGGAGTGAAAACCCAGGCCTACCAGAACCAGGACCAGGTGTATGCCGACCTGATCTCCGGGCGTCTCGATGCTTCGATCCAGGACATGCTGCAAGCCGAGCTGGGCTTCCTGAAGTCGCCACAAGGCGCCGACTACGAAGTGAGCAAGCCAGTGGACAGCCCGCTGCTGCCGGCCAAGACAGCTATCGGTATCTCCAAAGGTAACAAAGAGCTCAAGGACCTTCTGAATAAAGGTATCAAAGCGTTACACGACGATGGCACCTACGCCACCATTCAGAAAAAGCACTTTGGCGATCTGAATCTCTACAGCGGTAAATAAGGTCCTGGCGCCCATCCTCGATGGGCGCCTTTTTTATCGCCACAGGTCTCTGATTTATGTTCGAAGAACTTCTGCAAACCCTTGGGCTTTCCGCCTTCAGCCTCAAGGGGTTCGGTCCATTGTTGCTGGAAGGCACCTGGATGACCATCAAACTCTCGGTATTGTCGCTGTTACTCAGTGTCCTGCTCGGCCTGCTCGGCGCCAGCGCCAAACTCTCGCGGCTGGGCCTGCTGCGCCTGCCCGCCCAGCTCTACACCACGCTGATCCGCGGCGTACCGGACCTGGTGCTGATGCTGCTGATTTTCTACAGCCTGCAAACCTGGCTGACCACCTTCACCAACTTCATGGAATGGGAATACATCGAGATCGACCCGTTCAGCGCCGGGGTCATCACCCTGGGCTTCATTTATGGGGCGTACTTCACCGAAACCTTCCGTGGCGCCATCCTCGCCGTGCCGCGCGGGCAGATAGAAGCCGCCACCGCCTACGGCCTCAAGCGTGGCCAGCGTTTTCGCTTCGTGGTGTTTCCGCAGATGATGCGTTTTGCCCTGCCGGGTATCGGCAATAACTGGATGGTGATGCTCAAGGCCACCGCGCTGGTGTCGATCATCGGCCTGGCCGACCTGGTCAAGGCGGCCCAGGATGCCGGCAAGAGCACCTATCAGCTGTTCTACTTCCTGGTGCTGGCAGCCTTGATCTACCTGGTCATTACCAGCGCCTCCAACATCGTCCTGCGCTGGCTCGAACGCCGTTATGCCGCGGGCTCGCGGGAGGCGGTGCGATGATCGAGCTCCTGCAGGAATACTGGAGACCCTTCCTCTACAGCGACGGCTACAACATCACCGGCCTGGCCATGACCATGTGGCTGCTCAGCGCCTCGATCTTCATCGGTTTCCTGGTGTCGATCCCGCTGTCCATCGCCCGGGTCTCGCCCAAGCTCTACCTACGCTGGCCGGTGCAGTTCTACACCTACCTGTTTCGCGGCACGCCGCTCTATATCCAGCTGCTGATCTGCTACACCGGGATCTACAGCATCGCCGCGATCCGCGCCCAGCCCGTGCTCGACGCGTTCTTTCGCGACGCGATGAACTGCACCATCCTCGCCTTCGCCCTGAACACCTGTGCCTACACCACGGAGATTTTCGCCGGGGCGATCCGCAGCATGGCCCACGGCGAGGTCGAGGCGGCCAAGGCCTACGGCCTCAGCGGCTGGAAGCTGTACGCCTACGTGATCATGCCGTCGGCCCTGCGCCGCTCGCTGCCCTACTACAGCAACGAAGTGATCCTGATGCTGCACTCGACCACCGTGGCCTTCACCGCAACCATCCCGGATGTGCTGAAAGTCGCTCGCGACGCCAACTCGGCGACCTTCATGACCTTCGAGTCCTTCGGCATCGCCGCGCTGATCTACCTCACCGTGACCTTCGCCCTGGTCGGCCTGTTCCGCCTCGCAGAACGCCGCTGGCTGGCCTTCCTCGGGCCGACTCACTAGAACAAGGCAAATCATCATCCATGCGCCAACAGACTCATGATCTGCTCGCCCCGCTGCCGGGGACCTCGCGCCAGATCCACAGCTTTCACTTCGGCCCCGAGCGGGCCGAAGGCAAGGTCTACATCCAGTCGTCGCTGCACGCCGATGAACTGCCGGGCATGCTCGTGGCCTGGCACCTCAAGGCACGCCTGGCGGAACTGGAGGCCCAGGGCCGCCTGCGCAGCGAAATCGTCCTGGTGCCAGTGGCCAACCCGGCCGGCCTGGAACAGGTGCTGATGGACGTGCCACTGGGCCGCTACGAGCTGGAAAGCGGGCAGAACTTCAATCGCTGGTTCCTCGACCTCGGCGAAGAGGTCGGCAACGACATCGAAGGCCAACTGGGCGACGATCCGCGGCATAACCGTGAAATCATCCGCGCCAGCCTGCGCAGCGCCCTGGCGCGGCAGACCGCCGGCACCCAGTTGCAGTCCCAGCGCCTGGCCCTGCAGCGCCTGGCCTGCGACGCGGACATGGTGCTGGACCTGCATTGCGATTTCGAAGCCGTGGCCCATCTGTACACCACGCCCGAGGCCTGGCCGCAGGTCGAACCGCTGGCCCGTTATATCGGTTCGGAGGCCAGCCTGTTGGCCACCGATTCCGGCGGCCAGTCGTTCGACGAATGCTTCACCCTGCTCTGGTGGCAATTGCAGCAGCGTTTCGGCGAGCGCTTCGCCATTCCCCACGGCAGCTTCTCGGTCACCGTCGAGCTGCGCGGCCAGGGCGACGTCAACCATGGCCTGGCCAGCCTGGATTGCCAGGCCATACTGGATTATCTGAGCCATTTCGGCGCTATCGCCGGCGAGGCTCCGCCCATGCCCGAGTTGCCCTACCCGGCCACACCGCTGGCCGGCGTGGAACCGGTGGCCACGCCCGTGGGCGGCCTGCTGGTGTTCACCGCCCTGCCCGGGGAATACCTGGAAGCCGGGCAACAGGTGGCCGAAGTCATCGACCCGATCAACGATCGCGTCACCCCCATTCATTGCAGCTGCGCCGGCCTGCTCTACGCCCGCTCGCTGCGCCGCATGGCCACCGCCGGCATGGTGATCGCCCATGTCGCCGGCCGCGAAGCCTATCGCAGCGGCTACCTACTTTCGCCTTGAGGATGCATGCCCCATGTACAAACTGACCATTGAAGGCCTGCATAAATGCTATGGCGACAATGAAGTGCTCAAAGGTGTTTCGCTCAAGGCAAAGACCGGCGACGTCATCAGCTTGATCGGCGCCAGCGGCTCGGGCAAAAGTACCTTTCTGCGCTGCATCAACTTCCTGGAAACCCCGGACGACGGCGCCATGAGCCTGGACGGCCAGCCGATCCGCATGGTCAAGGACCGCCATGGCATGCACGTGGCCGACGCCGACGAGCTGCAACGGATTCGCACCCGCCTGGCCATGGTGTTCCAGCATTTCAACCTGTGGAGCCACATGACGGTGCTGGAGAACATCACCATGGCGCCGCGCCGGGTGCTGGGGATCAGCAAGAAGGACGCCGAAGACCGCGCCCGGCGCTACCTGGACAAGGTCGGCCTGCTCCCCCGTGTGGCCGACCAGTACCCGGCCTTTCTCTCCGGTGGCCAGCAACAGCGGGTGGCAATTGCCCGGGCTCTGGCGATGGAGCCGGAGGTGATGCTGTTCGACGAACCCACCTCGGCCCTCGACCCGGAACTGGTGGGTGAAGTGCTCAAGGTGATCCAGGGCCTGGCCGAGGAAGGCCGGACCATGATCATGGTCACCCATGAAATGAGCTTCGCCCGCAAGGTGTCGAGCCAGGTGCTGTTCCTGCACAAGGGCCTGGTGGAAGAGGAAGGCGCGCCGGAAGAGGTGCTGGGCAATCCGAAGAGCGAGCGCTTGCAGCAGTTCCTCAGCGGTAACCTGAAGTAAGCCAGGCGCCTCTATGGACAAAGGCCAGCCCGCCGGTGGAGTCCGGCGGGCTGGCCTTTTTTATGGGTGGGCGTCAATCAGGCCACAGGAGCGGGAGGCGGTTCGTCCGGCAAGGTTGGTTCGCCAGGTTCGGTCGGCTCGGCGGGTTGTGGGGTGTCCGGGTCGGGTTGACCGGGAATGCCGCCTGCCGCGCTGGGGTGCGCCAGCAATGACCAGGCCAGAACGCCGACCTGATTGGGCTCAAGTCTGGCAAGTGTGGCGCTTATAAGCGGATCGATCTTCATGAGGCACTCCTGAGCTAAGCACGGTCCACTGTGCGCAAACCGGGGCAGTCCTCTGGTTAGAGTATCTGCCCGCTGAGGAATTCCCGCTATTTGTCAGATGAACGACTCAGGTACGCGGCAGGGTCACGCCACGCTGGCCCTGGTATTTGCCGCCACGGTCCTTGTAGGACACTTCGCACTCTTCGTCGGACTCCAGGAACAGCATCTGCGCCACGCCTTCGTTGGCGTAGATCTTCGCCGGCAAGGTGGTGGTGTTGGAGAATTCCAGGGTCACATGACCTTCCCACTCAGGCTCGAGGGGGGTGACGTTGACGATGATGCCGCAACGGGCGTAGGTGCTTTTACCCAGGCAGATGGTCAGCACGTTGCGCGGAATACGGAAGTACTCGACGGTGCGGGCCAGGGCGAAGGAGTTCGGCGGAATGATGCACACGTCGCTCTTGATGTCGACGAAGCTGCCGGCGTCGAAGTTTTTCGGATCGACGGTGGCCGAATTGATATTGGTGAACACCTTGAACTCATCGGCGCAACGCACATCGTAGCCGTAGCTCGACACACCGAAGGAAATCAGCCGCTCCGCGCCTTCGCCGCGCATCTGGCGCTCCACGAAAGGCTCGATCATGCCGTGCTCTTGCGCCATGCGGCGAATCCACTTGTCCGATTTGATGCTCATGGCGGGTGTCCTGAAATAGCGAGGTGGAAAAATTCTGTCCGGCATCTTACCGGGGTGCGCCTGCGGGTTCAAAGTCTGGGCGGCTTTTCTCGCTGAAAGCCGCAATACTTGCGGGCTGGAAGGTATGTACGGCACCGCCAGTCACTAAAAGCGCGAATCCATCGCAAAGAACATTGGCAGGTTCCGGAAAAAGGGTTAAGGTGGCGCCACTGTGCTGCTTGTGTCACTGAGAATCTCTACACGATGTTGAATTTCGATCCAACCATCTCCAAGAATTTTTCCTGCTCTTTGCACTCAGTCTCGGCCAGGGCTTTTCCTGAGTCGCAGTTAACTTTGTCCAAGGAGATACACCATGTCTAATCGCCAAACCGGTACCGTTAAGTGGTTCAACGATGAAAAAGGCTTCGGCTTCATCACTCCACAATCCGGTGACGACCTGTTCGTACACTTCAAAGCTATCCAATCCGACGGCTTCAAAAGCCTGAAAGAAGGCCAACAGGTTTCTTTCATCGCTACCCGCGGTCAGAAAGGCATGCAAGCTGAAGAAGTTCAAGTTATCTAACTTGTACTGAAACAGTAAAAAGCCCCGCCCTCAAAGCGGGGCTTTTTTGTGCCCGGATGTTTTTGCTTAATGGCACCCAGGCTATATGATCCGCCCCCTCGGACAATCATATGGAAACTGCAGGATGCCGTTCAGACACCGGAAGTTGTTGAGCGCAGCGGTGCTCACACTCGCCCTCCCTCTCGCACTCAACGCCACACCTCGCCCCGACCATCCAACGATCATCGTCGGCATGGACAGCGGCGCCAGCTACATTGCCAAGGACTCGCAACAACAACCCGAGTTGCGACGCGCGGTACTGCTGGAGCTTTCCAGCGCCCATCGTTGCGGCAGCAACGAGGTTTACCTCACCCCCGAATCCTCAGGCATCCCCGCTGAGTCGTTCGGCCAGGTCCTGGAAGAAATCCAGCAACTGATCGATGACCAGACCCCACTCCTGCTGACCCTCTCGGACTGCGACGGAAAACGAGCCTTTTTCGAAAAGGTCCGGCCCTGCACCGCCCAGGAATGCGGCGGGCTGACTGCATCTCTGGTCGACGGCAAGCTCTACCTCGACGAGCGCTATGCGCCGACGGGCCAAGGCCAGGCCTCGTACTTCCTGACGATGCCGATGAGCTACGACAAGCGGCAAAAAGCCTGGAACGCGAAAATCTTCTACGTCGAATCAGGCACCCTGCGCCGGGACTATTTCGTCAGCGCCGAGGACTTCGTTTCGGGCAAGGCCGTTCATGCCTCGAAAACCTACTATCCGGACGGACAGGTCCGCCACAGCGCTGCCTATGACCTCAATGGCAAACGCCAGGGAGAGGCGCTGACCTACTCCGAGAGCGGTGTCGTGGTTAAACGCTCGAACTATCGGGATGGCCTCCTTGAGGGCTGGCAGAGCACCTACCACGACAATGGCAAAGTCGCCGAGTCCTACAACTGGCGCCAGGGCAAACGCGTCGACGGCGAATACCTGGAGTACGACGAGAACGGCAAGCGGGTCGGGCGCATCACCTACCGGGCGAATCTGCCGGACGGCCCGATCACCAGCTATTACCCGGATGGCAAGATCAAAGACAGCGGACAGTTCGTTGCCGGCAAGAAAGTCGGCCCCAGCCCGTCCTATTACCCTGACGGCACACTGGAAAGCACCGTCGATTACGTGGACAACCAGCCCGTGGGGTGGCAAATCCAGTACCACCCCAACGGCAAGGTAAAACAGAAACAGTTCAACGACGAACACGGCACCCAGCGCAGTTATGCCCTCTGGAACGAACAGGGCGTGCAGACGCTTCAGTGGCAATGGGATGAACAGCACCGCGAGCAGGGCGACTTCAAGGCCTGGTACGACAACGGCCAGCTCAAGGAGCATAAGGTCTACAAGGACGCGAAACTCGAAGGCCCCGCCGTCACCTGGTACGAGAGCGGTCAGATGGAATCATCTACCGATTACCTGGATGGCAAAGAGCATGGCTGGATGCGCCTCTGGAACGAGGACGGCAGTCTGCAGAGCGAATGCCAGTACCAGACGGGCACCCGTCAAGATGCATGCAGTTGAGGCTGACATAACGCAGCGCTATTGAGACAGCCCTCTTCCCGCAGCCAAACAAAAAGTCCCGCGGGTGCAAACCGCGGGACTTCTTCATTTCAAGGCCTGCAAGCTTACCAGGCGACGCCAAACCCCGCGGTGTAACGGGTCTTGTTGAGATCGCTGTCCTTGGTGCCACTGATGATGTCCCGTTCGGCCTTGAGGTTGAGCGACGCCCATTCCGTGACCTTGTAGCGCAGGCCGATCTCGGCATCCAGAGCGTAATCGGCAATATTGGACAGCGGCCGCCCCACCTCGCCATTGGTAAACAGCTCGACCCGCTTGCCAATCAGGTAACGGTTGTAGTCCCACTTCATGGCCAGGGAATAGAAGTTGTCCTTGCCGCCATCCTTGTACTCGTAGTCGGTGCGGTTGAGCAGCGACCCCAGGGAGAACGCACCCAATTCGTTATCCCAGAACTGGTAACCCGGACCGGTACCCACCACGCGCTGACGAGCCAGGACCTCGACCTTGTCACGCTTGTAGTTCAACCGCCCTTGCCAGAACCATTTATCGGTAAGGAAGCGATCCAGTGCGTATTCGCCGCGCCAGTTGTCGGTGGTGACCACATCGTTCTGGAATTCGCGGTTGTACTCGCCTTCCGCCGTGTGCCGCCATTTGCCGTGGCGCGCCGAGGTCTTGAAGTCGATGTCGTAGTCGTCGGTGTCCTTTTCCGCCCGCTGATAATCCAGCGCCATGTCGACATTGCCCTTCCACACCAGATCCTCGACCACCGGCTTGGGCTTCATGATCTGCTGGATGCTCGCCAGCTCGACAGTCTTCGGCGCCTCGCCATTGGCCAGGGTGACCTTGCCGTCTTCCGCCGCGTGCAGGGACTTGGCCTTCTCGCCGGTGTAGGCATCCTGCTTGACCAGCAGTTCCTGATCGCTCTCCAGCGTCTTGACCTGCTTCCAGTCGATCGGGATGGCCCCGGCATACTCGGTCTGGATCAATAACTTGCCACCGTCGAACACTTTGATCTTGCCGCTCAGACGGTCACCGTTCTTCAACCAGACGGTATCGGCGAGCAAAGGCGTGGCAGTACTGAAAACGGCAAGGCACAGCAGGGTTCTGGACAACATAAACAGATACAGGGCTCGAGTTCGCGAAAAAAACCGGCATTATCCACATGAATAAAACCTCAGGTAGGGACTGACTCGACTATCTATAGTGAGTTCAATTCTCAACTGTTAATAAACCCTTTGTCCTACAGACGGTTTACAGGCCTGCATCAGGAAACCCGAACGTGATCGAACCGCTCGACGCCGACCAAAGCCCCGCCGAAATCCGACGCACGGCGCTCTACCTGACCCTGGCCCAAGTCCCGGAAGGCAAGGTAGTCAGCTATGGGCAACTGGCGGAAATGGCGGGCCTGGGTCGCGCGGCGCGCTGGGTGGGACGTACCCTCAGCCAGTTGCCCGCCGACACCACCCTGCCCTGGCACCGCGTACTGGGTGCGGGCGGACGCATCAGCCTGCCCGTAGGCAGCGCTTCGGGCGACGAACAGCGGGCGCGACTGCGTATGGAAGGTGTCTCGATCCTGAACAATCGTGTGGATATTCGGCGCCATGGCTGGCGTCCGGTAGAGCACAGCGGTTAGAGTGCGCGCTTTGTTTCCGTAATTCTTGAGGCAGACTCCAGCCCATGCCCCGTAAAACCTGGCGCGCCGCGCTCGCCGCCTATGCCAGCCCCTCGACGCTCGTGCTGTTGCTGCTTGGTTTCGCCGCCGGCCTGCCCTACATGCTGGTGTTTTCGACACTTTCAGTCTGGTTGCGCGAAGCCGGTGTGGCTCGCGAAACCATTGGCTACGCCAGCCTGATCGGTCTGGCCTACGCCTTCAAATGGGTCTGGTCGCCCTTGCTCGACCAATGGCGCCTGCCCCTGCTGGGCAAGCTCGGGCGCCGCCGCTCCTGGCTGGTCCTGTCGCAATCGCTGGTGCTGCTCGGGCTGATCGGCATGGGGTTCTGCGATCCGCAAAAGCACCTGTCCTGGCTGATCGCCATTGCCGTTATCGTCGCCTTCGCCTCTGCCACCCAGGACATCGCGGTAGACGCCTACCGCCTGGAAATCGCCGAAGACAGCCGCCAGGCCGCCCTGGCCGCCGCCTATATGTCCGGCTACCGCGTCGCCGCCCTGCTGGCCACCGCTGGCGCCCTGTTCTTCGCCGAAGGTTTCGGCTCCACCGGTTTCAGCTATAAACACGCGGCCTGGACCGGCACCTACGTGCTGTTCGGCGTGCTGATGATCCCGGCCCTGCTGACCACCCTGTTCATGCGCGAGCCGCCGGTGCCGCTGCGTACCCAGCTGTCGGCCGGGCGCTACAGTTTCGTGCACCAGCTGGTGTCGGTGTTCGTGCTGATCGTGCTGCTGGTGTCCGTGCCGGCGATGTTCACCCAGCTGTACAACACCGACTTCGCCAGCGTGCTGTTCGAAGGCGCCAGCCTGCTGGACCTGCTGCTGGAAGACCGGGCGTTCCTGCGCGCCATTCTCTACATCATCCTGACTTCGCTGTGCCTGTCGGCCATGGGCCGCCGCGGCCTGGCCCCGGTGCTGACCCCCGTCAACGACTTCATCCTGCGCTACCGCTGGCAAGCCCTGCTGCTGCTGGGCCTGATCGCCACCTATCGGATGTCGGACACGGTGATGGGCGTGATGGCCAACGTGTTCTATATCGACCAGGGCTTCACCAAGGACCAGATCGCCAGTGTCAGCAAGATTTTCGGCCTGATCATGACCCTGGTCGGCGCCGGCATGGGCGGCCTGCTGATTGTGCGCTTCGGCATCCTGCCGATTCTGTTCATCGGCGGCGCCGCCTCGGCCGGGACCAACCTGCTGTTCCTGATGCTGGCCGACATGGGCCCCAACCTGCAGATGCTGGTGGTGACCATTTCCCTGGACAACTTCAGCTCGGGCCTGGCCACCTCGGCCTTCGTCGCCTATCTGTCGAGCCTGACCAACCTGAAGTTCTCGGCGACCCAGTACGCCCTGCTCAGCTCGATCATGCTGCTGTTGCCGCGCCTGATCGGCGGTTATTCGGGGGTCATGGTGGAGAAGTTCGGCTATCACGACTTCTTCCTGATCACCGCCCTGCTCGGCGTGCCGACCCTGGTCCTGATCGCCTTGCACTGGTTCCAGGAAAGCCGCCGCGCCGAACCGCCGCAAGCGCCCGAAGCCACACCGCCGGCCACTCCCCCCGCAGCTGCTGCCAGCGAAGAACCCTAGGAAACCCCGGGGCACGCCAGCATTCATCCGGCGCCCCGACCTCCCCCGGCCGCAATCCTGTACGCCAACGGTTCTCGCCCGTACAATGCTTCGTCATTTCTAGTCTTCAGCAACCGACAACGGCCTACCATGCGCACCAGTCAATTTTTGCTCGCCACACAGAAAGAAACGCCTTCCGATGCGGTCGTGATCAGCCATCAGCTGATGCTGCGCGCCGGCATGATCCGCAAACTGGCCTCGGGCCTGTACACCTGGCTCCCGATGGGCCTGCGGGTGATGCGCAAGGTCGAAGCCATCGTTCGTGAAGAAATGAACGCCGCCGGCTCGCTTGAAGTGTTGATGCCGAGCACGCAGCCGGCTGAACTGTGGCAGGAATCCGGTCGCTGGGAGGAGTACGGCCCTGAACTGCTGCGCTTCAAGGATCGCCATGGTCGCGACTTCTGCGCCGGCCCGACCCACGAAGAAGTGATCACCGATCTGGCCCGCAACGAACTGAGCAGCTACAAGCAACTGCCGATCAACCTGTACCAGATCCAGACCAAATTCCGCGATGAAATCCGCCCACGCTTCGGCCTGATGCGCGGTCGCGAGTTCATCATGAAGGACGCCTACTCCTTCCACGCCGACCAGGCATCGCTGCAGGTCACCTACGACCGCATGCACCAGGCCTACTGCAACGTGTTCACCCGCCTGGGCCTGAAGTTCCGTCCGGTCGAAGCCGACAACGGCTCCATCGGCGGCGCCGGCTCCCACGAATTCCACGTACTGGCCGAGTCTGGCGAAGACGACATCGTTTTCAGCAACGGCTCCGACTACGCGGCGAACATCGAGAAAGCCGAAGCCGTGCCACGAGAAACCTCGCGCCCGGCACCGAGCGAAGAACTGCGCCTGGTCGACACCCCTGACGCGAAAACCATCGCGCAGCTGGTGGAAGGCTACAACCTGCCGATCGAAAAGACCGTCAAGACCCTGGTGGTGCACGCCGAGGAAGCCGGCAAGCTGATCGCCCTGATCATCCGTGGCGACCACGAGCTGAACGAAATCAAGGCCGCCAACCAGCCTGGCGTCGCCAGCCCGCTGGTCATGGCTTCGGAAGCCGAACTGCGTGACGCCATCGGCGCCGGCGCCGGCTCCCTGGGCCCGCTGAACCTGCCGCTGCCAATCATCGTCGACCGCTCGGTGGCCCTGATGAGCGACTTCGGTATCGGCGCGAACATCGACGACAAGCACTATTTCGGCTTCAACTGGGAACGCGACATGCCGGTCCCGACCGTCGCCGACCTGCGCAACGTCGTCTCCGGCGACCCAAGCCCGGACGGCAAGGGCACCCTGGAAATCAAGCGCGGCATCGAAGTCGGGCACATCTTCCAGCTGGGCAACAAGTACAGCAAGGCGATGAAGTGCGAAGTGCTGGGCGAGAACGGCAAGCCAGTCACCCTGGAAATGGGCTGCTACGGCATCGGCGTTTCCCGCGTGGTGGCCGCGGCCATCGAGCAGAACAACGACGAGAACGGCATCATCTGGAGCGACACCCTGGCCCCGTTCCAGATCGCCCTGGTACCGCTGCGCTATGAAACCGAGCAGGTTCGCGAAGCCACCGACAAGCTGTACGCGCAACTCACCGCCGCCGGCTTCGAAGTGCTGCTGGACGACCGCGACAAGAAGACCAGCCCGGGCATCAAGTTCGCGGACATGGAGCTGATCGGCATTCCACACCGGATCGTGGTCAGCGACCGCGGCCTCGCCGAAGGCAACCTGGAATACAAGAGCCGTACCGAAGCCGAGGCGCAAGCGCTGCCGGTGGCTGACGTGCTGTCCTTCCTCCAAGCCCGTATCCGTCGCTGAAACCAGATAGAGAAGTCATGTTCAAGCGAAACACCTTAAGCCTCGGTGGCGCCGCCTTGTGCGGCGCCCTGTTGCTCAGCGGCTGTGCCAACCAGATGTCGCAACGCAGCGAGCACGAGGAACGTGTCGAGCGCAAATTGCTCGATCACAGCCTGCAGATCGATGTCGGTGAGCCTAAGGTGCTTGAGCTGCCGCAACGCCGGGTACGCATCCACGAGCAGAAGACCTTCGAAGTCACCGAGTTCGAAGTCACGCGTCGCTACGATCGCTATACGCCCTATCAACCCTGGCGGGAGATCTACGAGATCCCGCTGGGCGCGGTGGCCGTGGTCGCGGGTGTCGGCGCCAACGTGGTCAATGTGTTTGCCCTGGGCAACCTGCCGGACAGCGTCACCAAGGACTGGATCAGCTACGGCGTGGCCGGGCTCAACCCGTTCATGAACGTGCAGTCCCACGGCCGGGCGCAGCAGAACCTGGCGGGGATCGATGAAGTCCAGCGCGACAAGCGCGTGGAGTATTCGAGCCTGCCCTGGAGCGAACGCCCGGTGCAGGTCAAGGCCGGCAAGGAAACCCACGAGCTGAGCACCGACCGCAACGGCGTACTGCGCCTGAACCTGTTGGACAGCCCGTTTTCCGAACAGGACCTGAACCACATCGGCAAGCTGCAGATCAGCGTCGCGGATGCCCAGGACGACGTGCATTCCGATTCGTCGCTGGCCATCAGCAACACCCTGCGTGGCAAGCTGCTGGAAGCGCACAACCTGATCTACGACGACCTCGAAGATGACGAAGTGAGCCAGTGGGTGCACCGGGTCAAGCGTCTCTCCGAACTGGGCCTGGAAGAAGAAGCCAGCGAACTGGAACAGAGCCTGATCGAGCTGACCCGCAACGATCCGGAACTGCAAAGCGAATTTCTCAAGTCGCTGACCAAGAACGCCGGCCGCCTGGTCGCCGATCCCGGCGCCCACTGACCGGATAACCATCGCGAGCCAGCCTGTTTCCGCACTGCGGGGGTGGGCTGGCTCGCGATGCTGTTTCAGGAACGACTGAACAACTCCAGCTGCTCATGCCCGCCACGCAGATCCTGCAAACGCACACCAATCCCCAATAGCCGCACCGGCCTGTCCCCGCGCTTGAACGCCTGGGTCAAGAGCTGCCGGTAACTCTCCAGGTCCCGCCCTGCCCCCGCCTGTTCGAGCGTGGTCTGGGTGAAATCGTGAAACTTCACTTTGACGAAGGGCTTGCCCGGACGGTAGCTGCTGTCGATTCGTTCGATCCGGCCGGCCAGGGTCTGCATCAGCTCCGGGAGTTTATCCAGGCAGCTCTGCAGATCGGGCAGATCGACGTCGTAGGTGTTTTCCACGCTGATGGACTGCCGGCGACTGTCGTTCTGCACCGGCCGCTCATCGATGCCCCGGGCGAGGTTCCACAACCGCTCGCCAAAACTGCCGAACTCGCGCACCAGCGCCAGCTTGCCCCATTCGCGCAATGCCTCGCAGCTGACGATGCCCAGGCGTCCCAGCTTGTCGGCCGTGACCTTGCCCACGCCATGCAGCTTGTTGACCGGCAAGGCCGAAACGAAGTCCTCGACCTGGTCCGGGGTGATCACGAACAGGCCGTTGGGCTTTTTCCAGTCGCTGGCGATCTTGGCCAGGAACTTGTTCGGCGCCACCCCGGCCGACACCGTGATATGCAGCTGGTTGGAGACCCGGCGACGAATGTCCTGGGCGATTCGCGTGGCGCTGCCGGCGAAGTTGGGGCTGTCGGAAACATCCAGGTAGGCCTCATCCAGGGATAAAGGCTCGATCAGGTCGGTGTAGTCGCGAAAGATCGTATGGATCTCTTTCGACGCTTCCCGGTAGGCCTCCATGCGCGGCTTGACGATCAGCAGGTCGGGGCACAGCGTCAGCGCATGCCGCGAGGACATGGCCGAACGCACGCCAAAAGCGCGGGCCTCATAGTTGCAGGTGGCGATCACCCCACGTCGCTCCGCCGAGCCGCCCACCGCCATCGGCCTGCCGGCCAATTGCGGGTCGTCGCGCATTTCGATGGCGGCGTAGAAGCAATCGCAGTCGATGTGGATGATTTTGCGCTGCGTCATATAAAGGCAGAGTTCATGGAAGCAAGAGATCGATCACAAGACAGGGCGACAGTATCTCACCGAGAACTGTATATAGCACCAGTA
Organism: Pseudomonas sp. NFACC41-3; assembly: GCF_900109505.1. NCBI lineage: Bacteria > Pseudomonadati > Pseudomonadota > Gammaproteobacteria > Pseudomonadales > Pseudomonadaceae > Pseudomonas > Pseudomonas sp. NFACC41-3. Next base: position 233,042 of record NZ_FOAE01000004.1, read on the forward strand.
GTTTGATTTCTCCTGCCTGCCACCAGAAAAATCGGAAGATGAATTTATTTTCTCAATCGGTCAAAGCCCCTCAATAGAGCTGAAAGCCTTATGCAGCATGCCTTCAGGGCCGATCCAGGGGCTGCATTTTCACGCTAAGCAATTGAACGAAAACAGTTTTTTTCGGTTAATCGGTTGACAGGCCGGCGATCCTCTGTAGAATGCCGCCACACAGACGCGGGATGGAGCAGTCTGGTAGCTCGTCGGGCTCATAACCCGAAGGTCGTCGGTTCAAATCCGGCTCCCGCAACCAAACATCAAAAAAGGCTACTCGAAAGAGTGGCCTTTTTTGTGCGCGCTCGTTTTGTTGTCGCGCAAAACAAAACCCTTTGCAGTACCGGGACTTAACCCGCTTTGCGAGTCACTCAACACTTATTTGACTCAATGGACCATTAACGGTTGACACTCCAGCATTCGTCTGTAGAATGCCGCCACACAGACGCGGGATGGAGCAGCCTGGTAGCTCGTCGGGCTCATAACCCGAAGGTCGTCGGTTCAAATCCGGCTCCCGCAACCAAACAACAAAAAAGGCCACTCGAAAGAGTGGCCTTTTTTGTATCTGTCGAAAAAATCTTTTCGCAACAATGACCTGGCAACCTCCCGTGAACCGTCAGTCACCTTCCCCACTCTTTCCAACCCGCTATGCTCATTGCCAGGCAGCCACTTGAAAACGCTGGCCGTCCGGGCTCGCAGGGCCATGGTGAGACGCGTTAATATTTGAAACTATTTTTTCTGCAGGGATTGGTAACTTGGCTGGATACCCCCATCCTGTCGCGCACAATCCACGAGGTGATTGATGCGCGCCAACTCGTCTGACTCACAAGACACCGATACCGTTACAGCGAACCAACCGGTTGCGGCCACCCGCTTGCGCTGGCTGGAGCTATTGAGCAAATACCGCCAGCCGATCGGCATGGTGGTGACCCTGCTGCTGTTCGGCATCGCCCTGATTGCCTGTCGTCACCTGCTCAGCGAGCTGGATCTGTATGCCCTGCATGATTCGATCCTCGACGTGCCCAAGCCGGCCCTGCTCGGCGCCTTGGCCGCGACCGTGGTCGGTTTCGTCATCCTGCTCGGCTACGAATGGTCCGCCAGCCGCTACGCCGGGGTGAACCTGCCGGCGCGCACCCTGGCCCTCGGGGGCTTTACCGCCTTTGCCATCGGCAACGCCATCGGCCTGTCGCTGCTCTCCGGCGGCTCGGTGCGTTACCGCCTCTATGCCCGGCATGGCGTGGGTGCCGGCGACGTCGCCCATATGACGCTGTTCGCCAGCTTGTCCCTGGGTTGTGCCCTGCCACCGCTCGCAGCCCTGGCGACCCTGAGCAACCTGCCCGCCGCCTCCGCCGCCCTGCGCCTCTCCGAAGGCCTGCTGGCCAGCATTGCCGGCGCCGTACTGCTGCTCTGCGCGATCCTGGCCATCGGTATCTACCGGCGCCGCCTGCCCGAACAGCCATTGCCGGACAACCTGCTGGTCAAGGCCGGGCGCCGCACCCTGCGCCTGCCTGGACGTCGCCTGACGCTCCTGCAACTGCTGATCACCGCCCTCGACGTCGCCGCCGCAGCCACCGTGCTGTATCTGCTGCTGCCCGAAGCACCGCCCTTCGGCGCCTTCCTGCTGGTCTACCTGCTGGCCCTGGCGGCCGGCGTGCTCAGCCATGTACCCGGCGGCGTCGGGGTGTTCGAAGCGATTCTGCTGGCCGCCTTCGCCGACAAGCTCGGTGCGGCGCCACTGGCCGCCGCCCTGCTGCTGTACCGGCTGATCTACGTGATCCTGCCGATGCTGGTGGCCTGCGTCCTGCTGCTGATCAATGAAGCCCAGCGCCTGTTCCAGACCCGTCAATCGCTGCGGGTGGCCTCGGGCCTGGCCGCACCGATCCTCGCGGTGCTGGTGTTCCTGTCCGGCGTGGTGCTGCTGTTTTCCGGCGTGACTCCGGAAATCGACACCCGCCTGCAACACATCGGTTTTCTGATCCCGCACCGCCTGGTGGATGCCTCGCACTTCGGCGCCAGCCTGGTCGGAGTGCTTTGTCTGCTGCTGGCCCAGGGTCTGCGCCGGCGCCTGTCCGCAGCCTGGATATTGACCACCATCCTGCTGCTCGTCGGTGCCGTGCTCTCGCTGCTCAAGGGTTTCGACTGGGAAGAAGCCAGCCTGATGACCCTGACCGCCAGCCTGCTGGCAGTCTTCCGACGCTCCTTCTACCGGCCGAGTCGCCTCACCGAACTGCCGTTCTCGCCGCTGTACCTGGTGGCCAGCGTCTGTGTGCTGGGCGCATCGATCTGGCTGCTGCTGTTCGCCTATCAGGACGTGCCCTACAGCCATCAGCTGTGGTGGCAGTTCACCCTCGACGCCGATGCCCCACGGGGCCTGCGCTCGCTGCTGGGCGCCGCGGTGCTGCTGGTGGTGGTGTCCCTGACCTGGCTGCTGCGCACCGCGCGCCCGGTGATTCACCTGCCCAATGGCGAGGAGCTGGACCGCGCGGCGAAGATCCTCATGGCCTCTTCCCAGCCCGACGGCGGCCTGTCCCTGACCGGCGACAAGGCCCTGCTGTTCCATCCCAACGACGACGCCTTCCTCATGTATGCCCGGCGCGGCCGCAGCCTGGTGGCGCTGTACGACCCGATCGGGCCGACCCAGCAACGGGCCGAGATGATCTGGCAGTTCCGCGACCTGTGCGACGTCCACCATGCGCGTCCGGTGTTCTATCAAGTGCGCGCGGAAAACCTGCCGTACTACATGGACATCGGCCTGACCGCGATCAAGCTTGGCGAAGAAGCCCGGGTCGACCTGAACCGCTTTGATCTCGAAGCCAAGGGCAAGGAGATGAAGGACCTGCGCTACACCTGGAACCGCGGTACCCGCGACGGTCTGTCGCTGGAAATCCATGAGGCCGGGCAGGCGCCGATGGACGAGCTGAAAGTCATTTCCGATGCCTGGCTGACCGGCAAGAATGTCCGCGAAAAAGGTTTCTCCCTCGGGCGTTTCAGCGAGGACTACCTCAAGCATTTCCGTATCGCGATCATCCGTTTTGAAGGACGTCCGGTGGCCTTCGCCAACCTGCTCGAGACCTACAGCCATGACCTGGCCAGCCTCGACCTGATGCGCGCCCACCCGGAGGCTCCCAAGCTGACCATGGAATTCATGATGGTCGGCCTGATCCAGCATTATAAAAACCATGGGTATGCCCGCTTCAGTCTGGGCATGGTGCCGTTGTCGGGTCTGCAACCCCGGCGTGGCGCGCCACTGACCCAGCGCCTTGGATCGATGGTTTTCCGTCGGGGTGAGCAGCTGTACAACTTCCAAGGGTTGCGCCGTTTCAAAGACAAATTCCAGCCTGACTGGGAACCTCGTTACATGGCCGTGCCCGCCGGACTGGATCCGCTGGTGGCACTGGCCGATACCGCCGCCCTGATTGCGGGCGGCCTGACTGGATTGGTGAAACGCTGATGATTCAACGCTCCTGGCGGTATGTATTAGCCACTCTGGTGGTGTTTGCCCTGATAGCGGGAGGCGGCTACTGGTACTGGAATCGTCCGGCACCACAACCGACCCTGGAACACCTGGCCCAGACCGATGGCTCGACCCTGACCCGGGTCACCCCGGCCGCCCAGGCCAAGGCCCGGGTCGCCGTGGCCGTCCTCGCCGACGAAGCCCTGACCGATACCCAACTCCTGGCCCTGAGCCGCGGCGGCGCGGCGCAGATCGTCCAGGTGATCCTGCCCAAGGACGACTGCAAGCTGCAGGAACAAGCCCTGCAGACCGCCCTCGGCCAACTCGCGGGCCCGGCGACCCTGGTCAGCGGCATCGGCCCTGGCGCCGCCCTGGCCTGGCGCTGGATCGCCACCCAGAACGACGACAAGGCCCAGGCCGTGTCGGTGGGCTTTACCATCAACCCGGCCCCGGGCTGCACCGACCCGTTGCCCAGGACCCTGGCCCACGGCCACTGGCTGGTGGCCTGGAACGACAACCCGGATGACGAAAGCGCCGGCTTCGTGCGTGACACCCCCAATGCCAGCACCAGCATCAGCGACTACGACATTCACCTGCCCCAGGTGCTGAACAACGAGCTGCGCAAGCTGCTGGTGGGTTCGGACAACGGCGGCCTGAACATCCCGGTGGTCGAAGTGCCGGCCGGCCAGGCCAAGGACACCGTGACCCTGTTCCTCTCCGGTGACGGCGGCTGGCGCGACCTGGACCGTGACGTGGCCGGCGAGATGGCCAAGATCGGCTACCCGGTGGTTGGCATCGACACCCTGCGCTACTACTGGCAGCACAAGACCCCGGAACAGAGCGCCACCGACCTGACCGAACTGATGCAGCACTACCGGCAGAAATGGGGCACCAAGCGCTTCGTGCTGACCGGCTATTCGTTCGGCGCCGACGTGTTGCCGGCCATCTACAACCGCCTGCCGGAAGCCGAGCAGCAGCGGGTCGACGCCATTATCCTGCTGGCCTTCGCCCGCACCGGCAGCTTCGAGATCGAAGTCGAAGGCTGGCTGGGCAACGCCGGCAAGGAAGCCGCCACCGGCCCGGAAATGGCCAAGCTGCCAGCGGCCAAGGTGGTGTGCATCTACGGCGAGGAAGAAGTCGACGAAAGCGGTTGCACCGACAAGACCGCCGTCGGCGAAGCCATGAAACTGCCGGGCGGCCATCACTTCGACGAAAACTACCCGGCCCTGGCCCAGCGCCTGGTCAACGTCATCGAGAAACGCCAGGGCAAGGACAAGGTCGCCGAAGAGTGATCTGATGCCCAGACAAGGCCCCCGCTGCCAACCGGCACCGGGGGCTTTTTCATGCCCTTGGAAACGCGCTTGCAGTGAGTTCAAAGGCACTCAGGAGCATCAGCCAACCCACCCCGGCAGGCAGCGGCGAGAGAACCATCCCCCAACAAAAAAGCCCCCGTCACCGCTAAGGTGACGAGGGCTTCTGCTGTCGCGCCCGCTTACATCTCGATCTGCGTACCCAATTCGATCACTCGGTTCACCGGCAGCTTGAAGAAGCGCAGGTTGCCGTTGGCGTTCTTGAGCATGAAGGCGAACAGCGTCTCGCGCCAGCGCGCCATGCCGACAATCTTGGAGGTGATGACCGTCTCGCGGCTGAGGAAGTAGGTGGTGCGCATCGGGCTGAAGTCCAGCTCGTCCAGATGGCACAGCTTCAGCGCTTCAGGCACGTCCGGCTCGTCGGTGAAACCGAAGTGCAGGATCACCCGGAAGAAGCCTTCGCCATAGGAATCCACCTCGAAGCGACGCTGGGTCGGCACCCGCGGGATATCTTCATAGACCACGGTCAGCAGCACCACTTGCTCGTGCAGCACCTGGTTATGCAGCAGGTTGTGCAACAGCGCATGGGGCACGGCGTCGGAGCGCGCAGTGAGGAACACCGCGGTGCCCTGGACCCGATGCGGCGGCTGCACACGGATGCTGTTGATAAAGATCGGCAGCGGCAACGCGCCCTCGCCGAGGCGGTCCATCAACAGTTCCTTGCCGCGTTTCCAGGTGGTCATCAGGGCGAACAGCACAATCCCCGCCAATACCGGGAAAGCACCGCCCTGGAAGATTTTCGGCACGTTGGCGGCGAAGAACAGCCCGTCGACCAGCAGGAAGCCCAGCAGGATCGGCACCGTCAGCACCGGCGACCATTTCCACAGCAACAGCATCACCGCCGACACCAGGATGCTGGTGATCAGCATGGTCCCGGTCACCGCCACGCCGTAGGCCGAAGCCAGTGCGCCGGAAGACTCGAAGCCCAGTACCAGGAGGATCACCCCGACCATCAGCGCCCAGTTCACCGCGCCGATGTAGATCTGCCCCTGCTCCGCGCTGGAGGTGTGCTGGATGTACATGCGCGGGATATAACCCAACTGGATCGCCTGGCGGGTCAGGGAGAACGCGCCGGAGATCACCGCCTGGGAGGCGATCACGGTAGCCAGGGTCGCCAGGACCACCAGCGGGATCAGGGCCCAGCTCGGCGCCAGCAGATAGAACGGGTTACGCGCCGCTTCCGGGTTCTCCAGGAGCAAGGCGCCCTGGCCGAAATAGTTGAGTACCAGCGCCGGCAGCACCAGGGCGAACCAGGCGCGGGCGATCGGCTTGCGCCCGAAGTGGCCCATGTCGGCGTACAGCGCTTCGGCACCGGTCAATGCCAGCACTACCGCGCCGAGAATGGCCACGCCCATGCCCGGATGCACGATGAAGAACCGCACGCCCCAGACCGGGTTCAGCGCCTGCAGCACTTCCGGATGCTGGGCGATGCCGTAGATCCCCAGCCCGCCCAGGGTCACGAACCACAGGACCATTACCGGTCCGAACAGCTTGCCGATGCGATCGGTACCGTGTTTCTGGATCAGAAACAGCGCCACCAGCACGATCAGCGCCATCGGGACGACCCAGTGCTCGAGCCCGTCGAAGGCAATCTCCAGCCCCTCCACCGCCGACAATACGGAAATCGCCGGGGTGATCATGCTGTCGCCGTAGAACAAGGCCGCACCGATCAGGCCCAGGATGACCAGGACCACCCGCAGCCTCGGATAGGGCGTCGACGCCCGCCGGGCCAGGGCGGTCAAGGCCATGATGCCGCCCTCGCCCTGGTTGTCGGCCCGCAGGATGAACAACACGTACTTGATCGAGACCACCCAGATCAGCGACCAGAAGATCAATGCAAGGATGCCGAATACACCGTCGTGGTTGACCGGAACCCCGTAATGCCCCGCGAATACCTCCTTCAAGGTATAAAGCGGGCTGGTCCCGATGTCGCCATAAACCACCCCGACCGCCGCCACCAGCATCCCCAGGGGCCTGGCCCTGGAATGCTCGCCGCCTACCGCCTGACTACTTGCCTGACCCATCCACCACTCCTACTACCCAGATCGGGGCTTCTTATAAAAGGCATGACATTCAAGACAACGCCAAGCTTGCAAGACTCTCGTGAATGCCAATGCAGCATGCGCCCTTTTACTTACAGTTACAGACGTTCTGTTGACTATAAGAATTCACCTGGGCGCAACGGCGCGAAGCATAGCGCAGCACTCGTCGTATTTCCCTGCATAAAGCTGGTCAAGTGCGTCGGCCATCGCTAGAATTGCGCACTTTTTGATCAGAGGCGCCCCTAGCGCCCGTTCGTCGCCAGCGGTTTTATCCAGATCGCCGAGCGTCCCGACACCTATACCGAGGTTAGACATGTCCACCCCTACCGCGCCAGCCAACCCCAAGGTCGGCTTCGTTTCCCTGGGTTGCCCGAAAGCGCTGGTCGATTCCGAGCGCATCCTCACGCAACTGCGTATGGAAGGTTATGACGTGGTGTCCACCTACCAGGACGCCGATGTCGTGGTGGTCAACACCTGCGGTTTCATCGACTCGGCCAAGGCCGAATCCCTGGAAGTGATCGGCGAAGCCATCAAGGAAAACGGCAAGGTCATCGTCACCGGCTGCATGGGCGTGGAAGAAGGCAATATCCGCGACGTGCATCCGAGCGTGCTGGCCGTGACCGGCCCGCAGCAGTACGAGCAAGTGGTCAGCGCGGTGCACGAAGTGGTGCCGCCGAAACAGGACCACAACCCGCTGATCGACCTGGTGCCGCCACAAGGCATCAAGCTGACTCCGCGCCACTACGCGTACCTGAAGATTTCCGAAGGCTGCAACCACAGCTGCAGCTTCTGCATCATCCCGTCGATGCGCGGCAAGCTGGTCAGCCGCCCGGTGGGCGATGTACTGGACGAGGCCCAGCGCCTGGTCAAGTCCGGGGTCAAGGAACTGCTGGTGATCTCCCAGGACACCAGCGCCTATGGCGTCGACGTCAAGTACCGCACCGGTTTCTGGAACGGCGCGCCGGTGAAAACCCGCATGACCGAGCTCTGCGAGGCCCTCAGCACCCTGGGCGTCTGGGTCCGCCTGCACTACGTCTACCCGTACCCGCATGTCGACGAGCTGATTCCGCTGATGGCCGCCGGCAAGATCCTGCCGTACCTGGACATCCCGTTCCAGCACGCCAGCCCGAAAGTGCTCAAGGCCATGAAACGCCCGGCCTTCGAAGACAAGACCCTGGCCCGGATCAAGAACTGGCGCCAGATCTGCCCCGAGCTGATCATCCGCTCGACCTTCATCGTCGGCTTCCCCGGCGAAACCGAAGAAGACTTCCAATACCTGCTCGACTGGCTGACCGAAGCCCAGCTCGACCGCGTCGGCTGCTTCCAGTACTCGCCGGTGGAAGGCGCGCCGGCCAACGACCTGGACCTGGAAGTGGTCCCGGACGAGGTCAAGCAGGACCGCTGGGAACGCTTCATGGCGCACCAGCAGGCCATCAGCTCGGCGCGCCTGCAACAGCGCATCGGCAAGGAAATCGAAGTGCTGATCGATGAAGTCGACGAACAGGGCGCCGTGGGCCGCTGCTTCTTCGACGCCCCGGAAATCGACGGCAACGTATTCATCGACGGTGCCGGCGACCTGAAGCCGGGCGACAAGGTCTGGTGTCGGGTGACCGACGCCGACGAATACGACCTGTGGGCCGAAGTCCTGTAAGGCGTAAAAAACCGCAAAGCCCCGCTCTCTTCGCGAGATGCGGGGCTTTTTTAGGTCTATCGTTTGCTCAGGACCACGGATGCGTCACCACACAGGAGCAGGCGGCATGCGCCATCATTCGGTCATCCACACCCCGAAACACAGCGACTACCCGGAACTGACCCGGGTCTGGGAGGCCTCGGTGCGCGCCACCCACGACTTCCTGCCGGACAGCTACATCGAACTGCTGAGAAACCTGGTGCTGAACCGTTATCTGGATGCGGTGATGCTGATCTGCACCCGGGACCAGCGCCAGCACATCACCGGCTTCGCCGGGGTCGCCGCCGGCAAGATCGAGATGCTCTTCATCGATCCCGCCCATCGCGGCCAGGGCCTGGGCAAGCAATTGCTCAGGTACGCCATCGAACACCTGAACGCCGACGAGCTGGACGTCAACGAGCAGAACCCGCAAGCCCTGGGCTTCTACTTCAAGCAGGGCTTCGAGGTCATCGGTCGCTCCGAGCACGACGGCATGGGCCAGCCCTATCCGCTGCTGCACATGCGTTTGAAACAGCCCCAGCAGCAGGCGCTGCGCGGCTAAAAGCCACAGCGGGCAAATGGACCCGCGATTAACCGGCGCCGGGCAGGTACAATGCCTGCCCCCTTTTGCTACGGCCCCTGTCATGACTGACCCGATTCGTCTCTCCAAACGCCTCATCGAACTCGTCGGCTGCTCCCGCCGGGAGGCTGAGCTGTTCATCGAGGGCGGCTGGGTCACCGTGGATGGCGAGGTCATCGACGAGCCGCAGTTCAAGGTCGACACCCAGAAAGTCGAGCTCGACCCGCAGGCCAAGGCCACCGCGCCAGAGCCGGTGACCCTGCTGCTGAACGTACCGGCCGGCCAGGACGTCGACAGCGCCATGCAGTCGCTGAGCGCCGCCAGCCTGTCCGAGGAACACCGCTTCGGCAAACGGCCGCTCAAGGGCCACTTCCTGCGCCTGACCGCCAGCGCCGACCTGCAAGCCAACGCCAGCGGCCTGCTGGTGTTCACCCAGGACTGGAAGATCCTGCGCAAGCTGACCGCCGATGCGGCCAAGATCGAGCAGGAGTACGTGGTCGAGGTGGAAGGCGAGATGGTCGCCCACGGTCTCAACCGCCTGAACCACGGCCTGACTTACAAGGGCCGCGAACTACCGCCGGTCAAGGCCAGCTGGCAGAACGAAAACCGCCTGCGCTTCGCCATGAAGAACCCGCAACCGGGCGTGATCGCCCAGCTCTGCGAAGCGGTAGGCCTGAAAGTGGTCGCCATTCGCCGCATCCGTATCGGTGGGGTTTCCATCGGCAAGGTGCCGGTCGGTCAATGGCGCTACCTGTCCGCCAAAGAGAAATTCTAGGCCGACACCCATTCAGACGCCGCGCGTACATGCGGCGCTCAACGTGAACAGACCAGGACTGTAGACATGATTCATAACGATGTACTGCGCAGCGTGCGCTACATGCTCGACATCAGCGACAAGAAGGTCGTCGAGATCATCAAGCTCACCGGCTTTGACGTGAGCCTGGACGACATCGTCGGCTACCTGAAAAAAGACGAGGAAGAAGGTTTCGTGCATTGCCCGGACGAGGTCATGGCGCACTTCCTCGATGGCCTGGTGATCTTCAAGCGTGGCAAGGACGAAAGCCGTCCGCCGCTGCCGATCGAACTGCCGGTGACCAACAACATCATCCTGAAGAAGCTGCGGGTCGCCTTCGAGCTGAAGGAAGACGACATGCACGCCATCCTCAAGGCCGCCGATTTCCCAGTGTCCAAGCCCGAGCTGAGCGCGCTGTTCCGCAAGTTCGGCCACACCAACTACCGCCCGTGCGGCGACCAGTTGCTGCGCAACTTCCTCAAGGGCCTGACCCTGCGCGTCAGGGCTTAAGAAAGCTACAAGCTGCAAGTTCAAAGCTTGTAGCTCGAAGCTTGCAACTTGAGGCTTGCAAAATGACCTACAGCGTTTCCCCCATCGGCTTCGTGCGTTCCTGCTTCAAGGAGAAGTTCGCCATCCCGCGCCAGCCGCAACTGGCCCCGGCGGCCCGTGGCGTGCTGGAGCTGGTGGCGCCCTTCGACCAGGGCGACGCGGTGCAGGGCCTGGAACAGGTCAGCCACGTCTGGCTGCTGTTCCTGTTTCACCAGGCACTGGAAGACAAACCGCGGCTCAAGGTCCGCCCGCCGCGCCTGGGCGGCAACAAGTCCATGGGGGTCTTCGCCACCCGCGCCACCCACCGGCCCAACGGCATTGGCCAGTCGGTGGTCAAGCTGGACAAGGTCGAGGCCAATCGCCTGTGGATCTCCGGCATCGACCTGCTGGACGGCACGCCGATTCTCGATATCAAGCCCTACGTGCCTTACGCCGACATCATCGACAGCGCGAGCAACAGCATCGCCAGCGCGGCGCCGGCGCTGATACCGGTGCAGTGGAGCGACAACGCCCTGCAACAGGCTCATACGCACGCTCACCGCCTGCAGGAGCCGCTGGTGGAGCTGATCGAACAATGTTTGGCCCAGGACCCACGCCCGGCCTACCAGATGCCCACCCCGGAACGGGAATACGGCGCGCAGTTCTGGGATCTGGACGTACGCTGGCACTACCCGCAGCCGGGCCTGATCCAGGTCCTGGAAGTGGTCCCCGCGCGCTGACCGGCAACCGGAAACGAAAAAGCCCGCGCTGCCTTCTCAGGCAACGCGGGCTTTTTTCTGTGCTGCGAGTCGCTTACTTCTCGACGAAGGCGCGCTCGATCAGGTAGTCACCCGGCTCGCGCATGCGTGGCGAAACGGTCAGGCCGAAGCTGTTGAGCACTTCGCTGGTCTCGTCGAGCATGCTCGGGCTGCCGCACAGCATGGCGCGGTCGTCCTGCGGGTTGATCGGCGGCAGGCCGATGTCGCTGAACAGCTTGCCGCTGCGCATCAGGTCGGTCAGGCGGCCTTCGTTCTCGAACGGCTCGCGGGTCACGGTCGGGTAGTAGATCAGTTTTTCACGCAGCGCTTCGCCGAAGAACTCGTTCTGCGGCAGGTGCTCGGTGATGAACTCGCGGTAGGCGACTTCGTTGACGTAACGCACGCCGTGGCACAGGATCACTTTCTCGAAACGCTCGTAGGTTTCCGGATCCTGGATGACACTCATGAACGGCGCCAGACCGGTGCCGGTGCTGAGCAGGTACAGGTGCTTGCCAGGCTTCAGGTCGTCCAGTACCAGGGTACCGGTAGGCTTCTTGCTGATGATGATCTCGTCGCCTTCCTTCAAATGCTGCAGCTGGGAAGTCAGCGGGCCATCGGGAACCTTGATGCTGAAGAACTCGAGATGCTCTTCCCAGTTCGGGCTGGCAATCGAGTAAGCGCGCATAAGCGGGCGGCCGTTGGGCTGTTGCAGGCCGATCATCACGAACTGACCGTTCTCGAAGCGCAGGCCCGGATCGCGGGTGCACTTGAAGCTGAACAGAGTGTCGTTCCAGTGATGAACACTGAGGACACGCTCGTGGTTCATGTTGCTCATGTACGGGGGACTCCTGGAAAGTTGTCGGCGCCTGCTCTGCGACAAGCGAGCCGAACGCAATTGCACAGCATTCTAATGGCGGCGACAATATCTGTTAACTGGATTATTAAGATAAGGGTTATCGGTTATATCGATATGCGATTTACTCTCCGTCAACTGCAAGTATTCGTCGCCGTCGCCCAGCAAGAGAGCGTTTCTCGTGCTGCCGGCCTGCTGGCCCTTTCCCAATCCGCGGCAAGCACTTCGATTACCGAACTGGAACGGCAATCCAGTTGCCAGTTGTTCGATCGCGCCGGCAAGCGCCTGAGCCTCAACGCCCTGGGCAAACAGCTGCTGCCCCAGGCGGTGGCGTTGCTGGACCAGGCCAAGGAGATCGAAGACCTGCTCAACGGCAAATCCGGCTTCGGCTCGTTGTCGGTGGGCGCGACCCTGACCATCGGCAATTACCTGGCGACCCTGTTGATCGGCAGCTTCATGCAGGTCCACCCGGAGAGCCAGGTCAAACTGCATGTGCAGAACACTGCGCATATCGTGCAACAGGTCGCCCACTACGAAATTGACCTGGGTCTAATCGAAGGCGACTGCAGCCACCCGGACATCGAAGTACAAACCTGGGTCGAGGATGAGCTGGTAGTGTTCTGCGCCCCGCAGCACCCCTTGGCCAAACGCGGCCATGCGAGCATGGAGGAACTGACCCACGAAGCCTGGATCCTGCGCGAACAAGGCTCGGGCACGCGCCTGACCTTCGACCAGGCCATGCGTCATCACCGCAGCGCGCTGAATATCCGGCTCGAACTGGAACACACCGAAGCGATCAAGCGCGCGGTGGAGTCGGGATTGGGGATTGGTTGCATTTCCAGGCTGGCGCTGCGCGACGCCTTCCGGCGTGGCAGCCTGGTGCCGGTAGAGACGCCGGACCTGGACCTGGCCCGGCAGTTCTACTTCATCTGGCACAAACAGAAATATCAGACCTCGGCCATGCGCGAGTTCCTTGAGCTCTGCCGCGCCTTTACCGCCGGGGTGCAGCGCAGCGACGAGATCGTGCTGCCGAGCATTCCTTAGATAAGGATCACTGCCCAGACCACGCTAATCATGCTCAAGGCCACGAGTTGCGCGGCGCTGCCCATGTCCTTGGCATTTTTCGACAGTGGATGTCGATCCAGGGAGATGCGGTCGATCGCCGCCTCGACCGCCGAATTGAGCAGTTCGACAATCAGCGCCAGCAAGCAGACAGCTATCAGCAACGCCCGCTCGACCCGGCTGACATTCAGCAGGAAAGACACGGGGATCAGAATCACGTTGAGCAGCACCAGCTGACGAAACGCAGCTTCGCCGGTGAAGGCGGCCCGCAGGCCATCGAAGGAGTATCCCGAGGCATTGAGGATGCGTTTAAGACCGGTTTGACCTTTGAAAGGCGACATAAATAGGCAACTAGAACAATAAGGAATGGGAAAGCTAGTTCAACAAAAGTCAAAAAAGCGTGAAGAAAGAGCCAGTTACTGGCTGGAAATTGACTCAAGTTGTTGCAGGAGCAGCGCCGCCTGAGTGCGGGTCCGCACCCCCAGCTTACGAAAGATTGCCGTCACATGGGCCTTGATGGTGGCTTCCGAAACGCTCAGCTCATAAGCGATCTGTTTGTTCAGCAACCCCTCGCAGACCATGGTCAGCACACGGAACTGTTGTGGCGTCAGGCTCGCCAGGCCTTCGCTGGCCGCCTTGGCCTCGGCGGAGACGCTGACCTCTTCGAAGGCCTGTGGCGGCCACCAGACATCGCCGTCGAGCACGCTGCGCACGGCCTGTTGAATGACTTCGAGAGAACTGGACTTGGGAATAAAACCGCTGGCGCCAAATTCGCGTGAACGCACCATCACTGATGCTTCTTCCTGTGCCGACACCATCACCACCGGAATCTGCGGGTACTGACCACGCAACAGCACCAGGCCGGAAAAGCCGTAAGCGCCCGGCATGTTCAGGTCCAGCAGCACCAGGTCCCAATCGGCCTTTTCGGTCAGGCGGGCTTCCAGCTCGGCAATGCTCGCCACTTCCACCAGACGGACATCCGGGCCGAGGCCCAGGGTCACCGCTTGATGCAGTGCGCTACGAAAGAGAGGGTGGTCATCGGCAATCAGGATTTCGTATGTGGCCATTTTTCAAATGATCCTGTTTTTTATGGGAGCACCGATGCATTCGGTCCTCGCCAAGGCAACACAGGTGTCAGCCAGAATGCTGCACCCAAAGAGCACGATCAACGCCAAGAGCCCGGAAATGCGGCGTTTCAAAGATCGGTCGCGCCCTAATCGGCGCCAAGCATGCCCAGCGAAGCCGGGGTGGTCAAGCTTCGGGCTGTGCGGCATCTTAGCTTGCTAACTAATAACAGTGCCATCATGCAAAGCCACGCCCGCGCGGCTGCGCCTCGATGCTGAGCGGGATGCTGGTGGCACAGCTCTGGCCAAAAAATTCCAGTCCCTTGCCTCAGGTCTTACAGAAAAGGCTTGAGGCGCGTGTGCGTCTCATCATCGGGATCGATCTCAAGCTGGAACTTGGCCGACAGATAATGGGTGCTGAACACATCCAGATAAGCATCCAGCACTTCGCCGGCCTGCCGGTCCGCGGCCAACTCCAGGCACAGCGCCGCAACCTCCGCGGTACAGAAATGGTCATCGCGCTTGGAACGCCGCAGCTTGTAGCGCGACAACTGCTCGGGCTCCAGGCTCAATACCGGCAAATGCTCAAGATAAGGGCTTTTGCGAAACATCTTGCGCGCTTCGCTCCAGGTCGCATCCAGCAGGATAAACAACGGGCGCTTGCCCGCCTCCAGGCGGACTTCGTTCACCACCCGCTGTGGCGCGACGAACTCTCCGGGGAACACCACATAAGGCTGCCACTGGGGATCGGCCAGCAAGGCCAGCAATTGTGGGTCGACTTCTGTTCGCGACCAGGGGAACGCCATGGTGTCTTCTATGACATCGGCGATCAGCCAGCCGGTATTGCTCGGCTTCATGGGTTCGACGTCATGCATGATCAGGCACATCGCCGACTGCGCAGAAACCTTGGGGCGCCAGGCGCACATGCAATGGCTGGGAATCACCCGACAGCCCGCACAGCGCTCCGCCCGGGAACCCCGGGCGGTAAAAGGTCTGACGGCACGCGCCAGACGTTGAGCACGCAGGCGGGATACAGCATGACTCATTAGAAGCCGCCCTGGCAGAAAGGAGGAATCGACACGAAAAGAACTCGGAAAGCTGAAAATTCGCACAAGTTTATCAGAGCTCTCTGCTCAAACCTGTACCGCCTACCCTCGCTCCCCTATAATTTGCCGCCACTGAACGCACAGTCGCGTGACTGGTCGAAGCATCAGTCACTGAACCAGGAGAGTTTCATGTTGCGCTTTATCGTTCCCACCGCCGCCCTTCTGCTGGCCTTGCCGTTCAGTGCTCAGGCTGCATCGCTGCAAGACTTCGAACTGAACAAGACCCTGCAGAAAACCGCCGAGGAAAGTAACGTCGGCACGCCTCGGGAAGTCAACGAGAACATCCTCGACCAGGGTTATACCGTCGAAGGCAAGGAGCTGATCAACCACCTCAGCGTCCAGGCCGAACACGCGGAAAAAATGCGCGCCAACCCCAAGGCGGTCTACCTGCAACTGGGCGCCAGCGTTTGCCGTGACCCGAACTACCGCAAGCTGATGGCCAAGGGCGCGATCATGCGCTACGAATTCACCGAGAACCGCACCAACCGCCCGGTCGCCTCGGCACGCTTCCAGGAGTCGGACTGCCCGGCCCCGACGAAGAAGAAAAAGTAATTCAGTGTCCCGCTGCGTGCCGCTGTTGATCATCGGCCCGCAGCTCCGCCAACAGGGCCTGCAAATAGCTCGAACGGCGTTCCCCACCTTCAAGCCGGCGTCGGCATTCCTCTTCAAGAGTCAGATGATTGGCGTCTGCCGCTGACTTCAGCAGTTGATACAGCTGCGCATCTATTTCCAGTACGACTTTGTGCATGACCAGCCTCCGTGCCCCACTCGCCATTACCTGCGCGAAAACCCCGACCTGTGCATCCTGCCCTTTGACGCCAAGCTGTCTTGCTAGCGCTGTAACTTAGTAAATCAGAGCCTCCACCGGTCGACATGCGTTCAGACAGGCGGTGAATACGCTGCACGCCACCGCTAATAAGTGATTGCCAGCCCCGACTTTCGAGGCCCATGATCAAGTCAGCGCGAATCATCATGAAGGTCTAGATTTCAAAGTGTTCATGCTGAATTTTCCTGGGTGGATCCGGAGGCCGCCCAAGCGCGTCTTGCAGTGCACATGCTTTCTAAATCAAGGAATAGCAGAACCTGTATGGATGGCCCGCTGGCCACGTCAGGGTTTTTCCACCCTGGCGAATCAGCCGCCAAAGCCGGGCTGACAGCGACACATGCAGTGTCGTGATACCAACGAATGCTTCGTTCGTGTCAAAGGTTCTGTGCAGAAGGAGAAGTTGAATGCCTTACGAACCGAATGACCTCCTCAGTCGTCATTTTCAGAGCAACGGTATCGACCTCAGCAAGGTCGAAGAACAACTCAACCTGATCGCTCCCAACAGCCCCAACATTCCTCTTTATCGCGACATGATTCTCACCGTCCTGCGCATGGCCCAGGACGATCTCAACCGCTGGAACGCAAAAATCACCCTGCAGGCCCTGCGCGAACTGGAACATGCTTTCCGCGTGCTGGAACAGTTCAAGGGGCGACGCAAGGTGACGGTATTTGGCTCCGCGCGCACCCCGATCGAACACCCGCTGTATGGCCTGGCACGAGAACTCGGCGCGGCCCTGGCCCGCTCCGACCTGATGGTCATCACGGGTGCCGGTGGCGGCATCATGGCCGCGGCCCACGAAGGTGCCGGTCGCGATCACAGCCTGGGGTTCAACATCACCCTGCCCTTCGAGCAGCATGCGAACCCGACGGTGGACGGCACGGAGAACCTGCTGTCCTTCCACTTCTTCTTTACCCGCAAGCTGTTCTTCGTCAAGGAAGCCGATGCCCTGGTGTTATGCCCGGGTGGCTTTGGCACGCTTGATGAGGCGCTGGAAGTACTGACCCTGATCCAGACCGGCAAGAGCCCGTTGGTACCGGTGGTGCTGCTGGATGTCCCGGGAGGAACCTTCTGGCAAGGGGCGCTGGATTTTATCCACAACCAGCTCGAGAACAACCGCTACATCCTGCCAACCGACATGAAGCTGATGCGCCTGGCGCACAACACCGAGGAGGCGGTCGAAGAAATCAACCAGTTCTACAGCAACTTCCACTCCAGCCGCTGGCTGAAACATCAGTTTGTCATTCGCATGAATCACAAGCTCAGCGAACCGGCGCTCGAGCAGATGCAGACGGCTTTCGCCGACCTGTGCCTGAGCGATCGCTTCCATCAACATGCCTACAATGTCGAGGAGCACAACGAACCGGAGTTCAGCCATCTGGCACGCCTGTCGTTCACCTTCAACGCCCGCGACAATGGCCGCCTGCGCGAACTGATCGACTTCATCAACCTGCCGGAAAACTGGGCGGTGAATCAGGCCAAGGCGCAACAACGCACGAGAGAACCGATCAAGGTCACTTGAGCCCAAAAGCAGAGGCCCGCGCATTCGACTCGCGGGCCCTACAGGTCAATCGTCCACCCTTCGGCCGCTCAGCAAGCGGCCGATCATGTCCATCGAATATCCCCGATACCCCAGAAAGCGGCCTTGTTTGGCACGCTCCTTGGCATCTATCGGGAAATGCCCGGCAAACTTGCGCCGCCAGACATCCTCCAGTTGTGCTTGCCAGTCGATGCCGCTCTCACGCAAGGCGAGTTCGATATCGGCACGCTGCAAACCGCGCTGGCTGAGTTCTTCGCGAATACGCATGGGACCGTAGCCGGAACGGGCACGATAGGAAACGAAACTTTCGAGGTAGCGGGATTCGGATAGCAGCCCCTCTTCCGTCAAACGGTCAAGGGCTGTTTCGATCATCTCGGGAGAGGCGCCGCGCTGACGCAGTTTACGCGTCAGCTCGACTCGACCGTGCTCGCGTCGCGCGAGCAGGTCCATTGCGGTTCGCCGCACCGCGACGAGGGTATCGAGTACGGCGGTCATCAGATCGATCAGATATCCGCGTCGGCCATGTCATCGATAGTCTCGTTGACCGGCGAAGCTTTGACATCAGCGGTCGGAGCCAGCAGCTTGTCGCGAATCTGTTTCTCGAGGGCGTTACCGATTTCCGGGTTGTCCTGCAGGAACTTGGCCGAGTTGGCCTTGCCCTGACCGATCTTGTTGCCCTGGTAGCTGTACCAGGCACCGGACTTCTCGAGGAAACCATGCAGCACGCCCAGATCGATGATCTCGCCGTTCAGGTAGATACCCTTGCCGTACAGGATCTGGAATTCAGCCTGGCGGAACGGTGGAGCCACCTTGTTCTTGACGATCTTGACCCGGGTTTCGCTACCGACGACTTCGTCACCTTCCTTCACCGCGCCAGTACGACGGATATCCAGACGAACCGAAGCGTAGAACTTCAGCGCGTTACCACCGGTGGTGGTTTCCGGGCTGCCGAACATCACGCCGATTTTCATACGGATCTGGTTGATGAAGATCACCAGGCAGTTGGCGTTCTTGATGTTGCCGGTGATCTTGCGCAGCGCCTGGGACATCAGGCGGGCCTGCAGGCCCACGTGCATGTCACCCATCTCACCTTCGATCTCGGCCTTGGGCACCAGTGCCGCCACGGAGTCGATCACGATCACGTCGATGGCATTGGAGCGCACCAGCATATCGGTGATTTCCAGTGCCTGTTCACCGGTGTCCGGCTGGGAAACCAGCAGGTCGTCAACGTTGACCCCCAGCTTGCCGGCGTATTCCGGGTCCAGTGCATGCTCGGCGTCGACGAAGGCGCAAGTGGCGCCCATCTTCTGTGCCTGGGCAATCACGGACAGGGTCAGGGTGGTTTTACCGGACGATTCCGGACCGTAGATTTCAACAATACGGCCCTTTGGCAGGCCGCCGATGCCGAGTGCGATGTCCAGACCCAGAGAGCCAGTGGAAATGGCCGGGATCGCCTGGCGGTCGTGATCGCCCATACGCATTACGGCACCCTTGCCGAATTGACGTTCGATCTGACCCAGGGCCGCAGCCAAGGCTTTCTTCTTGTTGTCGTCCATTAAAGTCCTCACGTAATCAATAAGGCCTGACGGCCAACACCTGTATAAGTAGCCAGTATTATTCCACAGCGTTCGTGGATCGCCTACCCCTGTTTTGAGATTTCTGCCGCGGCATGTTGCAGCAAGCCCTCTAGCGCGGCCTTCACCGTTTGTCGGCGGACATCGTCCCGATTCCCGGCAAAGTGTCGGCACTCGGCCGTTACCGCCTCTCCCACGCCCCAGGCCAGCCATACGGTGCCCACCGGCTTCTGCGGCGAACCGCCATCCGGGCCGGCCACGCCGCTGACCGCCACGGCAAAACGCGCTCTGCTTTTGCCCTGCGCACCCCGCACCATCGCCTCGACCACCTCGCGGCTGACCGCGCCGACGGAAGCGAACAGCGCTTCCGGCACCGCCAGCTGTTGGGTCTTCTGCCGATTGGAGTAGGTCACATAACCCGCTTCGAACCAGGCCGAACTCCCGGGAATGCGGGTGATGGCCTCGGCAATCCCGCCACCGGTACAGGATTCGGCCGTGGTGACGTGGGTGTTCAGAATCTGCAGGCGCCTGCCAAGTTCAGCGGCAAGCTGGGTGATTTCGTTCACGGTCCTCTCCTGATCGGGTTGGCAGAGGTCTTACCGTACACGAGCGATACGCGCTTGCAAGGCACGGAGCGGATCAAAATGTTTAGCGGTTCAACGCCCTGACGTAGGCCTGGCACGCCTGCAGGGCGATCAGTCCCCGGTCGCCGGCATCGGTGATGCCGATAATTCGTTGAGCATGCGCCGGGTCAAGTCGGGCTCGCGGGGCTCCATGAACCAGGCCGCCGGCGGCGGGGGTGGCAGGCACTGTGCAGCCGGCGGCGCGGTCATGGGCGTCGAGGAGGACTGACAGGCGCAGATCAGCAGTGGCAAGACGGTCGCGCAGGCGACCTTGATCACGTTGGGCATCGCTCAAGGCTCGGTAATGGGTTTGGTCGCTGGCTTGCAGCTGTTGCTCCAGGGCCAGGCGTTTGTCCTGCTCGTCCCGCTGCCGGGCAGCGGCCGCCAGGTTCAACTGATTCAGCGCTTCGCCGTGCAGCCTGGCCTGCTCCGCCAGTTGCCGACCAAAACGCCACTCCTGAACCTGCCAGGCCAGCGTCCCCGCGATGCCGGCCACCACGGCCAGCAGCACGACGACAGCCATTGCCCGGTAAGACAGCGGCATCAGGCCGAAGGCTGGCATAACACCTCCCGCGCCCGCGCCCAGAGTTGCAGGCGGCCCTCCAGCCCGTTCAAGCCGCCGTTGATACGACGGGTGATGCTGTTGAACTGGTCGCGGTCGGCCAGTTCGTTAAGACCGTTCTGCTGCCAGAACCAGGCAGCCGACTCGGCGGCCCACTGCGGCTGTTCCAGCAATTGCGGCAACGCCAGCAAACGCTCGTCACCGAACAATCCGAGGCTGCATTGCCGGTAATTGTCGCGACCGGTGACCTGGATCAGACCCCGGCCACGGTATTTCTGGCCGTCGCCATCGGCCTCCGGGGTATTGCCCAGACGGGCCGCCAGGCTGCCGGTGTCGTATTTGCTCAGGTACTGGTCATTGCCCAGCTCCCGCACATAACGCAACTGCCCCGACTCATGACCGACCTGCGCGAGAAAGGCGGCCATACGTTTAGGCGTGTTGATATGGCGGTTCAGCATGGCGGTGTTAAGCGCAGAAACAAAAACGCCCGCTTGGGAGCGGGCGTTGGGCATGATGCGTTGAATCATTTCAAGGGTGACAGGCATTTCACTCTACCTCCTCTGCGTCGAGGACGTTCGGAACAAACAGGGTCATTTGTGCTCCTGGAGAACACTTTCAAGCCAGGCTGGCTCGACAGGTCGATATTCAACATCAGGAAAGTCGACAGCTGAAGGCCAGTCCCGCAACGCCTGCCTATAAGCCAGAAGCTCCTTGAACTGCTCGGTATTCAGCGTCGTCCCTTCGCCCATTTCCAGCTCTTCGTTGTCACGAATAACCAGCCACTGAGTCGACTCCAAAATCTTGTTACGCCAGGCCCTTTCAACCTCAGGAGTATTTTGGGATGCCGAGGAAATACGCTCGGGAAAACCTTTGCTATTCAGGGATAAAACAGTACCAGACAGTGCCTCAATTACCAGTGATTCATAGTCTTTATCACTGATCACGAAGGCGTCTACTGGAATATTTTTCCCGTGCAGTTCTGAGTTATAGAAACCGAAAGTTTCAGGAGAAAAGTAATACATATTCAATACCCTATGCCAATAACCCGGGCGGCGATAGTTTGCGACGGCCAATCGGGGCAACGTACATTAATCCCGGTAAGACTGCTTGCTCCCGGAGGATTGCAGACCGTTAGAAAGGTTCCAGAAGCTGTCCCTTCATGAGTGGCAACTGCAAGAAAACGCGCAGTGGGAAATGCCAGAGGCCAAGGGTTGTACTCTCCGTAGCTATTATTGGCAGTCTGACTTGCACTCCCCGTGATCCATTGAATGATCAGGCCGCCCATCCATGAAGGAAAAACAATGTACCCGGAAGCCCCCATTCTTATCAGAAAGCCCAATCGAAGCTTTTTAGGAGTCACGACAGAAGTGTCACTTGCACCGGCATTGACTTCCGCCTGCGAAGCCACTTTGACAATACCTGCGATAGACTCCGATGCCTGGACCAACTTCTTGGCAATAGCCTGAAACACGCGTAATGGCGACATGGTTTTGGCAGTATTGATTCCGGCTTCCGCCTCTTCCTGAGTAGCCAGATTTTCACTTTGTTTCTTTGAAATCAAAGCAGAAATCGCCGCTTTCAGTTGCGAATTGTCAGACTCATTCGGCGTATCCCCTGCTGCTCGAATAACCTCCAGAACTTCCTGTGTAACAGCATTCCCCCAATCAGCCGGAATCAAAGACCCTGGCATACCCGTGAGGGGATTTTCATCGACAAACTTTCCGTTTACCAAACCGGCACTCGGTACACTCTTTGGGTAGTCCACTGTCTAGCCCTCATACAAATTAAACATAAAAAACTTCAGCATTCGGCAAAGCCCAATACAGAGTCGATAAACTCAAACGGACTCGGTCATCTGCACCGGCTTTCTCACCCTCTTTCTTTTCACCGTCGCTCCTGTAGTGCCGGAAGTCATTCGCAGCACGGGGCGATCTGTTACGGCAGGAAACTTTCGGGACTTTGGCCAGCTGCGCAAATCGCAGCGATAGGCTTGCAGGGCGTTGTAGTCGGCATCGGACAAGGTGGTGGCGGCTTGAGACTCCAGCTCATCACGATGTCTGGCGACCAGCGCATCGGTCTTGAGCAACTCCGAGTCACGCCAGGCGCGCTCAATTGAAACTAATTGTTCAGGCGAGGGACCGGCAGGGTCGACAAGAATGGGCGCACCGTTGTCATTGGCCACAATCCGCTTGCCCACGCCCTGCCCGGCAAAGAGTTCGGCATATTCAGCCTGGCTGATTTCCACTGCGCCTTCTGGCGGGGCCTCGTTCGCAGAGGCGACAACATCGAAACCGAGGGTTTTCGCAAAGAAATAAATCTTCATGGTTATCGCCCCCACACAACTATGCGCCCGGTTATACCCGCGGCCACTCTAATGGTCCCAACTTCGACCGATCTGACACGGGCGACAGCTGTTGAAGTATTTGATGAACTCAAATCAAACGACCAGACCGTAACATTCGCACCGCCCCAACCTGCGGGATAGCCTTCGTCAGCAATACCTCCCAATATTGCATTGGGAAACTTCATGGGTAATGACAGGGACATAACGCCATTGGCGTCAGACCCACCTAACACCCATTGCTCAATCAAGCCGCTCGGATATTTCTGATAACCCGCGGTCGAAAGCTGAGCCCCATACAACGCGGAGTACTTGAGGCTAGCCGTACCATAAACGGTCCAGACTCCCCACTCCCGGACCAGATTCGCACTTTCACCACTGCTCATCACGATGGAGTTCAGATAGTTTCCTTGTGGACTGATCTGCGCACCGCTCTTGCTAGCCACGGTCACTTGCGCGCTACTACGACAATGCAAGCTGATCGTCGCGCCATCTGGAACAGTCGAGACATCCGGCAGGGTGACGGTAAAGGCGGTAGTCCCACCCAGGCCGATGGAGCAACCGACATCGGCAATGGTCAGTTGCGTGCTTTCCGATATTCCTCGAGCGCTGGAGTAATTACCCAGCGCGCGCTGTACAAACTCTGGAGTAGCGACCGACCGACTCACGTCAAAACGAGGAGGTGTAGAAAAGAGTGTTGAACTGCGTAATGCACCCAGCAGTTGATCATTCGCCCCCTCGTCCGGCGTCATGCCCGCCGCCTGAACTACACCGAGAATTTCCTGGGTAACGCTATTCCCCCAACTTGCCGGAATAAGCGAGCCTGGCGTGCCGGCCAATGGCTCTTCATCAACAAACCTTCCATTCACCAGCCCTACACTGGGCACACTCTTTGGATAATCCAAGGTCTTACTCCTGATAATAAATTCTGTTGGCCCACCTGCGGACCAGGGCCATACAGCGGCCAACTGCGCGCCAAAAAAAGCCCGCTTGAAGCGGGCGTGATGAGCGCGATGCAGATAAATACGCTGCTGATCTATTTGAAATAAACGCAGCACTCGATCAATCAGCTATCTGAAAAAAACTCACTGACCACTCTGGAATCGGCGGACGGGCGGTCATTTCGGGAAAGCTATCGGAGGCGGGCCAATCGCGCAGTGCCTGGCGATACTCGAGCAACTCCAGATACTGTTTCGCCGTCAGCGTCGTGCCCCGTCCCAGCTCCTGTTCATCCCGATGGCGGGTTACCAGCCATTGGCTGTCCGTCAACACGGACTGGCGCCATTTGCGCGCCTGGTCCGGAGCATCCTCGTCAGTCGCCTTGCCCCGTACTTCGGAAGCAAACGCCACTGCTGCCGCCACGTCCACCACGGGGGAAAGCGGCGCAACCTGTTCGGCAAGGTGGATCGGCTTCCCCAGCTCAACCTCGACACCCTCAGGGACAGCGACCATCGAACTGAGAAAATCCGCGGCAAACAGCTGAGAAATCATGAAGCTGCCGGTCTCGATCAGCTCGACGACAACGTCGTCTTCGACTCGTGCATAGAGGGCCATTATTCGTACTCCCAGATTTCACAAAAGGCATTGCCGCCGGCGCCACTCACATATGAAGCAGATGGATTGCTCGAGCAGCTGCCGCTGCCGCCGGAACCTCGTTGTCCCGCATTGCCATTGCCATTCACCCCGTTGAAGGGGCCGCCGCCATCGAATGGACTGGCAGCCCCCCATCCGGAAAGCAGGCCCCAATTGGGATTACTCATCGCATAACCGCCCGTTGCACCGCGCGCATTGGCCAGGTTGCCACCCGTTACGACTTGGCCCCCCATACCGCCCTGGACAAATCCAGGGGTGTTCGACACGAAGGTTAGAATCTGCCCCCCTCCTCCCCCTGCGGCGCTCATGAAGCTGCCAAACGACGCTGCGCCTCCTGCGGCCCCCGCACTGGTTCGAGCGGCCCCACCGGCGCCCAATGTGACGGGAACACCCGCCAGCATTTCCGGAGTCACGTCGTAAAGACTCTCCGCATAGGCACCAGCCCCTCCGCCACCGCCCAGGCTTTGATAAGTGGCCGCTACCGGCGGACAACCGGCACCTGAGCCTCCCGCACCGACCAGGCGGACCCGAATCCGCCTGGCCTTGGGGTTGGGGCGATAGACTGTGACGCCAACGGTGTCGAACTGCTTCACCGCCAACAGACGCCCACCGGCATCAGTGATGCCATATCCACTCAAGGTGGTTGGGGTGTTCTTCAGTTTGGTGAAGTCGACCAGTGCGGCAATCGCCAGCGCCAACTGGTCGTTTTTCGCTTCGTCCGGCGCCAGGCCGGCAGCCTTGATGACATTGAGGATTTCTTGCGTCACCCCGTTGCCCCAGGCAGCGGGAATCAAGGAACCTGGCGTTCCGAGAAGAGGGTTCTCATCGACAAACCAGCCATTGACCAGCCCGACGCTGGGGATACTTTTTGGATAATCCATATCATTGCCCTGCGATCTCCCTTGCTCAGGGAGCTATGTGCGAAAAGCCGCCCACTTTGCAGTGAGCGCCATAGCATGTTTACGAAAGACAGGCCCGACAGAGACCTGATCAGTCGCTGGCAACCTTGCGAATCGCCTCGATCGCTGCCTCGCAGGCGTCTTTCGCAGCCTCCTGCTTGCCCTTGCTGGCCTGAGCCCGGATGCGCTCTTTTGCCTGCAAGCGCAGCGTGCGAAGTGCGAGCAGCTTGCTGTTGAGCTCGGCGGCCTTGTCGAGAATCTGGTCGGCCGCTTCCCTGGCGGTACGGCCTTTCACCACCCAGGCGCTTACCGCGAGAGGCACCGCCTTTTTCGGGTAGCCGGCCTCCTTGAACGCCTGGGCGTCGCTGGCGGCCTGGGCATACTCCGCGGCCTTGAGCGGATCGCCACTGATCATCTGCCGGGCGGTGTCAGCCTCTGCATCCACTCGCTGGCACAGTTGTTCCGCCTCTTGCTCCGCGGCTGCCGCGGCCTGCTGGGAGTCCAGCGACCACTGGCTACCGTCCCAGTAGTGAGCCGCGGAGGGTGGGGGAACATCGACCCGGGTCAGTTCGCCTTCCAGCACATAGTGCAGAGCGTCTTTGCGCTTCCATTGTTCGGCAGTGACCGGTAGTACCTTCATGGTCGGCGCAGGCGCGGCATAGGCGAATTGATCTAGGTCCTGCCAATCGATGACTGTTCCCGAGGTCACGCAATAAAGAATCTGTTTGCTCATGTTTTCACCACTCGATCAGCATGAAACCGGGCACGCCATTGCCGCCAGGCTGGGCAAGTCCGGTACCCGCGATGTAATAGCCTCCCGCGCCGCTGCCACCCGCGCCATAACCGTAAGCGGGCTTTCCCGGTCCCCCAGAGGTCGTGCCTGACCTGGGGATACCGCCACCAGCCCCGAATGGTCCGCTGGCCCCGGCCCCACCCACACCGGCAACGGTATTGGACGAGACATCCGTCGCATCTCCGCCCTCCGGAAAACCCGCCCCACCCTTAGCGCCAGGGACATAGCCAGAAAGATTGACCCCAGACCCTCCTCCACTCCCGCCAGACAGCGACAAAATCGCCCCCGCCGAGCCGACCAGCGTGTTACCACCACCGGTGGCGAGAACCGCCGCGCTGGCACCCACCCCAGCCGCCCCGATCACCACGGGAATGACCTGCCCCGGCGTCACGGTGACAGGAAAGCGGATAACCGGCTGCCCGGCACCGCCTCCACCGCCACCGGAAGACGTCACACTCGTGCCTCCCGGGCAGGCGCCGCCACCGCCTCCTCCCGCACACCCACTCAGCCAGATCTTCGTCACGCCCTCCGGCACGGTGAAGCTGCCATTGGCGGTGAAGCGCTGAATGCCGAGCCCCGCGCTCTTGCGGCTGATGCTGCGAATCGCGCTCAACAGCTGCGTCAGGTTCGCCTCGCTGGGCGTCAGGTCGGCCGCCGTGATCACGGCCAGCAGTTCCTGGGTCACCCCATTGCCCCAGTCCGCCGGAATCAGCGATCCCGGGGTGCCGGTCAGCGGGTTCTCATCGACGAACCTGCCATTGACCAACCCGGCACTGGGCACACTCTTCGGATAATCCATCGGTCTATCCCCTAGTCATAATTGATATGCACCCGCGTATGGGCCGGTGCGCTGCGGTGGATCTGGCATTCCAGGGCCGAGCCCGGGTTCATGCCGAAACGCTCGCCCCAGTAACTCGCGCCAAAGCGCCGGCCCAGGAGTAGTCGTCCACCGGTGTTGAGCGTCCACATGAATTGCGCCTGCCAGGTGCCGAAATGCGCGTCACCAAAACGTGCGCGGCCCATGCGCGGGGCTTCGTGCTCGGTGATGGTGGCGTTCGGATAACCCTGGCTACGGGCGATCTCGATGTAGTAGGCGAGCGCCTGGCTGCCGACGGCCAGCAGCCGCCGGCGCACCGCCAGGCGGCGGTCGTCGAACAGCGGGGTCGGGCCCAGGCAGGGGTCGGGCAGGTTCATCACCCGCTCCCAGTCCGGTACCAGTTCGCTGGCACCGGCCGGGTCCATTTCGTTGAGCAGGTCGGCGGCGCGGGCGTCGAGGCGGGCCAGTTCCTGGGACACGCCTTCGAGCACCTCCTCGAGTTCCGGCACCCGCTCCGGGTCCCAGGCCGGGCCGCTGGGCAGCAGGCTGCGCAGCTGGCTCTGGTATTGCGCGGCGGTTCTTACTCCAGCCATACGCAACCTCCGAACGTCAGCAACTGGTTACTGGCGGCGGGAACATCCGCGGCCGGCGCGCTGAGCCGGTGATCGTTCTCGCCGGCGGCACTGCTGATGGCCTCGCGGATATGGCTGATCAGCAAGGTGTCGCCCAGGCCGGCCTCGCGGTTGTGCAGATCGCGCAACTGGGCCTCGACCGCCGCGCGCACCGCACTGGTGTCCGGCGACAAGCGCAGGCTGTAGGTCACGGGCGACTGCTGCGGCGCCAGCACATGCAACTCGGCCGTCACCGGACGCAACGGTTCGATGTAAGCCTTTACCTCCGCCAGTTGCTCGGCATTCGGGATCGGTTGCGCATCGTCGTCGCGCATCACGAACAGGCCCACGGTGCCCGGCCCCAGGTAGCTGCCACGGCACCACGCCCGAGTAATCCCCGGGCACTCCAGCGCCCAGGTCTCATAGTCCTGGGCCGAGCCGCCGTGGGGGATGATGCGGTAGGAGCGGATCACCCGGGCGCGCAGCGATTCCAGGCTTTCCGCGGCGACGCCGCCGCTCAGGCCGGGGGCGAGCACGGTGAAGGTATTGCCGATGCCCTGGATCGGTTGCACCGGAATCAGGTTCAGGCCGGCCTCGGCATTGCCCAGGGTGCCGGCGTCGAGGGCCTGGACGGTGGTGCTGTTGCTGCCGGCGCTGGTGGTGCGGGCGGCGGTGACTTTGTAGGTGCGGCCGTCACTGGCCTGCAGCAAGGTATCGACGTCCAGCACCGCGCCTGCCGCCGCCGTGAAGATCACCGAACCGCTGGCCGCCTGGGCGGCCTTACGCGGCTGGTTGAGGCGCAGCGCGGCGATGCGTTCCAGGGTCGACTCGTCGGCCTTGTCCGGCAGGATCTGATCGGCGATCCAGTCCAGGTAGCCGTAGAGGCCATAGGCGGCGCCACCGAGGGTACGGGCCAGCACTTGCGCATCGGACTGGCGCAGCGCATCGCTGGCCAGGTCGCTTTGGGTGCGCTTGATCAGCACCGGCAGCGAAGGGGTATCAAAGGGCATAGGTCACCTGCCAACTGTTATCGGGGTTGATGTCCAGGCGTTCACCGTTGGCCAGGACCAGCGTCGTGCGCAGGTTCAGGCGCTGGTCGTCGAGACGTTCGCTGATGATCTCGACCGCGCTGCAATGGCCATCGTCGATCAGCCATTGCAGGGCTTCGCGGGCATAGAACTCGGCGTCGAGCTGGGTCTGGCGGGTCAGCTTGACCCGCCGTAGCAGCCACAGCCGCGAGCCGATGCGGTCGTCGGCCACGGTGGGAAAGCTGTCGCCCCACCAGCCGAAGCGCTCCTCGTCGTCCAGCGGGTCGTCGTCCGCCGTGCGACGCCAGGTGAACAGGCTGATCAGCACGGCACGGGTCAGTGCGCGGTGCAGGTCTTGGCTGATAAACATCATTGGCCTCCCGCCGGCGCGCCGGTCTGCCCGCTACCCGACTGCACGCCGCCATGCACGTGCTGGATCTGGCTGATGCCGCCAGCAACCTGGTCGCCCTGAGAGACGATCTTGCCGGTCTGGGTCAGGGTCGGGGTGTCGATATGCACCGCGCTGCTGGCGCGGATATTGAGGGTGGCGGTCTCGATGTCGATGATCCGCCCACGCTTGAAATGAATCTTGTCGCCTTCGTCGGTGTAGATCGCCACTTCGCCGGGGGCCAGGGCCTTGAGGCGAAAACGGCGGTCGGCGACCACCAGCACGATGGCATGGGAGCGATCGCCGCCGAGAAAGGTGGCGATGCCTTCGGCGCCGGCCAGCGGGTTGCTGGTGAAGCCGTAGGGTTCGAAGTGCTCCATGTCGTCGTTCACTTCGCCGGCGGTCAGGCGCATTTGCAGCGATTGCAGTTTGTTGGCCGAGTTGGCGAGCACGACGGTGCCGCGCGCCAACAGGCGTGTCAGTAGGCTCATGGTTTTTTCCTTGCCCCTGTGCAGGAGCGAGCTTGCTCGCGATAGCGGCCTTACAGGCACACCGTGTCGCCCCCATCGCGAGCAAGCTCGCTCCTACACTACCGGGGGGTTTTAGGCTTTCGGCGGCACCGGACTGGCGTCGAAGGTATGGGGCGGCGCCACCTGCAGGGTGGTGATCGAGCCCTGCTCGGAGAGCGAGTAGGTGACCTTGGAAATCAGCAGGTCCTGGTCGAAACCCAGCACCGGGTCGATCACCCGCACCAGGGTGTTGTGGCGCCACAGCTCGCCGTTGCTCTGGCGCCAGCCCTGCACCTTGTAGGTGCTGGTCAGGGCCTTGCCGGTGCGAATGGCGCTTTCCCAGTCGGCCCGTTGCTGGGCCAGCTCCTGGGTCAGCTGGGCCGGTTCGTTGATCACCGTGACCCGCTTGCGCTTGGCCGTGGCGTCGCTGGCCACGCCCGACACTTCGCTGACCGCGGCGCCGCTTTTCTGGTCGTTGCCCTTGTGCTGGCCGATCACCCGGTACTCGGAAAACACCTGGCTGAAGTCCATCGGCGCGCTGGCCGAGAGGATGTTCTTGCCCAACTCCAGCACATCCACCGCACGCCCGCCGCTGCCCGGCCGGGCCAACAGCACCCGGCCTTCGGCGTCGTCGGTGGAGAACACCCGGAACAAGGTCAGCAGGCGGTCGATGGACTGGAACACGGTTTCCCCGGGCACGATGCTGTGGCTGCTCAACCGCGTGGTTTCCGCGATCTCGCTGACCACCCCGACGCCGTAGGACGCGGCCAGGGCCTGGACGATTTTCAGCAGGCTCTGCTCGCGCCATTGGCCGGGCTGGTTGATCGCCGCGCAATCCACCAGGTCCTGGGTCAGGGAACTGCCCTCGATGCTCAAGCCGATCTGCCGACCGTCATAGCTGATCGGCGCCTTGAACACATGGCCGCTGAGCAACAGGTCGGCGCCGATGCGCACCTGGCACTTGGCGCCGGGACGGATGCGCTGGTCCAGGGTCTGGCCCGGCCATTGCCAGGTCACGTCGAGCTTGAAGGTGCGAAACTGCCGCTCCAGATCGGCGCTGATTTCCACGCTTTTCCAGCCGCCGTAATCCTGGCCGTCCACCGTCAACAGCACCCGGTTATCGAAGTTGCCCATGGCTCACTCCCCCGCGACTTTGACGTTGGTCGGCGGCAGGAAGCCGGGATGGGCCACGCCGTTGCGCTGCTGCACTTCGGCCGCCCGGGTGGCATCGCCAAACAGCCGATAGGCAAGCACCACCGTCGGCAGGCTCTGCATCGGGTTCTTCACCACCAGCCGCACGCCGGACGAGGCCACCGCAGTGAGGTGGCCGTAGACCAGCTGGCGCAGGCCGTTGAGCACCTCGTAATGCAGGGCGTCGGCTTTTTCCGCGGCCTGCCAGATCGCCTCGTTGATCGCGTTGCGCAGCGCCAGCACCTCGTCGGCCACCGGCACTTCCGCGCGGGTCACCGGCTGGATCGCCTGCTTGGCCAGCGACGGCGTGCCGCTCAGCTTGACCGCCGGGGTTGCCACCGGCAGCGAGGCCACGGCCTGGGCAATCCGCACCAGCACGGCGTCCTGCACCAGGTCGGCCATGGCTTGCGCCGCGGCGGTGGTGTCCTTGCCAGTGGTGAGTTTCGGCGTGTCGATCTTCTTCACCGCCTCGACCTGCTGCGAGACATTGGCCAGCACGCCGCGGTAACCGTTGCGCGCATAGTCCTTGAGGTCCTTGATGTCCCCCAGCAAGCCCTTGAACTCGGCACTCACTTCCTTGGGCAGGTCCTTGATCGCCCGCACCAGCAGGTTGAGATCGCGGTAGGTGTCGATCAGCGGCTTGAGCTCCTGCTCGATGGTCTGGTAGACCTCCTTGAGGCTGTTGCGCAGGTCGGCGATGCCGATGCGCGCGGCCTTGACCAGAGTCATGGCCTCCTCGAAGCGGCGCACCGCCGAGCCGATAAGGCTGTCGGCCGACACCAGCAACAGCTGGCGGGTGTTGACCGTGGCGCTGGGGAACTGCAACGGCTGGTCGGGGTAGAACTTCAGGGTGAAGGTCACCAGGCCGCCGTCCTGGCGGCTCTGGGTCATCTCGCATTCGCCGACCTTGACCTGCAAGCGCCCCAGCCACGGGTGCACCAGTTCACCGCTGCCCTGCTCCAGCGCCTGGAGCAGCTTGTCGCGCTGCTCCAGGCAATCGGCGCCGACGATGAACGCCGTCAGGTCGTGGGTCCGCGCCTGCCGCCCCAGGCTCTCGTAGAACGGCAGGTCACGCTGCGGGTACTCGTGCAACTGGCCCTTGTGGCCGACCGGGGTTTTCGCCTGGTCGACCCAAAACCCGACGCCACGAAACGACGCCGGCAACAAACGATCACGCCAGCTCATTGGAACCTCCTAGCGAAAGTGAGCGGTAGCCGACACGCGACGACAGCGCCACGCCGGGTTGGTTGATTTGCGGCGCGCTGGTACGCAGGCCCGCCGGGGCGTTTTCGAAGCTCACCGTCAGCCCGCCCTGCAATTGCGTGCGGTTGTTGGCCGCGCTCTGCTGCAACAGCGAGGTGGAGCTTTGCGGCAGGCCGGCGGAAAGCGCCGAAGAACCCGGCGCCGGCTGGCCGCCACCGAAGAACGCCGGCGCCAGCGCGCCTTTGCCTTCGGCATTGGTTTGCCGCTGCGCCTCGGTGAGGTTTTCCACCTTGCCGGTGACGCGGGCGACGAAACCGGCGAAACCACCGTCGAACAGTTCCCTGATCGGTGCGATCACCGCCTGCAGCCGTTGCCACAGGCCACTGAACCACTCGGTGATCGGCTCCCAGTTCTTGATGATCTGCCCCAGGGGCGACCACTCGAACATACCGCGCATGAATTCGATGGCCGGCGCCGCCAGGGCTTTCAACACCTCCCAGAGGGCCGCGAACACATCGCTGATGGGCTGCCAGTTGGCGATGATCTGCCCCACGGGCGACCACTCGAACAGGGTGACAAAAAAGTCCTTGATGACCTGCGCCGCGCTTTTCAGGGTTGCCCAGATGGCGTCGAAGTAGGTACTGATCGTGCCCCAGTTATTGATCACCATCCCCAGTGGCGAGGTGTCGAACAACATGACGAAGAAGTCCTTCACCTGTTGCGCCGGACCTTGCAGGCCGGCCCAGAGCGAAGCGAAGTAAGCGCTGATCGCGCCCCAGTTGTTGATCACCATCCCCAGTGGCGAGCTGTCGAACAGCCCGATGAAGAAGGCCTTGACCCGCTGCGCCGGACCTTGCAGGCCGGCCCAGAGCGAGGCGAAGAAACCGCTGATCGCGCCCCAGTTGTTGATCACCATCCCCAGCGGTGTCCAGGCGAACAGGCCTTTGAGGAAGTCCATCGCCGGAACGGACAGCGCCTTGAGCAACTCCCACAACGCGGAAAACAGGCCGCTCAGCGGCGTCCAGTTTTCAATCACCAGCCCCAGCGGCGTCCAGGAAAACACCTGCTTGAAGAAGTCGACCACGGACGCGGCCATCGTCTTGAGCTGTTCCCAGAGGCCGGCAAAAAAGCCGGTGATCGATCCCCAATTGGCGATCACCATTCCCAGCGGGGTCCAGCCGAAGACCGTCTTCAACCCCACCATCAGTTGCGCGGCGGCGTCCTTGATGCTTGCCCAGAGGGTGACAAAAAACGCCGACAGCGGCTCCCAGTTGGCCACGATCAGGCCCGCCGCCACCGCGATTCCCAGGGCGATCAGGCCGATGGGCGAGGCCAGCAGGCCGCTGCTGAACAGGGTCACGGCGGACGAGGCCAGGGTCATGGCGCCGCGGATCGCGGTGAAGGCCAAGGCGCCGGCGGCGAGGCCCTGGACCAGCTGCGGGTTGCTTTCAATGACCTTGGCCACAAAGCCCAGCAGCGGTTGCACGGCGGTCACTACCGAGTTGACCGCCGGCAGCAGCGCGCTGCCGAACTTTTGCGAGATGTCGTCGACGCTGTCGCTGAATGCCTTCAGGTTAGTGCCCGTCTCGCCCAGCACATCCTTGGGCGGTTCGATGCCCTGCGCCACCAGCTTGGCCCGCGCCGCCTGGTTCTCGAATTCGATGGCGGAGTTGACCCCCGCCACGAAAGGCGCGGCCAGGCCACCGCCCTTGATCAGGCCGGAAAAATCCAGCCCGCCCAGGCCGCTGTCTTCGATGCTTTTCTTGAAGCGGCTGACTTTCGAACGCACCTCTCCCAGCTCGGCGTCCAGTTTCTGCATGCCTTGCATGACCACCAGCATGTTCACCGTGGTCTGCACGTTGGTCACGCTCAGGCGCTGTTTGATGCTCGTCTGATTCAAGCTTTGATTGATGTTCACCATCACTGCACCTGCTGCATCGCATTGATCCGTTGCGCGTGCTCCAGGGACTCCCGGAGCACATCCAGTGGCCTGGCCATCATCTGTTCGGGGTCAACCTTCCAGAACCAGGCCAGGTCATAGGCAACCGCGATCAGGTCGCTGATGGCTCCGATGCCGCACTCATGAAAAAACTCGCGACCGCCCAGCTCAGGGCGTTGAGGTCGGCCAGGTCGAGCTGGTTGACCGAGGACGGAGGAATGCCGGCACAGACCGCGATGTACTTGGCCGCGACGTCCATGTCGAGGCTGACTTCTTCGCTCTTGTCGATCTTGTACGGCAGCGCCTTGATCGCCCGCACCTCCTGCACCGTCGGGCGGCGCAGGGTCAGTTCGGTCAGCGGTTCGCCGTGGGCTTCAATGGCCACACGCAGCTTTACGCTATCGCTCATTGCCAGGTCCCCTTGATGCCTTCGAACTTCAGTTCGATGCTCGCGTCGTCACCCTTGGAAACCGGCTCTTCCACCAGGTAGGCGCCGGCCAGGACGTAGACCTTGCCGTTGCTGAACTCGCAGGTGACGGTCATGTCGGAACCGGCCACCAGCTGCTTGAGCGGGAAGTCCGGGGTGTGCAGCGCCGTGACCTTGAAGGACGGGGCAATGTCGGTTTCCTTGTAGAAACCCGGCACGATGGTTTCCCGTTTCACGGACATCAGCGGTGCTTCGCAGCCGCCGTTGATGGTCAGTTGAGCGCCGTCCACTTTGACGTAGCAGGTGCCCGCAATCAGTTGACCCATGGTGTTTCTCCCAAAAAATGAGCCCGCACCAGGCGGGCTGGAAAAGCGCAGTGAAAGAGGCTCGGCTTAGGCCGCCGCGTCGTACTGCAGACGGAATTGGTTGAGCAGCGCGAACACACGCAGGCCGTTGATGTAGTCCGGCGGGAACAGCACGTTGACCCGGCTCGGGTCCTGGCTGTCGCGCTCGACGATCAGGTGCTCGGCGAACAGCTCGGCGTTCTCCACGTGGCCTTCCAGTTCGAGCTTGGCGTACTGGGCGATCAGCTCGCCGCGAATGGTGCTCGGGGTCACGATCGGCTGGCCGGCACCGAAGCGGGTACCGTCGGCGGCCAGTTTGTGGCGCCCGTACTTGCTGGTGATCACGCTTTGCAGGCGGCGCACGATAAAGGCCGACTGGTGCATGGTTTCGCTGTCCAGGTAGGAGTTGTCGGCCTGGCCGTAGGCGTTCTTCTGGTAGGTGGTGATCGAACGCTGGATGCGCACATAGCCGCCTTCGTAGTAGGCGGTGGCGATGCCGTAGCTGAGCAGCGATTGACGCTCGGTCAGGGTGAAACGCTCGCTGGCCGGCGCCGGATCGACACCCGGCAGGCTGCCGCTCTGGGTCGGACGGCTGGCATCGGCGGAGATGAACACCGAGGTGCGCGCGGCCAGTGCCGCGGCCTGCACCCAGAACGGCTGCGGTACGCCTGGCTCCAGGGCCTGGATGGTGATGTGCTGGTCGTTGCGGGCTTGCCCTGCCGCCACCAGGGTGCCGACGGTGCCGCGCTTGGCGCTGTAGACGTGACCGAACAGTTGCTTGGCCCAGGACCAGCGACCGGTGCTGTCGTCCATGACGGCTTGCCAGGCGTTGAGGGTCGCGGTGTCGGTCCACGGCATGCAGATGAACTCGAAAGGTTCATCGCCCAGGGCCGCCAGTGCGGCAACCTGATCCGGCACGCCGGCGCCGCCGGCCATTTTGCCGACCGTCACGCTCAAGCCGGCCGGGGTTTCTTCGCCATTGCTCTTGCCCAGGCGGTTGAGCTGCAGGCTGATGTCGTTCGCGCTGTCGCCGGTCCATTTGGCGGTCAGGGTCAGGGTGCCTTCGACCGCCTCGGCGCTCACTGGCAGGTCGGCGGCGGCATTGATTTTCAGCGCCAGCGCGCTGGCGGCCTGAGCCGCGGTGGCGGCGTTGACGATGGCGGCCTGAACCCGCACACCACCGACATACAGGTTGAGCACGCCGCTGGCGCTGGCGGTGCCGGTGAACTTCAGCTCGGCCTTGGCCACGCTGCCTTCGACGTTGTGCAGCGGCAGGCACCAGATTTCACCAATCGGATCGGTCTTGCGCCAGGTCTCGTACATGGAGGCGAGCATCGAGCCCTGACCGCCGATACTCTTGGCCAGCGCGACGCTGGACACCAGCACCAGCTTGCCGGTTTCGGCCGGCGCGACGTTGTCGTTGACCTGGGCCACGATCAGTCGGCGCATCGCCGAAGACGCGCTATTGGCCGCCGAATTGTCCATCTCGGCGTAGAACAGCGGCACACGAATGTCCGCCGGAATATTGCTGAATCCGATCGCCATTATTTGGCTCCTTGTGGTTTGGCCGCCTTCGCGGCCTTGAGGGTGATATCGCCATCGGCCAGACGCCGGCGCCACCAGGCGTTGTCGTCGACTTCACGGCCTTCCAGCGGCAGCAGGTCGCCGGCTTCGGGGTCCGGCACGGCGCGGCCCGCGGCCGGCAGCACAGTGATGCGTTTGCTCATTGCGTTACGTCTCCAGAGAAAGTCAGTTCCAGGCGCCCGTCGGGCCCCGGGTGTTGCAGGTTGGGGTCCGCCGGATCGATGGCATCGACCCGCACCGTGACCCCGGTAAAGGACGGCAGGCCGTCCAGTTCACGCTCGCGCCAGGTTTCCGCCGGCTGGCTGGCCAGGTTGCGTCCCAGCTGGAACTCGGCGAAAAAGCGCAGCTGATAGAACAACCGCGTGGCGCTGAGCGAAACCAGCTCGCCGCCGTCGTATTCGATCGGGTTGTAGTCCGCGCCCGGCTTGAACCCCACCAGCGCCCGCCACAACTCGGCACGCAGGCTTTCGAGTTGCTCCAGGGCCTGCCGGCCGTCGCTGGCGTCCAGCACCAGGGTGATCGCCAAGCGGTCGCGAATGGCCTGGCGGGTAACGTTCTGCCCGGTGCTCGGGCTGGCCAGATCGGCGATCGGCGTCACATGGGCACTGGGGGTGGGCAACGCGGTATTGCTTTGCAGCAGCGCGAGATCGACGCCGACGGCCACCTGATTGGCCAGGCCGGGGCAGTGATCGCGCAGTTGCGTGAGGATCGGAGTGATCTTCATGAAGAAGCTCCACAACGGGGTGAATGGGAAACCTTCAGGCGCGGCCACAAGCGATCGCCCAGGCAGCGGGCACCCGGGCAACAGGATGGAGTCGTGGAAACAACGGCGCGCAAGATCAGAACAGCCGGGCAAGGCCCGGTAACTAGGGCTGTTGCTCCAGGCAGGTGGCCTCGATCAGGCAGCGATAATTTTTTTCGCGATTGCCGCTGGCAGTCACCTTGTCGATCGACCAGGTGCCCTGCATGAACCCCGGCCAGCTGTTGTCCAGCGACACCAGCCCCTCGGCCGACAGCGCCGGATCACCGGGGCAGTCGATCTTCAACTTGATCGCTTCGCGCTCGATGCGGCGCATGGCGCCCTGGGCTGCGCCGCGGGCCTCGCCCTCTGCCGGGTAACGCTGGCGCAGGACCTGGAAAGGAGCCTGCCCCAGGCTGACCACACGCTCCTTGCCGGCCGCCGAATCCCACCAGGTGGCCTTGCAGCCCTTGTGCTTGGCCCGGCCGTTTTCATCGATGCTGGCCGAGATGAATGCCGTATCTCCCGGGCGGTTATCCCGGGTCACGCTCAAACGCACCGGCGAAAGGATCTTTCCGGAGAGCGACTTCGCCTGCCCGCGCAGCGCCAGCACATACATCTCGTTGAACGGTTTGGTGACGGCATCGTGCGGGCGGGCAATACGCGTCAGAAAGCCCATGTCGGTCTCGTTGCACTGATCGACATGCGGGATCGGGATCGAGTCCAGTTCAGGCGCCACTCGCGGTGAAAAACCGTGGCGCGAGGTCAGCTGGCGAAACAGCGCGCCGAGGGTCGTGGGGCCATGGCTGGCGGAGCGGCGCTGCTTGAAGCCGGTCGTATCCGCCACCTTGAAGGGGGCGGCCGTGGCCACCAGAGTCAGGCGTGGCGGAAACAGGTTGGGCGTGCGGCGGGTGATGACGAACTCGCCACGATCCACCAGCCCCGACTCCAGATAGCCCACCCGCAGGCCGACCTTCCCGCCCAGCTCGGGGAGCCCTTCCAGGCCTTCGATATCGAGGGTCAGCGAGAGCTGGTCGGACTCGATGCCCGCGGCGTCGATGTGCGTCCAGCTGATCAGTCGTTCGTTGAAGCGCGCGGCATTGGCGCCGTAGAGCTCAATACTCGGGGTGAATCCCAGGGTCATGGCGCCTCCTTAGTCCCAGGCCGAGACGGGCATTGCAGCTACCGGCCGCGACTCGATCTCGGGCACGATCACCCAGACACCCGCCGGCAGCACCGGGCCCTTCTCGGCCAGCAGCGGATTGAGGCGCCAGAGCGCTTCCTCGACTGCATCGTCGCAACGTCCCACCTCGCGGTAGAGCAGCAGGTTGACCGAATCGCCGGCAATACTTCGAACCCTACGCATTGACGAATTCCTCGAGGTTGATGGTCCAGTTGATCACCAGCGCCGTGCCGTCATCGATGATGGAGGTCTGCACCTCCGTCACCAGGTTGACGCGCCAGCGCCCCCAGTTGCGGCCGATACCGTCCACCAGCGGCAAGGGCACACGGGCGGCCTGCAACTCGCGCAGCTGGTCCAGGCGCGCCATGCCCGTGGCGTACATCGACTTACCACTGATCTGCAGCGTTTCCAGCTTCTGCCCCACCTGCTGCGACTTCGGCTTGCTGGTGACGATGTCGATACTGGCCCAGCCGCCGTCCGTCTTGCGCTCAAGCCGCTCGTAGGCGAACCCGGCGGACAGGCCAAAAATGAAATTACCCAATGCCATCTGCTGTCGCATCACATCACTCCATCGGTCAGGGCCGCGTCGCGCCGTACCGCGAGCGGGTTGCTCATCATCAGGGGCATGACCTGCATCTGCATTTGCTGGATCACCATGTCCACCAGTTGCCTGGAGGTGGCCTGATCCTGGCCATAGATATTGACGACCGGGGCGAAAGTGACCTGCTGGCTGGAAGCCGAATTGGCCACCAGGTTCTTGCTCACTTCATCCGGAGACTTCAGGCGGTTCCCCGCCTCGCCGCCGAGCTGACCGAGCGCCTCGCCTCCCAGCCATCCGCCAATGGCGCCGCCGACCAACCCGCCGACAGCCGTGCCGAGGATCGGCACGACGCTGCCCAGGGCTGCGCCCAGCGCGGCACCGGATGCACCTCCGGCCCAGGAGCCCCCCAAGGTGCCCAAGCCGGAACCAATGGCCCCGGGGTCGCGGTTACGCAC
Organism: Pseudomonas sp. NFACC41-3; assembly: GCF_900109505.1. Taxonomy (NCBI): domain Bacteria; kingdom Pseudomonadati; phylum Pseudomonadota; class Gammaproteobacteria; order Pseudomonadales; family Pseudomonadaceae; genus Pseudomonas; species Pseudomonas sp. NFACC41-3. Next base: position 272,062 of record NZ_FOAE01000004.1, read on the forward strand.
ACCCCTGAACACATTCAGGCCGGCCCTGAGCAGGTTGAGCGGCCGGCTGGCCACCCGGCCGGACACGGAACGCACGACGGCGAAACTGCCTCTCAACCCACGGCCAATGCGCGACATCAGCCCGGCGCGTGGCGCAGTTGCAGAGGTGTTTTTGGGGGCGGGTTTTGCCGTATTGGCTTGTTTCTTTTGCTGCTCTTTCTTTGCTTGCCTCTCCTGTCGCCTTCGCTCTTGTCTGTTCTGGCCGCGGCTTTCACCGCCGCCCGAAGGGCCACCACAGCAGGCCCCGCCCTCGCCGAACAACTTGCCAATACTCGACGGCAGGCTCGGAGCCGCCAGGCTCAACAGCTTTTTCGCCACCTGGGTAAAGACTTCGTCCAGCACCGACTTGAGCAGGCGGCCCACCACCGGTGCGATGGCGGCCCCCGCCAAGGCCAGGCCGGCAGCGATCTTCGGAAACTCCGTAGCCAGGCTGCTCAAGCCATCGACCACCCCACCGATAGGCACCATCGCCCCTTCCGCCACCGGCGCGAGAGCGGAACCGAACGCGGTGTTCATCCGGTTCAAGCGGGCGTCGAAGGTATTCGCCTGGGCCGATGCGGACTGGCGTACCGAGCCCTTGTCGCCCAGCTCCGAGGTGGCGTACTGCTGCTTGTCGGCGACCTGCGCCAATGCCTTTTGAACTTCAGGCAGCTGTTGCGACAGGCGCAACGCTGCTTCATCCGCGCCACCGAACAGCGCGCCGGCCAGCGTGGAGCGCTCCCGGCTCGACAAATCGGGCGCTTGCAGCGCCTTGAGCAGGTCGGTCAGGGCGCCCGCCCCCTCCAGCTTCAGCGGGTCGATATTCAACCGTTGCAAGGCCGCTTGCTGTGCCTGGGACTTCGGTTCGCCCTTGCCCAGCACGGCAGTGATGCCTTTCAGCGCGGCTCCCGCATCGGCCTTTTGCGTGCCGGTGTTGAGCAAGGCCGTCGTCAGTGCCGCCGCCTGCTCCGGGGCAAGCCCCGCCGTCGTGGCGGCAGCGCCATGCCGTTGCAGGATCGTCCCGATGTCGGCCGCCTCTGCATCTCCTGGTCGCTTGCCGAGGTGGTTGATCGCATCCGCCAGATCGAGCGCCTGGGTGCGATCGAGCTTCATCGAGGTGCGCCAGCCGGCCATCATGTCCCCGGTATCCTTGGGAGGCATCTTGAACGCGGTTGCCGTAAGCGCGGCATCACCGGCGAATGTCGTCAGGGTTTGCCGTGCAGAGGCGCCCTTGTCGTTGTCGATCCCGGCCTTGGCCGCGGCGTATTCGAGCTTCGCCAGGTCGACGGCCGTGGTTCCACCCGCGGCGACCCCTCGATAACTGGCCATGCGGTAATTATCTTGCGCGAGTTCATCGCGCTCATTGCCAGGGAGGTAAACCACCCTCCCCAGATCGGCCAGCGCCGCATCCATCGCCATCGCCGACTTGAACAGGTCAGGCGCTTGAAGCCCACTAGCGGCCTTGTCGGGGGCTTTAGCCTCGGGCTTGGCGCTGCCGGCGAATGCCAGCGGCAACGAACGTTGCGACGACAGCGTCAACTTCAACGAGTCGATGGCCGTGGTCAGCAGGCGAATGTCCACGCTGGCGGCATTCAGGGCCAGGATAAAGCTGCCGGATGACAGGCCGGCATCCGCCAGGCTCGCCACGGGGGCGCCTGGCTGCATGACGCCGACGGGCGCCAGCCCGTGCTGTTGCACGGTGGCGTTCTTGAGCGAAAACTGATTGTTCGCCATTTCGCTCTACTCCTCTTTCACGCCAAGGCGAGTGATCGCGATGTCGTAGCGGCGCAAGGCCTTGCCAGCGTCCCACTCCAGGATTTCCGCCTCACTTACCGAGTAAATGAGCGGCACCACATCGAGAATCACTTCGATGTCGCGCTCCGAAAGAAGGCCGCCGGTTTGTTTAAAAAATCGTCGATGCGCTCTTGCAGCTGCGTCCAGTCAGGCACGCTGAGCAGCGCCAGGTCGGGCAGCATCAGGCCGGTGCAATGCGCGGTGATGAATTCGGCGCGCTCCTTGGTGGTCTTGAGCTTCTTCATCACCTTGGTCGCTCGCAACGCGGGCATTTCCAGGGTCAGGGACGTCAGGCGCTGGCCCGCCACTTCAAATGGCAACAGCAGGTTCACCTGGTCCAGGTCGCCCTGCGCCGAGGCGTCGCCAGGGGTGTCGCTGGCCGTTTCAGACTCGGCGCCCTGCTGGAGGAAGTACGCAGCCGGGCGTGTCGACATGTCATGGACGTACTGCGCGATGCTCACGTAGTCCGGCCGCTTGAGCTGGTCGAGCTCATTGGCCGACAACCCGGTGGCCAGCTTCGCCAGCTCGAAGAACTGATCGTCCTCATCATCGCCGGCGCGGGCCAGGGCCTCTTTTTGCGCGGCATAAAACAATGGTTTGAGCTGAATCTGCGCGATCTGCGACTCATCGTCGGCGGTGATCGGGCACAACAGGACATGGAGCGGAGGCGTCCAGGACATGAATGAATTCCTTGATAAAGGGGGTAGCAGCGAGTTGCTCGCGATTGGGGATTGAGCGACGACTGTGATGTGGCTGTTGCATTGCCATCGCGAGCAAGCTCGCTCCTACAAGAGTGTTGCAGGGGGTATTGCAAAGGGTGTTGCCAGGGGGGTTACGGCATCAGCACCGCGCGACGGGCGTCGCCGAGAATGTCGACGCCGCTGAGCACGAACTTTTGGGTGCGCACGTCGATGTCGATCACCGGCACGCCGTTCTCGATGCGGTTGTAAGTACGGCAGGCGAGTTCCAGGGTGGTGGTGGGTTTTTCATTCATCTTCATGGCCGTTTCGGCCAGGGATTTCAGCTTGCCGCCCACGGTGTGGTAGGTGAACCAGGTCTTGCCATCCTGATCCTGGCCCGCCTCGCGGACATTGAGCAGGATGTCGTCACCCAGCTTCACGCCCAGCGCCAGCATGATTTCCGGCCCCAGGCCCTGCAGCTTGAGGGTGGCCGTCAGTGCCTTGCCGCCCTTGGCCATTTCTTCGCCGATGAAGCGCCCGCCGCGCATCTCTTCCATGTCGAATTCGATCTTCGGCGGGGTGAACTCTTCCACGGTCGCCGACAACGGCAGGCCTTGCAGGGTGGCCGCGATGGCCTGTCTTACGCGGTTGGTAAACATTAGAGAACATCCTCCAGGAACTGCTCGATGATTTCATCGCGGGCGTTGAGCTGATACACCATGTGCTCGTTCGGCGCGTAGCGGCCGTAGTCGATGACCACGTACCAGGTACCGTTCTTGTACTTCTCGACGCTGTTCAGCTCGGGGTGCAGGTACACGCTGCCGCCCGGGATGGTTTCGTCGGCGACCAGGGTCTGCAGCCAGTCGTTGATGCGCTTGACCTCCTGGTCCATGAAGGACTTGGTCAGGTTCTTGGCCATGGCTTTCTGCCCGGCCTTGACCAGCTTGCGGCTGATGGCGTCTTCCAGGCCGACATAGCTGATGAACTTGCCGGTGATGGAGCGGTTACCCAGCAGCGAGAAGCCGCCGAGCACGGTGCGGGCGTAGTAGCTGACGCCGTAGCGGTTGAGCAGGTCGCCCTCGGTCGAGGTGTCGAGGATGTTGTATTCCACGGTCCGCGAGACGTCTTCGGCGAAGGTCACCTGGTTGCCCGGGCTCTCCCACTGCTTGACCTTGGCCAGAGCGGCGATGGCCAGGCTCGACGGCGCCAGGAACACGTTCTTCTTCGCCGCCTTGGAGTACACGGCCGGCATGTTGTGCACCACCAGGCAACGGTCGAAACCCAGGTCCGCACCGCCCAGTTCCTTGCTGTAAGTCACCTGGTCGGCGACCGAGGCGTCCTTGCCGTCGAGCACCACACGGGCCTTGATGCGCTTGCCGAAGGCAGCGAACTCACCGGCCACCGCCTTGGTGCCGGTGAAGCCCGGCGCGCCGATGATGGTCAGGTCTTCCGGGACACTGCCCAGGGCAGCCAGGCCGAGCTTGCGGCCGGTGGTGGCATCGACGCCGCCGATCACGTTGTTGACGGTGTCGGCCGGGGTCGCGCCCTCTTCGACGATCACCACATAGACCGGGACCTTGACCACTTTGAGGATCTGGTACACCGCCTGGAACAGGGTGCCCGACTCAGCGCCGGTCGGGTCCAGCAGGGCCTGGGTGGTGAAGCTGTTGATGCGAAACGGCGCATTGCGCGGAATCAGCGGGTCAGCCTTCGGCGCGGTGCCGACCAGACCGATGACGTTGTCACCTAGGCCACCCATGGCCTCGGGGGATTCGGTGGCATTGACGGTAATGCCGTTGTGCTCGAAGTTCAGGACCTCAGCCATGGTTATTCAGCCTTCTTGGCAGCGGCCTTTTTGGCCGCGGTGGATGGGGTGGCCGCTTCGGCCGATTGGCGCGCCGCGAGGACGCTGGTCAGTTCCAGGCGACCGGCGGCACGCAAGGCACTGGCCTCTACGTCGAGCAGGTCGAGCTGTTGGTCGACCTTCGACCAGTGGCCGCCACCGGTGGGGAACGGCACGAGGACGGTGTAGGTTTGGCGGATGGACATGTATGAGTTTCTCCAGACGCAAAAATACAGAAGCCCCATTGAAGGGGCTTTCGCAGGATAAAAAAACGCTTGCGCGGTGCGAGGTTAAGTACGATCAGGCAGCGGATAGAGCGCCTTGATTTGAGCAACCTTGTCGCGCCAGGCTTTTTCCTTTTCAGGGGTCTCGTCGTATTGCCACTCGAGGAATAGGGGATCCGCTTCAGTGGTATAGAGAGCTCGTCGGGCCATAATCACGTTTTCCAGGATTGTTGCGCGCTCCGCCTCCAGGCAGATCTCGTCGGCACGCAGCTCACTGAATCCAAGCGCGACCAGTGTGGGCCGGTCTGCCGGCACATTGATCAGGGTTTCACCCGAAGCGGTTACGAGCTTATTGATATAACCAGTCATATTTAAGCGCTCTTGGCTGCGTAGCGTTTATCGTTGTCAATGGTGTAAGCCATTCTGTTTTCCGGGTAAGTCTCATTCAGCTCTTTAGCACTGATTGCGTACGGCTTTACATACCAGGAAATTTCATACTCTGGCATGACCGACTCACTGATCTTCACTTCAGTTTCAACACGGCTATAGCTCACGGGATTTGCAAAACTCTTGGTCACGGCATAAGAAAGCCCCCCGCGCAAATAGCATCCGGACTCCTGTGGAGAATTGGTCAAGGCCCCGGAAACAGTGCCGTTCCACATAGGCTTAACCCCGGTAACAGGCCTGGCAATACTCAGCATGCCAAACTCCACGCGGCGAACAGTTTCTCGATAAGTTTGCGAGATGCGCTTCATGGTCAAAAAGTTTGCATCACCATTCCAAGGGATTCCACACCCTTCCATTTGCAGATTCAAACCCGCCACATGAGGTTCGAAGTTGTTATTAAACGGGTTTTTCTCGGTGTCTCGACTGAAGTTCCGAGAAATCACAATTTCAGATATCCCCTCCTCGTTGCCCGGCATACGCCACCAGACAGGATAAAAAATATTTGTCGACAGCCCTGTCAGGTCAATCACTTGCGTATAAGACGCCCGACCATTGATATCCTTTGCCTGGACACTATTACGCCAGCTGGTGAACTGATTGAATGCGGTATCCACTCGTGCATCGATCTTACCGATTTGATTGGTAACCGTATCTGTCAGTTTGTTGCATGCATCCACTACTTTCGTAATGGTCGTCTCAATTCCCATATATGCCCCACAGACCAAAATTTATATTAAAAACGCTCACGTAAAAGCACGCCGCGCACTTATGAAAAACACACGCCAAATAAACATGTCATCGCTATTTGGCTTCCAGCGACCTCACGCGCCACATCAAGTCAACATGACGGGACATATTATCAATGGAGGCCGCCGCCAAGAGGGCGACTTCTTCAGCCAACAATACGTTGAGGTTTTCATTACCTACAACAATCGTCACGCTATCCGCCGGCAATGGCGAAATATCCAACGTGAACTTCTGCAGCACCCGCGCCGCCGCTGCTTTGTAAGTTAGTAACTTTCCGGCAATGGAATACACCGCCAACAAGGTCCCACTCGCGAGATAAAAGCCGAACTCGCCAATTTCATACTCATCCTCGCCATCAAACAACGCGGCCATTCTGAGTTGCCGGTCGCCCAGGTCCTCGTAGTCCACGATCGCCACTCGCTGGCGCTCGTCGCGCAGGGCTGTTTCCGTGCCGTTCGGGTTGTAGCGGCCGGTACCGGCGCCGATGTGGGTGATCTCACCTTTCAAGCCTTGGTTCTTTGCCGTCAACACTTCATCCAGACCGGCGGAAGTGAAGCGAACCAAGCGCGTAATGTCGTCTGTCATAGCTGCGCCCTGAGGTCGTAGTCGTTAATGGTGTAGTGCTGGGGGACCCCGGCACTGTTAAGGCGAGCGCCGAGCTCGAATTCAGGCAGTGCTCCGTCAAGACAGAGTTCGCCATCGCTCAGCGCTGTATCCATGCCGCCGCTCATGGTCAGCGAGCCGCGCAGCTTCACTTCGGGCAAGGCCCCTGGCTGGCTGTCGTCGCCGATGCTCAAACCGGGATCGGCCCCCGCCGCCAGCCGTACCCCGCCTGTGGTTTGATGAACGATGGTGATGGTGCCTTCGTCGCGCTCGCTCTTGGCGGCGTTGATGCGGCGTATCAAGCGATTGTGATCACCGCTGGACCAGTCGCGGACAATGATTGCCTGCACATCGAAGGTATAGGGATGCCCCTGCGGTCGCTGCTCGTACCAGGCCGCGATGTTGGGCATGAAGCCCAGGGACTCGACGGCATGACTCAATGCCTTGTTGGTCCCAGCCTGCCGCTGGATCTGCCAGGACAGCGAAACGGTCAAGCGTTTTTCGGCTTCGCTGGCTTGCGCGTCCCATTCGCTGACCCCGCGGTCCGCCGCCAGGTAGGGCAAGAAGTCCGCAGGGGTCCGGGCAGGACTCATCAGTTCGGGAAAAGGCGGGTCCACACGTTCGAGCAAGCGGGCGAAACCGAGATCGAGGGCCTTTTCCAGCGCTGAGCTGTTGGCCGGCAGCAGGCTCAAGCGAACAGTGTCGTCACTCATAGGGTACGCACCTCCACTTCAACCTCCGTGCAATACGGCGCCTGGAAAGCCGTGGTCACGATCGGTTGCACCGGCTCGAGAATCTCCAGCTGTACCGCTCCTGCCGTATGCAGCGTGTAATCGATCCAGCTCGGATCCACCCGCCCTTCCAGGCGATGACAGCTGTCGGCGTACGCCTGCAATTGCTGCTGCGTAGCGAGCTGGGTCAGTCCGGAATCGGGCCCCGGGTTGATCTTGGCCACCACGCGGATCTTGTAGGGTTTGATCTGTGCCGCCTGCACCGTCACCCGATCCGTTTCCGGCTTAACATCCGGTCGCGCAAAGTGTTTGCGCACGCCTTCGAGCAGGTCCTCGGACGGCGTGCCGTCGCCTTCCCGCGAGAGCACCGTGACCTGGACTTCGCCCGGCGCGGTACGGCGCCCGTTGCCATCCTTGACCTGAGCGGCGAAACCGTCCGGGTCGAAGGTGTAGGTGACGGTCACCACGCCCGCCTCGGTGGAGTCCACCTTCACCGTCGGCCGCTCGCCGAGGGTGAAGACTTCGCGGCGGTACTGCATGCGCGAACCGGCGGCCGGCGCGTGGGGCGCCAGGTAGTAGCGCAGACGAGCGTCTTGGTCGCTTTCATAGACCGCGGGCACCGGCGGAAAGGCCGCCGGATCGCCCGGGTCGAGCAACTGCCGCTCCAGGCCCATGTCCGCCAGGCGTGCATCGAGATTGCTGCCGGTGGCCCACCAGGCCAGCATCTGCTTGATGCGGGCGTTGTACTTGCGCTCATGGGTTTGCAGGCGCAGGCAGAAGGCTTCCAGCGCCAGGGTCAGCAGCTCGCTTTCGTTGGCCAGGCTGGCCTGAAGTTTCTGCGCATTGGCGGGGGAACGCTGGGCCACGTAATCGACGACGAAGGTCTTGAACTCGGCGAGCAGTGGCTCGAACTCTTCGACGGTGACAATGGCCGGCTCGGCCAACTGGTGTTCACCGGGTATCAGCATGCTCATGTCACGACCTCGAACGTCTGTTGGCGGTTTTTCCAGGTGCCGGCGAAGCGCAACAGCAACCCGGCGCCGCGCCGGCTGGCGACTATGACCTGCGGCTCGAAATCGCCGATGCCGTTCTGCTCGTTATAGAACGCCTGCGCCGCATGGCTCTGGGCGAGGATCAGCAAGTCATCGCCGAGGTTCTGGCCCAGCAGGTCGGGAATCAGCGAGCCGTACAACGGGCGCTTCTGCCGCGTGCCCAGCGGCGTGGTCAGGGCGCGGGTCGCGCGCTGCACGAACTGCAGCCAGTCATCGACCGCGGCGCCGGTGTTTCTATCGACTCCAATCATGGGAAGCCTCTTAATCAAGGGCTGATAACGCGGCCCTGGTGTTCCACCAAGGGGCCGCTGAAGTGGATGCCGGCGCTGTCGAGCAAGATGCCGACCGCGCCCAGCCGCAGCTCGATCGCCTCGGGCCGCATCGCCAGCCGGGCGGGACCGATGCTCAACTCGACCGCCTCGCGGGAGGCGGTGAGCGCGGTCGGGCCATTGCTCCAGCTCAAGACATGACCGGCATCGTCATAACTGCTTTGGGTGCCATCGGCGTATTGGCGGCGGGTCAGCGCGGCCAGGGTCGACACCGGTGGAAAGCGGTCGCAGTTGAGGCCAAACAGCGCCACCGACTGCGCGCCGCCGTCGCCGCCACCGTAGTTGAACAGCAGGCACTGCTCGCCCACGGAGGGAATGCGCGACTCGCTTTGCGCGCCGGCGCTGGGGTTGAAGAAGCGGATCGCCGGGGTCAGCAGCTCTCCGTGGCTGACCCGGCAGGTGTTGCTGGCCGCATCGACCGCCTGGCACACACCGATACGGCAATGGTTTTCCGCCCGTCGGTGCAAGTCATCGAGTTCGGTTTCCATTTCGGCCAGGCGCTCGATGATCGGGCCCAACTGCATGCGCAGCAGCTCGTCAAACATGGCTCAACCCTCCAGTGCTTGGTATTGGTCGGGGTCGTCGATGTTCGAGACTTCCCAGGTGCGGGCGAACTTCGGTATGCCGGTCGGGTCGTCCAGCAAGGGCTGCCCGAGGTACAGCGTCTGGGTGAACGACAGCGTCCAGGCGGCGTATTGCTGCTCGCCGCGAATCAGGGTCGAGGGCAGGCCCTCGAGGTTCATCGGCAGGTCGCATTGCGCTGCCGGCAGGCCCCAGCGGTTACCCGTGGCCAGGTCCTTCAGCACGCTCGCGAGATCGCAGGCCTCGAACCCGGACCGCTCGGCCCCCACAGCCGCCACGGCTTGCAGCGAGATCGTCAGGACATGGGCGATACGCCCTTCCTGGCTACGCATGCCCGGGGCATCGCGCTCGATCGCTATCAGCACCCAGGCCTGGTCGAGCAGACCATCGAAATCCTGGTGACTGCCAACCTTTAGGCCAAGGCCCGCCCCTCGCAGGGTCTCGGCAATGGCGAAAAACAGCTGCGACGGCTTGTCGATGACTACAGGCATAGAGAGGCCTCCTGTTCAGATATCAGGGGTTGAAGTTGCGCAGGAGCGCTGCGGATGTCGCGCGAGATGGGGGGAACAGCGAATGCCGGTTTGGGCAGGATTCTTGATCGCCAGGTCGGCGAGCGACGTCAGGAACGGAATGGGTGATGCAACGGATGGCTCACGAGACTTCGCTGAGGTCCGGCATCACCTTCGATGGAGCCCCCTGCCCTGCGAGCGGTTCGCCTTGATCGAATCAGGCGTACTTCTCGTTCAGCGCATAAAGAATCGCGCAGGTTTCCACGTCCAGTTTCCCGGTGTAGTTCTTCGGCCTGAAGTGCATCTGGAACGCCCGTACCAGCGACTGGAAGAAGTCGTCCGTTGCCTGGGCCGGCACGCCATAGCCGTAGGTGGCGAAAGCCTTGAGCACTTCGGCACGCTCGGGCAGTCCCGCGGCGCGGAATTGCTGGACGTATTTCTTCTTGGTCGGCTCGTCGTACCAGGCGCCAATGCCGGCTTTGTAGAGCTCTTTCCAGGGCAGCTTGGGGCCCGGATCGGATTTGCGGCCCACCGCGATATCGGAGTGGCCCACCACGTTTTTCGGCGACAGGTCCGGATAACGCTGGAGAATATTCAGGGCCAGCTGCTTGAGCGCCTCGACCTGGGAGCGTTCGTAGTCCGGGAAGGTGAAGACGCCATTGACATCGGTGGCCTCATTGACGATCTCAATGCCGATGGAGGTGTCGTTCAAGCCGCTGCGACCGGCCCAGTCACTGACACCGGCATGCCAGGCGCGGTCTTCTTCGGCCACCAGGTTGAAAATTCGTTGTTCCTGGAAGCCCGCGGCCTGATACGTCGGATCCTGTACCGCCGGGATCAGGTAATGGGCACTCGCCGCGCCAGTGGTCAGCGCCTTGACCGATGCCTCGAAGTTCAGCGCCGTGTAATGCAGCACCAGGAAACGCACCCGCTTGTTGTAGGGCGCGAGGGTGCGGTAGCTGTTGTAGTCGATTGGGATCATGGTTTTGCCTCTCTTTGAAACGTATGGGTGTACGACGCTGGGCCGTATCTGGCACCTCCCGGCCGGGAGGGTTGATTGAGTGCCGTTCAATACGAGTACGCGTCCTGCGTCAGGCGGGTAGATATCCACGTGGATAAGGCGGCAGGGTCGACTTAATGAATGAACGAATGCTTGCGGCAGTTGTTCAGGCGTCCGAACGGGGATCCTTGGGCGGCACCTCACACACACCGAGCCGCTTGGCCGCCCAGCGCTCGTAGAGCCCGATGGCCACATCGGCGCCCGCCATGGCGGTCAGGCAACCGAAGGCGCCGGCGGTCCAGATCGATACGCCGGCGGCGTACAGCAGCATGATGGTCGAGACCCCGCAAATCACGCAGGCCCCGGAGCGCAGGGCCAGGCGCCGCAGCAGCAACCAGCCGCGGGCGCCCTCCTTGTCGGCGCGCCACATTTCGCCGGACACCCCACCCACCAGGGCAAGGACGATGACAAGCCAGATGGGCATGTCCAGCAACGCTTGTTGCTCGTTTGTCATGTCACTCCTCCTGAGTGGAAAAGGCCAATGCGCTGGCCTGGTATTCAATTGGCTTGTGTATCAACGGTGCATATCCCGGCATGGCCCACGGTAGGTAGGCATTCCAAAAAGCCCGGTCGCCCGGGCTTTTCAGTAATGCGGTCCAGTTTCAAGGGGACCTGATCGTTCGGCGCTACTGGCGCGGTACGGATCCATTCAAATTGTTCCTCCGACCGCGGTCCCTGCCCGCCGGATAACTGTTCACGGTGCTTTACGCTGCACACCCGGGTCAGTTGCCAACCCTCTGAACCGTCGAGGCCGGTTCATCGCTGCCTTTGCTTTTGCCACTAAAGAGCGGTGTTGCTCGCCGCTGTCGGGCGGCTTGGAACGAATAATATGCATGTATGCATATACAGTCAATGCACAAATGCATTTATTTATGCACGACAAATGCGCCTGCGCATGAACACCGCATAAATAAAGGCGTGAAGGGTTTTCCACAGGCACAAAAAAGCCCGCTCGATGGCGGGCTTTGGCGTTATGGGCTGCGGTTAACGGGCGTACATGCCCCACCAGAAGACGTGACCGAGGATGACGATCTGCTCTTCCTGCATTTCCTGGAAGCTGTAGTCCTCATCCGGATGTTCGTCGCGGTTGAAGCTACGCAGGCGAATGCCGGAAGGCAGGCGATAGAGCTGCTTCACCCGCAGCTGACCGTTGTGGTTGATGGCATACAGGTCGCCGTCGATGATGTCGCCGATACCGCACTTGCCGGCATTGACCCCCACCGTGGCGCCATCGCGCAGCACCGGCAGCATGCTGTTGCCGCGGACCGTCACGCATTTGGCCTGGTCGAACTGCACGCCATTGTGCCGCAGGCTGCGCTTGCCGAAGCGCAGGCTGGAGCGCTCGCTTTCCTCGATGACGAATCTTCCTGATCCCGCAGCCAATTCAACCTCGCGAAGAAAGGGGACCGACACCTCGTCGTCATCGACGGGGGTATCGTCGTCCCACAGACTTATGTCCTTGAGTTCCGAATGCGGATCGGCCGACCGGGCAGAGGCGACAGCCGCGCGCCCGCGCAGTTGATCGGTGCTCACCAGGAAGTACTCGGCGATCCGCGAGATGTGTTTGTCCGAAGGATCGACAATCTTGCCGCTGAGGATCCGCGAAAGGGTGGATTGAGGCACGCCGGTACGCCGATGGAGTTCCGTGGGGGAAATGCCATCGCGATCGAGCAGCTCTCTTAAGACGGTAGAAACGTTGCGCTTTTGCATAATGCGCATATTGCGGGTTATTTTCGCCGACGGCAAATGCTAAAATGCATACTCATGCATAAAACACCCAAAATCCTGCAGGGTTCATCCCTGCGAAGGTCGGACCGCCCATGGTAACCTTGCGCCCATCGCGAAAAGCCGGGCCCATGCCCTCTGCTTTTGCCCACCCTTTCAACGAATCAACCTGACGACCCGATGAATAAAGCGCTCACCGATCTGTCCTCCCACACGCCGATGATGCAGCAGTACTGGCGCCTCAAGAACCAGCACCCCGACCAGCTGATGTTCTATCGCATGGGCGACTTCTACGAAATCTTCTATGAAGACGCGAAGAAGGCCGCCAAGTTGCTGGACATCACCCTGACCGCGCGCGGGCAGTCGGCTGGCCAGGCGATTCCGATGTGCGGGATTCCTTATCACGCCGCCGAAGGTTACCTGGCCAAGCTGGTGAAGCTCGGCGAGTCGGTGGTGATCTGTGAACAGGTCGGCGATCCGGCCACCAGCAAGGGCCCGGTGGAGCGCCAGGTGGTGCGGATCATCACCCCGGGGACCGTCAGCGACGAGGCCCTGCTCGATGAGCGCCGAGATAACTTGATCGCGGCGGTGCTGGGCGACGAGCGCCTGTTCGGCCTTGCGGTGCTGGACATCACCAGCGGCAATTTCACGGTCTTGGAAATCAAGGGCTGGGAAAACCTGCTGGCCGAGCTGGAACGCATCAACCCGGTGGAACTGCTGATCCCGGACGACTGGCCACAAGGCCTGCCGGCGGAAAAACGCCGTGGCGTGCGCCGTCGCGCGCCCTGGGACTTCGAACGCGACTCGGCCCACAAGAGCCTGTGCCAGCAGTTCTCCACCCAGGACCTCAAGGGTTTCGGCTGCGAGAACCTGACCCTGGCCATCGGCGCCGCCGGCTGCCTGCTGAGCTATGCCAAGGAAACCCAGCGCACCGCCCTGCCCCACCTGCGCAGCCTGCGCCACGAACGCCTGGACGACACTGTGGTGCTCGACGGCGCCAGCCGGCGCAACCTGGAGCTGGACACCAACCTCGCCGGCGGCCGCGACAACACCCTGCAATCGGTGGTCGACCGTTGCCAGACCGCCATGGGCAGCCGCCTGCTGACCCGCTGGCTGAACCGCCCGCTGCGTGACTTGAAGGTCCTACAGGCGCGGCAGACCTCGATTGGCTGCCTGCTGGACGGTTACCGCTTCGAAAGGCTGCAACCGCAGCTCAAGGAGATCGGCGACATCGAGCGGATCCTCGCCCGTATCGGCCTGCGCAACGCCCGCCCCCGCGACCTGGCGCGCCTGCGCGACGCCCTGGCAGCGCTGCCGGAACTGCAAGTGGCGATGACCGAGCTCGAGGCCGAGCACCTGAGCCAACTGGCCGTGACCACCAGCACTTACCCGGAACTGGCCGCGCTGCTGGAGAAAGCCATCATCGACAACCCGCCGGCGGTGATCCGCGATGGCGGCGTGCTGAAGACCGGTTACGACGCCGAGCTGGACGAGCTGCAATCGCTGAGCGAAAACGCTGGCCAGTTCCTCATCGACCTGGAAGCCCGGGAAAAGGCCCGTACCGGCCTGGCCAATCTGAAAGTTGGCTACAACCGGATTCACGGCTACTTCATCGAATTGCCAAGCAAACAGGCGGAACAGGCCCCGGCGGACTACATCCGCCGCCAGACCCTCAAGGGCGCCGAACGCTTCATCACCCCGGAGCTCAAGGCCTTCGAGGATAAGGCGCTGTCCGCCAAGAGCCGCGCCCTGGCCCGCGAGAAGATGCTCTACGAAGCCTTGCTGGAGACCCTGATCGGTCACCTGCCGCCGCTGCAGGACACCGCGGGGGCACTGGCTGAGCTGGACGTGCTGAGCAACCTGGCCGAGCGAGCGCTGAATCTCGACCTCAATTGCCCGCGCTTCGTCAGCGAGCCATGCATGCGCATCACCCAGGGTCGCCACCCGGTGGTCGAGCAGGTCCTGACCACGCCGTTCGTGGCCAACGACCTGAGCCTGGACGATCAGACCCGGATGCTGGTAATCACCGGTCCGAACATGGGTGGTAAATCCACTTATATGCGGCAAACCGCGCTGATCGTGCTGCTGGCCCATATCGGCAGCTTCGTGCCGGCAGCGAGCTGCGAGCTGTCCCTGGTAGACCGGATCTTTACCCGGATCGGCTCCAGCGATGACCTGGCCGGCGGTCGTTCCACCTTCATGGTGGAAATGAGCGAAACCGCCAACATCCTGCATAACGCCACCGAACGCAGCCTGGTGCTGATGGACGAAGTGGGTCGCGGCACCAGTACCTTCGATGGTCTGTCCCTGGCCTGGGCTGCGGCAGAACGTCTCGCCCAGCTGCGGGCGTACACCCTGTTCGCCACCCACTACTTCGAGCTCACCGTCCTACCGGAAAACGAACCGCTGGTGGCCAATGTGCACCTCAATGCCACCGAGCACAACGAACGCATCGTGTTCCTGCACCATGTGCTGCCAGGCCCTGCCAGCCAGAGCTATGGCCTGGCCGTGGCCCAGCTGGCGGGGGTTCCGAGCGATGTGATCGTCCGTGCCCGCGAGCACCTGAGTCGCCTGGAGACCACCAGCCTGCCCCATGAAGCACCGTCTCCGGTAGCGGGCAAGCCTTCGGTCCCGCAGCAAAGCGACATGTTCGCCAGCCTGCCGCACCCGGTCCTCGATGACCTGGCCAAGCTCGATCTGGACGACATGACCCCGCGCAAGGCACTGGAAATGCTCTATACATTGAAGACACGCATCTAACGCTGATGCTTTCAAGCTGTTAGAATCTCGCGCGGTTTGGGATGCTGCGGACTATTAGCCTGGTCCGCAGACTATCGCTCCCGAACCTGGCGACCCCGTCCTGAAGGGGCTCCGCTGCCGCCGCCTGAGGAGAGAATTAGAAATGACCTTCGTCGTCACCGACAACTGCATCAAGTGCAAGTACACCGACTGCGTAGAAGTCTGTCCGGTGGACTGCTTTTACGAAGGCCCGAACTTCCTGGTGATTCACCCGGATGAGTGCATTGATTGCGCGCTGTGCGAGCCTGAATGCCCCGCTGTAGCGATCTTCTCCGAGGACGAAGTTCCAGAAGAGATGCAGGAATTCATTCAGTTGAACGTTGAGCTGGCCGAGATCTGGCCCAACATCACTGAAAAGAAAGATTCCCTGCCCGATGCCGAAGAGTGGGATGGCGTCAAAGGCAAGATCAAAGATCTCGAACGCTGATTACCTCGCGTTCCCCAAAAAGGCCCGTTGCGGGCCTTTTTGCTGTTCCGGATTCACTTTTACGCAGGCAAAAAAAAGGGGCGGTATGACCCGCCCACCTTTTTTCCCTAGTCCCTGTGTTCCTTTTCATCGTCCTGATGAATCGCATCCTGCGATGTCCTGACCATCATCCTTGATGGCTGTGTCTATCCGTCGACACAGGGCTGATATTAGAGAGTTTCCATGACAGAGCAATGGCACTGACAGGTAGAAAACGTGTCGAACACTGCTCTAATCATTAAAATAAGTTCTTGTTAATCAAAAAGATAACTAAAAACCTCAGATCAAACAGACAACTTTCATACCGCATAAAAACCGAACACTTACGAAAGAGTCAGCCTTTACTTACATGCTCGTTCAGCTATTGAACATGCGCCTGCATATTTCATCTGACTCCTATCGATTACCCAATAAAAAGCCCCGAACGTGTCGGGGCTTTTCACGGCAGGACTGCTCGTGCCGTTACTGGAACAGGGACTCGCTGGAGAGGCCGTTCTTCTCGAGGATCTCACGCAGACGCTTGAGACCTTCGACCTGGATCTGACGTACCCGCTCTCGGGTAAGCCCGATCTCCAGGCCCACATCTTCCAGGGTGCTGCTCTCGTGGCCGCGCAAGCCGAAGCGGCGAACCACCACTTCACGCTGCTTGTCGGTCAATTCAGAAAGCCACTGATCGATGCTTTGCGACAGGTCGTCATCCTGCAGCAGCTCGCACGGATCGGTAGGACGATCGTCGGTGAGGGTGTCCAGCAGGGTTTTATCCGAATCCGGACCCAGCGAGACGTCGACTGAAGAAACCCGCTCGTTCAAGCCCAGCATGCGCTTGACCTCACCTACCGGTTTCTCCAGCAGGTTGGCGATTTCTTCAGGGGAGGGTTCATGGTCGAGTTTCTGTGTCAGCTCCCGAGCTGCCCGCAGGTAGACGTTGAGCTCTTTGACCACATGAATCGGCAGCCGGATAGTCCGGGTCTGGTTCATGATTGCCCGTTCGATGGTTTGACGGATCCACCAGGTGGCATAGGTCGAGAAGCGGAAACCGCGCTCCGGATCGAACTTCTCCACCGCCCGGATCAGACCGAGGTTGCCCTCTTCGATCAGGTCCAGCAGCGAAAGCCCACGATTGACATAACGCCGGGCGATTTTCACCACCAGACGCAGGTTGCTTTCAATCATGCGCTTGCGCCCGGCCGGATCGCCACTTTGCGACAGACGCGCAAAATGAACTTCTTCTTCCGGAGAGAGCAATGGGGAAAAGCCGATTTCATTGAGATACAGCTGCGTCGCGTCGAGCGCTCGCGTGTAATCAATGTACTTGTGTTGTTTCAATGAAGCGGAGTGTTTGGATTTGGCACGAACTGAAGGTACAGCAGATCCCTCATTCGACATCGAATCAGTGGCGATATCCGTCTCCATAAGGAGAACTTCATCGTCGATGTCAAACTCCGGCACTTCTTTACTGAGAGCCATTGTTATAGTCCTTTGGTGAGTTCGACCTCAGGCTCAAGCGACGCCTTTATCCTTGGCAACGCTGGAACCTGTTCCCTCTACGTGACGGAACAGGCTTGGTAACGGATCAACGACGTGGCAGGAATTGCAGCGGATCTACAGGTTTACCTTGTCGGCGAATCTCAAAGTGCAGTTTCACCCGGTCTGTACCAGTTGATCCCATTTCGGCAATTGTCTGTCCGACTTTGACCTGCTGCCCCTCCCGAACCAACAGCCTACGGCTGTGGCCGTAAGCACTGACGTAGGTATCGCTGTGTTTGATGATGACGAGTTCGCCGTAGCCCCTTAAGCCACTCCCGGCGTAAACCACCGTCCCATCAGACGCAGCTAAAACAGGCTGTCCCAAATCCCCGGCGATATCAATGCCTTTATTCAAACTACCGTTTGAAGAGAATTTTCCAATCAGAATACCGTTCGCAGGCCAGCCCCAGCCCTTTGGCGCGGGGCCTGCAGGCGGTAATGGAGCCGGCGCGGGCTGGCTCGCAATCGTTGGCGCGGCCCCTGCCGGACGACGAATTACCGTGGTTTTACTTGAAGAAGATGCACTGGAAGCCGACTTTGTAACCACGGCTGTCGGGGCCGAACCCGAGCGGCCGTCGAAGCGGATGGTCTGCCCTGGATGAATAGTGTACGGCTCGGCAATATTGTTGCGCGCGGCCAGGGCCTTGTAGTCCCAGCCATAACGGAAGGCGATGGAGAACAGGGTGTCGCCGCGACGAACCGTGTATTGCCCCGTGGTCACCGTCGGGCGCTGCGGTACCGCGCTGGTGCGATCGACGACCCGGGCGCTGCTCGACTTATTGCTCGAACAGCCGACCAACAGAGAACTCAAGACAAGGCCAATCACCAGTCGCTGAAAGCTTGTTGTACCCATACGCTGCGCAATGACTGTGAGACTCACCCGCCGCTCCCTTTGTGGTGGTTGAAGATAAATAGTGCCTGGCTCAGGCATGAAATGTCGCAAGTATAACCGGCTGCCCACGCTTTATTCCCGGCAAAGCGAAATCGGCAGGCACCAGCCTATCGATCAGGGTTCAAGGTTACTTAACCGATTGATCAAGCTGTAAGACCAAGCCGATCAAACAGAATTCACCCGCTCCAAACAAATGCTCAGGCCAATGGCCCGTTGAGCAAGGGAACGAAGCGAACCGAGCCGAGAACCTGCCGTGAAAACCCCTGCTCCTCACGAATGACCAGCATCAGTTGCTGCACTTCGCCGGCACCGACTGGAATCACCATCCGGCCACCGGGCGCCAATTGGTCCAGCAGGGCCTGGGGGATGTCGGTGGCGACCGCCGTCACGATAATCCCGTTGTACGGCGCCAGCGCCGGCCAGCCTTCCCAACCGTCGCCCCAGCGGAATACCACGTTGCGCAGGTTCAGCTCGACCAGACGCTCCTTGGCCCGATCCTGCAACACCTTGATGCGCTCGACCGAGAACACCCGCTCCACCAATTGCGACAATACCGCCGTCTGGTAACCCGACCCGGTGCCGATCTCCAGTACCTTGTCCAACGGGCCAGCCGCCAGCAGCAACTCGCTCATGCGCGCCACCATATAAGGCTGCGAGATCGTCTGGTTGTGCCCGATCGGCAGGGCCGTGTCTTCATAGGCGCGATGTGCCAGGGCCTCGTCGACGAACAGATGCCGCGGTGTACGCCGAATGACTTCCAGTACCTGGGCGTTGGACAGGCCTTCATCGTAAAGACGCTGGATCAGGCGTTCGCGAGTACGCTGGGAAGTCATCCCGATACCGCGACGCAACAAATCGTCCTGCTCGCGAGCCATCAGCGCAGCCCCTCCAGCCAGCCATCAAGACTTCTGAAAGCATCATTGAAGGTGCGATCGAGCTGCAACGGCGTGATCGACACATAGCCCTGCATGATGGCGTGGAAGTCCGTACCCGGGCCGCCGTCCTCGGCGTCCCCCGCCGCGGCGATCCAATAACCGGCCTTGCCGCGCGGGTCGACCGTCTTCATCGGCGCCGCCGCACGGGCGCGATGGCCCAGGCGAGTCAACTGAATGCCACGAATGTGATCGATCGGCAGATTGGGAATGTTCACGTTCAGCACGGTACGTGGTGGCAGATCCAGCTGCCCGTGGGCCTCGACCAGTTTGCGGGCGAAATAGGCAGCCGTCGGCAGGTTATCCACCTGACGCGAGACGAACGAAAAGGCAAACGCCGGCAGGTTCAGGAAACGCCCTTCCAGGGCCGCGGCGACGGTGCCGGAATACAGCACGTCGTCACCCAGGTTAGCCCCGAGGTTGATTCCGGACACGACCATGTCCGGATCGCGTTCCAGCAGCCCGTTGAGGCCCAGGTGCACGCAATCGGTGGGGGTGCCATTGATACTGATGAAACCGTTACTCAAGGTGTGCGGGTGCAACGGCCGGTCCAGCGTCAGCGAGCTGCTGGCGCCGCTTTTGTCCTGGTCCGGGGCGATCACCACGCACTCGGCGTAATCCGCCAGCGCAGCATGAAGCGCGGCGAGACCGGGTGCTGTTACACCATCGTCGTTAGAAATCAGAATACGCATGGGCTGTCCGTCTGCCCCACCGGCACCAGATCGACGAGTTCACGCACCAATACGGTGGCGAAGCATCCGGCCGGCAGGACGAATTCCAGTTGCAGAATGTCAGGCTCGGGATAATGCCACGTCAACCCGCCAATGG
Organism: Pseudomonas sp. NFACC41-3; assembly: GCF_900109505.1. Lineage (NCBI taxonomy): Bacteria > Pseudomonadati > Pseudomonadota > Gammaproteobacteria > Pseudomonadales > Pseudomonadaceae > Pseudomonas > Pseudomonas sp. NFACC41-3. Next base: position 291,850 of record NZ_FOAE01000004.1, read on the forward strand.
GCAGCCGCAGGATGCGACGTTCGTGGCTCATTCCGGCTTTAATCAACCAATCGCGCAGATCCGCTTCGTCGGCGGCCACCTGCTGCTCCAGCAGTTGGGTCGCCCCGGCGGCAGGCGATTCGCCTTCGCCCCACTGCGGGCCGGTCGGGTGCAAGTCGAGGATGGCCAGGCGCGGATCGCTGCATTCGGCTTCGCCGGCCGGGAAAAAACTGCGGCTGTCGGTGAAGGCCAGCAGGTCGCCGACCTGGGCCCGCTGCCAGCTGCCATCGGCCACGCGCGCCGCCAGCACCCGGTTGAACAGATAGCTGCGCGCGGTGGAAAGCAGCCGCGAACGTACATTGCGCTGCTCCGGCAAGGCCTTGCGGGCGGCCCAATCGCGGGCATCGACCAGGTTACCGCCGTTATGGCCAAAACGCTGGCCGCCGAAATAATTGGGGATGCCGTGTTTGGCGATCGATTGCAGGCGCTCTTCGATTCCCGCCTTGTCTGCCTTCAATTCGGTCAGGCGCAGGGTAAAGCCGTTGGCCGCATGGGCGCCGCGTTGCAGCTTGCGCTTGTGGCGGGTCAGCTTGAGGATCTTCAGCGTGTCGTTTTCAGCCGCCGACAGATCGGGATCCGCCTTGCCGGGCAACTGCACACTGAACCACTGCCGGGTCAGCGCCTGGCGATCCTTCAAGCCGGCATAGCTGACAGTGCGCAACGGCACACCCGCGGCCTTGGCAATCCGCCGTGCCGCTTCTTCGGTGTTCAAGCCGCGCTTTTCCACCCATAACCACAGGTGTTCGCCTTCGCCGGTCAGGGGAATGTCCAGGACTTCGTCGACCTGGAAGTCTTCGGCGGTGGCCTTCAGTACCGCGCTACCCAGGGCTTCGCCATAGGCCCGCGGGCCCAACAGTTGCAGTTCGTTCATGCGCGCAGCAACAAGGCAACGGAATGCACGGCGATGCCTTCTTCGCGCCCGACGAAGCCGAGCTTTTCGGTGGTGGTGGCCTTGACGTTCACTTGATCCAACTCGACTTGCAGATCCGCGGCAATCAGCGCGCGCATCGTTTCAATATGGGGGGCCATCTTCGGCGCCTGGGCCACGATGGTGTTATCGACGTTGCCGACCTTCCAGCCCTTGGCATGGATCAGTGCGACGACATGACGCAACAGCGCACGGCTGTCGGCGCCCTTGAACTGCGGATCGGTGTCCGGGAAATGTTTGCCGATGTCGCCCAGTGCGGCAGCACCCAGCAAGGCATCGCTCAGAGCATGCAACAGCACGTCGCCGTCGGAGTGGGCGAGCAGCCCGAAGCTGTGTGCAATACGCACGCCGCCCAGAGTGATGAAATCGCCTTCAGCGAAACGGTGCACATCGTAGCCGTGGCCAATACGCATAAAAAAACGCCCTGATTGAGTCAGGGCGTGATTCTACCTGCTTTGGCGGACATTAGCCGCTCAGAGCGCGCGCATGATGCTGCAGGTGGTCGCCGATGAAGCTGGCGATGAAGAAATAGCTGTGGTCGTAGCCGGGTTGCAGGCGCAACGTCAGCGGATGACCCGCAGCTTTCGCCGCCTGTTGCAGCACTTCGGGCTTGAGCTGATTGGCCAGGAAATCGTCACGATCGCCTTGGTCCACCAACAACGGCAACTTTTCGCTGGCTTCCTGGATCAGCACGCTGGCATCCCATTCGCGCCAACGGGAGCGCTCTTCGCCCAGGTAACGGGAAAAGGCTTTCTGCCCCCATGGGCAATCCATCGGGTTGCTGATCGGTGCGAAGGCCGACACCGACTGGTAGCGCCCCGGATTGCGCAACGCGCAGACCAGAGCACCGTGGCCGCCCATGGAGTGCCCGCTGATGCCGCGCTTGTCCGAGGCCGGGAAATGCGCCTCGACCAATGCCGGCAACTCCTGCACTACATAGTCATGCATGCGGTAATGCTCGGCCCAGGGCTGCTGGGTGGCATTCAGATAGAATCCGGCCCCCAGGCCGAAGTCCCAGGCGCCATCCGGGTCGCCCGGCACGCCAGGGCCGCGCGGGCTGGTATCCGGCGCGACAATGATCAACCCCAGCTCGGCGGCCAGACGCTGGGCACCGGCCTTTTGCATAAAGTTCTCATCGGTGCAGGTCAGGCCGGACAACCAGTACAGCACCGGCAGCTTGCCGCCCTGCTCCGCCTGCGGCGGCAGGTACACGGCGAACACCATGTCGCAGCCCAGCACCTCGGAATGATGCTTGTAGCGTTTGTGCCAGCCGCCGAAGCTTTTCTGGCAGGACAGGTTTTCCAGACTCATGGGCATTTCAGCCGCAGGCTTCAAGCTTCAAGCTGCAAGTTGGCGGTGATCGCTCTTGCAGCTTCCGGCTTGCAGCTTGCCACTGCTCCTTAGAAATGAATGACGGTACGGATGCTCTTGCCTTCATGCATCAGGTCGAAGGCCTTGTTGATGTCCTCCAGCCCCATGGTGTGGGTGATGAAGGTATCCAACGGGATTTCGCCGCTCTGGGCCATTTCCACATAGCTTGGCAACTCGGAGCGGCCACGCACGCCACCGAACGCCGAACCGCGCCAGACGCGTCCGGTAACCAGCTGGAACGGACGGGTAGAGATTTCCTGGCCGGCACCGGCCACGCCGATGATCACCGACTCACCCCAGCCCTTGTGGCAGCATTCCAATGCGGCACGCATCAGTTGCACGTTGCCGATGCACTCGAAGGAGAAGTCCACGCCGCCGTCGGTCATGTCGACGATGACCTCCTGGATCGGCCGGTCGAAGTCTTTCGGGTTCACGCAATCGGTGGCGCCCAGCTGTTTGGCGATCTCGAACTTGGCCGGGTTGATGTCGATGGCGATAATCCGGCCAGCCTTGGCTTTCACGGCGCCGATCACCGCCGACAGGCCGATGCCGCCCAGGCCGAAGATCGCCACGGTGTCGCCAGCCTTGACCTTGGCGGTATTGATCACCGCGCCGATCCCGGTGGTGACGCCGCAACCCAGCAGGCAGACTTTTTCCAGAGGCGCTTCTTTAGGGATCTTGGCCACCGAGATTTCCGGCAACACGGTGTACTCGGAAAAGGTCGAGGTGCCCATGTAGTGGAAAATCGGCTGGCCTTTATAGGAGAAACGGGTGGTGCCGTCCGGCATCAGGCCCTTGCCCTGGGTAGCGCGGATCGCCTGGCACAGGTTGGTCTTGCCCGACAGGCAGAATTTGCACTTGCCGCATTCCGGGGTGTACAGCGGGATCACGTGATCGCCCACGGCCACCGAGGTCACGCCCTCGCCGATGGCCTCGACCACGGCGCCGCCTTCGTGACCGAGGATCGACGGGAAGATACCTTCCGGATCGGCCCCGGACAGGGTGTAGGCGTCGGTGTGGCACACGCCGGAAGCGACGACCCGCAACAACACCTCGCCGGCCTTGGGCATGGCGACATCGACTTCAACGATCTCAAGGGGTTTCTTGGCCTCGAAGGCAACGGCAGCGCGTGACTTGATCATCCTGGGTCTCCAGCGAATAAAAACGAGACAGGGAGTGTAAAACAGCGCCTGACGATGAATAATCCGGACAAAAGCAAAACATTATTGCTGTACAGGGATAATCACCATGAACGAGAACCGCTGGGAAGGCATCGACGAATTCGTCGCCGTGGCCGAGTGCAGCCAGTTCACTGCCGCCGCGGAGCGCCTCGGAGTGTCGTCTTCCCATATCAGCCGGCAGATCGTCCGCCTGGAAGAACGGCTGCAGACCCGCCTGCTGTATCGCAGTACCCGCCGAGTGACCCTGACCGAGGCCGGGCAGACTTTCTTGCAGCATTGCCAGCGCCTGCAGGACGGGCGCGAAGAAGCGTTGCGCGCCGTCGGCGACCTGACCAGCGAGCCCAAGGGCATGCTGCGCATGACCTGCGCAGTGGCCTACGGCGAGCGTTTTATCGTGCCGCTGGTCACCAGTTTCATGGGGCTTTACCCGCAACTGCGAGTGGATATCGAACTGAGCAATCGCCCCCTGGACCTGGTGCATGAGGGCCTGGACCTGGCCATTCGCCTCGGTCGCCTGCAAGACTCACGACTGGTGGCGACCCGCCTGGCGCCACGCCGCATGTACCTCTGCGCCTCGCCGTCCTACCTGGAACGCTACGGCCGCCCCCACAGCCTGTCGGAGTTGAGTCGGCACAACTGCCTGATTGGCAGCTCGGACATCTGGCAACTGGAGCAGGACGGCCGCGAGTTCTCCCAGCGGGTGCAAGGCAACTGGCGCTGCAACAGCGGGCAGGCCGTGCTGGATGCAGCGCTACAGGGGGTTGGCCTCTGCCAGCTACCAGATTATTACGTGCTGGAACATTTGCATCAGGGCACCCTGATTTCCCTGCTCGAGGCGCATCAGCCGCCGAATACCGCGGTATGGGCGCTGTATCCGCAACAACGGCATCTGTCGCCCAAGGTGCGCAAGCTGGTGGACTATCTCAAGGAGGGGTTGGCCAAACGGCCGGAGTACAAGGATTGATCCGTAGCCGCTGCGGCAGGCTGCGATCGGCTTGAAGTACATGACGACTACAAAAAACGCGTCCCGTTCCGGGCCGTTCGCAGCCTGCGGCAGCGGCTACAGGGGCCCGCGAAAAGCTAAGCTCAGCGGCGATTGGCCCAACGCTGGCGCAGCCACTCCAGGTCTTCCGGACGGGTCACCTTGAGGTTGTCCGAACGCCCTTCGATCAGGCGTGGCGCCTGGCCGGCCCATTCCATCGCCGACGCTTCATCGGTAATCGCCACATCCGCCACCAGGCTGTCGGCCAGGGCGCGATGCAAGGCGCCAAGACGGAACATCTGCGGCGTATAGGCTTGCCAGATCAGGCTGCGGTCCACGGTTTCCAGCACCCGTCCGTGCTTGTCGATCCGCTTCAGGGTGTCACGAGCCGGCACCGCGAGCAGGCCGCCCACAGGATCATCCGCCAGTTCGCTCAGCAGCTTGTCCAGGTCATCACGGGACAGGTTCGGCCGTGCGGCATCGTGAACCAACACCCAGTCTTCATCCGCAGCGCCCTGGGCATGCAGATGGAGCAAGGCATTGAGGACCGATCCGGAACGCTCCGCGCCACCTTCGACCCGCTGGATCCGCGGGTCGTGGGCACAGGCCAGGGTCGGCCAGTAAGGATCGTCAAGCGCCAGGCTGACCACCACCCCCTTCAGGCAAGGATGGTCGAGGAAACAGCCGAGGCTGTGTTCGAGAATAGTGCGCCCGCCCAGTTGCAAGTATTGCTTGGGACGGTCCGCGGCCATACGGGCACCGACGCCCGCGGCAGGAATCACGGCCCAGAAGGCCGGCAGCGACTGGATCATTGGGCCAACTGGTAGAGGGTTTCACCCTCCTTGACCATGCCCAGTTCATGACGAGCCCGCTCTTCCACGGTCTCCATGCCTTTCTTCAATTCCATGACTTCCGCGTCGAGTACACGATTGCGCTCCAGCAGGCGCTCGTTTTCAGCGCGCTGATCGGCAATTTGCTGAGTCAGGTCGGTTACCTGCGCCAAGCTGCCATTCCCCACCCAGAGGCGGTACTGCAGGCCAGCCAGCAGCAAGAGCAAGACGAGGAACAACCAATTGGGACTGCGCATCGAATATCGGGTATCCAGTGAAAAAAGACAGCCATGCCAACAACTTCGAACCTACTGACAGCACGAAGCCTGGAAGAACCAGGCTTGTGCTCTTAAGGCATCAGATTAGTGGCAAAAATCTCGCTGATGCGATTTTTCTGACCCAATCCGGTGTCTTTGCACCATCTACCGCTTAACCGCGAAACTCGCTGCGGCCGTTGTACTTGGCTTTGCCATTCAATTGCTCTTCGATACGCAGCAATTGGTTGTACTTGGACACGCGGTCGGAACGGCACAGCGAACCGGTCTTGATCTGGCCAGCCGAGGTGCCCACGGCCAGGTCGGCAATGGTCGAATCTTCGGTTTCGCCGGAACGGTGCGAAATCACTGCGGTGTAACCGGCAGCCTTGGCCATCTGGATGGCTTCCAGGGTTTCGGTCAGGGTGCCGATCTGGTTGAACTTGATCAGGATCGAGTTGGCGATCTTCTTGTCGATGCCTTCTTTCAGGATCTTGGTGTTGGTCACGAACAGGTCGTCGCCCACCAGTTGGGTCTTCTCGCCGATCTTGTCGGTGAGGATCTTCCAGCCAGCCCAGTCGGACTCGTCCAGACCGTCTTCGATGGAGATGATCGGGTAACGCTCGGTCAGGCCCTTGAGGTAGTCGGCGAAACCTTCAGCAGTGAACACCTGGCCTTCGCCGGACAGGTTGTACTTGCCGTCTTCGAAAAACTCGCTGGCCGCGCAGTCCAGAGCCAGGGTCACGTCGGTGCCCAGCTTGTAACCGGCGTTGGCCACGGCTTCGGAGATCACTTTCAGCGCGTCTTCGTTGGAAGCCAGGTTCGGCGCGAAACCACCTTCGTCACCCACGGCAGTGCTCAGGCCACGGGCCTTCAGCACAGCTTTGAGGTGATGGAAAATCTCGGTGCCCATGCGCAGGCCTTCGGAGAAGGACTTGGCGCCAACCGGCTGCACCATGAATTCCTGGATGTCGACGTTGTTATCGGCGTGCTCGCCACCGTTGATGATGTTCATCATCGGCACCGGCATCGAGTAGACACCCGGAGTACCGTTCAGGTTGGCGATGTGCGCGTACAGCGGCAGGTCCTGGTCCTGTGCTGCTGCCTTGGCCGCGGCCAGGGAAACGGCGAGGATCGCGTTGGCGCCCAGGGTTGCCTTGTTGTCGGTACCGTCCAGCTTGATCATCGCCTGATCGAGGGCTTTCTGGTCGCTTGGGTCTTTACCCAGCAGCAGGTCGCGGATCGGACCATTGATGTTGGCTACGGCCTTCAGTACGCCCTTGCCCAGGTAACGGCTCTTGTCGCCATCACGCAGCTCCAGCGCTTCACGCGAGCCGGTGGAGGCACCGGACGGCGCGCAGGCGCTGCCGATGATGCCGTTATCGAGAAGCACGTCCGCTTCGACGGTGGGGTTGCCACGGGAGTCGAGAACTTCACGACCTTTGATGTCGACGATTTTTGCCATTGTTGTAAACACTCCAAAGTTGACGAAAACGACGCAGCTGAAGGGAATCTCTTTACCGTCGGCAAGCAGGGAACAGGGGGCAGACTTGCGGACGATAAGGCTCAGGCCCGCAGGCCTGAGCGATTAATCGTGCGGTACTTTACCGGAGAAATCGGGTTTACGCGGTCTCTACCGTCGGAAAACTCTTAACCAGTTCGTCCAGGGCCTTGAGCTGGGCCAGGAAAGGTTCGAGCTTGTCCAGGCGCAGGGCGCATGGACCGTCGCATTTGGCGTTGTCCGGGTCCGGGTGGGCTTCCAGGAACAGGCCGGCCAGGGACTGGCTCATGCCGGCCTTGGCCAGGTCGGTGACCTGGGCACGGCGACCGCCAGCCGAGTCTGAACGACCGCCGGGCATTTGCAGCGCGTGGGTCACATCGAAGAACACCGGGTATTCGAACTGCTTCATGATGCCGAAGCCGAGCATGTCGACCACCAGGTTGTTGTAGCCGAAGCTCGAACCACGCTCGCAGAGGATCAACTGATCGTTACCCGCTTCCTCGCATTTGCTCAGGATGTGTTTCATTTCCTGGGGCGCGAGGAACTGGGCTTTCTTGATGTTGATCACCGCACCGGTCTTGGCCATCGCGACCACCAGATCGGTCTGGCGCGACAGGAAGGCCGGCAGCTGAATGATGTCGCAGACCTCGGCGACGACCTCGGCCTGGTAGGGCTCGTGGACGTCGGTGATGATCGGCACGCCGAAGGCTTGCTTGATGTCCTGGAAGATGCGCATGCCCTCTTCCAGGCCAGGACCACGATAAGAGGTCACAGAAGACCGGTTGGCCTTGTCGAAACTGGCCTTGAACACGTAAGGGATACCGAGCTTCTCGGTGACCTTCACGTACTCTTCGCAGACCTGCATGGCCATGTCACGGCTTTCCAGCACGTTCATGCCGCCGAACAGCACCATGGGTTTGTCGTTGGCAATCTCGATGTCGCCGACGCGGATGATCTTCTGTGCCATCGGGGTTACGCCTTCTTCTGGTGTTGAGCCAAAGCGGCCTTGACGAAGCCACTGAATAGCGGATGGCCGTCACGTGGGGTCGAGGTGAACTCAGGGTGGAACTGGCAGGCGACGAACCATGGATGATCCTGCGCCTCGACCACTTCAACCAGCGCGCCATCGCCGGAACGACCGGAAATCTTCAGACCGGCGTCGATCAGCTGCGGCAGCAGGTTGTTGTTCACTTCGTAGCGATGACGGTGACGCTCGACGATCACGTCCTTGGCGTAGCAATCGTGCACCTTGGAGCCAGCTTCGAGCAGGCACTCCTGAGCGCCGAGACGCATGGTGCCGCCCAGGTCGGAGGTCTCGGTACGGGTTTCGACGGCGCCGGTGGCATCTGCCCACTCGGTGATCAGGCCGACGACCGGGTGACCGCTGGCGCGATCGAACTCGGTGGAGTTGGCGTCTTTCCAGCCCATGACGTTACGAGCGAACTCGATCACGGCCACTTGCATGCCCAGGCAGATACCCAGGTACGGCACCTTGTTTTCGCGAGCGTACTGGACGGCGGTGATCTTGCCTTCCACGCCACGCAGACCGAAGCCGCCTGGAACCAGGATCGCATCGACGCCTTCAAGCAGCGCGGTGCCCTGGTTCTCGATGTCTTCGGAATCGATATAGCGCAGGTTGACCTTGGTACGGTTGGTGATGCCGGCGTGACTCATCGCTTCGATCAGCGACTTGTAGGCGTCCAGCAACTCCATGTACTTGCCGACCATGGCGATGGTGACTTCGTGCTCGGGGTTGAGCTTGGCGTCGACCACCTTTTCCCACTCGGACAGATCGGCACCGTTGCATTGCAGGCCGAAACGCTCGACGACGAAATCGTCCAGACCCTGTGCGTGCAGCACGGCCGGGATCTTGTAGATGGTGTCGACGTCTTCCAGGGAGATCACCGCGCGCTCTTCAACGTTGGTGAACAGCGCGATCTTGCGACGCGAGGACACATCCACCGGATGGTCGGAGCGGCAGATCAGCACGTCAGGCTGCAGGCCGATGGAACGCAGCTCTTTCACCGAGTGCTGGGTTGGCTTGGTCTTGGTCTCGCCAGCGGTAGCGATGTACGGAACCAGGGTCAGGTGCATCAGCATCGCGCGCTTGGAACCGACTTCGACACGCAGCTGGCGGATGGCCTCGAGGAACGGTTGCGACTCGATGTCACCCACGGTGCCGCCGATCTCCACCAGGGCCACGTCGGCATCGCCGGCGCCCTTGATGATGCGACGCTTGATCTCGTCGGTGATGTGCGGAATCACCTGGATGGTGGCGCCCAGGTAGTCACCCCGGCGCTCTTTGCGCAGCACGTGCTCGTAGACACGACCGGTGGTGAAGTTGTTGTTCTGGGTCATGGTCGTGCGGATGAACCGCTCGTAGTGGCCCAGGTCCAGGTCGGTCTCGGCGCCGTCGTGGGTGACGAACACTTCACCGTGCTGGAACGGGCTCATGGTGCCCGGGTCGACGTTGATGTACGGGTCCAGCTTGAGCATGGTGACCTTAAGTCCCCGCGCCTCCAGGATGGCCGCCAATGAAGCCGAGGCAATGCCTTTCCCCAATGAAGAAACAACACCGCCCGTGACGAATATGTAGCGCGTCATGAAAAACCCTAGAAGTCTGCGTTAAAGCGGTCCGAGCCGCCGGGGAAAGCGAAGGAAGGCCGAAGCCCCCGATCACCTGCATTAATCACAGTGCACCTTTCAAAAAAACCGCCGCGTTGGGACAGACCGGAAGAGAAAACACCGGTACGTTGCTCGCTACACATTTTTTGGAATCGCCCAGCAAAGACTGCTTGGTAATCGGCAACTCCTGCAATTCAGGCGAATCCACAGAAGTTGTATCAAGAAGGGAGCGTAGTCTACCGGAAAGGGACTTTCAGCTCAAACCTTGATCGCTCGAAGGCGGCTGCCAATGCAATTGCCAACCTTCATGGGCATTTGCGTCAAGACCTGGCAGGTTCGCCACCGCGAGCAATTCTTCGCCTCGATACAGCAGCGGCAATCTGCCACGGACGAAGGCCGGCAGACCTGCCTCATTGAGCAGACGCTTGAGGTCGCGGTGGCCGCGTCCTGGCAGTTGCATCACCTCGCCCCCCTGACGGTAACGCACTTGCAAAGGCCCTTGCGGCGCGCTACCGATGAGTTGCAACCGACCATTACCCGGCAACGGCAGAGGCGCAGCGGTATCGACCCAACTCGGTGCAGACAGTACGGGCCGCAGCCAGCTATCCGACAACCACCAGACGCGCCCTGCCGCCCGCTGCAACTCGCCCTGCCCCAGCCGCCATACCGAACGGCTGTCGCCCGCGGCATCGCGCAGCGTCTGCCAGCCCGCCCAGTGATCGCTGTCCGGCAGCGGCGTGAACCGGCTCAGCCAGTGACTCAGGGCATTGCGCTGGCGCGCCTGCGACAAGCCGAGCAAAGGCGCCAGCGCCAGGGACGGTAATCCCAGCCACTCGAACTCGGCGCCCTTGACCGCCTCTTGCAGATCGATAATGGCCAGCTCATCCAGCAACTCCCGCGCCTCGCGCAAATGCGCCGCGCTGCGCGCCATGCTGCTGGCAGCTTGTGGCCAGCGGGCGGTCAGCAATGGGAATACCTGATGGCGCAGGTAATTGCGGGAGAACTGCCGGTCCTGGTTGGAGGGGTCGTCGATCCAGTGCAGCTGGTGTTCCCGAGCGTAGCGCTCCAGTTCGTCGCGGGAGACGTCGAGCAAAGGCCGCAGCAAATGCCCCTGCCCCAACGCACGCGACGCCGGCATGGCCGACAGCCCCCTGACTCCGGCTCCGCGCAGCAGACGGAATAACAGGGTTTCCGCCTGATCGTCGCGGTGCTGGGCCGTCAGCAGCAACTCATTGCTGCCGGTTATTTCTTCGAACACGGCATAACGCGCTTCCCGCGCCGCGCGCTCGAGACTGGCTCCTGGTTGCACCTGCACCGCCACCACCTGCAACGGCACAGCCAAAGCCTCGCACTGGGCCCGACAATGCTCCGGCCAGGCGTCAGCCGCAGCCTGGAGGCCGTGATGCACGTGTATGGCGGTCAAAGGGGGAAGTCTGTGTCGCTGCTTGAGTTGGGCAAGCAGGTGCAGCAGGACGGTGGAATCGAGGCCACCAGAGAATGCGATGCGCCAGGCCGATCGATCCAGCCAGGGCAGGAGGCGTTGCAGCAGTTTTTGCGTGAGGGCTGTATCGAATGGGCTCATGAATGGAGCGGATCCTGAGTAGAGACCGAGCGTGCTCGCAGTGCCTGAAAAGCCTCGACCTGAATGGCCGAGGCGCCCATTTCGCGAGCAAGCCCGCCCCTACAAGGAGCGTCGATCTATCAGAGACCGTAGCTCATCAGGCGATCGTAACGACGCGCCAGCAGGGTGTCGTTATCCATCTTCTTGAGCATCGCCAGCTGTGAAGTCAGCTCGGCGCGGATCAGCGCGGCAGCGGCAACCGGATCACGATGCGCGCCACCCAGTGGCTCGCCAATGACCTTGTCGACAATGCCAAGGCCTTTCAGGCGCTCGGCGGTGATGCCCATGGCTTCGGCGGCATCCGGTGCTTTCTCGGCGGTTTTCCACAGGATCGAGGCGCAGCCTTCCGGCGAAATTACCGCGTAAGTGGAGTACTGCAGCATATTCAGCTGATCGCAGACACCAATGGCCAGCGCACCGCCAGAACCACCTTCACCGATCACAGTGGCGATGATCGGGGTTTTCAGGCGCGCCATGACCCGCAGGTTCCAGGCAATGGCCTCGCTCTGGTTGCGCTCTTCGGCGTCGATGCCCGGGTAGGCGCCCGGGGTGTCGATGAAGGTCAGGATCGGCATCTTGAAGCGCTCGGCCATTTCCATCAGGCGGCAGGCCTTGCGATAGCCTTCAGGGCGCGGCATACCGAAGTTGCGGCGGACCTTCTCGCGCACTTCACGGCCTTTCTGGTGACCGATGATCATGACCGGCAGGTCGTCCAGGCGGGCAACGCCGCCGACGATCGCGGCGTCGTCGGAGAAGTGACGATCGCCATGCAGTTCGTCGAACTCGGTGAAGATGTGCTCGATGTAGTCCAGGGTGTACGGACGACGCGGATGACGCGCCAGGCGTGCGATCTGCCAGCTGGTCAGCTTGCCGAAGATGTCCTCGGTCAGAGTGCTGCTCTTGTCTTGCAGGCGGGAGATCTCATCGCCGATATTCAGCGAATTGTCATTACCGACCAAGCGCAACTCTTCGATCTTGGCTTGCAGGTCGGCGATCGGCTGTTCGAAATCAAGAAAATTCGGGTTCATAGGCGTCCGTCTTGGGTCGACGTCCAAGAGAGCTTGGGCCGGCCGGTTGTCTATTCGCGCCCTACCTTAAGGGAGAGGCGCGTTCAGGTCGAGATTAAAAATTCGGGTCGAGATCGGCGCACTTTTATGGCGCCAGACCGTCAACGGTATTGGAGGAAGACGTTGTCTCGCCCGAACTGGTCACGCAGGGCTTGAATCAAGGCATCCGCCGGATCGATCCGCCAGGCTTCGCCGAACTGCAGCAAGGCCTTGGCGTCCTCCTTGGTGTATTCCATGGAGATCGGGCAAGCGCCGCGATGGCGTTTGCACAACTCCCCCAGCCAGCGTAGCTGATCGCCCTTGAGGGCTTCGGTGTGCACCTTCAGGCGCAGGCTTTCCGCCAGGTTGGTACGCGCATCTTCCATGCTCATCACCCGCTTGACCCGCAGGCGCAGGCCGCCGGAGAAGTCGTCGTTGCTGACTTCGCCCTCGACCACCACCATCGCGTCGGTCTGCAGCAGGGACTGGGCCGAATGGAAGGCCTCGGCGAACAGCGAAGCCTCGATCCGCCCCGAACGATCGTCAAGGGTAATGAACCCCATCTTGTCGCCCTTTTTGTTCTTCATGACCCGCAGGGCAATGATCATGCCCGCGACGGTCTGGGTATCGCGCGCCGGCTTCAGGTCGACGATGCGCTGGCGGGCAAAACGGCGGATCTCACCTTCGTATTCGTCGATCGGGTGCCCGGTCAGGTACAGGCCGAGGGTATCTTTCTCCCCTTTCAGGCGCTCCTTGAGGGTCAGTTCCTTGGCCTTGCGATGATTGGCGTAGACATCCGCATCTTCTTCGACGAAGACCCCGCCGAACAGGTCGGCGTGGCCACTGTCGGCGGTACGCGCGGTCTGCTCGGCCGCCTTGACCGCTTCCTCCAGGGCCGACAACAGCACCGCGCGGTTGCGGTCGATGTTGGCCTGATAAGCCTTGATTTCGTCGTGGAAGTAAGGCCCCAGGCGGTCCAGGGCACCACTACGGATCAATGCATCGAGGGTACGTTTGTTGATGCGCTTGAGGTCGACCCGGCTGCAGAAGTCGAACAGGTCCTTGAACGGGCCACCTTCGGCACGGGCCTCGACGATCGCCTCCACCGGCCCCTCGCCCACGCCCTTGATCGCTCCCAGGCCATAGACGATGCGGCCGTCGTTATTAACGGTGAACTTGAAGTCGGAACTGTTCACATCCGGAGCATCGAGGCGCAGCTTCATACTGCGCACTTCTTCGATCAGCACCACCACCTTGTCGGTGTTGTGCATATCCGCGGACAGTACCGCGGCCATGAAAGGCGCCGGGTGATGCGTCTTGAGCCATGCAGTCTGGTAGGACACCAGGCCGTAGGCGGCCGAGTGGGACTTGTTGAAACCGTAGCCGGCGAACTTTTCCACCAGGTCGAAGATGTTGCCCGCCAGGTCGGCATCGATACCGTTGTTGGCGCAACCTTCGATGAAGCCGCCGCGTTGCTTGGCCATCTCCTCGGGTTTTTTCTTACCCATGGCACGACGCAGCATGTCGGCCCCGCCAAGGGTATAGCCCGCCATCACCTGGGCAATCTGCATCACCTGTTCCTGATACAGGATGATGCCGTAGGTCGGCGCCAGTACCGGCCGCAGGCCCTCGTACTGGTAGTCCGGATGCGGATAGGCCAGTTCGGCGCGACCGTGCTTACGGTTGATGAAGTCGTCCACCATGCCCGATTGCAACGGACCAGGACGGAACAGCGCTACCAGTGCGATCAGGTCTTCCAGACAGTCGGGCTTGAGCTTTTTGATCAGCTCTTTCATGCCTCGGGATTCGAGCTGGAACACCGCAGTGGTCTCGGCCTTCTGCAACAGCTCGTAAGTCTTCTTGTCGTCCAGCGGGATGAAGTCGATGTTGACGTCGGGCAGGTTCTTTTTGACCTGCTCGCGGTTGATGGTCTCCATCGCCCACTTGATGATGGTCAGGGTCCGCAGGCCGAGGAAGTCGAACTTCACCAGGCCGGCGGCCTCGACGTCGTCCTTGTCGAACTGGGTTACCAGGCCGTCGCCGGCTTCGTCGCAGTAGATCGGCGAGAAGTCAGTCAGCTTGGTCGGGGCGATAACCACGCCACCGGCGTGCTTGCCGACGTTACGCACCACGCCCTCGAGCTTGCGCGCCATCTCCCAGATTTCCGCCGCTTCTTCATCGACCTTGATGAAGTCACGCAGGATTTCTTCCTGCTCGTAGGCTTTTTCCAGGGTCATGCCGACTTCGAAGGGAATCATCTTCGACAAACGGTCAGCCAGGCCGTAAGACTTGCCCTGCACCCGCGCCACGTCACGCACCACCGCCTTCGCGGCCATGGAACCGAAGGTGATGATCTGGCTTACGGCGTTACGGCCATACTTCTCGGCCACGTAGTCGATAACCCGGTCACGACCGTCCATGCAGAAGTCGACGTCGAAGTCGGGCATGGAGACCCGTTCCGGGTTGAGGAAACGTTCGAACAGCAGGTCGTAGGCCAGCGGGTCGAGGTCGGTGATCTTCTGCACGTAGGCCACCAGGGAGCCGGCACCCGACCCCCGGCCAGGACCTACCGGCACGCCGTTGCTCTTGGCCCACTGGATAAAGTCCATAACGATCAGGAAGTAACCGGGGAACCCCATCTGGATGATGATATCCAGCTCGAAATTCAGCCGGTCGACATACACCTGGCGCTTGGCTTCATAGTCTTGGGTGGTGTCCTTGGGCAGCAGCACGCTGAGGCGCTCCTCCAACCCGTCGAACGACACCTTGCGGAAATACTCGTCGATGGTCATGCCATCGGGAATCGGATAGTCAGGCAAGAAGTGCTTGCCCAGCTTCACTTCGATATTGCAGCGCTTGGCGATCTCGACCGTGTTTTCCAGGGCCTCGGGCAGGTCGCTGAACAGTTCGGCCATTTCCTCGGCGCTTTTCAGGTACTGTTGGTCGCTGTAGTTCTTCGAACGGCGCGGGTCGTCGAGGGCACGGCCTTCACCGATGCAGACCCGGGTTTCATGGGCCTCGAAGTCTTCGCGCTTGATGAACCGCACATCGTTGGTCGCCACCAGCGGCGCGCCGATCTTGTCCGCCAGGGCCACCGCAGCGTGCAATTGCTCTTCGTCGTTGGGACGGTTGGTACGCTGGACTTCCAGATAGAAGCGGTCCGGGAACACCGCCATCCACTCGCGCGCCAGGATTTCCGCCTCTTGCAAGTCGCCAGCGAGCAGGGCAATACCGATCTCACCCTCTTTCGCGGCCGAGAGCATGATCAGGCCTTCGGCGGCCTCGGCCACCCACTCGCGCTCAATGATGATCTGGCCATTACGCTGGCCATCGATGAAGCCGCGGGAAATCAGCTCGGTCAGGTTGCGATAGCCCACGGCATTCATCACCAGCAGGCTGATGCGGCTCAGTGGATTCTCGGGATCCTTGTTCGACAGCCACAAGTCGGCGCCACAGATCGGCTTGATCCCGGTGCCCATGGCCGCCTTGTAGAACTTGACCAGGGAACACATGTTGTTCTGGTCGGTAACCGCCACCGCGGGCATGCCCATGCCGGCCAACGTCTTGACCAGCGGTTTGATCCGCACCAGACCGTCAACCAGGGAATATTCAGTGTGCAGGCGTAGATGAACGAATGAAGCCGGCATAGTGATCCTGTAAGAAAGCGCGAAAACAACAAGGCCCGGATTGTACCGGGCCTTCGCTAAAACATCAGCCTCAGGACTGAATCTCGCCCACGTTCTCACGGGCTTCGTAGGCTTGGCGTACCGGCGCGAACGAGCGCCGGTGAATCGGCGTCGGCCCCAGTCGGGCCAGCGCTTCCAGATGAACGGGCGTCGGATAGCCCTTGTGTCCGCCGATGCCATAACCGGGGTAGATCAGCTCGAACGCCGCCATCTCGCGATCCCGGCTGACCTTGGCCAGAATCGACGCCGCGGCGATCGCAGGCACCTTGCTATCACCCTGGACCACGGCTTCGGCAGGCATCGACAGTTTCGGGCAACGATTACCGTCGATCATCGCCAGTTTCGGGGTCACGCTCAGTCCTTCTACCGCGCGCTGCATGGCCAGCATGGTGGCATGCAGGATATTCAACTCGTCGATTTCCTCGACTTCGGCGCGGGCAATGCACCAGCTCAAGGCTTTCTCGCAAATCTCGTCGTAGAGTTTTTCGCGACGGGCCTCGGTGAGCTTCTTCGAGTCGTTCAGGCCGAGAATCGGCCGACTCGGATCGAGGATGACCGCAGCCGTGACCACTGCGCCGCACAAGGGGCCGCGCCCTACTTCGTCGACACCGGCCACCAGGTCTTCGGCATCGGCCACCAGCGAGAAATCCAGTCCCATCTGCATCTTTTCGTTACTCATACCGGTTTGCCAATCAGGCTCAACACCGCTTCAGCCGCCTGGTTGGAGGCATCCCGGCGCAAGGTGCGATGGATCTCGTCAAAACCGCGGGTCTGCTCCTGGCCGTCTTCGATCAAGGGCGACAGGGTCTGGGCCAGGGCCTCTGCAGTGGCGTCGTCCTGCAGCAGCTCGGGAACCAGCAGGCGTTGGGCCAGCAGGTTCGGCAGGGAAATATAAGGGCTCTTGACCATACGCTTGAGAATCCAGAAGGTCAGCGGCGCCAGGCGATAGGCAACGACCATCGGGCGCTTGTACAGCAGCGCCTCAAGGGTCGCGGTGCCGGAAGCGATCAATACCGCGTCGCAAGCCGCCAGCGCCTGATGCGACTGACCGTTGAGCAGGGTCAGCGGCAGGTCGCGACCGGCCAGCAGCTCCTCCAACTGAGTGCGTCGCTCGGGGCTCGCGCAGGGCATGACGAAACGCACCCCAGGACGCAAAGCGCGCAGGCGCTGTGCCGCGTCGAGGAACAATGCTCCCAGGCGCCCGACTTCGCCGCCACGGCTGCCCGGCATCAGGGCCACCAGCGGACCGTCTGGCAGGCCCAACTCAGTGCGAGCCGCAGCCCGATCGGCTTCCAATGGAATGGCATCAGCCAGGGAGTGCCCGACGAACCGCACCGGCACGCCCTTCTCTTCATAGAATTTGGCTTCGAACGGGAACAGCGTCAGCATCAGGTCGCAACCTTCGCGGATCTTCAGCACGCGCTTTTGCCGCCAGGCCCAGACCGAAGGACTGACGTAGTGCACGGTCTTGATACCGGCCTGACGCAACTTGAGTTCGATGTTGAGGTTGAAATCGGGGGCATCGATGCCGATAAACACGTCCGGTTTCTCGGCGATCAAGGTCTGAACCAGTTTCTTGCGCCGGGCCAGCAGTTCGCGCAAGCGCCCCAGGACTTCCACTAGCCCCATGACCGCCAGGCGCTCCATCGGGAAGTAAGAGGTCAGCCCTTCGGCCTGCATCAGCGGGCCTCCGACACCGATAAATTCAACGGCGGGATGCTGGACCTTGAGCGCGCGCATCAAACCGGCGCCAAGAATGTCGCCGGAAGCTTCGCCAGCCACCAGCGCAATACGCAGTTTGCTCATGATTAACGGGTGATGCCGCGGGTCGAAGACTGGATCGAGTCACGAAATACCGCGACTTCGGGAAATTGTGCAGCAGCTTCAGCCAACTCGACGAGCGCCTGATCGACGGTCAAGCCTTGGCGATACACCACTTTATAGGCTCGACGCAGGGCGTGAATCGCGTCTTCGCTGAAACCACGACGACGCATGCCCTCGAAGTTCATGCTGCGTGCCTCGGCCGGGTTGCCGAACACTGTGACAAAGGCCGGAACATCCTTGCCGATCGCCGTACCCATGCCGGAAAAGCTGTGGGCACCGATATGGCAGTACTGGTGAACCAGGGTGAAGCCGGACAGGATCGCCCAGTCGTCCACATGCACATGGCCGGCCAACGCCGTATTGTTGACCAGGATGCAATGGTTGCCGATCACGCTGTCGTGACCGATATGGGCGTACGCCATGACCAGGTTATGATCGCCAAGAGTAGTCTCGGAACGATCCTGGACAGTGCCGCGATGAATGGTCACGCCTTCACGAATGACATTGTGGTCACCAATCACCAGGCGGGTTTCCTCGCCTTTGTACTTCAGATCGGGAGTGTCTTCGCCTACCGAGGAGAACTGGTAGATACGATTGTGCTTACCGATCCGGGTCGGGCCTTTGAGAACCACATGAGGCCCGATCACCGTACCCTCGCCGATTTCCACACCGGCGCCAACGATCGACCACGGGCCAACCTCAACGTCGTCGGCCAGAATGGCCGTCGGATCGATGATTGCGCGAGGGTCAATCAAACTCATAGTTTGCGTTCCGCACAGATGATTTCAGCGGAGCAGACTGGCTTGCCGTCGACCGAAGCCTGGCATTCGAATTTCCAGATCTGGCGCTTGCAACTGATGAACTTGGCTTCCAGGATCAACTGGTCACCCGGCAGCACCGGCTGGCGGAAGCGCAGCTTGTCGGAACCGACGAAGTAATAGAGGGTGCCATCGGCCGGCTTCACGTCCAGCATCTTGAAACCAAGAATGCCCGCAGCCTGAGCCATGGCTTCGATGATCAGCACGCCCGGCATGATTGGATGCGCAGGGAAGTGACCATTGAAGAAAGGTTCGTTGATGCTGACATTCTTGTAGGCACGAATGCACTTGCCCTCAACATCCAGGTCCACTACCCGGTCCACCAACAGGAACGGGTAACGGTGAGGCAGGTATTCGCGAATCTCGTTGATGTCCATCATTTCGGGGGGAAGCCTGTAGTAAAGATTGGGAGCGTGCGACTAACGCACACTCCTCTAGCAAATCAAGGAGGCAGTCTAACGGCTGTGCACACTTGATATGGAAATGGTATCAGCCATCTGATGAAGCTTTACCGTCGGGGGTCACTTCCCCAACGCGCTTTTCCAGTTGTCGCAGGCGTCGCGCGAGATCATCGAGCTGACGGATGCGTGCCGCGCTTTTGCGCCACTCGGCAGCAGGCTGCATGGCTGTACCGGAAGAGTAGGCACCCGGCTCGGTAATCGAGTGGGTCACCATGGTCATCCCGGTCAGGAAAACGTTGTCGCAAATATCGATGTGGCCAACCAGCCCGACACCGCCGGCGAGCATGCAGTGCTTGCCGATCCGGGTGCTGCCGGAAATACCGACACAGGCTGCCATGGCGGTGTGATCACCGACCTGGACGTTGTGGGCGATCTGAATCTGGTTATCCAGCTTCACGCCATTGCCGATGACGGTATCGGCCAGCGCTCCGCGATCGATAGCGGTATTCACGCCGATCTCGACATCATCGCCAATGGTGACACCGCCAATCTGCGCGATCTTCTGCCAGATGCCCTTCTCGTTGGCGAAACCGAAACCTTCGCCGCCCAGTACCGCACCAGACTGAATGACCACACGCTTGCCGATACGCACATCGTGATAAAGCGTCACGCGTGGAGCCAGCCAACCGCCCTCGCCGATCTGGCAACGAGCACCGATAAAACAATGAGCACCGATCGTGACGCCCGCGGCGATTTGCGCGCCGCTCTCGACGACCGCAAACGCGCCAACACTGGCCGTTGCGTCGACCACAGCATCCTCGGCAATGACCGCGGTCGGATGAATGCCGGCCGGCGCCTTGGGCTTGGGATCGAACAGGTGGGAAATCCGCGCGTACGACAGGTAGGGATCGGCCACGACCAGGGCATCACCGGCATAACCTTCGGCATCCGCCGCCTTCAGCAGCACGGCACCCGCCTGGCTGTCAGTCAGATACTTACGGTATTGGGGATTTGCCAAAAAGCTCAACTGAGCTGGGCCAGCCTCCTGCAAGGTGGCTAGCCCAGTGATTTCTTTCTCTGCGGAGCCACGCAGGGTGGCTCCGAGGAACTCGGCCAGCTGGCCGAGCTTTATAGTCGCTGTCATGGGTTACTTCAGCTGATTCATGCGCTCGATAACCTGGCGAGTGATGTCGTACTGAGGTTTGACATCAATCACTGCGCCACGCTCGAACACCAGGTCAAAACCACCTTTCTTGATGACTTCTTCCACGGCGCTGTCGAGTTTCGGCTTCAGTTGCTTGAGCATTTCACGATCGGCAACGGCCTTGGCTTCGTTCAGTTCCTTGGACTGGAACTGGAAGTCACGGGCTTTCTGCTTGAATTCGAGTTCCAGACGCTCACGCTCGCCTTGCTGCATCTTGTCGCCACCGGCAACCAGACGATCCTGGATGCCCTTGGCACTGCTTTCCAGGGTTTTCAGCTTGTTCAACTGCGGACCGAATTTCTTCTCGGCGTCCACTGCGTATTTCTTCGCAGCATCGGATTCCAGCAGTGCCATCTGATAGTTCAGCACGGCGATTTTCATGTCGGCGAAGGCCGGGCCTGCTACCAGGACAGTCGCCAGGAGAACCAATTGAGTCAACTTACGCACGATGCACTCCTACAAAATCCATTGTCGTTATCTTGGGTCGGACTCTTAGAAAGTCTGACCGAGGGAGAATTGGAACACCTGGGTTTCAGCGTTGTCAGGTTTCTTGACCGGCATTGCAAGAGCAAAACTCAGCGGCCCCAGAGCGGTTACCCACGTCACGCCGACACCCACGGAACTGGCCAGATTGCTCAGGCTGACGTCATTACACTGCGTATCGGAACGCAAACCACTAGGGTTTCTGACCTGCTCGCATTTGGAGTCGAACACATTACCCACGTCCCAGAAGACGGAGGTACGAAGAGAGCGTTGGTCCTTGACGAACGGCATCGGGAACAGCACCTCGACACCGCCCTGAATCAGCACGTTGCCACCGAATGGCAGCGGATCCTGATCGGGATCACGCGAAGTACCAGAGTTACCGGTCTCAAGCGCACCACGACTCGGAGTACTGCGAGGACCCAAGGTGCTGTCCTTGAAACCACGAACCGAGTTGAAACCACCAGCATAGTAGTTTTCATAGAACGGCAAGCCGTCGGTCGAACCATAACCGTCGCCATAACCCAGCTCGGTGTGCAGGCGCATGGTGTAGGTATCGGTCAGCGGCTGGAACAACTGGCCGCGGTAGTCGAGCTTGAAGAACGACAGGTCGCTACCTGGAGTAGTGGCTTCCAGCACCAGGCTTTGGGAATGACCACGGGTCGCCAGGACACCTTTGTTCAGGGTCGACTCGGACCAGCCGGCCGAAGCCTTGAAGTTCAGGTAGTTGTCGCCTTCGCGATTCACGAAGTCGAAGATTTCATCGACGGTATAACGACCGGTCTTGATCTTGTCTTGTTGCGCGGTCAGGCCGAAGGTCAGACGCGAAGTCTCGCTGATCGGGTAGCCAACGCTGACGCCGGCACCCAGGCTGTCTACCGCATAGCTCGCCACGTCGACATCGAGGTCGTCGTAGTCAGTGGTGCGATAGAACGCGTTGTAACCCAGGCTCACACCATCGGCAGTCCAGTAGGGGTCGACATAGCCGAAGTTGTAACGGCTTTGGTATTCGCTGCGAGTCAGGCCGATGCTGACCTTGTTACCGGTACCCAGGAAGTTGTTCTGGGTGATCGAACCACCGAGGATCAGACCGGCGCTCTGGGCGAAACCGACGCTGGCGGTGATCGAACCGGAAGCCTGCTCTTCTACTGCGTAGTTGACGTCTACCTGGTCGTCGACACCTGGCACGGCCGGGGTTTCGACGTTGACTTCCTTGAAGAAGCCCAGACGCTCCAGACGGGTCTTGGACTGGTCGATCAGGTAAGTCGAAGCCCAGCCACCTTCCATCTGACGCATTTCGCGACGCAGCACTTCGTCCTCGGACTTGGTGTTGCCGCGGAAGTTGATGCGGTTCACATAGGCACGCTTGCCCGGATCGACCACGAACGTGATATCGACCGTGTGGTCTTCGTCGTGCGGCTGCGGAACACCGTTGACGTTGGCGAAGGTGTAACCCTCGTTGCCCAGGCGGCGGGTGATCAGCTCGGAAGTGGTGGTCATCAATTTACGCGAGAACACCTGGCCCTTCTCGACCAGCAGCAGCGACTTGACCTGGTCTTCAGGCACTTTCAGGTCACCGCTGAGCTTCACGTCACGAACGCTGTACTTCTCGCCTTCGTTGACGTTCACAGTGATGTAGACATGCTTCTTGTCCGGGGTGATCGAAACCTGGGTCGAAGCGATATCCATGTTGATATAGCCACGGTCCAGGTAGTAGGAACGCAGGCGCTCCAGGTCACCGGAGAGTTTTTCACGCGCATACTTGTCGTCGTTCTTGAAGAACGACAGCCAGTTGGTGGTTTTGAGTTCGAACAGTTCGACCAGGTCTTCGTCCGGGAATACGGTGTTGCCCACGACGTTGATGTGCTGGATGGCAGCGACGGTGCCTTCGTTGATATTGACCTTCAACGCCACACGGTTGCGCGGCTGCGGCACCACTTCGGTATCGACGGTGGCCGAGTAACGGCCCTGGGCGACATACTGGCGCTGCAGTTCGTTACGCACACCCTCAAGGGTCGCACGCTGGAAGATTTCGCCTTCCGCGAGACCGGATTGCTTGAGGCCTTTCATCAAGTCTTCAGTGGAAATCGCCTTGTTGCCTTCGATTTCGATACTGGCGACGGATGGACGCTCGACTACCGTGATGACCAGGACATTGCCATCGCGGCCCAGCTGGATATCTTGAAAGAAGCCGGTTTTGAACAGCGCACGAGTGGATTCCACCAGACGACGATCGTCCGCCTGCTCACCGACGTTCAGCGGCAAGGCCCCAAAGACGCTACCCGCGGAGACCCGCTGGAGGCCGTTGACGCGGATATCGGAGATAGTGAAGGACTCGGCGTGAACTTCGGCGATCATCAATACGGAGAGAACCGCAGTTAGCAGCAGACGTTTCATGAAGTCCTTTCTTATTCCAACTGGCAATAAAGAAACTGCCGCAAAATGCGGCAGATTCGCAATTCAGCGAAGCGTTACAGACGACCCAGATCGTTGACCAAGGCAAGCAACATCACCCCGACCACCAAGCTGATACCGATCTGTATCCCCCAACCTTGCACCCGATCCGACAAGGGACGACCACGCGCCCACTCGATCAGATAAAACAACAGATGCCCCCCATCCAGTACAGGAATGGGCAGCAAGTTCAGAACCCCTAGGCTAATACTCAGATAAGCAAGGAAATTCAAGAAATCAGCAACGCCCGACTGGGCAGAAGCGCCCGCCACTTTAGCAATGGTTATCGGTCCACTCAAGTTTTTTACCGAGAGCTCGCCGAACAACATTTTCTTCAGTGAGTCGAGGGTCAGCACGCTCATGGTCCAGGTACGCCGGGCACCTTCACCAATCGCAGCCAGCGGACCATAACTGACCTCGCGAAGCATTTCCGGCGGCCAGTCGACTGCCTTCACCCCAGCCCCCAGATAACCACTGGCAACTTTCTCTTTACCGCGCGCGGCCAAGGTCACCGGGACGTCGATTTGAGCACCATCACGCTCGACGCGCAGCACAATTTTGGTATCAGGACGTACACGCACCCAGTCGACGACCTGCTGCCAATCGGTCAGCGGCTGACCATCCAGCGCCAGCAAACGATCGCCGGTTTTCAGGCCAGCCGCCTGGGCCGGGCCTTTCGGGTCGAGCTCGGCCAGAACGGGGGCGAGCTCCGGACGCCAGGGGCGAATCCCCAGGGAACGAATAGGATCCGGCTCATCGGTCCCCTTGAGCCAGTTGTCGAGCAGCAGCTCGCGAGGCGAATCGGCAGTCGAACCCTGCTCGCGAACCAACAACTGCAAGGTGCCGCTTTCGCCCAGACGCCGAACCAGCTGCAGGTTGACCGCCGACCACCCCACGGTGGGTTCGCCATCGATTGCAACAATTTCCTGGCCGGAACTCAGGCCTGCCTTGGCGGCAATGCTTCCAGCCTCGACACTGCCGATGACCGGACGCACCTGCTCGGTACCGAGCATCGCCAGCCCCCAGAAGAACACCAGCGCCAGCAGGAAGTTGGCGACAGGACCGGCAGCAACGATAGCGATACGCTGGCGCACCGACTTGCGATTGAACGACTGATCAAGCTGATCGACAGGCACTTCACCTTCGCGCTCGTCGAGCATCTTCACGTAGCCGCCCAGCGGAATGGCGGCAATCACAAACTCGGTACCCTGCCGGTCATGCCAACACAGCAGCGGCATGCCGAAGCCCACGGAGAAACGCAGAACCTTGACGCCGCAACGACGCGCCACCCAGAAGTGACCGAATTCATGGAAGGTGACCAGCACACCCAGGGCGATCAGGGTGCCGACAATCATATAGAGCGCGCTCATCTACTTTCTCCGCAATCCTATCCAGTGCCGATACGCTCAGGCTTGTCGCAATCCTTACCGGCCGTTGCGACCCAGCCACTGCTCAGCCAGGGCACGGGCTTTGGCGTCCGCCGCGAACACGGCGCTCAGTTCATCAACTGCAACAACCGGCTCGAGGCTTAAAACTTCTTCGATGATACTCGCGATCTCGGGGTAGCGGATGCGCCGTTCGAGAAACGCGGCAACAGCCACCTCGTTGGCCGCATTCAACATGGCCGGAGCGCTGTTGCCAGCTTCCGCGGCCTGGCGCGCCAAACGCAAGCAAGGGAACCGCTCTTCATCAGGCGCCTGGAAATCCAGGCGTGCCACGGCGAACAGATCCAGGGGCGGCACGCCGGAGTCGATCCGCTCCGGCCAAGCCAGGGCATTGGCGATCGGCGTGCGCATATCCGGGTTGCCCAATTGGGCCAGCACCGAACCGTCCACATAGTCGACCAGCGAATGAATCACGCTTTGTGGATGAATCACCACCTCGACCTGGGCAGGCTTGGCATCAAACAACCAGCACGCCTCGATCAACTCGAGGCCTTTGTTCATCATGCTGGCCGAATCGACGGAAATCTTGCGCCCCATGGACCAGTTAGGGTGAGCACACGCCTGCTCGGGCGTTACCTGCTCCAGTTCGGCCAGCGGAGTTTGGCGGAACGGGCCACCGGATGCGGTCAGCAAAATACGCCGCACCCCCACATTGCTCAACCCACGGGAAAAGTCCGTGGGCATGCACTGGAAGATGGCGTTGTGTTCACTGTCGATAGGCAGCAATACCGAACCACTCTTGCCCACCGCCTGCATAAACAGCGCGCCGGACATGACCAGTGCTTCTTTATTGGCCAGGAGAATTTTCTTGCCGGCCTCGACGGCAGCCAGGGTCGGACGCAAGCCCGCTGCACCGACGATAGCCGCCATGACCGCGTCGACTTCAGGGTCGGACGCCACTTCACACAACCCCTCCTCGCCCACCAGTACACGGGTGCACGAACCGGCATTGCGCAAGTCTTCCTGCAAGCTGCGCGCGGCAGCGATATGCGGGACGACGGCAAAACGGGGAGCGTGACGGATGCACAGCGCCAGCAACTCAGCCAGACGACTGAAACCGCTCAAGGCGAAGACCTGATAACGCTCGGGATGACGGGCAATGACATCCAGCGTACTGAGGCCGATAGAGCCGGTGGCTCCGAGAACCGTAATCTGCTGTGGGCGACTCACAATGCAGCCATCCACAACAGCACGGCGAATACCGGAATGGCCGCGGTCAGGCTGTCGATACGATCAAGCACCCCACCATGCCCCGGCAGCAAGTTACTGCTGTCCTTGATCCCGGCCTGGCGCTTGAACATGCTTTCGGTCAAGTCGCCGACCACCGAGATGAACACCACGATAGCCGCTCCGAGCAAGCCGAGGATGATCTGCCCGACGGACCAGCCCGCAACCAGACCGACCACCGCAGTGATCACCAGGCTCAGCAACAGGCCACCGTACACTCCCTCCCAGCTCTTGCCCGGGCTGACCTGCGGCGCCAACTTGCGCTTGCCGAACGCCTTGCCGGAGAAGTAGGCGCCGATATCAGCACCCCAGACCAGCACCATCACCGCCATGATCAACCAGTTACCCAAAGGCTGCTGCTTGATGAAGACCAGGCCTTGCCAGGCCGGCAGCAGAATCAGCAGACCGATCACCAGCTTGGCCGCGGCACCGGCCCAATGCTCACGGGTACGCGGATAGGTGAGCACCAGGAAAGTCGCCAGCCCCCACCAGAGCACCGCAGCACCCAGCACCCAAGGCGCGATACCTGGCAACAGCTGCATCAGGAACAACAGCGCAGCGACCACTACTGCATAGGCAATACGGGTCGACTGAGCCTCGAAACCCGCCAGGCGCGCCCATTCCCAAGCCCCGAGGGTCACCACCAGCCCGATAAACAGGGCGAAGGCGGAACCTTCGAGCAGGAAAAAACCGCACAAGGCGATCGGCAGCAGGATCAGCGCAGTAATGATTCGTTGTTTGAGCATTAAACCCGGGCTCCAGCTTCGACCTGCTCGCTCGTTTTACCGAAGCGGCGCTGGCGAGAAGCGTAATCGGCCAGCGCAGCGCGCATGGCATCGTGTTTGAAGTCCGGCCAGAACAGGTCGGAGAAGTACAGCTCGGCATAAGCCAGCTGCCAGAGCAGGAAATTGCTGATGCGGTGCTCACCACCCGTACGAATGCACAGGTCCGGCAATGGCAGGTCGCCAGTCGCCAGGCAGGTTTGCAACAACTCAGGGGTAATGTCCTCAGGACGCAGGTGCCCCGCCTGAACTTCCCGCGCCAGGCGCTGAGCGGCCTGGGCGATATCCCACTGACCGCCATAGTTGGCAGCGATCTGCAAAATGAAGCGGTCACTACCCGCAGTCATCGCCTCTGCCTCGCGCATTGCCGCCTGTAACTCAGGATGGAAACGCGAACGATCGCCAATGATGCGCAGGCTGATGTTGTTTTCGTTGAGGCGCTTGGCCTCGCGACGCAATGCCTTGAAGAACAGGTCCATCAAGGCACTGACCTCATCGGCCGGCCGCTGCCAGTTTTCACTGGAGAAGGCAAACAGGGTCAGCACCTCGACCTTGGCTTCGGCACAGACCTCGATCACTGCCCGCACGGCATCCACACCCGCCTTGTGCCCGGCGACGCCGGGCATGAAGCGTTTTTTCGCCCAGCGATTGTTGCCATCCATGATGATCGCGACATGGCGCGGCACCGAGGACGGCGCACTCTGCTTGGTCTTGTCCATTTAAAGCCCGACCCTTATACGGCCATCAGGTCCTTTTCTTTTTCGTCAGTTGCCTTAGCGATCTGAGCCTCGAACTCTTTGATCAGCTTGTCGATCTCAGCACCGGCGCGACGCTCTTCGTCTTCACTGATTTCCTTGTCCTTGGACAGCTTCTTCAGATCACCCAAGGCATCGCGACGAATATTGCGCACAGCGACCCGGGCATCTTCAGCAGCAGCACGCGCCTGCTTGGTGAAGCCTTTGCGGGTTTCTTCAGTCAGCGGCGCCATTTTGATCAGCAACAGCTCGCCAAGATTGGTCGGATTGAGGTTCAGGCCAGCACTGCCGATGGCCTTGTCGATTGCCCCAAGCATGTTGCGCTCGAATGGCACCACCTGCAGGGTCTGAGAGTCTTTCACAGTAACGTTGGCCACACCGCTCAATGGGGTGTCAGTGCCATAGTAAGGCACCATCACGCCACCCAGGATGCTCGGGTGCGCCTTGCCGGTGCGGATCTGGCCAAACGCGTGAGCCAGCGACTCCAGGGACTTCTTCATGCGCTCTTGAGCGTCTTTCTTGATTTCGTTGATCATTGTTCGCCTTCCTCGATCAGGGTTCCTTCAGCGCCGCCATGCACGATGTTCAGCAGGGCGCCGGGCTTGTTCATGTTGAATACGCGCAACGGCATCTTATGGTCGCGGCACAGGCAGATCGCCGTCAGATCCATGACACCCAGCTTGCGATCCAGTACTTCATCGTAGGTCAGATGATCGAACTTCTCGGCATGCGGGTCTTTGAATGGGTCTGCGGTGTACACACCGTCAACCTTGGTTGCCTTGAGCACTACGTCGGCATCGATCTCGATCGCCCGCAAGCATGCTGCGGAGTCGGTCGTGAAGAACGGGTTGCCGGTACCGGCAGCGAAGATCACCACTTCCTTGGAGTTCAGATGGCGCATCGCCTTGCGACGGTCGTAGTGATCGGTCACACCCACCATGGAAATGGCCGACATGACGATCGCCGAGATATTCGCACGTTCCAGCGCGTCGCGCATGGCCAGGCCGTTCATCACAGTGGCCAGCATGCCCATGTGGTCGCCTGTTACCCGATCCATGCCTGCCGCGCTGAGCGCCGCGCCACGGAACAGGTTGCCACCACCGATGACCAGGCCGACCTGAACACCGATGCCCACCAGCTGGCCGACTTCCAGCGCCATGCGATCGAGCACCTTAGGGTCGATCCCGAACTCTTCCGAGCCCATCAGGGCCTCGCCGCTAAGCTTGAGTAGAATGCGTTTATAGCGAGCTTGATAACCACTGCCCTGCTGAGCCATTGCGAATCTCTCCTGCGGCGTATTTTAAAAATTCTCTGCAAGCTGTTTGCAGCCTGCGTTCACTCTAGCTTGACGCTGTCACAGCGCCATCAGAACACGACTTTGTAAACCGGTTCCGAAGGCAACCCAATAAATTGGTTACCCCATTTGAAAAGAGGCTGCGCGCGTGAGCGGGCAGCCTCTTTCGGGCGACAGTTGAAAAACCGTCTTACTGTTGCTTGGCAGCAGCCAGCTGTGCGGCAACTTCTTCAGCGAAGTTGTCTTCTTTCTTCTCGATGCCTTCACCTACCGCGAAGCGGGTGAACGAAACGATTTCTGCGCCGCCTTTCTTGGCCAGGGCACCTACGGTGATTTCTGGATCCTTGACGAAAGCTTGCTCAACCAGGCTGGCTTCGGCCAAGAACTTGCTGATACGACCACCGATCATTTTTTCAACGATTTCGGCTGGCTTGCCTTTCATCTTGTCTTCGTTCAGCTGCAGGAACACGGCTTTTTCGCGCTCGATGGCTTCAGCGGAAACTTGCGATGGAAGCAGGAACTCAGGGTTGCTTGCAGCCACGTGCATGGCGATGTCCTTGGCCAGTTCCACGGAACCGCCTTTCAGGACAACCGCAACACCGATCTTGTTACCGTGCAGGTAAGTACCGACCACGTCACCTTCAACGCGAGCCAGACGACGGATGTTGACGTTCTCGCCAGTCTTGCCAACCAGGACCAGACGATCGGCTTCTTGAGCTTCGATCAGCGGAGCGGCATCGGTCAGCTTGTCAGCGAAAGCTTTTTCCACGCTGGCAGCAACGAATGCCTTGAAGTCGTCCTGCAGAGCCAGGAAGTCGGTCTGCGAGTTGACTTCCAGCAGAACGGCGGCTTTACCGTCGTCCTTGATGGCGATGGCGCCTTCAGCAGCGATGTTGCCTGCTTTCTTGGCAGCCTTGATGGCGCCCGAAGCACGCATGTCATCAATGGCTTTCTCGATGTCGCCGCCAGCCTTGGTCAAGGCTTTCTTGCAGTCCATCATGCCTTCGCCGGTACGCTCGCGCAGTTCTTTAACCAACGCTGCAGTAATCTCTGCCATTTTCAAATTCCTCTTGGATAGGTTTTCAACCATTCCACCCGACTCAACGGGCGATCAATTCTTGAGCTGCGCTCTCGAAAACCCTTGATAGCCGCCACACATGACAAGAACTGCAGGGGCGCCATCGGTAAATGATTTTCGAGGTGGCAAAAAGGGGGCCTAGCCCCCTTTTTGCGTACTGAGTAAACGCTAAGCGTCAGTTACTCAGGCTTCAGCTGCCGGCGCTGGAGCGTCTTCAGCGAATACTTCGGTGCCGCCAGCAACGTTGTTGCGGCCACGGATCACGGCATCAGCCATCGAACCCATGTACAGCTGGATGGCGCGAATGGCGTCATCGTTGCCTGGGATGATGTAGTCAACGCCTTCCGGGCTGCTGTTGGTATCGACAACGCCGATGACCGGGATGCCCAGCTTGTTGGCTTCGGTGATCGCGATGCGCTCGTGGTCAACGTCGATCACGAACAGTGCGTCAGGCAGACCGCCCATGTCCTTGATACCACCCAGGCTACGATCCAGCTTTTCCAGATCGCGAGTGCGCATCAGCGCCTCTTTCTTGGTCAGCTTGGCGAAGGTGCCGTCTTCCGACTGAACTTCCAGGTCACGCAGACGCTTGATGGAAGCACGGATGGTCTTGTAGTTGGTCAGCATGCCGCCCAACCAGCGGTGATCGACGTACGGCGAACCGCAACGTGCTGCTTCTTCAGCAACGATCTTGCCAGCGGAACGCTTGGTGCCGACGAACAGAATCTTGTTTTTGCCCTGGGCCAGACGCTCTACGAAAGTCAGAGCTTCGTTGAACATTGGCAGGGTTTTTTCAAGGTTGATGATGTGAATCTTGTTACGCGCGCCGAAAATGTACTTGCCCATTTTCGGATTCCAGTAACGGGTTTGGTGACCGAAGTGCACACCGGCCTTCAGCATATCGCGCATGTTGACTTGGGACATGATAGTTCCTTAATAAGTCGGGTTAGGCCTCCACGTATCCCAATGACCAACCAACAGCTTGTGCTGAGGGCACCCAGGTCATCGTGTCGACACGTGTGTGGGTTTAGGCTTTTCGGGGCATCCCCGGAAAGCGGCGCATTTTATACCACAAGAAGGGTAAAAACGGAACCCGGATTCTCATCTCCCCCGGAGCGCTTTTTTGCTCCCCCTTTGGAATCGGGCCAGAATGCTCCACTGTTATAGAAAGAAGCGACGCACAGAGCCTCAGATTTGCCCCGGGGCTCTGTTAGAATCGCACCTTTGAGGCTTTTGAAAGCACGGCGACCCCACAACGGGATCTGCCTTCGATACACCGTTTTCAAGCCATTCCGTGTTTATCCGCGCCACTGAGCGTCAAGAGAGCCTGTATGACCGTCACCCTCAAAACTCCCGAGGACATCGCAAAAATGCGTGTCGCCGGCAAACTGGCCGCCGAAGTGCTGGAAATGATTGCCGAGCATGTCAAACCCGGCGTGACCACCGAAGAGCTGGACCGCATCTGCCACGACTACATCGTCAATGTGCAGCATGCGATTCCCGCGCCGTTGAATTACAAGGGTTTCCCCAAGTCCATCTGCACCTCGATCAACCACGTGGTGTGCCACGGCATCCCGAACGAGAAGCCGCTGAAGGATGGCGACACCCTGAACATCGACGTCACCGTCATCAAGGACGGCTACCACGGCGATACCAGCCGCATGTTCCACGTCGGCACCGTGCCGGTCTGGGCCGAGCGCCTGTCGCAGATCACCCAGGAATGCATGTACAAGGCCATCGAACTGGTGAAGCCGGGCTGCCGCCTGGGCGACATTGGCGAAGTCATCCAGAAGCACGCTGAAAAGAACGGTTTCTCGGTGGTCCGCGAGTTCTGCGGCCACGGTATCGGCAAGGTGTTCCACGAAGAGCCGCAGATCCTGCACTACGGCCGCGCCGGCACCGGCATGGAACTGAAAGCCGGCATGACCTTCACCATCGAGCCGATGATCAACCAGGGCAAGGCCGACACCAAGGTACTGGGCGACGGCTGGACCGCGATCACCAAGGACCGCAAGCTCTCCGCGCAGTGGGAACACACCCTGCTGGTGACCGAGACCGGCTACGAGATCTTCACCCTGCGCAGCGATGACACCATCGCGCGCGTCTCGGCCTGATCCACGCAGCTGCGCCCTGACCTATAGATAGAAAGGAAAGCCAATCGATGCCGCAGGTGGATCCCGAATTGTTCGACCGCGGCCAGTTCCAGGCGGAACTGGCCCTGAAGGCAAGCCCTATCGCTGCCTTCAAGAAAGCCATTCGTCAGGCACGCGAAGTGCTCGACGAGCGCTTTCGCAGCGGACGGGATATCCGCCGGCTCATCGAGGACCGCGCCTGGTTCGTCGATAACATCCTGCAAAAAGCCTGGGACCAGTTCGACTGGAGCGACGACGCCGACATCGCCCTGGTGGCGGTCGGCGGCTACGGTCGCGGCGAGCTGCACCCTTACTCGGACATCGACCTGCTGATCCTGCTGGACAGCGCCGACCACGAGATTTTCCGCGATTCCATCGAACGCTTCCTGACCCTGCTCTGGGACATCGGCCTGGAAGTCGGGCAAAGCGTGCGCTCGGTGGAGGAATGCGCCGAAGAGGCCCGCGCCGACCTGACGGTGGTTACCAACCTGATGGAAAGCCGCACCATCTGCGGCCCCGAACGCCTGCGCCAGCGCATGCTCGACGTCACCAGCACGGCGCACATGTGGCCGAGCAAGGACTTCTTCCTGGCCAAGCGCGCCGAACAGAAAGCCCGGCACCACAAGTACAACGACACCGAATACAACCTGGAACCCAACGTCAAAGGCTCGCCCGGCGGCCTGCGAGACATCCAGACCATCCTCTGGGTCGCCCGTCGCCAGTACGGCACGCTGAACCTGCGGGCCCTGGCCGGCGAAGGCTTCCTGGTGGAAAGCGAAAACGCGCTGCTGGCTTCGTCCCAGGAGTTCCTGTGGAAAGTCCGCTACGCCCTGCACATGCTCGCCGGGCGTGCCGAAGACCGCCTGCTGTTCGATCACCAGCGCTCGATCGCCAAGCTGCTGGGGTTCGAGGGCAACGATGCCAAGCAGGCCATCGAAAGCTTCATGCAGCAGTACTACCGGGTGGTGATGAGCATCGCCCAGCTCAGCGACCTGATCATCCAGCATTTCGAGGAAGTCATCCTCGCCCCGGAAGACGAAGCGCCGCCGCAGCCGATCAACTCGCGCTTCCAGCTGCACGACGGCTACATCGAGGCGATCAACGCCAACGTGTTCCGCCGTACGCCGTTCGCCATGCTGGAAATCTTCGTGCTCATGGCCCAGCACCCGGAGATCAAGGGCGTACGCGCCGACACCATTCGCCTGCTGCGCGAAAATCGCCACCTGATCGACGACGATTTCCGCCACGACATTCGCAATACCAGCCTGTTCATCGAGCTGTTCAAGTGCGAGATCGGCATCCACCGCAACCTGCGGCGGATGAATCGCTACGGCATTCTCGGGCGTTATCTGCCGGAGTTCGGCCATATCGTCGGGCAGATGCAGCACGACCTGTTCCACATCTATACGGTCGACGCCCACACCCTGAACCTGATCAAGCACCTGCGCAAACTGCAGTACACCCAGGTTTCGGAGAAATTCCCGCTGGCCAGCAAGCTCATGGCCAAGCTGCCCAAGCCCGAGCTGATCTACCTCGCCGGGCTCTACCATGACATCGGCAAGGGCCGGCACGGTGACCACTCGGATATCGGCGCCGTGGACGCGGAAGCCTTCTGCATCCGCCACCAGTTGCCGCTGTGGGACACGCGCCTGATCGTCTGGCTGGTGCAGAACCATCTGGTGATGTCGACCACCGCCCAGCGCAAGGACCTGTCCGACCCGCAGGTCATCCATGATTTCGCCCAGGTCGTGGTCGACCAGACCCGCCTGGACTATCTCTACGTGCTGACGGTGTCCGACATCAACGCGACCAACCCGACGCTTTGGAACTCATGGCGCGCCAGCCTGTTGCGCCAGCTCTACACCGAGACCAAGCGCGCCCTGCGCCGCGGCCTGGAAAACCCGGTGGACCGCGAAGAGCAGATCCGCCAGACGCAAAGCGCGGCCCTGGACATCCTGGTCCGCGCCGGCACCGATCCGGACGACGTCGAGCAGCTCTGGGCGCAACTGGGTGACGACTATTTCCTGCGCCACACCGCCGGCGATGTGGCCTGGCACAGCGATGCGATCCTTCAGCAGCCGGCCGACGGCGGCCCGCTGGTGCTGATCAAGGAAACCACCCAGCGCGAATTCGAGGGTGGCACGCAGATCTTCATCTACGCCCCGGACCAGCACGATTTCTTCGCCGTGACCGTGGCCGCAATGGACCAGTTGAACCTGAACATCCATGACGCCCGGATCATCACCTCGAGCAGCCAGTTCACCCTCGACACCTATATCGTGCTCGACAACGACGGCGGCTCGATCGGCAACAACCCGCAACGCGTCAAACAGATCCGCGACGGCCTTACCGAGGCCCTGCGCAATCCTGACGACTACCCGACCATCATCCAGCGTCGAGTACCGCGTCAGCTCAAGCACTTCGCCTTCCCGCCGCAAGTGACTATCCACAACGATGCCCAGCGCCCGGTCACCGTGCTCGAACTGAGCGCTCCCGATCGCCCCGGCCTGCTGGCGCGCATCGGCAAGATCTTCCTGGAGTTCGACCTGTCGCTGCAAAACGCCAAGATCGCGACCCTGGGCGAGCGCGTGGAAGACGTGTTCTTCATTACCGACGCGCACAACCAGCAACTGTCCGATCCCCAGCTGTGCAGCCGACTGCAGGACGCCATCGTCGAACAACTGAGCGTCAGCCACGAACCGCCTACCGCCTTGACGCGCCTGAACTTCTGACCACGCGCCACGACCCGCTTTGAGTGAGACACCGCACCGATGAACAACGCTCTGAACCAGCTGCAGCCCTACCCGTTCGAGAAACTCCGCGCCCTGCTCGGCGGCGTCCAGCCCAACCCCGCCAAGCGCCCTATCGCGCTGTCCATCGGCGAACCCAAGCACCGCTCGCCGAGCTTTGTCGCCGAGGCCCTGGCCAATAACCTCGACCAGATGGCCGTATATCCAACGACCCTGGGTCTTCCAGCCCTGCGCGAAGCCATCGCCAGTTGGTGCGAACGGCGTTTTGGCGTGCCCGATGGCTGGATCGACCCGGCACGCAACGTGTTGCCGGTCAACGGCACCCGCGAGGCGCTGTTCGCCTTCACCCAGACCGTGGTCAACCGTGGCGACGACGCACTGGTGGTCAGCCCGAACCCCTTCTATCAGATCTACGAAGGCGCGGCCTTCCTCGCCGGCGCCAAGCCGCACTACCTGCCGTGCCTGGATGAAAACGGCTTCAATCCGGATTTCGACGCGGTACCGGCCGAGATCTGGCAGCGTTGCCAGATCCTGTTCCTGTGCTCGCCGGGCAACCCGACCGGCGCGCTGATCCCGATCGAAACCCTGAAGAAACTCATCGCCCTGGCCGACCAGTACGATTTCGTGATCGCCGCCGACGAGTGCTACAGCGAGCTGTACTTCGACGAACAGACCCCGCCACCCGGCCTGCTCAGTGCCTGCGCCGAGCTGGGACGCCAGGACTTCAAGCGTTGCGTGGTGTTCCACAGCCTGTCCAAGCGCTCCAACCTGCCGGGCCTGCGCTCCGGCTTCGTCGCCGGCGACGCGGAGATCCTCAAGGGCTTCCTGCTGTACCGCACCTACCATGGCTGCGCCATGCCGGTTCAGACCCAGCTGGCCAGCATCGCCGCCTGGAACGACGAAGTGCATGTGCGCGCCAACCGCGCGCTGTATCGCGAGAAGTTCGATGCGGTGCTGGAGATCCTGGCACCGGTACTCGACGTGCAACGCCCGGACGGCAGCTTCTACCTGTGGCCGAACGTGGCGGGCGACGACACGGCGTTCTGCCGCGACCTGTACGAACAGGAACATGTGACCGTGGTGCCGGGCTCCTACCTGTCACGCGACGTCGACGGCAGCAACCCGGGAGCCGGTCGGGTGCGCATGGCCCTGGTGGCGCCATTGGCCGAATGCGTGGAGGCCGCCGAGCGGATCCGCGATTTCGTTCAGCGCCGTAAATAACTCACGCCCCTGTAGAAGCGAGGCTTGTCCGCGATAGAGATAACGCCGTACAGCTGAAACACTGCGTTATCGTTCATCGCGGGCAAGGACTGGGCGTCCCCCTGCTCCTACAGGAAGGCAGGTGCTATTTCACCTGCCCCAGATTGGCCTCGCTGAGGTCCAGCTCGCCCAATATCTCGCGTAGCACGTCGTCACCGATCTGGTGCTGACGGCTCAACCGATACAACTCCAGCCGCTGCGCCCGCAGCGCCTTCAAACGCAACTTGCGCTCCAGCAAGTCCATCTGAAACGCCAGCGCCTGGGCTTCGGCGGAATCGTTGAACACCTCCAGTTGATGGCGATACTCCGACATCAGCCGCCCCTTGAGCTCGGTGGCCAGCGCCGCCTGGGCCGCATCCGGCGAGTTGGCTCCATCGGCCACTTCCTCGGCCTCCAGGGCATGGATCGCCGCCTCGGCGGTTTTGCGCCAGGCGTCACGCACTTCGGCATGCCGCTTCTCGTCAGGACTCTTCTGGATGCCCCGCAGCAATAGCGGCAAGGCGATACAGGCGGCCACCAGCGACAACAGGATCACCCCGGCGGCAATGAAGATCAGCAGGTCGCGCTCGGGAAAAGCCTCGCCCGCGCCCAGCAACAGCGGCACCGACATGACGCCCGCCAGGGTCACCGCCCCGCGTACCCCGCCCACCGTCAGCAACCAGCAGGAGCGCGCGGTCGGAACCAGGGTCAGCTCCCCCTTGCCGCGCCAGCGGCGCAACAGGCCGGAAAGGCGCCAGATGCTTTGCACCCAGATGAACCGCAGCACCAGCAATACCAGGAAGATCGCGCCCACATCCAGGCAGCGATAGAACAGGGTCGGCCACAAGGTGGTTTCGTGGCTGACCACGGCCTTGATGATGTCCGGCAGTTGCAGGCCCAACAGCAGAAAGATCAGGCCGTTGAAGGCGAACTCCAGCAACGACCAGACACTGCGGTTGAGCAAGCGGGTGCTGGTCTGCCGGGGCAACAGATCGAGCCAGCTCTGCATCATCCCCGCCGCCACCGCCGAGAGGATGCCCGAGGCTCCCAGGCGCTCGGCCAGCACGTAGGCGGCGAACGGCAGCAACAGCATGAACACCACATGGGTCGCCGGGTCGTCCCAGCCGCGGGCGATCATCCAGGCCCGCAAGCGCCCCACCAGCCAGCTCAGGGCCACGCCGACCGCCAGGCCGCCGACGGCCACCAGGACAAAGGTCAGGCTGGCATTGGCCAGGGAAAACACCCCGGTCACGGCCGCCGCCAGGGCGAACTTGAAGGTCACCAGGCCGGAGGCGTCGTTCATCAGCGCCTCGCCCTGCAACATGTGCATCAAGGGCGTCGGCAGGCGGTTCTGGGAAATCGCCGAGACCGCCACGGCGTCGGTCGGCGACAGCACCGCCGCCAGGGCGAAGGCCACCGGCAAGGGAATGGTCGGCAGCAACCAGTGAATGAAATAACCGGCCCCCACCACGGTGAACAGCACCAGGCCCACGGCCAGGGTCAGAATCGGCCCGCGCAGGCGCCACAGCTCACGCTTGGGCATGCGCCAGCCATCGGAGAACAGCAGCGGCGGCAGGAACAGGAACAGAAACAATTCCGGGTCCAGGGCCACGTGCAGCCCCAGGGTGGGCCAGGCCAGCAAGGCTCCGGCGGCGATCTGCAGCAGCGGCAACGGCAACGGAATTACCCGTCCGACCAAGCGCGAGAAACTCACCAGCATCAGCAGGATAAGGACGGTATAGGCGGTTTGCATAAAGCGGTTTTCCCAATCGATCAGCAGCGGACTTCAGGCAACAGGTTACCGTCGAAGTGCCATATTAGCCGCTTAAGCTGGGGCCTCGCCGCTGCACAAAAGTCGCAAGCGGCCCATGCCGCTGTCACACAAAGCTACAAAGCCGGGCCTTCGCCGACGCCGAACCGGCGCGGGCGTGGCATAATCCGTGACCTTTAACTCCAGCATCTCAAAAGGGGGCAATTCCTTGACCGCTTCAAGCAAAACGTTGCACCTTTTCGGCATCAAAGCCTGCGACACCATGAAAAAGGCGCGCACCTGGCTCGATGAACACGCTGTCAGCTATGACTTCCATGACTACAAAGCGGCCGGAATCGACCGCGAACACCTGGTCCAGTGGTGCAACGAGCACGGTTGGCAGGTGGTGCTGAACCGTGCGGGCACGACCTTTCGCAAACTCGATGACGAACGCAAAGCCGATCTCGACCAGACGAAAGCGATCGAACTGATGCTCGCGCAACCTTCGATGATCAAGCGCCCGGTGCTCGATCTCGGCGACCGAACCCTGATTGGCTTCAAGCCCGATATCTACGCGGCAGAAATCAAATAACGCCTGCCCGCTCAATTTTGTAAGAGGTAACAGCATGTCCACTACCCTGTTCAGCCTGGCCTTTGGTGTCGGCACTCAAAACCGTCAAGGCGCGTGGCTGGAAGTGTTTTACGCCGCGCCCCTGCTCAAGCCGTCCGCGGAAATCGTTGCCGCCATCGCCCCGGTGCTGGGTTACAGCGAAGGCAACCAGGCCATCACCTTCACCACCGCCCAGGCCGCAGAGCTGGCCGACGCCCTGAAGAGCATCGACGCCACCCAGGCCGCGCTGCTGACCCGCCTGGCCGAGAGCCACAAGCCGCTGGTCGCCACCCTGCTGGCCGAAGACACCCAGTTGACCTCCACCCCGGAGGCCTACCTGAAGCTGCACCTGCTGTCCCACCGCCTGGTCAAGCCGCACGGCCTGAACCTGGCCGGAATCTTCCCGCTGCTGCCGAACGTGGCCTGGACCAACCAGGGCGCGGTCGACCTCGGCGAACTGGCCGAGCGTCAACTGGAAGCCCGCCTGCGTGGCGAGCTGCTGGAAGTGTTCTCGGTGGACAAGTTCCCGAAAATGACCGACTACGTGGTACCGGCTGGCGTGCGTATCGCTGACGCCGCGCGTATCCGCCTGGGCGCCTATGTGGGCGAAGGCACCACCGTGATGCACGAAGGTTTCGTCAACTTCAACGCTGGCACCGAAGGCCCGGGCATGATCGAAGGCCGGGTGTCCGCTGGCGTGTTCGTCGGCAAGGGTTCGGACCTGGGCGGCGGTTGCTCGACCATGGGCACCCTGTCGGGCGGCGGCAATATCGTGATCAAGGTCGGCGAAGGCTGCCTGATCGGCGCCAACGCCGGTATCGGTATCCCGCTGGGCGACCGCAACACCGTGGAATCGGGCCTGTATGTGACCGCCGGGACCAAGGTGGCGCTGCTGGACGAGAACAACCAGCTGGTCAAGGTGGTCAAGGCCCGTGAGCTGGCCGGCCAGCCTGACCTGCTGTTCCGTCGCAATTCGGAGACCGGTGCCGTGGAGTGCAAGACCCACAAATCGGCCATCGAACTGAACGCAGCGCTGCACGCTCACAACTAAGCGTCACGCCCCTCTACCTGCAGGAGCGAGGCTTGCCCGCGAAACTTTGGGCTGCCTCGAGGGCCCCTTGGCGGGCAGCCTCGCTCCTACCGGTTACAGGTCCGGCGTATACCCGCCCATGTTCACCAGGGCCCGATAGCATGATGATTCCTTCTCCCTGGCGTGCCGACTTCCCGGCCATCGCCGCCCTGCAACGGCAGGACCAGACCTACCTGGACAACGCCGCCACCACGCAAAAACCCCAAGCCCTGCTGGACGCCCTGGCGCACTACTACGCCAATGGCGCGGCCAATGTGCATCGCGCGCAGCACCTGCCT
This sequence comes from Pseudomonas sp. NFACC41-3, assembly GCF_900109505.1. Lineage (NCBI taxonomy): Bacteria > Pseudomonadati > Pseudomonadota > Gammaproteobacteria > Pseudomonadales > Pseudomonadaceae > Pseudomonas > Pseudomonas sp. NFACC41-3. Next base: position 331,528 of record NZ_FOAE01000004.1, read on the forward strand.
GGCGCTCACGCCACCCAGGCGTTCGAGAACAGCCGGCACAAGGTGGCGCAGTGGCTGAACAGCGGTGACAGCGGGCAGATCATCTTTACCCACGGCGCGACCTCCGCGCTGAACCTCCTGGCCTATGGCCTGGAACATCAATTCAACCCGGGCGACGAAATCGTCATCAGCGCCCTGGAGCATCACGCCAACCTGCTGCCCTGGCAGCAACTGGCGCACCGTCGCGGCCTCAACCTGGTGGTTCTGCCGCTGGACGATGACGGCCTGATCGATCTCGACGCCGCGGCCCGCCTGATCGGCCCGCGCACCCGGCTGCTGGCCGTCAGCCAGCTGTCCAACGTGCTCGGTGCCTGGCAGCCCCTGCCGCAGTTGCTGGCCCTGGCCAAGGCGCACGCCGCCCTGACCGTGGTCGACGGCGCCCAGGGCGTGGTCCACGGCCGCCACGATGTGCAGGCGCTGGGCTGTGACTTCTATGTATTCTCCAGCCACAAGCTCTACGGCCCGGACGGCGTCGGTGTGCTGTACGGACGCACCGAGGCGCTGCAAGGCCTGCGTCACTGGCAGTTTGGTGGCGAGATGGTCCAGCAGGCCGAATACCAGCACGCCAGCTTCCGCCCCGCCCCGCTGGGTTTCGAAGCGGGTACGCCGCCGATCGCCAGCGTGATTGGTCTGGGCGCGACCCTGGATTACCTCAGCGGCCTCGACCAGGACGCCGTCAGCGCCCATGAAGCCGCGCTGCACGACTACCTGCTGCACGGCCTGCTGGCCCGCAAAGGCCTGCGCCTGCTGGGCAAGCCGCAGCTGGCGCTGGTCAGCTTCGTGGTCGATGGCGTGCACAACGCCGACCTGGCTCACCTGCTGACCGAACAGGGCATCGCCGTGCGTGCCGGACATCACTGCGCCATGCCACTGCTGAAAAGCTTCGGCCTGGCCGGGGCGATCCGCGTATCCCTGGCGCTGTATAACGACTCCGAGGACCTGGAACGCTTCTTCGAGGCCCTCGATCAGGCACTGGAGCTGTTGCGATGAGCCTGCCCGCCGAGGCCCTGGCGGCCCTCGACAGCTTTCAGGGCGCTCCCGGCTGGGAACAGCGCGCGCGCTTGCTGATGCAATGGGGCGAACGCCTGGCGCCGCTGAGCGACGCCGACAAGGTCGAGGCCAATCGGGTGCATGGTTGTGAAAGCCAGGTCTGGCTGGTGGGCACCTTGCAGGACGGTCACTGGCAGTTCGCCGCCAGCAGCGATGCACGCCTGATCCGTGGCCTGGTGGCCCTGCTGCTGGCGCGGGTCAACGGTTTGTCCACCGAGGAACTGCAACGGGTGGACTTGCCGGACTGGTTCAATCAACTGGGCCTGTCGCGCCAGCTGTCGCCGTCGCGCAGCAATGGGCTGAACGCGGTATTGCAGCGGATGCACGAGCTGGCTGGCACGCGCTGACGCTGGTCGACACAACCGCTGAGCCTGGATAAGACACGGACCTGTGTAGCCGCTGCCGCAGACTGCGATCGGCTCCGCAGGAGACGTGCTCTTGAGGCCCCCGGAAGCCCCTTCGGGCCTTATCGCAGCCTGCGGCAGCGGCTACAGGAATCTATTGCGTCAGATGGGTTTGATTCTGTCCGCCGGGCGCCGCACGCCAGCCACCAGCTTGTCCACCGCCTTGGTCGCCGCAACCATGCCGAAGGTCGCGGTGACCATCATCACCGCGCCAAAACCGCCGGCGCAGTCGAGCTTCACGCCATCGCCGACAAAGCTCTTCTGCAGGCAGATGCTGCCGTCCGGTTTCGGGTAGCGCAGCTGCTCGGTGGAAAACACGCAAGGCACGCTGTAGTGGCGGGTCACGGTGCGGGAAAAACCGTAGTCGCGACGCAGGGTCGAGCGCACTTTCGAGGCCAGCGGGTCGTTGAAGGTGCGGTTCAGGTCGCAGACCTGGATCAGTGTCGGGTCGATCTGCCCGCCCGCGCCGCCGGTGGTGATGATCTGGATCTTGCGCCGCTTGCACCAGGCGATCAGTGCCGCCTTGGCGTTGACGCTGTCGATGCAGTCGATCACGCAATCGATGTTCGGCGTGATGTATTCGGCCATGGTCTCACGGGTGACGAAGTCCGCCACCGCATGCACGGTGCAGGCCGGATTGATCCCGCGCAGGCGCTCGGCCATGACCTCGACCTTGGCTTTGCCAACCGTGCTGTCCAGGGCATGCAACTGCCGATTGCTGTTGCTGACACAGACGTCGTCCAGGTCGAACAGCGAGATCTCGCCCACGCCGCAACGGGCTATGGCTTCCGCCGCCCAGGAGCCGACCCCGCCGACCCCGACGATCGCCACATGGGCGGCGCGCAAGCGTTCCAGCCCCTCGATGCCATACAACCGGGCGACGCCAGCAAACCGCGGATCTTCTGTACTCATGACCATTACCCCAAAAACCGGCGCGCATTATAGGGCCGATGCCCGCCAAGAGCATCTTTGCCCTATGAATGGCAGTCGGGGCTGCTTTAATGAGGGAACAATCTGAAAATTTCGTCGCCGAGAACTTAAATCAAGTTGAATTGCCCAACCTGCGGCTTTCCCCTGTGCGCTGTACGCTCAGCCGAAGGCCAGTGTAGGATGCGCGCCGCTTGGCGCATGCCGACCGTTCCCCCGTTCCACACCCTTTGGAACCCGAAATAGCTATGTCATCGCGTAAATTTGGACTCAATCTGGTGGTGGTTCTGGCAATCGCCGCCCTGTTCACCGGCTTCTGGGCACTGGTCAACCGCCCGGTTTCCGCCCCCAATTGGCCTGCACAAATCTCCGGCTTTTCCTACTCGCCTTTCCAGCTGGGCCAGTTCCCGCAGAAAGACCAGTTCCCGACCGACGACGAAATGCGTCGCGACCTGGAGATCATGAGCAAGCTGACCGACAACATTCGGACCTACTCGGTCGACGGCACGCTGGAGAACATCCCCAAGCTGGCGGAAGAGTTCGGCCTGCGCGTGACCCTCGGGATCTGGATCAGCCCGGACCTGGAGCGCAACGAGCGTGAAATCACCCGCGCCATCGACATCGCCAACAACTCGCGCAGCGTGGTGCGCGTGGTGGTCGGTAACGAAGCAATCTTCCGCAAGGAAATCACCGCCGACCAGTTGAGCGTCCTGCTCGATCGCGTGCGCGCTGCCGTCAAGGTGCCGGTCACCACTTCCGAGCAGTGGCACGTCTGGAAAGAACACCCGGAACTGGCCCAGCACGCCGACCTGATCGCCGCCCACGTCCTGCCCTACTGGGAGTCCATCCCAATGGACAAGGCCGGGCAGTTCGTCCTCGACCGCGCCCGCGACCTGAAACAAATGTTCCCGAAAAAACCGCTGCTGCTGTCCGAGGTGGGCTGGCCGAGCAACGGCCGCATGCGTGGCGGCGCCGACGCCAGCCCGGCGGACCAGGCGATCTACCTGCGTAACCTGGTCAACAAGCTCAATCGCCAGGGCTACAACTACTTCGTGATCGAAGCCTTCGACCAGCCGTGGAAGGCCAGCGACGAAGGCTCGGTAGGCGCCTACTGGGGCGTGTTCAACGCCGCGCGCCAGCAGAAATTCAACTTCGAAGGCCCGGTGGTGGCGATCCCGCAATGGCGCGTGCTGGCCATCGGCTCGGTGGTCCTGGCGCTGCTGTCCCTGACCCTGCTGATGATCGACGGCTCGGCCCTGCGCCAGCGCGGGCGGACCTTCCTGACCTTCATCGCCTTCCTCTGCGGCTCGGTGCTGGTGTGGATCGGCTACGACTACAGCCAGCAATACAGCACCTGGTTCAGCCTGACGGTGGGCTTCCTGCTCGCCCTGGGTGCGCTCGGGGTGTTCATCGTGTTGCTCACCGAGGCCCATGAACTGGCCGAGGCGGTCTGGGTGCACAAGCGCCGGCGCGAGTTCCTGCCGGTCGAAGGCGACTCCAACTACCGGCCGAAAGTCTCGATCCATGTGCCGTGCTACAACGAGCCGCCGGAAATGGTCAAACAGACCCTCAATGCCCTGGCCAACCTCGATTACCCGGACTTCGAAGTCCTGATCATCGACAACAACACCAAGGATCCGGCGGTCTGGGAGCCGGTGCAGGCCTATTGCGAAACCCTCGGCCCGCGCTTCAAGTTCTTCCACGTCGCACCGCTGGCCGGTTTCAAGGGCGGCGCGCTGAACTACCTGATCCCGCACACCGCCAAGGACGCCGAAGTGATCGCGGTGATCGACTCGGACTACTGCGTCGATCGCAACTGGCTCAAGCACATGGTGCCGCACTTCGCCGACCCGAAAATCGCCGTGGTGCAATCGCCGCAGGATTACCGCGACCAGAACGAAAGCACCTTCAAGAAGCTCTGCTACGCGGAATACAAGGGCTTCTTCCATATCGGCATGGTCACCCGCAACGACCGTGACGCGATCATCCAGCACGGCACCATGACCATGACCCGCCGTTCGGTCCTGGAAGAACTGGGCTGGGCCGACTGGTGCATCTGCGAAGACGCCGAGCTGGGCCTGCGGGTGTTCGAGAAAGGCCTGTCGGCGGCGTATTACCACGAAAGCTACGGCAAGGGCCTGATGCCGGATACCTTCATCGACTTCAAGAAACAGCGTTTCCGCTGGGCCTATGGGGCGATCCAGATCATCAAGCGCCATACCGCCAGCCTGCTGCGCGGCAAGGACACCGAGCTGACCCGTGGCCAGCGCTACCACTTCCTCGCGGGCTGGCTGCCGTGGGTGGCGGACGGCATGAACATCTTCTTCACCCTCGGCGCCCTGCTCTGGTCGGCGGCGATGATCATCGTGCCGCAGCGCGTCGATCCGCCGTTGCTGATCTTCGCGATCCCGCCCCTGGCGCTGTTCGTGTTCAAGGTCGGCAAGATCATCTTCCTCTACCGCCGGGCGGTCGGGGTCAACCTCAAGGACGCGTTCTGCGCGGCCGTGGCGGGCCTGGCGTTGTCCCACACCATCGCCAAAGCGGTGCTGTACGGCTTCTTCACCAGTAGCATTCCGTTCTTCCGCACACCGAAGAACGCCGACAACCACGGCTTCTGGGTGGCGATCTCGGAAGCCCGGGAAGAGCTGTTCATCATGCTGCTGTTGTGGGGCGCGGCGCTGGGCATCTACCTGGTACAGGGCGGCCTGCCGAGCAACGACATGCGCTTCTGGGTGACCATGCTGCTGGTGCAGTCGCTGCCGTATGTGGCGGCACTGGTCATGGCCTTCCTGTCGTCGCTGCCAAAACCGCTTGCCGAAAGCGCGCCGGTGGCGGCTGCATAAATCGCGGCAAAGCACTAAACGGCGGCCTCTGGCCGCCGTTTTGCTTTAAGATATCCGCCATTTTGCGCGCCTTGCCCCATTACCGTAGGCGCGAGGCTTGCCCGCGATAGCCACGACGCGGTTTGCCTGAGACACCTCAGGTTTTCCATCGCGGGCAAGCCTCGCGCCTACACATAACGCCTTGCACCGGAGTTTCCCCATGACGGCCCACGCCGACCTTTCGCCGACCCTGCAACTCGCCTGTGACCTGATCCGCCGCCCGTCGGTGACGCCGGTCGACGCCGACTGCCAGAAGCTGATGATGCAGCGCCTGGGCGATGCCGGCTTCAAGCTGGAGCCGATGCGCATCGAGGATGTGGATAACTTCTGGGCCAGCCATGGCAAGCACGAAGGCCCGGTGCTGTGTTTCGCCGGCCATACCGACGTGGTGCCCACCGGCCCGGTCCAGGCCTGGCAGAACGACCCGTTCGACGCGTTGATCGACGAGCACGGCATGCTCTGCGGGCGCGGCGCGGCGGACATGAAAGGCAGCCTCGCGGCGATGCTGGTGGCGGCCGAGCGTTTTGTCGCCGACTACCCGGAGCACAAAGGCTCGGTGGCCTTCCTGATCACCAGCGACGAAGAAGGCCCGGCCCACCACGGCACCAAGGCGGTGGTCGAGCGCCTGGCGGCGCGCAGGGAGCGCCTGGACTGGTGCATCGTCGGCGAGCCGTCGAGCACCAGCCTGGTCGGTGACGTGGTCAAGAACGGCCGTCGCGGCTCCCTCGGCGCCAAACTCACGGTGCGCGGCGTGCAGGGCCACGTGGCCTACCCGCACCTGGCCAAGAACCCGATCCACCTGGCGGCCCCGGCCCTGGCCGAACTGGCCGCGGAGCATTGGGACGACGGCAATGCCTTCTTCCCGCCCACCAGCTTCCAGATTTCCAACCTGAATTCCGGTACCGGCGCGACCAACGTGATCCCCGGCGAGCTGGTGGCAGTGTTCAACTTCCGCTTCTCCACCGAATCCACGGTCGAAGGCCTGCAGCAGCGCGTGGCCACCATCCTCGACAAGCACGGCCTGGACTGGCATGTGGAGTGGGCGCTGTCGGGCCTGCCGTTCCTCACCGAACCGGGCGCCCTGCTCGACGCGGTGTCAGCCAGTATCAAGGACGTCACCGGCCGCGAGACCAAGGCCTCTACCAGCGGCGGCACCTCCGACGGGCGCTTCATCGCCACCCTCGGCACCCAGGTGGTCGAGCTGGGCCCGGTCAACGCCACCATCCACCAGGTCAACGAGCGCGTGCTGGCCAGCGACCTCGACGTACTGACCGAAATCTACTACCAGACCCTGATCAAGTTGCTCGCCTGATGCTTGCCTGCCCTATCTGCGCGGCGCCCCTGAGCGCCGTCGACAACGGTGTCGTGTGCCCGGCCGGGCACCGCTTCGACCGCGCCCGCCAGGGTTACCTGAACCTGCTGCCGGTGCAGCACAAGAACAGCCGCGACCCGGGCGACAACCAGGCCATGGTCGAAGCCCGCCGCGACTTTCTCAATGCCGGTCATTACGCCCCGGTGGCCAGGCGCCTGGCCGAACTGGCCGCCGAGCGCGCCCCGCAGCGCTGGGTCGATATCGGTTGCGGCGAGGGTTACTACACCGCTCAGATCGCCGAAGCCCTGCCCCAGGCGGACGGCTATGCCCTGGACATCTCCCGGGAAGCGGTCAAGCGCGCCTGTCGCCGTGCCCCGCAGCTGACCTGGTTGATCGCCAGCATGGCCCGGGTGCCCCTGGCCGACGCCAGTTGCCAGTTTCTCGCCAGTGTCTTCAGCCCGCTGGACTGGCAGGAAGCCAAGCGCCTGCTCAGCCCTGGCGGCGGCCTGATGAAGGTCGGACCGACCAGCGGCCACCTGATGGAATTGCGCGAGCGCCTGTACGACGAGGTCCGCGAATACACCGACGACAAACACCTGGCGCTGGTGCCCGCGGGCATGGCGCTGCAACACAGTGAAACCCTGGACTTCAAGCTGACGCTGAGCAATCCGCAGGATCGCGCCAACCTGCTGGCCATGACGCCCCACGGCTGGCGCGCCAGTGCCGAACGCCGCGCCAGCGTGATCGAGCAGGCCGAGCCCTTCGAGGTCAGCGTGTCGATGCGCTACGATTACTTCGTGCTGCAATAACCCATTAATCCACGGCCTCGAGCAGCGACTCGAGGCCAAATAAATCCGCGAATGGATTTTTCAGACCCGCAGTGAGGACATCCATGCGCCAACCGGATATCGAGATTTACCTGAAAGACGCCGACGTCGACCACAAGGCCATCGCCGCCTGGCTCGGCGCGGCTCTGGGCCCGTGCAGCGACTGGGTGCAGAAAGGCCAGACCTACAAATGCAAGGCGGGTAGCGTGCCTGTGACCTGGCTGCCGAAAGCCGTGGGCAAATGGAACAGCCTGTACCTGGAAAGCGACCAGACGCCGTGGGACGACGACATCGCCTGCGCCCGCGCCGCCTTCGCCGCGCTGAACGTCGAAGTGCGCTGCGCACCGGGCAGCTGGGTCGAGGAAGAAGGTGAGGAATCGGCCGACCGCTGGATTCGCATCAGCGCCGACGGGGAAGAAGAGATTACCTGGCGTACCGCCTGACTCTGATTACTGTAGGAGCGAGGCTTGCCCGCGCTAGCGTTAACGCTATCGCGAGCACGCCTCGCTCCTACAAGGCACAGCGCTTACAAGCCGACTACATCCTCTGCCTGCAAACCCTTCTGCCCCTCTACCACGGCGTATTCAACTTGCTGCCCTTCGGTCAGCGAGCGGTGGCCTTCACCACGAATAGCACGGTAGTGGACAAATACATCGGCACCACCTTCACGCTGAATGAAGCCGTAGCCCTTGGCGTCGTTGAACCACTTCACGCTGCCGGTCTCGCGAGTTGCCATCAATCCATCCTCCGTCTTTTTATTATCAGTCGGCTTACTGAAACGAAGCCGTGAGAACTTTCGCCTGGACCTGGGTTTCTATTGATGGGCCCCGCATGCCCAGGCGTCAGTCGGGCGAGTATATGACAGGCAGAAAAACTCTCAACTCAATCTTGTTTGCCGCTTTTTTGCCGATTTTCGGTGAATCCGGCACACTAGCCGCCCCGAGCAACTGCTCGGTTTTTTCCACTAAAGCAGAAGCCGTATGACCCGTTCCCCGTTCCGCCGTCTTGTGTTTGGCACCTTGCGTCGACTGTTGTACCTCTGGGTTCGCTCGGAGACGATCAACCAGTCGTCCTTCACCCTCAACCTCGACCGCAGTCGTCCGGTGTTCTACGTCCTGCAAAACCCTTCGCTCACCGACCTTGCCGTGGTCGATACCGAGTGCACCAAGGCCGGGTTGCCGCGCCCGGTGCTGCCGGTCTCGGTGGGTAACCTGCTGGAACCCGCCGCGTTCTTCTACCTGACCCCGGCCCCGGACTGGCTAGGCCGCCAGGACAAGCGCGGCGCGCCACCGACCCTGACCCGCCTGGTCAGCGCCCTGAGCCAGAATGCCGCCGAAGACGCGCAGATCATTCCGGTCAGCGTGTTCTGGGGCCAGTCGCCGGACAGCGAATCGAGCCCGTGGAAACTGCTGTTCGCCGACAGCTGGGCAGTCACCGGGCGTCTGCGCCGGCTGCTGAGTATCATGATCCTGGGTCGCAAGACCCGGGTGCAATTCTCCGCGCCGATCCACCTGCGCGAACTGATCGAGCACAACAAGGGCCACGAGCGCACCGTGCGCATGGCCCAGCGCATCCTGCGGGTGCACTTTCGCAACCTGAAGGCCGCGGTGATCGGCCCGGACATTTCCCACCGCCGCAACCTGGTCAAGGGCCTGCTGAACCAGCCACTGGTCAAGCAGGCGATCCTCGACGAAGCCGAACGGGAAAAGATCTCCCCGGAAAAGGCCAAGGCCGTGGCCCTGCGTTATGGCAACGAGATCGCCTCGGACTACACCTTCACCGCGATCCGCTTCCTCGAAGTGGTGCTGAGCTGGTTCTGGAACAAGATCTACGACGGGATCAAGGTCAACCACATCGAAAGCGTGCAGAAAGTCGCCCCGGGCCACGAAGTGATCTACGTGCCCTGCCACCGCAGCCACATCGACTACCTGCTGCTGTCCTACCTGCTGTTCCGCAACGGCCTGACCCCGCCGCACATCGCCGCCGGGATCAACCTGAACATGCCGGTGATCGGCAGCCTGCTGCGCAGGGGTGGAGCGTTCTTCATGCGCCGCACCTTCAAGGGCAACCCGCTCTACACCTCGGTGTTCAACGAATACCTGCACACCCTGTTCACCAAGGGTTTCCCGGTGGAGTACTTCGTCGAGGGCGGACGCTCGCGCACCGGGCGCATGCTGCAACCGAAAACCGGGATGCTGGCCATCACCCTGCGCAGCTTCCTGCGCTCCTCGCGCATGCCGATCGTCTTCGTGCCGGTGTACATCGGCTACGAGCGCGTGCTGGAAGGCCGCACCTACCTGGGCGAGCTGCGCGGGGCGAGCAAGAAGAAAGAGTCGATCTTCGACATCTTCAAGGTCATCGGCGCCCTCAAGCAGCGTTTCGGCCAGGTGGCGGTGAACTTCGGCGAGCCGATCAAGCTGGCCGAGTTCCTCGACCAGGAACAGCCGGGCTGGCGCGCCCAGGAGCTGGGCCCGCAGTTCAAGCCGGCCTGGCTCAACGAAACCACCAACCGCCTGGGTGAAAAAGTCGCCCAGCATTTGAACGAGGCGGCGGCGATCAATCCGGTCAACCTGGTGGCCCTGGCGCTGCTGTCCACCAGCCGCCTGGCCCTCGACGACCGCGCCATGGCCCGGGTCCTGGACCTGTACCTGGCGCTGCTGCGCAAGGTTCCCTACTCGCCCCACACCACCCTGCCGGAAGGCGATGGCCGAGCCTTGATCGAGCACGTGAAGGACATGGACCTGCTGTCCGAGCAGAGCGATGCCCTGGGCAAGATCCTCTACCTGGACGAGCAGAACGCCGTCCTGATGACCTACTACCGCAACAACGTGCTGCACATCTTCGCCCTGCCGGCGTTGCTGGCGAGCTTCTTCCAGAGCTCGTCGCGCATGAGCCGCGAACAGATCCTGCGCTACACCCGGGCGCTGTACCCCTACCTGCAGTCGGAGCTGTTCATCCGTTGGTCCCTGGACGAGCTGGACGGGGTGATCGACCAATGGCTGGAGGCCTTCGTCGAGCAAGGCCTGCTGCGCTTCGAGAAGGAGCTGTACCTGCGCCCGGCCCCGAGTTCGCGGCATTTCGTGCTGCTGACCCTGTTGTCCAAGAGCATCGCCCAGACCCTGCAGCGCTTCTACATGGCCATCTCGCTGCTGCTCAACAGCGGCCAGCGCAGCATCAGCGCCGAAGAGCTGGAAGACCTGTGCACGGTCATGGCCCAGCGCCTGTCGATCCTGCATGGCCTGAATGCCCCGGAGTTCTTCGACAAGAGCCTGTTCCGCCACTTCATCCAGACCTTGCTGGAGCAGGACGTGCTGCGCCGCGACGAGGCCGGCAAGCTGAGCTACCACGAACTGCTCGGCGAACTGGCCGAAGGCGCGGCCAAGCGCGTGCTGCCGGCGGAGATTCGCCTGTCGATCCGCCAGGTGGCCCTGCATCGCAGCGAAGATGCCGCCGAGCAGGTCGCCGCACCGCAGCAAAACGACTAGATTCTTATCGGCGCCAGGCGGTTTCTGGCGCCCCTCGATACGGAGATCCACCATGAAAAAGCTCACCCTGCTCGCCCTTACCACCCTGCTCGGGGCCTGTAACAGCATGCAACCTGCCAGCAAAGCCAGCCTCGATGGCGAAGTCTTCTACCTGCAACGCATCGCCCTGCCGCCAGCCGCCACCCTGAGCGTCAGCCTGCAGGACGTGTCGCTGGCCGACGCCCCCGCGGTGCTGCTGGCCGAACAGAAGGGCCCGGTCAAAGGCCAGGTGCCGCTGCCCTTCCACCTCAGCTACGACCCGGCCCAGGTCAAACCCGGGCACCGTTATTCGGTCAGCGCGCGGATCGAAGTGGCTGGCAAACTGCTGTTCGTCACCACCGAGCACAACGGGGTGAAACTCGACGGCAGCGATCCGCAACCGCTGAAAGTCCGCGTCGACGCGGTTCGCTAATCCCTTTTCTCGAACAAGGAAGCTGCCATGCTCCGTTCTTCCCTTCGCTTCACCAGCCTGTGCGCCGGCCTGCTGATCTGTGCCAGTGCCCTGGCGCTGTCCCTCGGCGACCTGTCGCAGCAAGACGCCACCGGCGGCCTCAAGGACGCCCTGACCCAGGGAGCCCAGGTCGCGGTCAAACAACTGGGCACCGCCGGCGGTTTCAGCAACAACCCGGACGTGCGCATCGAACTGCCGGGCAACCTCGGCAAAGTGGCGAAGAAAATGAAGCAGTTCGGCATGGGCGCCCAGGTCGAGGAACTCGAGACCAGCATGAACAAGGCCGCCGAGGCCGCCGTGCCGCAGGCCCAGGCGCTGCTGGTGGATGCCGTGAAGAAGATGAGCGTGGAGGACGCCAAGGGCATTCTCAGCGGTGGCAAGGATTCCGCCACCCAGTACCTGAGCAAGACCAGCCGCGAACAGATCCGCGTGAAGTTCCTGCCGATCGTCAAACAGGCCACCGACCAGGTGGGCCTGGCCAAGCAGTACAACGCCTTCGCCGGCCAGGCCGCCACCTTCGGCGTGCTGGATGCGAAGAACGCGAATATCGAAAGCTACGTGACCGAACAGGCGCTCAACGGCCTGTTCGAGATGATCGGCAAGCAGGAAGCGACCATTCGCGAGAACCCGGCGGCAGCGGCCACCAGCCTGGCGAAAAAAGTCTTCGGTACCCTCTGAAGCCACCCAATCCCCTGTAGGAGCAGCCGGTCGACGCTCGATTGCTCGCGATAGCGTCCGCTGCGTCATCACCGTGAATGGCCGCTGCGCGGATCGCGAGCAAGCTCGCTCCTACAAAGGGCGCATCAGGTTTTCCTGACCCGGAACCACGCCGCGTACAACGCCGGCAAGAACAGCAGGGTCAGAGCCGTCGCGACAATCAGCCCGCCCATGATCGCCACCGCCATCGGCCCGAAGAACACGCTGCGTGACAGCGGGATCATCGCCAGCACCGCCGCCAGCGCGGTCAGCACGATCGGCCGGAAACGCCTGACCGTCGCCTCGATGATCGCCTGCCACGGCGTGAGCCCGGCAGCGATGTCCTGCTCGATCTGATCCACCAGGATCACCGAGTTGCGCATGATCATCCCCGACAGCGCGATGGTTCCGAGCATCGCCACGAAGCCGAACGGCTGACGGAACACCATCAGGAACAGGGTCACGCCGATCAGCCCCAGCGGCGCGGTGAGGAACACCATCGCCGTGCGCGAGAAGCTGCGCAGTTGCAGCATCAGCAGGGTCAGCACCACCACGATGAACAGCGGCACGCCGGCCTTCACCGAGTTCTGCCCGCGCGCCGAGTCTTCCACGGTGCCGCCGACGTCCAGCAGGTAACCGTCCGGCAGTTCGGCGCGGATCGGCTCCAGGGTCGGCAGGATCTGCTGCACCAGGGTCGCCGGCTGTTCCTTGCCATAGATGTCGGCCCGCACGGTGACGTTCGGCAGGCGGTTGCGGTGCCAGATGATGCCTTCCTCGAAGCCGTACTCCAGGGTCGCGACCTGCGACAGCGCCACGCTCTTGCCGTTGTCGGTGGGCACAGCCAGGCTCGGCAACAGCGACAGCTCGGTGCGTTCATGCAAGGTCCCGCGCAGCAGGATCTCGATCAACTCGTTGTCTTCGCGGTACTGGCTGACGCTGGAACCGGTCAGCGAGCTTTGCAGGAATTTCGCCAGGTTGGCCGTGCTCACGCCCAGGGCCCGCGCACGGTCCTGATCGATGTTGAGGTAGACCACCTTACTCGGTTCTTCCCAATCCAGGTGCACGTTGACCACGTGGGGGTTCTCGCGCACCTTGGCCGCCACCTTGCGCGCCAGGGCCCGCACTTCTTCGATGTGCTCGCCGGTGACGCGGAACTGCACCGGATAGCCCACGGGCGGGCCGTTCTCCAGGCGGGTGACTCGCGAACGCAGGGCCGGGAACTGTTCGTCGAGGGTTTCGATCAGCCAGCTGCGCAGGCTTTCCCGCTCCTCGATGGTCTTGGCCAGCACCACGAACTGGGCAAAACTCGCCGCCGGCAGTTGCTGGTCCAGGGGCAGGTAGAAACGCGGCGAACCGGTGCCGACGTAAGCCACATAGTTATCGATGCCGGCGTGATCCTTGAGCAGCGCCTCCAGGCGCTTGACCTGCTCGGCGGTGTTGCTCAGGGACGCGCCCTCGGCCAGCTTCAGGTCGACCATCAGCTCCAGGCGCCCGGAAGCCGGGAAGAACTGCTGCGGCACGAAACGAAACAGCATCACCGAGGCAATGAACAGCAGCACGGTCAGGGCAATCACGGTCTTGCGCCGGCGCACGCACCATTCCACCATCCGCCGCACCCGCTGATAGAACGGCGTGCCGTACGGATCGGGCTGGCCGTCGGCGCTGCCGTGCTTGGCCGCGTGCAGCTTGGCCAGGTCCGGCAGCAGCTTCTCGCCCAGGTAGGGCACGAACACCACCGCGGCGATCCAAGAGGCCAACAAGGCGATGGTCACCACCTGGAAGATCGAACGGGTGTATTCGCCGGTGCCGGACTGCGCCGTGGCGATCGGCAGGAAACCCGCGGCAGTGATCAGGGTACCGGTGAGCATCGGGAACGCGGTGCTGGTCCAGGCGTAGCTGGCGGCCTTGAGCCGGTCGTAGCCCTGCTCCATCTTGATCGCCATCATCTCCACCGCGATGATCGCGTCGTCCACCAGCAGGCCCAGCGCCAGCACCAGCGCGCCGAGGGAGATCTTGTGCAGGCCGATCCCCAGGTAATACATGGTGGCGAAGGTCATCGCCAGCACCAGCGGAATCGCCAGGGCCACTACCATGCCGGTGCGCACGCCAAGGGAAAAGAAGCTCACCAGCAACACGATCGCCAGGGCTTCCACCAACACCTGGACGAACTCGCCGACGCCGGTCTTCACCGCGGCCGGCTGGTCGGAGACCTTGCGCAGTTCCATGCCGGCGGGGAGGTTTTTCTGGATCCGGGCGAACTCCAGTTCCAGCGCCTTGCCCAGCACCAGGATGTCGCCGCCGTCCTTCATCGCCACGGCCAGGCCGATTGCGTCCTGGCCCATGAAACGCATGCGCGGCGCCGGTGGATCGTTGAAGCCGCGACGCACATCCGCCACATCGCCGATACGGAAGGTGCGGTCGGCCACCCGGATCGGGAAGTTGCTGATCTGCTCGACGCTCTGGAAATTACCGGACACCCGCAATTGCAGGCGCTCGCTGCTGGTCTCGAAGAAGCCGGCGGTGGACACCGCGTTCTGCTCCTCCAGGGCCTGCTGCACCGCCGCCAGCGGCAGGCCGAGGGTCGCCAGCTTGACGTTCGACAGCTCGATCCAGACCTTCTCGTCCTGCAAGCCCAGCAGGTCGACCTTGCCCACGTCCTTGACCCGCTGCAGCTGGATCTGGATGCGGTCGGCGTAATCCTTGAGCACCGCGTAGTCGAAACCGTCGCCGGTCAGCGCATAGATATTGCCGAAGGTGGTGCCGAACTCATCGTTGAAGAACGGGCCCTGGATACCCGGCGGCAGGGTATGGCGGATATCGCTGATCTTCTTGCGCAACTGATACCAGAGCTCGGGGATCTGGTTCGAGTGCATCGAGTCGCGCGCCATGAAGGTCACCTGGGACTCGCCCGGGCGGGAAAACGAGACGATGCGCTCGTACTCGCCGGTTTCCATCAGTTTCTTTTCGATGCGTTCGGTGACCTGCCGGGAAACCTCCTGGGCCGTGGCGCCCGGCCAGTTGGTGCGGATCACCATGGCCTTGAAGGTGAAGGGCGGGTCTTCGCTCTGGCCCAGCTTGGTGTAGGACAACGCCCCGACAATGGCCAGCAACAGCATCAGGAACAGCACGATCTGGCGGTTGCGCAACGCCCATTCGGAAAGATTGAAACCCATCGGGGATTACTCCTTGGCCGCCAGATTGACCACGCGGTTGGAGCGATCCACCGGGCGCACCTGCTGCCCCTCATGGAGCACATGCACACCCGCCGCCACTACCCAGTCGCTGACCCCGAGGCCTTCGAGAACCGGCACGCTCTTTTCGCCGAAGGCGCCAAGGCGCACCGGGGTCTTTTTCAGGGTGTTGTTGGCGTCGACCCGCCAGACATAGGCGGCACCGTTCTCCGCAGTCACCGCCGACAGCGGCACCGACAACGGCACACTGGCCGCGGCCTGGATAAACACTCGGGCGCTCTGCCCCAGCTCGGCCGGGACCTTGCCGGCAGTAAAGGCGATGCGGGCGGCGAAGGTACGGGAGCGTGGGTCGGCGGCCGGCGACAGCTCGCGGATCTGCCCGGCGAAACGCTGGTCGGGCTGGCTCCACAACTCCACCGACACCGGCTGGCCGATGCGGAAACGGCCGAAACCCTGCTCCGGCAGGCTGATCAGCACTTCCCGCTCGCCGTCGGTAGCCAGGGTAAAGACGGTCTGGCCGGCGGCGACCACCTGGCCGACCTCGACCGTGCGCCGGGCCACGACGCCATCCTGGGGCGCGCGCAGCACGGCGTAACCGGCCTGGTTGCTGGCCACGTCGAACTCGGCCTTGATCTGCTTGAGCCGGGCCAGGCCCGAGCGATACAGGTTCTCGGCGTTGTCGTACTGGGACCGGCTGACCAGTTGCCGATCCATCAGGGTCTTGTAGCGGTCGCGCTCGGAGCGCACCAGGTTCAGGTTGGCTTCGGCCGCCGCCACCTGGGCCCGGGTGGCCTCCAGTTGCAGCCGCACGTCCTGCGGGTCGAGCTCGGCCAATGGCTGGTCGGCTTTCACCCGTTGCCCCTCATCGACCAGTCGTCGGCTGACCTTGCCCCCAATCCGGAACGCCAGGTCCGGTTCGTAACGCGCGCGGACCTCGCCGGGATAGCTGTCCATGGCCTGCGCCGCGGGCTCTGGCTGCACCACCATGGCCGGGCGAACGGTGGTTTGCGCCGGTTCTTCATGTCCGCACGCGGACAGCAGAACGGCCAGGCTGACGGGCAACGCGAGGGATAAGGCATAGCGGAACATGGTGGGGGACCTTTCGCTAAGGGTGCTTCGAATAATTATACTGGCGGGTATGTTATTAATAGCAAACTCACCAGTCCAGTATTAAAGCGAAGAATGTCCGACAATCTTTCCACCTCAAACGGCCCCGGCCGCCCCAAGGACCTGGCAAAACGCCAGGCCATCCTCGAAGCCGCGAAAACGCTGTTCCTGAGAAATGGCTACGCCAACACCAGCATGGACGCGGTAGCCGCCGAAGCCGGTGTTTCCAAGCTGACGGTGTACAGCCATTTCAACGACAAGGAGACCCTGTTCTCCGCCGCGGTAGTGGCCAAGTGCGAGGAGCAGTTGCCGACGCTGATCTTCGAGCTGCCGGCCGGCATGCCGATCGAAAGCGTGTTGCTGAACATTGGCCGGGGCTTTCACCTGCTGATCAACAGCGAAGAATCCCTGAACCTGCATCGCCTGATCATGGCCCTGGGCAGCCAGGACCCGAAGCTCTCGCAGATCTTCTTCGAGGCCGGGCCACAACGCATGGTGCAAGGCATGGAGCGGCTGCTGACCAGAATCGACCAGAGCGGCGCCCTGCGCATCGACAAGCCGCGCAACGCCGCCGAGCATTTCTTCTGCCTGCTCAAGGGCACGGCGAACTTTCGCCTGCTCTACGGCTGCGGCGAGCCGCTGAGCGACGAAGCCGCCGAGGAGCATGTGCGGGAAGTGGTGGGGTTGTTCATGCGCGCGTATCGGCCGGAGTCGGCCTGAGGTTGTGACAACGGAGCGAGCGGGACGCCCGGTCCCTGCTCGCTATAGACAGCCGAAAGGCCCGATAAAGATCAGGCCTTGAGCGCCTTCTTCGGATAGATATCGTAACGGCTGGATTTGCCATCCAGCGCATGGCTCGGCTTGGGGCCTGCGATGCACGGCGCCTTGCGCGGGCGCTTGACCACCACCCGATGGCTGGCCAGGGCCAGGGCGGCCTCCAGCAGCGCCGGGGCGTCCGGGTCGTCCCCGACCAGCGGGCGGAACAGGCGCATTTCCTTTTTCACCAGCGCGGTCTTTTCCCGATGCGGGAACATCGGGTCCAGGTAGATCACCTGGGGCGGCTCGCCCTCCCAGTTGCGCATGACCTCGATCGAGTTGCCCTTGAGCAGGTGCATGCGCGCCACGATCGGCGCCACCTCGAAATCCTCTCCCGCCCGGGCCAGGCCATCTTCCAGCAAGGCGCCGATCAAGGGCTGGCGTTCGATCAGGCTCATCTCGCAGCCGAGGCTGGCCAGGACGAACGCATCCTTTCCCAGCCCCGCCGTGGCATCCAGGATCCGCGGACGCACGCCCTGGGCGATGCCCACCGCCTTGGCGATCATCTGCCCGCTACCGCCGCCATACAGCCGCCGGTGCGCCGCGCCACCCTCGACAAAGTCCACCCGCACCGGCCCTGGCGCGTCGGCGCCGAGCTGCTGCAGCTGCAAGCCCTGCTCGCCGACCTGCAGGGCGAACTCCGCCTCGTCGATCTGCAATGGCAGCCCCAGTCGCTCGGCCCAGTGCGCGGCCTGCGGCTGGAATGCATCGGCCAAGGCCTCGACTTTGATGCGGCAGGCCGCTGGTTGCTCACTCATCTGAAAACACGCTCAAAAAATTAATGATCGGCAAAAGCTGCCGATAAAAGAACTATCCGGCATTTTGCCAGAGCTGAGCGTCGACCCGAGAGAAATGTCAGACATTCGAAGCCTATCCATTGGCGTCATATCGCCCCACGGCGATTACGGCCTAAAAAATTCCCAGGCACTGAGCGGCGTCAGCCATCTGTGGCAGGATTTTTTTGCCCAGGCGCTGGCCGAGCAACGCAGCGATGGCGCGAAGGTCACTGACGACAATTCTCCGGTGGCCGTGGACGGCCCGACCGAACCCCATGGCGGCAGCGACCTGCTGGCGCAAATCGTTACCCAGCGTCATTGCGACGTCCAGGACACCGAGATCCGTCCACCGGAACCGTTGTTCCTACCGATCGCCGAGTTCGAGACCGAGCTGCTGGACAAACCGTTTCCGCCGTTCCCGCCGGAAGAAATCGCCGCCCAGCAACACCAGCAAGACTTCGAAAGCGGCTGGGTGCGCCCCATCGTCCTCAATGCCGACCAACCCATGCCCGAGCCGGGCCCGGCGCCGCAACCGCGACCGTTGCACCTGCCGATCGCCGAACTCGAACTGGACCTGCTGGACAAACCCTTCCCGCCCTTCCCGCCGCAAGAGCTCATCGAGCAACAGAAGCAGTTCGACTTCGATACCGGCTGGGCGCGTCCGCTGATCCTGCAGAACCTGCGGATCGCCGCCTGACCTCAAGCCGGTTTCAGCGACAGATGCACTACCGGCAATGGCGCCCAGCGGCAACCCGGCCGCTCAGCCCTTGAACAACCGATTGATCTGCCCGAACGGCAACGCCTGGTCGGCAAAGTCGAAGCTGCCGTGGTCGCGGATTTCCTGCGCCGCCTGATAGAAGGCGCCATAGGCGGCCCGCGCCAGGGCCGAACCGACGCTGATCCGCTTCACCCCCAGCTCGCTCAGTTGCGCCAGGGTCAATTTCAGGCCACCCGACATCAGCACGTTGACCGGTTTGGGCGCCACCGCGCGGACCACGGCGATGATTTCCTCGGCCGAGCGCAATCCAGGCGCATACAGCACATCGGCGCCGGCCTCGGCATAGGCTTGCAGGCGGCGAAGGGTGTCCGGCAGGTCCTGCCGGCCATGCAGCAGGTTTTCCGCCCGTGCCGTGAGCACAAAGGGAAAAGGCAATTGCCGCACTGCGGCGACCGACGCCTCGATACGCTCGACCGCCAGCTTGAAGTCATAGATCGGATCATCGGCCCGGCCCGTGGCGTCTTCGATGGAGCCGCCCACCGCCCCGCAGGCGGCCGCTTGGCGCAGGGTCCTGGCACAGCCTTCGGGGCTGTCGGAAAAACCGTTCTCCAGGTCCACCGCCACCGGCAGGCTGCTGGCGCCGACTATGGCGCGAACGTTGCCCAGGGTGTCCTCCAGGGACAAGGCACCTTCAGCGTCGGGGCGCCCCAGAGAAAAAGCGAAACCGGCGCTGGTGGTCGCCAGGGCCTCGAAGCCGAGGCTGGCCAGCATCTTGGCGGAGCCCGCGTCCCAGGGGTTGGGAATCACGAAAGCCCGATCACGCTCATGCAGGGCCTTGAAGGTTTGGGCACGAAGGGTTTGCGCATCCATTGGCGGACTCCTGGGCAGGGAAATGATCCCGCTCAGAGCAAGCCGAGTTGCTCCGCGGCGGGCTCTCTGTATAGCTCAGGCAAGGCCGGCAATCCAGGCAGGCGCTCCATCAGGCGCGCGTGAAAACGCCGCGCCAGCTCGGCGGCCAGGCGGTTATCGGCGGTGTGCAGGAAGATGTAGGGGGTTCGCCCTTCCTCGATCCAGCCGGCGACCTTGTCGATCCAGGGCACCAGGAACGGGTCGTTGGCCTCAAGCTCCGGATGACCGATAAAGCGCACCTGGGGAAACTGAGTGAAGGCGGCCGGGCGCGGCGGTACCTTGGGTTTCTTCGATTGCGCATGGAGCACCGACGGCTCGCTGGAGGTGCAACTGAACAAGGCGCGCGGGTCGAGGCAGATGCGCTCCACGCCACGATCCAGCAGCAGGCGGTTGAGCATGCGCTCGGCATCGCCCTTGGCGAAGAAGTCCCGATGCCGGACTTCCACCGCCAACGGCCGCTCCAGGCCGTCGATAAAGCCCGCCAGTTCCGCCAGGCGCTGCGGTGTGAAGCTCGCAGGCAATTGCAGCCACAGCGGCGAAACACGTTCGCCCAGCGGGCTGAGCAACTGCAGGAAGCTCTCGGCCGCGCCCAATTGTTCGCGCAGGTCGCCGCCATGGCTGATATCGCCGGGAAACTTGGCGGTGAAGCGGAAATGTTCGGGCATGGTCTGCGCCCAGCGCTGCACCGTGGCCTCGGCGGGGCGCGCATAGAAGGTGGTATTGCCTTCCACGGCATTGAAGACCTGGCAATACAGGCCGAGAAAGTCCGTCGGCCGCGCGCTTTCCGGGTACAGGTACTCACGCCAGGCGTTTTCGCTCCAGGAAGGACAACCGAGGTAATAAGGCAGCAACATCAGATGTGCAGGTCGAGACCCACCACTTCCATATCCCAATCGACGAAACCGGCGGTGGTCAGGTAGCTGGCCAGGGCGTTGGCCACGCTTCTTTTCATGGCGCGGTGGAAGATCATGTCCTGCGGACGGGCGGGCAGGTTGCTGGTGCGCCCGGCGGAAGCCTGGGAGCGCGCCTGGGCTGAAGTCTCGGGCTGGACTTCGACGGCATCTGCGTCCTCGAGGGAGTCGTCCAGCAGCACGCTGCCTTTGCGAGGCTTGCGCTTGATGGGGTAGGACTGAGAGGAAATGCCGTCTATGCGCATAATCACATGCTCGATATCGATGATGGCAATTTAGCGGCACCTCGCCGACTACGCAAATGCCGAGTGATAACTAGAACACAGAAAATGCAAAAGGTTTAAAAGCCACCGGAAACTGGCACGAAAACCTGACGATTGACACGCTCGCCACGCGGGCTCGTGGTGGCGAACAGCTCTGCAGCGGCCTGTCAGCGCGCTTTTGGCGTCGCCACTTTGTCCCGCAGGTACACCGGTTGCGCCTCGTCCGCCGGGATCGCCTCGCCGCGTTCCCAGGCAAAGCGCGCCAGAGTCAGCAAATCTTCGGCGTGGGGCAGCATGCCCGCGTCCTGGCCGCTGAGATTGACCCCGATACGCTCGGCGTAGCCCCAGCCGGTGCCCGCGCCGAACCAGTCGCCGCTGGCGTCCGCCGGCAACGCAGCGGCTTCCGGCGGCAGCACCGCTTCGGCCCCTGCCAGGCGCATCTCGCCGGCCACTTCGCGGTAGCAGCCCCAGTAGACCTCATCCATTCGCGCATCGATGGCGGCGGCCACCTGGGTCGCGCCGTATTCGCGCAATGCGCGCTGCGCCAGCACCGCCAGGTTCGACACCGGCAGCACCGGGCGTTCCAGGGCGAAGGCCAGGCCCTGGACCACGCCGATGGCGATCCGCACACCGGTAAAGGCCCCAGGCCCGCGACCGAAGGCAATGGCATCGACGGCCTGCAGGCTGGTGCCGGCATCGGCCAGCAGTTTCTGGATCATCGGCAGCAGCTTCTGTGCATGCAGGCGCGGGATCACCTCGTAGTGGCTCGTCACCTTGCCGTCGTGCAGCAAGGCAACCGAGCAGGCTTCAGTCGCGGTGTCCAGGGCCAGCAAGGTGCTCATCGATGTTTCCATAAGGCAGAGGGAGTTGAAAAAAGTGACGCATTATAAACAGCAACGGCCCGCAAGCGGGCCGTTGAAGATCAAGCCGGTACGACTGATCAGCTCAGCGCTTCGAGCACCTTGCCGGTGATCGACTCGACCGAACCGACGCCCGCGATGTGGCTGTACTTCGGCTTGCCCTGGCTGGCGGCCAGGCTCTGGTAGAACTCCACCAGCGGCTTGGTCTGGGAGTGGTAGACCGACAGGCGATGACGCACGGTTTCTTCGGTGTCGTCTTTACGCTGGACCAGGTCTTCACCGGTGATGTCGTCTTTACCGGCGATTTTCGGCGGATTGTAGACAGTGTGGTAAACGCGGCCCGAGGCCTCATGCACACGGCGACCGGCGATACGCTGGACGATCTCTTCGTCGTCGACGGCGATCTCGACCACGTTGTCCAGCTCGACGCCAGCTTTGACCAGCGCTTCGGCCTGAGGAATGGTGCGTGGGAAGCCGTCGAACAGGAAACCCTTGGCGCAATCGGCCTGGCTGATGCGTTCCTTGACCAGGTTGATGATCAGGTCATCGGAGACCAGACCACCGGCGTCCATCACGCTCTTGGCCTTCAGGCCCAGCTCGGTGCCGGCCTTGACCGCTGCGCGCAGCATGTCGCCGGTGGAGATTTGCGGAATGCCGAATTTTTCGGTGATGAACTTTGCCTGAGTACCTTTACCGGCCCCGGGAGCTCCCAGCAGAATTACGCGCATCGATGTGCTCCTCAATTTTTTATTTAGAAACGCTCGGATTCGCCTCGTGGGGCCAATCTCGGAAATGGGATAGTGGCCGCCCAAACGGCCAAAGGCTGATCAAGATACACAGCCGACACAGCGCACACAAGCAGCCGAAAGTCGGAGCAACCCGCCGCCTTTATGCCCTGGCGACAGGGTATTGCTGGTCGCAACCCCATAACAAAGTGTCGCCTGGCGACGGTCGCCAGCCCTCTCGGGCCAGCGCTCGAAGTACCGTGCCAAGCCACTGAAAACCCCGGCAATTACCTTAGCCGGTATTGCGCAAACCGGCGGCAATCCCCGCCACAGACACCAGCAGCGCCTGTTCCACCGGGCTGTCCTGGGCGCCGTCCTGGCGCCGCGAACGGGCCAGCAGTTCGGCTTGCAATAGATGCAGCGGGTCCAGGTAGGTATTGCGCAGGCGAATGAACTCCAGGGTGTCGGGGCTATGTGCCAGTAACTGCGACTGACCGGTCAGCCCCAAGACCACCGAACACGCCTGCGACAATAAGTCGCGTAAATGCGCACCCAATGACAGCAGCGCCGGTTCGACCAATCGTTCGTCGTAGGAACGGGCTATATCCGCGTCGGCCTTGGCCAGCACCATCTCCAGCATGTCGATGCGCGTGCGGAAAAACGGCCACTGTTCGCGCATCTGCCCCAGCAACTCGCCCTCCCCGCGCTCCAGGGCCTTGCTCAGGGCGGTTTCCCAGCCCAGCCAGGCCGGCAGCATCAGGCGGGTCTGGGTCCAGCCGAAAATCCACGGGATGGCCCGCAGGCTTTCGATGCCGCCGGCGCGCCGCTTGGCCGGCCGGCTACCCAATGGCAGGCGCCCCAGTTCCTGCTCCGGCGTGGACTGGCGGAAATACTCGACGAACTGCGGGTTCTCCCGCACTACCGCGCGATAGGCCTTCACCCCATCGTCGGCCAGTTCGTCCATCAGGTCGCGCCAGGCTGGCTGCGGCAGGGGCGGCGGCAGCAAGGTCGCCTCCAGCACCGCCGCCAGGTAGAGATTGAGGTTCTGCTCGGCGATGTCCGGCAGGCCGAATTTGAAACGAATCATTTCCCCTTGCTCGGTGGTACGGAAGCGCCCCGCCACCGATCCCGGCGGTTGTGACAGGATCGCCGCATGGGCCGGGCCGCCGCCACGCCCCACGGTGCCACCGCGGCCATGGAACAGCAGCAGCTCGACCTGTTGCTCGCGGCAGATATCCACCAGTTTTTCCTGAGCCCGGTACTGCGCCCAGGCGGCAGCGGTAGTGCCGGCATCCTTGGCCGAGTCGGAATAACCGATCATCACTTCCTGCGGGCCCTGCAGGCGCGAACGATAGCCTGGCAGAAGCAGCAACTGCTCGATCACCGGGCCGGCGTTGTCCAGGTCGGCCAGGGTTTCGAACAGCGGCACCACGCGCATCGGTCGCAGCACGCCTGCTTCCTTGAGCAGCAGTTGCACGGCGAGTACATCGGATGCCGCGCCGGCCATGGAGATCACATAGGAACCCAGCGAAGCCGCCGGGGCCGCTGCGATTTCCCGGCAGGTCGCCAGCACTTCGGCGGTGTCGGCCGACGGCTTGAAGTAACCAGGCAACAATGGACGACGACTGCCCAGTTCACGCATCAGGAAATCGATGCGCTCTTGCTCGCTCCAGTCGCCGTAGCGGCCTAGCCCCAGGTAATCGGTGATTTCGGTCATTGCCGCGGTGTGCCGCGAGGAGTCCTGGCGCACGTCCAGGCGTACCAGGAACAGGCCGAAGGTCACTGCGCGTCGCAGGCAGTCGAGCAACGGACCGTCGGCGATCACCCCCATGCCGCACTCATGCAGGGACTGATAGCAGAGTTCCAGCGGGTCCAGCAGCTCGCGGTTGTTCTGCAGCACCTGGGCAGTGGCCGGCACGCTACCGCTCAACGAGGCCTGGGCCCAGTTGCGGGTGGCCCGCAGGCGCTCGCGCAATTGCTTGAGCACCGCGCGATACGGCTCGGCGCTGTCGCCGGCCAGGGTCCGCAGCGCCGCGTTGGCTTGCTGCATGGACAGGTCGGCCGCCAGTTGATCGACATCGCGCAGGTACAGGTCGGCGGCCATCCAGCGCGCCAGCAACAGCACCTCGCGGGTCACCGCCGCGGTGACATTGGGGTTGCCGTCACGGTCGCCGCCCATCCACGAAGCGAAGCGGATCGGCGCCGCCTCCAGCGGCAAATGCATGCCGGTGGCCGCATGCAGGGCCTGGTCGGCCTTGCGTAAATAGTTGGGGATGGCCTGCCACAGCGAATGCTCGATCACCGCGAAGCCCCACTTGGCTTCGTCCACCGGGGTCGGCCGGGTACGGCGGATTTCTTCGGTGTGCCAGGCCTCGGCGATCAGCCGCTGCAAGCGTGTCTGGATCTGCGCGCGCTCGGCCGAAGTGAGGTCGCGATGGTCCTGGGCGGCCAACTGCGCGGCGATGGCATCGTATTTCTGGATCAGCGTGCGGCGGGCGACTTCGGTGGGGTGGGCGGTCAGCACCAGCTCGATCTCCAGCCGTCCCAACTGCCGGGCCAGCGCCTCGGCGCCATGGCCTTCGGCCCGCAGGCGCGCCAGCAGTTCCGGCAGCACCCGCGACTCGAACGGTGCCGGCTGCGACTCCTCGCGACGGTGAATCAACTGGTACTGCTCGGCGATGTTGGCCAGGTTGAGGAACTGGTTGAACGCCCGCGCCACCGGCAGCAGTTCATCCTCGCTGAGCTGGTTGAGGCTGGCGCTGAGTTCGGCATCCAGCGAACCGCGCCGGTCGGCCTTGGCACCCTTGCGAATCTGTTCGATCTTGTCGAGGAAACCCTCGCCATACTGTTCACGAATGGTGTTGCCCAACAGCTCACCCAGCAGGTGAACATCTTCGCGCAAGCGCGCATCAATATCGGTCATCTACCTGTTCTCCAGCGGACTTGGGGCTCCTGGTAAGCCCCAAGAGTGCCGCCAGCACATGGCTATTAGCAAGGGCGGTCTTGACGCGAACAGCTGCGGGCAAGGCCGGTGCACGACGAAGCGCCTTTAAACCTTGCACGATGGAGCTAGTCTCAAGAGTAAGCCGCACAACGGCTTAGCGCCGGCACAGGCCGGTCACTCACCAAGCCCTGCCACAAGCAGGTGTTCATTGAGGTTGCCATGAAAATCCGTGAGCTCGCGCAACACTGGGAAGAAAACGCCAAGGGTCGCCTGACCCAGACCGGCTACACGATCTATCTGGATGTCGAAGCCGCCGCACGCCTGGCGGCGATTTCCGAGATGTACCCCAAGCGCCGGACCGAGGAACTGCTCGGCGAACTGATCGGGGCCGCCCTGGAGGAACTCGAAACCAGCTTCCCTTATGTCCAGGGCCAGCATGTGGTCGCCACCGACGAAGAAGGCGATCCACTCTACGAAGACATCGGTCCTACCCCGCGTTTTCTCGCCCTGTCGCGGCGTTATCTGCATGATCTGTCGGCTCAGGCAGACGAGCAGAAACACTGATCCACGCCCGCATTTCTCACCGATAAGAGCGTTATTCCTGACCCCGGATCGGGTCAGGAGTACCCCTGCGCACGACAAAAGTTCCTTATTTAGAGCCTTGTCCACACAGTCAGGAAATTTCCGGGCAATAAGCCATCTTCTCTGAACTATTCAAAAAAGCCTCGGGTCACAGCCAATAACCATCACTGGAACGGCCGTTTCATTTTCAACGCCCTCAGCCTTGTCACTCAGCGTTACGGCGTCGGAACCGGGATGGATTTTGATGTTTTTCAGGAGTTATCCAATGGAGTTGAAGACCATGAAGATCAGCACTGCCAAATCCTCGTCAACCTCTCTGCGCGGGCTGAAACTGGCCGCGCTGGCTCTCGGTAGCAGCCTGGTCCTGGCCGGTTGCGCCGGTAATCCGCCAAGCGAGCAATACGCGGTGACGCAATCTGCGGTCAACAGCGCAGTCAGCGCAGGCGGTACCGAATTTGCCGCGGTGGAAATGAAATCGGCTCAGGACAAGCTCAAGCAAGCCGAGCTCGCCATGCACGACAAGAACTACGACGAAGCCCGGCGTCTGGCCGAGCAGGCCGAATGGGACGCCCGCGTCGCCGAGCGCAAGGCTCAGGCAGCCAAGGCCGAACAGGCATTGAAGGACTCTCAGAAAGGCGTTCAGGAACTACGTCAGGAAGGCATGCGCAGCGTGCAATGAGCCGCGAGCGCCGATTCCCACGTATTCGCAATCGATAAAAGGACGAAACCATTATGCGTAAACAACTGATGATCCCTGCCCTGTTGGCCCTGAGCGTAGCGCTGGCGGCATGCTCCACTCCGCCTAACGCCAACCTGGAAAACGCCCGGACCAACTACTCCGCCCTGCAGGCCAATCCGCAGGCCACCAAGGTGGCGGCCCTGGAGACCAAGGACGCCAGCGAATGGCTGGACAAGGCCGACAAGGCCTACCTGAACAAGGAGGACGAAAAGAAGGTCGACCAACTGGCCTACCTGACCAACCAGCGGATTGAAGTGGCCAAGCAGACCATCGCCCTGCGCACCGCGGAAACTCAGCTCAAGGACGCCGGCGACCAGCGCGCCAAGGCGCTTCTGGATGCCCGTGACGCGCAGATCAAGCAACTGCAATCGAGCCTCAACGCCAAGCAGACCGACCGCGGTACCCTGGTGACCTTCGGTGACGTACTGTTCGCCACCAACAAGGCCGACCTGAAATCCAGCGGCCTGGTCAACATCAACAAGCTGGCGCAGTTCCTGCGCGACAACCCTGACCGCAAGGTGATTGTCGAAGGCTACACCGACAGCACCGGCAGCGCGGCTTACAACCAGTCGCTGTCCGAGCGCCGCGCCACTTCGGTACAGGTCGCCCTGATCAAGATGGGTGTCGATCCGGCACGCGTCGTCGCCCAGGGTTATGGCAAGGAATACCCGGTTGCCGACAACGGCAGTGTTTCCGGACGCGCCATGAACCGTCGCGTGGAAGTGACCATTTCCAACGACAACCAGCCGGTCGCGCCACGTTCGGCCATCAGCGCCAACTAAGCCCGGCCCCGCGCGATAAACCGCGCACCCAATAAAAAGCCCCGCCTTGATCGGCGGGGCTTTTTTATCCGGCAACCGGATCGCGACTTGCGCTGGCAAGCCTTTCGGTCACTGCTCCAGCTTCGGGGTTTCCTGGCCCATGCAGCGCACGGCGCGCTTCTTGTTGTTGATCAGCACGCCCGTCAACCCCTTCTGCTCGGTGTCGAACAGCACCAGCACGCCATCGATGCATTGCGCCACTTCGGCCGCCGGCTCCAGGGATACCTTGTAGTCCTCGCCGGGCACGGTCTTGAGCATGGTGAAATCGTTGAGCAGCAACGCATCCTCCGGCTTGGCGAAATGCAGGTAGCCGTAGTACCACAGGCACGCCACGGTGCCGAGGATGCTGCAGATACCGGTGATGATCAGGGGGATGGCGTTACGTTCTTCGCTCATTGCGGACTCTCTGGAGGTTCTACGACTGGATTCAAAGGTGTGGGGTAATTGGGGATTTCCCCCAGGCGGCGCAGGCCGTTGAAATGCTGCGGATCCTCAAGGTAACGCAACATCACCTGGCGCCAGACCGGGTCGGCGAAGGTCTGCACATGACCGCCTCGGGTCAGCTGCAGCACCCTGGGCGGGGGCGCAGCTTGATACAGACGGATGCCGTTGGAAAGCGGTACGAGGGAATCGTCGATGCTGTGGTAGATCAGCTTGGGCACGCCATCCAGGCGCGCCATGGCCTTGATCGCACTGTCGCCATCGGGCACCAGCCACGACAGCGGCACCTGGAACGGCCAGGTCATCCAGGACGTACTGAGGGCAAAACGGCCCACCTCGCGGTAACTGGCCGGTACCCCGTCGAAGACAATGGCCTTGAGCTGGCGCTGGCGTTCCGGATGCTGCTCCACCAGATAGTGGATGGCCAGCGCGCCGCCCAGGCTCTGGCCCAGGACGATCAGCGGCTTGCCCTGGACCTCGGGCGCCCGGTCCAGCCATTGGAAGGCCGCGTCGACGTCCTGGTAGATCGCCGGCAGGCTCGGTTTGCCTTGCGACACCCCGTAGCCACGGTAGTCCACCAGCAGCACCTGATAGCCCTGCTCCGGCAACCACCAACTGCCGCCGAGGTGCCCGGACAGGTTGCCGCCATTGCCGTGCAGGTGCAGCACCGTGCCCTTGACCGGCACCCCGGCCTTGGCCGGCAGCCACCAGCCGTGCAAGCGCGTACCGTCGGCGGCGGTCAGGGTGACGTCGCGGTAGTCGAGCCGGGCCTTGTCCGGGGTGAACGGCAAACCGCGCTCGGGATAGAACAGCAGCGAGCTGCAACCGCTCAGGGTCAGCAGCAGGCAGACAATGCTGAGGACTCGCATCCGTTTGAAGCCTTATGCCGAGAGTGAAAAACGCCCCCTGCAGGAGCGAGCTTGCTCGCGATACGTGGTGTCAGGCACATCGCCATCGCGAGCAAGCTCGCTCCTACACAGAGGGGGTTACAGGATGTTCGAGTAATCCGCCTCGATCCGGTCCAGGCTCAGGTGATTGAGGAAGTTGGAGAAGCACATCCAGGCCGACAGCGCGTTCATGTCGCGGAACTGGTCCGGCAGATACTTGGGCGGCACCACCAGGCCTTCGTCGACCAACTGGCGCAGGGTCCGCATGTCCTCCAGGGTGGTCTTGCCGCAGAACAGCAACGGTATCTGCTCGAGCTTGCCCTTGCGCACGGCCAACTGAATGTAGTTGTAAACCATGATGAAGCCCTTGAGATAGGACAAGTCTTTAGTGAATGGCAGGCCCGTCGGCACCGAACCGCGGAACACCCGGCTGGCATTGCCATAACTTTCGGCCATTTCGAAACCCTGCTCGCGAAAGAACGCGAACACCTGCATGAAGTCCGCGCCCTCCTCCACCATGTGAATGGCGCGAGTGCGGTTGGTCAGCTTGCGCAGACGGCTCGGGTAGGAGGCGAAGGTAATGATCTCCATCAGGATCGCCAGGCCTTCCTGGGTCACGGTCGACGAGGGCGGGCCCTTGGACAGGAAGGTGCAGATCGGCTGGTTCAGGCCGTTGAGGGTAGTGCCCACGTGGACCAGGCCTTCGTGGACTTCCAGGGCGCGCACATCGCGATCGTTGAACAACGCGTCGGCGCGGATCTTGATGTAGTCGGCGCCGGCCGCCGCGTCGGCAACGATGCCATCGGACTCGAAGACCCGGATGGTTTCCTCGGCCTCGCCGAACACCTTGTTCAGCCGGCTTTGCAGCAGGTTCACCGCTTCCTTGGCGCTCAGGGTCTTGGGTTCGTCCTTGAGATCGCCACGGCCGTCGATATTGTTCAGGTAATCCGAGAGCATCAGGCCCAGGTCGGCCAGGGTCGGGTCGCCGGCATGAAAGGCGTCGGAGGCCGCGCCGTAGAGCTCCTGGGATATCAGCCCGAAGTCCTCGGTGCCACGGGCCTCGAGCATCCGCACCACCATGCGGTACTCCTTGCACATGCGCCGCATGATCTGCCCCACCGGGTTGAACTGGCCCAGTTGCCGGGTGATGTCACGCTCGATGTTCTGGAACTCCAGCTTCACCGCGCTGGAGTCGAAAGACAGCGGCCGGCCTTCGTAATAGGCGCGGTCCACCGCCGGCATTTCCTTGCCATTGGCCTTGAGGAAACCTTTGCGGATGTTGTCATCCCACTTCACCGCATCCAGTACGCGGATCGGCGTCTGTGCCAGCACAATGCGATCGGACAAGGTGCGTATCGTCTGCTGGTAATCGTCCACCCCAAAACTCCCGTTAAAACGTCTGTACTGCGTTTACTTGCCTGCCCGCTGGAAGCGCGCCGCCTCGACGAACACGTCGGAGTTGGCGGGATCGTCCAGATAGGCGAAAACCTGTGGCAGCGCGCTGTCGATCAGCACGCCCTCGCCGTCCTTGGTGTCGAACGGTTCGCCCCGCAGGGCATTCTGCCCGCGGGCCTGATTGATCTGCTCGAGATCGAGCTGGTAGAGCACCAGCTCGTGTTCGTCGGTCAACTCGAAACCGGCGATGGTGAAGTGCCCACCGAGCGCCTGGGGCACCGCCGCCGAGAGATACCAGCGGCTGCCGTGGCGGGAAACGGTGAACTCGTAAGTATCGTGCTGCTGCGGCTTGGCCTTGATGGAAGTGACGGCCTTGTAGCGGTTGTTGCCGATGCGGCTCAGTTGCAGGGTGAGCGGTTCGCCCCAGGCATTCTTGCTGGTCCATTTACCGAGCAACGCCGCGGGCGCCGCCTGATCGGCCGGCAAGGGTTCCTTGAAGGACACCAGGCAGCCACTGAGCAGCAGGAACGACAAGGCGATCACAACGCGCCAGGCTTTCATTCAACACTCCCTATCAGCAGTCGCCCCGTAGCCGCTAGCGCAGCCTGCGTTCGGGCGGGCGGATCACACCGAGGCCAATACCAGGTGCATGTACCGGGTCAGAATACCCAGCATGTCCTCGTCGGCCAGCGGCTCTGCCCCGTTGAGCAGGCCCTGATATTCCATCCGTCCGATTATAGACGTCAACACTTTGGCATCCTGTTGCGGCTCGCGGGAACCCAATACCTGGAAAAACTGGCAGGTGCCCTGCAGCAGGATCTGCTGGTGGGAACGTACCAGCAGCGCCAGGCGCGGGTTGAGCAGCGCCTCCTGGCGAAACGCCTGCTCGGCCATCAGATGCTCGCGGCGGTTGTGCAGTTGGCGCTGCACGTAATCGGCGGTCAGGCGCGCAATGTCATCGGCCAGTTGCGCGCGGGACTCCGGGCTGCCGTCGCCATAGGCGACCATCTCCCGCAGCAAGCCCTCGTTGTTGGCCCACAGCTTGGCCATGAAGGCGGCGCTGCGCTCGACGTATTGGGCAAAGGTATCGGTGAGCAGGTCATCGATATCCTTGAAGTAGTAGGTAGTGGCCGACAGCGGCACACCGGCTTCGGCGGCGACCGCGCGATGGCGCACGGCGCGCACGCCATCGCGCACGACGATGCGCATGGCCGCGTCGAGAATATCCTGGCGACGTTGCTCACTGCCCTGTCGGCTGGCCTTGCGACCCTGGTACTGAACACTTTCAGCGACCGCAGTGGCGATGCCAGCTGCACCTTCTTGAGCAATTGCACGGTTCACGACAGGTATTCCTCTCACATAAAAAATGAAAAAAGCAGTACGTCAGTGCCACACAGACAATAAAAAGCCGCCTGTTAGCGGCGGCTTTTTATTCAACATATTTACGCTTGCGGCCGCATGTGCGGGAACAGGATCACGTCGCGGATCGACGGGGAGTTGGTCAGCAGCATCACCAGGCGGTCGATGCCGATACCTTCACCGGCGGTCGGCGGCATGCCGTACTCCAGGGCACGAACGAAGTCGGCATCGTAGTGCATGGCTTCGTCGTCACCGGCGTCCTTGTCGGCCACCTGGGCCATGAAACGCTCGGCCTGGTCTTCCGCGTCGTTCAACTCGGAGTAGGCGTTGGCGATTTCGCGGCCACCGATGAACAGCTCGAAACGGTCGGTCACGTTCGGGTTCTCGTCGTTGCGACGGGCCAGCGGCGAGACTTCGAACGGGTACTGGGTGATGAAGTGCGGCTGCTCCAGCTTGTGCTCGACCAGTTCTTCGAAAATCATCACCTGCAGCTTGCCCAGGCCTTCGAAGCCGAGGACCTTGGCGCCGGCCTTCTTGGCGATGGCGCGAGCCTTGTCGATGTCGTTCAGGTCCTCAAAGGTCAGCTCAGGGTTGTACTTGAGGATCGAGTCGAACACCGACAGGCGGGCGAACGGCTCGCCGAAGTGGAACACCTTGTCGCCGTACGGCACGTCGGTGCTGCCCAGGACCAGCTGCGCCAGTTCGCGGAACAGTTCTTCGGTCAGGTCCATGTTGTCTTCGTAGTCGGCGTAGGCCTGGTAGAACTCCAACATGGTGAATTCAGGGTTGTGCCGGGTCGAAACGCCTTCGTTGCGGAAGTTGCGGTTGATCTCGAACACTTTCTCGAAGCCACCGACCACCAGGCGCTTGAGGTACAGCTCCGGGGCGATACGCAGGAACATTTCCATGTCCAGGGCGTTGTGGTGGGTCTCGAACGGCTTGGCCGCCGCACCGCCGGGAATGGTCTGCAGCATCGGCGTTTCCACTTCCAGGAAGTCACGCTTCATCAGGAAGCTGCGGATATGGGCGATGACTTGCGAACGCACGCGGAAGGTTTCGCGTACGTCTTCGTTGACGATCAGGTCGACATAGCGCTGGCGATAGCGCTGCTCGGTATCGGTCAGGCCGTGGTGCTTGTCCGGCAGCGGACGCAGCGACTTGGTCAGCAGGCGTACCTGGGTCATCTCGACGTACAGGTCGCCCTTGCCGGAACGGGCCAGGGTGCCTTCGGCGGCGATGATGTCGCCCAGGTCCCAGGTCTTGACCGCGTCCAGGGTTTCTTCCGGCAGGGTCTTGCGGTTGACGTAGACCTGGATCCGCCCGGTCATGTCCTGGATCACCATGAACGAGCCACGGTTGAGCATGATGCGACCGGCAACCTTGACCGGGATTGCAGCCTCGGCCAGCTCTTCCTTGGTCTTGTCCGCGTATTGCTTCTGCAGGTCGTTGCAGTAGTTGTCGCGGCGGAAGTCGTTCGGGAAGGCATTGCCCTTGGCGCGCTCGGCAGCAAGCTTTTCCTTGCGCAGGGCGATCAGGGTGTTTTCTTCCTGTTGCAGGGCCTGGTCGAGTTGTAGGTCGCTCATGTCTTTAAATTTTCCATCACAGGTACGTTGCCCCTTGCCTGTGGCAAGGGATCGCGGGCCAGCCTCGCTCCTACAGAAGCGCGCCGTGCCCGCGGCATGGGTGTCGCGGCTTACAGCCCCGATTTCAGGCTGGCCACCAGGTATTCGTCGATATCGCCGTCGAGCACCTTGTCGCAGTCACTGCGTTCGATGTTGGTACGCAGATCCTTGATCCGCGAGGCATCGAGCACGTAGGAGCGGATCTGGTGACCCCAGCCGATGTCGGACTTGGTGTCTTCCAGCGCCTGGGAAGCGGCGTTGCGCTTCTGCATTTCCTGCTCGTACAACTTGGCCCGCAGCATCTTCATGGCGGTGTCCTTGTTGGCGTGCTGGGAACGTTCGTTCTGGCAGCTGACCACGGTGTTGGTCGGTACGTGGGTGATACGCACGGCCGAGTCGGTGGTGTTTACGTGCTGGCCACCGGCACCGGAGGAACGATAGGTGTCGATGCGCAGGTCCGCCGGGTTGATCTCGATTTCCACCTTGTCGTCGATCTCGGGCGAGACGAATACGGCCGAGAACGAGGTGTGGCGGCGGGCGCCGGAGTCGAACGGGCTCTTGCGCACCAGGCGGTGCACGCCGATCTCGGTGCGCAGCCAGCCAAAGGCGTACTCGCCCTTGATGTGCACAGTGGCGCCCTTGATCCCGGCGACTTCGCCTTCGGACAGTTCCATGATGGTGGCGTCGAAGCCACGCTTGGAGGCCCAGCGCAGGTACATGCGCAGCAGGATGTTGGCCCAGTCCTGGGCTTCAGTGCCGCCGGAGCCGGCCTGGATGTCCAGGTAGGCGTTGTTCATGTCCATTTCGCCGCTGAACATGCGACGGAATTCCAGCTTGGCCAGGGCCTCGTCGAGACGGGTCAGTTCGGCGACCACATCGCCTACCGCGCCTTCGTCGTTCTCTTCGACGGCCATGTCCAGCAGATCGCGGCAATCGGCCAGGCCACCGGACAATTCGTCCAGGGTCTCGACGATCTGTGCCAGCGCGGAGCGCTCGCGCCCCAGTTCCTGGGCGTATTCAGGCTTGTTCCAGACGTTCGGATCTTCAAGCTCGCGGTTGACCTCGGTCAGACGCTCATGCTTTTGATCGTAGTCAAAGATACCCCCGAATAGTTTCGGAGCGCTCGGACAGGTCCTTGATAGTGTTAAGGATCGGGTTGATTTCCATGGCAGGCAGCACTCGTTGGCGAACTTTTGAAAGCCGGCGAGTATAACGTAATCAAGCTGGTGCGGCAGCCCGCCTGGCGGCTTTAGGCCCCCGCGGTGGCGGTTTTTTTCACTCGATCCCCACCTGATTGCGACCATTGTGCTTGGCCAGATACAGGCCTTTGTCGGCGGCCGAGATCAATTGCCGGCAACTGGTGCTCGGCTGCGGCGTCATGGTGGACAGACCGATGCTGATGGTCAGGCTCGCCCCTTCGGTCGGCGCGATATGCGGAATCTTCAGCGCGGCCACGGTCTGGCGCAGTTTCTCGGCCACCAGCCGCGCCCCGCCGGGCGAGGTGTTCGGCAGCACCAGGGCAAACTCCTCCCCGCCATAACGCGCCGGCAGATCCGACGGTCGGCTGCTGGCTTCGCGGATCGCCGTCGCCACCTTGCGCAGGGCTTCATCGCCTTCCAGATGACCGAAGTTGTCGTTGTAGGACTTGAAGTAATCGACATCGATCATCAGCAGCGACAACTGGGTCTGGTCGCGCATTGCCCGGCGCCATTCCAGCTCCAGGTACTCGTCGAAATGCCGGCGGTTGGACAGGCCGGTCAGGCCATCGGAGTTCATCAGGCGCTGCAGCACCAGGTTGGTATCGAGCAGCTGCTGCTGGCTGACCCGCAACGCGCGATAGGCCGCGTCCCGCTGCAACAGGGTCATGTAGGAACGCGAGTGGTAGCGAATGCGGGCCACCAGTTCGATATTGTCCGGCAGCTTGACCAGGTAATCGTTGGCCCCGGCGGCGAAGGCCGCACTCTTGATCAGCGGGTCTTCCTTGGTCGAAAGCACGATGATCGGAATGTTCTGGGTCGCCGGGTGGTTGCGGTACTCGCGCACCAGCGTCAACCCGTCCAGGCCCGGCATCACCAGGTCCTGCAGGATCACCGTCGGCTTGATGCGGATCGCCTGGGCAATGGCCTGGTGCGGGTCGGCACAAAAGTGGAAGTCGATGTTTTCTTCATTCGCCAACCCACGCCGCACAGCCTCACCGATCATTGCCTGGTCGTCGACCAGCAGCACCATCGCAGCATTTTCATCGGTTTTAAAATCGTCGAGCTGTAAATCATTCATGGGTTGTCACCTGAGTTGCTACCTGGCCAGGACAGCTGCGTTTGTCGGTCATTTGGCAAATATCTCCAGCAATCGTGGAGCGATCTTGTCCAGTGGGCGAATCTCTACGGCAGCGTCGATGGCAGCGGCCGCCTTGGGCATGCCATACACCGCACTACTATTCTGGTCCTGGGCGATGGTCAGGTAACCCTGGTCGCGCATCAGTTTCAGGCCCTGGGCGCCGTCGCGACCCATGCCGGTCAGCAGTACGCCGACCGCATCGCCGCTCCAGTAATTGGCGACACTTTCAAAAAACACATCGATCGATGGCCGATAGATCTCGTTTACCGGCTCGGCGGTGTAGGCCAGGGTGCCGTTCTTCAACAGCCGGATATGGTGGTTGGTCCCCGCCAGCAGCACCGTACCGCTCTGCGGTGGCTCGCCTTCGCGGGCCAGGCGCACCTTGAGCCCGGAGGCGCTGCTGAGCCATTCGGCCATGCCCGCGGCGAACACCTGGTCGACATGCTGCACCAACACGATGGCGGCCGGGAAATGGGCGGGCAGCCCCTTGAGCAACACTTCCAGCGCCGCCGGCCCACCGGCGGACGAACCGATCGCCACCAGGCCCTGGCGTTGCGCCATGGTGCGCATCGGCACCGGTACCGAACGCACGCGGTTGCCGCGCTGCTGGCCGATCAGCCAGCCGATATTGAGGATCTTGCGCAGTAAAGGCGCCGCCGCTTCCTGCGCATTGCCGGCCCCCAGGGCCGGTGTATCGACCACGTCCAGCGCGCCATGCCCCATGGCCTCGAACACCCGATGCACGTTCTGCTGGCGGTCCACCGTGACGATCACGATAGCGCAAGGGGTTTCGGCCATGATCCGGCGGGTCGCCTCCACGCCGTCCATCACCGGCATGATCAGGTCCATCAGGATCAGGTCGGGCGTCAGCTGGGCGCAGTACTCGACCGCCTCGGCGCCATTGGTCGCGACCCACACCACTTCGTGCGCGGGTTCGAAGGCCAGGGCCCGGCGCAGGGCCTCCACGGCCATGGGCATGTCATTGACGATCGCGATTTTCATGCCCGCGCTCCTCCAATCAGTTCCACCACCGCATCCAGCAGGGCGTCATCATGGAAACTGGCTTTGGCTAGATAATAGTCGGCCCCGGCATCCAGTCCACGGCGCCGGTCCTCTTCGCGATCCTTGTAGGAAACCACCATCACCGGCAACGACTGCAGGCGATTGTCACGGCGCAGGAGTGTGACCAATTCAATCCCATCCATTCGGGGCATATCGATATCAGTGATCAGCAGGTCGAAGTCTTCCGAACGCAAGGCGTTCCAGCCATCCATGCCGTCGACGGCGACCGCTACGTCATAACCACGGTTGAGTAAAAGCTTGCGTTGCAGCTCACGCACGGTGAGCGAGTCGTCGACCACCAGGATGCGCTTGCGCGCCGTCTCGGCCTGATGGCGGTTGTGCCGGGCGATGCGTTCCAGGCGGCCGGTATTGAGCAGCTTGTCCACCGAACGCAGCATGTCCTCGACGTCGACGATCAGCACCACGGAGCCGTCATCGAGCAAGGCTCCGGCGGAAATGTCCTGGACCTTGCCCAGGCGGTCGTCCAGCGGCAGCACCACCAGGGTCCGCTCGCCGATGAAACGCTCGACCGCCACGCCATAGACCGCGTCGCGCTCGCGAATCACCACGACCTTGAGCGTGGATTCGTTGTTCTGCCCCGCCGGGCGTTGCAGCAACTGGCTGGCCGCGACCAGGCCGACGTGGCGGCCTTCGTGCCAGAAATGCTGGCGCCCTTCCAGCTGGACAATGTCGTCGGGCTCCAGATCGCACATGCGTTCGATATGCGCCAGCGGGAAGGCATAGGCCTCTTCGCCGACCTCCACCACCAGGCTGCGCACCACCGACAGGGTCAGCGGCACTTCGAGGTGGAAACGACTGCCCTGCCCCGCCACCTGCTCCAACTGCACCGCGCCGCGCAACTGGCGCACCATGTGTTGCACCGCGTCCAGGCCGACACCGCGCCCGGAGACCTCGGTGACCTTGTCCCGCAGGCTGAAACCCGGCAGGAACAGGAAGGTCAGCAGCTCTTCTTCGCTCAGCTGGGCAGCGGTCTCGGCGGGGGACAACTGGCGCTCGACGATGCTCTGGCGCACCCGTTCCAGGTCGACGCCATTGCCGTCATCGCTCAGCTCCAGCACCAGCAGCCCGGCCTGGTGGGAAGCGCGCAGGCGAATCAGGCCCTCGGCCGGCTTGCCCGCCAGCAGCCGCTGTTCGGGCGTTTCGATGCCGTGATCGACCGCGTTGCGCAGCAGGTGGGTCAGCGGCGCCTCGAGTTTTTCCAGCACATCGCGATCGACCTGGGTCTTCTCGCCCTCGACCTCCAGGCGAACCTGCTTGCCCAGGCTGCGCCCCAGGTCGCGAACCATCCGCACCTGGCCCACCAGCACATCGGCGAACGGCCGCATGCGACAGGCCAGCGCGGTGTCGTAGAGCACCTGGGCACGCTGGCTGGCCTGCCAGCCGAATTCATCCAGCTCGGCGGTTTTCTCCGTCAGCACCTGCTGGGACTCCGCCAGCAGGCGTCGCGCATCTTCCAGGGCTTCTAGGGCCTCCAGGCCCAGCACCTGCTCCTTGAGATGCCCATTGAGGTTTTCCAAAGCGCGCAGGCCGTTGCTCTGCAGGCGCTTGAGGCGCTGCAGGGCCGCCAGGTACGGCTTCAGGCGCTGGGTTTCCACCAGCGATTTGCTCGACAGGTCGAGTAGGCTGTTCAGGCGTTCGGCCGTGACCCGCAACACCCGTTCGCCCCCCTCGGCGAGCTTCTTGCCCTTGTGCGTAATCGCCGCGGCTGTCTCTTGCAGCGTTTCCTGCAATACCTCCTGCGGCATCTCGAACGGCGGAACCCGTGGTTCCGGTTCGACCTGCGGAGCCTGCATTTGCAGCTCGGCCATGGGCGGCAGGTTCGGCTCGATCCGGGGCAGGACAACGCCCGCAGGCGCCGCGCCCGGCGAGCCGACCAACTGCTCCATGAGCGCCACGTAGGCGGCAATGTCCTGCTCACTGACCTCGCTGCCCGGCGTGGCGATACGCATCAGGAAATCGGTGCCCTGCAGCAACGCATCGATATGTTCGGGACGCAGGTACAGCCGCCCTTCCTGGGCGCTGACCAGGCAATCTTCCATCACATGGGCCACGCTGACCCCGGCGTCGACCCCGACGATCCGCGCCGCGCCCTTGAGCGAGTGGGCGGCGCGCATGCAGGCTTCCAGCTGGTCGGCCTGGGTCGGATTGCGCTCCAGCGCCAGCAGGCCGGCACTGAGTACCTGGGTCTGGGCTTCGGCTTCCAGGCTGAAGAGTTCGAGCAGCGAGGCGTCGCGCATTTGATCGGGGGTCATGTCAGGCTCCGGGTCACGGCGGACAGCAACTGCTCTTCATCCAGCCAACGCAGGCTGCGGCCCTTCCATTGCAGGACGCCACGGGTGTACTTGGCACTGGCCTGCTGGCCGGAAACCGCGGCGGCGTCCAGGGTGCGCTCGTCGATGGCATGGATGCCCTCCACCTCGTCCACCGGCACCACCACCGGGCCGCCCTGGGCGGCGATGATCAACATCCGCGGAATCACCCGCGCCCCCGACACGACCGTGCTGGTGGTGTCCAGCCCCAGCAACTCCACCAACGACAGGCACGCCACCAGCGCACCACGCACATTCGCCACGCCCAGCAAGGCCCGCGAGCGCTGGTGCGGCAAGGAATGGATCGGCTGCAGCGGCGCCACTTCCACCAGGCAACGGGTGGCAATGCCCAGCCATTCCTCGCCCAGGCGGAACATCAGTAACGAACGGGTGACGACATCCGTATCGGCCGCGACCGCTTGCTCATGGCGCTCCTGCTGCAACGCATAGCGGTCGAGCAGGCGGGTGGCCGCAGCGGAATACACCGAGCAATTGCGGCAATGCACATGCCCGGCCAGCAACGGGCAACTCTTGTCGCCGTGGATACCGATACGGTTCCAGCAATCGTCGATGGCCTGCGCATCTTCGTGGGTCACGTTCAACGAAACAGAGCCGCTCATGATTTACGCTCACTGTCTGCTGCACGGCCGCTGCGGGCCGCGCGCTCCTGCAATCGACGGGCACCGGCGACGTCTCCCTGGGAAGCCAGCAAGGCGGCCAGGTGCGCCAGCGCTTCGGCGTGCTGCGGATCCAGGTACAGGGCCTTGCGATAGAAACCCTGGGCTTCCAGGGCGCTGCCCGCCACGTCGCTGAGCAGCCCCAGCCAATAGAACACCTGCGCCACCGGCTCGTGGGTGTCCAGGTAATGCTCGCAAGCCACCCGGGCCTCGGCGCTTTTGCCTTCGTTGGCCAGGGCCGCGATGCTCGCCAGCAACGTCGTGGCATCGCTGGCCGGCCTGGTCGGCGCAGGGCGCGGGCTCGCCACCGCACTGGAAAACGGCCGGCTGCGCACGGGCGGCGCGATACCGCGCACCGGCTGGCGCGCTGGCAATGCGCTCGGTACGAAGGCCGGTGCCGGCGTGGGCTCGGGTTCGTTATGCCGGCTGAAAGCAAAGGACTGGGCAATGCCGATCGAGCGCATGCCCAGGCGGCCCAGCAGGCTGCCTTCGGCCGGGCCGATGAACAGCACGCCATCGACATGCGTCAGGCGCTTGAGCACTTCGAACACCTGGCGCTGGGTCGGCTGATCGAAATAGATCAGCAGGTTGCGACAGAAGACAAAATCGTAGGGCGGCTCATTGGCCAGCAAGGTCGGGTCCAGCAGGTTGCCGACCTGCAGGCGCACCTGCTCGCGCACCCGCTCGCTGAGGCTGTAGCGCTCATCTTCGGCGGTGAAATGCCGTTCGCGAAAATCGCTGTGCTGGCCACGAAAGGAGTTCTTGCCGTACACCGCCAGCCTGGCCCGCTCGACCGACAGCGGGCTGACATCGAAGCCATCGACCTTGAATTGATGGGGAGCGAGCCCGGCATCGAACAGGGCCATGGCAATCGAGTACGGCTCCTCGCCGGTGGAACACGGCAGGCTGAGGATGCGCAAGGCGCGCATGCCCTTGAGTTCGGCAAGCCGCGAGCGCGCGAGTTTGGCCAGGGTCGTAAAGGATTCCGGGTAACGGAAAAACCAGGTTTCCGGAACGATCACCGCTTCGATCAGGGCCTGCTGTTCATCCCGCGAGCCTTGCAGGGTCTGCCAGTAATGGTCGGCGCTGAGCGCCTGCTGGGCGATGCTGCGCTGGCGCACCGCGCGCTCGATGATCGCCGGGCCCACCGAAGCCACATCGAGGCCGATGCGCTCCTTGAGAAAATCGAAAAATCGCTGGTCGCTGCTCATGACGGCTCCCCGAGCAACGCCGGATCCAGCGGCGGCGAGGGAAACAGCAGCGCACGCACCTCGGCATCCAGCAGATCGTCGACACGCACCCATTGCAGCAGGCCCTGGGTGTCTTCGTAGACCGGGCCCAGGTACGGCGCATTGCGGTTATCCAGGCCGTAGGCCTTGAAGTCCTGCGGGTTGCAACGCAGGGTGTCAGTGGCCTGCTCGAGGATCAGCCCCAGCAACTGCGCGGGCTGCGCCGCCTGCGGGCGGTAATGCACCAGCACCAGGCGGGTGCTGGTGCGCTCCTGCGCCGGCTGGCCAAAGGTCAGGGCACTCAGGTCGAGCACCGGCACCACCGCGCCGCGATGGGCGAAGACTCCGGCCACCCAGGACGGCGCCCGGGGAATCGGCTTGAGTTGCAGGCGCGGCAATACCTCGACCACCTCGATGGCCTGCAAGGCGTAACGTTCGGTGCCGATGCGGAACACCAGGAACAGCGTGTCTTTCGTCGCCGTCCCCGCGCCGCCTTTCGCTGCGAGCTCGTTCATCAGACTTTGAAACGCGAGACGCCGCTGCGCAGCCCCACCGCCACCTGGCTCAGTTCATCGATGGCGAAACTGGCCTGGCGCAGCGACTCGACGGTCTGGCTGCTGGCATCGCCCAGTTGCACCAGGGCGTGGTTGATCTGCTCGGCACCGGTGGCCTGGGCCTGCATGCCCTCGTTGACCATCAACACCCGCGGCGCCAGGGCCTGGACCTGGTGGATGATCTGCGACAACTGCTCGCCGACCTGCT
Source organism: Pseudomonas sp. NFACC41-3 (assembly GCF_900109505.1). NCBI lineage: Bacteria > Pseudomonadati > Pseudomonadota > Gammaproteobacteria > Pseudomonadales > Pseudomonadaceae > Pseudomonas > Pseudomonas sp. NFACC41-3. Next base: position 373,103 of record NZ_FOAE01000004.1, read on the forward strand.
GCACCTCGGCCATGCCGCGGCGCACTTCTTCGGAGAACTTGTCCATGCCCATGACCCCGGCCGATACCGCCGACTGGATCTCCCGGACCATTTGCTCGATATCGTAGGTGGCGACCGCGGTCTGGTCCGCCAGGCGCCGCACTTCAGTGGCCACCACGGAAAAGCCGCGCCCGTACTCGCCGGCTTTCTCGGCTTCGATCGCGGCGTTGAGCGACAGCAGGTTGGTCTGGTCGGCGACCTTGACGATGGTCACCACCACCTGGTTGATGTTGCCGGCCTTCTCATTGAGGATCGCCAGCTTGGCGTTGACCAGGTCGGCCGCGCCCATCACCGAATGCATGGTTTCTTCCATGCGCGCCAGGCCTTGCTGGCCGGAACCGGCCAGCACCGACGCCTGGTCGGCGGCGGTGGAGACTTCGGTCATGGTGCGCACCAAGTCCCGGGAAGTCGCGGCGATCTCTCGGGAAGTAGCGCCGATTTCGGTGGTGGTCGCCGCGGTCTCGGTGGCGGTCGCCTGTTGCTGCTTGGAGGTGGCGGCGATCTCGGTGACCGAGGTGGTGACCTGGACCGAGGAGCGCTGCGCCTGGGACACCAGGGAGTTGAGCTCGGTCATCATGTCGTTGAAGCCGGTTTCCACGGCGCCGAATTCGTCCTTGCGCTCCAGGTTCAGGCGGCTGGTCAGATCGCCCGTGCGCATGACGTCGAGGATTTTCACGATACGGTTCATCGGCGCCATGATCGCGCGCATCAGCAACAGGCCGCACAGGCCCGCCGCCAGCACCGCCACCAGCAGGGAAACGCCCATGGTGACTTTGGCCGCGGCCACCGCATCGTCGATCTGCGAGGCGGCCGAATCGGCGACCCCTTTGTTCTCGTCGATGATGTCGTTGAGCTTTATCCGGCCAGCCACCCAGGTCGGGGTCAGCTGTTCATTGAACAGGCGCACCGCCTCGTCTTCCTTGTTTTGCACATGCAGGTCGAGGACGGCGGCCTGGATCTTGATGAATTCCTGGTGCTGTTTCTCGAACGCCTCGAATTCGCTCTGGTCCTGGCGGGTGGTGATGGTGTTTTTATAGCTGCTCAGGTGTTGCTGCAGGCGCTGCTCGAAGTTCTTGAAGTCCGCCGCATCCTGGGAACTGATGCCCTGGCCTTCCTTCAAGCCAATGATTTCCTGGGTGTGCAGGTAGCTGTCGACCCAGGCGCCGCGGACCATCGAACTGAAATAGACCCCGGGAATGGCATCGGAGCGCATGCGGTCTTCGCCGGCCTCGATCTTCAACAAACGGGAGTACGAGGCTATGACCATCAGCAGCATGATGGTGATAATCACCGCAAAGCTCGCCAAAATGCGTTGGCGCAACGTCCAGTTCTTCACAGTCAGTCCTCGGGGCCATTCAAATGGTGGGGAGTATAGCCGAGGGCGTGCCATCATTTATCAGCGTATTGCGCACCACGTCTCACTCAGAGCGAAAGGCAGGGTCCGCTCTGGAGGGCTACTTTCCGCCAGATGACTCGAGTGCCGCCAGTGATGATCCGGCATAAGCAGAGGGTATTTCAGCCATCAAAGAGGGCGTGCGAAGCTTTCTCCAGCGCACGCCCGATTGGCGTCATAGATTGGCCTGGCGCACCTGTTTTTCCAGTTCGAGTTTCAACCCCGGCTCCAGCTTGAGTTGACGCGCCAGCTCATCCAGATAGGCCTTTTCCATGAAGTTTTCCTCGTCCACCAGCATCACGCTGGCGACGTACATTTCGGCGGCCATTTCCGGGGTGCCGGCAGCACGCGCCACATCCGCCGGGTCCAAGGGTTTGTTGAGTTCGGCGTGCAGCCAGTGCTGCAGTTCCTGATCGTTGTCCAGCCGGGTGAACTCACCTTCGATCAGGGCGCGCTCGCGCTCGTCGATATGGCCATCGGCCTTGGCCGCGGCCACCAGCGCCTTGAGGATCGCCTGGCTGTGCTGTTCGACCTGTTGCGCAGGCAAGCGGTCGAGGGTCTGCGGCTCGCTTTGCGGCGCGCCGGCCTGCTGCGCCTGCCAGTTGCCGTAGGCCTTGTAGGCGATCACGCCCAGCGCCGCCAGGCCGCCATAGGTCAGCGCCTTGCCGCCGAATTTGCGGGCTTTTTTATTGCCCAGCAGCAGGCCCATGGCGCCGGCCGCCAACGCCCCGCCGCCAGCGCCGGACAACAGGCTGCCGAGCCCGCCGGAACCGCCACCGAGCAACCCGCCCAGCGCGCCCTTGTCGGCAGCGGATACCTTGTTCTGCTGCGCCCCGGCCTTGTTCTGCAACAGGTCCTGGCCAGACTTGAGCAATTGATCGAGCAATCCACGGGTGTTCATCCAAACCTCCAGCAACTTGAGTTGATCGAATCAATAAGGCCATCAGCCTAGATCGAAGTGCCCCGCGCCTGGGCTCGAGTGTGCTTCCAGATGTTGCTTCGCCAGGCTCGCTCGCATGCCTGGGCAGCCCTTCGATTAAAAAGATATACACTCGAAAAAATCGATAAAACCGCCTGACCGGTGATGCCCATGATGACCTTGCGCCAGATCCGTCACTTCATCGCCGTGGCCGAGACCGGCTCGATCTCGTCCGCCGCCCAGGCGGTGTTCATTTCCCAGTCGACCCTGACCCTGGCGATCCAGCAGCTCGAACAGGAAATCGGCGTCAGCCTGTTCAACCGCCATGCCAAGGGTATGACCCTGACTCACCAGGGCCACCAGTTCCTGCGCCAGGCGCACCTGATCCTGGCCACCGTCGACAACGCCAAGCGCAGCCTGCAACAGAGCACCGACCAGGTGGCTGGCCAGTTGATCGTCGGCGTGACCAGCCTGGTCGCCGGTTACTACCTGGCGGACTTGCTCACGCGTTTCCAGCGCGCCTACCCCAATGTGGAAATCCGCGTGATGGAGGATGAGCGTCCCTACATCGAGCACTTGCTGGTCAGCGGCGAGATCGACATCGGGGTGTTGATCCTCTCCAATCTCGAGGACCGCCACGCCCTGCAGACCGAAGTGCTGACCCACTCCCCCCACCGCCTGTGGCTGCCCGCCCAGCACCCGCTACTGGAACACGACAGCATCAGCCTGGCGGATGTCGCTCGCGAGCCGCTGATCCAGCTCAACGTCGATGAAATGGACCGCAATGCCCAGCGCCTGTGGTCCGGCGCCGGCCTGCAACCGCGCATCAGCTTGCGCACCGCCTCCACCGAAGCGGTACGCAGCCTGGTAGCGGCCGGGCTTGGGGTGTCGATCCAGCCGGACATGACCTATCGCCCCTGGTCGCTGGAGGGCGACATCATCGAGGCCCGACCCATCGCCGACCTCAGCCAGACCCTCGATGTCGGCCTGGCCTGGCGCCGGGGCACAGCGCGCCCGGCGCTGGTCGACCCGTTCCTGACCGTGGCTCGTGAACAACCCCACGGCGGGCGCAAGCCATCTATTTAATCGAACGCTGCATTCAGTATTTGGTATTTGTCGAGCACCGGCCCCGCCACTAGTCTCTGATCATCCGTCCAGAGAGGGCCGGGCCTCCGTCACTGGAGAGCACCATGGCCATACCAGAAAAGAGAACCCGGAAAATGGCTGGCGCGCAGACTCCGTTGTCCACCGCTTTGTTGATCGATGGCGAATTGGTCGCCGGCCAGGGGCTTGTCGAACCTATCCTCAACCCGGCCACCGGCGAAGTGCTGACCCGGATCGCCGAGGCCAGCAGCGAACAGGTGGAAGGCGCGATCCTCGCCGCCCACCGCGCCTTTACCGACTGGTCGCGCACCACGCCCCAGCAACGCTCGAACATCCTCCTGGCGATTGCCGATGCCGTGGAAAAGCAGGCCGACCACCTGGCCCGCCTGGAATCGCTGAACTGCGGCAAGCCGCTGCACCTGGCGCGCCAGGACGATCTGGGCGCCACCGTCGACGTGTTCCGTTTTTTTGCCGGCGCCGTGCGCTGCCAGACCGGCCAGCTCGCCGGCGAGTACCTGCCGGGCTACACCAGCATGGTGCGGCGCGACCCTATCGGCGTGGTGGCGTCCATTGCGCCGTGGAACTACCCGATCATGATGGCCGCCTGGAAGATCGCCCCGGCCCTGGCCGCCGGCAATACCCTGGTGTTCAAGCCGTCGGAGCATACCCCGCTGTCGATCCTGGCCCTGGCGCCGACCCTGGCCGAACTGCTGCCGCGCGGCGTGCTGAACATTGTCTGCGGCGGTGGCGAAGGCGTCGGCAGCCACCTGGTCAGCCACCCCAAAGTGCGCATGGTGTCGCTGACCGGCGATATCGTCACCGGGCAGAAGATCCTCCAGGCCGCCTCGAAAACCCTGAAGCGCACGCACCTGGAACTGGGCGGCAAGGCCCCGGTGATCGTCTGCAACGACGCCGACCTGCAGGCCGTGGTCGAGGGCGTGCGCAGCTACGGCTATTACAACGCCGGGCAGGACTGCACCGCGGCCTGCCGGATCTATGCCCAGGGTGGGATCCATGACCGTCTGGTGGCCGAACTGGGCGCCGCCGTGAGCAGCCTGCGGTTCGCCGGCAAGCGCGATGCCGACAACGAGATCGGCCCGCTGATCAGCACTCGCCAGCGCGACCGCGTGGCCAGCTTCGTCGAACGCGCCCTGGGCCAGCCGCATATCGAACGGGTGACCGGCGCGGCGGTGCATTCGGGCGCCGGCTTCTATTACCAGCCGACCCTGCTGGCCGGCTGCCGACAGCAGGATGAAATCGTCCAGCGCGAAGTATTCGGCCCGGTGGTCACCGTCACCCGCTTCGACGAGCTGGCGCAGGCGGTGGACTGGGCCAACGACTCGGAATACGGCCTGGCCTCGTCGGTCTGGACCCAGAACCTGGACAAGGCCATGCAGGTGGCGGCACGCCTGCAATACGGCTGCACCTGGATCAACAGCCATTTCATGCTGGCCAGCGAAATGCCCCACGGCGGCTTGAAACGCTCCGGCTACGGCAAGGACCTGTCCAGCGATTCGCTGCAGGACTACAGCGTGGTGCGCCACATCATGGCCCGCCACGGCAATGACCTGGAATAACGGCACTAAGCTGATAACAAGCCCTTAGGGCGCGCTCCACCACGTTCACAACTGCCCCGACCATAATTTGAAGAAGAGGGTTTCCCCATGTTCGTGCACAAGACCGCACTGCTCAGTGCAATCACCACCGCCCTGCTGGCCAGCGCCAGCCTCCAGGCCGCCGAACCGCTCAAGGCCGTCGGTGCCGGCGAAGGCCAGCTGGATATCGTGGCCTGGCCCGGCTACATCGAACGTGGCGAGAGCGACAAGAACTACGACTGGGTCACCGGCTTCGAGAAGGAGACCGGTTGCAAGGTCAACGTCAAGACCGCGGGCACCTCCGACGAGATGGTCAGCCTGATGGCCAAGGGCGGCTACGACCTGGTCACCGCGTCCGGCGACGCCTCCCTGCGGCTGATCGTCGGCAAGCGCGTGCAGCCAATCAACACCGCGCTGATTCCCAACTGGAAAAACCTCGACCCGCGCCTCAAGGACGCACCCTGGTACGTGGTCGACAAGCAGACCTACGGCACGCCCTACCAGTGGGGCCCGAACGTGCTGATGTACAACACCACCGTCTTCAAGCAGGCACCGACCAGCTGGAGCGTGCTGTTCGACGCGCAGAACCTGCCGGACGGCAAGCCCAACAAGGGCCGCGTGCAGGCCTATGACGGGCCGATCTACATCGCCGATGCCGCGCTGTACCTCAAGAGCGCGAAACCGGAACTGGGGATCCAGAACCCCTACGAACTGACCGAAGCCCAGTACAAGGCGGTGCTCGACCTGCTGCGCGCCCAGCAGCCGCTGATCCACCGCTACTGGCACGACACCACGGTACAGATGAGCGACTTCAAGAACGAAGGCGTAGTCGCCGCCAGCTCCTGGCCGTATCAGGTCAACGGCCTGATCAACGAGAAACAGCCAATCGCCTCGACCATTCCCAAGGAAGGGGCCACCGGCTGGGCCGACACCACCATGTTGCACAGCGAGGCCAAGCACCCCAACTGTGCCTACAAGTGGATGGACTGGTCGCTCACGCCGAAGGTCCAGGGCGATGTCGCCGCCTGGTTCGGCTCGCTGCCAGCCGTGCCGGCGGCCTGCCAGGAAAGCCAACTGCTGGGCGCCGAGAGCTGCAAGACCAACGGCTTCGACCAGTTCGACAAGATCGCCTTCTGGAAAACCCCGCAGGCCGAGGGCGGCAAGTTCGTGCCGTACAGCCGCTGGACCCAGGATTACATCGCAATCATGGGCGGCAGGTGAGTTCCCTGTAGTCGCTGCCGCAGGCTGCGCAAGGTCCGCAGGACCTTCTGCCCCCTCAAGATCGCCGCGCCCCTGCGGGGCGATCGCAGCCTGCGGCAGCGGCTACAGGTTCCTGCGTCGGGCCGGCTCCAGCAGGAGCGGCCTACGCCGCCAGACCTGATCCCGCTTATTTCGACAGCGCGCTTTCCCGGAGCACCGCACCATGACGCTTGCAGTCCAGTTCACCAACGTTTCCCGGCAGTTCGGCGAGGTGAAGGCCGTCGACCGGGTGTCCATCGATATCCAGGACGGCGAGTTCTTTTCCATGCTCGGCCCTTCCGGTTCGGGCAAGACCACCTGCCTGCGCCTGATCGCCGGTTTCGAACAGCCGAGCGCCGGCTCGATCCACATCCACGGGGCCGAAGCCACCGGGTTGCCGCCCTACCAGCGCGACGTCAACACCGTGTTCCAGGATTACGCGCTGTTTCCCCATATGAATGTGCGCGACAACGTGGCCTACGGCCTGAAAGTCAAAGGCGTCGCCAAGGCCGAACGTCTCAAGCGCGCAGAAGAAGCCCTGGCCATGGTCGCCCTGCAAGGCTACGGCGAGCGCAAGCCGGTGCAGCTGTCCGGCGGCCAGCGCCAGCGCGTGGCCCTGGCCCGGGCGCTGGTCAATCGGCCGCGGGTCCTGCTGCTGGACGAACCCCTGGGGGCGCTGGACCTGAAGCTGCGCGAACAGATGCAGGGCGAACTGAAGAAACTCCAACGCCAGCTCGGCATCACCTTCATTTTCGTCACCCACGACCAGACCGAAGCCCTGTCGATGTCCGACCGCGTGGCGGTGTTCAACAAGGGCCGCATCGAGCAGGTCGACAGCCCGCGCAACCTGTACATGAAGCCGGCCACCACCTTCGTCGCCGAGTTCGTCGGCACCTCCAACGTGATTCGCGGCGAGCTGGCCGAACGCCTGAGCGGCAGCCAGCGACCCTTCTCGATCCGCCCGGAACATGTGCGTTTCGCCGAAGGCCCGCTGTCCAGCCACGAGATCGAAGTCAGCGGCCTGCTGCACGATATCCAGTACCAGGGCAGCGCCACCCGCTACGAGCTGCAACTGGACAACGGCCAGACCCTCAGCATCAGCCGGGCCAACGACCAATGGCTGGACAGCGGCGCCCAGCACCAGACCGGGCAACGCCTCAGCGCGCGCTGGGCCCGCGCAGCGATGATCCCGCTGGCCGATACCCTGGCGAGCGGGGTGTGACATGAGCACCCTGGCGATCACTTCCCAAAGCCCCGGCGGCTCGCCGCTGCGGCGCTTTTCCAACCTGCTGTACCGGCGGCCGAACCTGTACCTGGCGCTGCTGCTGGTGCCGCCGCTGCTCTGGTTCGGCGCGATTTACCTGGGCTCCTTGCTGATCCTGCTCTGGCAGGGCTTCTACACCTTCGACGACTTCACCATGGCGGTCACCCCGGACCTGACCCTGGCCAACTTCGCCGCGCTGTTCCAGCCGTCGAACTTCGACATCATCCTGCGCACCCTGAGCATGGCCATCGCCGTCTCGCTCGCCAGCGCCGTGGTCGCCTTCCCCATCGCCTACTACATGGCGCGCTACACCAGCGGCAAGACCAAGGCGTTCTTCTACATCGCGGTGATGCTGCCGATGTGGGCCAGCTACATCGTCAAGGCTTACGCCTGGACCCTGCTGCTGGCCAAGGGCGGCGTGGCGCAGTGGTTCGTCCAGCACCTGGGGCTGGAGCCGCTGTTGCAGTTCATCCTGGGGATTCCCGGGGTCGGCGGCAGCACCCTGTCGACCTCGCACCTGGGGCGCTTCATGGTGTTCGTCTACATCTGGCTGCCGTTCATGATCCTGCCGATCCAGGCCTCCCTGGAACGCCTGCCGCCGTCCTTGCTGCAAGCCTCCGCCGACCTCGGCGCCAAGCCGCGCCAGACCTTCATGCAGGTGATCCTGCCGCTGTCGGTGCCGGGCATCGCCGCCGGCTCGATCTTCACCTTCTCCCTGACCCTGGGCGACTTCATCGTGCCGCAGCTGGTGGGCCCGCCCGGCTACTTCGTCGGCAGCATGGTCTACGCCCAGCAAGGGGCGATCGGCAACATGCCGATGGCCGCGGCCTTCACCCTGGTGCCGATCGTGCTGATCGCCATTTACCTGTCCATCGTCAAACGCCTGGGGGCCTTCGATGCGCTCTGACTCAGCCAAGCATGGAGAACCAGCCTCGCTGGGCCTGCGCCTTGCCGCGTGGGGCGGGCTGCTGTTCCTGCATTTCCCGATCCTGATCATCTTCCTCTACGCCTTCAACACCGAAGACGCGGCCTTCAGCTTTCCGCCCCAGGGCTTCACCCTGAAGTGGTTCAGCGTGGCCTTCGCCCGCCCCGACGTGCTCGAAGCCATCAAGCTGTCGTTGCAGATCGCCGCCATCGCCACCCTGATCGCCATGGTCCTCGGCACCCTGGCCTCGGCGGCGCTGTACCGGCGGGACTTCTTCGGCAAACAGGGCATTTCGCTGATGCTGATCCTGCCCATCGCCCTGCCGGGGATCATCACCGGCATCGCCCTGCTGGCGACCTTCAAGACATTGGGGATCGAGCCGGGGATGTTCACCATCATCGTCGGCCACGCGACCTTCTGCGTGGTGATTGTCTACAACAACGTGATCGCCCGCCTGCGCCGCACCTCCCACAGCCTGATCGAAGCCTCGATGGACCTGGGCGCCGACGGCTGGCAGACCTTCCGCTACATCATCCTGCCGAACCTCGGCTCCGCGTTGCTGGCCGGCGGCATGCTGGCGTTCGCCCTGTCGTTCGACGAAATCATCGTCACCACCTTCACCGCCGGCCATGAACGCACCCTGCCGCTGTGGCTGCTCAACCAGCTCAGCCGGCCGCGGGACGTACCGGTGACCAACGTCGTCGCCATGCTGGTGATGCTGGTGACCATGCTGCCGATCCTCGGCGCCTATTACCTGACCCGCGGCGGCGAGAGCGTGGCGGGCAGCGGCGGCAAATAACCCTGTAGCCGCTGCCGCAGGGTCGTGGCGCCCTCCGGTTCGCTGAAGGCCTTCGGCCTTATCGCAGCCTGCGGCAACGGCTACAGATCGCAGAACATCCAACAGATATTTCAGGAGAACAGCCATGCAAACCAAACTCTTGATCAACGGCCAACTGGTCACCGGCGAAGGCCCTGCCCAGGCGGTATTCAACCCCGCGCTGGGCAAGGTGCTGGTGGAAATCAACGAGGCCAGCGAAGCCCAGGTCGATGCCGCGGTGCGCGCCGCCGACAGCGCTTTCGAAAGCTGGTCGCAAACCGTGCCGAAAGAACGCTCGCTGCTGTTGCTCAAGCTGGCCGACAGCATCGAAGCCCACGGCGAGGAACTGGCCCGGCTGGAGTCGGACAACTGCGGCAAGCCGCTGAGCGCGGCCTTGAACGACGAGATCCCGGCGATTGCCGACGTGTTCCGCTTCTTCGCCGGCGCCAGCCGTTGCCTCAGCGGTTCGGCCGGCGGCGAATACCTGCCGGGCCACACCTCGATGATCCGTCGCGACCCGGTGGGGGTGATCGCCTCCATCGCGCCGTGGAACTACCCGCTGATGATGGTCGCCTGGAAAATCGCCCCGGCCCTGGCCGCCGGCAATACCGTGGTGCTCAAGCCCTCGGAGCAGACCCCGCTGACCGCCCTGCGCCTGGCCGAACTGGCGACGGCGATCTTTCCCGCCGGGGTGCTGAACCTGGTTTTCGGCCGTGGCGCCACCGTGGGCCAGCCGCTGGTGACCCATCCGAAAGTGCGCATGGTGTCGCTCACCGGCTCCATCGCCACCGGCTCGCATATCATTTCCAGCACCGCCGACAGCGTCAAACGCCTGCACATGGAACTGGGCGGCAAGGCACCGGTGATCATCTTCGACGACGCCGACATCGACGCCGCCGTGGAGGGCATCCGCACCTTCGGCTTCTACAACGCCGGCCAGGACTGCACCGCCGCCTGCCGCATCTATGCCCAGGAGGGCATCTACGAACGCTTCGTCGAGAAGCTCGGCGCGGCGGTCGCCAGCATCAAGTACGGTCTGCAGGGCGACCCGGACACCGAACTGGGCCCACTGATCAGCGCCCAGCACCGCGACCGCGTGGCCGGGTTCGTCGAGCGCGCCATCGCCCAGCCGCACATCCGCCTGGTCACCGGCGGCAAGGCGGTGGACGGCAACGGCTTCTTCTTCGAACCGACGGTGCTGGCCGACGCCCAGCAGGACGACGAAATCGTCCGCCGCGAAGTGTTCGGACCGGTGGTCTCGGTCACCCGCTTCACCGACGAGGCCCAGGTCCTGGGCTGGGCCAACGACTCGGACTACGGCCTGGCCTCTTCGGTGTGGACCGCCGATGTCGGCCGCGCCCATCGCCTCTCGGCGCGCCTGCAATATGGCTGCACCTGGGTCAACACCCACTTCATGCTGGTCAGCGAAATGCCCCACGGCGGGCAGAAACTCTCCGGCTACGGCAAGGACATGTCCATGTATGGGCTGGAGGACTACACCGTCGGGCGCCATGTGATGTTCAAGCACTGACCCCGGGCAGCACGCCCTGCTAGAAACAGTTGCCGTCGGTTTCCTGGCAAAACTCGTAGGGCGTGTTGCTGATGAACCAGTCGAGCCAATGGTGTTGCCAATCCGGCCACTGAATGATGTAGGTCTTGGTGGCCTTGATGAACTCCAGGCCAAAAATGCTGATGCTGTTGTCGTCCTCATACATCCGCAGGTCCAGCGTCCAGTCCCGGATCAAGGGCGTGCGGTAGACCCGATCCGGGTCCTCAAGGTCGATGATCTGCAGATAGCCCTTGCCGCCGAAAGGCACCAGCAGCCCCCCGGCCGAGGCATGCTGCAACAGGTAACGACCGGAGGGGCTGGTCGTCGAATAGGGGTCGCGTTCGAGCACTGTGTAGAGCGCACTGGCGAACACCAGTACACAGGCTCCCAGCAGGCCCCCCACGACCGCCAAGGTCTTCTTGTACTTCATCGCGCGCACGCCGAAAAACCGCAATTCATTTGCCCGATCTCCTTGAAAGGCGGCTATTGAACGAGGTCTGGCCAAGCCGATCAAGTTGCGGCACCATCCGCCGCCACAAAGCGCCTGGCTTCCCCGCCCGCGGCGCGGAAACTTTTCCGGCAGCCAGGATGCGCCCATGCCTCATCACTCCCGAATCGTCAGCCTGATGCTGCAAGTGGCCGTCTGGTTGGTGCTGCCGTTCGCCGCCCTGCAACTGGGCCTGGTATTGACCCGCGCCGTCGCCGCGCCCTTTGTCTCGGCGGTGGCGGTTCCCACCGGGGTCCTGTCCCTGGTGCTGATCCAGATCACCCTGGTGTATGCCGCCGCCAAAGGCTGGCACGCCTGCGACATGCCTGCCCACTATCGCTGGCTGGGCCTGTGGCTGGGTTGCGTGCTGGTGCTGTATGCCGTGCCGCAGTTCATACCATCGGCGGGGAGCGGCCCATGAATCACAACGGATTCACTCGGGATGAGTGGCTCCGCGTGCTCACGGCCCTCTTCGCCCACTCGCTGGCGGTACTGGCCTTTCTCCTGGCCAATCGCTACGGCATTGCGCTCGATAACAGCCCATAAGCCCGTTTCGAAACCCGCCCCGCCTACTCCAGACCACGCGCCAATACCTCGATCAGATGGTCCATCACCCGCCGCACGGCCGCTGAGCGACGGACATCGGCATGCACCGAAAGCCATAGCTCGCGAGCATCGCCAGCACGCAGTGGCGCTACCCGGACCAACCCGGAGTCGGGGCTGGCGGCAAAACAGGGCAACAACGCGACCCCAACAGCGGCCCGCGCAGCCGCCTGCTGGGTGTTGACGTCATTGCTACGCAGAACGATCGGGCGCCGGGCAGCGAAATCCACCAACCAACGGTGCTGCGGGATATGTTCCAGCGACTCGGCAAAGCCGATGAATCCCCAGTCGGCCGGCGGCGCCGAGGCATAGGCAGGACTGGCATAAAACCCGAACTGGACCTGACCGACCCGACGCACGACGCGCCCCGCTTCATCGGGGCGTACGTAGCCGATGGCGATGTCTGCCTCTCCGCGCTCCAGCGAAGCCACACTGGAGGTCGTATCCAGCACGATTTTCAGATCCGGATGGGCGGCACGCAGCGCCGGCAGGCTGGGTACCAGCAACATGCTGGCCAGCAATGCCAGGGTGCTGACGCTGACCGTACCGGACAGCCCCACGGCCCCTCGGGCATAACGATCGACCTCGTCGACCAGCCTCTCCATAGGCTGAGCAATGGCCGCCAACGCTACCCCGGCTTCGGTCAAACGCGACGAACGTGGCAAGCGCTCAAGCAGTTTGAGTCCCAGGCTCGCTTCAAGACTGGACACCCGTCGCCCTACCGTTGCGTGATCGACGCGCAAGGCATTCGCGGCGGCGGTCAGGGAACCCAGCCGAGCAACGACGATGAAGTGATGTAGATCCTGCCAATCGGTCATGGGTGCATATTCGCAGCCTTGGTGTGCGCAAGCACGCGTTTTTTCCTTGATAGCGCCATCGTATCGTGACGTCTACCGCGGCTACATCGGCCAGCGATTGCTGAAGGAGAAACACTTCGATGATTCTGTTTTATGCCCCTGGAGCCAGTTCGCTCGCTCCGCATATTCTGCTTCAGGTCAGCGGGTTCGGCTTTACCCTGGAAAAGGTCGACCTCATGAACAAGCGCTGGGCAGGTGGTGACTTCAACCTGATCAATCCCAAATCCTACGTACCGGTGCTGCAACTGGAGAACGGCCAGCGACTGACCGAGTGCAGCGTCATCCTGCAGTACATTGCCGATACCGTGCCTGAACAGGCGCTGCTGCCAGCCGTCGGCAGCTTCGCTCGCTACGAAGCCCTGCAATGGCTGAGCTTCCTGGCCATGGAGGTACAGAAAAACTTCATCACCCCGGAACGTCACGGCGGCGTCAGCGCCAACTTCCTGGCCCGCACCGAGGCCGGCCAACAACAGACCCGGGAGCGGGTGAGCCCGCGGCTGGCGTTCATCGATCAACACCTCGCTGGCCGGGAACATGTGCTGGGCGACGGTTTTTCAGCACTGGACGCCTATCTGTTCACCCTGCTGACCTGGGCTCGGCGGCTGGCCATCGACCTCGGACAATGGCGCCAGCTGGATCGCTACTTTGCCAGCCTCAAGGCCCACCCCGCGATCCACCAGGTGCTTGAAACGGAAGGTCCACCACATGCCTTGCGTCCTGCCGAGTGATTATTTCTGCGGATGAGACTTGCCAAATGCGGGCCGGAACCCTCCTCGCCTGGCCGACCTGGCGCAAAACCCGCTGAAGATCAGGCCAGCCTGAGGTACAGATGAATATCCTCGGGCTCCAGGCGATACAGCTCTGGATCGGGGGCCGCCAACAGCTCGCAGCCCAGGCGGCGGTAGAAATCCACGGTGTTGCGCGACGGCGTGGCCGAGACATACAGCCCCTCGCCGCCCATGCGCCGTGCCTGCTCGGCGGCCAGGCCGAACAACCGTTGGCCCAGGCCGCGCCCGCGATACGCCTGGCTGACATGCAGGAACTTCAGCTGCCGCAACCGCAGGCCGGCGTTGTGGATCACCAGGCAATCGACCACCGCCGCGGCCACCAGCCGGTGTTCGTCGAACACCCCATACAGCCAGCCGCCGCGCTGTTCACACGCCTGCAAGACACGCGCGTCATGCTCGGCTTCGCCGGGCGGCCAGCCGGTCACCACCTCGCGCTGGGGATAACCCAGCAGTTGCCCGTCCTGCAGGCGGTAGAACGCCTCGATCAGCTCTGCACGGTCAATCAGTTTGAACAGCGGGATGTCTTGCGGGGTCAAAGGGCGTTCATTGAGCATCTTGGTTTTCCTGAAGCCGTCCGTGGTTTTACGTATCGATACACGCGGGGCATTTTTTGCCTCGGGCGAACCGATTATTCTATCCGCCCGCTGTTAAAAGTCCGTTGTGTTTGGCCGAAGGCATGACCGAACCTCCATTTCCGATCCAGCACAGCCAGGAAGGGCTCGGGATCTCCTGACAAGGTTCACTTATGCATCGCAGGCATCTTCTGAAAGCATCCATGGCGCTGGCCGCCTACACCGGCCTGTCGGCCACGGGTCTGCTGGCCTCCCGGGCCTGGGCGGGCGCCGCCGACGGCGAGGCGCAGGCCTTCGATTTCGAGATTCTCAAGGCCCGGGCCAAGCAGTTGGCCGGCAAGCCCTACGTGGACACCAAGCAGGTGCTGCCGCCGACCCTGGCGACCATGACCCCGCAGAACTTCAACGCGATCCGGTACGACGGCAACCACTCGCTGTGGAAGGAGCTGAACGGCCAGCTGGACGTGCAGTTCTTCCACGTCGGCATGGGCTTCAAGCAGCCGGTGCGCATGCACAGCGTCGACGCCAAGACCCGGCAGGCGCGGGAAGTGCATTTCCGCCCGTCGCTGTTCAACTACCAGAACACCAGCGTCGACACCGCGCAGCTCAAGGGCGACCTGGGTTTTGCCGGCTTCAAGCTGTTCAAGGCCCCGGAACTGGACAGGCACGATGTGGTGTCCTTCCTCGGCGCCAGCTATTTCCGCGCGGTGGACAAGACCGGCCAGTACGGCCTCTCGGCCCGTGGCCTGGCGATCGACACCTACGCCAAGAAGCGCGAAGAATTCCCCGACTTCACCCAGTTCTGGTTCGAGACCCCGGACAAGGACAGCACCCGTTTCGTGGTCTATGCCCTGCTCGATTCGCCCAGCGCCACCGGCGCCTACCGCTTCGACATCGACTGCCAGGCCGAGCGCGTGGTGATGGACGTCGATGCGCACGTCAACGCCCGCACCGCCATCGAACAACTGGGCATCGCGCCGATGACCAGCATGTTCAGCTGCGGCACCCATGAGCGGCGCATGTGCGACACCATCCATCCGCAGATCCACGACTCGGACCGCCTGGCCATGTGGCGCGGCAACGGCGAGTGGATCTGCCGCCCGCTGAACAACCCGGCGACCCTGCAGTTCAACGCCTTCGCCGACAAGGACCCGAAGGGTTTCGGCCTGGTGCAGACCGACCACGAGTTCGCCAACTACCAGGACACCGTGGACTGGTACAGCCGGCGCCCGAGCCTGTGGGTCGAGCCGACCACCGCCTGGGGCGAAGGCTCGGTCGACCTGCTGGAGATCCCCACCACCGGCGAGACCCTGGACAATATCGTGGCCTTCTGGACCCCGAAAACACCACTGGCCGCCGGGGACTCGCTGAACTACGGCTACAAGCTGTACTGGAGCGCCCTGCCACCGGTGGGCACGCCGCTGGCGCGGGTCAACGCCACCCGTTCGGGCATGGGCGGCTTCGTCGAAGGCTGGGCGCCGGGCGAGCATTATCCGCCGGTCTGGGCCCGGCGCTTCGCCGTGGACTTCAACGGCGGCGGGCTGGAGCGGCTGCCGGAGGGCACCGGCATCGAGCCGGTGGTTACCGCGTCGAATGGTCAGGTCAAGGATTTCCACGTGCTGAAGCTGGACGAGATCCAGGGTTATCGCGTGCTCTTCGACTGGTACCCGACCAACGACAGCGTCGACCCGGTGGAACTGCGGCTGTTCATCCGCAGCAACGATCGCACCCTGAGCGAAACCTGGCTGTACCAGTACTTCCCGCCGGCGCCGGACAAGCGCAAGTACAGCTGAGGCAGCACCATCTGTAGCCGCTGCCGTAGGCTGCGATGGGCCGCGCAGCGGACCCAGGCTCTTCAGTCGATCCGCGTCGCCTGATTTGCGACCGGTTCCCGGTCGATCGCAGCCTGCGGCAGCGGCTACAGGTTACGGTGATACGACACGGCATAAAAAAACCGGCCCTCACAGGCCGGTTTTTTTTGTGCCTCCGCGCAGCTCACTCGCGCAGATCCGACTCGTGAATCGGTTGGTCGCGATGGGTCGCGCGCTGGTACTGCGCCGGCCAGATCGCCTTGTGCCCGCTCAGGTCGTCGTCGGCATGCAGCGGCCAGTATGGGTCGCGCAGCAGCTCCCGGGCGAGGAAGATGATGTCGGCCTGACAGGTGCGCAGAATATGCTCGGCCTGGGCCGGCTCGGTGATCATGCCCACGGTGCCGGTGGCGATCCCCGACTCCTTGCGCACCCGTTCGGCGAAGCGGGTCTGGTAGCCCGGGCCGGTGGGGATTTCGGCATTGACCGCGGTGCCGCCCGACGAGACATCGATCAGGTCCACCCCCAGTGCTTTCAGGCGGCAGGCCAGCTCGACGGTTTCGTCCGGATTCCAGCCGTCCTCCACCCAGTCGGTGGCCGACACCCGGACAAACAGCGGCAATTCTTCCGGCCAGACCGCCCGCACCGCCTCACACACCTGCAGGACCAGGCGAATGCGGTTATCGAAGGAGCCACCGTACTGGTCGCGACGCTGATTGCTCAGGGGCGAGAGGAATTGATGCAGCAGGTAGCCATGGGCGGCATGCACTTCGACCACCTTGAAACCGGCGACCAGGGCGCGTTTGGCCGAATCGACGAAGGCCTGGACGATCGCGGCGATCTGCCCTTCGTCGAGCTGGGTCGGCGGCGTGTGCTGCGGGTCGAAGGCAATCGGCGAAGGGCCAACCGGGACCCAGCCGCCCTCCTCGGGCTTGACGCTGCCATGCTTGCCCAGCCATGGCCGATGGGTGCTGGCCTTGCGTCCGGCGTGGGCCAGCTGGATACCGGCGACCGCGCCCTGGGCGGTGATGAACCGGGTGATGCGTTGCAAGGGTGCGATCTGTTCGTCGTTCCACAGGCCGAGGTCCTGGGCGGTGATGCGCCCGTCGGCGGTGACCGCCGTGGCCTCGGTGAAAATCAGTCCGGCGCCGCCCACGGCACGACTGCCGAGGTGCACCAGGTGCCAGTCATTGGCCAGTCCATCTACGCTGGAGTACTGGCACATGGGCGATACCGCGATGCGGTTGAGTAAGGTCAATTGACGAAGGGTATAGGGCTCAAGCAGCAGACTCATGGGGCACCTCTCGATCAGTGGTCAGGCTCCAGGGTTCTGTTTGAAAAGTCGACGAGTGACTGGAAAGGAACAGCGCCCGCCCCCGCGGGAGAAAAAGGACAAAACGTCACAAGGCCAATCAAGCAGTGTTTAGAGCCTAGTCGACAACGGCGCGACCAGCAGGGTTCCGACACATTTTGCCGAGGAAGGTAACGGTGGCCTGGCGTTTTTTCGCGAGCACGCTCGCTCCTGCAGAAGCAACACAATCCCTGTAGGAGCGAGCTTGCTCGCGATAGCGTCAGCAGTCTTAACGCGGTTCGATATGGGCGATCATCAGCTGCACCGTTTCCTGGCCGCGGAACTCGTTGAGGTCCAGCTTGTAGGCCAGCTCCACCCAGCGGATGGTCGGGTTCGGCCAGATATCGCGGTCGATGCCAAAGGCAATGCCATCGAGCTTCACCGAGCCGCATTCGCTGCGCAGCACCACCTTGAGGTGGCGCTCGCCGACCACGCGCTGCTCCACCAGCTGGAACACGCCATGGAACAACGGCTCGGGAAAGTGCTGGCCCCAGGGCCCGGCATGGCGCAGGGCGCGGGCCAGTTCGAGGTGGAACTCTTCCACCGCCAGGGTGCCGTCCGACAGCAGGCGCCCGGTCAGGTCTTCCTCGCGCAGTTGGCGGCGCACCTCGGTATCGAAGGCCTCGGCGAAGGCCGGGAAATTCTGCTCCGGCAGCGACAGTCCGGCGGCCATAGCGTGACCGCCGAACTTGCTGATCAGGTCCGGATGTTTGGCCGCCACCGCGTCCAGGGCATCGCGGATATGAAAGCCCGGCACCGAACGCGCCGAACCCTTGAGCATGCCTTCGCCGGCGTCGGCAAAAGCGATGGTCGGCCGGTGGTAACGCTCCTTCAGCCGCGAAGCGAGAATCCCGATCACTCCCTGGTGCCAGTCGGGCTCGAACAGGCACAGGCCGAACGGCATCGACTCCACCGGCAAGTCCTTGAGCTGGGCCAGGGCTTCGCGCTGCATACCCTGCTCGATGGATTTGCGGTCCTGGTTCAACTCGTCCAGCTGGCTGGCCATTTCCCGCGCCAAGGCCATGTCATGGCTGAGCAGGCATTCGATGCCCAGGCTCATATCGTCCAGGCGACCGGCGGCATTCAACCGTGGGCCAAGGATGAAGCCCAGGTCGGTGGAGGTGATGCGCGACGCCTCGCGCTTGGCCACTTCGAGGATCGCCTTGATCCCCGGTCGCGCGCGCCCGGCGCGAATCCGCTCCAGCCCCTGGTGCACCAGGATACGGTTGTTGGCGTCCAGCGGCACCACGTCGGCCACGCTACCCAGCGCCACCAGATCCAGCAATTCACCGATGTTCGGCTGTGGCTTGGCTTCGTACCAGCCAAGGCTGCGCAGGCGGGCGCGCAGCGCCATCAGCACATAGAAGATCACCCCGACCCCGGCCAGCGCCTTGCTCGGGAACTCGCAGCCGGGCTGGTTCGGGTTGACGATGGCATCGGCCGCCGGCAACTCGTGGCCCGGCAAGTGGTGGTCGGTGACCAGCACTTTCAGCCCGGCCGCCTTGGCCGCCGCCACGCCCTCGACACTGGAGATGCCGTTGTCCACGGTGATCAGCAGTTGGGGCTTGCGCTCCAGGGCCACCGCGACGATTTCCGGGGTCAGGCCGTAGCCGTATTCGAAACGGTTCGGCACCAGGTAATCGACATGGGCCGCGCCCAGCAGGCGCAGGCCGAGCATGCCCACGGTACTGGCGGTGGCGCCGTCGGCGTCGAAGTCGCCGACGATCAGGATGCGTTCGCGCTGCTCCAACGCCGTCACCAGCAGGTCCACCGCGGCCTCGATGCCCTTGAGCTGCTGGAACGGGATCAGCCGCGCCAGGCTCTTGTCCAGCTCGGCCTCGGACTGCACGCCACGGGCGGCGTACAGGCGGGTCAGCAACGGCGGCAGATCACCGAGAAACGGCAGGGTGGCGGGCAACTCACGAGGTTCGATACGCATGGGGTGACAGAAGCTTCTCTTCGATACGGGGGATACGGCGAAACAACGCGGCGTGGCGAACTCAGCGTTCGCCCAGCAGCCATTCCAGCTGGACTTCGTGCTGGCCGCGATCGTCGGTGACGAAGATCGTGCCTTCGCTGATCATCACGTCCCACTTGATAACGCGCGGCATGTCCTTGGCCAGGACTTCCAGGACGTCCTGGGGCACGCCGGCGATATTGAGGTTCTTCAGGTTCTTCACCGCGTCCACTACGCGGGTCTGCCACACGCGCAGGCTGCCGTAGGCCAGCAGGCTGGTGCGCTCGGTACGGCGCGAACACCAGGTCAGGCGCTCGGCGTCCGGCTGGCCGACTTCGATCCAGTGCAGCACGCGGTCGTCCAGGCTTTTTTCCCACAGCGCCGGCTCATCCACTTCCGACAGGCCACGACCGAACGACAGGTGTTCGTTGTACCAAAGGGCGTAGGCCAGCAGACGCACGGTCATGCGCTCTTCGGTTTCCGACGGATGGCGGGCGATGGTTTGCTTGACGCTTTCGTACACCCCGCGATCGAGGTCAGTCAGGTTCAATTCAAACTTGTAGGTGGTAGACGGCTGGGCCATGGACGGGGCTTCTTGATACGAGGAAAGGCGGCAAGTCTAACCGATGCACGAGCCAATCCACGAATCGCGCACCATCATCCTTTGGCGAGGGAGCGCCGGGCTATGTTAAAACGCTCTACCGTCCAATCTTTGTCCTACAAGGATCTTCCATGCCGCTTACCGCCAAACCCCTTGCCGGCCTGAAAGTCGTCGAACTCGGCACCCTGATCGCCGGCCCGTTCGCCTCGCGCATCTGCGCCGAATTCGGCGCCGAGGTGGTCAAGGTCGAATCGCCGGACGGCGGCGACCCGCTGCGCAAGTGGCGCAAGCTGTATGAAGGCACGTCCCTTTGGTGGTTCGTCCAGGCGCGCAACAAAAAGTCCCTGACCCTGAACCTCAAGCACCCGGACGGCCTGGAGGTGCTGAAGAAGCTGTTGGCCGAGGCCGACATCCTGATCGAGAACTTTCGCCCCGGGGTCCTGGAAAAACTCGGCCTGGGCTGGGACACCCTGCATGCGCTCAATCCCAAGCTGGTGATGGTGCGCCTGTCCGGCTTCGGCCAGACCGGGCCGATGAAGGACCAGCCCGGTTTCGGCGCGGTCGGCGAGTCCATGGGCGGGCTGCGCTACATCACCGGTTTCGAGGACCGTCCGCCGGTGCGCACCGGCATTTCCATCGGCGACTCGATTGCCGCCCTGTGGGGCGTGATCGGCGCGCTGATGGCCCTGCGGCACCGCGAGGTCAACGGCGGCCAGGGCCAGGTGGTGGACGTGGCGTTGTACGAAGCGATCTTCGCCATGATGGAAAGCATGGTCCCGGAGTTCGATGTCTTCGGCTTCATCCGCGAACGCACCGGCAACATCATGCCCGGCATCACGCCCTCCTCCATTCACACCAGCGCCGATGGCAAGCATGTGCAGATCGGCGCCAACGGCGATGCGATCTTCAAGCGCTTCATGCAAGTGATCGGCCGCGACGACCTGGCCAACGACCCGGCCCTGGCCAGCAACGACGGCCGCGACAGCCGGCGCGACGAGCTGTACGGGGTCATCGATCGCTGGGTCAACTCGCTGGCGCTGGAGCGCGTGCTCGAATTGCTGAACCAGGCAGAAGTCCCCGCCAGCCGCATCTTCAGCGCCGAGGACATGTTCAGCGATCCGCAGTTTCTCGCCCGGGAAATGTTCCTCCAGGCCAAGCTGCCGGACGGCAAGGCATTCAAGATGCCCGGCATCGTGCCGAAACTCTCGGACACTCCGGGCTCGTCCGAATGGGTCGGCCCCGCGCTCGGCGAGCACAATGCCCAGGTGCTGGGCGCCCTGGGCTACGACGAGCAGCAGATCAAAAGCCTGCGTGACAACGGCGCGATCTAGTTTTGAAAAACGATGCCTTTTACCGACAAGGATCAGCAGCCTGATGACCCCATGCCGTAGCAGGCGAATGATTCGTGGCATACGCCTGTTGTCGATGCTGCTGGCGCTCGGCGCCTGGTCACCGGCCAGCCAGGCCCGGGACACGCTGATCTGGGTGTTGCGCGACCTGCCGCCAACGACGATTTTCGAAGGTCCGCAAAAAGGCCGTGGGGTAATCGATCAGGCCTTGCCTGTGCTGATGGCCAGCCTGCCGGAGTACGACCATCAGGTCGTGCACGTCAACCGCGCCCGTGGCATGCAGATGCTCCGGGAGCAACCCTTCGTTTGCGATCCGGCACTGATGTTCAACCTGCAGCGGGCGCAGTGGATCGCGTTTTCCATCACCAGTTTTCGCGTATTCAGCAACGGCCTGGCGGTGCGTCGCCAGGACAGTGACAGCCTGCAGCCGTTTATCCACGATGGCCAGATCGACTTGCGCGCGCTCCTGGCCAGCGCCCCGCACAACGTTGGCGTGGTGGCCGAGCGCAGTTATGGCGAGCCGATCGACAGCCTGCTCGCACAGGCGCCGCCCGGAGCCCTGATGGCCCACTACGGCAACAGCGCCATCGGCAACCTGCTGCAGATGCAAAGGCACGGACGCCTCAAAGCCCTGATCGGCTACCAGCCGGAGATTCGCTTCCAGGCGCAACAGCAAGGGATCGACCCGAGAGAGCTGGCCTTCTACCCGATCCAGGACATGCCCAGGTATCAATCGGTGAATGTCGGCTGCTCGAACACAGCGCAGGGTCGGCAGGCGGTGGAGCGCATCAACCGCGCGCTGCTCGAACTGCGCCTGGACACCTTGCTGGAGCTTTATGCCCAGTGGCTGGAACCGTCGCTGCGCGAGCAATACCGCAGCGATGCCCTGGCGTTTTTCCACGACGCGCCGCAGCGCTAAAAAATCCGGGCAAAAAGAAACCCCGAGCAGTGGGGAGACAACTCGGGGTTAAACGTGGTCTGAAACCAGACCCGTGCAACAAGCGACAAGCACCGGAGCACAATGCTCGATCCTGTTGCCAAGGGTCTGACTGATGGACTGAAGCGAAGGTTCCCGAAAATTTCCAATCAGCGCGCGCTGTCGAACGCCTTCTCCCTGGCCACATTGCGCAAGGCCGCGATGACACAGGGTTCCAGGCGACCTTCGGCGATCAATACGTCGCGATGCAGACCGTCGACGACATCGGTCAACTGGCGCTTGTCGGTCAATTGGGCCTGGCTGAACTCGCGCTCGACCACGATGGCCCCCAAGGCATTCTTCAGGGTCACCAGGCATTCCCCCTGCGCGCGCGGGGTCAGAGTTACCTGATACGGGCTCAAAGCTTCACCCAACAATAGGCTGATACTTTCCATCTCGATCACCACTCAATAGCTGGAATTAAGGCTCGAATACACGAATGCCGGTAGCTTTCTGGCATTCAAGTGACCATCGCCCAGAGAAGAAAGTTCGCAACCGCTGGCGGTTGCCGACCTGAGTCGATCCAGCATGCCCGCAAAACATGACAGATAAAAAACAGCCCGGATCAGACTAGAATCGGCACTCAAACCAGAAACGAACGCGACGGTGCCGGCTGATCGATCAGCGCCTCGACTTTCTTGTAGCGCAATACCGCCTGTTGGCAGGAATAGCGCCGAGGATCGATCCGGACCGGCATCGCGACCTGCTCCCGAAGCGGATTTTCAGGCCTGGCGCAGGTCTTTCTGGCAGGTGGGGGTGTGGCCATGGGGGCCTCTCCTCGAGCGGTTGGCAAAGCCCGGCGGCGCAGCGATGACGGTTGCCCGGTTGCAGGGCCTGTCCGAAATGCTGCCTTCTCAGCGGAGCGAGTCTTGAATCAAACGTCCAATAAAAAACTGCGGATCGTCCTGGCCGACGATCACCCGATTTTCCTCATCGGCCTGCGGGCCGTCCTGGAGCGCGACGACAACCTGGAGATCGTCGGCGAAGCCAGCTCCCCGACCGCCCTCGGCGAGCTGCTGCAAAGCTGTCCCTGCGACGTACTGGTCACCGACTTCATGATGCCGGGCGAACAGCAGAACGATGGCCTGCGCCTGATCGAGCAACTGCGCCGGCATCATCCCCAGCTGCCGATCGTGGTGGTAACCATGCTCAACAATGCCGGGCTGTTCCGTTCGATTCTCGACCTGGGCGTCTCGGGCCTGCTGAGCAAGGCCAGCCTGGCCGACGAGCTGCCGGCGGCGATCAGCCATGTGCGCCGCGACAAAGTGTTTGTCGCCCAGGCCATCCAGCAACTTCTCAGCCTGGCGGGCGAGGTCGGGCCGGATCGCTTGTTGTCCGGGGAACAGCTGTCGCCCCGCGAGCTCGAAGTCATCCGCCTGCTGGCGGCCGGGCTGACGGTCGGGGAAATCGCCGCGAAGCTCAGCCGCAGCAAAAAGACCGTCAGCACCCAGAAGGTCAGCGCCATGCGCAAGCTCGGCCTGTCCAGCGCCGCGGCGCTGTACATCTACGTGCAGGAACACGGGCTCGCCTGAGCCCGGCTCAGCCGGCCTATTCGTCGAGGTCGTCATGCAAGCGCCGGGCGATCCACTGGCGCACGGCGACGGCGCTCATGGGCTCGGCGATGAAACAGCCTTGCAGGCGCGCCTGCCCCAGCTTCTTGGCCGCCTGGTAGTCGGCGGCGCTCTCGATACCCGCCAGCACCACGCCCAGCGACATGCGCCGGGCCATGCTCATGGCGCCGGCCACCACGGCCGCCTTGCGCTCATCGTCAGCCAGGCCGCAGACGAAGGCCGGCGGGATCTTCAGCTCGGTGAACGGCAATTCCAACAGGCGCTGCAGGCTGGTGCCGCCGGTGCCGAAGTCGCCAATCGACAGCTTGCAGCCGATCATGCGCAGGCGCAGCAGGGCCTCCACATGGGCGATATCGGTTTCCAGGTCGGTGGTCTCGACGATTTCCAGGGTCAGCAGGCGTGCCGGCACTTCAAAACGCCGCAGCAGGGTTTCCAGCTGGCGCGCGAAGTTCGGCAGTTCCAGCATGCCCACCGGGATATTCACCGAGATCGCCAGCGAGCGGCCCATGACCAGGCGCACCCCGGCCGACAGTTGCAGGGCCTGCTCCAGCATGAGCCAGGTGAAGGCCTCCTCCAGGCCGGCGAACTCAATCACTGGAAGGAACTCGGCGGGCAGCATCAAGCCGTGTTCCGGGTGCTGCCAGCGCGCCAGCGCCTCGACGCCCAGGACCTCGCCGTCCTGGCTGACCACCGGCTGGAAGTGCGCAACCCCATGGCGCAGCACCGCCGCCTGCCCTTCCTCGGCGGTCGGCACCTCCGGCTGGAACACATCCAGGGCCAGGGTTTCGCGCACCTGGGCCAGCGACAAGTCTTGCGGCCCAGGCTCGAAACATTGCTGGTACAGGCCCAGCAGTTCATTGAGCAGGGTGACCGAGGCCGGCTTGGGCAGACAGCCCAGCACATTCAGGCCCTGCTGCCGGGCCATGGCCGCGGCGCCTTCGCGGACATCCGCTTGCGCGTCGCTGAGAATGATCAGCGCCTTCGTCCGTTGCTGCTCTGCCAGGTAACGAATCAGCTCCAGGCCATCGGCCTGCTCCAGGTACAGATCGCAGATGGCGATATCCACCGGCCCCTTGCTCTCCAGGGATTGCCGGGCGGCGGCAACGCTTTCGGCATTCAACACGTTGAACACGCCATTGGCGTTGAGCATCTGGTGCAGGGCCATCAACTGGAACGAATTGTCTTCAAGAACGAGCACTTTCAACCTGTGCATGGAACGACCTCCGATACGGCGAGAGCGGCGAGAATCCGCAGCGGACCGGTACGTTAATCGCAGCGGGCAGGCCGCCCCATAAGACAAGTCTTAATCGCTACCCAGGTATGGCTCGATATCGCTGCGCAAGCAGCCGATGGCCTCCTTCAGGCGCAGCCAGTGCTCCGCCAGCACCGCCGTCGAGCGAGCCCGGGCAACGGCCTCCAGGTCGATGCAGACCTGGGCCAGCGGCAGCGCATCGATCAGGCAGCACACCCCTTTGAGGCGGTGCGTGGAGGCGCCGATACGCGCCCAGTCCTGCTCCAGCACCGCCGATTCCAGGGCCGCCTGCTCCTGCCCCAGGTTGCTCCACAGCTCGCGTAGCATGCGTTGCAGGATCGGCTCGTCGGCCTGGGTCATGCTGCGCAAGGTCTGGATGTCGAAGGACGGCGGCGGCAAGAAGCGCGCAAGCATCTGCGCCAGCCGGTCCAGGGTCACCGGCTTGACCAGCAGTTCATCCATGCCGGCCTGCTCGCAGCGTTGCTGCTCATCCTCGAAGGCATTGGCCGTGCAACCGATCAGCGGGCAGGCGTCACGCCCTTCCCGCGCCTCGATCTGCCGTATTGCTTCGCTCAGCTGATAACCGCTCATGCCCGGCATGTGGCAGTCGGTCATCACCAGGTCGAACGCCTCGCCCTGCCAGCGCGCCAGCGCCGCCTCGGCGCTGTCGAGCGCCACCACCTTGTGCCCGAGGAACATCAGTTGCTGGCTGAGCACCATGCGATTGGCGCGCACGTCGTCCACCACCAGCACCGACATGCGACGGCTCTGCGGGCGCTCGCGGGTCACCTGGGGCGACTGGCTGAAATCCTCGACCACCTGTTCCGGGTAAAGCTCAAGGGTCACGGTGGTTCCCATGCCGGGTTGGCTTTGCAGCAGAATGCGCCCGCCCATCAGCTCCACCAGTTGCTTGCAGATGCTCAGGCCCAGGCCGGTGCCGCCCTGCTCCGGCGTCGTCGGCAGATGGGCCTGAATGAACGGATCGAACAGGCTCGCCTGCTTCTCGGGGCTGATGCCCGACCCGGTGTCGGCCACGCTGATGCACAAACGGTCGGCGCCATGTTCATCGGCCTGGCGCTCCACGGACACCCGCACCTCGCCGGCCTGGGTGAACTTCAGGGCATTGCTCAGCAGGTTGTGCAGCACCTGGCGCAGGCGCAGCGGGTCGAGCCAGTAGAAGCCGTCCGCCGCCTTGTCGAAGGCCAGCGTCAGGTGCAGCCCCTTGTTGCGCGCGGTGACCTCGAACAATTGCTGTATGTCTTCGAAGAAGCCTCGCAGGGCCACGGTCTGTGGCGCCAGCTGCATGTGCCCGGCCTCGATCTTGGCCAGGTCGAGGTTGTCGCCCATCAGGCCGACCAGCTCCTGCGCCGATTGGTAGGCCACGCGCAGCGCATCGGAAAACGGCATGCCGCGCAGGCGCGCCTGTTCCTTTTCCAGTTCCAGCAAACCGATGATCGCATTCATCGGCGTGCGTATTTCGTGGCTCATGGTCGAGAGAAAGGCGCTCTTGGCGTAGTTCGCCTGATCCGCCGCGCGACGCGCTTGCAGCAGCTCTTCCTCCAGGCGCTTGCGCTCGGTGATATCGATCCAGCCCCCCAGCAACCCCTGCAATTCACCCTGGGCGCTGTAGAACGGCACTGTCCATTGATAGACATGCACCGGGCCCCTTCTGGACTCGATCTGACGGTCGACGAACACCGACTCCTGCGACTCCAGCAGCTCCAGGAACTCGCGGTGCAACTGCCGGGCCGTGGCCTCGGGCAAGACATCCAGCTCGGTCAGGCACAGCCCCTTGATCTGTTCCAGACGCATGCCGGTCTGGATTTCATAGCTTTTGTTGCAGGTGATCAGGCGCCCGGCCAGGTTGCGGACGAAGATCGGGTTGGGGATACCGTCGAGCAAGGCGCGCTTGAACGCCAGCTGGTCGTTGAGGCGTTGCTCGGCTTGCAGGCGCTGGCGGATCTGCCCCTTGAGCCGGGTGTTCCAGGCCAGGGACAGCAGGCCGAACAGGATGGCGGTGAAGGTGACCCAGTAGATCCACACCGGCACCCGCTGCCACATGGGCACCGGCACCGGCGTCACCCCCAGCCACTTCTGGCGGATGGCGCTGAGCTCGGCCACCGGGAAGGCCTCCAGGGCCTTGTTCAGAATGCTCAGCAGCTCGGGCTGGTCCCGGCGCACCGACAACTCGTCGGCCGACCACTTGCCTTCGACGCTGCGGCCGATGCGCAGCCCGTTCGCCGGATAACCCTGCACTTCGACTTCATTCTGGATGGTCGCGTCGGCCTCGCCATTGGCCACCAGGGCCCGCGCCTCTTGATAGGTAGCAACCGAACGCAGGCGGACCTTCGGGTAGTTCTGCCGGACGTAGCTCTCCAGCGCATGCTTGGCCGGCAGCGCCAGCACCCTGCCCGCCAACTGGCTGAAGGTGTTGAGCTGGATGTCCTCGGCGCGGACCACGAACACCCAGGCCGAACCGCCAAAGGGGTGGGTGAAGTCGAGGAAGCCGCAGCGCTCGTCATTGGCCGACAAGGTGGTGTTCATCTGGGCCCGGCCCTTGAGCAGCAGGTCCAGGGTATGGGTCGTGGAAAAGCTTTCCTCCTGGATGAACTGCAGGCCGGTCATTCTCGAGATGCGGTTGAGCAGGTCGATGTTCAGCCCGGTCCACTGACCGTCCTTGTCCTTGAACACATAGGGTGGGTACTGTTGGGAAGCCACCACCACATGCTGATGTTCGAGCAGCCAGGCGCGCTCCGACTTGCTCAACTTGATCCGCTCGTCGCTGGTGCTGGCGCCCAGCCCGGTGGTCCAGCGGGCCAGGATCTCCCGATCCGTGGAGTCGTCGATGCTCTCCAGCGCTCGCTCGATCAGGCGGCTCAACAACGGGTCGCTCTGGCGCGTGGCGAAGGCAAAGCCGATCGGCGGCAGCCGGCTTTCGGTGCGGATCTGCAACCCCAGGTAAGGGCGCAGCGCCTTGTAGGCACGGACGATCACCTCATTGCCGATAAAGGCATCGACATCCCCCTGCTTCAGCGCTTCCAGGCCGCTGTACAGATTGGGCGAGAGAATGATCTGGCTGTGGGGATAGGCGGCGTGGGCGACCTTCGCGTCCGCATACCCCTCCAGCAGCACCACTTTCTTGCCGGCCAGGTCTTCGGGAATTTCCGCCTCGTCCCGGCGCACCACCACCACCGCGCGGTCGGGCATGTAGTCACTGGAAAAATGCAGCCCCGCGGCGCCACGCTCGTAGCCGTTGGCGCTGGTCAGGATGTCGATCGCCCCCGTGCGCAACGCCTCGACCGCCTGTTCACGCTCAGAGAACCCCAGGACTTCCAGGGACACGCCCAGGCGTTCGCCGACCAGGCTCAGGTAGTCGGCGCTGATGCCCTGGTAACGATTGCGGTCGCGCGTGATGTCGATCGGCTGGTAGTCATCGATCGAAATGCCCACCTTCAAGGTGCCACGGCCCGCCAGCCATTGCCGTTCGACCGGGGCCAGGGTGAGCGGCTCCAGTTCGACGAAGGCCGGCACCAGCTTGAAGGGCAGGTTCTGCGCCGCCATCAGGCACGGGGCCAGGGCCAGCGTCGCCAAAACCATCAATGTGCACAAAACCGGGCGCAGCAACATAAGCATCCTGTGAATGATCCTCGACGCGTCGCCGCCCTGTCCTTGAGCCCTGTCCTTGAGCTCCGTCATTGAAGGCACGCCGCGATAAACAGCCTGTGTAAAAAAGACAAGGCCCGTCAGAGACGGGCCTTGTTGACGATCGATGTCAGTCGATCAGAGCGGTTTGCCGCGATTGCCGTGCTGGCTGACAAAGGCCTGGACGGCCTTCAGGTCGTTGGCCAGGACAGTGCAACGTTCTTCGCGCTCGAACAGATCGGACAGGTGCGCTGGCAATTCCAGGGCCTTGCCGATCCCGGCCTGCTCCACCGCTTCCGGGAACTTCACCGGATGCGCGGTACCCAGCACCACCATCGGGATGTCCAGGCTGCGACGGCACTCACGGGCAGCCTTCACGCCGATCGCGGTGTGCGGGTCGAGCACTTCGCCAGTCTGGGCGAAGACTTCGGCGATGGTCTCGCAGGTCTGGGCGTCGTCCACGGCCAGGGAGTCGAACAGCTTGCGCGCTTCAGTCCAGCGCTCCTGCTCGACGCTGAAACCGCCACCCTGCTTGAAGGAGTCCATCAGCTGAGCCAGCGCGGCACCGTTGCGACCGTGCAGGTCGAACAGCAGGCGCTCGAAGTTCGACGAGACCATGATGTCCATCGACGGCGACAGGGTGGCGTGCAGGGTTTCCTTGACGTACTGGTTGCCGCTCATGAAGCGGTGCAGGATGTCGTTGCGGTTGGTGGCGACGATCAGCTGGTTGATCGGCAGGCCCATGTTGCGCGCCAGGTAACCGGCGAAGATATCGCCGAAGTTGCCGGTCGGCACCGAGAACGCCACCGAACGCGCCGGGCCGCCCAGCTGCAGGGCTGCGTGGAAGTAGTAGACGATCTGGGCCATGATCCGCGCCCAGTTGATCGAGTTCACCGCCACCAGGCGGGTGCCCTTGAGGAAGCCCTGGTCGGCGAAGCTGGCCTTGACCATTTCCTGGCAGTCGTCGAAGTTGCCTTCGATGGCGATGTTGTGAATGTTCTCGCCGAAGATGGTGGTCATCTGCCGGCGCTGCACTTCGGACACACGGTTGTGCGGGTGCAGGATGAAGATATCGACATTGTCGCAACGCTTGCAGCCTTCGATGGCGGCCGAACCGGTATCACCGGAAGTGGCGCCGATGATCACCACGCGCTCGCCGCGCTTCTCCAGCACGTAGTCCAGCAGGCGACCCAGCAGTTGCAGGGCGAAGTCCTTGAACGCCAGGGTCGGGCCGTGGAACAGCTCCAGGACCCACTCGTTGCCGTTGAGCTGGCGCAGCGGGGCGATGGCGTTGTGGGAGAAA
Organism: Pseudomonas sp. NFACC41-3; assembly: GCF_900109505.1. Classification (NCBI taxonomy): domain Bacteria; kingdom Pseudomonadati; phylum Pseudomonadota; class Gammaproteobacteria; order Pseudomonadales; family Pseudomonadaceae; genus Pseudomonas; species Pseudomonas sp. NFACC41-3. Next base: position 403,064 of record NZ_FOAE01000004.1, read on the forward strand.
GCGCCGTAGGTTTCCTCAAGGATTTTCTTGAAGTCGGCATCCGGAATGCTGCCGGTGACGAACGGGCGCATCACCCGGAACGCCAGCTCGTGATACGGCAGGCCGGCCCAGGAAGCGATTTCCTCCTGGGTGAAACGTGGCAGGTTTTCCGGTACGTACAGACCGCCGTCGCTCGCCAGACCGGCCAGCAGGACGTCTTCGAAATTCAGGGCCGGTGCCTGGCCGCGGGTGCTGATGTAACGCATATAAGCAAACCTTTGGTGTGGAGCTGCAAGCTTCAAGTGACAGGCGACAAGTCAAAGCGAATCGGCTTTTACTTGCAGCTTGCGGCTTGGCGCTTGCCGCTGAATTAATTCAGATGTTCGACACGGATCCGCACGACCGGACCGACCACGCCCTGCAGGGCTTCCAGCGCGGTGATCGCATCGTTGATGCGCTGTTCCACCACACGGTGGGTCAGCAGGATCATCGGCACCAGGCCGTCGTGTTCTTCGACCTCTTTCTGCATGATCGACTCGATGTTGATGCCGCGCTCGGACAGGATGCTCGCCACCTGGGCCAGTACGCCCGGATGATCCTTGGCCTGGATCCGCAGATAGTAGGCGCTTTCGCAGGCCTCGATCGGCAGGATCGGGTGCGCCGACAGCGAGTCCGGCTGGAAGGCCAGGTGCGGCACACGGTTTTCCGGGTCGCTGGTCATGGCGCGAACCACGTCCACCAGGTCGGCGATCACCGACGAAGCGGTCGGCTCCATGCCGGCGCCGGCGCCGTAGTACAGGGTGGAGCCGACGGCGTCGCCATTGACCATCACCGCGTTGAACACACCATTGACGTTGGCGATCAGGCGATCGGCCGGGATCAGCGTCGGGTGCACGCGCAGCTCGATGCCGGCATCGGTGCGGCGGGCCACGCCCAGGTGCTTGATGCGATAGCCCAGGGCCTCGGCGTAGTTCACGTCGGCGGTGGTCAGCTTGGTGATGCCTTCGGTGTAGGCCTTGTCGAACTGCAGCGGGATACCAAAGGCGATGGACGCCAGGATGGTCAGCTTGTGCGCGGCGTCGATGCCTTCGACGTCGAAGGTCGGGTCGGCTTCGGCGTAACCCAGGGCCTGGGCCTCGACCAGCACGTCTTCGAAGGTGCGACCCTTCTCGCGCATTTCGGTGAGGATGAAGTTGCCAGTGCCGTTGATGATCCCGGCCACCCAGTTGATACGGTTGGCCGACAGGCCTTCGCGGATCGCCTTGATGACCGGAATACCACCCGCCACGGCGGCCTCGAACGCCACGATCACGCCCTTCTCACGGGCCTTGGCGAAAATTTCGTTACCGTGTACGGCGATAAGCGCCTTGTTGGCGGTGACCACATGTTTACCATGCTCGATGGCCTTGAGTACCAGCTCGCGGGCAACGGTATAGCCGCCCATCAGCTCTATGACGATGTCGATCTCAGGGTTCGTGGCCACTTCGAACACATCGTTGGTAATCGCAATACCGGTCGTTTGGAACTGAGGCTTTGGCGTGCGCATGGCAATTTGTGCCACTTCGATTCCACGCCCGGCACGACGAGCAATTTCCTCGGCGTTACGCTGAAGTACATTGAAGGTACCGCCACCGACGGTACCCAGCCCACAGATGCCCACTTTGACCGGATTCACTCTGAACTCCCCATGAAACGGCCGACACTAGGTCGGCCGTGGAAAACAGCCGCAAACCACACGGCTCTCTATTAATGACGCGTCGGCCACAACCGCCGCGTCATGATCGTCAAAGGCTCGACGACGCAGGATTATTTCGCGCCCAGCGCCAGTTTGGCGACTTGTGGCGCAGGCTGGTAGCCCGGAATCACTTGGCCGTCAGCCAAAACGATGGCCGGCGTGCCGTTCACCCCGATCGACTGGCCCAGGGCGAATTGCTTGGAAACCGGGTTGGCGCACTTGGCGGCCTTGATTTCCTTGCCATCGACCATCTTGTCCATGGCCGCTTTCTTGTCGGCCGAGCACCAGACCGCCTGCAACTGCTCGTCGCCCGGCGAACCCAGGCCCTGGCGCGGGAAGGCGACATAACGCACTTCCACGCCCATCTTGTTCAGCTCGGGCACTTCGGCGTGCAGCTTGTGGCAGTACGGGCAGGTGGTGTCGGTGAAGACGGTGATGTGGGTCTTGGTTTCGCCGATGGCCGGGTAGACCACGGTTTCAGCGACCGGAATGGCGTTGATCAGCTTGGCCACGCCCAGGCGCTCGGTCTTTTCGGTCAGGTTGACCGGCTTGCCGTCCTTGAGCTGGAACAGGTAGCCCTGCATCACGAACTGGCCGTCGGCGCTGGCGTACAGCACGCGGCTGCCCTTGAGCTTGACTTCATAGACACCGGGCAGCGGGCTGGCGCTGATGCTTTCTACCGGGACTTCGAGCTGCAGGCCCTGGAGGCTTTTACGAATCGCTTTTTCGGCGGCGTCATCGGCCATAACAAAGGTACTGGCCAACGCAATGGCTGCGGCGGCAATTATCTGGGTCACGCGCATTGGGAACTCCTGAAGGCGGACAAATGGGACGGTCAGAACGCCCGTACTGGAACACCGGGTCATAACGGCCCACTTTGTAAACCGGCAAAGCCTACCACATAAGGCCCGCCTGGCGGGCTCCCGCTGAGCCAAGCCGGTCATTTGCCGATCGGCGCGGAGCCGTGACCGATGCCTCACTCAGCCTCGAGGATGGTGCTTGGCATGCAGGTCCTGCAAACGGGCCCGGGCGACATGGGTGTAGATCTGGGTGGTCGACAGATCGCTATGGCCAAGCAGCATCTGCACCACCCGCAGGTCGGCACCGTGGTTGAGCAGATGGGTGGCGAAGGCGTGCCGCAAGGTGTGCGGCGACAGCGACTTACCGATCCCGGCGACCTTGGCCTGATGCTTGATCCGGTGCCAGAAGGTCTGCCGGGTCATCTGCTCGCCACGCTGGCTGGGGAACAGCACATCGCTGGGCCGCCCGCCGAGCAGTTCGCCCCGGGCATCGCGCATGTAGCGCTCGACCCAGACAATCGCTTCCTCGCCCATCGGCACCAGGCGCTCCTTGCTGCCCTTGCCCATCACCCGCAACACGCCCTGGCGCAGGTTGACCTGCTCCAGGGTCAGGCTGATCAGCTCGGTCACCCGCAGGCCACAGGCATACAGGACTTCAAGCATGGCGCGATCGCGCTGGCCGATAGCCTCGCTGAGGTCGGGAGCGGCCAGCAGGGCCTCGACATCGGCCTCCGACAGGGACTTGGGCAACGGCCGCCCCAGCTGCGGCATGTCGACTTGCAGCGTGGGGTCCACGGCGATCAGTTTTTCCCGCAGCAGGTAACGATAGAAGCCGCGCACCCCGGAGAGAAAACGCGCGGTCGAGCGTGGCTTGTAGGCCTGCTCCACCCGCCAGGCGAGGTGATCGAGAATCAGCTCGCGGCCGGCCTCTTTCAGCTCCAGCCCCTTCTCTTGCAGCCAACCGTTGAACAACGCCAGGTCGCTGCGATAGGCCTCTCGGGTGTTGTCCGAAAGGCCTTTTTCCAGCCATAGCGCATCGAGGAAACGGTCTATCAGGGGATGGTCGATGGCAGGCATAAATACTCGAAAGGCGCGGCCTTGAGGCCGGGCGCAAATAAATAGTGAACTGTGCAGAGGGTCGCTAGTCTTTCATAGCCCGCTATTTCAAGGAACAGGGAGCTTCAATGAACGAACAACAGATTCTGTTGGCCTTTGGCGGCATAGGCGTGGCGGCAGTGGGCTGCCAATGGCTGGCCTGGCGCCTGAAACTGCCGGCCATTCTGTTCCTGCTGTTGAGCGGCATTCTCGCCGGCCCGGTCCTGGGCTGGCTCGACCCGCAGGAACTGTTCGGCCCGCTGCTGATGCCACTGGTGTCGCTGGCGGTGGCCTTGATCCTGTTTGAAGGCAGCCTGACCCTGCACCTGTCGGAGTGGCGCGAGATCGGCAAGGTGGTGCACCGGCTGGTGACCATCGGCGCCCTTTCGACCTGGGCAGTGATCACCCTGGCCACGCACTGGCTGCTGGGCTTCGACTGGCTGCTGGCGCTGCTGTTCGGCACCCTGACCCTGGTCACCGGGCCCACCGTGATCGTGCCCATGCTGCGGGTGGTGCGGCCCAAGGCGTCGATCGCCAACATCCTACGCTGGGAAGGCATCGTCATCGACCCGATCGGTGCCCTGCTGGCGGTGGTGGTCTACAGCTTCATCATCGCCAGCGCCGAGGGCCAGGGCCTGCAGCACAGCCTGATGACCTTCGGCGGGGTGATCCTCTGCGGCAGCCTGTTCGGCATCGTCGGCGGCTGGGTGCTGGGCACCATCATGCGCCGCCAGTGGCTGCCGGAATACCTGCACAACCTGGCCACGCTGGCAGCGGTGCTGGGCATCTTCATCGGCGCCAACCAGGTGATGCATGAATCCGGCCTGCTGGCCGTGACCCTGATGGGCATGTGGATGGCCAACATGAAGGACGTCGACGTCCGGCACATCCTGCACTTCAAGGAAAACCTCAGCGTGCTGCTGATTTCCGGGCTGTTCATCCTGCTGGCGGCGCGCCTGGACCTGCATGCCCTGATCGCCCTGGGGCCGCTGGTGTTGATTCTGCTGCTGGTGATCCAGTTCATCGCCCGACCGTTGAACGTACTGCTGTCCACCGCTGGCTCGAACCTGAGCTGGCGCGAGCGGGCCCTGCTGGCCTGGATCGCGCCTCGGGGCATCGTTGCCGCGGCGGTCTCGGCGATCTTCGCCATTCGCCTGGACCAGGCCGGTCACGAAGGGGCGCTGCTGCTGGTGCCGCTGACCTTTGCCGTGATCATCGGCACCGTGGTGCTGCAAAGCGCCACCGCGCGGCCGCTGGCCCGCCTGCTGAAGGTCGCGGAACCGGCGCCAAGCGGCTTCCTGATCGTCGGCGCGAACGCTCCGGCGCGAGCCATCGGCAAGGCCCTGCAACAACTGGGCAGCCGCGTTCTGCTGACCGATTCGAGTTGGGAAAACATCCGTGCCGCGCGCATGGACGGCCTGCCGACCTATTTCGGCAACCCGGCATCGCAACATGCCGATGCCCATCTGGACCTGGTGGGGCTTGGCCATCTGCTGGCGCTGTCGCCTTCCGGCGAATTGAACACCTTGGCCTCCATGCGTTTTCGCCACGACTTCGGCCATCAGCGCCTGTTCGGCCTGGCCAACAGCCAGGAAAGCCGGCGCACCGACAAGCACCGGGCCAGCCATGAACATCGCGGGCACCTGCTGGGTAGCGAGGCGCTGTCCTACAGCAAACTGGCCAGCTTGCTGGGACAGGGTGCGGAGCTGTACAGCACCAACCTGACCGAAGGTTTTGGCTGGGAGGATTACCAGGCGCTGCATGGTGAGCGGGCGACTCTGCTGTTCGCTCGCGACAACAGCGGCTGGGTGCATGTGGTAACGCCAGGCAGCGCCCTCAAGCCCTCCGCGGGCTGGACCCTGGTGGCGTTGATTCAGAAGGATACGGCGGCGGGCTGAAACATATCGCCGGCAAGCTCGCGCCTGTAACCGCGAGCTTGCTTTTGATCAATCCATCAGTCGACAAACCCCGGCAGCACCGGTACCGGGCGTTTGTCATCATCGATGGCGACAAAGCTGAACAGGCCATGGATGGCCTTCTCTCGCCCATCGCAGCTCATGCTCTCGACGAACACTTCAACCTCGACCTTGAGGCTGGTATTGCCGACCTTTACCACCCGTCCCACCAGCTCGACGATGGAGCCGGCGGCAATCGGGTGATTGAAGTCGATACGGTCGGTGGACACGGTCACCAGCGGCAACCGGCAGAAACGGGTCGCGGCGATGAACGACACTTCGTCCATCCAGGCCAGCGCGGTGCCGCCGAACAGGGTGTTGTGGTGGTTGGTGGTCGACGGGAATACCGCCTTGGTCACGCGGGTCACCGACAGCTCGGTCCGGCGTTGGATCTCTTGCTCGCGGGGGCTCATGGTTCTACTGCCTGAAACACATTTCGGGGATTAAATGACGGGCAACAAAAAAGCAGCCCGTAGGCTGCTTTTTTCTGCATCGGAAGCTGGACTTAAACCAGTTTTTCCTTGATGCGAGCTGCTTTACCCGACAGGTCGCGCAGGTAGTACAGCTTGGCTTTACGTACGTCACCGCGACGCTTGACAGCCATGCTGTCGATTTGCGGGCTGTAAGTCTGGAAAGTACGCTCTACGCCAACACCGTTGGAGATTTTACGAACGGTGAATGCACTGTTCACGCCGCGGTTACGCTTGGCGATTACAACGCCTTCGAACGCTTGCAGACGGGAACGATCGCCTTCCTTCACTTTCACCTGAACGACAATGGTGTCGCCCGGGGCAAAGGCTGGGATCTCTTTGGTCATCTGCTCTGCTTCGAGTGCAAGAATGATTTTGTTGGTCATGCTGTGCTCCTAAGGTAAATCGTCGGATCTACCATCGATACGTTGTTAACTATCGTCCCGCTCGCGGATGTATTCCTCGAGCAGCTTCTTCTCTTCTCCAGAAAGCGAGCGGCTTTCCAGAAGATCGGCGCGTCGTTCATAGGTCCGACCAAGGGACTGCTGTAAACGCCAACGCCGGATGTGTGCGTGGTTGCCACTCAGCAACACGTCGGGAACACGCTGATCCGCATACACCTCCGGTCGGGTGTAGTGCGGGCAATCCAGCAGACCATCCGTGAAGGAATCTTCCTCCGCGGAATCCGCATGCCCTAAAGCTCCGGGCAGCAGTCGCGTAACCGCATCAATCAGGACCATCGCCGGCAGCTCGCCACCGGAGAGTACATAGTCGCCAATCGACCACTCTTCATCGACATGAGCATCAATAAAACGCTCGTCAATGCCTTCATAACGACCGGCAATCAGGATCAATGCATCCTCATTCGCCAACTCGCGTACCGCCGACTGAGTCAGTTTGCGGCCTTGGGGCGACAGGTAAATCACCTTCGCGCCCTCCCCGGCTGCCTGCCTGGCCTGAACCAGAGCATCTTCCAGGGGCTTGATCTTCATCACCATGCCCGGGCCACCGCCAAATGGGCGATCGTCCACAGTGTGATGTCGATCCGTGGTGTAGTCTCGCGGATTCCAACAGGTCAGCTGCAAGAGCCCCTGTTTCACCGCGCGGCTGGTTATGCCGTAGTCGCTGATGGCGGAAAACATCTCGGGAAACAAACTGATCACTTCTACGCGCAGGCTAGCCACGTTCAGAAGTCCGCGTCCCAATCCACCTTCATCTCGCCCGCTGCCAGGTCGACGGCCAACACGCATTGCTCGGTATAGGGCAACAGGCGTTCGCGATCATCCAGGCTGCCAGCGCAAGGCTTGACCACCATTACATCGTTCGAGCCGGTCTCCAGCAGGTGATCGATCTTCCCGAACAGTTGTCCGTGAGTGTCGATGACCTTGAGACCTTGCAGCTGGTACCAGTAGTACTCGCCGTCGGTCAGTTCAGGGAACAGGTTGCGCGGCACGCAGATCTCATAACCGGCCAGAAGACGCGCTTCTTCACGATCATCGAGACCCTTGAGCTTTGCGACCAGGAATTTTTCATTCCCCCGTCCGCTGACCAGCTCAACCTGTTTCACGCTACCTTCGCGCTTGAGCGTCCAGGTTTTGTAATCCAACAGGTTTTTAATCGGATCAGTAAAGGAATAAACCTTCACTTCGCCGCGAACGCCGTGAACAGAGTAGATTTTGCCGATAACGATCAAATCATCAGCAGGAGCAGGCGTCGCGTTCATAGGGTTCAGGCTGCAGCCTTAGCCGATTCCTTCAACAGCTGAGCAACGCGCTCAGACGGTTGTGCACCAACGCTCAGCCAGTAGGCTACGCGCTCTTGGTTCACGGACAGGCGGACTTCTTGACCACGAGCGATCGGGTTGAAGAAGCCAACTTGTTCTTTGTGCGAACCGTCGCGTGGGTTACGGCTGTCGGTCACGGTCAAGTGGTAAAACGGGCGCTTTTTGGAGCCGCCAAGGGCAAGACGGATTGTTAGCATGTGAACATCGTTCCTGTAGTCGGTGCTGCAAATCTAAATGCACAGCGGGCATGGGTGCCCGAAAGGCCGCATATTCTAAGGAATATCCGGACTTTTGCAAATGACTTTTTCCGGCGCCTACCGGCTGCCATCCAGATTTGCTATAGGGCCGTTGGCAACAACGGCAAGTCAGCTCCCGCCAAGCGCGGGTTTGCTGGAGGTCCCGCGTCCCCGCGGGAAACGCCGGCATGGCTGCCGGCGCGGATTCTTCAGATCTTCGGCATGCCGCCGCCGGGCAACATTCCGCCCATGCCGCGCATCATTTTCGCCATCCCGCCCTTGGCGGAGAATTTCTTCATCATCTTCTGCATCTGCTTGTGCTGCTTGATCAAGCGACCGATGTCCTGCACCTGGGTGCCGGAACCCATGGCGATCCGACGCTTGCGCGAACCGCTGATCAGCTCGGGGTCGCGGCGCTCGGCCGGGGTCATGGAGTTGATGATGGCTTCCATCTGCTTGAACTGCTTCTCGGCCGCGCCCTGGGCATTGCCCATTTGCGCCAGGTTCACGCCACCGATATTCGGCAGCTTGTCCATCAGGCCACCGAGGCCGCCCATGTTCTTCATCTGTTGCAGCTGGTCGCGGAAGTCTTCGAGGTCGAAGCCTTTGCCTTTTTTCAGCTTTTTCGCCAGCTTGTCGGCTTTTTCCTTGTCGAGGGTCTGTTCGGCCTGCTCGATCAGGCTGAGCACGTCGCCCATGCCGAGGATGCGCGAAGCGATACGCTCAGGGTGGAACGGTTCGAGCGCTTCGCTCTTCTCGCCCATACCGATGAACTTGATCGGCTTGCCGGTGATCGCACGTACCGACAGCGCGGCACCGCCACGGGCATCGCCGTCGACCTTGGTCAGGATCACGCCGGTCAGCGGCAGTGCGTCGCCAAAGGCCTTGGCCGTGTTGGCGGCGTCCTGGCCGGTCATGGCGTCGACCACGAACAGGGTTTCCACCGGCTTGACCGCCGCATGCAACGCCTGGATCTCATCCATCATGTCGGCGTCGATGTGCAGACGACCGGCGGTGTCGACGATGACCACGTCGATGAACTTGAGCTTGGCTTCTTTAATAGCCGCTTCGGCGATCGCGACCGGCTTCTGGCTCAGGTCGGACGGGAAGAAGGTTACGCCAATGTCATTGGCCAGGGTTTCGAGCTGCTTGATTGCCGCCGGACGGTAAACGTCGGCCGAAACCACCATCACGCTCTTCTTCTTGCGCTCTTTAAGGAAGCGCGCGAGCTTGCCGGCGGTGGTGGTCTTGCCGGCGCCCTGCAAACCGGCCATCAGCACGACGGCAGGCGGCACGGCGCTCAGGTTCAAATCTTCGTTGGCCGCGCCCATCAGGCTTTCGAGTTCGGCCTGGACGATCTTCACGAACGCCTGGCCCGGGGTCAGGCTGCGCGACACTTCAGTGCCGACCGCACGTTCCTTCACCGAGTTGACGAAATCCTTGACCACCGGCAGGGCGACGTCGGCTTCGAGCAACGCCATGCGCACTTCGCGCAAGGTGTCTTTGATGTTGTCCTCGGTCAGCTTGGCCTTGCCGGTGACATGGCGCAGCGTCTGCGAGAGACGGTCGGTTAGGTTTTCAAACATGCGCGATCCTTTCAGGCCCTAAGTAGACCGAGGTAATGGCGGCTCGGGGCCCCTATATAAAGAGGTGCTCCGTGGGCAGGTCGCGGATTATAGCGAAGACTGCGTGCGACGCACAGCCGCCGTCTGGTTGCACGGTCTTTCGTGTGATGGCGGTTCTATGCCAAACTCAACGACTTTCGGGCTTGCCTAACAGGATTTATGCTCCCCTTGTCACCCAGCTTGCTAACCACCCTCGCCGCCGCCTGTCTCTATGCCGCTGCGACCCTCTATCAAGGCACTCGTCTGGCTCAAGCCGCCAAGACGAACAAGCGCCTGCTGGTCTCGCTCGGCATCCTTGCCCTGCTTGCCCACAGCGCCAGCCTCCTGACCCACCTGATGACGCCCGTGGGCCTGGGCCTGGACTTCTTCAGCGCCGCCAGCCTGATCGCCGCCGCGGTGATTGCCCTGACCCTGCTGGCCTGCTCGCGCATTCCGGTGGAGAACCTGCTGGTCCTGCTGTTTCCCCTGGGGGCGCTGACCGTGCTGCTGGCGCAGTTCGTGCCCACCGGCACGGTGCCGGTGATCGACGAAGAGCCAGGCATCCTCGCCCATATCCTGCTGTCGATCCTCGCCTACGGCATGTTCACCATCGCCGTGTTCCAGGCCCTGTTGCTGCTGGTGCAGGACCACCAGCTCAAGCACAAGCACCCATCCGGGCTGATCAAGAACTTTCCGCCGCTGCAGACCATGGAAAGCCTGCTGTTCGGCTTTCTCTGGGCCGGCTGGACCCTGCTTTCGCTGTCGCTGATCTCCGGCTGGCTGTTCGTCGAGAACCTGTTCGCCCAGCACCTGGTGCACAAGACCCTGCTGGCCTGCCTGGCCTGGGTGGTGTTCAGCGTGCTGCTGTGGGGCCGCAACCGCCTCGGCTGGCGCGGACACAAGGCGATTCGCTGGACCCTGGCCGGCTTCTGCCTGCTGATGCTGGCGTACTTCGGCAGCAAGCTGGTCCGTGAATACATCCTGCATATCTGACGAGCGGCGATAATGGACAACCTGCCCATAGAGCCGATGCTCGTGGTCCTGGCCTTGCTGGTGCTGTGGTCGGGGCTGTTCACCGCCATCGAAGCCGCCCAGCAACACCTGCTGACCCTGCGCACCGCTTCGCGCTCCGGCGACAAACCGCTGGCGCGCCTGAGCTTCCCGCGCGACAGCCTGATTCTCTGCAACACCCTGTGCCGGGTGCTGGCGGTCATCATCAGTACCTTGCTGGCGCTCCTGCAGTGGGCGGAAAACGGCCCCTGGCTGGCCTGCCTGCTCGCCACCAGCGTGTTGCTGGTACTCGCCGACTACCTCCCGCGCACCCTGGCCACCCGTTATCCGGATGCGATCCTCAGCCTGGGCAATACCCTGCTGGGCGTGCCGCTGAAGATCATCTACCCCGCGGCCTGGCTGCTCGACAGCATCAGCCAGCTGTTGCTGCGCCCCTTTACCCGCAAGGCCGGCGCCGTCAGGCAGAGCGAAGACGAGCAGGCCGCTGACCCGGACGGCGCCGAAGAACATGCCAACGGCCGTCCGCACCCGGTGTCGGGCATCCATGCCCTGGACAACATCACCGTCAATGACATCCTGGTGCCGCGCAGCGAGGTCGACGGGATCAACCTCGACGACCCCATCGCCGACATCATCGAGCAGCTGCGCCTGTCCAAGCGCACCCGCCTGCCGGTGTTCCACAGCGATATCAACCAGGTCGAGGCGGTCCTCAACACCCGCCAGATCCGTCACCTGCTGGCGGATGCCAGCCTGACCCAGGAGGCGCTGCTGGCGGCCTGCCACGAACCTTACTTCGTGCCGGAAAGCACCCCGCTGCAGCTGCAACTGCTGAATTTCCACAAGCAGCAGCGCCGCCTGGGCATGGTGGTGGACGAGTACGGCGAAGTGCTGGGCATCGTCACCCTGGAAGACATCCTCGAAGAAATCGTCGGCGAATTCGAAAGCGAACACAGCCTCGACAACCCGCATATCCATCCCCAGGCCGACGGACGTTTCGTGATCGAAGGCGCCGCCTCGATTCGCGAGCTGAACAAGAGCCTGGGCTGGCACCTGCCCTGCGACGGCCCGAAAACCCTCAACGGCCTGGTCACCGAAGCGCTGGAGACCATTCCCGACAGCGCCGTTTGCCTGAAGATCGGCCGCTACCGCCTGGAAATCCTCGAAACCGAGGACAACCGGGTCAGTCGCGTGCTGATCTGGCACACCAAACCGCTCACCGCACCCGCCCTGTAGCCGCTGCCGAGCCCGCGAGGCTGCGATCGACCGCGAAGCGGTCGCAAACCCTGCATCCACCTTCTGCCTGACACACCGCGCAGGCAGACTTTGCGCCGGCTGCGCCGTCGAACGCAGGCTGCGCTAGCGGCTACAGGGCAGCAAGTCCCGCTTGTTTGATCGTTAGGGGCCTTCCTATAATCGATCCGCTTACCCAAGCCCCGCAGAACCCGCGTGCTACCCGCACCCAGCGGCTTCTGCCCTACTCCGCCCGTTTCCGTCCGGCGCCCGCTCCCACCCCCGAGCCGCGCCTGCGCCAAACCCACATCCCTGGGTGTTCGACCATAATAATTCGCTCCCATGGAGCACATGACTGTCAGGGATAACCGCATGACGACCAGCACCACTTACAGCGCCTCCGTGCCTGCCCAGCCGACCAACTCCGCCAGCCGCGTGGCCACCGCCAGCTTTATCGGCACCGCCATCGAGTTCTACGACTTCTACGTGTACGCCACCGCCGCCGCACTGGTGATCGGCCCGGTATTCTTCCCGCAGACGTCCGGCACCGCCCAGATGCTCTCGGCATTCCTGACCTTCGGCATTGCCTTCCTCGCCCGCCCCCTGGGCTCGGCGCTGTTCGGCCACTTCGGCGACCGGATCGGCCGCAAGTCGACCCTGGTGGCATCGCTGCTGCTGATGGGCGTGTGCACCACGCTGATCGGCGTACTGCCCGGCTATGACAGCATTGGCGCCTGGGCGCCGATCCTGCTGTGCCTGCTGCGCTTCGGCCAGGGCCTGGGGCTGGGCGGCGAATGGGGCGGCGCCGCGCTGCTCGCCACGGAAAACGCGCCCAAAGGCAAACGCGCCTGGTTCGGCATGTTCCCGCAGTTGGGACCATCGATCGGTTTTCTCGCGGCCAACGGCCTGTTCCTGACCCTGGCCATGAGCCTGAGCGACGAACAGTTCCGCTCCTGGGGCTGGCGGATCCCGTTCCTGCTCAGCGCCGCCCTTGTGCTGGTCGGCCTGTATGTGCGCCTGAAGCTGCATGAAACCCCGGTATTCGCCAACGCCATCGCCCGCCAGGAGCGGGTCAAGATGCCGCTGGTCGAGCTGTTCAGCCAGTACTGGCTGCCGGTGCTGCTGGGCGCTGCGGCGATGGTGGTGTGCTACGCGCTGTTTTATATCTCGACGGTGTTCTCGCTGAGCTACGGCGTCGCGACCCTCGGCTACAGCCGCGAAACCTTCCTCGGCCTGCTGTGCTTCGCGGTGCTGTTCATGGCCGCGGCCACGCCGCTGTCGGCCTGGGCCAGCGACCGCTATGGACGCAAGCCGGTGCTGATCATCGGCGGCCTGCTGGCGATTCTCTCCGGCTTCACCATGGAACCGCTGCTGACCCAGGGCTCGACCTGGGGCGTGGCGCTGTTCCTGTGCATCGAGCTGTTCCTGATGGGCGTGACCTTCGCCCCGATGGGCGCCCTGCTGCCCGAGCTGTTCCCGACCCACGTGCGTTATACCGGCGCATCGGCGGCCTATAACCTGGGCGGCATCGTCGGCGCCTCGGCGGCACCGTTCTTCGCCCAGAAGCTGGTGGCGATGGGGGGATTGAGTTGGGTTGGCGGGTATGTGTCGGCGGCAGCGGTGCTCAGCCTGATCGCTGTGCTGTGCCTGAAGGAAACGCGCAATAACGACCTGGACCAGGTCGCCTGAAAGAATGCTTCGCGAGCAAGCTCGCTCCTACAGGTTCAGCGCAACCCTTGTAGGAGCGAGCGGGCGGCGATCCGACTTGCCCGCGATGCTTTTTACAGTTCTACAACGACCGCCTGGGAAGCGCGGGTCGCCTTGGCCCGCGCGGCCTCGATCGACTCGTCGCGCGCCAGGGCCACGCCCATGCGGCGCTGACCGTTGACTTCAGGCTTGCCGAACAGGCGCAGGGCTGTATCCGGCTCGCTCAGTGCCGCGCCCAGGTTGGCGAAAGCGGTCTGGGTCGACTGGCCTTCCACCAGGATCACCGCCGAAGCCGACGGGCCGAACTGACGGATCAACGGGATCGGCAGGCCGAGAATCGCCCGCGCATGCAGGGCGAACTGCGACAGGTCCTGGGAAATCAGGGTCACCAGGCCGGTATCATGGGGACGCGGCGAGACTTCGCTGAACCAGACCTGATCGCCCTTGACGAACAGCTCGACGCCGAACAGGCCACGGCCTCCCAGGGCCTCGGTCACGGCCTTGGCCACGCGCTCGGACTCGGCCAGGGCTTTCGGGCTCATGGCCTGGGGCTGCCAGGACTCCTGATAATCGCCCTTCTCCTGACGGTGGCCGACCGGCGCGCAGAAGGTGGTGCCGCCGACATGGCGCACGGTCAGCAGGGTGATTTCGTAATCGAAATCGATGAAACCTTCGATGATCACCCGGCCCTTGCCGGCACGCCCGCCTTCCTGGGCGTAGTCCCAGGCCTTCTGCACGTCGTCGACGCTGCGCAGCAGGCTCTGGCCCTTGCCCGAGGAACTCATCACCGGCTTGACCACGCAAGGGAAGCCCAAGTCGTCCACCGCCTTGCGGTAGTCTTCGAAGGTGTCGGCGAAGTGGTAAGGCGAAGTCGGCAGGTCCAGCTCTTCGGCGGCCAGGCGACGGATGCCTTCACGGTTCATGGTCAACTGGGCAGCCCGGGCGGTCGGGATCACGGTGAACCCTTCAGACTCCAGCTCCACCAGGGTGGCGGTGGCGATGGCTTCGATCTCCGGCACGATGAAGTGCGGCTTCTCCGCCTCGATCACTGCGCGCAGCGCGGCGCCGTCGAGCATGTTGATCACATGGCTGCGATGGGCGACCTGCATGGCCGGCGCATTGGCGTAGCGATCCACGGCAATCACCTCAACGCCCAGGCGTTGCAGCTCGATCACCACTTCCTTGCCCAACTCACCACAGCCACACAGCAAAACGCGGGTCGCGGTTGGCGACAATGGAGTTCCGATACGGGTCATCTGAAGGTCCTCAAAAAGGAGCGGATCATCGAGGGTCGCGCACCAGGCGGGCGGCCCATGGGGAAGAAAGCGCGGCATTTTACATGAACCGCGCGCTTTGGCCTCAGCCGGCGCACGCCGCCTTGCGCAAACGCCAGGCCATGGCCAGCCAGACCACGGTCACGCCGGCGAACTTAGAACCCAGCGCGGTGAGGATCACGCCCGGGGTCAGCGCGTCGATCAGGCCGAAAAAGATAAAGGTGTCCAGGGGAATGCTCAACGCTGAACTTATCCACAGGCGGTCGTGCAGTGGGCGCTTGGTGATGCTGAACACCAGCCAATCGATGCACTCGGAGACCGCGAACGCCGTGGCGCTGGCCAGGGCGATGGCCGGGTCGGAGGTCACGTAGGACAGCACCAGCGCCACCAGCATGGCGACGAGCGCGCCATGACCGAAGCGGGTTTGCACCATGTCCCGCAGGACGAACACCAGCCCGCCCCAGGCCGACCAGATGATGTCCAGGTGCGGAGCGGTAGAAAAAGCGTAGTTGATCAGCACGACACTGCCGATATAGGCGATCAGGAAGAGCATGGGGCGAAAAGTACCTGTCAGTAAGGCGCACAGGGTACTTCAGGCGGGTGGGATGGGCCAGACGGGAGCTGGCCCGAGATAGCCGTCTAGCCGGACTGGGTGCCGATCATCCACAGCACCCCGCTGGACTTGGCGCGCTCATGACACAGCGCCAGCACCTCGCGGCGCTCGGCGTTGTCCATGCGGCTCCAGCGGGTGATCTCGCTCACCGTGCGCTGGCAACCGGTGCAGATATCGTCATCGTCCAGCGCGCAGATGCTCACGCAGGGCGAACGGACAGGTTTTTCGGGTTCGTTCATTGTTCTTGCTCGGCCAGATCGCGGGCGTAACGCTGGGAATTATGCACATAGTGCGCGGCGCTGGCTTCGAGCATCTTCTTCTGCTGCTCGGTCAGTTCACGGACCACCTTGCCCGGCGAGCCCATCACCAGCGAACCGTCGGGGATCTCCTTGCCTTCGCCGATCAGCGAGTTGGCGCCAATGATGCAGTTCTTGCCGATCTTCGCGCCGTTGAGAATCACCGCGTTGATGCCGATCAGGCTGTAGTCGCCGACGGTGCAGCCATGCAGCATGGCGTTGTGGCCAATGGTCACGCCGGTGCCGATGGTCAGCGGAAAGCCCATGTCGGTATGCATCACCGTGCCGTCCTGCACGTTGCTGTTCCTGCCGATCAGGATCAGCTCGTTGTCGCCACGCAGCACCGCGTTGAACCAGACGTTGGCCCCCTCCTCCAGCTTGACCTTGCCCACCAGCGTGGCATTGGGTGCGACCCAGCTTTGCGGGTGGGTTTCGACACGGGCGTCGCCCAGGCGGTATTTCATATCTATTGTCCTCAAGGCCAGGCAGGTTCACGTATACAGCAGGGTTCAGGCCATACGAGCGATGGCTTCAAATATTGATAAAGCTTTTGGGCGGCTGGTGCAGGCTGATCTGGGCGTCATACAGCAGGTTGATCAGCTCGACGATCATGATCGCCGTCAGGCCCCAGATCTTGTACTCGCCAAAGCGGTAGCTCGGCACGTACCAGCTGCGGCCCTGATAATCGATGCGGTGAGTATGCTCGCGCGGGTCCTGGCGGAAAAACTCCAGCGGCACGCTGAACACCGCGGCGATCTCGGCGTCATTGGCCAGGTATTCGACGTAATCGGGAATCACCCCGACATAGGGCGTGACCTTGATCCCGTGCAGGGAAATCAGCGGGCTCAGGGGGCCGATCACTTCCACCAGCCCCGGGGGCAGGCCGATTTCCTCTTCGGCTTCGCGCAGGGCGGTAAAAACCAGGTCGGGGTCTTCCGGGTCGCGGCGGCCGCCGGGGAACGCCACTTCGCCGCCGTGGGTGGACAATCCTTTGGCGCGCAGGGTCAGCACCAGCTCAGGCTCGTCACTGCGGGTAATGGGCACCAGCACGGCGGCCTCGGGGAAACGTCGATCCGTCTCCAGCGGTCGCGGCGTATGGTTGCTTACCCGGTGCAGTAGCTCGTCCAGCATGAGTCTTCTCGATCTGTCGACTACCTTGCATCATGCACCAAACAAACCGACCGCCCAAGCCCCGATCCACGCCATGTCGCGTAACGACAACTTGCCGACAAAGCCCCGTGCACGCCAAGATAGGCGCAGCCTTTTCGGATACCCAGCATGAAATTCTGCAGCCAGTGCGGTCACCCGGTCACCCAGCGCATTCCCGAAGGCGATTCGCGCCTGCGTTTTGTCTGCGACAACTGCCAGACCATCCATTACCAGAACCCGAACATAGTCGCCGGCTGCCTGCCGACTTGGGGTACCCAGGTGCTGCTGTGCCGGCGCGCGATCGAGCCGCGTCGTGGTTACTGGACGCTGCCGGCCGGTTTCATGGAGAACGGCGAGACGGTCGAACAGGCGGCGATTCGCGAGACGTTCGAGGAGGCCTGCGCCCGGGTCCGCAACCTGAGCATCTATACCCTGATCGACGTCCCGCATATCAGCCAGGTGCATGTCTTCTTCCGCGCCGAACTGGCGGACCTGGATTTCGCCGCTGGCGAAGAGAGCCTGGAAGTCCGGCTTTTCGAAGAAGCCGACATCCCCTGGTCCGAGCTGGCTTTTCGCACAGTCGGGCGTACCTTAGAATGTTTCTTCGCTGACCGGCGGAACGAGGACTACCCCGTGCGTTCCGAGTCCATTCCGCCCCTGGCTCAGCCTGCCCTCACTTAAACAACAAAACGTACGCGGCACCTGTGTACTCTTAGGGATATCGTTTCATGCGCTGGTTGCTCGCTCTTTTCTGCTGCTCGGTTATCGCGGTCTCCCACGCCTCCGCGACGGATACCCTGAACGGCAAGGTCATCGAAAAAGTCCTGGTCCTCAAGTCGGCCCATCAGTTGCAACTGATCAACGACGGCAAACCCATCAAGACCTACCGCATTTCCCTGGGTAAACGACCCAAGGGGCCGAAGCTCATGGAAGGCGACAAGCGCACTCCGGAAGGCTTCTACTGGCTGGACTGGCGCAAGACCAGCGACCGCTTCAACCTGGCCATGCATATCTCCTACCCGAACATCAGCGATTCCGCCCGCTCACGCCGCGAGGGCGTGGAGCCCGGCGGCATGATCATGATCCACGGCACTCCGGACAGCGAAGACTACCCCGAGCAGTACTTCCATACCCTGGACTGGACCGACGGCTGCATCGCCATGCGCAACGTCGACATGCGCGAAGTCTGGGGCCTGGTCCCGGACGGCACGATGATCGAAATCCGCCCCTGATTCCTCGCTGAAACGCCGCTAAAACACCTCAGTTACAAAAAAAATCGCAGGCCGCGCCGGCTTCGAAAGGTGAATACCAATTCCCGCTCGAAAAACCGCCGCCCCTGCGATTTTCGCATTCACGGCCAGACCGCCTTAATACCACTTACCCAAACCATCTCCACCAACGCCCATAAGGTGCCTGTTTTCGTGCGTTATCGTCACACTACTGGCGTTGACATGGTATTTAAGTGGTATTAGTTTTTGCCACATTACCGGGCGACAACAAACCAATAACGCATCGGAATCTCGACAGATGAACCACATCCTGGCCCTGCGCCCTGACGATACCCAGCCGACCCCGCTGTACCTGCAACTGGCGCGCAACCTTGAAGCCGCGATCCATGCCGGCCAGTGGAAAGCCGAACAGGCCCTGCCCTCGGAACGTAACCTGAGCGAGATGCTCAATATCTCCCGCGTCACCGCGCGCAAGGCCCTGGAAGTGCTGTTCGAACAAGGCCTGATCCGCCGCAGCCAGGGCTCCGGCACCTTCATTACCCCACGCCTGGAACAACCGCTGTTGCGGCTGTCGGGCTTCAGCGAAATGCTCCGCCTCAAGGGCTTCGTGCCCGGCTCCCAATGGCTGGAGCGGGAAATCACCACGCCGACCCACGAAGAACTGATCCGCCTCGGCCTGTCGCCGAACGACAAGGTGGCGCGCCTCAAGCGCCTGCGCAAAGCCGACGACACGGTGATGGCGATCGAAATGAGCACCCTGCCGGCCACGATCATTGCCCAGCCGGACGCCATCGGCGACTCGCTCTACGCCTACCTCGATGGCATCGGCCGCCCGGTGGTCCGCGCCCTGCAGCATATCCAGGCGATCAACGCCTCCGCCGAGTTCGCCGCCCTGGTGGGCATCGCCCCCGGCACCGCGATGCTGCTGATGACCCGCGTCGGCTACCTCGAGGACAACACCCCGATCGAAGTCACCGACACCTATTGCCGCAACGACTACTACGACTTCGTCGCCGAGCTACGTCGCTAAACCAGGCCGCCGAGCCAGGCCGCCGAGTCGCCAAGAACCCGTCCCAGAGAGCTGCCCATGTCCGAACACAACATCCTCACCCCGCAAGGCTGGATTCGCGGCCACCTGAACCACCGGGACGGCAAGGTCACCGGCATCGAAGGCAGCCCCTGCGACCCGGCAGACAACGACCTGCCCTACCTGCTGCCGGGCTTCATTGACCTGCATGTGCACGGCGGCGGCGGCAAGGACATCATGGAAGGCGCCCCGGCGTTCGAGACCATCACCCGCACCCACGTACGTTTTGGCACCACCTCGCTGCTGGCCACCACCATGACCGCGCCGACCGAGGAGATCACCCGGGTCCTCGGCGCCATCGGCGAATACTGCGAACAGCGCCCCAGCGGCAGCGCCCGGGTACTGGGCGTGCACCTGGAAGGCCCGTACATCAACCCGGGCAAGCTCGGTGCCCAGCCCAATTTCGCCCATACCGCGCTGATGGCCGAAGTCGAGGCCTACCTGCGCCTGGCGCCGATCCGGGTGATCACCATCGCCCCGGAAATCGCCGGCCATGACGCGCTGATCCGCGCCCTCAGCGCCCGCGGCATCCGCATGCAGATCGGCCACACCCTGGGCAGCTACGAGGAAGGCGTGGCCGCGCTCGACGCCGGGGCCACCAGCTTCACCCACCTGTACAACGCCATGAGCCCGCTGCATCACCGTGAGCCGGGCATAGTCGGCGCCGCCCTGGCCCACGCCCAGTACGCGGAACTGATCCCCGACCTGCTGCACGTGCACCCCGGCGCCATGCGCGTGGCCCTGCGCTCGATCCCCTGCCTGTACTGCGTCACCGACTCCACCGCGGCGGCCGGCATGCCGGACGGCGAATACAAGCTCGGCAGCCACACCGTGACCAAATGCCTGGGCGGCGTGCGCCTGCCGGACGGCACCCTGGCCGGCAGCACCCTGACCATGGACCAGGCCTTGCGCAACCTGGTGAAGATCGGCCTGCCTCTGGCCGAGGCGTCGCAACGCTTGTCACAGTTTCCCGCCGATTATCTCGGCCTGGCCGAACGCGGGCGCTTGCAGGTCGGCAGCTGGGCCGACTGCGTGTGCCTGGACCGCTCACTCACACTGACCGCCGTGATGGTCGAAGGAGAAGACATTGACTTCAAAAATGCTTGAAGAGGCGCTGTCCGCCGCCACGGCCGTCGAAGGCCAATTGCAGCACCTGGACCCGCAACTGATCGAAGTCGCCGGGCGCCTGAACCGCCAGCCGCCGCAAGTGGTGATGACCGTCGCCCGCGGCAGCTCCGACCATGCCGCCAGCTATTTCGCCTACCTGACCATGCAGCAGCTGGGTTTCCCGGTCGCGTCCCTGCCGATGTCGGTGGTGACCATGCAACAGGCGCCGCTGCGGGTCAGCGGCCAGGCGGCGTTCGCCTTTTCCCAGTCCGGGCAGAGCCCCGACCTGGTCAACAGCATGCGCCTGCTGCGCAAACGCGGGGCCTTGAGCGTGGCCATGGTCAACGCTCAGGACACCCCGCTGGAAGCCGCCAGCGAGTTCTGCCTGCCGCTGCACGCCGGCGCCGAACGCAGCGTGGCGGCGACCAAGAGCTTTATCGCCACCCTCAGCGCCAGCGCCCGCCTGATCGCCCACTGGAAACAGGACGCGCAGTTGCTGGAAGCCGGCCTCGCCCTGCCCCAGGGGCTGCGCGAAGCCGCGACCCAGGACTGGAGCCCGGCCGTCGAGGCCTTGCGCGATAGCCAACGGTTGATGGTGATCGGCCGTGGCGCCGGTTTCGCCATCGCCCAGGAAGCGGCGCTGAAACTCAAGGAAACCTCGGCGATCCAGGCCGAAGCCTTCAGCAGCGCGGAAGTTCGCCACGGCCCGATGGCGCTGATCGGCGATAACTACCCGCTGCTGGTGTTCGCCCCACGGGGAGCGGAGCAAGCCGGCCTGATCAGCCTTGCCGCCGACATGCGCCAGCGTGGCGCCCGGGTGCTGCTGGCGGCACCGGACGACATCGTCGAACGCGACCTGACCCTGGGCCGGGCCGAACACCCGGTCCTCGATCCGATCCTGGCGATCCAGAGTTTCTACGGCATGGCAGCAAGCCTTGCCGAGGCCCGGGGCATGGACCCGGACCAGCCACGGCACCTGAGCAAAGTGACCCGCACCCACTGAGCCTTTCCTTCAACGGATGAGTACTGCGCCATGCACAACAACAATAAAGACCTGACGCTCGGCGCTCCCTTGAGCGGCCCGGTGCTCACCCTCGCAAGGGTGCCCGACCTGGTGTTTTCCAGCGGCGCCATGGGCGACGGGATCGCCATCGACCCGCTGAACAACACCCTGCACGCCCCCTGCGCCGGCGTGGTGGTGCATGCCGCCCGCACCGGCCACGCGGTGACCCTGCGCGCCGACAATGGCGCGGAATTGCTGCTGCACCTCGGCCTGGACACCGTCCAGCTGCAAGGCGAGGGTTTCTCCATGCTGGTGCAGGAAGGCGCCCGGGTGAGCAGCGGCCAGGCCCTGCTGCGCTTCGATCTCGACCAGGTCGCGCGCAACAGCAAAAGCCTGATCAGCCTGATGATCCTGACCAACGGCGAACACTTCCAGACCCTGCCCATCACCCTGAAATCGGTGAAAGTCGGCGAACCGCTGCTGCACATCGTTCCACGCGCGGCCAATACGGCCCAGGCGGAAACGGGCGACACCTCGACCGACGCGGTGGAAGGCCAGACCCGGGTCAATCATCGCGGCGGCCTGCACGCCCGGCCGGCCGCGCTGATACGCCAGACCGCCCAGGGTTTCAGCAGCAAGGCGCACCTGCATTTCAACGGCAAGTCGGCGTCCTGCGACAGCCTGGTCAGCCTGATGGGGCTGGGGGTCGGCGAGCAGGACGAGGTGCGGGTCAGTTGCCAGGGCAAGGACTGCAAGGCCGCCCTGCTGGCGCTGCTGGACGCCCTCGCCACCCCGCTGGCCGAAGACGGCCATACCGCGGCGCCAGCGGTGAAGGCCGTCGCGCCCCAGCGCCCCGCCGAAGCCGGGGTGATCCAGGGCGTTTGCGCCGCCCCCGGGCTGGTCTGCGGGCCGCTGTTTCAGCTGACCGCCATGACCCTGCCGGAAGACAGCGGCGGTCACCCGCCACAGGAGCAACTGCAGGCGCTGGACCTGGCCCTGGACAAGGTTCGCAGCGACATTCGCGGCACCCTGGACCACGCCCGGCAACGCAAGGACAACCAGGAAGAAGCGATCTTCGCCGCCCATCTGGCCCTGCTCGAAGACCCGGCGCTGCTGGACGCCGCCCGCCAGAGCATCGGCCAGGGACGCGCCGCCACCCACGCCTGGAGCGACGCCATCGGCGAACAGTGCGAGATCCTGCTGCAACTGGGCAATGCCCTGCTCGCCGAACGCGCCAACGACCTGCGCGACCTGCAACAGCGGGTCCTGCGCGCCCTGCTCGGCGAGGCCTGGCATTACCAGTTGCCGGCCGGCGCCATAGTCGCGGCCCACGAACTGACCCCGTCCGACCTGCTGCAACTGAGCGAGCAAGGCGCCGCCGGCCTGTGCATGGCGGCCGGCGGCGCCACCTCCCACGTGGCGATCCTGGCACGCGGCAAGGGCCTGCCCTGCCTGGTGGCCCTGGGCTCGGAGCTTCTCGATGTGCCGCAAGGCCAGCAAGTGGTGCTGAACGCCGATCACGGGCGCCTGGAACTGACGCCGGACAGCGTGCGCGTCGAACAGGTCCGGCAGAGCCATCTGCTCCGCCAGCAGCGGCGCGAGCAACAACAGCAACAGGCCCAACTGCCGGCCAGGACCCTCGACGGCCAGGCGATCGAAGTCGCCGCCAATGTCGCCTCCAGCCAGGAAGCCCGGAACGCCCATGCCAACGGTGCCGATGGCGTCGGCCTGCTGCGTACCGAGTTTCTGTTTGTCGACCGGCATACCGCCCCCGACGAACAGGAGCAGCGCCAGGCTTATCAGGCCGTGCTCGACGCCATGGGCGACAAGTCGGTGATCATCCGCACCATAGACGTCGGCGGCGACAAGCAACTGGACTACCTGCCGCTGCCGGTGGAAGCCAACCCGGTGCTGGGCCTGCGCGGCATCCGCCTGGCCCAGGCCCGCCCGGAACTGCTCGACCAGCAACTGCGGGCCCTGCTGCAGGTCAGCCCGCTGCAACGCTGCCGCATCCTGCTGCCGATGGTCAGCGAGCTCGACGAACTGCTGCATATCCGCGAACGCATCGATTGCCTGTGCGCCGAGCTGGGAATCGGCCAGCGCCCGGAGCTGGGGGTGATGATCGAAGTCCCGGCCGCCGCCCTGCTCGCCGAGCAACTGGCCGAATACGCCGACTTCCTCTCCATCGGCACCAACGATCTGTCGCAATACACCCTGGCCATGGACCGTGACCATGCCGGCCTGGCCGCGCGGGTCGATGCGCTGCACCCGGCGCTGCTGCGGTTGATCGCCCAGACCTGCGCCGGCGCGGCCAGGCATGGGCGCTGGGTCGGCGTGTGCGGCGCACTGGCCTCCGACCCGCTGGCGACGCCGGTGCTGATCGGCCTGGGGGTCAGCGAGCTGTCGGTGAGCCCGCCACAAGTGGGCGAAATCAAGGAGCGGGTCCGCCAACTGGATGCTGCGCAATGCCGACGCCTCAGCCATGACCTGCTAAACCTGAGCAGTGCCTCGGCGGTGCGTCATGCCTGCCACCAACACTGGCCCCTGAGCTGAATAACAAGAACACCGGGAGACACGCCATGTACCAATTATTCATCGAAGGCCTGCAGCGCCTGGGCCGCGCCCTGATGCTGCCGATCGCGATCCTGCCGATCGCCGGCCTGCTGCTGCGCCTGGGCGACACCGACCTGCTGAACATCGCGATCATCCACGATGCCGGCCAGACCATCTTCGCCAACCTGGCGCTGATCTTCGCCATCGGCATCGCCGTGGGCTTCGCCAAGGACAACAACGGCACCGCCGGCCTGGCCGGGGCCATCGGCTACCTGGTGATGGTCGCGACCCTCAAGGTGCTCGATGCCAGCATCAACATGGGCATGCTCGCCGGGATCATCAGCGGCCTGCTGGCCGGAGCCCTGTACAACCGCTTCAAGGACATCAAGCTGCCGGAATACCTGGCGTTCTTCGGCGGGCGGCGCTTCGTGCCGATTGTCACCGGTTTCAGCGCCGTCGGCCTGGGGGTGGTGTTCGGCCTGATCTGGCCGCCGATCCAGCACGGCATCAACAGCTTCGGCCAGTTGCTGATGGAAAGCGGCAGCCTCGGTGCCTTCGTTTTCGGCGTGTTCAACCGCCTGCTGATCATCACCGGCCTGCACCACATCCTGAACAACATGGCCTGGTTCATTTTCGGCAGCTTCACCGACCCGGCCACCGGCGCCGTGGTCACCGGCGACCTGACCCGCTACTTCGCCGGCGACCCCAAGGGCGGCCAGTTCATGACCGGCATGTTCCCGATGATGCTGTTCGGCCTGCCGGCGGCGTGCCTGGCCATGTACCGCAATGCGCTGCCGGAGCGGCGCAAGGTGATGGGCGGGATTTTCCTGTCGATGGCCCTGACCTCGTTCCTCACCGGGGTCACCGAGCCGATCGAATTCGCCTTCATGTTCCTCGCCCCCATGCTGTACCTGGTGCACGCGCTGCTGACCGGCCTGTCCATGGCCCTGACCAACCTGTTGAACATCCACTTGGGCTTCACCTTTTCCGGCGGCGCCATCGACATGGCCCTTGGCTGGGGTCGCTCCACCAACGGCTGGCTGGTGTTCCCGGTAGGCCTGCTGTACGCGGTGATCTACTACCTGGTGTTCGACTTCTGCATCAAACGCTTCAACCTGAAAACCCCGGGCCGCGAAGACACCCCGGGCACCGAAAAAGCCGCCATGACCAACAATCAGCGGGCCGGTGCCTATATCCAGGCCCTGGGCGGTGCGGACAACCTGATAACCGTCGGCGCCTGCACCACCCGCCTGCGCCTGGAACTGGCCGACCGCAGCAAGGCGTCGGACAGCGACCTCAAGGCCCTGGGCGCCATGGCCGTGGTGCGTCCCGGCAAGGGCGGCAGCCTGCAGGTGGTGGTCGGCCCGCTGGCCGACAGCATCGCCGATGAAATCCGCCTGGCCATGCCCAGCGGCGGCAAGCCACTGGAACAGCCAGGCCCTGCCGCCGCGGCCTTCGAAACACCGCCAGCGGTGAGCATTGCGCCCCAGGAAGCCGTGAAATGGCTGGATGCCTTCGGTGGCAGCGACAATGTGCTGCAACTGGACTGCGTGGCCATGACCCGCCTGCGGGTGCAACTGGGCGACAACAAGGCGCTGTCGGAATGCCAGCTGAAGAACCTCGGCTGCCAGGGTTCCAGCCAGCTCGACGATGGTGTCTGGCACCTGCTGATCGGGGAAAAGGCCGCGAGCCTGGGCCAGGCGCTGGATAGCCTGATCAACCGCAGCGAGGTCAGCGTCAAGGTCTGACCCTCTCCTGCCGGAGAGCAGGCACAAAAAAGCCCGCTGACCGTTACCGGTTCAGCGGGCTTTTTCATGGGCGGGGCCTTAGAAGTCTTCCAGACGCCAGACTTCATAAGCCGGTGTCTCGTAGGGATGGCTCTGCTTGAGGGCCATCACCACGCTACGGATCAACTCGTCGGCCACCACCAGCTCGACTTTCCATTCCTGCACCTGCTCGACCAGGCCGGTCTGCCCGAGAAACGGCTGGCTGCCGTCCAACGGGCGAAACTGGCCCTGGCCCAGCACCTGCCACGCACACTGGTCGTAAGCGCCGATCCGTCCGCCACCGGCGGCGAATACGGCGTTCTTGACCACATCCACGTGGCTGGGCGGGACGAAAAAGCTGAGCTTGTACACGGGCCTTAGTTCACCCACACGCGAGCGTTACGGAACATGCGCATCCACGCCGCATCTTCGTTCCACTCTTCCGGACGCCAGGAGTTCTGCACGGCACGGAATACCCGCTCAGGGTGCGGCATCATGATGGTGACGCGACCGTCGCGGCTGGTCAGGCCGGTGATCCCGCGCGGCGAGCCGTTCGGGTTGGCCGGGTAGCTTTCGGTGACCTTGCCGTGGTTGTCGACGAAGCGCAGGGCCACGCAACCGGACAGGTCGGCTTCGAGCAGCGCTTCTGCGCTTTCGAATTCCGCATGGCCTTCGCCGTGGGCGATGGCGATCGGCATACGCGAACCGGCCATGCCCTGCAGGAAGATCGAGTTCGACTCCTGGACCTGGACCATCGCCACACGGGCCTCGAACTGCTCGGAGCGGTTGCGCACGAAGTGCGGCCAGAACTCGCTGCCCGGGATCAGCTCGTGCAGGTTGGACATCATCTGGCAACCGTTGCACACGCCGAGGGTGAAGGTGTCGTTACGCTCGAAGAAGCCCTGGAAGGCGTCGCGGGCACGGCTGTTGAACAGTGCCGACTTGGCCCAGCCCTCGCCGGCGCCGAGTACGTCGCCGTAGGAGAAGCCGCCGCAGGCGACCATGCCCTTGAAGTCGTTCAGGTCGACGCGACCGGCGAGGATGTCGCTCATGTGCACGTCGATCGCGTTGAAGCCGGCACGGTCGAACGCCGCGGCCATTTCCACCTGGCCGTTGACGCCCTGCTCGCGCAGCACGGCAACCTGGGGACGCACGCCTTTCTTGATGTAAGGCGCGGCGATGTCCTGGTTGACGTCGAAGCTCAGCTTGACGCTCAGGCCCGGGTTGTCTTCTTCCAGCAGGACGTCGAATTCCTGCTCGGCGCAGTCGGCGTTGTCCCGCAGGCGCTGGATCTGGTAGCTGGTTTCAGCCCACTGGCGCTGCAACAGGCGACGCTCGCCGGCGAAGATATTCTCGCCGTTGAAGCTGATGTTGATATGGCCGTTGTTGACCGGCTGGCCGATCACCGCCACGCAGTCGCCCAGGCCGGCGGCGCTGAACTGCGCCAGCACATCCGGGGTCGCGTCCTGGCGCACCTGGATCACCGCACCCAGTTCTTCGTTGAACAGGATGGCGGCGATCTCGGCCGAGGTTTCGGCCAGGGCGTCGAGGTTCAGGTTCAGGCCGCAGTGACCGGCGAAGGCCATCTCCACCACGCTGGTCAGCAGACCACCGTCGGAACGGTCGTGGTAAGCCAGCAAGTGACCGTCGGCGTTGAGGCCCTGGATCACCGCGAAGAAGGCTTTCAGGTCTTCGGCGTCATCGACGTCCGGGGCCTGCTTGCCGAGCTTGCCATGCACCTGGGCGAGGATCGAGGCGCCCATGCGGTTCTGGCCACGCCCGAGGTCGATCAGGACCAGATCGGTGGTGCCCTTGTCCATGCGCAGTTGCGGGGTCAGGGTCTGGCGGATGTCCGCCACAGGCGCGAAACCGGTCACGATCAGCGACATCGGCGAGGTCACGGTTTTTTCTTCGCCGTTGTCGTTCCAGCGCGTGGCCATGGACATCGAGTCCTTGCCCACCGGAATGGTGATGCCCAGCTCAGGGCACAGCTCCATGCCAACCGCTTTCACGGTGTCGTACAGCCGTGCGTCTTCGCCCGGGTGGCCAGCGGCGGACATCCAGTTCGCCGACAGTTTGATGTCGGAGATCTTGTTGATGCGCGACGCGGCGATGTTGGTCAGGGTTTCGCCGATGGCCATGCGGCCCGACGCCGGGGCGTCCAGCAGCGCCAGCGGAGTACGCTCGCCCATGGCCATGGCTTCACCGGTGTAGACGTCGAAACTGGTGGCGGTGACGGCCACGTCGGCCACCGGAACCTGCCATGGGCCGACCATTTGGTCACGGGCCACCAGGCCGGTGATGGTGCGGTCGCCGATGGTGATCAGGAAGCTTTTGCTCGCGACGGCCGGGTGATGCAGGACGCGCTCGATGCTTTCGCCGATGTCGAGGTTCGACGGGTCGAAATCGTCGCCCAGCTCGGCTTCGCGAACCACCGAACGGTGCATGCGCGGCGCCTTGCCTAGCAGCACTTCCAGTGGCATGTCCACCGGGCTGTTGCCGAAGTGGCTGTCCGTGACAGTCAGATGCGGTTCGGCGGTGGCTTCACCGACGACGGCAAACGGGCAACGCTCCCGTTCGCAGATGGCCTGGAAGCGCTCGAAGTCGGCCGGGCCGACGGCCAGAACGTAGCGTTCCTGGGATTCGTTGCTCCAGATTTCGTGCGGGGCCATGCCCGGCTCGTCGTTTGGAATGTTGCGCAGTTCGAAACGGCCACCGCGGTCGCCGTCGTTGACCAGTTCCGGGAAGGCGTTGGACAGACCGCCCGCGCCGACGTCGTGGATGAAGCTGATCGGGTTCTTGTCGCCCAGCTGCCAGCAACGGTCGATGACTTCCTGGCAACGACGCTCCATTTCCGGGTTTTCACGCTGAACGGAAGCGAAGTCCAGATCCGCCGAGCTGGTGCCGGTGGCCATGGAGGAAGCGGCGCCGCCACCCAGGCCGATGAGCATCGCCGGGCCACCGAGGACGATCAGCTTGGAGCCGACGACGATCTCGCCTTTCTTGACATGCTCTTCGCGGATGTTGCCCATGCCGCCGGCCAGCATGATCGGCTTGTGGTAACCACGAACCTCGTCACCGTGCGGGGTGGCGATCGACTGTTCGAAGGTACGGAAGTAGCCGGTCAGGGCCGGACGACCGAATTCGTTGTTGAACGCGGCGCCGCCCAGCGGGCCTTCGATCATGATGTCCAGCGCGGTGACAATGCGCTCAGGCTTGCCGTACGGCACTTCCCACGGCTGTTCGAAGCCCGGGATCTGCAGGTTGGATACGGTGAAACCGGTCAGGCCGGCCTTTGGCTTGGCGCCACGCCCGGTTGCACCTTCATCGCGGATCTCGCCACCGGAACCGGTGGATGCGCCCGGGAACGGGGCGATGGCGGTCGGGTGGTTGTGAGTCTCGACCTTCATCAGGATGTGCACCGGCTCCTGCACCGCGCCGTACTGGCGGGTTTCAGGGTTCGGGAAGAAACGGCCGGCGACATTGCCGACGATCACCGAGGCGTTGTCCTTGTAAGCCGACAGCACACCTTCGTTGTGCATCTGATAGGTGTTCTTGATCATGCCGAACAGGCTTTTTTCCTGGCTCTGGCCGTCGATGTCCCAACTGGCGTTGAAGATCTTGTGACGGCAGTGCTCGGAGTTGGCCTGGGCGAACATCATCAGTTCGATGTCATGCGGGTTGCGCTTGAGGCCCTGGAAGGCGTTGACCAGGTAATCGATTTCGTCTTCGGCCAGGGCCAGGCCCAGTTCGGTGTTGGCCTGTTCCAGCGCGGCGCGGCCACCACCGAGGATATCGATGGCGGTCAGCGGCTTCGGCGTGGCATGGCTGAACAGGCCGGCAGCCTGCTCCAGGTTGCCCAGCACGATCTGGGTCATGCGGTCGTGCAGAGTATCGGCGATCAACTGCGCTTGCGCGTCGCTGAATTCACCGGCCACGTAGAAGGCAATGCCGCGCTCCAGGCGCTGGATCTTGCTCAGGCCACAGTTGCGGGCGATATCGCTGGCCTTGCTCGACCAGGGCGAGATGGTGCCGAAACGCGGCAGCACCAGGAACAGACGACCGGTAGGTTCTTGCACCGGTACGCTTGGGCCGTACTTCAGAAGGCGCGCAAGCACCTGCTGTTCGTCGCCGGTCAGGACGCCGGTAACTTCGGCGAAGTGAGCGAATTCAGCATACAGGCCACTGACAGCTGGAACCTTCTGGCTCAGTTGCTCAAGGAGTTTGCTGTGGCGAAAGGCAGAAAGGGCAGGAGCGCCGCGCAGGATCAACATCTTCGGGACAGCCTCGGGAAGGGGGTGTGCTTTGAGGCCGTGCATTCTAGCCTAAACCGCCCGCGACGGCACCCGAAACGGCACGCCCGAGCGCGGCCAGACGTCGGCCCGCGCGCAGCCCCCTGTGACAAAGGCTCGTCAGGACCATTCAGCAGGGTTATTTCACCCCTCTCCACGGGCCGCGAAGGCCCATTCCCGAGGGCTCTGGCCGGGGGCTGGAACCTCTAGCAGACAAGCCCTTCGCTGTCGAGATATGGCGGTTGTTGTCCTTTGCGTATACTGCGCAGATGTTTTCCCCTATGGCTTTACGTCCGCGCTGTGCCCGATGGCTCATCGCAACCGGACTCTTCCTGATGCTCAGTGCCTGCGTTGAGAAACCCAGCACGCTCGAGCGAGTAAAGGAGGATGGCGTGCTGCGGGTGGTCACCCGTAACAGCCCGGCCACCTACTTTCAGGATCGCAACGGTGAAACCGGCTTCGAATACGAGCTGGTGAAACGTTTCGCCGACGACCTGGGGGTGACGCTGAAGATCGAAACCGCGGACAACCTCGACGACCTCTTCGACCAGCTGGGTAAACCTAACGGCCCGGTGCTGGCTGCTGCCGGCCTGGTCAGCAGCGAGAAACGCAAGCAGCAAGTCCGGTTTTCCCACACCTATCTGGAAGTCACCCCGCAGATTATCTACCGCAACGGCCAGTCCCGCCCCACCGATGCGGGCGACCTGGTCGGCAAGAAGATCATGGTGCTCAAGGGCAGCACCCACGCCGAGCAACTGGCCGAACTCAAGCTGAAATACCCCGGCATTCAATACGAAGAGTCCGACGAGGTCGAAGTGGTCGACCTGCTGCGCATGGTCGACGAGGGGCAGATCGACCTGACCCTGGTGGATTCCAACGAAGTGGCGATGAACCAGGTGTATTTCGCCAATATCCGCGTGGCCTTCGACCTTGGCGATGCCCGCAACCAGAGCTGGGCCGTGGCCGCCGGCGAAGACAACAGCCTGCTCAACGAAATCAACGACTTCCTCGACAAGGTGCAGAAGAACGGCACCCTGCAACGCCTGAAGGACCGTTATTACGGGCATGTGGATGTCCTGGGTTATGTCGGCGCCTACACCTTTGCCCAGCACCTGCAGCAGCGCCTGCCCAAATACGAGAAGCACTTCAAGGCCTCGGCCAAGGAAGAAAAGGTCGACTGGCGCCTGCTGGCGGCCATCGGCTACCAGGAATCCTTGTGGCAACCGAGCGTTACCTCCAAGACCGGCGTACGCGGCCTGATGATGCTGACCCAGAACACCGCCCAGGCCATGGGCGTGTCCAACCGCCTGGACGCCAAGCAAAGCATCCAGGGCGGCGCCAAGTACCTGGCGTACATGAAGGATCAGCTGGACGACAAGATCGAAGAGCCGGACCGCACCTGGTTCGCCCTCGCCGCCTATAACGTCGGCAGCGGCCACCTGGACGACGCCCGCAAGCTGGCGCAAAAGGAAGGGCTGAACCCGAACAAGTGGCTGGACGTGAAGAAGATGCTACCGCGTCTCTCGCAGAAGCAGTGGTACAGCAAGACCCGCTATGGCTACGCCCGGGGCGGCGAGCCGGTGCATTTTGTCGCCAACATCCGTCGCTACTACGACATCCTGACCTGGGTCACGCAGCCGCAGCTGGAAGGCGACCAGGTGGCCGAGGGCAACCTGCACGTGCCAGGCGTGGACAAGACCAAGCCGACCCAGGAAACCCCGCCGCTTTAAACCATCTGTAGCCGCTGCCGCAGGCTGCGATCGACCGGAGGTCGTGGCGATTCCAAGAACGCCGAAGCTCCTTCGGAGCTTGTCGCAGCCTTCGGCAGCGGCAACAGAGTCAGGCCTTGGCCGCCGCCAGGATCAGCGCCTTCATCTCCGCCACTGCGCCTTTGAAGCCGACGAACAGCGCATGGGCCACCAGCGCATGGCCGATGTTCAACTCATTGATGCCCTTGATCGCCGCGACCGCTTCGACGTTGTGGTAATGCAGGCCGTGGCCGGCATTGACGATCAGGCCCTGGCCCAGGCCGAAAGCCACGCCGTCGGCCACGCGCCGCAGCTCCTCGGCCACCTCGCTCGGCGTTTCGGCATCGGCATAACGCCCGGTGTGCAGCTCGATGGCAGGCGCGCCCACGCGGCGAGAGGCAGCGATCTGCCGCTCATCGGCGTCGATGAACAGCGACACTTCGGCGCCGATCTTCGACAGCCGTTCTACCGCCGCCTTGATCCGCGCTTCCTGCCCGACGACATCCAGGCCGCCTTCGGTGGTCAGCTCCTGGCGGGTTTCCGGAACCAGGCAGATGTGCGCCGGACGGATGCGCTCGGCGAACGCCATCATTTCCTCGGTGACGCCCATCTCGAAGTTCATGCGGGTTTGCAACACGTCCTTGAGCAGCAGCACGTCGCGCTCCTGGATGTGCCGGCGGTCCTCGCGCAGGTGCACGGTGATGCCATCGGCCCCCGCCTCTTCCGCGTCCAGCGCCGCCTTGACCGGATCAGGGTAACGGGTGCCCCGGGCCTGACGCAGGGTGGCTACGTGGTCGATATTCACGCCAAGAAGAATGCGATTGCTGGTGGTCACGGAAGCGCTCCTGAGGAGTTAGAGATTCGGTGCACAGCATATAGTGTCCGCCCGCGAAAATAACTGCCGGCTTTCGGTCGCACGAGCAAGCCAGGCAGGATTCGAGCGTATTGGCGCAATGGGACGACTAGGGCTTGCGAAACAATTCGCGACTGACCAAGGGCCGACCGCCCAGGTGTACCGCCAGTGCCTGGCGCATCAGGCGCTTGGCCGCCGCCAGCGCGCCGGGGGCGCTCCAGTCGGCTTGCGCCATGGCCAGCAGCTCGGTGCCGTTGAACAGGCCTGGTTGCAACAGGTGAACCTGCTCCAGGCCGGCGTCCACCTGCAGGCGGTACATGCCCTGCGCCTCAATCGGCGCGCCGTGGATATCCATGTCCAGGGCGAAGCCATAGCCCAGGTCGTCCAGCAAGCGCCATTCGAACGCGCGCAGCAAGGGCTCAAGGGCCCTGCCCTCGGCCAAAGCCAGCAAGGTTGCCGCATAGTGCTCGAAGATCGCCGGATGCGGGTCTTCGGCGGGCAGCAGGCGAATCAGCAGCTCATTGAGGTAAAGACCACTGAACAGCGCTTCGCCGTTGAGCCAGGTGGAGGTTCCCGCGCTTTCCATGCGCCCGACGTTTTTCAGCTCGCCGCGCCCACGAAATTCGACTTCCAGCGGCACGAACGGCCGCGCCAGGGTCCCGGCCTTGCCCCGCGCGCCGCGCAACACCGCGCGCAGCCGCCCCTGGGGCGTGAGGAAGTCCACCAATGCACTGCTCTCGCGATAGGCCCGACTGTGCAGGACATAAGCGGGCTGGCCGATGGGAGCGTTACTGGACATAGGTGTCGGGGGGATCTCAAGGCTTGAGAAAGTGACAGGTCCACGGGAAGGTTCGTTGAACCTTTATCGCCAGCGGCTCGCTCCCTACACGTTGCAGGAACGAGGCGCCGGCGACGGGGCAGGATTACAGGTCGCCGTAGCCCAGCGAACGCAGGGCGCGCTCGTCGTCGGACCAACCGCCTTTGACCTTGACCCACAGGTTGAGCATGACCTTGGAGTCGAACAGCAGCTCCATGTCCTTGCGCGCTTCCATGCCGATGCGCTTGATGCGCTCACCCTTGTCGCCAATGATGATTTTCTTCTGGCCGTCGCGTTCGACGAGGATCAAGGCATGAATGTGCAGGGTCTTGCCCTGCTGCTTGAACTCTTCGATTTCCACGGTGATCTGGTACGGCAGCTCGGCACCCAGCTGGCGCATGATCTTCTCGCGCACCAGTTCGGCGGCGAGGAAACGGCTGCTGCGGTCAGTGATCTGGTCTTCCGGGAAGAAGTGATCGTTTTCCGGCAGGTGCTTGGCGATCAGGCCTTCCAGGGCTTCCAGGTTGTGGCCTTGCTGGGCCGATACCGGGACGATCTCGGCATTCGGCAATTGCTCCTGCAACCAGGTCAGGTGCGGCATCAGCTCGGCCTTGTCCTCGATGCGGTCAGTCTTGTTGATCGCCAGGATCACTGGGCCCTGCACGTACTGCACACGCTCCAGCACCAACTGGTCTTCATCGGTCCACTTGGTGCGGTCGACGACGAAAATCACCACGTCGACGTCTTTCAAGGCCGCCGAGGCGGTCTTGTTCATGTAGCGGTTCAGGGCCTTCTCGTTGCTTTTGTGCATGCCCGGGGTGTCGACGTAGATCGCCTGGATGGCGCCTTCGGTCTTGATGCCGAGCATGTTGTGCCGAGTGGTCTGCGGCTTACGCGAGGTGATGGCCAGCTTCTGCCCCAGGATATGGTTCAGCAGCGTGGACTTGCCCACGTTCGGACGGCCGACGATGGCAACATAGCCACAGCGTGTTGCGGTTGTATCAGTCATGGCCATTCTCCACGCCCAGGGCAATCAGTGCTGCGGCGGCCGCTACCTGTTCGGCAATGCGACGGCTCACGCCCTGACCTCGGCTTTTTTCGTTCAGTAGGGTGATTTCACATTCGACGAAGAACGTCCGGCAATGGGGCTCACCCTGGATATCCACCACTTCGTAGCGGGGCAGTTCACAGGCACGCGACTGCAGGAATTCCTGCAGGCGGGTCTTGGGGTCCTTGTTGGTGTCGACCAGCGTCAGGCTGTCGAACTCGGACGTCAGCCAGGACAGCACGCGCTCGCGCGCGACCTCCATGCCGGCATCCAGGTAGATCGCACCAATCAGCGCTTCCAGGGCATCGGCGAGGATCGACTCACGACGGAAGCCGCCGCTTTTCAACTCACCGGAGCCCAGGCGCAGGTATTCGCCCAGATCGAAACCACGGGCCAGTACGGCCAGGGTTTCACCCTTCACCAGGCGCGCGCGCAGACGCGACAGCTGGCCTTCGCGAGCCTGGGGAAAACGCTCGAACAGCGCTTCGCCGGCGACGAAGTTGAGAATGGCATCACCGAGGAATTCCAGGCGTTCGTTGTTGCGCCCGGCAAAACTGCGGTGAGTGAGGGCCAGGACCATCAGTTCCTGGTCCTTGAAGGTGTAACCGAGCTGACGCTCGAGACGGCTCAAAGAAACGCTCACGGTTTACCCACGCTGAGTTCGTGGTTGAATTTCACCACCTTGGAGACAAGGCACGAGGTGCCTGTGGCAATTAACGCTGTGTTCAAATCCACATCCTGAATATCGTTGACTGCTGCTTCTGGTGACGCCTGGGAGGCTGCCGAACCTGGCGGGCCAGTGTTCTACAAGATCCAGAAAAGCATTCGGCGCTGTGTTCAACAGCGCCGTGTTTGATTACTTGATCAGGCCAACCCGCGAGAAATTCGGCAGGTGGCTGAGTTTCGGTTCGGGCCAGCTCATCCAGACTGCGAAGGCCTTGCCGACGATATTCTTGTCGGGAACCATGCCCAGCAGGTCCTTGGGAATGCTTGGGTCATCCCAGTAGCGGCTGTCGTTCGAGTTGTCGCGGTTGTCGCCCATCATGAAGTAGTGCCCGGCAGGCACGGTCCATTGACGATCCGGGGTGGCCCGGTAGCGGCTCATTTCCTTGCGGATCAGGTGCTCGGCGGCGCCGAGTTTTTCCTTGTAGAGCTCCGCGCTGCCCAGGGTACCCGGCTCGGAGCCGACCAGTTGCTCGGCGACCGACTGGCCGTTGACCAGCAGGCGCTTGTCGCTGGTGTAGCGCACTTCGTCGCCCGGCAGGCCGACCACACGCTTGATGTAGTTGACGTTCGGATCGCTCGGGTAGCGGAACACCATCACATCGCCGCGCTGCGGATCACCGACCTCGATGATTTTCTTGTCGATCACCGGCAGGCGGATCCCGTAAGAAAACTTGTTCACCAGGATGAAGTCGCCCACATCCAGGGTCGGTTTCATCGATCCCGAAGGAATCTGAAACGGTTCCACCAGAAACGAACGCAGCACCAGCACGATGAACAGCACCGGAAAGAACGATTTGCCGTACTCGACCAGCATCGGCTCCTTGTTCAGTTTCTCGATGACCAGTCCATCCGGCTGGCTGACGCTGCCCTGATAGTTGGTAATGGCGGCACGCCGACGCGGCGCCAGAAAGACCAGATCGAGCAACGCCAACAGACCGCAGACGGCGACGGCGATGACCAGCAACAGCGGGAAATTTAGTGACATAGGACCTAACTATCCAACCTGAGCACAGCAAGGAAGGCTTCTTGTGGAATCTCCACGTTACCCACTTGCTTCATGCGTTTCTTACCGGCCTTCTGCTTTTCCAACAGCTTGCGCTTACGGCTAACGTCACCACCGTAGCATTTGGCCAGTACGTTCTTTCTGAGCGCCTTGA
The DNA here is from genome assembly GCF_900109505.1 of Pseudomonas sp. NFACC41-3. NCBI lineage: Bacteria > Pseudomonadati > Pseudomonadota > Gammaproteobacteria > Pseudomonadales > Pseudomonadaceae > Pseudomonas > Pseudomonas sp. NFACC41-3. The sequence continues at coordinate 439,387 of NZ_FOAE01000004.1, forward strand.
CGGTTGTCCGCGCCACAATCTGCCCACCAATGGCGGCCTGGATTGCCACGTCGAACATCTGCCGAGGAATCAGTTCCTTCATCTTTTCGGTCAACGCACGCCCTTTGTAGTGCGCGTTGTCACGGTGCACGATCAATGCCAGGGCATCGACCTTCTCACCGTTGATCAGCACATCCAGCTTGACCAGATTAGCCGATTGGTAGCGATCGAAATGATAATCCAGCGAAGCATAGCCACGACTGGTGGATTTGAGGCGGTCGAAGAAGTCCAGGACCACTTCGTTCATCGGCAGGTCGTAGGTCACCTGGACCTGGCTGCCAAGGAACAGCATGTCGTGCTGCACGCCGCGCTTCTCGATGCACAGGGTAATGACGTTACCCAGGTGCTCCTGCGGCACCAGGATATTGGCCCGCACGATCGGCTCGCGCATATCTTCGATGGACGACAGATCCGGCAACTTCGACGGGTTATCGACGTAGATCGTCTCACCATTCTTCAGTTGCAACTCGAAAATCACCGTCGGCGCCGTGGTGATCAGGTCCAGGTCGTATTCGCGCTCCAGGCGCTCCTGGATGATTTCCATGTGCAGCATGCCGAGGAAGCCGCAACGGAAGCCGAAGCCCAGTGCGTCGGAGCTTTCCGGGGTGTATTGCAGCGACGAGTCGTTCAGCGTGAGCTTTTGCAGGGCTTCGCGGAAGTCTTCGAAGTCGTCGGAGCTGACCGGGAACAGGCCGGCGTAGACCTGCGGCTGAATGCGCTTGAAGCCAGGCAGCACTTCGACGTCGGGGGTCGAGCTCAGGGTCAGGGTGTCACCTACCGGCGCACCGTGAATGTCCTTGATACCGGCGATGATAAAGCCTACTTCACCGGCCTTCAGGTCGGTGGTGGCGGTGTGTTTCGGGTTGAATACACCGACGCTGTCCACCAGGTGGATCTTGCCGGTGGATTTCACCAGGATCTTGTCGCCCTTCTTCACGCGGCCATGGCGCACGCGAACCAGGGACACGACGCCCAGGTAGTTGTCGAACCAGGAGTCAATGATCAACGCTTGCAGCGGATCTTCGATGTTGCCGGTCGGCGCGGGAATGGTGGTGACCAGGCGCTCCAGCACCTCGTCGACACCCAGGCCGGTCTTGGCGCTGCAGGTCACGGCGTCGGTGGCATCGATACCGATGATCTTCTCGATCTCTTCCTTGACCCGGTCCGGATCGGCCTGCGGCAGGTCGATCTTGTTCAACACCGGCATGACCTCCAGGCCCTGCTCGATGGCGGTGTAGCAGTTGGCGACCGACTGCGCTTCCACGCCCTGGCCAGCGTCGACCACCAGCAAGGCGCCTTCACAGGCGGCCAGCGACCGGCTGACTTCATAGGTGAAGTCCACGTGGCCCGGGGTGTCGATGAAGTTCAGCTGGTAGGTGATGCCGTCGCGGGCTTTGTAATAGAGGGTAACGCTGTGGGCCTTGATGGTGATCCCGCGTTCACGCTCAAGGTCCATGGAGTCCAGAACCTGGGCTTCCATTTCGCGCTCGGCCAGGCCGCCGCACATCTGGATGAAGCGATCGGCCAGAGTCGACTTGCCATGGTCAATGTGGGCGATGATGGAGAAATTGCGGATATGACTCAAATCACTCACGGATCAACACTCAAAAAGGCTGCAGGCATAGCCCGCCGAAAAATAGCCGGGAATTGTACCTGATAGACGACGCAAGCGTCACGTTCGCCTGTCAGTGGTGCATAAACGCAAAACGCCCCGGTCTTTCGACAGGGGCGTTGCTCTTGCGCGTGGCGTCATTGGCGCCGGTCAGCCGGCCCGGCGCATCAGCCAGAACCCGGCCAGGGCACAGATCCCGGCGGGAACCAGCACCGCGAACAGCGGCGAGAAGCCGAATACCAGGCTCGACGGCCCGAGCAGGTCCTGGGCAATGCGGAAGGTGAACCCCACCAGCACGCCGGTGAACACCCGCTGACCAAGCGTCACCGAACGCAACGGACCGAAAATGAACGAGATCGCCATCAATACCAGGGCCGCGGTGACCAGCGGTTGCAGCACCTTGACCCAGAACGCCAGCCAGTAGCGACCGTTGTTCAGGCCCTGATCGGCCAGGTAGTGGATATAGCCCCACAGACCGCTGATCGACAGGGACTCCGGCGCCATCACCACAGTGCTCAGCAGTTGCGGGCTCAAGGCCACGTCCCAGCGTTCCTGAGGGGTGTTGATGACTTCGGTGTGGCCTTCGCGGAAATAGGTGGTGGTGACGTCGCTCAGCTGCCAGTAGTTCTCTTCGAAACGGGCCTGGCGAGCGAAGCTCGAGGACAGCATGTGCCGCTGATCGTCGAAGTGATAACGGGTCACGCCATACAGCAGGCCGTTGGGTTGCACGGCGTTGATGTGGATGAACTCCTCACCCTGGCGGTGCCACAGGCCGCGCTTGGAACTTTGCGCGTCGCCCGAACCCTGGGCCAGCGCACGACTGGCCTGCGCCTGGCTTTCCGTGGCGGGAGCGACGTACTCGCCGATCAGCACACCGGCCAGCATCAGGAACAGCATCGGCTTCATCACCGCCCAGACGATCCGACCGATAGACACGCCAGCGGCGCGCATGATGGTCAGCTCGCTGTTGCTGGCCAGGCTGCCCAGGCCGATCAGGCAGCCGATCAGGGCCGCCATCGGCAGCATTTCGTAGAGCCGGCGAGGCGCCGTCATGACCACGAAACTCAACACATCCATCACGGTGTAGTTGTCACTGACGCTGCCCATCTCGTCGATGAAGGCGAACAGCGACGCCAGGCCGAGAATGATCCCCAGTACCGCCAGGATGGCCAGCAGGACACTGTTACCGATGTAGCGATCGAGCTTAACCACGAGCCACCTCCTTCATGCTGCGGCGGCTCGCCAGTTTCAGACGCAAGGGTTCCCAGTACAGCAACCCGAGGCCAATCAATAGAAACAGTCCGTGTACCCACCACAGACCCAGGGCCTGCGGCAGCTTGCCTTTTTCCAGCGAGCCACGGGCCGCGATCAGGATGGTCAGGTAAGCCATATAAAGAAGAATCGCCGGCAACAGTTTGAGGAAGCGGCCCTGGCGCGGGTTGACCCGGGACAGCGGCACCGCCATCAAGGTCACGACAAACACCAGAAGCGGCAGGGAAATACGCCATTGCAGCTCGGCATGGGCGCGCAGGTCCGGGTTGCCGATCAGATCGCGGGTCGGCATGGCGTCGCGATCGGTAACTTCTTCACTGACGTCCGGCTTGGCCAGCAACACGCCGTAGGTGTCGTACTTGATGATCCGGTAATCGGCCTGGCCCGGGTTACCGTCGTAGCGATAGCCGTTTTCGAGGATCAGGTAGCGATTGCCGTCCGGACGAATGTCCTGATGCCCCTTCTCTGCCACCAGCACCGAGATGCCCTGGTCCTTCTTGTCCTGGCTCAGGCGTTTTTCCGAGATGAACACGCCGCCCAGGTTGGCCCGGTCATCGGACAAGTGTTCGGTATAGGTCACCCGGGTACCGTCGTTGAGCGCCTGGAAGCGGCCCGGCACCAGGGTGTCGAACTCGGTCATGGCGTCCTGCTTGTTCAGTAGCAACTGGAACTGATTGGCCCCCTGCGGCGCCAGGCTCAGGCTCAGCCACGCCACCAGCAGGGCCACCAGCGCGGCCGGGATCATGGTCATGCCCAGCAGGCGCTGCTGGCTCATGCCAGTGGCCGACAGCACAGTCATTTCGCTTTCGAGGTACAGCCGGCCGTAGGCCAGGAGAATGCCGAGGAACAACCCCAGCGGCAGGATCAGTTGCAAAAAGCCCGGCAGGCGAAAGCCCATGATCAGGAACAGCGAACCCGGGTCCAGTGCGCCCGAGGCCGCTTGCGCGAGGTATTTGACGAAACGTCCGCTCATGATGATGACCAGCAGTACAGCGCTCACGGCGCTCAGGGTCAGCAACACTTCGCGGGATAGATAACGGAAGACGATCAAACCAGACACTCCAGGGTTGTCAGGCTAAGGCGGCCAAACAAGCAAACACGGCCCGTGAAGCCGAGCCGCCGAAAAAGATGGCGCATTATCCTGTGATTGCATGCGCCTGTCACTGCGCATGCTCACGCAGGCCTCTAAAGCGGCGAAGTTCGCTCATGGGAGGGTTGTCAGCCTCGACCGCCCGGGTTCAAACTGGCGGCCCTGTCGTTGGCCGCTGCCGACGCCTCTTCCTTATAAAAGCTGCATACATGACAAGCCTGGCGCACGGCATTGGCCCTGCGCTCTTTGACCATTAATTCAGGGACCCGGACATGGAACTGGTTGTAAAAAGCGTTAGCCCGGAAACGTTGAAGACCGCCACCCTGGTGGTCGCCGTCGGCGAAGGCCGCAAGCTCGGCAGCGTTGCCAAACAACTCGACGAGCTCAGTGGCGGCGCCATCGGCGCGGTACTCAAGCGCGGCGACCTGGACGGCAAGGTCGGCCAGAGCCTGCTGTTGCACGCCCTGCCGAACCTGAAGGCCGAACGTGTCCTGCTGGTCGGTACCGGCAAGGACGCCGAACTGGGCGACCGCCCGTTCCGCAAGATCGTCAGTGGCATCCTCAATACCCTCAAGGGCCTGGGTGGCAGCGATGCCGCACTGGCGCTGGACGAAGTGGTGGTCAAGGGCCGCGACAGCTATGGCAAGACCCGCCTGCTGGCGGAAACCCTGGTGGACGGCGAATACAGCTTCGACCAGTTCAAGAGCCAGAAAGCCGAACCGCGCGCCCTGAAGAAAATCACCCTGCTGACCATCAAGGCCGCGCAGGCCGAAGTCGAGCGCGCCGTGGCCCACGCCAAGGCGATCGCCAACGGCATGGCATTCACCCGCAACCTGGGCAACCTGCCGCCGAACATCTGCCACCCGACCTTCCTCGGCGAACAGGCCAAGGCCCTGGGCAAGGAATTCAAGGCCCTGAAAGTCGAAGTCTTCGACGAGAAGAAGATCAAGGACCTGGGCATGGGCTCGTTCTATGCCGTGGGCCAGGGCAGCGCCCAGCCGCCGCGCCTGATCGTCATGCAATACAACGGCGGCAAGAAGTCCGAGAAGCCGTACACCCTGGTCGGCAAGGGCATCACCTTCGACACCGGCGGCATCAGCCTCAAGCCTGGCGCCGGCATGGATGAAATGAAGTACGACATGGGTGGCGCCGCCAGCGTGTTCGGCACCCTGCGCGCCGTGCTGGAACTCAAGCTGCCGATCAACCTGGTGTGCATCCTGGCCTGCGCCGAGAACATGCCGAGCGGCACCGCTTCGCGTCCGGGCGACATCGTCACCACCATGAGCGGCCAGACCGTGGAAATCCTCAACACCGACGCCGAAGGCCGCCTGGTGCTGTGCGATGCCCTGACCTACGCCGAGCGCTTCAAGCCACAGGCGGTGATCGATATCGCCACCCTGACCGGTGCCTGCGTGGTCGCCCTCGGTTCCCACACCTCGGGCCTCCTGGGCAACAACGACGAACTGATCGGCCAGTTGCTGAGCGCCGGCGTTCAGGCTGACGACCGTGCCTGGCAGCTGCCGCTGTTCGACGAGTACCAGGAACAGCTGGACAGCCCGTTCGCCGACATCGCCAACATCGGCGGGCCGAAAGCCGGGACCATTACCGCTGCCTGCTTCCTGTCGCGCTTCACCAAGCAGTACAACTGGGCGCACCTGGATATCGCCGGTACCGCCTGGACCAGCGGCGGCAAGGACAAGGGCGCCACTGGCCGTCCGGTTCCCCTGCTGACCCAGTACCTGCTGGACCGTGCCAAAGCCTGAAACCTATGACCTCGGGGTGCGCCGCCCACACGCGGCGCACTCCCGGGTTCAGGAACCGCAATGACCAAAGTCGACTTCTATATCCTTCCCAGCGCGGATCCTTCGGCGCGCCTGGACTTCGCCTGCAAGCTCACCGACAAGGCCTGGCGCATGGGGCACCGCATCTACCTGCATTGCAGCGACGCGGCCCAGCGCGATGAGCTCGATGCCCGGCTGTGGCGCTTCAAGGGCGAAACCTTCGTGCCCCATGGTCCCGCCGAAAGCGAACCGGATGGCCTGATCGTTCTCGGCCTGGGCGAAGACCCCGGCGAGCACCATGACCTGTTGATCAACCTGGACCTGAAAGTCCCGGCATTTGCCCAGCGTTTCGCCCGCATCGCCGAAGTGGTGGTGGAAGACCCGACTATTCGCCAGGCCGCTCGCGAGAGTTTCCGTTTCTACCGCGAACAGGGCTATCCTCTGCAAGATCACCGTTTACAGCGACTCTGAGCCATCGATGGACACTCCCAAACCGCTGCAAAAGTCCGCGCACCTGCTGGATGACCTCGAGTCCATCCGCCAACTGCTCGGCGATGACGACCTGCAACCTCCGCTGCTGACCGAGACCGTCGACGGCGAAGTGCAGATTCCGCTGCTGTTCGATATGGTCGGCGGCAAGCCTGCCGTCGAAACCCACGAAGAGGCGCCGGCAGAACCACAACCGGCTCCCGCTCCGGTGGTCGAACCGCAACCCGCCCCCGTAGTTGCCGCGCCAGCCCCTACACCGGCACCGACACCGAAACCCGCGCCAGCACCCAAGAGCCAGGATGCCCTGCTGCACCTGGACAGCGAACTGCGCGCCGCCGCGCAACTGATCATGCAAGACGTGATCGACGACTTCGCCCCGCACATCGAAACCGAGATCAAGCGCCGCCTCGACGCGCGAATGGATCGTTTGCTGAGCCAGTACGACGCCTGATCCCCTGCCGTATTCCGCGGACAAACCTCGCAGCTACAGGCCACCCAGCGTCTGTAGGCGCGAGGCTTGCCCGCGGTAACGTCCTGGCGGCAAGCAAAAACCCCGTTCATTGGGCAACTTTCGCCCTCCCGCCGTCAGCCTGCTCTACGCGCATCGGCTCATCCCCGCTATACTTCCCGGCTTTTCCTGAATAAATGCCAATAGGGTCCCGCCGCGCATGGATAAGACCTACCAGCCGCACGCCATTGAAACTTCCTGGTACCAGACCTGGGAGTCAGAGAATTACTTCGCCCCGCAAGGCGCGGGCGACTCGTACACCATCATGATTCCGCCACCAAACGTCACTGGCAGCCTGCACATGGGCCATGGCTTCAACAACGCGATCATGGACGCCTTGATCCGCTTCCGCCGCATGCAGGGCCGCAACACCCTGTGGCAGCCAGGTACCGACCACGCCGGTATCGCCACCCAGATGCTGGTGGAGCGTCAGATCGAAGCCCAGGGCCAGAATCGTCACGATCTGGGCCGGGAAAAATTCCTCGAGAAAGTCTGGGAGTGGAAGGATCAGTCCGGCGGCAACATCAGCCGTCAGATCCGCCGCCTGGGCTCGTCCGTCGACTGGAGCCGCGAGCGCTTCACCATGGACGACGGCCTCTCCGAAGCGGTTAAAGAAGCCTTCGTGCGCCTGCACGAAGATGGCCTGATCTACCGCGGCAAGCGTCTGGTCAACTGGGACACCAAGCTGCACACCGCGATCTCCGACCTCGAAGTGGAAAACCACGACGAGAAAGGCTCGCTGTGGAACCTGCGCTACCCGCTGGCCGACGGCGCCAAGACCGCTGAAGGCCTGGACTACCTGATCGTTGCCACCACCCGCCCGGAAACCATGCTCGGCGACTCCGCCGTGGCCGTTAACCCGAACGACGAACGCTACCAGGCGCTGATCGGCAAGTTCGTCGAGCTGCCGCTGGTAGGTCGTCGCATCCCGATCATCGGCGATGACTACTGCGACCCTGAATTCGGCACCGGCTGCGTGAAGATCACCCCGGCCCACGATTTCAACGACTATGAAGTCGGCAAGCGCCACAACCTGCCGCTGCTGAACATCTTCGACAAGAACGCCGAAGTGCTGCCGGCCGCCCAGGTGTTCAACCTGGACGGCACGCTGAACGAAAGCATCGACGGCAAGATCCCGGCCGAGTTCGCCGGTCTCAACCGTTTCCAGGCGCGCAAGGAAATCGTCGCCGCGTTCGACGCCGCCGGCCTGCTGGTCAGCGTCGACGACCACGCCCTGAAAGTACCGAAAGGCGACCGCTCCGGCACCATCATCGAGCCGTGGCTGACCGACCAGTGGTACGTCTCCACCAAGCCGCTGGCCGAGCCGGCCATTGCCGCCGTGGAAGACGGCCGCATCGCCTTCGTGCCAAAACAGTACGAAAACATGTACTTCTCCTGGATGCGCGATATCCAGGACTGGTGCATCAGCCGCCAGCTGTGGTGGGGTCACCGCATCCCGGCCTGGTACGACGAGTCGGGCAAGGTCTATGTAGGCCGCGACGAAGCCGAGGTGCGCGCCAAGCACAACCTCGGGCCTGAGGTTGCACTGCAACAGGACAACGACGTCCTCGACACCTGGTTCAGTTCGGGCCTGTGGACCTTCTCCACCCTGGGCTGGCCGGAGCAGACCGAGTTCCTCAAGACCTTCCACCCGACTGACGTGCTGGTGACCGGTTTCGACATCATTTTCTTCTGGGTCGCCCGGATGATCATGCTCACCATGCACCTGGTGAAGAACGAAGACGGCACGCCGCAGGTTCCGTTCAAGACCGTGTACGTACACGGCCTGGTACGCGACGGCCAGGGCCAGAAGATGTCCAAGTCCAAGGGCAACGTCCTTGACCCGCTGGACATCATCGATGGCATCGAGCTCGAAGCCCTGGTGCAGAAACGCACCACCGGCATGATGCAGCCACAACTGGCGAAGAAGATCGAGAAGCAGACCCGCCAGGAGTTCGCCGACGGCATCGCCAGCTACGGCACCGACGCCCTGCGCTTCACCTTCTGCTCGCTGGCGTCCACCGGCCGCGACATCAAGTTCGACATGGGCCGCGTCGAAGGTTATCGCAACTTCTGCAACAAGATCTGGAACGCCGCGCGCTACGTGCTGGACAAGGGCGAGGACTGCGGTCAGAACGGCGAAGCCTACGAGCTGTCGCTGGCCGATCGCTGGATCATCTCCCAGCTGCAGCGCACCGAAGCCGAAGTGACCCGCCAGCTGGACCAGTTCCGCTTCGACCTGGCAGCCCAGGCGCTGTACGAGTTCATCTGGAACCAGTACTGCGACTGGTACCTGGAATTGTCCAAGCCAGTGCTGTGGGACGAAAACGCGCCGGTCGAACGCCAGCGCGGCACCCGCCGCACCCTGGTGCGCGTACTGGAAGTGGCGCTGCGCCTGGCCCATCCGTTCATGCCGTTCATCACCGAAGAAATCTGGCAGCGCCTGGCGCCGCTGGCCGGCATCCAGGGCAAGACCATCATGCTGCAGCCTTGGCCGGTGGCCAATGAAGCACGCATCGACCAGGCCGCCGAAGACGACATCGAATGGCTCAAGGGCCTGATGCTCGGCACCCGTAACATCCGTGCCGAAATGAACATCGGCCCGGGCAAGCCACTGGCGTTGTTCCTGAAGAACGTCAACACCGAAGACCAGCGTCGCCTGAGCGAAAACGAGACCCTGCTGAAGAAGCTGGCCAAACTCGAATCGATCACCGTGCTGAAGGCCGGCGACGAAGCACCGCTGTCCGCCACCGCCCTGGTCGGCGAGATGGAAGTGCTGGTGCCGATGGCCGGGCTGATCGACAAGGGTGCCGAACTGGCGCGCCTGGACAAGGAAATCCAGCGTCTGCAAGGCGAAGTCCAGCGGGTCGGCGGCAAGCTGTCCAACGCCGCCTTCGTCGACAAGGCCCCGGCCGAAGTCATCGACAAGGAACGCGCCAAACTGGCCGAGGCCGAACAGGCCCTGGGCAAGCTGGCCGAGCAGCACGCACGGATCTCCAGCCTGTAACGGCGATTCGAGCGGTAAAAAAAGGGAGCCCTGCAAAGGGGCTCCCTTTTTTGTGCCCGACCGACAGGCTTGGCACTTCTGTAGGAGCGCAGCTTGCTGGCGATAAAGGTAACGCGGCGTGCCAGGAATAACGCTTCGCGGGCAAGCCTCGCACCTACAGAGGCCACGCGGCCTGGGCAGATATGGGACAATGCGCGCCATCTAGAGCCATACCCGAACCGATTTCGCCCATGACTGCCCCCCGCCCTCCCAAAGCTCCGCGCACCAAGCCTCAACCTGCAGCTCCGGCCAAGGCCGTCGCACCACGGGAAAAGGCCAGCCTGCACCCGCGCAATCGCCATCAAGGCCGCTATGACTTTCCACAGTTGATCAAGAGCACCCCGGAGCTGGGGGCTTTCGTGATCATCAATCCCTACGGCAAGGAGAGCATCGGCTTCGCCAATCCGGCGGCGGTGCGGGTGTTCAACCGGGCATTGCTCAAGGCGTTCTACGGCATCGCCCATTGGGATATTCCGGCTGACTTCCTCTGCCCCCCAGTCCCCGGTCGTGCCGACTATGTGCATTGCCTGGCCGACCTGCTGGCCGAGCGTAACGAAGGCGTAATTCCCCGCGGCGCGGCGGTGCGGGTGCTGGACATCGGGGTCGGCGCCAACTGCATCTACCCACTGATCGGCCACTGCGATTACCGCTGGCAATTTCTCGGTTCCGACATCGACACCACGGCCCTCGCCGCCGCCAAGGCGATCGTCCAGGCCAACGGCCTGAACAAGGCCATCGGCCTGCGCCAGCAGAGCAACCGCAAGCAGATCCTGCTGGGGCTGCTGGAGAGCGACGAACGCTTCGACCTGACCCTGTGCAATCCGCCCTTCCATGCCTCCCTGGAAGAAGCCACGCGCGGCAGCCAGCGCAAGTGGCGAGCGCTGGGCAAGGCCGATCCCAAGCGCAAGCTGCCGGTGCTGAACTTTGGCGGCCAGGCGGCGGAGTTGTGGTGCGAAGGTGGCGAAGCGCGCTTCGTGACCCAGTTGATCGGCGAAAGCGCCCAGGTGGCGCAACAGGTGTTGTGGTTCAGCACCCTGGTGTCGAAAGCCTCGAACCTGCCGGCGATTCAGGCCGCGCTGAAAAAAGCCGGGGCGCTGGAGAGCCAGGTAGTGGAGATGTCACAGGGGCAAAAACAGAGCCGCTTCGTCGCCTGGACCTTCAAGGACAGGGCACAGCAACAGGCCTGGCGCCAGGAGCGTTGGGTTCAAAAGGGATAGATACGAGGGGCAAAACGGCGATTTACCTTGCGTAAATCGTTGCGGCCTTAGAGCCTGAAAACCGTGCCTGGAAGTGTTCCGAGGCACGGTCTTACTGCAGTCTTACTTGTTGATCGAGTCGGTCAGGCCTTTAGCCACAACCAGCTTGATAACTTTCTTGGCAGCGATTTCGATGGCAGCGCCAGTCGATGGGTTACGGCCAGTACGGGCAGGACGCTCGGTCACTTTCAGTTTGCCGATACCTGGCAGAGTGATTTCGCCGCCATTTTCCAATTGATCAGCAACGATCTGGGCCAGTTGGTCCAGAGCGTTACGCGCGGTGGTTTTCGGCGCGTCGATAGCTTCAGCGATATCAGCGATCAGTTGGTCTTTAGTAATAGCCATTGTGGTGTTCCTTCCCTATCAAATTCATTTGGATTGCAGAGTGCAGTGTCAGCCATCGAGCCAGATCTTGTGGATCTGGCACCCCGGTCACAACCACGAAAGATCGGGGTTATAGATACCGAAATCAGGGTTTGGTTCGACCTGACAAATGCTGAATGCACGCTTAACGCCGAGACATCGCGTAAGACGGGGCAAAACTAGCACAGAGACGGGGAAATATCCGCCTCTACCTAGCCATTTGGTCAGCTTTATTGCTCTAAATCCGTAAAAAAATGCATAAGCTTGACCCAGGCCGCCTTCCACCCCCTTCAAACAGCGCCAAAACCAGCGGGTGCGGTACACTGGGCACTTTTTCGGGGAGTCACGCCCTCTCCCGCCAACCAGCCGAGAAGCCCATGCCGATCCGCCATTGCATCGTCCACCTGATCGACAAAAAACCCGACGGCACACCCGCAGTTCTGCACGCCCGCGATTCCGAACTGGCTGAATCCGCGGCCATCGAGAACATGCTCGCCGATCTCAACGAAAGCTATAACGCCAAACAGGGCAAAGCCTGGGGTCTGTTCCACCCGGAGTCCGGCGCTTTTCCCTTCAGCGGCTGGCTGAAGGAATACCTCGATGGCGGCCAGGACTTCACCGCCTTCAGCCGCGTCGCGGTCGAGCACCTGCAAAAGCTGATGGAAGAATCCAACCTGTCGGTCGGCGGCCACGTGCTGTTCGCCCACTACCAGCAAGGCATGACCGACTACCTGGCCATCGCCCTGCTGCACCACAGCGAAGGCGTGGCGGTGACCGACGAGCTGGACGTGACCCCGTCCCGCCACCTGGACCTGGGCCAGTTGCACCTGGCCGCGCGGATCAACGTCTCCGAGTGGCAGAACAACAAACAGTCGAAACAGTACATCTCGTTCATCAAGGGCAAGAACGGCAAGAAAGTCTCGGAGTACTTCCGTGACTTTATCGGCTGCCAGGAAGGCGTCGACGGCCCGGGCGAGACCCGTACCCTGCTCAAGGCATTCAGCGACTTCGTCGAAAGCGAAGACCTGCCGGAAGAATCCGCCCGGGAAAAGACCAAGGCCCTGGTGGACTACGCCAGCAGCCAGGCCAAGCTCGGCGAACCCGTGGGCCTGGAAGAACTCTCGGAGCTGATCGACGAGGACCGCCCCAAGGCGTTCTACGATCACATCCGCAACAAGGACTACGGCCTGTCGCCGGAAATCCCGGCGGACAAGCGCACCCTCAACCAGTTCCGCCGCTTCACCGGCCGCGCCGAAGGCCTGTCCATCAGCTTCGAGGCGCACCTGCTGGGCTCGAAGATCGAGTATGACGAAGAAGCCGGGACCCTGATCATCAAGGGCCTGCCGACCCAACTGACCGATCAGCTCAAGCGTCGCAACTGATGCTGCAGGGCGTGCTGAAGAAATTCCTGCTGATCCTGCTGGTGGTCGTGGCGTACCAGAACTGGGGCAAGATCGAGCGCCTGTTCTCCCCCTCGCAGGCCGCCTCGGAACAGGTCCGGGCCAATGCCCGGGTGGTGCTCTACGCCACCGACTGGTGTGGCTACTGCAAGGCCACCCGGCGCTTTCTCGATCAGAAGGGCATTGCCTTTCGCGAGTTCGATATCGAGAAGGATGCCGAGGCGCGCAAGGCTTATGAAGCCCTGGGTGGACGAGGGATTCCGATCCTCGATGTGAATGGCACGCTGATCCGCAACTACGACCCGGACCAGATCATGGCGGCGTTGCAGCGCTAAGCCTTCATCACGGACCAGCTCGCCCCTACAGGCTGTAAGAGCGAGCTGGCCCACGATAGACTCTCAGGCTTACAGCGCCTCGATACGGAACCCGAGACGCGGGAAGTGCACATGCACCAATCCGCCGCGTGGGTCTTCGCGGCGCAGGATCAACTCCTCGCGCCCGGCAAACAGCAACTCCCCCTCCACCGGATCGACGCCATAGTCGGTCGCCGCGATCCGCACCTGCTGGCCAGCCTGGAAACCGTTCGGGTCAATGAAGGCTTCATCCGGCAAGGCTGCCGGTGTAGCCCTGCGCGCCACTTCGAGTGCCTCTTCGGAAGTCATGACACTCGAAGCACCATGACCGAACCCCAGTACCCGGGCCAGCCACGCCGACACCGCCGGATAGGCGTCCACCAGCGGCGCAGTCACCGGCGTCCCCTTGAGGAACCACAGGGGGTGGGCCATGGCGAAGTCGGCAATCGACGGCTCACCGAACAGGAAGTCGCCCTCCTCACGCTGCAACTGCTGCTCCAGGCGCGCCATGAGCGTCGGCCATTGATGCTTGGCCAACTCCAGCGGCACGCGGGTGGAACTGCCGCCGCTGAACAGCCCGGCGCGGTCGGTCATGAAGGCCTTGATCGCTTCCGGCGGCAAATGGCCGAAACGCACGGCCGCCGACTCCGGCTGGAATACCAGGCTCACCGTATGCTGGAACACCACCGAATCGGCCCAGGCCGCGAAGGTCGCGCTGACCATTTCCCGGCCTTCGGGAAACAGTGCCGGCGAGGCCTTTTCCTGCTCCAGCCGCCGGGCGATCAGCGCCGTGTCGCAATAGATATCGGCACCGACCTGCAACACCGGAGTCTTGCGATAACCACCCGTGAGGGCGGTGAGATCGGGTTTGGGCATCACCGGCGAGATCTTCACCGAGCGCCAGGACAATCCCTTGAAGCCTAGCAACAGGCGGGCTTTTTCCGCGAAAGGCGAGGTCGGGTAATGATGCAGAATCAACTCTGACATGCTGGGGTCCACCGGATAAGTAGGAAGAACCAGCTTAGCGTGCAAAGACAGGGCAGCCTATATACCCTGTCCGATCATCATCCATCACCGACACTGATCGGGCACCGCACTTCACCAGACCAGCCGCCTGAGCATGATAGGGAATCCAGCCTTTGGCCATTAAGAACATGAAACCCATACTCGTGTACTACACCCGTTTTCTCTTTTTCTGCGTTAATAAGTTCCCGAGGCTTTTCACCCGCACATTCAGAAATCACTTCAGTCCATATTTGGGTAACCTATTTTTTCAAGTTTCGGATGCGGTCTCTTACCAAAGCGCTGGTATTCTTGATGGAAATGGCCGGTGGAGCTCAATAAATGTCATCTACCCCATCACGCCTACCGAATTGACAGCCCTTATCGAATGGATTCAAAAAAAAGAATTCCTGCATGATAAAAATGATCCTGAGACTTCAACCCCCCATACTGAAGCGCCAGACTTTCCAATTAAATACTCCACCTATATCCCATTCAACGACACCTATCGCTTTCATGTAGACCGAATATCGGTAAGACCTGATGCGTTCAGGGATTGCACTATAACGCTTATCCAACTGACTAACAGTGTCAATTATTTATCTTTCGATTTCTCCTTCACGCCCGATTCTAAAAAAAGACTATGTAAAGTAGACATTCTCGACCGAGTAGAGTACTTCCAATTTAGAACAATAAATCCCTTTTCAAAAAACTTTCGTATTAGTCGCTCAATCGACTATATACATGAACATTTGATCGAAGGGATCGGTGTTCTCGTAGATGACGCCCATCAAATCGTCGAGAAACTACTCGCTCCCCTGGACATCAAGACAGGCGCACGAATCAAGATCACCACGGGCCAACTCAAGAGTGGGATAGATGTTCACTACATTGACTCCTACGACATTACCAACGAGCAAGATCACTATGCCCTGATCAGCTCATCAGGAGTTGGCTGCAGTTACTATAAAGACACCACAAGCGACGCCTGTTACATCTATGATCTCTGGTCCAACAAATTAAAAATGAACGCTTTTTTTGTCGACAACATAGATGACACTTACAACCTAACAGACCACTTAAGCTCCCACCTGTATCTTTCACTCACAAGGGAGATTGAACACAAATACGTTCAGTGTCGAGATGCGGTAAATCCTGTCCTTTCAACCATTACCCAGAACACTTCTGAAAGCCTAGGCTCTTTACTACAAGCAAGTATAGAAATTGGGCGCATCGAGGAAAAAATAGAGGCTATAACTCGACTCGCCGAACAGTACCATTATCGGGCCTTCCGAACCGAAGCAGAAAATGAACTGCAAAGCCTGACTGAGAAAGTCGAGTTACTGAAAAAACGCATCGCGCAACGAAAGTCGCTCAGCAACGATCAGGTGCAATTTGAAAACCTGAAGTTCAATCGTTTCTACTCTTGGATCGTCGGCGGCCTGGCTCTTCTTCAAGTGGCCCTAGCGGCGATCACCATCGATTGGAGCCAAGCACTACAAAGTAACAACCCGGTTCTGAACAATCTGAAAGCCCTGCTGCGCTGGCTTCAGGGTTGAGCCCCTCCGACTCTGACAGGATCAGGTAGCCAGATCCCAACTGGCCACCAGGCATTCCTTGGCGCTTTTCCGGAGTTTCTTGATCAGCCGTTCCTGGCGCAGGGCCTCGCTCTTGTCGCGACAAGCTTCGGTGTAGACCAGCGCGACGGCCGGGCTGGAGAGGAAGAAGCGTGCGCCCTTGCCGCTCTGGTGCTTGGCGAAACGCTTGACCGGGTCGTCGCTGATGCCGCAGTACAGGGCGCCGTTGGCAGCACGCACCAGGTAGACAAACCAGGGTTTGCTCACCACAGGTACAGGCTCGGAGTCGCTGACGGAAGATGGGCTGGGGCGGGTCAAGGTGATCGCGGCCTGTGGATAACAAGCCGCGATCTTACCAGAGGCGAAGATTCAGCGGCCGGCCTGGAAGGCGTTCAGGCCTTTGCGGGCCTGGGCGCGCACGGCGTTTTTCAGCAACGGGGTCCAGCCGAGGATCAAACCCTTGGTACCCAGGGCCTGGCGGGCCCAGCGCCACATATTGAAATGATCGTGGTGCTCACAGATCTTGCCGTCACGGAACACGAAACGCGCCTGGATATCGTTGACCACGGTATTGCCGGTCTGGCTGAACAGGTACGTCGCCACCCAATGGGCCTCGCCGCTGCGCTGGTCGGCGCGGACATTGTCGAAGACCAGGGAGAAGTCCTTGGCCCGGGTGGTGAGCATGCGCCACATGTCAGCGACATCGCGGCCGCGCAGTTCGCCGAACGCCGGATCACTGAACAGCACATCCTCGGTGTAGCAGGCGGCCATGGCCTCGGCATCCAGGCGCTGGAAGGCGCTATAGAACTCAGTGATCAAGGCGCGGTGGGCATCACTCATGAAACAGGCTCCGACTCAGGGAAAGATGCCTGCACGATAGTCTGCAAACCCGGGAAACACTATCGGCATTCGCCGCGCAAATACCGACAGTGGGTTGGCTCAGATTTTTTCGCTTTCGACCTGCACGTAGAGCGAGCGCCCGGCCCCCAGGCCGGCGATTATGGCCCCCAGGCCGATCACCGCGAAAATCCAGCCCAGGGCCGTCCAGCCGCCAGTCCAGTCGTGCACCAGGCCGACCGCGAACGGCCCCATGGAGGCCAGGGTGTAGCCAAAGCCCTGGGCCATGCTCGACAGATTGGCAGCCACATGGGCGTCCCTCGAGCGCAGGACGATCAGGGTCAGCGCCAGGCTAAAGGTCCCGCCCTGCCCCACGCCCAGCAGGATCGCCCAGCCCCACAGGCCATCGAGCGGGGCATACAGGCAGCCGAACAGGCCGCCGAGGGTCAGCAGCATTACGACTACGATCGCCAGGCGCTGATCCTTGCCCCGCGTTGCCAGCCAGGGCGCGGCCAGCGAACTGGCGAGCTGGACGATCACCGAGCCGGACAGCACCAGCCCCGCCTGGGTCGGGCTCAGGCCGCGACCGATAAGGATCGACGGCAACCAACCAAACACGATGTAGGCCAGCGAGGATTGCAGGCCCATGTACAGCGTCACTTGCCAGGCCAGCGGGTCGCGCAGCAAACCGCGCACCCGATAGGCCACATGGTGCGCGCCCTGCCGCTTGCCGACCTGGGGCAGCCAGAACAGCGCCGCTACCAGCGCCGGCAGCACCCAGAAGCCGAGGCCCAGCGCCCAGCTGTTATCGAAGTGTTGGCTCAAGGGCACGGTCGCCCCCGCGGCCATCGCCGCGCCCAGGCACAGGGCCATGGTGTAGACGCCGGTCATGGTGCCCGCGTGTTTGGCGAAATCGCGCTTGACGATACCCGGCAGCAACACCCCGATCACACCGATGCTGGCGCCACCGAGGATGCTGCCGGCGAACAGCCCGACATCCCCCAGGGAACTGCGCAGGATGATCCCGCTCGCCAGCGTCAGCAGGATGCCAAGCACCACGCGCTCGGCGCCGAAGCGCCGCGCCAGCACCGGGGCCAGAGGGGCGAACAGGCCCAGGCACAGCACCGGTAAGGTGGTCAGCAGGCCGGCCTGGGCCGCCGACAGCCCGAGGCTGCGCGACACCTCGCTGAGCAGCGGCGCCATGCTCGACAGTGCCGGACGCAAATTCAGCGCCACCAGGATCAGCCCCAGCAGCAACAGCCACGGGCGACTTGGGGCCGGATGGCCCTGCTGGACCTCGGCATCGTCGACTTCGGCATCGATCAACAACTCTTCGAGCTCAGCCTCGCGTCGAGGGACAGCGATAGGTGGCGGGTTATTGGCCTGATGGCTGGACATGGTGCTCTCGGTCTCAAGGTTCATTGATCAGCTGCCGCGAAATGGTCTTGGCCCGCTCCGGGTCGCGCTGCTCGACGGCGTCCAGCAGGTCGATGTGCAGATCGAACACCGCCTGGCGCCGAGGATGGATGTTCAGGGTCTGGCGCAGTTGCGCGCCGACCACGCTGGAGAAATAGCGGTACAGCTCGCTGAGGGTGGGGTTATGCGCGGCATCCACCAGGCGCCCGTGAAACACCAGGTCGCAGGCGATATAGCTCTCCAGATCCCCGTGATAGTGATCGCCGCTGAGAGCCAGGGCTTCGCGCAACGCCAGCAAGTCCTGGTCGGTACGCCGCAGGGCCGCCAGGCCGATGGCTTCGGTCTCGATGATCTGCCGGGTTTCGCGCGCCTGCTCCAGGGAGCACTGGGACAGGGCCTTGAGGGTGTCCAGCGGATCGACCACCGCACGCAGGTAACTACCGTCGCCCTGGCGAATCTCCACCAGGCCGGAAAACGCCAGGACCCGCATGGCTTCGCGCACGGTATTGCGGCTGATGCCGAGCTCCGCCGCCAGCTCCGGTTCGGTCGGCAGGCGCTGGCCGATGCTCCATACACCGTCATTGATGCGTTGGCGCAGCTGTTCCAGGGCCTGATCGACCAGGGAACGTTTAATCAAAGGAGAAGTGTCTGTCATATGCCGTCGCCTTTTCATCCAATCATCGGATGAATTTTTTTGGCATATTAGTCAGCTTCGCGTGGGTGAACAACAAAGCCGATGCATGCATGTAGCAAGCGGAAAGGAAATCCGATTGCTAAAAAAACCCTTTAAGGGTAATTTCATCTCGACTCCAGGTGTCTTATGGAAAAGCACACACCTCATTACGACCTGTCGGTGATCAAGGCGGATGTCGCCCGTCTCGGGGCAGCCGCCTTTACCCGAACCGCCCTGGTCAGCGGCCGGCACCTCGGCCTGACCTGCCGGGACATGCAGCAGGTGATTGCCGGGCTGCAGGGGAAAATGCTCTACAAGTCGATGACCAGCTATCTCGATCATCGAATCTGGCAGGACGTGTATTACACGCACATCGATTCCGTGGAGCTGTACATCAAAGTTACTTACCGCCCCGGCGGCGGTCCCCCAGTGATCTCCTTCAAGGAGAAACACCCATGAAACAAAGACAATGCGTCAGCTGCGGTGCCCCGGCCGGCATGCAGCCGTTCGAGAACCGCAGCGAGCTGATCGATTACAAGCACATGGTGCGTCAGGTTCATGGCCTGGCCGGCTGGGAATGCCAGGCCTGCGCAGAAATCGAGTTCGACGCCGCCAGCGCCGAACGCTACGCCAGCGCCGGCGATCAATTGCTGGAAGATTGCCGGCAGTTCATGGCCAGCGAGATGAAACGCATCCGCCGCAAGCTGCACCTCTCGCAGAAGGATGCGGTAAAGCTGCTCTCCGGCGGCGGGCACAACGCCTTCTCCCGCTACGAACGCGGCGAGGTCGCCCCGCCCCAGCCGCTGTTCATGTTGATGCGCCTGCTCGATCGTCATCCGCAACTGATGGCCGACGTGCATGCCCTCAGCGAACAACAAGCGCCCGCGGCCGACGACGATCCGCACCAGGCACGCGTCGCGACGTCGTGAAATCCCAGGCAAAAATAAACCCGGCGCCAGGCCGGGTTCATTTCAAGACGGTACCTGGATCAGTGCAGGATCTGGCTCAGGAACAGCTTGGTCCGCTCGTTCTGCGGGTTGTCGAAGAAGTCGTTCGGCGCGGCCTGTTCGACGATTTCACCCTTGTCCATAAAGATCACCCGGTTGGCCACGGTGCGCGCGAAGCCCATTTCGTGGGTCACGCA
Source organism: Pseudomonas sp. NFACC41-3 (assembly GCF_900109505.1). Taxonomy (NCBI): domain Bacteria; kingdom Pseudomonadati; phylum Pseudomonadota; class Gammaproteobacteria; order Pseudomonadales; family Pseudomonadaceae; genus Pseudomonas; species Pseudomonas sp. NFACC41-3. Next base: position 459,245 of record NZ_FOAE01000004.1, read on the forward strand.
GAGCATGGTCATGCCGTCTTCGGCCAGGCCGATCATGGTGTCCAGAACCTCTTTCACCATTTCCGGGTCGAGGGCCGACGTCGGCTCGTCGAACAGCATGATCTTCGGCTTCATGCACAGCGCCCGGGCAATCGCCACGCGCTGCTGCTGACCGCCGGAGAGTTGGCCCGGGTACTTGTTCGCCTGCTCCGGAATGCGTACGCGCTCCAGGTAATGCATGGCGATTTCCTCGGCCTTGCGCTTGGGCATCTTGCGTACCCACATCGGCGCCAGTGTGCAGTTCTGCAGGATGGTCAGGTGCGGGAACAGGTTGAAGTGCTGGAACACCATGCCGACTTCACGGCGGATCGCCTCGATCTGCTTGAGGTCGTTGGTCAGCTCCACGCCATCGACCACGATGCGGCCCTGCTGGTGTTCTTCCAGGCGGTTCAGGCAGCGGATGGTGGTGGACTTGCCCGAGCCCGAAGGCCCGCACAGGACGATGCGCTCGCCCTGCTTGACGTTGAGGTTGATGTCCTTGAGCACGTGGAACTGGCCGTACCACTTGTTCACGCCCTGCATCTGAATAATGCCTTCAGGGCTCACAGGCTTTTTGATCGCTTCACTCATGGAGATACTCCTAACGCTTGTGGCCTGTGTCCAACTTACGCTCCAGATGCATGGAGTAGCGGGACATACCAAAACAGAAAATCCAGAACACCAGGGCCGCGAAGACATAGCCTTCGGTGGCCATGCCCAGCCATTTCGGGTCGGCGGCGGCTTGTTTCACGCTGTTGAGCAGGTCGAACAGGCCGATGATGATCACCAGGCTGGTGTCCTTGAACAGGGCGATGAAGGTATTGACGATGCCGGGGATCACCAGCTTCAGGGCTTGCGGCAGGATCACCAGGCCCATGCTGCGCCAGTAGCCCAGGCCCATGGCCGCGGCCGCTTCGTACTGCCCCTTGGGAATCGCCTGCAACCCGCCGCGCACCACTTCGGCGATGTAGGCCGACTGGAACAGGATCACCCCGATCAGCGCCCGCAGCAGCTTGTCGAAGTTCATGCCTTCGGGCAGGAACAGCGGCAGCATCACCGAGGACATGAACAGCACGGTGATCAACGGCACGCCACGCCAGAACTCGATGAAGGTCACGCAGACCACACGAATCGCCGGCATGTTCGAGCGTCGCCCCAAGGCCAGCACGATGCCCAGCGGCAAGGCGCCGGCGATGCCGACGGTGGCGATCACCAGGGTCAGCATCAGGCCGCCCCACTGGCTGGTGGCGACGTTGGCCATGCCAAACAGGCCGCCATGCAGCAGGAAGTAGGCAATGATCGGGTACAGCACCAGGAAGCTCAGGCCATAAATGGCCTTGTGCGGAACCCGGGCGATGAACAAGGGCGCCACGCCAATCACCGCCAGCCACACGGTCAGGTCCACGCGCCAGCGCAAATCCGCCGGGTAATAGCCGTACATGAACTGGCCGAAGCGCTGCTGGATGAACACCCAGCAGGCGCCCTCCTTGGTGCAGTCGGCACGGGTGGTGCCCACCCAGTTGGCGTCGAAAATCGCCCAGCTGAGGATCGGCGGCACCACCAGGTAGATCAGGTAGAAGGCAAACAGGGTCAGCAGGGTGTTGATCCAACTGGAGAACATGTGTGCCCGCATCCACGCCACGATCCCGATGCTGCTGCTCGGTGGTGGCATGTCGGGTTTGAAAGTATGAGTGCTCATGCGCGTTTCCTCACCGCTCGATCAGCGCAATGCGCTTGTTGTACCAGTTCATCAGCAGGGAAATGCTGATGCTGATCGCCAGGTACACGCTCATGGTGATGGCAATGACTTCGATGGCCTGGCCGGTCTGGTTGAGCACGGTACCGGCGAACAGCGAAACCATTTCCGGATAACCGATACCCGCCGCCAGGGACGAGTTCTTCGCCAGGTTCAGGTATTGGCTGGTCAGTGGCGGAATGATCACCCGCAGCGCCTGCGGAATGATCACCTTGCGCAGGGTCGGGCCGTTGCGCAGGCCGAGGGAACGGGCCGCCTCGGTCTGGCCGTGGCTCACCGACTTGATCCCCGAACGGACGATCTCGGCGATGAATGCCGCGGTGTAGACGGTCAGGGCCAGGGTCAGGGCCAGCAGTTCCGGGATCAGCACCCAGCCGCCGACGAAGTTGAAGCCCTTGAGCTCGGGCATTTCCCAGTGCACAGGGGCGCCGAACACCAGCATGCACAGTGCCGGAATCACCAGGAACAGCGCCAGGCCGGTCCAGAACTTGTGGAACGGTACGCCGGTTTCTTCGAAGCGCTTGTTGGCCCAGCGGCACATCAGCACGATGGCAACGATGGCTATCACCAGGCTGATCACGAACGGCCAGAAGCCGTCGGCCACCAGGGCCGCCGGCATGTTCAGGCCCCGGCTGCTGACGAAGAAGGTGTCGCCGAAGTTGTGGCTGTTGCGCGGCCCCGGCATGGTCAGGAACACCGCGAAATACCAGAACAGGATTTGCAGCAGCGGCGGAATGTTGCGGAACACTTCCACATACACGGTCGCCAGTTTGCTGATGATCCAGTTCTGCGACAGGCGCGCCACACCGATGATGAAACCGAGGATGGTCGCCAGGATCACACCGATGAACGTCACCAGCAGGGTGTTGAGCAGGCCGATCACGAACACCCGGGCATAGCTGTCCGCTTCGGTGTAGGAGATCAGGTGCTGAGCGATGCCGAAGCCGGCGCTGCGCTCGAGAAAGTCGAAGCCGGAGGTAATACCCCGGTGCTGAAGGTTGGTTTGCGTGTTATCGAACAAGTACCAGCCAAGCGAGATCACGGCCACCACGGTAATGATCTGGAATAGCCACGCACGCACTCGTGGATCGCTGAGACTGAGCCTCTGCTTAGGTGCGCCGATTGAGTTTTGCATGAAGTGCCCCGGAAATAATGGAACAAGAACATCACCCGGCGGTTGGCCCGCCGGGCGATAGAACCATCAGCGCACTGGTGGTGCGTATTGAATGCCGCCGTTGTTCCACAGCGCGTTCAGGCCGCGATCGATCTCCAGCGGAGTGCTCTTGCCGAGGTTCTTCTCGAACACTTCGCCGTAGTTGCCGACTTGCTTGACGATCTGTACCACCCAGTCCTTCGGCAGTTTCAGGTCCTTGCCGTATTCGCCGTCGGCACCCAGCAGACGCGCAACATCCGGGTTCTTGGTGGACTTGGCTTCGGCCTCGACGTTCTTCGAGGTGATGCCGGCCTCTTCGGCGTTGAGCATGGCGTAACCCGTCCAGCGGATGATGGCCAGCCACTCGTCGTCGCCGTTACGCACGACCGGGCCCAGCGGTTCCTTGGAAATGGTTTCCGGCAGAACCACATAGTCCTTCGGCGAAGCCAGCTTGCTGCGCTGGGCGAACAGCTGGGACTTGTCGGAGGTCAGTACGTCGCAACGACCGGACTCCAGCGACTTGGCGCTTTCATCGGAGGTGTCGAAGGTGATCGGGGTGTATTTCAGGCCGTTGCCGCGGAAGTAGTCGGACACGTTCAGCTCGGTGGTGGTGCCGGCCTGGATGCAGATGGTCGCGCCGTCCAGTTCCTTGGCGCTCTTGACGCCCAGCTTGTTGTTCACCAGGAAACCGATGCCGTCGTAGTAGGTGATGAAGCCCGGGAATTTCAGGCCCATGCCCGCGTCGCGGGAACTGGTCATGGTGGTGTTGCGCGACAGGATGTCGATTTCGCCCGATTGCAGCGCGGTGAAACGCTCCTTGGCGTTCAACTGGCTGAATTTCACTTTGGTCGCGTCGCCGAATACCGCGGCGGCCACGGCGCGGCAGATGTCGGCGTCGATGCCGAGGATCTTGCCGGTGGCGTCCGGTACCGAGAAGCCCGGCAGACCGTCGCTCACACCGCACTGCACAAAGCCTTTTTTCTGCACCGCATCCAGGGTCGCACCCGCCTGCGCGAAGCCGCTCATGCCCAGTACCGAGGCGGCCGTGACCACAGCCAGGGTGGATTTCAACATCTTCATTCAAACCTCCAGTTTTGCTCTTGTTGTGTCGGAGCTTGAGTCCTGCCGCACCCTTATGAGGCACTGTTGACCCGTGTTGGCTTTTTATGGGGTCAAGCGGCGTAGGACTTTAGCTATGAGTCTAGTAGGAGAAAATCCATTTAAGAGAAAACCCATACTCACCAAGCGACCGAACGGGCTGTAGCCCTTGCATGTTCGCGAAGCCCGTAGCGGCCACTGGCGAACGTCCATCATCGGATCTTTGCTATCCCACACCCGCCAGTAGCCTGATAGTGTTACCGGCAGGGTGAACGCAATCACTTCACGCAACGGCTATAGCAAAGCCCGTACCAGAGTGCCGGCTAAAGCGGCTCAGCCCGGGGTCAAGAGCAAAACTTGCAGCCTTGCGACATCTTCTTAACTGATCAACCGACCGCGCACCTCGATCACGCACCGCTTGGGCGCGTGCGCACATATTTGGAGCAACCATGACCGAGCCCTTGATTCTTCAGCCCAGCAAGCCCGTCGATGCCTGTGTGATCTGGCTCCATGGCCTGGGCGCCGATCGCTACGACTTCCTGCCGGTGGCCGAAGCGCTGCAGGAAAGCCTGTTGACCACCCGCTTCGTCCTGCCCCAGGCACCGACCCGCGCCGTGACCATCAATGGCGGTTATGCCATGCCCAGCTGGTACGACATTCTGGCCATGAGCCCGGCGCGCGCGATCAACCGCGAACAGCTGGACGAGTCGGCAAAACGCCTGACCGACCTGATCGAAGAACAGCGCGCCAGCGGAATAGACCCTTCGCGGATTTTCCTCGCCGGTTTTTCCCAGGGTGGCGCGGTCGTCCTGCACACCGCCTTCCTTAAATGGCAGGGCCCGCTGGGTGGCGTGCTTGCCCTCTCCACCTATGCCCCGACCTTCAGCGATGAACTCGAACTGTCGGCCAGCCAGCAGCGGATTCCGACCCTGTGCCTGCACGGCCAGTACGACGAAGTGGTGCAGAACGCCATGGGCCGCACCGCCTACGAGTACCTGAAACACCATGGTGTCACCGTGACATGGCAGGAATACCCAATGGGCCACGAAGTGTTACCCGAAGAAATTCGCGATATCGGCGCCTGGCTCGGCGAGCGTTTGCGCTGAATCGATAAGTTAGGTAGCCCGTTGAGCAATCCACTACGCCGCGCCCGATTCTTGCATTACACTGCCCGGCGTACATTCCTTAACCAATTGATGAGATGACCGTGCTCAAAGCACTCAAGAAAATCTTCGGTAAAAGCGAGGCTGAGCAGCTCGCGCCAGGCTCCAGCCCCTCTTCCTCCAGCCACAGCAGCCGTACCGACGGCCATCAGCCGGAACGGACCGCGCCCGCCCCCGTGGCCAGGCAAGAGCCGGTGGCCCCAGCCGCCCCAGTGGCCCAGACCGCGCCGCGCAGCGACAAGCCCAAGGCCGAACAGCCGCGCCGCCCACGCGCGCCGAAACCACCGGTGAGCACCTGGAAACTGGAAGACTTCGTCGTCGAACCGCAGGAAGGCAAGACCCGTTTCCACGACTTCAAACTCGCGCCGGAACTGATGCACGCGATCCACGACCTGGGGTTCCCCTACTGCACGCCGATCCAGGCGCAGGTACTGGGGTTCACCCTGGCCGGCAAAGACGCCATCGGCCGCGCCCAGACCGGTACCGGCAAGACCGCCGCGTTCCTGATCTCGATCATCACCCAGCTGCTGCAGACCCCTCCGCCGAAAGAGCGCTACATGGGCGAGCCGCGGGCGCTGATCATCGCGCCGACCCGCGAACTGGTGGTACAGATCGCCAAGGATGCGGCCAGCCTGACCAAATACACCGGCCTCAATGTGATGACCTTTGTCGGTGGCATGGACTTCGACAAACAGCTCAAGCACCTCGAAGCCCGCCATTGCGACATTCTGGTCGCCACCCCGGGCCGCCTGCTGGACTTCAACCAGCGCGGCGACGTGCACCTGGACATGGTCGAAGTGATGGTGCTGGACGAAGCCGACCGCATGCTCGACATGGGCTTCATCCCCCAGGTACGCCAGATCATTCGCCAGACCCCGCCGAAAAGCGAACGCCAGACCCTGCTGTTCTCCGCCACCTTCACCGACGACGTGATGAACCTGGCCAAGCAGTGGACCACCGACCCGGCGATCGTCGAAATCGAGGCCGAGAACGTGGCCAACGCCAACGTCGAACAGCACATCTACGCAGTGGCCGGCGCCGACAAGTACAAGCTGCTGTACAACCTGGTCAACGACAACGGCTGGGAACGGGTCATGGTCTTCGCCAACCGCAAGGATGAAGTGCGGCGCATCGAGGAACGCCTGGTACGCGACGGCGTGAACGCCGCCCAGCTGTCCGGCGACGTGCCGCAGCACAAGCGCATCAAGACCCTGGAAGGCTTCCGCGAAGGCAAGATCCGCGTACTGGTGGCCACCGATGTCGCCGGTCGTGGCATCCACATCGACGGCATCAGCCACGTGATCAACTTCACCCTGCCGGAAGTGCCGGACGACTACGTGCACCGTATCGGCCGTACAGGCCGGGCGGGCGCCGACGGCGTGTCCATCAGCTTCGCCGGCGAGGACGATTCCTATCAGTTGCCGTCGATCGAGGCGCTGCTGGGTCGCAAGATCAGCTGCGAAATGCCGCCGACCGAGCTGCTGCGCCCCGTGGAGCGCAAGCACGCCCGAAAGCCTGATCGCGAGTGAACGAAGGGAGGTTCCAATGGAACCTTCCGTACAAAAAACGCAGCCCGATCACAGGCTGCGTTTTTTTTCGCCTGGATATTGCCCACCAAAACTAAAAGTCCATAATAGACAAATTAGTTTATTTTTATGGAGTACCCGCATGTCCAGCGCGCCGTCCGTGATGACCCAGCCTCAAGCCCGCCAGTTGCTGGCGCAGGTCGACGTGCCGCAGGTTTTGCGCAAGCTGTTCCACGACCTGGCCGCCGGGCTTGCCGTGCAACCGGCGCAACAGCTGGTGGAGTTTCCCCAGGGCGCCGGGGACTTCATCAACTACCTGGGCGTGCTGGCCGAAGAGCGGGTCTACGGGGTCAAGACCTCGCCCTATATCGTCCGCGCCGAAGGTCCGCTGGTCACCGCCTGGACCCTGCTGATGTCCATGGACAGCGGCCAGCCGCTGCTGCTCTGCGACGCTGGCGAACTGACCACCGCGCGCACCGCGGCCACCACCGCCGTGGCCGTCGATGCCCTGGCGCCGGCCGACGCCAGGCACCTGGCGATCATTGGCAGCGGCCCGGTGGCCCAGGCCCACCTGCATTACGTGCAAGCCCTGCGCGAGTGGCAATCCATCCGCCTGTACTCCCCTGGCCTGGCCGGCAAATCCGCCGAGGACATCGCGCGCCTGAAGGCCCTCGACCCGCGCCTGCAGGTCGCCAGCCAGCTCGATGATGCCCTGGAGGACGCCGACGTCATCATGCTCTGCACCTCCTCCGCCGGCCCGGTGATCGACCCGCGCACCTTGCGCAAGCCGGCGCTGATCACCTCCATCAGCACCAACGCGCCACGGGCCCACGAAGTGCCGCCCGCTGCACTGAAGGACATGCAGGTGTATTGCGACTATCGTCAGACCACCCCCGGCTCGGCCGGCGAGATGCTGATCGCCGGCGAACGGCATGGCTGGGACAAGGCGGCGATTCTCGGCGACCTGCCCGAACTGCTCAGCGACCTGGCGCAACGACCGGAGCCGGGGCGCCACGTGTTCTTCCGCTCCATCGGCCTGGGCCTGGAAGACATCGCCCTGGCCAATGCGCTCTATCACCTGCAACGCAACGCATGAACGAACCTGTAGGAGCGAGCTTGCTCGCGATAAAAGACTGAACACTACGCGGTGTCGTTGGCGACCTCATCGCGAGCAAGCTCGCTCCTACAGGGATTTGCATTGACTCTTTTTCCGGAGGCACGAATGACCCAGGCAGACTTCATCATCATCGGCGGCGGCATTGCCGGTGCCTCCACCGGCTACTGGCTGTCGCGCCATGGCCGGGTGCTGGTGCTGGAACGCGAATCGCATCCGGCCTACCACTCCACCGGGCGCTCCGCGGCGCTCTATACCGCCGCCTATGGCACGCCCCAGGTACGCGCCCTGACCCTGGCCAGCCGGGACTTTTTCGATGCTCCGCCGCAAGGGTTCTGCGAGCACCCGTTGCTGACCCCGCGCGGCGAAATGACCGTGGACTTCACTGGCGACCCCAGCGAGCTGAACAACCAGTACCTGAGCGCCAAGGCCACGGTGCCGGAGATGCAGCTGCTGAGCGCCGACGAAGCCTGCGCGCGCCTGCCGATCCTGCGTCGCGAGAAGGTCCACGGCGCCCTCTACGACCCAAGCGCCAGCGACATCGACACCGACGCCCTGCACCAGGGTTACCTGCGCGGCATCCGGCGCAACCAGGGCGAGGTGCGTACCGACTGTGAAGTGCTGGGGCTGAGCCGCGACGAACAAGGCCAATGGCAGGTACGGACCGCCGGCCAGACCTTCAGCGCGCCCATCCTGATCAACGCCGCCGGCGCCTGGGCCGACCAGGTCGGCGCCATGGCCGGCGCCCGGCCCCTGGGCCTGCAGCCGAAACGCCGCGCAGCCTTTATCTTCGCCGGCCCCGAAGGCGTCGATATCCACCACTGGCCGATGCTGGTGAGCCTCGACGAATCCTTCTACATGAAGCCCGACGCCGGCATGTTCCTCGGCTCGCCGGCCAACGCCGACCCGGTGGAGCCCCACGATGTACAGCCGGAAGAGCTGGACATCGCCATGGGCATCTACCAGATCGAAGAGGCCACCACCCTGACCATTCGCCGCCCGACCCGGACCTGGGCCGGCCTGCGCAGTTTCGTCAGCGACGGCGACCTGCTGGCCGGCTTCGACCCCCAGGTACCGGGCCTGTTCTGGGTCGCCGCGCAAGGCGGCTACGGCATCCAGACCTCGCCGGCCATGGGCCAGGCCAGCGCCGCCCTGGTGCGTGGCGAAGCCTTGCCGGAACAGCTGGCGCGCTTTGGCCTGGACGCCGCCATGCTCTCCCCCGCCCGCCTCGGCTGACCCCGCTCAGGTGACGCGCCCCAACGATTGCGGCACACTCGCAGCGCCCTGCCTCGCGGGGCGCTGACACCGCCTGGAGAACCACCCATGACCTCACCCGCGCAGGACCCTGTCCTGGATAACTTCCGGGCGATCGCCGATGCCATCGCCACGCTGTTCTTCCCCCATGCCGAGGTGGTTATCCACGATCTGCGCACGCAGAAGATCGACTACATCGCCAACAACATCTCCAAGCGCGAAGTGGGCGACGACTCCGCCCTCGAAGACATGCTCGGCGAGGACGCCAATGAGCGGAATATCGGCCCCTACGAAAAGCTCAACTGGGACGGCCAGAAGATCCGCAGTCTCAGTAGCGTGCTACGCGACGGCAGCGGCCAGCCGCTGGCGGTGCTGTGCATCAACCTGAATATTTCGCTGTTCGAGAATGCCAAGGCGGCGCTGGACCTGTTCCTCTCGCCGAGCAAACTGATCCCGCAACCGGACTCGCTGTTTCGCGATGACTGGCAGGAGCGCATCAACACCTTCCTGCACAACTGGCTGCGCGAACGGCAGCTGGGCCTGAACCTGCTGACCCGCGAACACAAGCGCGAACTGGTGCTGGCGCTGCACGCCGAAGGCGCGTTCAAGGGCAAAAGCGCCGCCAACTATGTGGCCAACGTGCTGAACATGGGGCGGGCGACGGTGTACAAGCACTTGAAGGAATTGAAGGGCTGACAGCCTCTAAAAGCATCGCGGGCAAGCCTCGCTCCGACAAAACCACAGGAGCGAGGCTTGCCCGCGATGACGTCCTCACGAACGCCACGCGACATCAGTCGCCGTAGATGTCGGACTTGAAGTACTTCTCGGAAATCTTCTGATATTCGCCACTGGCGCGAATGCCATCGATGGCGCTATTCAACTGGCTGACCAGCTCGGTATTACCCTTGCGCACCGCGATCCCCGCGCCCTCACCCACGTATTTCGGATCCTTCAGCTCTGGCCCGACAAACGCATAGCCCTTGCCACGCGGCATCGACAGGAAATCATTCAGCGGGATGGTGTCCGCGAAAATCGCATCGAGGCGCCCGGCCGCCAGGTCCATGTAGATCTCTTCGTTGTTGCTGTAGCGCTTGACGTTGATGCCCTTGGGCTCGAACACCTCGGTGGCGTAGCGGTCGGTGGTGGTCGCCCGTTGCACACCGACGTTCTTGCCCTTGAGGCTGGCGTACTGGTCATCGACCGTGGCGCCTTCCTTCATCACCAGCCGCGAGGAAGTGAAGTAGTACTTGTGGGTGAAGTCGACCGATTTCTTGCGGTCTTCGTTGATGGTCATCGACGACAGCGCCATGTCGATCTTCTTCACTTTCAAGGAGGGAATCAGGCCGTCGAATTCACCCTCGACCCATAGGCACTTGACCTGCATCTGCGCGCACAGGGCATTGCCGATGTCGTAGTCGAAACCGACGATCTCGCCCTTGTCGGTTTTCGAGGCGAACGGCGGATAAGCCGCCTCGATGCCGATGCGCAGGGTTTTCTCGGCGGCGAACAGGCTGCTGCACGCCAACAGGCTCAGGGCCAGGCCACTGATGAGGGGGAGTTTCTTCATGTTCGTTCTCTCGCGGGTTGTTGTTGGTTTGGCAAGACAGAAGAAAGGAGTGAAACGGTGAAGCCTTGTTTGTACTTGTAAATCCATACTGGACTTTTACGTATATTTCGTCAACGGCGCGGACGCGGGTCAGCCGGCCTTTGGTCGAGAGGCAGAAATGGGAAAAAACAGGGAAATGGAGGGCGTAGTCGAGGGCCCTATCGCGGGCAATCGAGCGTCGACTGGCCGCTCCTACAGATACCTGGTGCTTCTGTAGGAGCGAGGCTTGCCCGCGATGGCGGACTTGCGGTCAATACAGAGGGATCAGGCAATCATTCTTTCCAACGATCCGCCGCCGCGTGATCGCTGTCGCGACCTTCCACCCAGCGCGGCCCGTCGGCGGTGGTTTCCTTTTTCCAGAACGGTGCGCGGGTTTTCAGGTAGTCCATGACAAAGGCACAGGCGTCGAACGCCGCCTGGCGGTGGGCGCTGGCGGCGCCGACGAAAACGATCGGCTCGCCCGGCTCCAGCGCGCCGATGCGATGCAGCACTTCCAGCTTGAGCAGCGGCCAGCGCTGTTCGGCCTCGGCGGCGATCTTGCCGAGGGCCTTTTCGGTCATGCCCGGGTAATGCTCGAGAAACATCCCCGCCACCTCCAGGCCATCGTTGAAATCACGCACGTAGCCGACAAAGCTCACCACCGCGCCGACGCCGACATTCGCCGCATGCATCGCGTTGACTTCCGCCCCCGGATCGAAGGCGCCCGATTGCACACGAATCGCCATGTCAGCCCCCGGTCACGGTAGGAAAAAACGCCACTTCGTCGCCGTCGCTCACTGGCTCGTCGAGCTGGCACAGGTCTTCGTTGCGGGCGCACATCAGGTTCTGCTCGCTGAGCACCTCGGCGCCCTCGCGTTGGGCCAGCAGGGCGCGCACATCGTCGACCGTGGCGAAATCGCCGGCGACCCGCAGCGAATCCACGCCCAGCGCCTCGCGATAGCGGGCGAAAAACTTCACGGTCAGGTTCATTGTTCATCCGCCTGGTAATGACCGCTCTTGCCGCCCAGTTTCTCCAGCAGGCGCACGCCTTCGATGGTCATGCCGCGGTCCACGGCCTTGCACATGTCATAGATGGTCAGCGCGGCGACGCTGGCGGCGGTCAGGGCTTCCATTTCCACCCCGGTCTGCCCGGCCAGCTTGCAGCGGGCAACGATGCGCACGCTGTCCTCGCCTTCGGCGCTGAGCTCGACCTTGACGCTGGTGAGCATCAGCGGGTGGCACAGGGGAATCAGATCGCTGGTCTTTTTCGCCGCCTGGATGCCGGCGATGCGCGCCACGGCGAACACATCACCCTTGGGGTGACCGCCGCTGACGATCATTTGCAGGGTTTGCGGGAGCATGCGCACCCGGGCTTCGGCCGTGGCTTCGCGGGACGTCACGGCTTTGTCGGTGACGTCGACCATATTGGCGCGACCTTGGGAATCGAGATGAGTCAGCACAGCCTTACTCCTGATCAGGAAAGGCGATTGTAAACCCGAGGGTCAAATTTCCGCACGCTTGATTACGCGATCCTTGTAGCCGCTGGCGCAGCCTGCGATCGGCCGCGTAGCGGACGTGATCCGGACTTCCCCCAGGGTTACCGGTGAAACGCAACAAGTCCTCTGACGTCTGCTGCGCAGCCGATCGCAGCCTGCGGCAGCAGCTACAGAAGTTTCATCCAGGCACAAAAAAACGGGCGGCCTCGCGGCCGCCCGTCTGGCGAGGGTTACAGATGGGACTCGGCGTATTCGGCCAGAATCGAGCGTGGAACCCCTTGCAGGGTGATGTGCACCCCGTTGGGGAAGTCCTTGAAGCGTTCAGTGAGGTAGGTCAGCCCGGAGCTGGTCGCGGACAGGTAAGGGGTATCGATCTGCGCCAGGTTGCCCAGGCACACCACTTTGGAACCGGCGCCGGCACGGGTGATGATGGTTTTCATCTGGTGCGGGGTGAGGTTCTGGCATTCGTCGATCAGGATCAGGCTCTGCTGGAAGCTGCGGCCACGAATGTAGTTGAGGGATTTGAACTGCAGCGGCACCTTGCTGAGGATGTAGTCGACGCTGCCATGGGTGCTTTCGTCATCCATGTGAAGGGCTTCGAGGTTGTCGGTGATGGCGCCGAGCCAGGGCTCCATCTTTTCCGCTTCGGTGCCCGGCAGGAAGCCGATCTCCTGGTCCAGCCCCTGCACGCTGCGGGTGGCGATGATGCGCCGATAACGCTTGCTGACCATGGTCTGCTCGATGGCCGCGGCCAGGGCCAGGATGGTCTTGCCTGAACCGGCAGCCCCGGACAGGTTGACCAGATGGATGTCCGGATCGAGCAGGGCGAACAGCGCCAGGCCTTGATAGATGTCGCGCGGTTTCAGGCCCCAGGCTTCCTGGTGCAACAGGGGTTCCTGATGCAGGTCGAGAATCAGCAGCACATCGGCGCGAATCTCCTTGATCCAGCCGACAAAACCCTGTTCGTCGATGATGAACTCGTTGATGTGCACCGCCGGCAGGTTGTCGGTGAGTTGCACCTGGTGCCAGGTGCGGCCGTGATCCTGGCGGGTTTCCACCTTGCTCACGCGGTCCCAGAAGGAACCGGTCATGTTGTGGAAGCCATTGGGCAGCAAGGCCACGTCGTCGACCAGCTGGTCGGTGCTGTAGTCCTCGGCGGCGATCCCGCAGGCGCGCGCCTTGAGGCGCATGTTGATGTCTTTGGTCACCAGCACCACGCGCAGCTCCTTGTCGCGCGCGTGCAGGTCGATCAACTGGTTGATGATGATGTTGTCGTTGAGGTTTTCCGGCAGCAGGCTGTTGGGCTCGGAGCGCTTGCTCATGAGGATCGACAGCAGGCCTTTGGGGCCGCTCTTGCCACGCTGGATAGGCACACCCAGCTCGACGTCTTCAGGCGAGGCCTCACCCAGGGTCTTGTCGATCAGGCGAATGGCCTGGCGGCATTCCGCTGCAACGCTGTGATGGCCGCTCTTGAGCTTGTCGAGTTCCTCCAGGACGATCATCGGGATCGCCACATGGTGTTCTTCGAAGTTCAGCAGGGCGTTTGGATCGTGAATCAATACATTGGTATCGAGTACATAAAGGATTGGCTGGTTGGAGGAAGGGCTACGTCCGTGGTCATCCATACTCGGTCACCTTATGTGGGGGCCAGTCGACGCAATACCATGGCGGTGCTACGCCTCGAATTGACCGTCGAATTCACCCGCAGGGGTTCGAGTGAAGTGCACACAAAAGGAGTCTTGGGAGACGCCACCTGTGTTGCAGGTTTCGGCGGTCTGACTTCGTAATACTCCAAAACCTGTGACAGGAAAAAGCACTTTGACGCTTTTTTTAAGTTTATTTTGCAGAGTGACGAATAGCCCTTGGCGCGCTGCCCAAGCACCGTTAAAGTCGGAAGTCCGCCTGCCTCGAAATCCTGGCCAAAATCGGCAAAAACCTCCTCTCCCCCCGTAAATACGGACCTTTCGTCGTTTCTAGCGAAACGCGTCCTGACAATCCTCCCAACCGATTCCGCTCTGCGCCGTCTGCGTCAGCAACCAGGGCAATGCCGTCTTCACCGCGTCCTGCCGGGCGTTGAAATTGATCACCCCGTGTCGCCACAACAGCATCAGGGTCAACACCCGCTGGCCGCTCTGCTCGCCCTTGAGCTTGCCGGCGCCGTCCTGCGGGTCGATGTCCCACAGCGCCACCTGCAAACCCTGTGCATTAAAGAAGGCCTGCGCATCCGCCCGGCGCTGGCCGTAGGGCGGGCGAAACAGCGGCACGTAGTTTTCCGGCAGCTTGCCCTTGGCCAGTTCGACGCTGCGCTCGATCGAGTCCTGCCAGTCCTGCCAATGGCTGTGGGAACGATACTCCCAGCCCTGCACGCCCACGCACTGCTGCGAATACAGGGCCTGCAGGCTGGCCACCGAACGCTGCTCCAGGCGGCTCTGCAACTCGCTGCCAAGCACGAAGAAGGTGCCGTTCATGTTCGACTTGCGCAGGTATTCGGTCAGCCACGGGGTGTTGTCCGGGGCGAGATTGGCGGCGCTGTCGAAGGTCAGCAAAAACAGCCGGTCATTGAGCTCGTCGCCATTGCGCTCGTAGTCGCCAAAACGCTCGATCTCGCTGGCGGTCTGGGGAAACAGCGCGGCCTTGCGCAGCAGCTCGTCCAGATACTGTTCATGGAAGGTCCGGCTCGGCTCGGCCCAGCGGGCGTAATAGGAGTCGTCGCCCAACTGGAACTTGCCGGCCTGCTCGCGCAGGGAGTCCATGTCTTCCACCAGGAAACAGAAGGAAGCGTCCTGGTCGCAGCTCTGCTGGGCGAAGTTGTAGTTGCTCAGCAATTGCCGCCAGAGCCGCTGGCGGACGGCATCGATCGACGCCATGTTGATGATCCGCAGGCCCAGGCGCTGCTTCAACGAAGCTTCATCCCAGGCCTCGCTGTCCAGCAGGGCGCGGGCGAAGGTGAGGATCTCCGCCCGCGACGCCACGTCGAACAGGGTTGGGTTACTGAGTTGTTCCGGCCAGGTGCTGCGATCCAGGGTCGCCACCTCGTTCGGCGCCGCCAGGGCGCCGAAACTCAACAGCCAGATCGAAAGAAAAAACGCGCTGCGCAAAGGGATGTCTCCATAACAAAACCCGCGCGGCACTATAGCCGATACCGGCCTCCCGGCCCTATTGCCTAGGCCACTCCCCTTCCCTTTATAGAGAGCGGACACGCGCCTCCCTGCAGCAGGCCATCGCCGATCGACGGACGACCGGCGGCCCCCCCCTATTGCCTTCATAGGTGGAGTCAAAGCGCCCAAGCCCCTAGAATCCCCCGACGCTTACAGGAGACGACTTCATGCTGATGGTGATTTCACCCGCCAAGACCCTCGATTTCGAGACCCCGCCCGTCACTCAACGCTTCACCCAGCCGCAGTACCTCGATCACTCCCAGGAACTGATCCTGCAATTGCGCGAACTGAGCCCGGCGCAAATCAGCGAACTGATGCACGTCTCCGACAAGATCGGCGGCCTCAACGCCGCGCGCTTCGGCAGCTGGACCCCGGCCTTCACCCCGGCCAATGCCAAGCAGGCGTTGCTGGCGTTCAAGGGCGACGTGTACACCGGCCTGAATGCCGAAACCCTGAGCGAAGCCGATTTCGACTACGCCCAGCAGCATCTGCGCATGCTTTCCGGCCTGTACGGCCTGCTGCGCCCGCTGGACCTGATGCAGCCCTATCGCCTGGAAATGGGCACCAAGCTGGCCAACGCCCGCGGCAAGGACCTGTACGCCTTCTGGGGCACGCGCATCAGCGAATGGCTCAACGAAGCCCTGGCCGAACAGGGCGACGACCTGCTGCTCAACCTGGCTTCCAACGAATACTTCTCGGCGGTCAAGCGCACGGCCCTGAACGCCCGGATCATCAATACCGAGTTCAAGGACCTGAAGAACGGCCAGTACAAGATCATCAGTTTCTACGCCAAGAAGGCCCGGGGCATGATGAGCCGCTTCGTCATAGAAGAACGCATCAACGACCCGGCGGCCCTCAAGCAGTTCGATGTCCAGGGTTACCGCTACAGCGCCGAACAGTCGAAACCCGATAATCTGGTTTTCCTGCGCGATCACGCACCGGAATAACGCACGCGGTCGATGCACTGGTTTCGCGCAAACGAGTGCGTCGACGAGCGGTCACTTTCCTCTTTGACTCCCACCAAAACGCCAAACAATTGGCGCCAAAATATTTTCTTCTGAATTTATAACTTTTGTTTCACTCGACAGAGGTCATTTTTTTCAGTAGTGGCACACAAATTTTTTATCGGTAGTGGCATAAAAATATCCCCGCGCTTTAACTCCCCATAACTAAAGGCTGAAATGGTAAGTGCTATCAATATGAAAGCAGTGCCATCTTTTGCAATATTTCAAGAAATTTCAGAAAACAGGATCAGCGGTCTGGAACTATGTCCTGAACCACCGCTCATACCACCGGTAACGATTCTCAACGAGTTTGTAGGAGATGACTTACATGGAATCCAACGACAGTAGCGAAGTTGTCATATTATCCTGACCTACTGCTCAGGAACTCGAACTTAGGGTCAATACACAGGAGATAATGCACCATTACTATCCCCTACAAGGCCATGGCATAGCCCGCCTTAAAACGCTTCCGGGAGCGTGTAACTACCTGATTATCATGGGCCTGCTCCTATAAATCAGGATTATCGCCAACCTCGGAGCTGCCTTCCAGCAGGAAGGACGGCAACATTTAAGGGCAGCCCCTACAACAAGGCCAAGTTGCGCACAACTTGAGTGCACTTATTTAGACACTCGGAACTTAGTCTGCCTGCACTGGATATCTCAACGCCTGTTCGTTGAACTTCCGAGTGCGCAATTAAAGCTGGCAAACATTAACTCCGGCCATCTAATGGCGTGAATAACACAGAGGTAAATGCGATGCGCATCAGCATATTTGGTTTGGGTTACGTCGGTGCAGTATGTGCCGGTTGCCTGTCTGCACGGGGCCATGAGGTCGTTGGCGTCGATGTTGCCAAGGACAAGATCGATATGATCAACGCCGGTAAATCGCCGATCGTTGAACCGGGTCTGGGTGAACTTCTGGCGCAAGGTATTCAAACCGGTCGTCTGCGCGGAACCACCAACTTCGCCGAGGCGATTCGCGACACCGACTTGTCGATGATCTGTGTCGGCACGCCAAGCAAGAAGAACGGCGACCTGGAACTCAACTACATCGAGGCGGTATGCCGCGAAATCGGTTTCGTCCTGCGTGACAAGACCTCCCGCCACACCATCGTGGTGCGCAGTACCGTACTGCCGGGCACTGTCGCCAACGTGGTGATCCCGATCCTCGAAGACTGCTCCGGCAAGAAGGCCGGCGTCGACTTCGGCGTCGCGGTCAACCCTGAGTTCCTGCGTGAAAGCACCGCGATCAAGGACTACGACTTCCCACCGATGACCGTGATCGGCGAATTCGACAAGGCCTCGGGCGACGTCCTGCAATCGCTGTACGAAGAACTCGACGCACCGATCATCCGCAAGGACATCGCTGTCGCCGAGATGATCAAGTACACCTGCAACGTGTGGCACGCCACCAAGGTCACCTTCGCCAACGAGATCGGCAACATCGCCAAGGCCGTCGGCGTCGATGGCCGTGAAGTGATGGACGTGGTTTGCCAGGACAAGACCCTCAACCTGTCCCAGTACTACATGCGCCCGGGCTTCGCCTTCGGCGGTTCCTGCCTGCCCAAGGACGTGCGCGCCCTGACCTTCCGCGCCGGTTCCCTGGACGTCGAAGCGCCGCTGCTCAACTCGCTGATGCGCAGTAACGAGTCCCAGGTGCAGAACGCCTTCGACATCGTCTCCAGCCACGACAAGCGCAAAGTCGCCCTGCTCGGCCTGAGCTTCAAGGCCGGTACCGACGATCTGCGCGAAAGCCCGCTGGTGGAGCTGGCGGAAATGCTGATCGGCAAAGGCTTCGACCTGAGCATCTACGACAGCAACGTCGAGTACGCCCGCGTCCACGGCGCCAACAAGGACTACATCGAGTCCAAGATCCCCCACGTCTCGTCCCTGCTCAACGCGGACTTCGACTCGGTGATCGACAACTCCGACGTGATCATCCTCGGCAACCGCGACGAGAAGTTCCGCGCCCTGGCCGAAGACGTGCCGCATGGCAAGCAGGTCATCGACCTGGTCGGGTTCATGTCCAAGGCCACCAGCGCGAGTGGCCGGACCGAAGGTATCTGCTGGTAACCAGCGGTATCGGGGGCAGTCCCCCGTTCCTGTAGCCGCTGCCGCAGGCTGCGATCGAACCCGAAGGGTCGCGACGTACCTGCAACCGCCGGAGGTCCTGCGGACCTATCGCAGCCTCCGGCAACGACTACAGGAATGTGCCCCCTTTGGCTTTTTTGCCTGCCTTAACCCCATCGGGCCACCCCACAGGCTCGCCCGAGATCGAGACGGATGCAGATTATGCACAGGCTAAAGCACGGCCTACTTCAGGCCGCAGGTTGGCTGTTTTTCTTGAGTTTACTGATGGGCCTCGCCCTGGCGTTGCCCGCGTCCACATTCGACTCCGAATCGAAGGACTTCATCTTCCTGATTGGCGCCGTGGGTATCTGGCGCTACTCGATGGGTGCCACGCATTTCGTGCGCGGCATGCTGTTTCTCTACGTGGTCTACCCGCACCTGCGCCGCAAGGTCCGCAAGCTGGGCAAGGCCGCCGATCCGTCCCACGTGTACCTGATGGTCACCAGCTTCCGGATCGACGCCCTGACCACCGCCCAGGTCTATGGCTCGGTGATCCGTGAAGCCATCGACTGCGGCTTCCCTACCACCGTGGTCTGCTCGATCGTGGAAATGTCCGACGAGCTGCTGGTGAAAAGCCTCTGGGCCCGCATGAACCCGCCGGCCCACGTCAAGCTCGACTTCGTGCGCATCCCCGGCACCGGCAAGCGCGACGGCCTGGCCTTCGGTTTCCGCGCCATCTCCCGCCACCTGCCGGACGACCGCGCCGTGGTAGCGGTGATCGACGGCGACACCGTGCTCGGCGAAGGCGTGGTGCGCAAGACCGTGCCCTGGTTCCAGCTGTTCGGCAACGTCGGCGGCCTGACCACCAACGAGTTCTGCGAAGTGCGCGGCGGCTACATCATGAGCGAGTGGCACAAGCTGCGCTTCGCCCAGCGTCACATCAACATGTGCTCCATGGCCCTGTCCAAGCGCGTGCTGACCATGACCGGACGCATGTCCGTGTTCCGCGCCAGCGTGGTCACCAACCCGGACTTCATCGCCGACGTGGAAAGCGACTCGCTGCAACACTGGCGCCTGGGCCGCTTCAAGTTCCTCACCGGCGACGACAAGTCCAGCTGGTTCAGCCTGATGCGCCTGGGCTACGACACCTTCTACGTGCCCGATGCGGCGATCAACACCGTGGAGCACCCGCCGGAGAAGAGTTTCATCAAGGCCAGCCGCAAGCTGATGTTCCGCTGGTACGGCAACAACCTGCGGCAGAACTCCCGGGCCCTGGGCCTGGGCCTCAAGCGCCTGGGGCTGTTCACCAGCGTGGTGCTGTTCGACCAGCGCGTGTCGATGTGGACCTCCCTGCTCGGCCTGACCGTGGCCCTGATCGCCAGCTTCAAGTACGGCACCGCCTTCATCCTGGTGTACCTGCTGTGGATCGGTATCACCCGCCTGCTGCTGACCCTGCTGCTGTCCTGTTCGGGGCACCGGATCGGCCCGGCCTACCCTTTGATCCTCTATTACAACCAGATCGTCGGGGCCCTGGTGAAGATCTACGTGTTCTTCCGCCTCGACCAACAGTCCTGGACCCGCCAACCGACTGCTCTGTCCCGTGACCTAGCCAGCTTTCAACGTTGGTTCAACACCTGGTCGTCTCGGACCATGACCTTCTCCGCCGGCAGCATTTTCGTCGCCGCGCTGCTGCTGATGGTCTGACCCGCCTTGCCTGAATTAACTAGGAAATCGCCCTTATGAACACCGCCGTGAACGTCAACGTAGTGCATGAATCCGAAGCCCAACGCCAACACGCCCGGGTCAAGATCCCGGCCAAGCTGCGCTTCTTCGGCCCCGACCGGACCCCGGTCGAAGCGCGGGTCATCGACCTCTCGGCCGGCGGCCTGAGCTTCAACTGCGGGCAGCTGCCGATCAAGGTCGGCGACGTGCACAAGGGTCGCCTGCAGTTCGTCATCGACAACCTCGGGCTGGCCATGGACGTGGAGTTGCAGGTGCGCTCCGTGGATCGCCAGAGCGGCCGGGTCGGCTGCCAGTTCCAGAACCTCGAGCCCCAGGACATCTCGACCCTGCGCCAGCTGATCACCTCGCACCTGGCCGGCGACATCGTGACCATGGGCGACGTGCTCGCCACCCTGCAGCGCGACAACTTCACCAAGGCGCGCAAGAACAAGGACGCCGGTCACGGCATGAGCGCCCTGGGCCGCCTGCGCGCGGTGACCTTCAGCGCCGGGATCTTCGTCGTCGGCCTGGCGGCCTTCGGCTTCATCCTCAAGTCGGTGTACGGCATGTACTTCGTCAGCCACGCCCAGGCCGGCCTGGTCAGCGCGCCGGGAATGAACGTCACCATGCCGCGCGACGGCACCGTGCAGAGCCTGATCCAGGCCGACGGCGTGGCTGCCAAGGGCGCCCCGCTGGCGACCTTCAGCACCAGCATGCTCGACGTGCTCAAGGGCCACCTGAACGAAGACCAGCTGCAGCCGGCCAAGGTCGAGGAACTGTTCGGCAAGCAGATGACCGGCACCCTGACCTCGCCCTGCGACTGCACCGTGGCCCAGCAGATGGTTGCCGACGGCCAGTACGCCAGCAAGGGCGACGTGATCTTCCAGCTGGTGCCGCGCAACAGCCAGGCCAACGTCGAAGCGCGCTTCTCCTACCGCCAGTTCGCCGACGTGCGTCCGGGCACCAAGGTCAGCTTCCAGATCGCCGGCGAAGACGACGTACGCAGCGGCACCATCGTCAGCAGCACCAGCCTCAACGGCAGCGACCTGTCCTCGGACATTCGCGTACAGATCAAGCCCGACGCCCCGCTGAGCAGCACCTTCGCCGGCCGCCCGGTGGAAGTCAGCAGCGACCGCGGCCCGTCCGTGAACTGGCTGATCGACAAAGCCATGGCTGCCGGTCTCTAACCATGACTATTCATACCCCACTCCCGATGACGAAAACGGCCCCTGTAGCCGCTGCCGCAGGCTGCGATCGAGTGCAACGCACTCGTGAAGGGGATGAATGCGGTCTGGCGAACACAGCGCGCCGTCCGGAACCCGTCCGCTACGCGGCCGATCGCAGCCTGCGGCAGCGGCTACAGGGTTCGGCATTGCTGTTGCCTCTGGTGACCGCCATGGCCCTGGCCGGTTGCGCCGGCCTGCCCGACCAGCGCCTGGCCAACGAAGCCCTGAAGCGCGGCGACACCGTGCTCGCGGAGCAGAACTACCGGCAGCTGGCGGACCTGGGTTACAGCGACGCCCAGGTCGGCCTGGCCGATATCCAGATGGAAACCCGCGACCCGGCGAAGATCAAGCAAGCCGAGGCGACCTACCGCGCCGCGGCCGACACTTCGCCGCGGGCCCAGGCGCGCCTGGGTCGCCTGCTGGTGGCCAAGCCCGGCTCCACCGAAGCCGAGCATCACGAAGCCGAAGGCCTGTTGAAAAAGGCCTTCGCCAATGGTGAAGGCAACACCCTGATCCCGCTGGCGATGCTCTACCTGCAATATCCGCAGAGCTTCCCCAAGGTCAACGCCCAGCAGCAGATCAGCCAATGGCGCAGCGCCGGCTACCCGGAAGCCGGCCTGGCCCAGGTGCTGCTGTACCGCACCCAGGGCACCTACGACCAGCACCTGGCCGAGGTGGAAACCATCTGCAAGGCGGCGCTGAACGTCACCGATATCTGCTACGTCGAACTGGCCACCGTGTACCAGAAACGCGGCCAGCCGGAGCAACAGGCCGAGCTGCTCAAACAGCTGCAGGCCGGCCACGCCCGCGGCGTCATCAGCGCGCAACGGGTCGACAGCGTGGCCCGGGTGCTGGGCGACGCCAGCCTGGGCAAGACCGACGAGAAAACCGCGCAGGCGCTGCTGGAGCCGATCGCTCCCGGCTACCCGGCCTCCTGGGTCACCCTGGCGCAACTGCTCTACGACTTCCCTGAACTGGGCGATGTCGACAAGATGATGCAGTACCTGGACAACGGTCGCGCCGCCGACCAGCCCCGCGCCGAACTGCTGCTGGGCAAGCTCTACTACGAAGGCAAGATGGTCCCGGCCGACGCCAAGGTCGCCGAAGAGCACTTCAAGAAGGCCCAGGGCAAGGAAGTCGCCGCCGATTACTACCTCGGCCAGATCTACCGCCGCGGCTACCTGGGCCAGGTCTATCCGCAAAAGGCCCTGGACCACCTGCTGACCGCCGCGCGCAACGGCCAGAACAGCGCCGACTTCGCCATTGCCCAACTGTTCTCCCAGGGCAAGGGCACCAAGCCCGACCCGCTCAACGCCTATGTCTTCAGCCAGCTGGCCAAGACCCAGGACACCCCGCAAGCCAACGAGCTTGCGCAACAACTCGAAGCCCAACTGCCGCCAGGCCAACGCGCCGAGGCCCAACGCCTGCTGCAACAGGAGCAGGCCGTACGTGGCGCCTTGAGCCAGAACACGTTGGAACTGCACGCGCTGCAGGAAGAAGACGGTGAGGAATCCCTATGAAGTTCACTCCATCCAGCCACGCCAATCCTGTAGCCGCTGCCGCAGGCTGCGATCGAGCGCGTAGCGCTCGCCAACCGGGCGACCGAGATCTGTCAGTGGCACCGCGTGCGCAGGTTTTGCGGCTGCTGCGCAGCCAATCGCAGCCTGCGGCAGCGGCTACGGGAAAACTGTTCAGCCTGTCGAAGCTGGGTGTGGCCCTGGGTTTTGCCCTGCTCTGGTCCAACCCGACGCTGGCGGCCGTCACCGACACCAAGAACTTCGGCCTGGAAGTGAAGATCACCGGCCAGTCCGAAGACGACCGTGACCTCGGCACCTTGGGCGGCGGCGACGTCAATGGCGTCGGCCTCGACCTGCGCCCCTGGGTGTACGGCGAAAGCGGCAACTGGAGCGCCTACGCCATGGGCCAGGCGGTGACCTCCACCGATATCATCGAGACCGACACCCTGCAGCAGTCCGACGGCGCCAGCACCGAAAGCAGCAACAACAGCGACCGCAAGAGCAAGAAGAACTACCTGGCGATGCGCGAGTTCTGGATCGGCTACAGCGGCCTCACCCCCTACCCGGGCGAGCAGTTGAAGTTCGGTCGCCAGCGCCTGCGCAACGACGACGGCCAATGGCGCGACACCAACATCGAAGCCCTGAACTGGACCTTCGACACCACCCTGCTGCGCGCCAACGTCGGCATCGCCGAGCGCTTCAGCGAATACCGCACCGACCTCAAGGAGCTGGCGCCGGAAGACAAGGATCGCCTGCACGTCTACGGCGATGTGGCCTACCAGTGGACCCCGGGGCATTGGGCTGGCGTGCGCGCCCATCACAGCCACGACGACGGCAAGCTCGACTACCCGGTTCCGGGCGAAGCCACCGACTCCCTGGACAAGCGCCAGAACGGCGACCTGACCTGGCTCGGCCTGGAAGCCAACAGCGACGCCTACAACTGGCGCAACACCAACACCGTCAACTACTGGGCAAGCATCACCGGCATGAGCGGCGACCGCGACAAGGTCAACGCGCTGAACGCCGACGGCACCCGCCCGGCCCAGGCCAAGAGCGGCGAGAACCTCAACGGCTGGGCCACCGACCTCGGCGTGCGCCTGCGCCTGGACCCGAAATGGCAGGTCGGCGCGGCCTACGCCCGCGCCAGCGGCGACTACGAACAGAACGGCCTGGAAAGCAACCGCTCGAACTACACCGGGACCCGCTCGCGGGTGCACCGTTTCGGCGAAGCCTTCCGCGGCGAAATGAACAACATGCAGACCGCCACCCTGTTCGGTTCCTGGATGCTCGCCGACGAATACGACGCCAGCCTGATCTACCACAAGTTCTGGCGCGTGGACGGCAACAAGCCGGTGGGCAGCAACGGTATCAACGCCGTGGAAAACAACTACGACGACGCCACCGGCGCCCTGCTCTCCAGCTCGTCCCTGCCGCTGCGCGATGGCGAGAAAGACCTTGGCCAGGAAGTGGACCTGGTGGTCACCAAGTACTTCAAGCAAGGCCTGCTGCCGGCCGCGCTCAGCCAGTCGATCGACGAGCCTTCGGCGCTGGTGCGCTTTCGTGGCGGCGTGTTCAAGCCGGGCGATGCCTATGGCAAGAACGTCGACTCGTACATGCACCGCGCCTTTGTCGACGTGATCTGGCGCTTCTGATGCGAGCCGCCAAGGGAGTGCCTGAGATGAACAGCCCGATGAACAGCCCAGCGATCAGAGGCTCGATCAGCCTGTTGGCCGGCGCCATGCTGCTGGCCAGCAGCGCCGCCTTCGCCAACGTCGAACCGGCCCCGGCCGCCACGCCCGGCAAGCAGCCGACCGTGGCCAAGGAGCTGCAACAGGCCAAGACCTACACCGTCAGCAGCGCGCCCACCGCGCCGCTGAACCTGGCCAAGCCGGCCCTGCCCGACCTCTCCGGCTACACCGCCGAAGCGGCGGCGGCGAAGATCGTGCGCAGCAAGCCTGGCAAGATCAGCGTGCGCCGCATGATGCAGGAAGACGCGCTGAAGGACTTTATCGGCGGTGACAACAAGATGGCCGAATGGGTGGTGCGCCAGCACGGCATCCCCCAGGCGATCTTCATCGACAACGGTTACGTCAACCTCAAGGAGCTGGCGAAGAAGCTGCCCAAGCAGTACATCAGCGAAACCTCGCCGGGTGTGTACCTGGCGCGGCTGCCGATCGTGGTCGGGCGCAAGGGCATCCTGGAAATCGACCAGCAGACCCAGGAACTGCGCCTGTCCCAGGAAGGCGGTTCGTTCCTGGTCAACGACGGCCAGCTGTTCGTGCGCGACACCAAGGTCACCGGCTGGCGCGAGAAGGACAACGGCCCCGCGACCTTCAACTCGCCCAAGGAGTTCCGTCCGTTCCTGCTGGCCTGGGGCGGCACCGAGACCTACATCGTCAACAGCAAGATGGCCAGCTTCGGCTACGCCAACAGTAAGTCCTACGGCGTGAGTATTTCCCAGTACACGCCGAACATGGCCAAGGTGCTCAAGCGCCCCGAACCCACCGGCTGGATCATCGGCTCGGAGTTCTCGGACATGTGGTACGGCTTCTACTGCTACGAGACCCGCGACTTCGTGGTCAAGGGCAACACCTACAAGGACAACATCGTCTACGGCATCGACCCCCACGACCGTTCGCACCGGCTGATCATCGCCGACAACACCGTCTACGGGACCAAGAAGAAGCACGGGATCATCATTTCCCGGGAAGTGAACGACAGCTTCATCTTCAACAACCGCAGCTACGAGAACAAACTTTCGGGCCTGGTGATCGACCGTAACAGCGTGAACAACCTGATCGCCGACAACGAGATCTACCGCAACCACACCGACGGCATCACCCTCTACGAGAGTGCCGACAACCTGCTGTGGGGCAACAAGGTGATCAGCAACCGGCGCCATGGCATCCGCATTCGCAACAGCGTGAACATCCGCCTGTACGAGAACGTCGCCATGGCCAACGGCCTGACCGGCGTCTACGGCCACATCAAGGACCTCTCCGACACCGACCGCGACATCAAGCTCGACCCGTTCGACGCCCAGGTGTCGCTGATCGTGGTCGGCGGCGAGCTGGCCGCCAATGGCAGCGGCCCGATGTCCATCGACTCGCCGTTGAGCGTCGAGCTGTACCGTGTGTCCATGCTCGCCCCGACCAAGAGCAGCGGCATCAGCTTCTCGGGGATCCTCGGCGAGCGCCAGGACGAAATTCTTGACCTGCTGGTGCGCCAGCAGAAAGCCGTGCTGATCGACCCTGTCGAACGCCAGACCGAAATGCGCGATTGAGGATGACTGTCATGCGCCCACACCTGATCAAACTCTTGAGCCTCTCGGCATTGACCGCGGGCATTCTCGCCGCCAGTAACAGCGCTCGCGCCGATGAAACCCAGGCACCGAAGTTCACCGCCGAGCCCTGCTGCAACCTGTGCCCGGCGGCCCATGACGCGAAGAACTACACCACCCGCTACCAGCAGAACTTCACCACCCTGGTGCAAGCCCAGGGCGACTGGCTGTTCCGTACCCAGGAAGACCTGCGCACCGAATTCAACACCACGCCGGAAGGTTATCGCCGCCTGCAACAGCTGCACGACGCCTTCAAGAGCAAGGGCGTGGAGCTGGTGCTGGTCTACCAGCCGACCCGTGGCCTGGTGAACCGCAACAAGCTCAACCCACAGGAGAAGGCCAGCTTCGACTACGACAAGGCCCTGAAAAACTACCAGGGCATGCTCGGCCGTTTCGCCCAGATGGGCTACGTGGTGCCGGACCTGTCGCCGCTGACCAACGAGCAACTGCCGGAGACCCTGCCGGCCCACGACTTCTACTTCCGCGGCGATCAGCACTGGACTCCGTACGGCGCCCAGCGCACGGCGAAGATCGTGGCGCAGAAGGTCAAGCAGTTGCCGGCCTTCGCCGACATTCCCAAGCGTGAGTTCGAGACCCACAAGTCCGGGCGCATGGGCAAGACCGGCACCCTGCACAACATGGCCGGCCAGCTCTGCGGCACCAGCTACGCGATCCAGTACATGGACCAGTTCACCACCGAACCCAAGGGCGAAGCCGGCGACGGCGACCTGTTCGGCGATTCCGGCAACCCGGAAATCACCCTGGTGGGCACCAGCCACAGCGGCAAGAACTACAACTTCGCCGGCTTCCTGCAGGAAGAGATCGGCGCCGACATTCTCAACGTCGCCTTCCCCGGCGGTGGCTTCGAAGGCTCCATGCTGCAGTACCTGGGCAGCGAGGAGTTCCAGACCAAGCCACCGAAGATCCTGATCTGGGAATTCTCGCCGCTGTACCGCCTGGACCAGGAAACCATCTACCGGCAGATGATGGCCCTGCTCGACAACGGCTGCGAAGGCAAGCCGGCGCAAATGAGCGCCAGCGCCACCCTCAAGCCCGGCAAGAACGAGCTGATGGTCAACAGCAAGAACATGGACCTGCGCAACAGCAGCCACCAGGTCGATATCCGCTTCGCCGACACCTCGGTGAAAACCCTGCAAGCCACCCTCTGGTACATGAACGGGCGCCACGAGGACATCAAGATCGACAAACCGGAAACATCCGACACCGACGGGCGTTTCGCCTTTGAACTGCGCACCGACGAAGACTGGGCCTCGCAAAACCTGCTGGCGGTCGAAGTCCAGGGTCCGGAAGCCGGCGCCGCGGCACAGAAAGTCGAAGCGAAAATTTGCAAACGCAACGTATTCCCGGACGCCGGTCAACGCACCGCGCAAATCGGGCAATGAGGTTCCTATGCAAAGCAAAACGCTGAAACAGTTACTGGCACCGAGCCTGTTGAGCCTGGCGATGTTCGCAGGCCTGACCCAGGCCGCGGCCCCACTGCGCCCACCCCAGGGTTATTACGCGCCGGTGGATAAATTCAAGAGCGGCGACCACAGCGAAGGCTGCGACGCCATGCCCGCGCCTTACACCGGCTCGCTGCAATTTCGCAGCAAGTACGAAGGGTCGGACAAGGCTCGCGCGACCCTCAACGTGCAATCGGAAAAGGCCTTTCGCGACAGCACCGCCGACATCACCAAGATCGAGCGCGGCACCAGCAAGCGGGTGATGCAGTTCATGCGCGACGGCCGTCCGGAACAACTGGACTGCACCCTGAGCTGGCTGAGCGCCTGGGCCCAGGCCGATGCGTTGATGTCCAAGGACTTCAACCACACCGGCAAGTCCATGCGCAAATGGGCCCTGGGCAGCATGGCTTCGGCCTACCTGCGCCTGAAGTTCTCCGACTCCCATCCGCTGGACACCCACCAGCAGCAGGCGCAGCAGATCGAGGCCTGGTTCAGCAAGATGGCCGACCAGGTGGTCAGCGACTGGGACAACCTGCCGCTGGAGCAGACCAACAACCACTCGTACTGGGCCGCCTGGTCGGTGATGGCCACCGCCGTGGCGACCAACCGCCGCGACCTGTTCGACTGGGCGGTGAAGGAATACAAGGTCGGCGCCAATCAGGTCGACGCCGACGGCTTCCTGCCCAACGAACTCAAGCGCCAGCAACGCGCCCTGGCCTATCACAACTACGCCCTGCCGCCGCTGGCGATGATCGCCAGCTTCGCCCAGGTCAACGGCGTCGACCTGCGCCAGGAAAACAACGGCGCCCTGAAACGCCTGGGCGAGCGGGTGCTGGCCGGGGTGAAAGACCCGGACGAGTTCGAGGAAAAGAACGGCAAGGAACAGGACATGACCGACCTCAAGGTCGACTCGAAATTCGCCTGGCTCGAACCCTTCTGCAGCCTCTACACCTGTGCCCCGGATGTACTGGAACGCAAGCACAAGATGCAACCGTTCAAGACCTTCCGCCTGGGTGGCGACCTGACCAAGGTCTACGACCCCTCGCATGAGAAGGGCAACAAAGGCTCGTAAGCGACACCTGTAGCCGCTGCCGAAGGCTGCGATCTACTGCGAAGCGGTCGTGCTTTTGAGGCCGAGGGAAGGCCCTTCGGGCCTTATCGCAGCCTACGGCAGCGGCTACAGGGAATGATGTGAATGCAATACGCCGCCCCCGGTTTTTCACGGGGGGGTTTGGGGGGGCTCTGGCCCTTTACTGTTGGTCAAACATGGAGAGATCGGGATGGTTTTCTCATCCAATGTGTTCCTGTTCCTGTTCTTGCCGATCTTTCTCGGCTTGTACTACCTGAGCGGGCAACGCTATCGCAACCTGCTGCTGCTGATCGCCAGCTACGTGTTCTATGCCTGGTGGCGGGTGGACTTCCTGGCGCTGTTCGCCGGCGTCACCCTGTGGAACTACTGGATCGGCCTGAAAGTCGGCGCCGCCGGTGTACGCACCAAACCGGCCCAGCGCTGGCTGCTGCTCGGCGTGGCGGTCGACCTGTGCATCCTCGGCTACTTCAAGTACGCCAACTTCGGCGTGGACAGCATCAACGCGATCATGACCTCGTTCGGTCTGGAGCCGTTCATCCTGACCCACGTGCTGTTGCCGATCGGTATCTCGTTCTACATCTTCGAGTCCATCAGCTACATCATCGACGTCTACCGCGGCGACACCCCGGCCACCCGCAACCTGATCGACTTCGCGGCGTTCGTGGCGATCTTCCCGCACCTGATCGCCGGCCCCGTGCTGCGTTTCCGCGACCTGGCCGACCAGTTCAACAACCGCACCCACACCCTGGACAAGTTCTCCGAAGGCTGCACGCGCTTCATGCAGGGTTTCATCAAGAAAGTGTTCATCGCCGACACCCTGGCGGTGGTCGCCGACCATTGCTTCGCCCTGCAGAACCCGACCACGGGCGACGCCTGGCTGGGCGCCCTGGCCTACACCGCGCAGCTGTACTTCGACTTCTCCGGCTACAGCGACATGGCCATCGGCCTGGGCTTGATGATGGGTTTTCGCTTCATGGAAAACTTCAAGCAGCCCTACATCAGCCAGTCGATCACCGAGTTCTGGCGGCGCTGGCACATCAGCCTGTCCACCTGGCTGCGCGACTACCTGTACATCACCCTGGGCGGCAACCGCAAAGGCACGCTGATGACCTATCGCAACCTGTTCCTGACCATGCTGCTCGGTGGCCTGTGGCACGGCGCGAACATCACCTACGTGGTCTGGGGCGCCTGGCACGGCATGTGGCTGGCGATCGAGAAGATGCTCGGCATCAACACTTCGCCGCGCAGCCTGAACCCGATCCGCTGGGCGCTGACCTTCCTGCTGGTGGTGATGGGCTGGGTGATCTTCCGCGCCGAGAACCTGCATGTCGCCGGGCGCATGTACGGTGCCATGTTCAGCTTCGGCGACTGGTCGCTGTCGGAACTCAACCGCGCCAGCCTCACCGGCCTGCAAGTGGCGACCCTGGTCGTGGCCTACGCCACCCTGGCGTTCTTCGGCCTGCGTGACCTGTATCGCAACCCGACGCCGGTCAAGAGCAAGCCCGAAATCAACACCGAGGCCGACGGTCCGGCCACCGCCCAGCCGGGCCTGATCAAGGCCGTACCGGGGGACAAGCCAGGCAGCATCCACCAGCCGGGCTACACCGTGGGCGTCGAAGCCCAGGTCCAGCCGGCCTACTGGGTCGCCGACTGGCCGCGTTACGTGATGCGCGCCCTGGTGCTGCTGCTGTTCATCGCTTCGATTCTCAAACTCTCGGCGCAAAGCTTCTCGCCGTTCCTTTACTTCCAGTTCTGAGGGATCTGACCATGACCCGCTCATTACGCGTCTTCTATATCGCCCTGTTCCTAGTGACCCTGATGGTCCTGGGCCTGTGGTCGGTGCGCAGCTTCTTCGGCTTCAGCACCAGCAACGACGCCACCGTGCTCAACGGTCGCTGGGCCAAGGCCGTGGAAACCCACTACGACGACGAGTTCCCGATCAAGCGCCTGGGCACCAACCTGTGGGCGGCCCTGGACTTCAAGCTGTTCAACGAAGGTCGTCCGGGCGTGGTGCTCGGCCGCGACCAGTGGCTGTACAGCGATGAAGAGTTCCACCCGATCGTCAACGAAGAACTCAACCTGCAAGGCAACTACGCGCTGGTCGAAGGCGTGCGCCAGGCCCTGAAAGAGAAAGGCGTGAAACTGGTGATGGCGATCGTGCCGGCCAAGGTGCGCCTGTACCCGGAACACCTGGGCGACGTCCAGCCGGCCAGCATCCACGCCAACCTCTACCAGGACTTCCACGCCCGGGTGGCGGCCGACAAGATCCTCGCCCCCGACCTGCTGGGCCCGCTGCAACAGGCCAAGCAGAACGGCCAGCAAGTGTTCCTGCGCACCGACACCCACTGGACCCCGGCCGGCGCCGAAATCGCCGCCAACCAGTTGGCCAAGGCGATCGCCGACAAGGCACCACTGATGGGCCAGCCGCAACGTTTCGTCACCGAAGCCGAGCAAACCGTGGTGCACAAGGGCGACCTGCGCCTGTTCCTGCCCCTGGACCCGCTGTTCGAGAACCTGATGCCGGCCAAGGAGCCGCTGCAAAAACGCGTGACCCGTGCCGCCGACGATCAGCCGGCCGCCGACGACGCGTTGTTCGCCGACAACGAAGTGCCGGTGGCCCTGGTGGGTACCAGCTACAGCGCCAACCCGAACTGGAACTTCGTCGGCGCGCTCAAGCAAGCCCTGCACAGCGACGTGGTCAGCTACGCCGAAGACGGCCACGGCCCGGTGTTGCCGATGCTCAGCTACCTGAAAAGCGATGCCTTCAAGAACAGCCCGCCCCAGGTGCTGATCTGGGAGTTCCCCGAACGATATCTGCCGGTCAATAACGAAATCGGCGACGCCGACCCGCAGTGGGTCGCAGAGCTCAAACAAGCCGGCGCCCGCCAACAGAACGTAGCTGCACTCAACAAATCCGAGACGCCCGATCGGGCGCAAAACTGAAAGAGAGGTGACACCCATGACTTTCACTATCACTCCGCGTCGTCTCGCCAAGGCAATCACACTGGCTGCCGGCATGAGCGTCCTGTCCCTGCCCGCCTTCGCCGGTGGCGACGCCGCGCTGTACGGCCCGACCGCGCCCAAAGGCTCGTCCTTCGTGCGTATCTACAACGCCAGCAACCAGGAAGTCAGCGCCACCGTCGGCAGCACCAGCCTCAGCGACGTCGCGCCGCTGGCCAGCAGTGACTTCAGCTTCATGCCCGGCGGCGACTACACCGCCAAGGTCGGCAGCCAGAGCGTGCCGGTGAAACTCGCCGCCGACCACTATTACACCCTGGTCAACAACGCCAGCGGCCAGCCGCAACTGATCGAAGAACCGCCGTTCAAGAACAAGCAGAAGTCCCTGGTCCGGGTGCAGAACCTGAGCGACAAGGCCCTGACCCTGAAGACCGCCGACGGCAAGACCGACGTGGTCCAGTCGGTGGCCGCCAAGGGCCGTGGCGAACGTGAAATCAACCCGGTGAAAGTCAGCTTCGCGCTGTACGAGGGCGAGAAAAAAGTCAGCGACCTCAAGCCGGTCGCCCTGGAGCGCGGCGAAGCCGCGGTGCTCTACGTCACCGGCAATGGCAGCAGCCTGTCGCCAGTCTGGGTCAAGCGCCCGGTCTCGACCCGCTGATGAATCGATCGGGCAGGTGAAGGCCATTTCTGTAGCCGCTGGCGGAGCCTGCGATCGGTTGCGCAGCAATCGTGAAAACGGCTCACGCGGTCTTTCAGCAAGACCGTAGCGCCTGAGTCACGACCGCTTCGCGATCGTTCGCAGCCTGACGGCAGCGGCTACAGGGATCGGCATACACCGCCCGGCAAGCAACAAAAACAAGAGAGTGAAACGACAGAACGCAGTAGCTCTAACCCAAACGATTTTTGAAGGAGTAACAACATGATTCCGGTGATCTTGTCAGGTGGTAGTGGCTCACGTCTTTGGCCGCTTTCGCGTAAGCAATTCCCTAAACAGTTCCTCGCCCTGACCGGCGAACACACCTTGTTCCAGCAAACCCTCGAGCGCCTGGTGTTCGAAGGCATGGACACGCCGATCGTGGTCTGCAACAAGGACCACCGCTTCATCGTCAACGAGCAGCTGGCGGCGCGCAAACTCGAAGCCCAGCGCATCCTGATGGAGCCGTTCGGCCGCAACACCGCGCCGGCCGTGGCCCTGACCGCGATGATGCTGGTCAACGAAGGTCGCGACGAGCTGATGCTGGTGCTGCCGGCCGACCACGTGCTGGAAGACCAGAAAGCCCTGCAACGCGCCCTGGCCCTGGCCACCGTGGCCGCCGAGCGTGGCGAGATGGTGCTGTTCGGCGTGCCGGCGACCAAGCCGGAAACCGGTTATGGCTACATCAAGTCGACCAACGATGCGCTGCTGCCGGAAGGCGTGAGCCGCGTCTCGCACTTCGTCGAGAAACCCGACGTCAAGCGTGCCGCCGAGTTCGTCGAGGCCGGTGGCTACTTCTGGAACAGCGGCATGTTCCTGTTCCGCGCCAGCCGCTTCCTCGAAGAGCTGAAAAAGCACGACCCGGACATCTACGACACCTGCCTGCTGACCCTGGAACGCAGCGCCCAGGACGCCGACACCGTGGACGTCGACCCGGCCACCTTCGCCTGCTGCCCGGACAACTCCATCGACTACGCGGTGATGGAAAAGACCCAGCGCGCCTGCGTGGTGCCGCTGAGCGCCGGCTGGAGCGACGTGGGCTGCTGGTCGTCGCTGTGGGACGTGCATGAAAAGGACGCCAACGGCAACGTCAGCAAGGGCGACGTGGTGATCCAGGACAGCCGCAACTGCATGATCCACGGCAACGGCAAGCTGGTGTCGGTGATCGGCCTGGAAAACATCGTGGTCGTGGAAACCAAGGACGCCATGATGATCGCCCACAAGGACAAGGTCCAAGGCGTCAAACAGATGGTCAACACCCTCAACGAACAGGGCCGCAGCGAAACCCAGAACCACTGCGAGGTCTACCGTCCGTGGGGCTCCTACGACTCGGTGGACATGGGCGGGCGCTTCCAGGTCAAGCACATCTCGGTCAAGCCGGGCGCGTGCCTGTCCCTGCAGATGCACCACCACCGCGCCGAACACTGGATCGTGGTCAGCGGCACCGCCGAAGTCACCTGCGACGAGAACGTGTTCCTGCTCACCGAAAACCAGTCCACCTACATCCCGATCGCCTCGGTGCACCGCCTGCGCAACCCGGGCAAGATCCCGCTGGAGATCATCGAAGTGCAATCGGGCAGCTACCTGGGCGAAGACGACATCGAACGTTTCGAAGACATCTACGGCCGCTCCACCCCGGTGGAACGCGGTATCTCGGTGAAAACCATCGCCCAGTAATCACAGCGACAAGTTTCAAGCGGCAAGCTGCAAGTAAAAGCAGGGAGTCGTTGCCAGCAAGTCCTTGCCCCCCGTCCGACCGACTGCGTCCCCTATCCGCAGCTGGTTGGGCGGGGGATTTTTTATGTCCGCGCGCCTGAACGAGGACCTCCTGTAGCCGCTGCCGCAGGCTGCGATAAGGCCGAAGGCCTTCAGCGATCTCATGACCCTGCGCCCGCTTCGCGGTCGATCGCAGCCTGCGGCAGCGGCTACAGTCGTTTCACCAATTCCTACCCGACATTTCGAAAACACCGCAGGGCGTTTCAGATAGCTCTCAACGACTCCATCCATACCGCTCATTAGTGTTTCGCGAGGCTAGAACACACAGCGAAAACAGCGATGGCTGAGCAACCTTCCGGCAACAAATACACCACCGACTCCCGTGGCGAACCGACCCCGATGCCTCGCGTGCTGCGCCCTGCCAACCCGAATCCACCGCTGCCGGGCGCACGTACAAAGAACACCTCGATACTGACCACGCCTCAAGGCCTTGACGCTCCGGTGAAACCACCACAAGTCCAGCCCCCGGCACCGGTCGCTCCCGGCTTCTACATCGTTCCCCGGAGCATGCCGTTGAGCGAGTTGCAGCGCCGCCTGTTCGACAGCCCCTCATCCGACGTCCTGGCCAAATACCTGGCCCTCAATCCAGGCCTTGGCGATACGGTGAAAGCCGGCAGCCTGATCGTGCTCAGCGACCCCGCCAACCACGCCTGCACCTACGAGGAAGCGCAACTCATGCAGGCCGCCGAACAGGTTAAGATCGCCCTCGAACCGCTGACGCCCGACGAAGCCGACTTTATGGTCCGCCATCAGGCCGAGATCGCCGGCTTTACCGGCCAGGCCTCGACCTGGCTGGGCATCGGCACCGCGACGATGGGCAAACACCTGGACAAACTGCGCGAGACCCTGCAAGACATGGAACGTCTGCATCAAGACAACTACCGCCAACACGGCCACCTCAAATCCCCCGAGTTCTTCGCCCGGCGCCAGCAATTGCTCAGGCAACTGGACGCCCAACTGCTGAACTCCACCCGCCTGCGCGGCTACACCACCCTGGGCGACCACCCCCCAAGCTGAAAACCGCCCTCGGCCTCTCCAGCCGCAGCCTGGTCCATCAATGGGACAAGGCCGGTGGGCCCGGGCAGATACCGGGCTATGTCGTCCACGTAAAATCGGTCAGCCGCGCGGCGAAGTACATGCAGATGGGTGGGTATGTAGGGATTGCGCTGGGTGGGGTTTCGTCGGTGTTGAAGGTTCAGGAGGTTTGTCAGGCGGGGGCGGGGGATGAGAGTTGCAGGAAGGTTATGTTTACTGAAACGGGCAACTTCACAGGTTCAACAATGGGAGGAAGCCTGGGAGCTTATGTCGGGTACGCCAGTACTTCCATCTGTGCGGCAATCGGAGCGTCTACCGGAGTCGGTGGGGTTATCTGTGCAGCGCTAATCGTAGGTACCAGCTCATGGGTAGGCTCAACAGCAGGTGGCGCTACAGGAAAAGTCTTTGGAGAAGTGCTTTATGAAATGGACGTCCAATGATCTATAAATTCCCTCCCCTGATAATCCTGATTCTGACTGGAGGCTTGCTTCTGCTTGCCCTCATCAGTCTCCTCTTCAGCTACTACATGAGTCGACGCTACCTCGACGGGATGCTGGGGGCGCTAAAGGGGAGTAACTATTTCGCAGGCTGGACAACCTACCTACCTCATCTGGGATGGCATCCTCGCTATCTGATGTTCGCGAAACTCAGAGGTATGATGTTCTGGCCTGGGCCGGGAATACGCAGGGGAATAATTTCCCCAGACGATGTGCGCAACTTTCCGCCGCAGTACAAGCGCCTTTTAAAAACACAGAACGTGCTCGATGGCGTGATTATCGTGTGGGGGGCGTTTGTGTACCTGCTGATAAAGCTGTAGTCACTCATCTGCGACCACTGATCAGTGCACCTTCCCAACTGTCCATGGAAAGCATTTATGCATGCACAAGATTTTTGCGAACTGACATCGCCATGACAGGACAACAGTTCTGGCATTCCTGGCTCGCCCTCATCCTTTTGTTATGTCCATTTCTGCTGGCCGTAATAAACCTCTCGCTCAGCTACTACCTGAGCCGCCGCTACCTTAAAGAGATGCTGGAGGCCCTACGGCGAAGCCAGCACTTTTATCGCTGGACCGACAGCCTTCTCCACGAGGGATGGTTCACGCATTTTGTAATGCTCGCCGCCGTTCGAGGATCGATGCTTTGGCCCGGCCCTGCGGTTCGCAGAGGCTTTCTTTCCTCGGAAGACATAGACAACTTCCCTCCCCATCTGCAACGTCTGCTGACCATCAGAAACTGGATGGATGTTGTGCTTCTGGTCTGGGGTTCGATCATGTATGCGCTGTTGAAACTGACTAAGCACTGACAGATGGCAGAACAACAATTCTGGAGTTCCTGGCTCGCTTTTGGACTTTTGGCATGTCCGATTCTGTTATGCGCTGTAAGTCTCGCGTACAGCTACTATCTGAGCCGACGCCATCTGAGGGAAATGTTGGAGGCCCTACAGCGGAGTAAATACTTCTATCGATGGACTGAAAAGCTTCAATATCGTGGATGGTTCGAGCATTTTCTGATGTTCGCCAACGTACGAGGAATGATGTTCTGCCCCACTCCCGGGTTACGTAGAGGGTTACTTTCGGCGGAAGATGTACACAACTTTCCACCCCGGTTCAAACGCCTTCTGAGCATACAAAACAGGCTGGATGGTGTTCTCTTCGTCTGGTCCACGATTATGTATGAGCTGTTGAAGCTCACTGGCTAGAGCTTCCCCAAATCCCTGTAGCCGCTGCCGAGCCCTCGAGGCTGCGATAAGACCGGAGGTCCTCCTGCGGTCTCAAAATCCGGCGCCCGCTTCGCGGTCGATCGCAGCCTTCGGCAGCGGCTACAGATGGTAGCGTCACGCTACAAATATCGAGTTGACCACCTATTCATCGCTCCCTATCCTCGCGCCTGTCACGACTCATTCGTGATCGGGTTTGACGGCTCGGTTGTTTTCTCAGGAACGCAGTTTTTTCAACTCTGTTTTCTTTTGGAGCCTTCCATGACCGACCGCATCGCCCTCACCAGTAACGAATCCTCCACCCCCACCCTGTTCATCGACACCCGCGCGCCCTTGGACGAACTCCATGCCAGCGCCGCCTACCGCATCCTCGCAGTGACCCAGCTGATGGAAAGCCTGAGCCACATGGACACTCGCGACGCCGATGCCACAGACCTCACGCAAATCGCCCATGCCAGCGCCATCTTGTTGCGTGACGGTTGCGACCTGCTGGACGTGCTTGGCCGGCGTATTCGTGGCAGCCAGTACTTGAGCTGACGAGCACCTCAATCCCTGTAGCCGCTGCCGAGCCTGCGAGGCTGCGATAGGACCGAAGGTCCTCCAGCGGTTTCAAAATCCCTGCGCCCCCTTCGGGGTCGATCGCAGCCTCGCAGGCTCGGCAGCGGCTACAGGAGTTAGCGTCGACCGGTAGGTCGCGCATGGCGCAGCTTTGGCTTTTGATCTTGATCCACCCGCCCCATCGGGAGGCCGAGTGGAGGTGTTCATCAGGGGACAGGCGCGCAGCGCCCCTCGACGTAGTCGAGGACATCGTATGGAGGTCGAAGCGAAGCCGACCGGAGTCGATGCCCCCTGATGGACGCCGGAGCGAGGGAACCTGAGCGCAGCGAAGGCCGTACGCAGGGGCAAGCGTTTTTTGGTTACTTTTTGCTGGGCCGGCATTCCGGCGTTTGAAAAAAAGTGACCCGCCGTAAGGGCGGAACCGCCAGCAGTCGTGACCGCAGAAACGGATATGTACTCCGTCCAACATCACCACCGCCATCGCGGGCAATCGAGCGTCGACCGGCCGCTCCTACAGAAGCAGCCGCAGCCCACCACAACCATGGCCAATCCCACCTACGCTTAGGTAGGATGACTGCTCTATTTCCCCCGAGGTTCTCCTCATGTTCATCGGCGTTCTGCTGGTTATCACCTGGCTGATCCTGCTGGTCCGTTACCCCGCCAAGGCCTTGCCGGTGTCCATGGCCGCCGCTGTCGGCCTGGGCCTGGTGGCGGTCTGGGTGGTCTGGCTGGACAACCGCGAAGCCCAGCAACTGGCGCGCCTGGAATTGCGCATCAGCTATGCCCCCGAGCATTGCCCGGCGGATCGCCCGCTGCTGCTGAAGATGAACAACGGCAACGATGTGCCGCTGACCGAACTGCGCTGGCGCGTCGCCGCCTACGCCCCGGGCGACACCGTGAACCTGGCCGACAACCAGTACAGCGCCCCGCGTTATCGCGGCCCCGGCGAGTTGCAGGCCGGCGCCAACTGGGAAGACTGCCTGCCCCTGCCGCCGCTGCGCCCCGGCTACCGCCCGCAAACCCTGGAGTTTCGCGCCGAACGCTTGCAGGGCAGTTTCTCCGACTGATTCCCCCCTTCCCTCTTTTTGTACAAGGACCGCGCCATGCCCGTTGCGCTGATCACCGGTTGTTCCAGCGGCATCGGCCGCGCCCTGGCGGATGCTTTCAAGGCCGCCGGTTTCACCGTCCTGCCCACCGCCCGCAGGGCCGAGGACGTGGCCATGCTGCGAGCCGCGGGTTTTGACGCGGTGCAACTGGACGTCAACGACGGCCCGACGCTCACTGCCCTGGGCGAACGCATCAACCAGCAATATGGCGGCCTCGACCTGCTGATCAACAACGCCGGCTACGGCGCCATGGGCCCGCTGCTCGATGGCGGTGTCGAAGCCATACAGCGGCAGTTCGAAACCAATGTGTTCGCCCTGGTCGGCGTGACCCGGGCCATGTTCCCGGTGCTGCGCCGCAGCCGCGGGCTGGTGGTGAATATCGGCAGTGTGTCGGGCGTCCTGGTGACGCCTTTTGCCGGTGCCTACTGCGCCTCCAAGGCGGCGGTGCATGCCTTGAGCGATGCGCTGCGCATGGAGCTGGCGCCGTTCGGCATCCGGGTGATGGAGGTCCAGCCCGGCGCCATTGCTTCGAGCTTTGCCAAGAATGCCGGGCACGAAGCCGAACAGCTGTTGACCGAACGATCGCCCTGGTGGCCGTTGCGCGAAGGCATCCGCGCACGGGCCAGGGCCTCCCAGGACCACCCGACGCCCGCCAGCGAATTTGCCGCCAGGCTGCTCAGGGCCGTGCAGCAGGACAAACCGCCACGCCTGGTTCGGATCGGTAATGGCAGCCGGGCCTTGCCCTTGATGGCCAGTCTGTTGCCCAAGGGTTTGCTGGAGAAGGCGCTGATGAAGCGTTTTGGCCTGGGCGCAAAACTGTAACGGCCGATCACCGGCCGCGGAACGTCGCCCGGCCGCTTCCCACGGGTTCCAGAAAACGTCTTTTAGTCGCCTAGGTTGTACCCTCTCCCAATCCCAGTAGAATGCGCGCACTCGAGGCTCCCACAGCCTCGATCAGGCCGCATGGATCGCTGGCGAACCGCTGAAACTCCCCCTCTCCTTTCCATGCTCGCCGTCACTCAATCGTCGATCAGGGAATATCCATTGAAACCTCAACACTTGCTGCCGCTGGTACTGGCCACCGCGCTTATCGGCTGCACACCGTCGCCAGACGAGGAGCTGAACGCCACCCTGCCCCAGCTCAGCCTCAAGGAGCTGTTGCCGCCAGCCGTCGCCAACGAGTACTGCAACCCCAAGCTGGACAGCGATCTGCTGTATGGCATCGGCTACCAGCTGTACAACGACGACAAACCCGAGCAGGCGCGCAGCTGCCTGATCATGGCCGCGCCCACCCACGACCGGGCCCTGTGCTACCTGGCGAGCATCGCGGAACAGGACAGCAGCAAGGACAGCGCCGAGCGCGACCGCGAAGCCTTCGGCTACATGGCCTATTCCGCGCTGAAGAATGACTCCTGTGCCGAGTTCGGCATGTTCCAGAACTTCACCTACGGCATGCGCGGGCAGACCCCGGACAGCGACCTGGGCCTGCGCTGGCTGGAGCGTTCCGCGCGCCATGGCGACGCGGACGCGCAACAGACCCTGGTGCGCCTGCACAGCAACAAGAACAATCTGCCGCTGGCCTACAGCTGGGCCAGGGTCCTGGATGACAGCGCACAGATCGACGCCTTGAAACAACGGATGAACCCGCAACAACTCAGCGAAGGCGAACAAGGTTTCGAGCAACTGGGCAAGCACGTCACCAGCAAGGACGCGGTGCGCAAGGAAGCCCGCGAGGAAAACATCGCGGTGTACTCGGCGAACATCCATATGGAATACCCCGAGACCTTCAAGGGCCTGTCGGTGGCCGAGCGTCATGCCCTCATGGAGCAGGCCGTGGCCACGGTGAGCGCCCGTCCCGAGTTCAGCACCCGTGGCCAGCTGTACGCTTATGTGATCATCGCGCGGCAGGCCCAGTTGAAGCAGGCCGGCGTCGATGTGCTGCAGAACCCGCAGATTGTGCAGCTACTCAGCGATAAAGAACTGGAAGTGGCGGATGCCGTGAAGAAAGCCGACGTGATCCTCGGCCAGGCCGCCCTGTAACAGCGGGAACACCGTCGGCCGCGCCTACAGGGGCCTTATACATGGCCGCTGTCTTGTAGGTGCCAACTCCTACAAGGGGGCGGGGTCAGGGTCAGGTTGTTCACCCAGGCAATCCCAGTAGAATGCGCGACCTTGAGCCCTTGGGGCTGCTGGAAAAGGTGCTGATGAAGCGTTTCGGATTAAGCGCCAGGCTCTGCGCATTCAACGCCGGCCATCACGCGCATGACACCGTTGTATGCCGCGCCGATGCCCGTAGAATGCCCGCACTCCAATCGCAAGGAAGCGGCACCTCAAGCACGGAACGGCTGCACCCCGCCCCCTGCTCATGCCCTCTTGGCGTCCTCCCTTTTACGATTGAACCTCAGGGACTCTCCATTGAAATCTCGTAGCCTGCTGCCCTTGGCTATCTTCACTCTGCTGCTGGGCTGCAATGCCTCGTCACCGGACGAAAAGCTCAATAATTCCCTGCCGGACTTGAGCCTCGAGCAGATCCTGCCCAAGGTCGAGGCCAACCAGTACTGCACGCCGGAGATGGACAGCGAATTGCTGCTCGGCCTCGGCATCCGACTGATCAATGAGGACGAGGTGCTGTATGGCGCAGGCCGTACCTTGCTGGCGAGCAAGGAAATAAAAATGGCCCGCAGCTGCCTGATCATGGCCGCCCCCCGCTACACCACGAGCTTGTGCATCCTGGGCAGCATTGTCGGCGCCAGGCAAAACGACTATGACAAAAGCGAAGCCTTCGACTATATCGCCTACGCCGCCAAGCACAATGAATCCTGCGCGGAAGCAGGCCTGTACGACATCTACAGCATTGGCAAGCTGGGCCACCCACCGAACAAGGAATTGGCCATGGGCTGGCTTGAGCGCGCCGCTCGGCACGGCGACCAGGAGTCGCAACAGGACATGGTGCGTTGGAGCAGCGAACAGGACAATTTCCCGGTGGCCTATGCCTGGGCCAGGGTCCTGAATGAGGCAAAAACAATCGAGGCAGTGAAGCGCAAAATGAGCCCTCGGCAAATGGCCGAGGGCGAGCAGCACTACACCCAGCTGCTCAGCCAACTCACCCCCGAAAAGGATATTGAGCAGGCGCTGCGCAAGGACATCATCGCCCTAAGCTCAGGGGATCTTTACTACAGCCACCCGGAGGTGTTCGAGGGCATGTCCTCTATGCAACGGCGTGCTTTCGTGGCCCAGTTGGTGGACATGCAGGACCTCTACCCGAAGTTCCACACGCGCGGCCAACTGATGGCCTACGCCTTGATTTCCCGCCTTGTGCAAAGCACCGGACCGGCCGTGGACCTGTGGCAGGACCCGGCGCTACATGCCTTGCTGATCGACGATGATCTGAGCGTGGAAGACACCGTGGCCAAGGCCAAAACCATCCTGGCCAAGCGCAAGCAATAGCTTGAGAGGCTGGCGCTACTTCTTTTGAAGCGCCGCCGAGGCGTCGCGTGCGCAAGGCCCAAGAGCCCTTTGCCGTGGCCAAACAGATGCTGCGGTTTCGGTTGTGCCCCCTCGCAATCCCAGTAGAATGCGCGCCTCTTGAGCGCTTGCGCTCAACACAGCATGGAATCGCTGGCATCGACACTGAAAGCACGGAACTGCTCAAGCTCCCTCCTCTCCCGTCCTGTCCCTGCTTCATTCCATGCGCCTCTCCATTCAATCGCAGATCAGGGAATATCCATTGAAACTGTTCAACGTGCTGCCAATGGCATTGGTTGTGTTGCTGGCCGGCTGTACTACCGCATCCGATAAAACCGCCGATAAAGAATCGTCCCTCAACGACACACTGCCCAAGTTGACCCTGCAAAACGTATTGCCAACTGTTGCCAGCAACGAACAGTGCAATGCTCAAATGGACAGCGACATTCTGTTCGGCGTCGGCTTCCTGCTGTACGAAAACCAGGAGCTCGATGCTGCGAAAACCTGCATGGTGCTGGCCGCGCCGAAACACCCTCGCGCGTTCTGCTACCTGTCGATGATTGCCGGTCAGGATGAAAGCAAAACCGATGAACAGCGCAATACCGAATCCTTCAACTACATGGCTTACTCGGCGCTGCAGAACGACTGGTGCGCCGAATACGGCCTGTACCAGGCCTACAACTACGGCAATACCAGCGCCAAACAGGACACGGCCCTGGCCCTGCGCTGGCTGGAGCGCTCGGCCCGGCACGGCTACCCCGAAGCGCAAAAGGACCTGATCGAAAAGTACGAGGAACAAGGCAACCTGAGCGCCGCCTATGCCTGGACCCGAATCATGGCCAAGGCCGATGACACCAGCGCAGCCGATGCCTTGAAAGCCAGGATGAGCGCCGCACAGATCGCCGACGGTGACCAGCGCTACACCCAACTCACCGGCCAGGTCACCAGCAAACAAGCCCTGTACGCCGAAGCGCGGGAAGAAGACGTCGGCCGTTACTCTGCCGAGATCTATCAGGACTACCCGGACACCTTCAAGGGCCTGTCGTCCACCGAGCGTTACAACTACGTCAAGCAAAGCATGTTCAAGGCCATCGACCTGCCGTTCGTCAAGGGGCGTGGCCATGTCCTGAGCTACATCGTGGTGAATCGCCAGGCTCAACTGAAAAAGCCCGGCGTAGACATCGCGCAGGACAAGAAAATCGTCGCGGTGATGAAAGACGACGAACTGTCCGTCGCCGAAACCATCGAGCAGGCGCTGTCGATCGTCAACAAAACCTACCGCTAACCAGGCCTGTGGCGAGGAGCTTGCCTGCTCGCCACAGCCTTGCCTTCGCCACAAAGACCTGTATGAAGCGGGTTACTCCCCACCCTCCTTCACCACCACCGTGCAGGTAATCCCCGCCGCCAGCAGCACGCCTTCCGGCACTTCGTCGATATGGATGCGCACCGGCACGCGCTGGGCCAG
Organism: Pseudomonas sp. NFACC41-3; assembly: GCF_900109505.1. Classification (NCBI taxonomy): domain Bacteria; kingdom Pseudomonadati; phylum Pseudomonadota; class Gammaproteobacteria; order Pseudomonadales; family Pseudomonadaceae; genus Pseudomonas; species Pseudomonas sp. NFACC41-3. The sequence goes on from NZ_FOAE01000004.1 coordinate 502,774, forward strand.
GCGCACCCAGTTGAAGGTCGGGTTGACGTCGGCGATGAGCTCGCGGCTTTCCGGGTTGTCGCGGTCGTAGATGCCGCGGGAAATACTCTCCACATGGCCCTTGAGCACCTCGCCGCTCATCAGTTGCATCTCGGCCTTATCGCCGACACGCACATGGGGCAGCTTGGTTTCCTCGAAGAAGCCGTAGACCCAGAACGAGTTCATGTCGACCACCGCCATCTTCGGCTCGCCGATGCGCGCGTAATCGCCGCGGTGCACGTTGAGGTTGGTCACGTAGCCATCGACCGCGGCGCGCACCTGGGTACGCTTGAGGTTGAGCTCGGCGGCCTCCAGTTGCGCCTGGGCCTGCTGGTAGTCGGCCAGGGCCGAGTCGGCGATGTTGCTGGCGTCGTCGCGGTTCTCCTTGGAGATCACCAGGTTGTCCAGGTCGGCGCGGCGGTGGGCGTTGACCTTGCGCATCTCCCAGGTGGCCTTTCTCGAAGCCACCAGCGACTGCGCCTGCTTGACCGCGATCTGGTAGTGCTCGGGGTCGATCTGCATCAGCAGGTCGCCCTTTTTCACCAGTTGGTTGTCGCGCACCGGCACGTCCACCACTTCGCCGGTGACGTCGGCGGCGACGTTGATGATGTCGGCGCGCACCCGGCCGTCGCGGGTCCACGGCGTGTTCATGTAATGCACCCACAGGGTGCGGCCGATCCACAGGGCCAGGGCCAGCACCAGCAGGGTCGCGAGCAGGCTGAAAAACTTTTTCATCAAAGGACTCTCAACGGTAGACAGTCAGCGCCATGGCGCCGAACAGACAACAGAACAGGCTCAGGCGCAGCAGCGCCGGGTGCCAGAAAAAACGGTACAGGTCATAACCCGAGATGAAGCGGTCCAGGGCCCAGGCCAGGGCCGCGGCAATGAAGAACATCAGGGTCATGGTCGGCATGTACACGCCGTGGAAGGCGATTTCACGAGGCATGTTCAAGTCCTTGGGGCGGGGCCTGTACGGCTGGCGGCGCGGCATAGGCGGCCAGCGGCGATTGCGGGTCGAGCAATGAGCTGCGGATGAAGTGCAGGTAGCTCTTCACCCGGCGCAAGACCGAAGTATCGAAGTGCGGGGCGAAGGGTTCGTCGCTGGCCTGGACCCGGCCGATCGCGTGATCGACCGCGACCAGCGCGCGCGCAAGGTTGCTCTGGCCCGGTTGCAGGAACAGCCGCACCAGCGAACGGCCCATGACCCGGATCGCCTGGCGCCACGGCTGGGATTCGGCGTAGGCCGGGTGCACCGGGAGGATCGCCTGCTCCTTGCGCAGCTCGATGATGGCGTGGCCCACCTCCAGCACCACGAACATCCAGCGCAGCAGCTCGCGCTGCACCTGTGGCTGCCCCGCCGCCAGGCCATAGGCCTGGTGCAGCAGGTCGCGGGTGCGGCTTTCGAAGCTCGACGCCAGGCCCTTGAGCTTGCCGCTGATGGCGTACACCACCTGGCCGCGCAGGTCCTGCTCCAGGCGGCGCCACAGCCAGCGGCTGTTGGGCGGCAGGATGATCGCCCCGGCGGCGGCGCAGACCAGCATGCCCATGACCATGGCAATGTAGTCGTTGATGAAGGCGTAGGGGTTGTAGACGGTCAGGTTGTCCGGCACCGAACCGGTGCTGAAGAAAATCAGCAGCCCCAGGCCGACCCCGGCGTACTGCGGGCGTGAAGCGAGGAACGAACCGAGCACGATCACCGGCGCCAGCATCACGCACAGCAGTGGAAAACCGTCGATCCAGGGGAACACGAAGAACATCTCGACGAAGCCGACCACGGCCCCGATCAAGGTGCCGCAGGCCATCTGGAAGGCCATGCGTTTCGGGTTCGGCGTAGCGGCCGAGAGGCCGACGGTGGCCGCCGCGATCAGGGTCATGGTGGCGCCGCTGGGCCAGGCGGTGGCGACCCAGTAGCTGCCGAGCACGATCAGGATGAACGAAGCACGGATGCCCGAGGCGGCCGAGGCCAGCCAGTTGGTCTGCGGGGTGAAGGGCTCGTCCCAGCGCTCGCGTTCATGGCTGTGTTCGGCCAGGGACGCGTGGGTCTGGGCATAGCTGTGCAGCTCGTCGACGAAGCGATAGAGCAGCTCATAGGCGGTGTGGAAATCCAGCTGCTCGGCATCGCTCGGCTCGTGCTCCTGGAACAGCGCGCGCATGCTGCGCACCCGCGCCGGCAACTCGGCCTTGTAGCTCGCCAGTTGCTCGGCCAGGCGCGCGGCATCGGGGCTGGTCAGGGCGCGGCCGGAGAAACCGTCCAGCAGTTCGGCGAGGTCCTGCAACCCCGGTTTGGTCGCCGCCAGCACATACTCGGCGGCACTGTTGCGCAAGCGTTCGAGCAACTGGTGCAGGGCGTTGAAACGGGTGGTGATGCCCATGAACTCGCTGTTCAAACGGCTCAGGCGACCGTTGCGCCGACGCATGTGCGGGTCTTCGAAGACGGTGACGCTGCGCAGGCCTTCCAGGCCCACCGCCTCGGCGATGAAACGCACGTTGCCGCTCTCGAACGCGTCGCGCTGGCTGCGGCCGCGCAAACCGTCGGTGACGAACAGGGCGAACACCCCGAAGCGCTGGTACAAGGCGTTGCGCATCGCCGCGCTGGCGGTCTGCGGCAGGATCGCGGCGCTGACCAGGGTCGAGCAGAGAATCCCCAGGGAGATTTCCAGCACCCGCCATACCGCCGCCATAAAGGCCCCGTCCGGATGGGCCAGGGCCGGCAAGCCGACCATTGCCGCGGTGTAGCCGGCCAGCACGAAGCCGTAGGCGCGGAAGTTGCGATAACGCGCGGCGCCGGCCGAGCAGATGCCGACCCAGATCGCCAGCGAACCGAGGAACAGTTCGGTGTTCTGGGCGAACAGGGCGATCAACGCCACCATCACCGCCGACCCGGCCAGGGTGCCGAGAAACCGATAGAAGCTCTTGGCGAACACCTGGCCGCTCTGCGGCTGCATGACGATGAACACAGTGATCATCGCCGTGCGCGGTTGCGGCAGCTCCAGGCGCATGGCCAGCCACAGGGTGAGGAACGCGGCGGCCAGGACCTTGAAGATATAGACCCAGGTCACGCCGTCGCTGCGTGCCCAGTCGAAGAAACCCCGGCGCCATTCAAGGGAGTACAGCCAGCGCAAGGGAGCAGGCAAGGGAGTCATCGGATCTTACTCAGTGATCAGCACTTGGTGGTCGGCTTTTAATGGTCAGCTTTTAATGGTCAGCTTTTAATGGTCAAAGACAGCCAGCGCCGCCGGGGTCTTGCTCGGTTGGGTCCGGCTGTCCTCGGGCACATCGCGCCCCGCCTCCAGGCCGCCGCCCAGGGCCGTCACCAGCTCGGCATGGGCGCTCAGGCGCGCGGCCTGGACCTGCTGCTGGATCTGCTGCTGGTGGAACAGCATGCCCTGGGCATTGAGCACATTGAGGTAGTCGGTGAGGCCGCGCTGGAAGGCGACCATGGCGATGTCGTAGGTCTTCTGCGCCGACGCCACCGACTCGGCGGCGAACTCGGCCTGCTTGTCCATGGACTCGCGGCGGATCAACTGGTCGGAGATGTTCTTCAGGGCGTTGACCAGGGTCTGGTTGTAATGGGCCACGGCGATGTCATAACCGGCCGCGGCCTCGCCCAGCTCGGCGCGCAGGCGGCCGCCGTCGAAGATCGGCAGGCTGATGGCCGGGCCGACGTTGTAGTTGAGCTTCTTGCCGGTGAGGAACTCCAGCGCCCCGCCGCCGGTGGCCATGTAGCCGAGGCTGCCCACCAGGTCGACGTTGGGGTAGAAGCCGGCGTGGGCGACATCGATGCCGCGGGCCTGGGCCGCCACCTGCCAGCGGCTGGCGACCACGTCCGGGCGCTGGCCAAGCAGTTCGGCGGGCAGGGCCGACGGCAGTTTCAGCGGCGCGGCCAGGGACAGGCTCGGCCGTTGCAACTGCGCGCCCGCCCCCGGCCCCTTGCCGGCCAGGGCGGCGATCTGGTTGCGGCCCAGGGCGATTTCTTCGTCCAGGGCGTCCAGCTGGCGATGGGTTTCCGGCAGCGGAGTCTGCGCCTGGCTGACTTCGAAGTGGGTGCCGATGCCGCCGGCCAGGCGCTTTTGCGCCAGTTCGAGAATCTGTTCCTGCTGCTTCAGGGTGGCGAGGACGATGTCGCGCTGGGCGTATTGCAGCGACAGCTGGATATAGGCGCGCACGACATTGTTCTGCAGTTCCAGCTGGGCCAGGCGCGCCTCAGCGGCGCTCATGTGCGCCAGGTCCACGGCACGCTCGCTGGCATTGCTTTCCCGGCCCCAGAGGTCGAGGGCGTAGCTGAAGCCGAGCGCAGCGTTGTTGTCCCAGGTGGTGCTGTTGGCCAGTTCGCCCGGGCCATAGAACTGATCGGTGGGCCAGTTGTGGCGCTTGAGGGTGGCGTCGCCCTTGATCTGCAGCGACTCGGCCGACTCGGCGATGCCGGCCATGGCACGCGCCTGGCGCACCCGGGCGGCGGCCATGGCCATGCTCGGGCTGCCCTGCACGGCCAGGCTCACCCAGTGGTTCAGCTGCGCATCGCCATAGGCCTGCCACCATTGGGCGGCGGGCCAGCGGGCGTCACGCGCGGCGCTCTGGATCGCCTCGTCGGTGGCCAGTGTATTGGCCGGTAGTGCCTTGCCCTGTGGGGCAATGCCCCCGGTTCCGATGCAGCCGCTGATTGCTAACGATAAAGCCCAAACACTGAGAGTCTTCAGCTCTCTGCTGATGCGACGCGGCACTGCTGCGAATTCCTGAAATAGGGAGAAGGCGGATCCCTGTAGGAGCGAGCTTGCTCGCGAGACGGTGTCACTGACCCACCGCATCGCACGGGCTCCGGCAGCCGGCCCCTACAGATCGGCGCAATTCTAGGCGGCGGGCTTTACGGCGATAAGCTGGGATTCCTGTGAATCTTTATTACCGTTCGCGCGATAATCCCTTGGTGCAATAGCCAACAATCTGTTACTTCGTGTCACAATTTGCCATCTCCCCAGAGAGCACCCCATGGACACTTTGCAAAACATGCGTGCCTTCAGCTGTGTCGCCGAAGCCGGCAGCTTCACCGCCGCCGCCGTCCAGCTCGACACCACCACGGCGAATGTCTCGCGCGCGGTCTCCAATCTGGAGGCCCATCTGCAAACCCGCTTGCTCAACCGCACCACTCGCCGCATCGCGCTCACGGAGGCCGGCAAGCGCTACCTGCTGCGCTGCGAGCAGATCCTGGCCTACGTCGAAGAAGCCGAGGCCGAGGCCAGCGATGCCCACGCGCGGCCGTCCGGGCAGTTGAAAGTGCACACCATGACCGGCATCGGCCAGCACTATGTGATCGACGCCATCGCCCGGTACCGCAAGTCGCACCCGGACGTGACCTTCGACCTGACCCTGGCCAACCGCGTGCCGGACCTGCTGGACGAGGGTTACGACGTGTCCATCGTGCTGGCCAGCGAGCTGCCGGACTCGGGTTTCGTCTCCCAGCGCCTGGGCATCACCTACAGCATCGTCTGCGCCTCGCCGGCCTACGTGAAAGCCAATGGCTGCCCGAACAGCCCCAGCGACCTGTCGAACCATGCCTGCCTGCGCCTGGTGAGCCCGGTGATCGCCCTGGACAAATGGCTGTTCGACGGCCCCGAGGGCCAGGAAGGGGTCACCCTCAACGGCTCGCCGTTCCTGGTGAACTCCGCCGACGCGCTGAAAACCGCGATCACCAGCGGCATGGGCCTGGGCGTGTTGCCGGTGTACGCGGCCATCGAAGGCCTGCGTAACGGCACCCTGGTACGGGTCATGCCCAAGTACCGCTCCCAGGAACTGAACCTGTACGCCATCTACCCGTCGCGCCAGTACCTGGACGCCAAGATCAAGACCTGGGTCGAGTACCTGCGCAACACCCTGCCGGAGATTCTCGCCGCCCATCAGGCGGAGCTGACGGCCTATGAACTGAGCGGCGGCCTCAGCGGCGTGCGCCTGGCCCCATGAGCCAAGCCCTTCGGGGCTTTGTCATGCTTCCCCCATCCCTGTAGCCGCTGCCGCAGGCTGCGATAAGGCCGAAGGCCTTCGGCGATCTCAAGAGCACGTCTCCTGAGGAGCCGATCGCAGCCTTCGGCAGCGGCTACATTCCCAGAACCTTCTCGCCCCCACGGCCTGCCGCAGCCGCTACAAAAAGCCCGTCGAGAATGTTAGCTTGCTTGGCATTCTCCTCTGCCTGACGAGCTTTCCCGCGATGAAAAAGACCGTACTTGCCTTCAGCCGCATCACCCCAGACATGATCGAGCGCCTGCGCCAGGACTTCGAGGTGATAGTGCCCAACCCCAAGCTGGGCGATATCGGCGCGCAATTCAACGAAGCCCTGCCCCACGCCCACGGCCTGATCGGCGTCGGTCGCAAGCTGGGCCGTGCGCAGCTGGAAAACGCCAGCCGGCTGGAAGTGATCTCCAGCGTCTCGGTGGGCTACGACAACTATGACCTGGCCTACTTCAACGAACGCGGGATCATGCTCACCAACACCCCGGACGTGCTCACCGAAAGCACCGCCGACCTGGCCTTCGCCCTGCTGATGAGCAGCGCCCGGCGCGTCGCCGAACTGGACGCCTGGACCAAGGCCGGGCAATGGCAGGCCAGCGTCGGCGCGCCGCTGTTCGGTTGCGATGTGCATGGCAAGACCCTGGGGATTGTCGGCATGGGTAACATCGGCGCGGCCATCGCCCGACGCGGTCGCCTGGGCTTCAATATGCCGGTGATCTACAGCGGCAACAGCCGCAAGGCCGCGTTGGAACAGGAGCTGGGCGCGCAGTTCCGCAGCCTCGAGCAATTGCTGGCCGAAGCGGATTTCGTCTGCCTGGTGGTGCCGTTGAGCGAAAAGACCCGGCACCTGATCAGCCACCGCGAACTGGCGCTGATGAAGCCAAGCGCGATCCTGGTAAACATCTCCCGCGGCCCGGTGGTGGATGAGCCGGCGCTGATCGAAGCCCTGCAGAACGGCACGATTCGCGGCGCCGGCCTGGACGTCTACGAGAAGGAGCCGCTGGCCGAGTCGCCGCTGTTCCAGCTGAAAAACGCCGTGACCCTGCCGCACATCGGCTCGGCCACCCATGAAACCCGCGACGCCATGGCCAACCGCGCCCTGGCCAACCTGCGCAGCGCCCTGCTCGGCGAACGCCCGCAGGACCTGGTCAACCCGCAGGTGTGGAAAGGCTGATACCACTGCCTATCACCACCTGTGGCCGCCTGCCCCCCTGTAGCCGCTGCCGAGCCTGCGAGGCTGCGAAAAGGTCCGCAGGACCTTCAGCGATAGACCTGCAGAATCAGGTCGCCTGGTTTTGCGACGGCTGCGCCGCCGTTCGCAGCCTCGCAGGCTCGGCAGCGGCTACAGATTCAAATCCGGATGCAGGTGCAGGCACAAGTCTGGGCTTGCGGAACACCAGCACGTTGCCCAGCATCACCAGGACCAGCCCGGCCAGCGCCGGGGCGGTCCACTGGTAACCTTCGGCGAAGGCCGAGACATTCAGCGCCACCACCGGGAACAGCACGGTGCAGTAGGCCGCCCGCTCCGGGCCCATGCGGCCGACCAGGGTCAGGTAGGCGGTGAAGCCGATCACCGAACCCGGGATCACCAGATACAGCAAGGAGCCGATGTAGCGCGCGTTCCACTCCATATCGAAAGGGATGCCCTTGACCAGGCAATAGCCCGCCAGCATCGCCGCGCCATAGGCCATGCCCCAGGCGTTGGTGGTCAGCGGCCTGAGGCCGGCTTTCTGTTGCAGGCTGGACAGCATGTTGCCCGCCGAGAAACACAGGGTGCCCAACAGCGCCAGCCCCAGGCCGAGCAGGGTTTGCGGGCTGGCGCTATGGCCGGCCAGCTCCGGCCAGAACAGCAGGCCCAGCCCCAGCAGCCCCAACGCCCCGCCCAGCAGCACGTTGCGGGCGATCTTCTGGGCAAAGAACACCCGGGCATTCAGGGCGTTCCACAGGGTCGCCGTGGAAAACACCACCGCCACCAGGCCGCTGGGAATCCACTGGCTGGCGTGCAGGAAACACATGAAGTTGATACAGAACAGGCACAGCCCCTGGGCCAGGCAGATCAGGTGTCCGCGGCGGTTCATCGCCTGCAGCTTGCGGCTGAGCAGCAACATGACGAACAGCACCAGGGCCGCCAGGGCGAAGCGATAGACGATGGACACCGGAATCGCCACCACCCCCAGCTGCCACTTGAGGGCGATCCAGGTGGTGCCCCAGATCAGGACGGTGAGCAGATAAAGCGAGAGGTTCATGGCGCGGGACTCCTGTGCAGGGCAACCCAGTCTCAGGCCATCGCGTGCCCGGGCGCTTGCATAAACTTGCGCTTTTGTCGGTTGCCGGGCTGGCAGCGCACCGCCCACGGAGTAGGATGCAAAACATCGTGTAGCCGCTGCCGACAGGCTGCGATCGGCTCCGCAGGAGACGTGCTCTTGAGATCGCTGAAGGCCTTCGGCCTTATCGCAGCCTATCGGCAGCGGCTACAGAATGCCGTTCAATTTCAGACCTGACCGCCATGCCCGCACTGGAAACCCTGCAAGTCTTTCAAGCCCTGAACCGCTCGCCCAATGCTCGCCTGGAGCACAGCGCCGAGCTCGGTGACGGCCTGGCCGCAGCCTTGTGGAGCAACCATCACGACGCCCAGGACTACGAAGCGCCGAGCCATCACACCTTGTCGTGCTACATCGCCGGCGGCACCGGGACCTTTCGCCGCGGCCAGCCGGGGACCAAGGGCGGCCCGGACAAGCTGTGCATCCTGCCCGCCGAGCACCAGTCAGCCTGGGTGATCAACGGCGGGATCCGCCTGGCCCACCTGTATTTCAGCCCTGAGCAATTCGCCCTGGGCTGCGTGACCCTGCTGGACCGCGAACCCCGCGAGCTGCAATTGCAGGAAACCACCTTCCTCGACGACCCGCAGCAGGCCAGGCGCTTTCGGCAACTGATCCGGATGAACTGGGACGAACCCGGCGAGCGCCTGCTGACCAGCAGCCTGGCCCACGAGATGCTCAGCCACGCCCTGCTGACCCAGGTCGGCCAGCGCCAGGGCCTGCGCCTCAAGGGTGGGCTGGCGGCGCATCAGCGTCGGCAACTGGTGGAATACATCGACAGCCAGTTGGCCGAACCGATCAGCCTGGGGCAACTGGCCGCGCGCTGCGCCTTGTCGGAATACCACTTCGCGCGGATGTTCCGCGCAAGCTTCGGCCTGCCGCCCCATCAATACCTGCTGGCGCGACGCCTGAAGCATGCCCGCGACCTGTTGCGCGGCACCCGCCTGCCCCTGGGCGAGATTGCCCTGGCCTGCGGCTTCGCCAGCGCCAGCCACTTCACCAACCGTTTTCGCCAAGCCCTGGGCGGCACGCCCGGGGAATATCGCCAGGCGTTTCTCGGCTGAGCGCAACCGTCAGTTACACCGCGTCGCCTTTATCGCGAGCAAGCTTCTCCTACAGAAAATGAACGCTGCTTCTGTAGGAGCGAAGCTTGCTCGCGATGGCGATGTGTCAGGCAAACCCGGCCCCAGCCTTATTGCAGCAGCACCTGCGTCACTCGGTCTTCCAGGGCCTTGATCTGCGCGCCGTCGGCGCGGTAGTTGTTCGACAGCATCACCAGCACCAACCGGCGGCCATCGGCCGCGCGCAAGTAACCGGACAGCGACGACACGCCCTGCATCGAGCCGGTCTTGGCGTGCAGGTTATCCACAGCCCCGGTGCCTTGCAGGCGATAACGCAGGGTGCCGCCGGTCATGCGCTGGGCATCGCCGGCCACCGGCAGCGCCGCGTACCAGGTGGCGAACCAGGGCTGCTTGCGCGCCACCAGCAACAGCTCGCTGAGGCTCTGGCTGGAAATCTGGTTGCGCCGCGACAGCCCGGAACCGTCCACCTGCACCAGCCCCTGCGGGCTCAGGCCCTGACGTCGCAGGAAAGCCTCGATGGCCGCCACCCCGGCAGCGGCGGTGCCGGCATTGGCGGTCTTGCGGCCCATGGCCTTGAGCAGCACTTCGGACATGTTGTTGTTCGACAGCTTGAGCAAGGGTGTGATCAGGCCCGCCAGCGGCATCGACGAGTGGCTGGCCAGCACCCGGGCGGCGGGTGCCGTGGGCTGGCCGAGGCGCACCTGGCCCTGCACCGTCACGCCCTGCTCGGCCAGGGCCTGCTGGAACACGTCCGCCACCAGGCGGGTCGGCTCCCACACGCTGACCCAGTTGCGCCGCGACTGCCCCGGCGGCAAGGCGCCGCTGACCAGCAGCAGATTGCTGCCATGCTCACGGCCGACCTGCAGGCTGTCCGCCGCCCCGACCCGCCCCTGGTTACGCAGGCCCATCAGCCGGTTTTCCGGGCTGACGCGAACCGCCAGCGGCGCTCCCGGCACCGTCGGTGCGGTTACCGCAACCAGTACGCTGCCGGCGTCGAAGTCGTCGTTTGGGGAGATATTGAGCGCGGAAATCTGCGCCGCGTAATACAGGCTTTCATCGTCGCTGGCCCAGTCGACACCGAGCCGCTGGTCATCGAAGGCGGTGTCGTCGAGCACCAGGTCACCCGCGACCTGACGAATGCCGGTACGCGCCACCGCCGCCGCCAGCTCACGGTAGTCCGCGAGCTGCATGCTCGGATCGCCGGAGCCGCGCAGGTAGAGATTGCCCTGCAGCCGTTCGCCCTGTTGCGCGCCGTCGCCCAGCACCTCGGTGGCGAAACGGTAGTCGGGGCCGAGGACGTCCAGCGCGGCGGCGGTGGTCAGCAGCTTGAGGCTCGAAGCCGGGATCAGGCGGCTGTCGGGGTTGTGCTGATACAAGGCCGCACCGCTCTCGGCGTCGCGCACCATCAGCGATACCGTGGCGCCCTGGAGCGCCGGGTCGGCCAGGACCTGATCCAGGTTGGCGGCGTACCGGGCGCCGGGATGGCTGGCGCAAGCCGCCAGCGACAAGGCCAGGAACAACCCCAGCCCGCGAGTGTAAAAACGATGTACTGAACCCATGAGAAAGGTATTTCCTTGATGACCTCGAACCCACCGCCGACAGCCTTGCGGCTGTGGCGGGCGCCCAGATAACGATTGGCGAGGGGCACGTGTCAACGAACAATCGCAGCCGACACCTCAGGCCGGACGTTGCGCAGCGCTCATTGCGCCAACGCGGCCAGCGGACTGACCAGCAACCCCAGCCCGGCCGCCAGCAGCGCCAGGCGCGGCTGATAGGGCAACAACAGCACCAGCGACAAGGCGCTGAGCATCAAGGCCGCGCACCACTGCACCAGGCCGAAAGCCCAACCGGCCGCCGCGATCGCCGCCCACAGCGAGCCGGCCAGCAGCAACCAGCCGCCGAGGCGCAGGCCACTGCGGCGCCGGGCCGTGGGTTTGTAGCCCAGGAGTTCGGCGTGGTGACGGTCCATCGACAGGCACAACCCGGCAAAACCGGGGTAACACAGCAGCAGCGCCAGGAGCATTCAGTTCACCTCGGTTTCAAGGGCGGCCCGTCGCGAGCGGACGGCAGCAGAGGGATAGACGGCAGGACGCGACATCTTCCAGGCCGCCCAGGCCAGGAACAGCCCCGCCGCCAGACAGGTCAGGTCGAACCCGGCCCGGACCCAGTCGCCGTGCACCAGGAAACCATCCAGCACATCGGGCACCGTCAGCGCATCGAGCAGCGGCACACTGGCCAGCAGCAACGCCGCCGCGCCCAACTGCTCGACCCAGGCCTTGCGCCCGCGACGTAGCGCGGCGTGCAGCAGGCTCAGGCCCCAGACGATAAAGAAGCTGTTCACTTCCCAGTCCGCCCGCCCGGCGAAGCTCACCGGCAATAGGCGGTTGGCCCAGAAGAAGGCGGCGACGGCCAGCACCAGGCCGGACATGCTGGCGATGTTCAGCACTTCCACCAGCCGCAACTCGAAGGGCGTCACGCCGCTCTTGGCATGCTTGAGCTGGCGCTTGCCGAGCCAGATCACCAGCCCGGTGCCGATCATCGCGGTGGCGGCCAGGCCGCAGATAAAGTACAGCCAGCGCAGCAGCGGCCCGGCGAAGAGGCCCATGTGCAGCCCATAGAAACCGCCTCGGATAGCAACGATCGGCGACTGCGGCGGGGCAACCTGCAGCAGCTTGCCACTGACGCCGTCGAACGAAACCGCACTGCCAAAATCGCGAACCACCTGGTCGCCACCGTGGCGCATGACATTCACCGAGGCATTGGCATCCCCGGGATTATTCACTGTGATACGCCCCACGCGGCCGCCCGGCCACTGCTCGCGGGCCTGCTGCAACAGCGGTTCGAGCTGCACCAGCGGCGCCGGCCGGCCCGCGGCCGGTGCGTTGCTGGTGGCGGGAAACGCCTCATTGAACAGTGCCCGGCTGTCTTCGCCGTAGGTGGCCAGGATGCTCGCCGGCATGACCATCGACATGAAGATCACCAGGCTGCTGTAGGTGATCATCAGGTGGAACGGCAATACCAGCACACCCACCGCGTTGTGCCCGTCGAGCCAGGAGCGCTGGCCCTTGCGAGGGCGGAAGGTGAAGAAGTCCTTGAAGATTTTCTTGTGGATGATGATGCCGCTGATCAAGGCGACGAACATCAGCATGGCTGCCGCGGTGGACAGCCAGCGGCCCCAGGGATAGGGCATCTGCAACTGGAAATGGAAGCGGTAGAAGAATTCGCCGCCGCGGGTATCGCGGACCTGCAGCTCGGCGCCGGTGGCCGGGTCCAGCAGTTTCTGGGTGAAGGCGCCGCGCTCGCCGGGCTTGCCCGGAAATTGCCACATCACCGACAACACCGGCTCGCGGGCATCGGGCAGGTTGATGAACCAGCGCGAGGCGCCCTGGGCGTGCTGCTGCAAGTAGCTCTGGGCGAGGATCACGCTGGTCTCGTTGCTGACCGAGCGCGACGGCACTTCGGGCTGCATCCAATGGCTGATTTCATCCTTGAAATAGGCCAGGGTGCCGGTCAGGAAAATCGCCAGCAGCAGCCAGCCGAATACCAGTCCGACCCAAGTGTGCAACCAGGCCATGGACTGGCGAAATCCCTCCTTCATGAGAGATTCATCCAATACGCCAACGCAGAAATCGCCGCCAACACCAGCACTGGCAGCAGCAGCCCGAACCAGGCCTGCCAGACCGTGCGGCAGGCAAAGCACCAGAGCACCGCCACCAGGTAGAACAGGAAGGACGCCATCATGCCGCCGAATACCGCATCAGCGCGGGACACAGGGAGCAGCAGGGTCAGGCAAATGCTGGACAGCGCCGCCAGCAGGTAACCGCCAAACACCGCGGCCAGCACCCGCGAAATCACGGCCAGACGATAGGAAAAAGGGATCGCAGCAACTTTGCTTTTCATGTTTCGACCTTGAAACCAGGACAGCCCGGCATTGGCAAATACCTCACGCGAGCTCAAGTCGGCGCAATATTAATGATAAATATTCTCATGTGCAAAAAACACCAATCCACCGAGGGCTCTTCCGTCGGTCCGGGTTGATTGCCCAATGCCATGTCAGGCCACTACAATGCGAACAATTCTTGTTCTCTTAAGCATTTTCATGCTGCCGGAGCGTTCGGCTTGGCTCACTCCTCTACCGTCGAAGTCCTCTATCACGCCCATCACAGCTGGCTGAACGGCTGGTTGCGGCGTCGGCTCGGCTGCCCCGACAGCGCCGCCGACCTGGCCCAGGACACTTTCATGCGGGTCCTCAGCGCCCGGGAAACGCCGTCGATCGTCGAGCCACGGGCGTTCCTCACCACCATCGCCAAACGGGTGCTGTGCAACCACTACCGGCGCCAGGACCTGGAACGGGCCTACCTCGACACGCTGGCGCAGATGTCGGAACTGCTGGCGCCGTCCGAGGAGGACAAGGCGATCATCCTGCAGACCTTGATGGAGCTGGACCAGTTGCTCGACGGTTTGCCGCGCCTGGTGAAACGCGCGTTCCTGCTGGCCCAGGTCGATGGCCTGAAACACGGCGAGATCGCCCGCGAGCTGGGGATTTCCATCGCCACGGTCAAGCGCCACCTGCATAAGGCAGCCCTGCGCTGCTACTTCGCCCTGTGAACGCTGCACTCCCCCGCCCACCGGACATCGGCGCCCAGGTCGCCGAACAGGCCGTGCACTGGCTGCTCGAAATGCAGGCGGGGCCGCTCAGCCCGCGCCAGCAACTGGCCTGGCAGCAGTGGCACGACGCCCACAGCGAACATCAACGGGCCTGGGAACATATCCAGCGGGTCAACCAGCGACTGCGCGGCCTGTCTTCGCCCCTGGCCCATGCCGCGCTCAACGCGCCGAAATCCTCCAGCCGGCGCCAGGCGCTGAAGCTGTTGCTGATCCTCGGCGCCGGTTCCGCCGCGGCCTGGGGCTTGCGCGAACACAATCCGCTGACCCCGCTGATGGCCGACTACCGTAGCCCGGTGGGCCAGCGGCGCACGCTGCAACTGAGCGATGGCAGCCAGCTGCAGCTCAATACCGACAGCGCGGTGGACGTGAGTTTCGATGGCCAGCAACGGCTGATCCGGCTGTTGGCCGGGGAGATCCTGCTGACCGTCGCGGCCGATAGCCGGCCGCTGTTGATACAGAGCACCCACGGCCTGCTGCGCCCGCAAGGCGCACGCTTGAACCTGCGCCAGTTCAGCCAGCGCACCCAGCTGGCGGTGTTCGAGGGCAACGTCAGCCTCAGCCCGTCGGATTATTCGGCAGCGCCATTGCAGGTAAGCAAGGGGCAACAATTGAGCTTCACCCGCAGCGCCTGGGACAACCCGCGGCCGCTGGACGCCAGCAGCGGCGCCTGGAGCGAGGGCATGCTGGTGGCCGCCCATATGCGCCTGGCGGACTTCCTCGACGAATTGGGCCGCTACCGTCGCGGCCAGCTCAACTGCGATCCACGGGTCGCCGACCTGCTGATCTCCGGCAGTTACCCACTGGACGACAGCGAACGGATCCTCGACCTGCTGGAAATCAGCCTGCCGGTGAAGGTCCGGCGCTTCACCCGTTATTGGGTCACGGTCGAGGCCCGCGCCTGAACCTGTAGCCGCTGCCGCAGGCTGCGATAAGGCCCGAAGGGCCTTCGAGGACCTCAAGAGCACGTCCCCTTCGGGGCCGATCGCAGCCTGCGGCAGCGGCTACAAATCAGCGTCGATTCAAGGTTTTTTCCGACGCGCAGATTTTTTTTCATTTTGTGTGAGCCGTTTTCCAGCACTCGCGTGACAGAGAAGGAAAGCCCCCTTGACTGCAACCTTCTCAGGATCGATGTCCATGCCCCAGCGCCCCACTCGCCTTACGCCCCTTGCCCGTACCCTGCGCCAGTTGCTGCTGGGCGCCAGCCTGAGCTTTTCCGCCCTGCCGCTGGCCATCGCCGCCGACGGCCCGACGCGCGATTACCACATCGCGGCGGCGTCGCTGGAAAACGCCCTGAACCAGTTCGGCCGTGAAGCCGGGGTGCTGATTTCCTTCGGCTCCCAGGTCACCCGCGGCATGCAGAGCCAGGGCCTGGAAGGCCGCTACACCACCGAAGAAGGTCTGAATGCCTTGCTCAAGGGCACCGGCCTGCAAGCCCGCGCCGAAGGCAACAATGCCTTCAGCCTGCAACCGGTGAGCGCCGAAGGCGAACCGGCGGCCCTGGAACTGGGCGCCTCCAGCGTGGTCGGCGACTGGCTGGGCGACGCGGCGCAGAGCAACGTCTTCGAACACCCGGGTGCGCGGGACGTGATCCGCCGCGAAGAATTCGAACGCCAGGGCGCGACCCAGGCCCGCGATGTGCTCAACCGCATCCCCGGGGTCAACGCCCCGGAAAACAACGGCACCGGCAGCCACGACATGGCGCTGAACTTCGGCATTCGCGGGCTCAACCCGCGCCTGGCCTCGCGCTCCACGGTCCTGATGGACGGCATTCCGGTGCCCTTCGCGCCCTATGGCCAGCCGCAGCTGTCCTTCGCCCCGGTCAGCATGGGCAACATGGACGCGGTGGATGTGGTGCGTGGCGGTGGCGCGGTGCGTTACGGGCCGCAGAACGTCGGCGGCATCGTCAACTTCGTGACCCGCGCCATCCCCGATGCGCCCACGGTCAAGGGCGGCTTCCAGACCGAGACCAGCCCGTCCTCCAGCCACGACGGTTTCAAGACCACCGGCAACCTGCTGGCCGGCGGCACCGCCGACAACGGCCTGGGCGGCGCCCTGCTGTACTCCGGCACCCGTGGCGGCGACTGGCGCGAACACAGCGACACGCAAATCGACGACCTGATCCTCAAGGGCCATTACCAACTCGACGACGCCAACAGCTTCAACGCCATGGCCCAGTACTACGAGGGCGAGGCCGACATGCCCGGCGGCCTGAACGTCGCCGACTACAAGGCCGATCCCTATCAGTCGACCCGCCCGTACGACAAATTCTGGGGCCGCCGCACGCTGATCAACTTCGGTTATCGCTACCAGGAAGATCGTCGCGAATTCACCGTCAACAGCTTCTTCACCAAGACCCTGCGCAGCGGCTACCTGGACCAGGGCAGCTTCCTGTCGCTGTCGCCACGCGAATACTGGGTGCGCGGCGTCGAAACCCGCTTCGCCCAGGGCTTCGACCTGGGGCCGACCAGCCATGAGCTGGGCATCGGCTACCGCTACGTCAACGAGGCCGGCCACGAGTTGCGCTACCGCACGCCGATCAGCGCCAACCAGCAACTGCCGAGCACCAGCAGCCGCAACGACCGCGATACCCGCGGCGGCACCGAGGCCAATGCATTCTTCGTCGACGACCGCATCGACATCGGCAAGTGGACCCTCACCCCGGGCATCCGCTACGAGATGATCGAGTCCCAGCAGACCAACAACCTGACCAACGTCAAATACAAGGGCGACTACAACACCGCACTGCCGGCGCTGAACGTGATGTACCACTTGACCGACAGCTGGAACCTCTACGCCAACACCGAGGGTTCGTTCGGCAGCGTGCAGTACAGCCAGATGCCCAACCGCGTGAGCAGCGGTGAAGTGAAACCGGAGAAGGCCCGCACCTGGGAACTGGGCACCCGCTATGACGACGGCGCCCTGCGAGCGGAAATCGGCGCGTTCCTGATCAACTTCGACAACCAGTACGACAGCAACCAGACCAACGACTCGGTGATCGCCCGTGGCGAAACCCGCCACCAGGGCATCGAGACCAGCATCAATTACGCACTGGACGGCCTGAGCCCGGCGCTGGCCGGTTTTGATCTGTACGCCACCTACGCCTACGTCGACGCCACCATTCGGGAAGACGGGCCGAACAAGGGCAACCGCGTACCGTTCTCGTCCAAGCACAAGGGCACCCTCGGCATCGGTTATACCGAAGGCCCGTGGAAGCTGAACTTCGACAGCAGCTACCAGAGCAGCCAGTTCGCCGACAATGCCAACACCTCCGCCGAAAGCGCCGACGGCAGCACCGGGCGGATTCCCGGCTACATGCTGTTCAGCAGCCGCGCCGCCTACGACTTCGGCCCGCAACTGTCGGACCTGAGCGTGGCGGTCGGGGTGAAGAACATCTTCAACCACCAGTACTTCACCCGTTCGTTCGACGACAACAACAAAGGCAAGTACGTGGGCGAACCGCGGACCCTGTACGTACAGACCTCCGTGGCGTTCTGATCCACAGCCACCGCCTGGCAGTAGGAGCGAAGCTTGCTCGCGATAGCGTCCGGCCTGACACACCGCGCCGCCTTCATCGCTGGCAAGCCGGATCGCCGGCCGCTCGCTCCTACAGAAACGTGGCGCACAAAAAAGGGCCTGCAATTGCAGGCCCTGTCTGTGGAGAAATCAGCCGTCAGCTATTGAGCGCGGCCTGTTCGTTTTCCAGGAATTCCTCTTCAAGCAAGGCGTCGGCCTGGCCTTCGCGGGCGCTTGGCGCTGCCGCGGCGCGCTTGTTGCGCAACCGGCCGAACAGGTGTTCCAGGGAATTCTCCAGCTTGGTGGCCGCTCCTTCGATGGCCAGTTCCAGGGATTCGGCTTTGTGGGTCACGGAAATCGGTTGATGGCCTTTTGGCCGCGCCTCCAGTTGGCAGCGCAAATCGTGGGGACCGGGCTTGTCGCCGTTCTCGTCCCGCAGGTGAACCTCGACTCGGGTCAGGTCCTCCTCGTAGCGTTCGAGCGTGCTCTCAATGGTAGTACGTACCCACTCCTCCAGTCGGATGCTGCTTTGAATATGGTTATCGCTATTGACCTGGATTTGCATAGTTCTTCCCTTATTTCAGCTAGCTCGCGAGAGGAACCGCGTGCCCCTGAGGGCGTACTTTTTGCGGCCTCTTGGTTACAGAGTTGGGCAGAGCGCGGAACAA
This sequence comes from Pseudomonas sp. NFACC41-3, assembly GCF_900109505.1. Classification (NCBI taxonomy): domain Bacteria; kingdom Pseudomonadati; phylum Pseudomonadota; class Gammaproteobacteria; order Pseudomonadales; family Pseudomonadaceae; genus Pseudomonas; species Pseudomonas sp. NFACC41-3. The sequence goes on from NZ_FOAE01000004.1 coordinate 521,038, forward strand.
TTCAAGCCCTTAAAAAAGATAAATATCTATTCGCAAATAAAGCCGGACAAGGAGCAAAAGCGCTGTTAATGTCGGGAGTTGGGTCGCCTCTGTCCCTGGCCTTTTTCACTCATAACTGCCCCTCTCCCAGAGGGTGCTGGCTGCGAAAAATCCCCGCCTCCTCCACCAGCCAGTCGTGCACCGCGCGCACGCCCGGATGGCTCAGCGCACCCGGCGCATACAGCAGCACATAACGTTTGTGATTGGGCACCGCGAGGCCGAACGGCACGATCAGGGTGCCGCGCTCCAGTTCGTCGTTAAGCAGAGTACGCCGGGCAATCGCCACCCCCATCCCGGCGATCGCCGCCTCGATGGTCAGGTGGTTGCGATTGAAGGTGTGCCCACGCCGCACATCCGCACCCTCGAAGCCGATGGCATTCAGATAGAACTCCCACTCCGCGTATTCATAGCTGCCGCGCCAGGCGGTGATGTCATGCAGCAACGGGAAATGCACCAGGTCCGCCGGGCCGTGCAACGGCGGCCGCCCGCGCAACAGGCCCGGGGCACAGACCGGAAAAATCTGTTCATCCAGCAGGGCTGTGGATAACAGCCCCGGATAGCTGCCGTCGTTGAGGTCGATGGCCAGGTCGAAATCGCCTTCATGCAAGGCCACGCTGCTGTCCTCGGCCACCAGCCGCAACTGAATGTCCGGAAAACGCTGCTGCAGCCGGGGCAAACGCGGGGTCAGCCATTTGCCGAGAAACGACGGGATCGAGCGCAGGCGCAAGGTGCCGCTGATCATCCCGGCATCCAGCCGGCGCAATTCGGCGTCGATGCTGCCATAGGCCTCGTTCACCGTGATCGCCAGCCGCTGACCCTCGGCGCTCAGTTCCACCCCACGGGCGCGCCGGTGAAACAGGCGAAAGCCGAGCCGCTCTTCCAGCAGGCGGATCTGCTGGCTGACCGCCCCCGGGGTGATGTGCAGTTCTTCCGCGCAACGGGTGAACGACAAGTGCCGCGCGGCACAGGAAAACACATGCAGCCAGACGTAGGTCTGGGCATGAAACTGACGACTCATCGTTTAGTCCTGCTAAAGGCTGTCTTAGGAAAATTCGTTGGTCAGTCTTGACCGAGCTAGGCAGTATCGCCGACCTGACGCTCGGCCTACAAAAAATGGCAGCGATTTCTCTTCCATTGCTTGTAAGGCTTTAGCATGGCTATCAGTGTTTTCGATCTCTTCAAAGTTGGTATCGGCCCGTCCAGTTCCCACACCGTCGGCCCGATGCGCGCCGCCGCGACCTTCGCCCAGGGGCTGTTCGAGCAAGGGTTGCAGGAGCAGGTGCAGCGGGTGGAAATCCGTCTGTACGGCTCGCTGTCCGCCACCGGCGTCGGCCATGCCACCGACCGCGCCTGCGTCATGGGCCTGATGGGCGAATGGCCCGACAGCATCGACCCGCGCAGCATCGGCCCGCGCATCCAGCAACTGCGCGAAAGCGGCGAGCTGAGCCTCGGCGGCCGCTCGACCATCGCCTTCGACTGGCACCGCGACCTGCTGCTGCTCGACGAGAGCCTGCCCTACCACCCCAATGCCATGTCGCTGTCGGCCTTCGCTGCGGACGGCCTGCTATGGCGGCAGACCTACTACTCGGTGGGCGGCGGTTTTATCGTCGAGGAAGCCGAAGTGGCCGAAGGCGCCCCGGTGGCCAACGGCGTCGAACTGCCCTACGACTTCAACAGCGCGGTGGAACTCCTGGCCCTGTGCCAACGGCACCAGTTGCGGGTCTCGGAACTGATGATGGCCAACGAACGGGCCTGGCGCAGCGATGCCGAAATCCGCAGCGGCCTGCTGCACATCTGGGCGGTGATGCGCGAATGCGTCGAGCAGGGCCTGCGCCACGAAGGCACCCTGCCCGGCGGCCTGGATGTGCCGCGCCGCGCGGCCAAGCTGCATCGCAACCTGCTGGAAATCGGCAAACCCAACGTCATCAGCTCGACCCTGTCGGCCATGGAGTGGGTCAACCTGTTCGCCCTGGCGGTGAACGAGGAAAACGCCGCCGGCGGGCGCATGGTCACCGCACCGACCAACGGCGCGGCGGGGATCATCCCGGCGGTGCTGCATTACTACATGAAGTTCAACCCCGAAGCGTCGGACGACGACGTGGTCGACTTCTTCCTCGCTGCCGCCGCGGTGGGCATCCTCTGCAAGAAAAACGCCTCGATCTCCGGCGCCGAAGTCGGCTGCCAGGGCGAGGTGGGCTCCGCCTGCGCCATGGCCGCCGCCGGCCTGGCCGAGGTGCTCGGGGCGACGCCGGAGCAACTGGAAAACGCCGCCGAAATCGGCCTGGAACATAACCTCGGCCTGACCTGCGACCCGGTCGGCGGCCTAGTGCAGGTGCCTTGCATCGAGCGCAACGCAATTGCCGCGGTGAAGGCGATCAACGCCACCCAGATGGCCCTGCGCGGCGACGGTAAACACTTCATTTCCCTGGACCGGGTGATCCGCACCATGCGCGATACCGGCGCCGACATGCACGACAAATACAAAGAAACTTCACGGGGCGGCCTGGCCGTGAGCTGGGTGGAGTGCTGAGGAGCATTCCCCCAGGCCGTATGAAAACTACTGCGCTCGGCAATACTGCGTTAAAAACAGGCTCGGAATGCTCATGTAGGTCCCTACACTCCGCTTCCTCGCCTGTTTTTGCCTTGTCTTGCCTTCGCTCGCTACGTTTTCAAACGGCCTGACCGTCCGCCCCACGTGAGCCCGAGCAAAAATAATAACGAGGCGATACCGATGACCGATGTACGAACACCCGCTGCCGAAAACCCCGCTGTAGAAACTGCCCGCGACACCACGACCGCCAGCCAGGGCTGGAGCAAGCACGACACCACCTGGATGCTCGGCCTGTACGGCACCGCCATCGGCGCCGGCACCCTGTTCCTGCCGATCAACGCCGGGGTCGGCGGCTTCTGGCCGCTGATCGTGCTGGCGCTGCTGGCCTTCCCGATGACCTTCTTCGCCCACCGCGGGCTGACCCGCTTCGTGCTGTCCGGGCGCTCCGGCGACATCACCGAGGTGGTGGAAGAGCACTTCGGCATCGGCGCCGGCAAGCTGATCACCCTGCTCTACTTCTTCGCCATCTTCCCGATCCTGCTGGTGTACAGCGTGGCGTTGACCAACACCCTGGGCAGCTTCATGGAGCACCAGCTGCACATGACCCCGCCGCCACGGGCGATCCTGTCGCTGGTGCTGATCCTCGGCCTGATGGCCATCGTGCGCTGCGGCCAGGGCGTGATCGTGCGGGCCATGAGCGTGCTGGTCTATCCCTTTGTCGCCGCGCTGTTGCTGCTGGCCCTCAGCCTGATCCCGAACTGGAACGGCGCCTTCTTCGCCTCGGCCAATGACGGCATGTCCATGCCGCTATTCCTCAAGACCCTGTGGCTGGCGATCCCGGTGATGGTGTTCTCGTTCAACCATTCGCCGATCATCTCGGCCTTTGCCGTCGACCAGAAGCGCCACTACGGCGCCCAGGCCGAAGGCAAGAGCAGCGGCATCCTCGCCGTGGCCCACGGCATGATGGTGCTGACGGTGATGTTCTTCTGCTTCAGCTGCGTGCTGGCCCTGTCGCCGGCCGACCTGGCCGCGGCCAAGGCGCAGAACATCTCGATCCTGTCGTACCTGGCCAACCACTTCCAGACGCCGGTGATCGCCTATGCGGCGCCGCTGATCGCGCTGGTGGCCATCACCAAATCCTTCCTCGGCCACTACATCGGCGCCAGCGAAGGTTTCCAGGGGCTGATCGTGAAAAGCCTGCGCAGCCGCGGCCGGAGCCTGTCGTCGCGCTGGCTGGAGCGTTGCACCGCTCTGTTCATGGTCCTCACCTGCTGGGCCGTGGCCACCTTCAACCCGAGCATCCTCGGCATGATCGAAACCCTGGGCGGACCGGTGATCGCCTGCCTGCTGTTCCTGATGCCGATGTACGCGATCCGGCGGGTGCCATCGCTGCGCCAGTATTCGGGCCAGCTGTCGAATCTGTTCGTGGTGCTGATCGGTCTGATCGCACTGTCAGCGATCATTTATTCGTTCATGCCCTGAAACGGGTAGCCAAAGAAAAACGGACCTTTTGGTCCGTTTTTTTTCGCCCCCGGGTTTATTGGTCGGCGCTTTTCCCGGCATGCCCTTTGCTTTGCAAGACCTGAGGAATACGGACGTTAATAAACCTCAGCGAACGGCCTGCCAGTGGTCTGGAGATGCGAACTAATCCCGATCCCGGCCGGTCAATGACTGCACGATACAATCAGGCGGTGACGCACATGGATAACCCCTTTCAACTGATTACCGATGCCTTCGCCCCGGAATACCGGGTCAACCTGAGCATCCAGGGCCTGGACGGCAGCATCATGCTGACCCTGTCCAAGGCCGGCCGGGTCGTAGCCAAGCGCATGATCAGCGCCGAGCAGCGCAACGATCCGCAGCGGCTCAAGCGCCTGGTGCAAAGCATTCAGTTCGGCATCGCCATCGAGCAGGGCCATAGCGCCGTGGCCATCCTCGAAGCCATGACCAACAGCGACAGCTTCAAGCTGCCGCTGCCGGCCGCCAAGGGCCGGCCGCCCCTGAGCGTGGCGATTTAAAGCTCGCCCTTCTCGACTTCCGGGTGCTCGCTGGAACCCGCACCGACTTTGCGTTGCGGGTGTTCGATTTTCACCGAGGGGAACTGCGACGAGGCGTAGCGCACCACCAGGATCGAGAACGCCAGCAGCAGGATACCGCCGCACAGGTAAATGATCCCCAGGTCCGGCGGGTTGTGGTGCGACACGTTGGAGATCAGCAGGCGGGTCAGCGCGGTGATCGCCACGTAGATCAGGAAGCGCACCGGCATGTGGTTGGTCTTGAAGTAGATGCCGACCATGGCGCCCAGTTCGAGGTAGATGAACAGCAGGAGAATGTCATCGATCTTGATATGACCTTCTTCGAGCATCCCGAGAAACTCCATCACCGCCGCCCAGGCCGTCACCGCGCCGATGGCGAACAGCGCCAGGTAGTGAAAGGTCTCGACGAACAGGTTGCCCAGGGACTCGGCCAGCTGATGGACGTTCTGCCGCAGTTTCTCGGCCCAATTGATTTTCACGATGGTTTTTCCTTAGGTCGACTCGACCGGATGATGCGGGTTGGACGTGACGGTTGTTCTGCATGCAGAAAAAAGGCCAGCGTCGGGGGTGAGATGGTGGCTGATGCAGACAAGGCACGTTCAGGCCGGCGGCAATCTGTAGGAGCAAGCTTGCTGGCGATAGCGTCTGTTCAGACAAGGTGCTGAATGGCCGCTGCGCGGATCGCGAGCAAGCTCGCTCCTACAGGGGAAGGCTGACAAACCCGGAAACCCGACTAGATTAAAAAGCCACTATTCAAAGCAGAAGGATTCGCTTATTCTTCGCGCCTGTATATAAATACAGTAGTAGCAAATACCCATTATCGTGAAGGCATGTGAGGTGGTGAATGGCCGTCGAAGTGGTATACCGCAGCAGCCGAGATCTGGAGCGCTTGTTCATGGATAAAGCCGAAGCTGACCGTCATGACAAAATGCTCGAACTGGCTGAATTGCTGGCGCAAGTGTTGCAAAAAGCCGTGCCGTCCCTGAGCGAGCAGCAGGTGGAAGAAGCCGGGATCTACATGGCGAAGAACCGCGATGTGTTCGCCAAGGCCTTCAAGAGCCAGCCGGACGCCCTGTCCGAACTGCTCAGCGCGCCGGTTGCGGCGGCCGAGCCAGAAGCTCCGCTGGCAGCGCCCGAAGCCGCTGAACCCGCAGCACCGGCCAAGCCCGCCAAGGCGAGCAAAGCCGCCAAGTAAGCAGGCTCGAATTGAACAGGCCCTGGGTTTGCGCCCAGGGCCTTTTTCATGCCTGTGGAAAACTAAAGCTCAGGTTGCTCCAGCGCCTCGACCAGCGCCTTGAAGAAGCGCGCCGCCTCGCCGCCGGTGACCACCCGATGATCGAAGGTCAGGGACAGCGGCAGCAGCGGATGCACCACCACCGCGCCGTTCAGGGCCACCGGTTCGTCGCGGATCACCCCGGCGGCGAGGATCGCCACTTGCGGTGGCACCACCACCGGGTTGGCGTAACGGCCAAACAGGGTGCCGAAGTTGGACAGGGTCAGGGTCGCGCCCATCATCTCCTGGGGCGGAATCGAGCGTGCCTGCACGTCGGCGCGCAGGCGCGTCACCCCGGCCTTGAGGTCCGCCGCGTCGCGCTGGCCGACATTGCGCAGCACCGGCACGAACAGGCCATCGGGGGTGTCCACGGCAATGCCCAGGTCGAGGTGCTGGTGCTGCTTGATCGACAGGCTCTTGCCATCGAACGCGCTGTTGAGCACCGGCTCCACCGCGCAGGCCGCCGCCAGCGCCTTGGCCAGGCGGATCAGCGGATCGCGGGCCTGGCCCCAGCGGTGCAGGTCGGCATCGCCGTAAATCGTCACCGGCACCACCTCGGCGTGGGAGCGGGCCATGTTCAGCGCCATGCTCCGGCGTACCCCGCGCAGCCGGTCGCCGCCGAACCGCTCGCGCGCCTGCTGCGCGGCGTTTTCCACATCGCCGCGGCTGATCAGCCCGTCCTTGGCCGAACCGCTCAAGGCATTCACGTCCACGCCCAGCTGCCGGGCCAGTTGGCGCACCGCCGGCGTGGCGCGGACCGCCATATGCTCGCGGGTCGAGGGCGCGGCGCCGACAAAAAACCGGTCTTCCTGGCTGGCCCCGCCACCTTCGAGGCGCCCGACCACGGTGCCGGCATCCGCCTCGCCTTCGTAGCCGAGCAAGGGTTCGCCGACATGCAGGATGTCGCCCGGCGCGCCATAGGTTTTCGCCACCACGCCGTCATAAGGCGCGGGAATGTCCACCAGGGCCTTGGCGGTTTCCACCGACACCAGCAACTGATCGGCCTTGACCGCATCGCCGGCCCTGACGTGCCATTCGACAATCTCCGCTTCCTGCAGGCCTTCGCCCAGATCGGGCAGTTTGAAATATTTCATCGCAGCCTCCTCAGGCGAAGTTCAGGGTGCTGTCGCAGGCGTGAAGAATGTCTTCGACGCCGGGGATGTACAGCGACTCCAGGCGATACAGCGGCGGTGGAATGTCCGGCGCGGTGACCCGCAGGATTGGCGCCTGCAACTCCAGCAACACCCGCTCGTAGAGGCTGGCGGCGATTTCCGCGCCGACGCCGCAGGTGCGTGGCGCCTCGTGCACGATCACGCAGCGCCCGGTCTTGCGCACCGAGGCTTCCAGGGTGTCGAGGTCCAGCGGCTTGATGCTGGCGACGTCGATTACCTCCGCCGACACGCCCTGTTCGGCCAGCGCGCTGGCGGCCTGCAAGGTCTCGACGATGCTCGCGCCCCAGCTGACCAGGGTGATGTCGCTGCCTTCGCGCAGGGTGAAGCAACTGTCCAGCGGCAAGCGCTTGCCGTCGTCCACCAGCGGTTGCGGGTTCATGCGGTAGAGGCGGGTCGGCTCGAGGAACAGCACCGGGTCGGGGTCGTCGATGGCCGCCAGCAGCAGGCCATAGGCCCGCGCCGGCGAGGACGGCACCAGCACCCGCAGCCCCGGAATATGGGCGAACAAGGCTTCGGTGCTTTCACTGTGATGTTCCGGCGCGCGAATGCCCGCGCCCATGGGCGTGCGCAACACCATCGGGCAGGTGATGCGTCCGCGGGTGCGGTTGCGCATGCGACTGGCATGGGACACCAGGTGCTCCATGGTCGCGTAGATAAAGCCCATGAACTGGATTTCCACCACCGGCTTGAGGCCTTGGGCGGCCATGCCCACGACCAGCCCGCCGAGCATGGTTTCCGCCAGCGGCGAGTCGATGACCCGCTTGAAACCGAAACTGTCGCGCAGCCCCAGGGTGGCGCGGAACACCCCGCCGTTCACGCCGACGTCCTCACCCAGGACAATCACGTTCTCGTCCTCGGCCATGGCCCGGTGCAGCGCCAGGTTCACCGCTTCCAGCAGGCTGAATGTGCCGTTACTCATGGTCCGCACCTCCCGCACGCCGCGCCAGCCGTTCGAGGAACACCTCGCGCTGCTCGGCCAGGGCCGCCGGCCACTGTGCGTAGACGTAGTCCAGTACCGACTCGGGGGCCTGGGTACCCGCCGCCTCGAAGTTATCCACAGCACGCTGCACCAGCGCCTGGCATTCCACCATCAGCGCCTGCTCGCGGTTTCCGTCCCAGACGCCCTCCCCGACCATGAAGCGTTGCAAGCGCTTGACCGGTTCTTCCAGCCAGGCCTGCTTGACCTCATCCGCGGCCCGATAGCGCGTGGCATCGTCGGCGGTGGTGTGGTCGCCCAGGCGATAGCTCAGGCATTCCAGCAGCACCGGTCCCTTGCCATGCCGGGCACGCTCCAGGGCCGCCTGCACCCGGTCGTACACCGCGAGCATGTCGTTGCCATCGACCTGCTCGCCGTGGAAGCCGGCGCCGATGGCCTTCTGCGCCAGGGTCGGCGCGCCGCACTGGATGCGCCGTGGCACCGAGATCGCCCACTGGTTGTTGTTGACCACGAACACCACCGGCAACTGCCAGGTGCCCGCCACGTTGAGGGCTTCGAGGAAGTCGCCCTTGCTGGTGGCGCCGTCGCCACAGGTGGTCACCACCACCCGGTGCTCGCCACGGATCTTGAATGCGCTGGCCACGCCGCAGGCATGCAGAGCCTGGGTGGCGATCGGCACGCAGATGGGGAAATCCTCGGCCACCGCCGGGTCGGCGAAATCGCTGCCGCGCTCGTCGCCGCCCCAGTACAGCAGGATCTCCTCCATGCGCACCCCGCGCATCAATTGCACGGCAGTGTCGCGGTAATAGGGCACCAGCACGTCTTCGGGCCGCATCAGGCTGCCGATGGCCACGCCAATGGCTTCCTGGCCGAGGGTCGGCGCGTAGGTGCCGATGCGTCCGGTGCGTTGCAGGGCCACGGCTTTCTGGTCGAACAGGCGGGTCAGGACCATCTGCCGGTAGAGCCGGGTCAGCAGATTGAAGTCGTCGGCCCAGGCCGGCAGGTCGCCGAGCAACTGGCCGTCCGGGGACAAATAGCGGGTATAGGGAAGTGCAACCTTGTGCGGCATCACATGGCTCCTGGCACGCCGGGTCAGCGTGCAGTTGTTGCGCCCCGTGCTTGTGGCGCGGGGCCTACAGGGCGAAATGCCGGGTAAGGCCTTCGCGCCTAGCGGTACAGCACGCGCTCCGCCAAGTCGTCGGCCACCCGCGCCGGGGAGCGCTTTTCAGCCTGGGCGTGAGCGAAGACTTCGGTGAGCCGCTGTCTGATCTTCGACAGGTGGGCGGTGATGGTCGCCAGGTCTTCACCGCGATGCTTGAGCGAAACGTAGATCAGCCCGCCGGCGTTGATCACGTAGTCCGGCGCGTAGAGGATGCCGCGGTTTTCCAGCTGGTCGGCGACCTGCAGGTTGGTCAGCTGGTTGTTGGCCGAGCCGGCGACCGCCGAGCAGCGCAGTTGCGCCACGCTGTGGCTGTTGAGCACGCCGCCCAGCCCGCAGGGCGCGAGGATGTCGCACGGGGTGCTGAGCAAGGCTTCGTTGGCGATCGGATGGGCGCCCAGTTGCTCCATGGCCAGTTGCACCTTGCCGGAATCGATATCGCTGACCAGCAGTTCGGCACCCGCGGCATGCAGCTGTTCGGCGAGGGCGAAGCCGACATTGCCCAGGCCTTGGATCGCCACCCGCAAGCCTTCGAGGTTGTCGCTGCCCAGGCGGGCCATGGCGGTGGCGCGGATGCCGGCGAACACCCCCATGGCGGCATGCGGCGCCGGATCGCCGGAGGCGGTGGTGCTGGTGACGTGCTGGGTGGTTTGGGCGATGCAGTCCATGTCGGCGACCGAGGTGCCGCTGTCGATGGCGGTGATGTAGCGGCCATCGAGTTGCTCGACGCAGCGCCCGAAGGCTTCGAACAAGGCGGCGCGGCTTTCGACGTGTGGCGGACGGATAATCACTGCCTTGCCGCCACCGTGGGGCAAGCCGGCCAGGGCGGCCTTGTAGCTCATGCCCTGGGCCAGGCGCACGGCATCGACCACGGCACTTTCGTCGTCGGGGTAGGCAAGGTAACGACAGCCTCCCAAGGCAGGCCCCAGGCGGCTGCTATGAATGGCAATCACCGCCTTCAACCCGGTGGCCGGGTCGACGCTCAGGTGCAGCGATTCAAGGCGAGTGCTTTGCATGAGAGCGAACATCGTCGGGCTCCCGAATCACTTCTTGTAGTCGCCAGTATAGGCTTGTGCATGAAAATTGCTGGAGCGCGCGGGAATAAGCCCGGCGCCTTTCCGGGGCTTTAGGAAATAACCTGCTACGGCATGTGTGCGGCACTGGACGAACGCCCGCGACGGGGCTAAAACGAGGCATTCGCCGGAGATTTCGATGAACCCGCGTCAAGCTTTTTTCGCCTGCCTGCAACAGTCTCCGCCCGCCCTTTTCGAGGCGGCGCTGTGGATCGCCGCCGAGCACGACAAAGAGGTGGCGCCCGAGCAGTTGCTGCAGGACTTCAAGGAGCTGCAACAACGGGTCAGCACAGGCTTGCCGCTGCTGCCAGTCAGCGAACTGGGCCAGCCGCTGCTGCGGCGCATGAACGACCTGGGGTTCCAGCAGGACGAGTTCCTGCCGCTGCGCCCGCAGGCGGCGCTGCTGGACAAGGTGCTGCACACCCGGCGCGGGCAACCGCTGGCGCTGGGGCTGATCGCCCTGGAGCTGGCGCGGCGCCTGGAGATCCCCATGGTCGGGGTCAACTTCCCCGGGCACTTTCTATTGCGCGTGCCCGGTGCCGATCACCTGCTCGACCCTTGCGGCGGGCGCCGCCTGTACCCCAACGACTGCCGTGAGCTGCTGGAGCGCCAGTACGGGCCGAACATCAAGCTGGCCGCCGAGCACCTGGCCACGGCCAGCCCGCAGCAGATGCTCCAGCGCCTGTCGCGCAACCTGCGCCAGTTGCACCTGAGCCACGACGACCACCTCAATGCGCTGATCGATGCCGAGCGGGTCCTGGAACTGGGCAATGGCAGCGCCTCCGACTACCTGGCCCGCGCCAGCCTCTACCAGCACCTGGACTGCCCCAACGCCGAGCGCTTCGACCTGGAGCACGCCCTGCTGCTCAGCGAAGACCCGATCCAGCGCCTGCGCCTGACCGAACGCCTGGGGCACCTGCCGCCCAATACCATCGTGCACTGATGGGGCGCTCTGCCTCCCATGCCACAATGCCCGGCGACAATCCTCCGTTTGCTTCAAGGATGAACAGCATGAACAGCGCCGAACGCTTTCTTCAGGACTTTCACCAACGTCGCCCCGGCACCACGCCGCCGGCTTTTTCCGGGCTGAGCCTGCCAGGGCGCGGTTCATCCTACGAGATGCTGGCAGCCACGCTCGCCACCGCTCAGCCTCGCGCACGGGTGCTGGACCTGGGTTGCGGCGATGGTTTCCTGCTGGATCTGCTGGCCAGGGAGTATCCCGATGCGCAGTTGACCGGGGTGGACATGAGCGCAACCGAACTGCAGGCGGCCCGCACCCGCCTCGCGGAGCGCAGCGTGCTGCTCAATGAGCGGGCCCAGTGCCTGTCGATGGCCACCGGCAGCGTCGATGCCGTGGTCTCGCACCTGGCCCTGATGCTGATGAGCGATATCGAACAGGTGCTGGGGGAAATCCATCGGGTCCTGGCCAAGGGCGGGCAACTCTCGGCCATCGTCGGCCGGGCCTTTCTGTTGGGCGAGCCGGGCCAGCACTACCTGCAGGCCTTTCGCGCCGCCGCCCGACGCGACCAGCTCCGTCCCCTGCCCCTGGTGGATCCCCGTACTCAGTCACAGCGTGGATGGCGGGCGCTGTTGGGCCACAGCTTCACCTCGCTGCACTTCGAGGAACTGGACCTTGAGTGGACGCCCACCTTCGAGGAGCTCTGGGATTCGTTGGCAGAAACCTACGACCTGGATCGCCTGACACCCGCCAATCGCGCATTGATGAAGAGCGAACTGCGCACGGCCACCCAACCCTTGCTGCGGGCGGACGACACGCTGCTGACCGGCTGGGGGTTGCTGCTGATCCAGGCCACGGCGGCATGACAGCCCCGCCCGGGCTCTGGCAGGATGCTCGGCTCACACTAGGGAATGGGCACAGCATGCTGATCAGAAAAGCTCATGGCGACGACGCGCAACGCGTCTTCGTCATTCGCAACCAAGCCATCAACCACCAGTGCAGCGGCCATTACCCCGCCGCCGACCTGCAGGTCTGGACCGCCGGCAGCCTGGGGGACTACTTCATCGAAGTCCTGGAGAAGACCGGATACGTAGCCGTCATCGACGACCAGATCACCGCCAGCGGCATGCTCGACCTGGAGTCGGGGCAGGTCGATGCGGTGTTTGTCGATCCGACGTACATGGGCCGCGGGGTCGGCCGGCAGATGATGGACTACCTCGAACAGCTGGCACAGCAGGCCGGCCTGCCGCACCTGATCCTGGACTCGACCCTGAACGCCGCAGACTTCTATCGCCACTGCGGCTTCGTCGGCGAGCAGGTTGCCCAGTACCATTCGCCCCGTGGCCTGACCCTGGCCTGCGTGCCGATGATCAAGCATCTGGCACGCTGAGCCCGCGCTCGTTCAGGGTTTGAGCGGCGCCTGCAGTTCTGGGGCAGGCCCCGCGCCTGCCGAAGGCGCCTCGGACGGCGAACGCACCTGGATGATCAGCAGCGCCGCAATCACCGCCGGAATCGCGCAGAAGAAAAAGATCTGCTGCACCGGGATGTGCATCGCCAGCAGCAGGCTGCCGAACAGCGGGCCGAGGATCGAGCCGAAGCGGCCGACGCCCAGGGCCCAGCCGGTGCCAGTGGCGCGGACATGGGCCGGGTAGAAGTTGCTGGCGAAGGCGTTGAGGGTCAGTTGGCCGCCGATGATGCAGAAGCCGGCGGCGAAGACGAAGGCCACCAGGTAGCGCGGATTATCGTGGTTCAGGCCCAACAGCAGGGTGCACAGCGCCGCCCCGGCCAGCACCGCCGAGAGCAGCCGTACCTTGCGTTGCAGGCGGTCGGCGAACCAGGCCATGCAGATCGCCCCCAGGGTGCCGGCGAACAGGAACATCGAGGTCACCAGGTTCGCTTCGTTCAATCCCAGGCCACTTTCCAGCAGCAGCGACGGCAACCAGCTGATCATGAAATACAGCAGGATCAGGCTGACGAAAAAAGTCGACCAGATCAGCAGCGTCGGGCGCGCATAACCGTGGCGGAACAACTCGATCACCGTGAGCTTGCTGCCCTGCCCGGCTTGGTTCTGCGCGGCCGAAGCGGCCGGTGGCTGCCAGTCCGGCAGCATGCGCGCGGTGACCCTGCGCAGGCGCGCATAAGGCGGCTGATCGCGCAGCAGGCGCGGCAACGATTCGGGGAGGAACCAGGCCAGGAAGGGAAACAGCAGCAACGGCGTGACGCCGCCAGCGAGGAATACCGCCTGCCAGCCGAAGCGGTCGATGAAACCCGCGGCGACAAAACCGCCGGCCGCGCCGCCGAAAGAGAAACCGCAGGCGGCCAGGGTCACCATCAGGGTGCGCAGGCGGGGTGGCGAATATTCCGACATCAACGCCATGGCGCTGGGCATCGCCCCGCCCATGCCGATGCCACAGATAAAACGCGCGACCATCAGGCTGTTCAGCGAATCGGCGAACACCATCATCACCGTGAGGCTGGCGTAGATCAGCACGCAGGCCAGCAGAATCCGCCGCACGCCAAAGCGGTCCGCCAGCGGCGTCACCGCCAGCGAGCCCAGGGTCAGGCCCAGCAGGTTGGCACTGAACACCGGACCGAACGCGGCCTTTTCCAGGCCCCAATCCTGGGCCAGGGCCGGCACCACATAACCCAGCACCTGGGCGTCGTAGCCATCGGTGACCAGCAACAGGGCCAGGAGCAGAAGAAGCAACCACTGATAACGCGACACCGGACGGGCGTCGAGGGCCGCCCGGAAGCTGGCAATCTGATTGTGCATCGCAAGGTACCTGCTGTTTTTTATGGTTATGGGAGCCGGCAGACCGTCATTGCTCTTGGGCGGCAAGGATCGGTCTTGTGTACGTCTTCAGGCGCGGGAGCAAACTGCTCCCGCGGACCTGTCCCCTGTAGCCGCTGCCGCAGGCTGCGATCGCCTCGAAGAGGCGTGGATCTTCAGACCGCTGAAGGCCTTCGGCCTTATCGCAGCCTGCGGCAGCGGCTACACAGGTCAGGCAGGCGTATCGGGCTGGTTGGCCGGATGGGCTTTCTGGAAGGCTGGGTGTTCGGCGGCCAGGGCGGCGACCCGGCGAATCCGCGGGTAGGCGTCCAATGGCACCTTGAAGCGCTCGGCCGCGTACAGCTGGGGAATCAGGAAGGTGTCGGCCAGCCCCGGTTGCTCGCCAAAACAATACCCCTGCTCGCCGATCAACTGCTCGACCGCCGCCAGGCCGTTGCTGATCCAGTGGCCGATCCACTCCAGCACCCGGGCCTCGTCGTAGCCCCACTGGCGCAGCAGGTTCTGCGTGCTGGAGTTGTGCAGCGGATGGATATCGCAGCCGATCAGCAACGCCACCGCCCGTTCGTGGGCGCGGGCCGCCAGCTCCTTGGAGAGCAGCGGCACCTGTGGATAACGTTCTTCCAGGTATTCGACGATGGCCAGCGACTGGATCAGCAGCTCGCCGTCATCGGTGCGCAAGGCCGGCACGCGGCCTTGCGGGTTGATCTGCAGGTATTGCGGCTGGCGGTTCGCACCGCCGCCGGCCGCCAGCAGGTTGACCGGCAGCGCCTGGTAGTCCAGGCCCTTGAGCGCCAGCGCGATACGCACCCGGTAGGAGGCGGTCGAACGGTAGTAGGTATAGAGCTCCATGACGCGCACCTCTTCTTAACGGGCAGGCAGGATTTTGCCGCGGCATTCGCCGAAACCGATGGAGGCGAAACCCTCGCGGCGGCAGCGGCCGCGCAGGATGATTTCATCACCGTCCTCAAGAAATTTACGCACTTCGCCGGACGCCAGTTCGATCGGTTTCTTACCGCCTTCGGTGATTTCCAACAGGCTGCCGAACTGGTTGCTTTGCGGGCCCGACAGGGTGCCCGAACCGAACAGGTCGCCGGCCTGCAACTGGCAGCCGTTGACGCTGTGGTGGGCGACCATCTGCGCCACGGTCCAGTACATATACTGGGTGTTGCTCAGGGTCAGGCGATGAGCCGGCAGGCCTTGCTCGCGCATCGCGTCAGTGAGCAGCAGCACTTCCAGCTCGATGTCGAAACCGCCGGCGGCCTGGTCGCGCTTGTCCAGCAGGTACGGCAGCGGCTGCGGGTCGCCTTCGGGACGTGGCGTCTGGGCACGGCGGAACGGCTCCAGGGCTTCGGCCGTCACCACCCAGGGCGAGATGCTGGTGATGAAGCTTTTCGACAGGAACGGGCCCAGCGGCTGGTATTCCCAGGCCTGGATATCCCGCGCCGACCAGTCGTTGAGCAGGCAGAAGCCGGCGATGTGCTCGGCGGCGTCGCCAATGGCGATCGGCTCGCCCAGCTCATTGCCCTGGCCGATCCAGATGCCCAGCTCCAGTTCGTAGTCCAGCCGCGCGCATGGGCCGAAGGTCGGCTCGCTCTGGCCGGCGGGCAGGGTCTGGCCCTTGGGCCGGCGTACGTCGGCACCGGAGGTACGGATGGTGGAAGCGCGGCCGTGGTAACCGATCGGCACGTACTTGTAGTTCGGCAGCAACGGGTTGTCCGGGCGGAACAGCTTGCCGACGTTCTGCGCATGCTCGATGCCGACATAAAAGTCGGTGTAGTCATTGATCCTTGCCGGTAGGTGCATCTGGCAATCGGCGGCCAGGGGCAGCAGTTTCGCCCCCTGGGCCTCGACCTTGCCACGCAGGCTGCTGCCTTCGCCGAGCAATTCCAGCAGGCGCTCGCGCAGGGCCACGCGGGCCGGACGGCCCAGTTCGAAAAAGGCATTCAACTGGCCGCCACGGGTGGCTTGCACCGCGGCCTTGGCCGGGCCCTCGAACAGCCCGGCGTCGAGCGCCGCTTCCAGGTCGAAGATGTGCTCGCCGATGGCCACGCCGCTGCGTGGCGCCGAACCCTTGTGGCTGAACACCCCCAGCGGCAGGTTCTGCAACGGGAAGTCGGCATGATCGTTGGCGGAGGCAACCCAGCTGCGGGTGATAGTTGGCTGATTCATGGGTTATTTCCGATTCGGGTTGAAGGTGGCGGGCAGCGAGGCCCAGCAAGCATCGTAGTCGTTCTGCAATTGCGGGCACTGCAGGGCGAACTGGCTCGGACGCAGCACCTGGCTGGTCTCGAACATGAAGGCCATGGTGTTGTCGATCTTGGCTGGTTGCAGCTCGGCGTTGATGGCCTTGGTGCAGCTTTCGCCATCCGGGCCGTGGGCGCTCATGCAGCTATGCAGCGAAGCACCGCCGGGCACGAAGCCTTCGGCCTTGGCATCGTAGGCGCCCTGGATCAGGCCCATGTATTCGTTCATCAGGTTGCGATGGAACCACGGCGGACGGAAGGTGTTCTCGGCCACCATCCAGCGCGGCGGAAAGATCACGAAGTCCAGGTTGGCCAGGCCGTGCACGCTGGTGGGCGAGGTCAGCACGGTGAAAATCGACGGGTCCGGGTGATCGAAGCTGACAGTGCCGAGGGTGTTGAAACGGCGCAGGTCATATTTGTACGGCACGTTGTTGCCGTGCCAGGCCACCACGTTCAGCGGCGAATGATCCAGCTCGCAGCCCCACAGCTCGCCGAGGAACTTCTGCACCAGGGTGGTCGGCTGCTTGAGGTCTTCGTAATGGGCGACCGGGGTCAGGAAGTCCCGCGGGTTGGCCAGGCCGTTGCTGCCGATCGGCCCCAGGTCAGGCAGGCGCAGGGGCGCGCCGTGGTTTTCGGCTATATAGCCGCGCGCCTGCGGGTCGAGCAGTTCGACGCGGAACTTCAGGCCGCGAGGCAATACCGCGATCTCCAGCGGTTCGACTTCCAGCACCCCAAGCTCGGTGGCGATGCGCAGGCGGCCCTGTTCGGGCACCAGCAGCAACTCGCCGTCGGCGTTGAAGAACACCCGCTCCATGGAGCGGTTGGCGCGGTAGGTGTAGATGCTGATCCCGGCGGGTTTCTGTGCTGCCGAGTTGGCGACCATGTTCACCAGGCCGTCGATGAAGTCGGTCGGCTCGCTGGGGATCTCCAGCGGGTTCCAGCGCAGCCGGTTGGGGGTGATCTCGCCCAGCGGCCCGCCCGCCAGCTGGCGATCCAGCTTGACGAAGGCCGGGTGGTTGGCCGATGGCTGGATACGGTACATCCAGGTGCGCCGCGCTTCGCTGCGGGCCATGGTGAAGGCCGTGCCGGAGAAGAGTTCGGTGTAGAGGCCGTAAGGGGCTTTTTGCGGGGAGTTCTGACCGACGGGCAAGGCGCCTGGCAGGGCCTCGCTGGAAAACTGGTTGCCGAAGCCCGACTGGTACGCAAGCCCGGACGCCGTGGAATCGAGGTTCATGGAGCCTCCTGGAAGTGGAGTTGGCAGCGGCCTGCGACTCCATGGGGAGAGCTCTCGGCACGCCAGCGTTATTTTTATCGTAATCCAATTACGGATAACGTAATTTGATTGGTATTGACCGTCAAGCTATAAAGACGCCCATTCGTCCCGGGATCACACCGCCTCCATGGAAAAGCCGCGCAGTACCAGCGACAGCAACGGTAAACAGAAAGTCCGCTCGGCCGAGGTTGGCACCGACATTCTCAAGGCCCTGGCCGAGCTGTCGCCGGCGACCTCGCTGTCGCGCCTGGCCGAACATGTGCAGATGCCGGCGAGCAAGGTCCACCGTTACCTGCAGGCGCTGATCGCCAGTGGTTTCGCCGAACAGAACACCGCCACCAACCACTATGGCCTGGGCCGCGAGGCCTTGCGGGTGGGCATGGCGGCGCTGGGCAGCATGGATGTACTGAAGGTCGCCGCCCTGCCCCTGGCCGAGCTGCGCGATGAATTGAACGAAACCTGCTTCCTCGCGGTATGGGGCAACCAGGGCGCGACCGTGGTGCATATCGAACCGGCCGTGCGCGCGGTGACGGTGGTGACCCAACTGGGTTCGGTGCTGCCGTTGCTCAGCTCGTCCACCGGGCTGGTGTTCGGCGCCTACCTGCCGAATCGCGAAACCGTCGATTTGCGCGAGCAGGAACTCAAGGCCCACGCGCCCCATGCGCTGGCGGACGAGCAGGCCTATGCCGCCCTGTGCGAGCAGATCCGCCAGCGCGGCCTGCACCATGTGCACGGCCTGCTGATGCCCGGCGTGGATGCCTTGTCAGCACCGGTGTTCGACGCCACCGGCAAGGTCGCCGCCGTGCTGACGGTGGTCGGCCCGACCTCGCTGTTCCACGCCGACGAAAACGGCCCGGCGGCGCAACGCCTGCTGGCCGCGTCCCAGGCGGTGAGCTGGCGCATGGGTTACCAGCCCTAGACGCGGATACACCAAGTCGTCAGGTTGGCGGCCGCTGCGCGCCCGATCGCAGGCTGCGCCAGCGGCTACACAACCCTGTAGCCGCTGCCGAAGGCTGCGATCGGCGGCGTAGCCGTCGTAAAAAGACCCATGCCATTTGATGAAACACCGCGTCGCCAGGGGTTGCGGCCGCTGCGCGACCGATCGCAGGCTGCGCCAGCGGCTACAAACCCTGTAGCCGCTGCCGTCGTCAAAGCGGGCTGCGCGGTTTGGCGGGAGGCCGCGTTGTCAGGTTGGCGGCCCTGATAGCTGTCCGACCACTACATCAATCCCAACGCCTTGGCCTTGGCCACGGCCTGGGTGCGGCGCTCCACCCCGAGCTTGCTGTGAATGCGCCGCGCATGGGTCTTCACCGTGTGCAGGGAAATGAACAATTGCTCGGCGATCTGCTGGTTGGAGCTGCCCAGAGCGATCAGTTGCAGCACCTCCAGCTCCCGCTGGCTCAGCGGGCTCTCCCCTGCCGCCGGCAGCGGCACAGGCGCTTCCGGTTCGGCCACCGGCTGGACGTCAAACATCCGCGGCTGACGCAGACGCAATTCATGCAGTGCCTGGTGCAGGTTGCACCGGGCACCGAGCTCCAGCCCCTCCTGCAAGGCACGGGCGGACAACACCCGGTCCCCCAACAGGAAAGCGACCTCGGCCAGGGCCAGGTGCAACTCGGTCTGCAGGCACAGCATGCCCCGTTGCCGGGCCTGTTCGAGCAGGCGCTGCAAGCTTGCCACCGGGGCCTCGGCGCGCTGCAGGTACACCTCGGCCAGCACCAGCAGGTACTCGATACGCGGAATCAGTTCCAGGGTGGCCGGTGGCGCCTGGCGCGCCTGGGGCCCGCGGTAGTGACGCAGCACCCGGCTCAAGGCCTCCCGGGCCAGTTCCGGCCGCCCCTGTTGCAACCAGAACACGCTGCTGACCTGCAGCAGCACGGCGCGGTACACCGTGTCCGGGATCTGCCGTTGCTGCATCAGCCGCTCGGCATCGCGCAGGCGCACAAACGCGTGGGCATAGTCGCCCTGGTTGGCGGCCAGGAACGCCTGGCCGAGAAACCCGTACAACGCGCGTTTGTCATGGCTGAGCAGACAGCGTTCGAGCCCAATCTGGAAATGCCCGGCGGCCTGTTCCGCCTGCCCCTGGCGCAAGGCCAGGCGCCCTTGGCGCAAGGCGATACGACCAAGCAGCGGGCCGACCCGATAAGCCTGGCGACTCAACAATTGCTGCACATCGTCCAGCAGGCTCTGCGCCCTGTGGGGTGCCCCACGGTGCTCCAGCAGTTGGGCATGGTCCAGTTCCAGCAGCGCTTCGAACAGCAATGAATCCTGGGCCCTGGCCAGGCACAGCGCCTCGCGGTTGAGCATTTGCGCCACGTCCAGTTCGCCCCGGAGCAAGGCCTGCTGGGTCAGGCCCGAAAGGCACAATAGGCGAGTCGGCCAGGCATGGGCCGGCAGTTCGCTCAGCGCCTCGAGAAAATGCATTCGCGCCGGTTCCATCAACCCTTGCAGATGCAGCAGCCAGCCCTGCTGCGCCTGCCAGTGCGCCACCAGTTGCCGCTGCCCGGAGGCCGTCGGCTGCGGCGTAAAACGCGCCATCTGCGCCACGCAGTGTTGCGCCTGGTCGAAACGCCCGGCGAACAGCAAGGCCGCCGTCAACAGCCCTACCAACTGCGGGCTGCCGAGCAGCAGTTCCTCGCCCTGCTGCTCATGCAGGCGCAACAGCAACACCACATTCTGCTGCTCGAACAGGTGCTCGAAACTGAAGTGCTGCAACAGGCTGACCGCCACTTCGTATTCCTGCGCCAGCAACGCCTGCTCGAACGCCGCCTGCCAGTCCTCCTGTGCGGCGAACCACTGGCAGGCGCGACGATGCCAGGAGCGTCCCGCGGGCCAGGGCTCGTCGCGCATCAGCCGGGCCAGGGGCGCGAACACTTGCAGCCACTCCGGCGCAGCCTCCCAGGGTTCGATGAAGCAGCCCAGTTCCTGCAATGTCCGCAGGTACCGGGCGCCCTCCCCGGCGCCGAACAGGTGCTCGCACAACGCGGCATTGAAGCGCGGCAGGTGCGCCAGCACATGCCAGACCTCGGACAGCTCCGCCGGCAACACGCTGAACAGCTCATGCTCCAGGTATTCCAGCAAAGTGTTGGGCCGCCCCTGCCGGCATGGCACGGCCGTCAGCTCGCTGCCTTCGAGCAGGGCGATGCGCACCCCGGCGCACCAGCCGGCACTGCACTGGAAAATCCGGCTGGCGGTGTGGATCGACAAAGGCTGCGGCAATTGTTGCAGCAGTCGCTCGATGTCCTCCTGGGTGAACGCCAGCTCGGGCCCCGTGCATTCGTAGAGCTGGTCGTCGAGCAGCAGCCGCGGCCAGTTGCATTGCGGCCGGCGGCGCCCGCCCAGCCACCAGGTCAGCGCCGGGTTGCTGATCGCCAGCAGGCGGTCGAGCAGCAGGTCCAGCGGCGGCGCGGCGACCCGGCAGTAATCATCGAGGAACAGCCAGGTCGGGGTCTGCACCTGCGCCAGATGGTCCAGCACGGCGGCCTCGTCCGATGCGGCCAGGCCCAACGCCCGCGCCAGCTCGCCGCACAATTGCAGCGGTGTCTGCGCCGCCCCGGCCTGGGGCAACCAGCACACCCGGCACCCGGCCGGCGCCTGCAACAGGCATTCGGCGAGCAGGGCCGTCTTGCCGCTGCCGGCCGGCGCACAAAGCAGTTTCACCCGGGCGGGCGATGCCAGGAGCGGGTCACTCAGACGGCCGCGGGACAGGTGATGGGACGACAAACGGGGCAGGAATCCAGGACAGGGGGTCATGGCGGTCATGGCGGCGTGCCTTTTTATAGTTTTAGCCTGCGTGCCCCCACCCTAGCCTTGTCGCCGGTGCTTGTTGAGAAGTATTCAGCACGCTGATCCGCGCCCATAAAAAAGGCGACCGATCGGTCGCCTTTTGCCATCGTTTGTATCCCGGGCCTTACCGGACGCCGGTTGCGCGCAGGGCGGCCGGGGTGTAGTCGGCGGCCTTGGCAGCGAAACCGAACTCGAAGCTGTGCTTCTCTTCGTTCTTCATCCCCAGGGCGAGGTAGCGCCCGGCGATGATGTCGTACAGCGCTTCGAGGGTGTAGGCCGGCACCTGGGCGTTGTAATAGAACTGCGCATGCCCTTCGGCCACTCGCCACAGCTGGCCGCGACCGTCGTAGTGGTCCACCAGCGCCACCTGCCAGCTGTCCTCGTCGATGTACATGTGGCGCTTGGCGTAGATATGCCGCTCGCTCGGCTTGAGCGTGCCGACCACTTCCCAGACCCGGTGCAGCTCGTAGCGGGTCAGGTCCTGGTTGATATGCCCGGCCTTGATGATGTCGTCGTACTTGAGGCTCGGCGAATCCAGCTTGTAGCTGTTGTAGGGGATGTACATCTCCTTCTTGCCCACCAGCTTCCAGTCGTAGCGGTCCGGCGCGCCGGAGAACATGTCGAAGTTGTCCGAGGTGCGCAGGCCGTCGGCGGCGGTGCCCGGCCCGTCGTAGGCCACTTGCGGGGCGCGACGCACACGGCGCTGGCCGGCGTTGTAGATCCACGCCAGGCGCGGTTCCTTCACCTGGTCGAGGGTTTCGTGCACCAGCAGCACGTTACCGGCCAAGCGCGCTGGAGCGGTCACCGCCTGCTTGAAGAAGGTCAGCACGTTGGCGCCTTTCTCCGGGTCCAGGTCGGGGATCTGCTGCGGCACCGCCACCTCTTCCTCGAAGCGGATCGGCGTGTAGCTGCCGTTGGTCTGCGGCGTGGCCTGGGTGATGATCCGGCGCAGGTTGCCGCCGTGATAACGGGTGACGTGGTTCCACAGCACTTCCACGCCGGTCTTCGGAATCGGGAAGGCGTAGTAGCGGTTGCCGGTGAAATTGGCCAGGCCGTTGCCTTCGTTGATCGAGGTGACGGTCAGCGCGCTGCGCTTGGCCGACTCGTAGATGTCCGCCGGCAGGCCGACCGTGCGGTGGGTCGGGTAGACCGGGATCTTGTAGGTTTGCGGGTAGCGCTTGAACATCGCCACCTGGCCGTCGGACAGCTTGTCCTTGTACTTGTCGACCGTGGCCGCGGTGATAGTGAACAGCGGCTTCTCGCTGGCGAACGGGTCGGCGAGGAAGCCCTTGGCATCCACCGCCCCGGCGTTCTTGCCGATACCGCCGGTCCAGGCCGGGATCGAGCCGTCGGCATTGCCGACCTTTTCCGCGCCGAGCGGGGTCAGGCTAGTGCCGAGCTTGTCCGCTTCCTGCGGGGTGACCGCCGCCATCACGTTGACCGCCAACAGGGTCAAGGCCAGGGCACCGCATTGCAAAATCGTCTTGCGCATAAAGTTGTCCTTCTTGAGGCCGGGTCAGAAGTTCACGCCAAAGCTCAACGCGAGGAAGTCGCGGTCTTTGAGGGTGTTGTAGTCACCGCCGAAAAAGTCGGTGTAACTGAGGCTGGCGGTGTAGGTGTTGCGGTAGTCGGCATCGACCCCGAGGCTCACCGCCTTGGCGCCCTCGTTGAACAGGCCGTTGGGCCCGTAGCCGTTGACGTCGTGGGACCAGGACAAGTTGGGCTTGAGGTTGATCCCGGCGATCAGGTTGTTGTAGTCGAGGATCGCCCGGGCGCGATAACCCCAGGACGTGGCCGTGACGAAACCGTCGGTATCGCCGCCGAAACCGTACTGGCCGTAGACCGAATCGCGGCCGTAGCGCAGCTGGCTTTTCGACTCCAGGCCACCGACATGCACGATCGCCGCCTCGCCCACCAGGGTCAGGCGGTCGGCGCCCAGCACCTGATCGAAGAACTGGGTCAGGGTGCTCTGGACCTGGGTGATTTCCTTGCGCCGGTAACCGGTGTTGTCGGCCCCCGCCGAGGTCCGTACCGGCGACGCCAGGCCACCGGCGATGGGGTTGACCAGGGCCAGGGTCAGGTCGTTGGTGTTGATCTGCACCGGGGCGTTGGGCCGGTAGCTGATCTCGCCGGTCCAGGCGGTGCCGGTGGGCAGCGTGGTGGAGAAGCTGGCGCCGTACAGGCGGATGTCTTCCGGATATTCGAGGTAGTACTGGCCGCGACCGAGCATCACGCTCTGGGCCAGGGCCGAACCGGTGCCCGGGGCGATGCGGTTGGCGGTGCTGACAATCCCCGGAATGCTCGCCAGGGTGCTGCTCCCGGCGGTGATGGTGCCAACCGTCGGGGTGCGCGCATGGTAGTTCATGAAGTACAGGCCGTACTCGGTGTCGTCGCCCAGCCAGCGCAAGGCGGTGCCCCACTGCCCGGAGTCGCGGGCATCGCGGTCGCCGGCGCGGCCGATCACCACGCCTTCGGGGGCCACGGTGAAGCCCTGGCCGAACGCTGCGGCAATCGGTTGCAGCGGACGGATCGCCGGGCTGCCGACGGTGTAGCCAGTGGTGCAGCCGTCCGCCACCACGTCGTTGCCGAAGAAGGTGCCGCAGTTGTCGACCACGGTCTGGTCCCACTCCAGCTGATAGAAACCTTCCACAGTCAATTGGTCGGTCAGGCCCTGGGAAGCGAACAGCATGTTCACCGGGATCAGGCCTTCCTTGATCTCGGCACCCGGACGGCGAAACGCCGAGACGTCGATCGGGTTGATGCTGTTGATCGAGTTGCCGATGAAGGTGCTTTCACCCCAGCTGACCACCTGCTTGCCGGCGCGCACGGTGCCCGGCAGGTCGGCGATGGAGTAGTTGTGATAGATGAAGGCATCGAGGATCTGCCCGCCGGACGACTTGGCGCCCTCCTTGCGGTTGTGGTCGCTGATGGGCTTGAACTCGCGGTCTTCGTCCTTGAGTTCGAAGTCGTACCAGTATTTGCCGCGGACGAAGACGCCGGTGTCGCCGTACTTCAGTTCAAGGTCATGGATGCCCTTGAAGATCTTCGAAAAGGTCTCGCCCTTCTTGAAGTTCAGGCGCCCGTCGTCGCCGGTGGAAGACTGCCCGCGACCGCCGTTGGACACACCCACCAGGTCCTTGTCGGCATCGCGCATGCCCCAGCTGGCGCCGATGGACAGCGAAGAATCGAACTGCCCCTCGATCTCCCCGATGTTGAATGAAACGGCCTGCGCCTGGGCGCAGCCCCCCAAGGCCACCGCGACGGCCAGCGCCCGCGGTGTGAAGATGGCGCGCATTGTTGTTTTTGTCATGCGTCTTCCCCGGTGAGTGACAGAAGGCCTCACCCTACTGCCGGCGCACAGGAGCGATAAGCGCACCAAGGAGGTATTCGCGCTGTCGCTCGAAAGGATGAATACCCCCTCCAGCCGGGCCTTTGCGCGATGCATCGACGGGCTGGATGGACGGGTATCAGGTGGATGGATTGCGCCCTTGCGGGGCATGCCCGGGCGGCGTGCACCACTGTTGCCCAGGCTGTAACAGTCCTTGTCCACAATCGCTATTTTTCATTGAGCAGCCAGCCCTTATTCTGGCCTCGCTCTCACGGCAAACAGCCACGCAGAGTCGCCCAGAGGTGTGATCACACCACCTTGGGGGCAAGAGGATTCAGAAGGTTTGAAGCAATGATATTCAGATCTTCACCGGGTGTTCACTGACGTTGATTTGTTGCTCCTTGATCTAACGTCTTCCTTCGGCCGCTGCCTTGCAGCGGCCTTTTTTATGCCCGGTAGAAAGCCAGGTCGATGCTCAAGGTGTCTGCTCGCCGTGACAATGGAAACGCGATGGGCTAACGGCGCCAGGATCAGGCCGAAGGCAGTGATGAAGGCATAAGGCAAACAGCCGCGCAGGCCGCGGCTGTTCGGGTTGGCGGGCGCTGCTTCAGATCGCGTATTTCTGCAGGTTCTGCATCATCTCTCTCAAGGCTTCGATGTTGTCCTTGGGGTGCGCCGCGCCCTCGAAGTCGCAGATCTGCTGCCAGTGGGCGGCGACATCTTCCGGGGAGAAGCCTTCGCGCGGATCGAAGCCCAGGCCCAGGCTGCGCTCCCAGCGCACCTTGCCCATCCAGCCGCCACCGACCTCGAACAGGCCGGAGGTCTCTTGGCAGTTCTCGCTGCCCAGGTACACCACCAGCGGGCTGACCAGCTCCGGCTTGAGTTGCTCGAACACCTGCGGCGGGATCAGCCCTTCGGTCATCCGCGTGCCGCCGGTTGGCGCGATGGCGTTGACCAGGATGTTGTTCTTGCGGCCTTCGATGGCCAGGGTGCGGGTCAGGCCATAGAGGCCGAGCTTGGCCATGCCGTAGTTGGACTGGCCGAAATTGCCGTAGATGCCGGAGGTGGACGCGGTGAAGATCACCCGGCCATAACCCTGCTCGCGCATGTGCGGCCAGGCGGCGCGGGTCACCTTGTAGGCGCCTTCGACGTGGACGCGGTACACCAGGTCCCAATCGGCGTCTTCCATCTTGTGGAAGGTCTTGTCGCGCAGGATGCCGGCGTTGTTCACCACCACATCCACCCGGCCGAAGGCATCCAGGGCGTTCTGCACGATCTTGTCGCCGTCGGTCACCGAATCGTGGTTGGCCTCGGCGATGCCGCCGGCTTCGCGAATCTGCGCCACCACCCGGTCGGCCGCCGAGGCATTGGCGCCCTCGCCCTGGGTCGAACCGCCCAGGTCGTTGACCAGGACCTTCGCCCCGTGCCGGGCGAACAGCAATGCATGAGCCTGCCCCAGACCGCCGCCGGCACCGGTGACGATCACGACTTTATTCTCGAAGCGCACAGACTCACTCATACCGAACTCCCACAGGCCAGATGGACAACAGACGGACAATGGCTTCGAGTGTCAGGCACGCGGCTGGCGGTCACAATAAACACGGCTGAAGCTGAATGGTGCGCAATAAGGCAGGGGGATGATCGAGGGGTAACGACGGCGCGGGGCGCATCGGCGCCTGGCGTGCACAGGCCAAGGTCGCAGCATCGCGATAGCTGCGGACAGCGGGTGTCTCAGGAGCAGGCCAGTTTTCGCGGTGGAAACTCCAGGCTGTCACGGAAGGCCAGATAGTGCTTGAGCACCTGGCCCGGGGCCTCGGTCTGCGGGTAGTGACCGATCCCGGCCAGCAGCACGGTATCCGGTGCAGGGATCAGCTGGCAGTAACGCTCGACCATGTGCGCCCCGGAAATCGGGTCCACCGTGCCGTCGATCACCCGTAGCGGCACCTCGCCGCGCTGCATCGCACTCACCCAGCGATCGCGCTGCACCCGGCGCTCGGGAATGTAGCCGATCAATTTATGCAGGATCCGCGGGCCGTTATTGGCCTCCACCAGGCTCCAGAAGTCATCCAGCACGCTTTCGCTGGGCCGGGTCTGCGGGCCGAAAATCTGGCTGAAACTCTTGGCCAGGCCCTCACGGCTGAAGACGCGGCCGAGCATCCAGCCCAGCGGGCTGAGCAGCAGCTTCTGCGTCAGCACCGGGCGATGGGTTTCCGGGAACAGGCCGCCGTTGAGGAACACACAGCTGGCCATGTTGCAACGCTCTTCGTAGTGTCGGGCGAGCATTTCCTGGGCGACGCTGTCGCCATAGTCGTGGGCCAGCAGATGCACGGGGCCATCGACCCCCAGGTGCTCGAGCAAGGCCTGCTGCAGGTCCGCCTGTTCCAGCAGGCTGTACTCGTGGTCCCGCGGCTTGGCCGAATCGCCAAACCCCAGCATGTCGCAGGCGATCACTCGATAGCGCTGCGCCAGGGGTTGCCACAGGTAGTGCCAGTCCCAGGCGGCGGTGGGAAAACCATGGATCAGCAGCAGTGGCTCGCCCTGCCCCGCGGTCCAGTAGCGAATGGCATGGCCGCGAAACGCGAAGCTATGTCCGCGCTTGCGCCACACACACAGAGGAATCTCGGCCATAGGCATCAGAGTTTATAACCCGCGTCTTGTTTATCGAGTTTGCGCAACAGTGCCGGCCATGCCAGCGCGCCGCCCATGCCTTGAGCGCTTTTGGTGACCCCGGCGATCATCGCCTTGGCCCCGGCCAGAATCTGCGGCTCGATGGCGATCAGTTGCGCCGCCCCGTTCTGCGCCAGCACCTGGATCTCGCAAGCGCGCTGGAAGGTGAACATCATCAGGAAGGTGTCGGCGATGGTGCCGCCACAGGTCAGCAGGCCGTGGTTGCGCAGCATCAGGAAATTGCTGTCGCCCAGGTCGGCCTGCAGCCGGGCCTTTTCCTCGTGGTTCAGGGCCACGCCCTCATAGGCGTGATAGGCCAGGCTCGACAGCACGAACAGCGACTGCTGGCTGATGGGCAACACTCCCTGCTGCTGCGCAGACACCGCGACCCCGGCCGCGGTGTGGGTGTGCAGCACGCAGGCCACATCGTGCCGCACTTCGTGCACGGCGCTGTGGATGGTGTAGCCGGCGGGGTTGATCTCGTAGGGGCTGTCCATCAGCTTGTTGCCGGCCTGGTCGACCTTCACCAGGCTGGAGGCGGTGATCTCATGGAACATCAGGCCGAACGGGTTGATCAGGAAATCTTCGGTGCCTGGGACCTTGGCGGAGATGTGGGTGAAGATCAGATCGTCCCAGCCATGCATCGCCACCAGGCGGTAGCAGGCGGCCAGGTCGACGCGGGTCTGCCATTCGGCGGCGCTGACCTGGTCTTTCACACTCGATGTCGATTGAACGGAGGATAGGCTCACGGCAAGGACCTCAGTGACGGCAGTTTTTTATTATTTTTTGGACGTGGGGATCAGTCTAGTCAGCCCCTCGGGTTCAGGTAGTTGCCTTGGCAGCCAGCTTACTGACCGAGCGGGTCAGTGGTCATTTTAGTTGCAATCGGCACAGGTCAAACGTCAAAGCAACGACGCCAATAAAGGGGCGGCGAACAGGTTCAGCAGGCCCGTGAGGACCATCACCAACCCAGCCACCGAGCCCTCTTCGCCACCGACTTCATGGGCGCGGCTGACCCCGGCGCCGTGGGCGCCGACCCCGAACAAAGCACCGCGAGCCAGGGCACTGCGCAGCGGCAGCCACTTGAGCAGGACACCGCCGAGCATGGCGCCGAACACCCCGGTGAACATCACGAACACCGCCGTCAGTTCGGGCACGCCGCCCAGGTCATGGGCCAGCGGCATGGCGAAGGGCGTGGTGATCGAACGCGGCACCAGGGACATAGTCACCGAGCTGTCCAGGGCCAGCACCCGCGCCAGTCCGAAGGAGCTGGCGATAGACGCCGCGCTGCCCGCCAGCATGCCCAGGAGCAACGCCGACCAATGCCGCACCAACAGCTGCCGCTGCTGCCAGATCGGCACTGCGAAAGCCACGGTGACCGGCCCCAGCACCAGCATCAGCCAATGGGTATTGGCGGCGTATTCGGCATAGGCGGTGTGCAGCGGCACAGCGATCGCCAGCAACAGGGCCGGCACCAGGATCAGCGGCGACAGCAGGTAGCGCCCGGTGCGCCGGTAGATCCAGCGGCTGAACAGATAGGCCGCGAGCGTCAGCAACAGCCAGAACACCGGCATGGGCTCAAGCGTCATGGCGCATTCTCCAGCGGCACACCCACTCCACCGTGAACGCGGTGACCAGCATCACCATCAGCGTACTGACGCCAATCACCAGCAGGATCCGCCAGCCGTCCTGGCGCAGCAGGCCGCCGTAGTCCAGCAGGCTCATCAGGGCCGGAATGAAGAACAGCAGCATCTCGGCCATCAGCAGGCCCGCGCCCATTTGCAGCGCTGCCGGCTTGACCCAGCCCAGGGCGAACGCCAGCAACAGCAGGGCCAGGCCGATCACCCCGCCAGGAATCGGCCACGCCAGCCACCCGGCCAGCTGGCAGCCGAACAGATAAATAGCCAGCAACACCGCCAGTTCGGATAACAGGCGACCCAGGTGTTTCAAGGTGGAAGCGTTCATGGAATTCGGTCCTCGCAGGCCTGCATTTTAGGCAAGTGCCTGCCATCACCGAAGCGAATTGTTAGACTGGAAGCCATTCCAGAATGGAATTAAGAGCACGGACCCAAAACATGGATTTCAAACAGCTGCGCAGCTTTGTCGAAGTGATTCACCAGGGCGGCTTCACCCAGGCCGCCAAGACCCTGCACATCAGCCAGTCGGCGGTGAGCAAGCAGATCGCCCAGTTGGAACAGAGCCTGGGCACGCCATTGCTGGATCGCCAGGGCTCGCACATTCATCTCACCGCCGCCGGCAGCGTGGTGCTGCAACGCGCCGAAGGCATGCTGCGCCTGCGCAATGAGTTGCTCAGCGAGCTGGACGACCTGAGCCTGTTGGCCCGCGGGGAATTGCGCCTGGGCCTGCCCCTGCTGGGCAGCGACGCACTGTTCGCCGGCCTGTTCGCCGAGTACCGCAGGCGCTACCCGAACATCAGCGTGCAGCTGCTTGAAGGCGGCAGCCTGAATATCGAGCAGGCGGTGCTCAACGGCGAACTGGAGATCGGCGGCAGCCTGACACCCAAGGATCCAACCTTCGCCTACCAGCCTTTCTGCGACGAACCGCTGGATGCCTTGCTACCGGCCGATCATCCACTGGCGATCAAGGCCCAGGTGCGCCTGGAGGAACTGGCGGACACGCCGTTCCTGCTTTATCAGCGCAGTTTCGTGCTCAACGACCGGCTGTTGCAGGCCTGTCAGCAGGTGGGGTTCACCCCGAAGGAAGGTGGGCGCAGCGGCCAGGCGGACTTTCTCGCCGCCCTGGTGGCCGCCGGGCAAGGCGTGGTGCTGTTGCCCAGCGTGGTGGCGCGCGGCCTGGTGCGGCCCGGCGTGGTACGCCTGACGCTGCAAGCGCCCGACTACCTGCGTTGGGACATCGCCTTCATCTGGCGCCAGGGCGCCTATCTGTCCAAGGCCGCGCAAGCCTGGCTGGCGCTTTTGCGCGAGCGGCCGGTCAGCCGCGCAGAGCGCTGATCAACTCGGCCAGCCAAGGCTCGGCGTCGGTTTCCGGGGTCACGCTTTCACTGGCGTCCAGGCGCAGCATTGCCAGCACTTCACGCACGCCCAGCTCGGCGAACAGTTCGCGCATCTGCTCGCCACCGCCACAGAAGGTGTCGCCATAGCTCGAATCGCCCAGGCCGATCACCGCGCCGGGCAAACCGCGCCAGGCCGCCGGCAGTTGATCGCGAATGGCCAAATACAGCGGCAGCAGGTTGTCCGGCAACTCGCCCATGCCGGTGGTCGAGGTCACGGCCAGGAACGCCTCGGGGCCGAACGCCTGGACATCCGCCAGGGTCGCGCGCGGGTTGTGCCAGGCCTCGAAACCTGCGGCATTGAGGAGCTTGGCGGCGTGCCGGGCGACTTCTTCAGCCGTGCCGTACACCGAGCCGGAAAGGATGGCGACTTTCATCAATCTGATCCTGAAGCTGAGTAAAAGACTGGGATATTAACAGTTGCGCGAAAAAATCCAGCCTTGTAGCGCGATTTACCCATCATGGCCAGTGGACAGCTTCGCGCCATGTCTTAGAATTGCCGCCACCTGCCGATCGACTGCGGAAAGCCTCCGATGATCAACGCCCATCTGCTGCAACTGGTGATCAACGCCTCCAACGACGGGATTGTCGTGGCCGAACAGGAAGGCGAAGACAACATCATCATCTACGTCAACCCGGCGTTCGAACGGCTCACCGGCTACAGCGCCGACGAGGTGCTTTACCAGGATTGCCGCTTTCTCCAGTCGGGCGACCGTGACCAACCGGGAATCCCGCTGATTCGCCAGGCCTTGGATAGCGGCCAGCCCTGCCGCCAGGTGCTGCGCAACTACCGCAAGGACGGCAGCCACTTCTGGAACGAACTGTCGATCACCCCGGTGTTCAACGAAAGCGACCAGTTGACCTATTTTGTCGGGGTGCAGAAAGATGTGACGGTCCAGGTCAAGGCCCAGCAACGGCTGGCGCAGGTGGAAAAGGAGCTGGCCGAAACCCGCGCGGAACTCGCCGCTTTCCAGGCGACGAGCGGCTCTAACAAGATGTCGAATTAGTTGTCAGTACGCTTAATCACCAATGATTTTGTCACCTTCTCCTTCGAGCAACATCATGCGCCGTGACGCTCTCCTCACCCAGGATGAACTGGACTTCATTCAGACCATGCAGCACAACCCGCAACTCAACGTGCGGGATGCGAACTCGAGCCTGCTGGTGAATGGAGGCTCACAGATCCGCGACCTGCTCACCCGCCTGGCGGCCAATGAGCAAGTGACTATCCAGGCGCACTTTGAAAACCAGCAGATGACCTTTCCCCTGCACCTGGTGGAAGACGAGTTCCACGCGCTGCATCTGCGCCTGGGCGTGCCGAGCATCTTCGAGGACGGGCCGAGGGTCCGCCCCTGGCGCCTGACGCTGGCGGAGCCGGTGGCCTTGGAAAACGCCAAGGGGCAGCCCACTGCGCTGTGGGTGCATGAGGTGTCGTTCAACAGCGTGTTGCTGGAAATCCGCAACCGGGCCAAAGCGCCAAAGCAGTTCGCCCAGTGGTTCAGCCCGTCGGGTTACGAGCGCATCGCCCTGCGCGGCCGCCTCGAACGCCAGACCGACGCCGGCTTCTATGCGTATCGGTTGAACCAGAGCGACACGGATGAAACCGAGCGCCTGCGCCAGTTCATCCTGCAACAGCACCGCCTGGCACACCCCAACCTGCATATCTGAAATCGCAGCTTTTGGCTGCCTGGGTATCAGCTCAGGTATCGAGCGTACCGCTGAGAAACTGCCGCAGGCGCTGCATCATCAAACGCCCGTCACTCCCCAGGCAGCCCACCGGCGAAGCGCTCAGGCTGTCCTGGGCCAGCTCGGCGACATCTCCCGCCAGCATCAGCGGACACTCCAGGGTCAACGCCAGGCGGTTCAAGCGTCGAGGCAGCTCCAGCGCCGGCGCGTGATTGGAAAACAGCACCAGCGCCTGGGGCTTGATCTTCTCGCAGACCAGGGTCAGCTCGTCGAACGGCTGCCCCAGCGCCAGCACCCGGACTTCCAACTCGGCACTGCCCAGCATCAGCGCCGCCACCAGCAATTCCAGCTCCCGGCATTGCCCGGCAAGCGCCGCCAGCAGCACCGGGCGCAGCGGTTGGCCGCGCTGCAACAGCAGGCGCTGGGAGACCCGCGAACGCAGGAAGTGATCGAAGAACAGCCATTCGCTGGTGTGGCCGTAAGGTTCCTGGTGCTGCGCCAGCTGCCGCCAGAACGGCATCAGGATGTCCTGGAACACCACCGACAATGAATAGCTGGCGAAGATCTGGCCGTACAGCCGCTCCAGGTGCGGCTCGTCGAAGCCGCCGACCGCCCGCTTGAGTTGCCCCTGCCACTGCCGGTAATCGCCCGATGCGCTATCGCCCGGCATGGCTTGCGGCGCCTCGCGGGCGGCCCGGGTCTTGGCGAGGATCTTGCCGACCTTGCTGACCGCGACACCTCGATCGATCCAGCCGAGGATCTCGCGGACCGTCTCGACATCGTGCATCGAATACAAACGGTGCCCACTCTCGGTGCGCGTCGGCTGGATCAATCCATAACGACGCTCCCAGGCCCGCAGGGTCACCGGGTTGATCCCCGTGAGCCGTGAAACTTCCCGGATTGGAAACAGATCGTCCTGCGAGGGTTGGTCGAGGGGCTGTGTCGGGCGGGAAAGTTCAGTAATAACGGGCATCTGGGCAGAAAACACCGATGGATAAAGTGACGGCCATTCTACTCCCCATCGGTGACAGTTCTTCAACACAGGGCAAAGCGACCGCTGCCTCTGGTGTATTTGTCACAATCAGGAATAATCCTTGCTTGCTTTCAAGACGCAGCCCAACACCCCGGTGCTGCGTCCGGCGTACGGCCTTACCCAGGCAGCGCATTGGTTTTACGGAGATACATAATGTCTACCTCACCCGTCACCCTGATGGTCGCCCGGCGTGTCGCCGATGGCCGTTACCAGGACCTGATCGCCTGGCTGCGCGAAGGCGAACAATTGGCCACCGACTTCCCCGGTTATCTCGGCTCCGGCGTGCTCGCTCCGCCGCCCGACGATGACGAATTCCAGATCATCTTCCGCTTCGCCGACGAGCAGACCCTGCACGTCTGGGAGCACTCCGCCTCGCGCACCGCCTGGCTGGCCCGCGGCAGCGACCTGTTCGCCCATCCCCATGAACACCGGGTCAGCGGCATCGACGGCTGGTTCGGCGCGGCCGGCCAGCGCCCTCCGCGCTGGAAGCAGGCGGTGGCCATTTGGCTGGCGTTCTTCCCGGTGTCGCTGATTTTCAACTTCATCCTCAGCCCGTTGCTGGGCGAACTCAGCCTGGCGCCGCGGGTGCTCGTCAGCACCCTGGCCCTGACGCCGCTGATGGTCTACTGGTTCATTCCGCTGTCCACCCGCCTGCTGTCCGGGTGGCTGAACAGCACGCCAGCCCGTCCGCTGCCGACAGCACCCTCCCCGCAGAGCCACCGGTAGGAATCGGCTCGCCGGCGATGAACGATAACGCGGTCTGCCAGACAGACCGCGGCGCCATCATCGCGGGCAAGTCGGATTGCCGCCCGCACGCTCCTGCAGCGGCTTGGGCGAACCCCGCCCCGCGCTGGTATAGTTTTGCTCTACCTGCGACGCGAGCCGTTCATGACTACTTCCCCTGCCCCGATCCTGATCACCGGCGCCGGCCAGCGTGTCGGCCTGCATTGCGCATTGCGCCTGCTGGAAGACGGTCACCGGGTGATCATCAGCTATCGCACCGAGCGCCCGGGCGTGCAGGCCTTGCGCGAGCGTGGCGCGATTGCCCTGTTCGCTGACTTCTCCAGCGAAGCCGGGATCCAGGCCTTCATCAGCCAATTGCACGAGCACACCGACAGCCTGCGGGCGATCGTGCACAACGCCTCGCAATGGCTGGAGGAAACGCCCGGCCAGGAAAGCGCGGCCTTCGCCGACATGTTCAGCGTGCACATGCTCGCGCCCTACCTGATCAACCTGCATTGCGCCGACCTGCTGCGGCGCTCCAGCCCCGCCGACATCGTGCACATCGGCGACGACGTCACGCGCCGCGGCAGCAGCAAGCACATCGCCTATTGCGCCACCAAGGCCGGCCTCGACAGCCTGACCCTGTCCTTCGCGGCGAAATATGCCCCGACGATCAAGGTCAACGGCATCGCCCCGGCTCTGTTAATGTTCAATCCCGACGACGACGCGGCGTACCGCGCCAAGGCCCTGGCCAAGTCCGCCCTGGGCATCGAACCCGGTTGCGAGGTGGTCTACCAGAGCCTGCGTTATCTGCTCGACAACCCTTATGTCACCGGCACGACCCTGACCGTCAACGGCGGGCGGCACCTCAAGTAAGGCTTCCCGCGAGGACGTTGCATGACGCTTTCCCTGCCCCAGCACTACCGCGAGATCCTCAAGGGTCTCGGCGAAGACCCCGAGCGCGAAGGCCTGCTCGACACCCCGCAACGCGCGGCCAAGGCCATGCAGTACCTGTGTCATGGCTACAGCCAGTCGGTGGACGAGGTGGTCAATGGCGCGCTGTTCGCCTCCGACAACGATGAAATGGTCATAGTCGCCGACATCGAACTCTATTCCCTGTGCGAACATCACCTGCTGCCCTTCATCGGCAAGGCCCATGTGGCTTATATTCCCACCGGCAAGGTGCTGGGCCTGTCGAAGATCGCCCGGATCGTCGACATGTTCGCCCGCCGCCTGCAGATCCAGGAAAACCTCACGCGGGAAATCGCCGACGCGGTGCAGCGGGTAACCCAGGCCGCCGGCGTCGCGGTGGTCGTCGAAGCCCAGCACATGTGCATGATGATGCGCGGAGTCGAGAAGCAGAACTCGACCATGCACACTTCGGTGATGCTCGGCGCCTTTCGCGATTCGAGCACCACGCGCCAGGAATTCCTGCAATTGATCGGACGGAGCAAGTAGCAATGCCACAACTTCAGCCAGGAATGGCTCGCATCCGGGTCAAGGACCTGTGCCTGCGGACCTTCATCGGAATCAACGAAGACGAGATCCTCAACAAGCAGGATGTGCTGATCAACCTGACCATCCTGTATGCCGCGCAAGAAGCCGTGCGCGACAACGACATCGACCATGCGCTGAACTACCGCACCATCACCAAGGCGATCATCGCCCACGTGGAGGGCAACCGCTTTGCCCTGCTCGAGCGCCTGACCCAGGAAATCCTCGATCTGATCATGGCCAACGAATCGGTGCTGTACGCCGAGGTCGAAGTCGACAAACCCCACGCCCTGCGTTTTGCCGAGTCGGTGTCGATCACCCTCGCGGCCAGCCGCTGATATCATCCGCGCCACATTTGATCGCACAGAGCCGAACATGACCGAGCAACAACGCCTGGAACTCGAAGCCGCCGCCTTCCGCCGCCTGGTCGCGCACCTGGACAGCCGCAAGGACGTGCAGAACATCGACCTGATGAACCTCGCCGGCTTCTGCCGCAACTGCCTGTCCAAGTGGTACAAGGCCGAGGCCGAAGAGCGCCAGATCGAGGTCAGCCTCGATGACGCCCGTGAAGTGGTGTATGGCATGCCCTACGCCGAGTGGAAGAACCTCTACCAGAAAGAAGCCAGCGCCGAGCAGCAAGCGGCGTTCGCCAAAGGAAAACCCCATGACTGACCTGAACACCCTGCGCGCCAGCCTCAAGAGCGGCGAGCATGTCTTCGCCGACACCCTGGCCTTTATCGCCGCGGGCTACGACTACCAGCCGCAGGCCTTCAACAACGGTGGCGTGGAAAACGCCGCCGGGCAGAACGAAGGTTCGTGCAAGACCCTGGGCCTGGCCCTGCTGGAAGGCTTGAGCGACGAAGAAGCACTGCTGGCGTTCGGCGAACATTACCGCTCGGTACTGGCCACCCCTGAAGGCAGCGACCACGGCAATATCCGCGCGCTGATCGCCCATGGCCTGGCGGGTGTGAAGTTCACCCAGCAGCCACTGACCCGCAAGGCCTGAGTCTAAACCCTGTAGCCGCTGCCGCAGGCTGCGATGGTCCGGGCTACGCTGGTCGCAGGACCTCCTGCGCCCTCAAAAGTGGCGCCCGCTTCGTCGGATTGCCGCCCAAATCGCTCGCAGCCTCGCGCTGCTCGGCAGCGGCTACAAGTTTCAATGATCCATAAAAAAACCGGCCTGGGCCGGTTTTTTCATTGCAACGGTCTGAGAATCAAGCGTTCTGCAGGCCATCAAGGTAACGCTCGGTGTCCAGGGCGGCCATGCAGCCGGCGCCGGCCGAGGTAATGGCCTGGCGGTACACGTGGTCGGCCACGTCGCCGGCGGCGAAGATGCCCGCGATGCTGGTGGCGGTGGCGTTGCCTTCACGGCCGCCCTGCACGACCAAGTAGCCGTCCTTCAGCTCCAGCTGGCCTTCGAACAGCGAAGTGTTCGGGGTGTGGCCGATGGCGATGAACACGCCGTCGACCTTGATTTCGTCGAAGCTGCCGTCGTTGTTCTTCAGGCGCGCGCCGGTGACACCCATGTTGTCGCCCAGCACTTCGTCCAGGTTGGCGTTCAGCTTGAGCTCGATCTTGCCTTCGGCAACCCGGGCATTGAGCTTGTCGATCAGGATCTTCTCGGCGCGGAAGGTATCGCGACGGTGGATCAGGGTGACCTTGCTGGCGATGTTGGCCAGGTACAGGGCTTCTTCGACAGCGGTGTTGCCACCACCGACCACCGCCACTGGCTTGTTGCGATAGAAGAAACCGTCGCAGGTCGCGCAGGCCGACACGCCCTTGCCCATGAACGCTTCTTCCGAAGGCAGGCCCAGGTAACGGGCGCTGGCGCCAGTGGCGATGATCAGGGCGTCGCAGGTGTAGGTCGCGCTGTCGCCGGTCAGGGTGTATGGCTTGGCGGCGAAGTCCACGGCATTGATGTGATCGAAGACGATTTCGGTCTCGAAACGCTCGGCGTGTTCACGCATGCGCTCCATCAGCGCCGGGCCGGTCAGGCCGTGGACGTCGCCCGGCCAGTTGTCGACTTCGGTGGTGGTGGTCAGCTGACCGCCGGCCTGCATGCCGGTAATCAGCAGCGGCTTCAGGTTGGCGCGTGCAGCATAGACCGCGGCGCTGTAACCGGCAGGGCCGGAACCGAGAATAATCACACGCGAATGACGTACATCAGACATGACTCACTCCTATCGACCGGCCCGGATCACTGGCGCGGAACGCCGGATTGCCGGCTGGAATAAAAAAGGACGGCGAAAGCACTTGGGGAAGGCTTCAGGTTCGCCCGTCCGAAAAATAATGGGTGCAGCGTATAGAGGGGGCGAAGATTAAGGAAATACGGTTTAACAATCCAGCTCATAGGAGGTCTCTATCTGGTATCGGTGTATTTACCGGCGCCTTTGTTACAGTTGATGTCGACCTAACGACTGCGCTTTCGCCGGTGGGGCAAAGCCGGTAAGGTCGGCGCGTTTTCCCCTTGCACGGAGCTCCTTATGCCCGCCCCCGTTCTCTCCGGCCCGCAATACCTGCGCGAAGGCCTCAAGCTGGTGCTCAGCCCCGGCTTGCGTCTGTTCGTCCTTTTGCCCCTGGCCATCAACCTGGTGCTGTTCGTCGGATTGATCTATTTCGCCGGCCACCAGTTCAGCCTGTGGGTCGACACCCTGATGCCGTCCCTGCCGGACTGGCTGAGCTTTCTCAGCTACATCCTCTGGCCGCTGTTCGTGGTGCTGGTGCTGCTGATGGTGTTTTTCACCTTCACCATGCTGGCCAACGTGATTGCCGCGCCCTTCAACGGGTTTCTCGCGGAGAAAGTCGAAGTGGTGGTCCGTGGCACCGACGATTTCCCGCCCTTCAGCTGGGCCGAACTGCTGGCCATGATCCCGCGCACCCTGGCCCGGGAAATGCGCAAGCTGGGTTATTTCCTGCCGCGGGCCATCGGCCTGTTCATCCTGTCCTTCATTCCGGTGGTGAACCTGGTGGCCGCGCCGCTGTGGCTGCTGTTCGGCGTATGGATGATGGCGATCCAGTACATCGACTACCCGGCGGACAACCACAAGCTGGGCTGGAACGAGATGCTCGCCTGGCTGCGGGAAAAGCGCTGGCAGAGCATGAGCTTTGGCGGGATCGTCTATCTGGTGCTGCTGATCCCGGTGGTCAACATCTTGATGATGCCAGCGGCGGTGGCCGGGGCGACGCTGTTCTGGGTGCGTGAGCGCGGCGCGGAAAGCCTGGTGACCCAGCAACGCTGAGCGGGTCACAAATCCATCATCGCAACGTCACAATGACGACATGGCCCCGGCTGACACTGAGGCCATGACGACAGCTCTGCATATCACTCTGATCACCGAAACCTTCCCACCGGAAATCAATGGCGTGGCCAATACCCTTGGCCGCCTGTGCGATGGATTGCGCGCCCGTGGACACCAGGTGGAACTGATCCGCCCGCGCCAGGGCAGCGATCAGAACCGGATCAGCGACGACGGCCTGCTGCTGTGCCGCGGCTGGCCACTGCCGGGTTATCCGGGGCTGCAGTGGGGCCAGTCGTCGATGCACAAGCTGTTGCGGCGCTGGAAACGTCATCGCCCGGATGTGCTGTACATCGCCACCGAGGGCCCGCTGGGCCTGTCCGCGCTGCGGGCGGCGCGGCGCCTGGGGATCTCCGTGGTCAGCGGTTTCCACACCAACTTCCAGCAGTACTCCAGCCAGTACGGCCTGGGTTTGCTGACGCGCCTGCTGACCCACTACCTGCGCTGGTTCCACAACCGCTCCAAGCTGACCCTGGTGCCCAGCGCCAGCCAGCGCCTGGAGCTGGAGCGGCGCAACTTCGAACGCCTGGCGCTGCTGTCGCGCGGGGTCGACAGCCAGCTGTTCCACCCGGCCAAGCGCCTCAACGAACTGCGCCAAGGCTGGGGCCTGGGCAACGACGATATCGCGGTGATTCACGTTGGCCGCCTGGCGCCGGAGAAAAACCTGGGCCTGCTCAAACGCTGCTTCGCCCAGCTACAGAGCACTTATCCACAGCAGTCCATGAAATTGATCGTGGTGGGTGATGGTCCGCAACGCGCGGTCCTGCAGAAGGAGTTGCCGGACGCCGTGTTCTGCGGCTCGCAACGCGGCGAAGCGCTGGCCAGCCACTATGCGTCGGGAGATCTGTTCCTGTTCCCGAGCCTGACCGAAACCTTCGGCAACGTGGTGCTGGAGGCCCTGGCCTCGGGGCTGGCCGTGGTGGCTTACGACCAGGCCGCGGCGGCCCAGCATATTCGCCATGGCTACAACGGTGTGCTGGCGATGCCCGGGGACGAATGCGCGTTCTGCGATGCCGCCAGCTGGCTGCTGGAAGATCCCGAAACCTTGCGCCGGGTGCGCCTCAATGCCCGCCAGCATGCCAGCCGCCAGGGCTGGGCGGCGATCATCGAGCAGTTTGAAAGCCAGCTGCGCGGCGCTTGCACGGAAGAAGTGGTGGTGCCTGAGGGGCGATTGTTGCCCTGAAAACATCGCGAGCAAGCTCGCTCCTACCTAGACAGTGCCCGTTGCAGGAGCGAGCTTGCTCGCGATAGCGTTTCCAGAGGCCGCGCTCAGACCAGCGTCATCAACGCCTCACGGCTGAACGGCAGGATGTCCTGCTCGCGACCGTCCCGCACCTTCTGCGCCCAGTCCGGGTCCACCAGCAACGCGCGCCCTACCGCTACCAGGTCGAATTCGTCGTTGTTCAGACGCTCCAGGAGCTTTTCCAGGCTCGCCGGCTGCGCCACCTTGTCGGTGTTGACCATGAACTGCAGGAACTCGCCGTCGAGGCCGACGCTGCCCACGGTGATGGTCGGCTTGCCGGTGAGCTGGCGGGTCCAGCCGGCCAGGTTCAGCTCGGAACCCTCGAACTCCGGCTCCCAGAAACGCCGGGTGGAGCAGTGGAAGATGTCCACGCCAGCGTCCGCCAGCGGCTTGAGGAACTCGCCCAAGGCCTCGGGGGTTTGGACCAGGCGGGCGCTGTAGTCCTGCTGCTTCCACTGCGAAAAACGGAAGATGATCGGGAAGCCAGGGCCCACCGCGGCGCGCACGGCCTGGATCAGCTCGATGGCAAACCGCGAACGCTGGGCCAGGTCGCCACCGTACTCGTCGGTACGCTGGTTGCTGCCCTCCCAGAAGAACTGGTCGACCAGGTAACCGTGGGCGCCGTGGATCTCCACGCCGTCCATACCGATGTCCTGGGCATCCTTGGCGGCCTGGGCGAAAGCAGCGATCACTTCGCCGATGTCGTCCTGGGTCATGCCGTGGACCACCACCTGGCCGTCCTTGAGTTTCTCCGACGGGCCGTAACCCGGCACGCTGGCGTCCGGCTCGGTGCCCAGGCGGCGCACATTGCCCACATGCCACAGCTGCGGAACGATCTTGCCGCCTTCGGCGTGCACCGCGTCCACCACCTTCTTCCAGCCGGCCAGGGCTGCTTCGCCATAAAAACGCGGAACGTTCGGATAGCCGTTGGAGGCCTTGTGCCCGACCGTGGTGCCTTCGGTGATGATCAGGCCGACCCCGGCCGCGGCGCGACGACGGTAGTACTCGATGACTTTCGAGTTCGGCACGCCACCTGGGGAAAACGAACGGGTCATCGGCGCCATCACCACCCGGGTCGACAGCTCCAGGGCACCCAGCTGAAAGGGTTTGAACAAGGCTTGAACGGGCATGCGGTACTCCAGGGCTGACGGTCTTAATCGCGGAAAATGGCAAGTCGGGCGGGTACACCGACGGCCTTATGATGGCGATAATATTCCGTACTCCCGGCAACGCCCAGCACTATTGATCGGGGTGATTAAGGTGCCAAAGCGGAGGAAAGCGAAGGTGCGCGAACGCGCGGTAAAACCGGCCGGGCAGCGGGGCCCGGCGTGCAGATTCAGCTCAAGGCTTTTTCGATGGCCTGGATGACCGTCGAATCGTCGGGCGCGGTGCGTGGGGAGAAACGCGCCAGGACGCGGCCGTCCTTGCCCAGCAGGAATTTCTCGAAATTCCAGGTGATGTCGCCCGGGAATTCCGCCCCTTCGCCCGCCAGCAGACGGTACAACTGATGGCGCTCCGGACCGTTGACATCCAGCTTGCTGCTCAACGGAAAGGTCACCCCGTAGTTGAGGCTGCAGAATTCCTGGATCTCCTGCTCGGAGCCCGGCTCCTGCCCGGCAAACTGATTACACGGCAGGCCCAGCACGCTGAACCCCTGGCCTTTGTATTGCTGGTAGAGGTTCTCCAGCGCCGCGTATTGTGGTGTCAGACCACACTTGGAGGCGACGTTGACCACCAGCACGACGTGCCCCTTGAAAGGCGCGAGCGGTAGCTCCTGACCATCCAGGGCTTTCAATTTAAGGTCGTGAAAAGCACTCATGACGAACTCCAAATTCCCGTGTTCTTGCAGAAAACAGCCACTCGACAGTACCGCCTGTTGCCCGGCGATAAAAGCCGCCGACTAAAAAGGCGCCCTCGGGCGCCTCTCCAGTCAGATTTGAGCTTAGCGCAGAAATCAGTGGTGATGGCCACCTTCGCCATGGACGTGACCATGGGCGATTTCTTCCTGGCTGGCATCACGGATGTCGACAACCTTGACCTTGAAGTTCAGGCGCTGGCCGGCCAGCGGGTGGTTGCCGTCGACAGTCACGTCGTCGCCGTCCAGGTCGCGGATGGTGACGATCTGCATCTGGCCGTCCGGAGCGGAAGCGTGGAACTGCATGCCCACTTCCAGTTCGTCGACGCCTTCGAACATGCTGCGGCTCAGGGTGCTGACCAGTTCGGCGGCGTATTCGCCATAGGCATCTTCCGGCTCAACGGCAACGCTCAGCTCGTCGCCGACGTTCTTGCCTTCCAGGGCCTTTTCCAGGCCTGGAATAATGTTCCCTGCGCCATGCAGGTAGACCAGCGGTGCGCCGCCGGCGGAGCTGTCGATGACCTCACCAGCGTCGTTGGTGAGGGTATAGTCGATGGAGACAGCCTTGTTGGCGGCGATCAGCATGGGGCGAGACCTTTTGCATAAGAATGAAGAACGTC
Source organism: Pseudomonas sp. NFACC41-3 (assembly GCF_900109505.1). Classification (NCBI taxonomy): domain Bacteria; kingdom Pseudomonadati; phylum Pseudomonadota; class Gammaproteobacteria; order Pseudomonadales; family Pseudomonadaceae; genus Pseudomonas; species Pseudomonas sp. NFACC41-3. Next base: position 563,305 of record NZ_FOAE01000004.1, read on the forward strand.
CAAGTTTAGCGAAGCAATCGCCCGAAAGCGAACGGAACCCGGACAAACGGAACCTGACGCCTGGCTCGACGATCGTCGGCTTTCATCAGGATGAAGACGGCCACTGGGTCGTCGAGCTGTCCTGCGGCCATACCCAGCACCTGCGCCACCAGCCGCCCTGGCAATCCCGGGCCTGGATCCTGGATCCGCTCAAGCGTGCGGAAAAAATAGGCCAGCCCTTTGCCTGCGGTTGGTGCGCACAAGGCTCGGTTAGCGCTAACCTTGGCGCCTGAATTTCCGGTAGAGCAGTAAACATAAGCGACTCACCGTGGCCATGCACCCGTCGAGAATCCGCATGCAAACTTTTTTTATCGCGCCCACCGATTTTGGTGTGGGTCTGACCTCCATCAGCCTCGGGCTGGTGCGTACTCTGGAACGGGCCGGCCTCAAGGTCGGCTTCTTCAAACCCATTGCCCAGCCTCACCCAGGCGATACCGGCCCTGAACGCTCGACCGAGCTGGTGGCCCGCACCCATGGCCTGAAACCGCCGCAGCCGCTGGGCCTGGCCCATGTCGAACGGATGCTCGGCGACGGCCAGCTGGACGAACTGCTGGAAGAAATCATCACCCTGTACCAGCAGGCGGCCGTCGGCAAGGACGTGCTGGTGGTCGAAGGCATGGTGCCGACCCGCAGCGCCAGCTATGCCGCGCGGGTCAACCTGCACCTGGCGAAAAGCCTGGATGCCGAGGTGATCCTGGTGTCCGCCCCGGAAAACGAAGTGCTCACCGAGCTGTCCGGTCGCGTGGAGTTGCAGGCGCAGCTGTTCGGTGGCCCGCGCGATCCGAAAGTGCTGGGGGTGATCCTCAACAAGGTGCGGACCGACGAAAGCATGGAAGCCTTTTCCGCCCGCCTGAAAGAGCACTCGCCCCTGCTGCGCAGCGGCGACTTCCGCCTGCTCGGCTGTATCCCCTTCCAACCGGAACTGAACGCACCGCGCACCCGCGACGTCGCCGACCTGATGGGCGCCCAGGTGCTCAACGCCGGCGATTACGAAAGCCGGCGCATGACCAAGATCATCATCTGCGCGCGCACCATGCGTAACACCGTGGAGCTGCTCAAGCCCGGCGTATTGGTAGTGACGCCCGGCGATCGCGACGACATCATCCTCGCCGTGAGCCTGGCGGCGATCAACGGCGTGCCCCTGGCCGGGCTGCTGCTGACCAGCGACACCCTGCCCGACCCGCGGATCATGGAGCTGTGCCGCGGCGCCTTGAATGCCGGCCTGCCGGTGCTGTCGGTGAGCACCGGTTCCTACGACACCGCCAACCAGTTGAACGGCCTGAACAAGGAAATCCCCATCGACGACCGCGAGCGCGCGGAGATCATCACCGACTTCGTCGCCAGCCACCTGGACGCCAAGTGGCTGCACCAGCGCTGCGGCACGCCGCGGGAAATGCGCCTGTCGCCGGCGGTGTTCCGCTACCAGTTGATCCAGCGCGCCCAGGAAGCCAACAAGCGCATCGTCCTGCCCGAAGGCAGCGAGCCGCTGACCGTGCAGGCCGCGGCGATCTGCCAGGCGCGCGGCATCGCCCGTTGCGTGCTGCTGGCCAAGCCGGCGGATGTCGAGGCGGTCGCCCGGGCCCAGGGCATCGAGCTGCCGCCGGGCCTGGAAGTCATCGACCCGGACCAGATCCGCGAGCGTTACGTCGAACCGATGGTGGCGCTGCGCAAGAGCAAGAGCCTCAACGCGCCGATGGCCGAACAGCAACTGGAAGACCCGGTGGTGATCGGCACCATGATGCTGGCCCTGGACGAAGTCGATGGCCTGGTGTCCGGCCTGATCCACTCCACCGCCAATACCATCCGCCCGGCCCTGCAGTTGATCAAGACCGCGCCGGGCTGCACCCTGGTGTCGTCGGTATTTTTCATGCTGTTCCCCGAGCAGGTGCTGGTCTACGGCGACTGCGTGATGAACCCGCACCCGAGCGCCAGCGAGCTGGCCGAGATCGCCCTGCAAAGCGCCGACTCGGCGGCCGCGTTCGGCATCACCCCACGGGTGGCGATGATCAGCTATTCCAGCGGCGAATCGGCCAGTGGCGAAGAAGTGGAGAAAGTCCGCGAAGCCACCTTGCTGGCCCATGAAGCCCAGAGCTCGCTGCTGATCGACGGCCCGTTGCAATACGATGCCGCGGCCAACGAAGCTGTGGCCCAGCAACTGGCGCCCAACAGCCTGGTCGCGGGCAAGGCCACGGTCTTCGTGTTCCCCGACCTGAACACCGGCAACACCACCCACAAGGCCGTGCAGCGCAGCGCCGACTGCGTCAGCCTCGGGCCGATGCTGCAAGGCCTGCGCAAACCGGTGAACGACCTGCCGCGCGGCGCCCAGGTCGACGACATCGTCTACACCATCGCCCTGACTGCGATTCAAGCCGCCAACCGACCCCTGGATGTGTAAATTGGATTTTCTACCTGCACCGCTGCGGGGCGTGATCGCCTCGCTGTTGTTGGCGCTCAACACCATTGTCTGCTGCACCCCGCTGTTCGTGGTGGCGATCTTCAAGTTGCTGCTGCCCTTCCCGGTGGCCCAGCGCTTCACCGACTGGCTGATGAGCCACATCCATGAAGCCTGGATCAGCAACAACAAGGCCTGGATGAGCCTGCTCGGGCACACCCGCTGGCACCTCAGCGGGCTCGACAGCCTGGACTACCGGCACTCGTACCTGATCACCAGCAACCACCAGAGCTGGGTCGACATCATGGTCCTGCAATACGTGCTCAACCGGCGTATCCGCCCGCTGAAGTTCTTCCTCAAGCAGGAGCTGATCTGGGTGCCGGTGATCGGCCTGGCCTGGTGGGCCCTGGGCTTCCCGTTCATGAAGCGCTACTCCAAGGCCTACCTGGAAAAACACCCGGAGAAAAAGGGCAAGGACCTGGAGACCACCCGCAAGACCTGCGCGAAATTCCGCGACAACCCGGTGGGCATCTTCAACTTCGTCGAGGGCACACGCTTCACCCAGGCCAAGCACGCGCAACAGGCCTCGCCGTTCCGCTACCTGCTCAAGCCCAAGGCCGGCGGCATCGCCTTCGTGCTGGACGCCATGGGCGAGCAGCTGGAATCCATCGTCAACGTCACCATTCATTATCCGGCGGGCCAGCCGGGTTATTGGGACCTGCTGTGCGGCAAGGTCAACGAGGTGGTGGTGCATTTCGAGGAGTTGCCGATCCCGCCGCAGTTCATCGGCAAGAACTACGACCAGGATGGCGTGTATCGCCTGGAGTTCCAGGGCTGGATCAACCAGCTGTGGCAGAACAAGGATGCGCTGCTGGAACAGATGCATCGGGAATATCCGGGCAAATAACGGAACGCCCGCGATAGCTTTTCAAGGCCACAAAAAAGCCCGCCGTCGATCACTCGACGGCGGGCTTTTCATTGGCCGCTAAAGCTTAGATCGCGCCACGCTTGCGCAGCAGTTCCAGCACTTGCTTGACGCCCTCTTCCAGCGACACGGACTGGGTATCGATCACCAGATCGGCATCCAGCGGCACGTCGTACGGGAAGGACTCGCCCGGGATGTTATCCCCGCCCGCGGCGTACAAGCCCTGCGGATCACGCTCGGCGCAGGCCGCCGGCGAAGCCTGGACGTAGACCGTCAGCAGACGTTCCTTGCCGATCAGATCCCTGGCTTGTTCACGACCTTCCGCACTCGGTGCAACGAACGCCGCCAGGGTCAGCAGGCCGGCTTCGTTGAACTGGCGCGCCACGTGCGCGGCACGCCGCCAGTTCTCGGTACGCCCGGCGCGATCCTGGGGCAGGCCCTTGTTCAGGTCGTGACGCAGGTTCTGGCCGTCGAGGACGAACACCGCGCGGCCCAGGTCGAACAGCTTGCGCTCGACCGCGTAGGCCAGGGTGCTCTTGCCGGCGCCGGACAGGCCGCTGAACAGCACGGTGGCCGGTTGCTGGCCGAAGCGCTGGGCACGCTCCTCGGTGGCGACATGGGCCAGCTTGCCATGGTGCGTGCTGCTGCCATGCACCACAGGCTGGGCGACGATCATGCCAGCGCCGACAGTACCGTTGGTCAAGCGGTCGATGACGATGAACGCACCGGTGGTGCGGTTGCTGTCGTAACCGTCGAGGGCAATCGGCGCGTCGAGGGCGATCTTGACCTTGCCGATCTCGTTCAGTTGCAGGGCGCTGGCCGGACCTTCTTCAAGGGTGTTCACGTCGACCCTGTTGACGATGCTGGCGATGGAGCCCGGCACGTAGCTGGTGGCGCGCTTGATGTCGTATTTCTTGCCCGGCAGCATCGGCTCTTCGGCCATCCAGACCAGCATGGCTTCAAAGCTGTCGGTCACCGGCGGTACGTTGTCGGCATGCACCAGCAGGTCGCCACGGGAGATGTCGATCTCGTCTTCCATGGTCAGGGTCACGGCCTGGCCCGGGCCAGCATGCTCCAGCTCGCCTTCGAAGGTGACGATGGATTTCACCCGGCTGCTCTTGCCCGATGGCAGCACCACGACTTCGTCGCCCTTGTGCACGATGCCGCTGGCCAGGGTCCCGGCGAAACCACGGAAGTTCAGGTTCGGACGGTTCACGTACTGCACCGGGAAGCGCAGGTCGCTGAAGTTGCGGTCGCCCGCCACTTCCACGGTCTCGAGGATCTCCATCAGCGACTGGCCGGTGTACCACGGCGAACGCTCGGACTTGTTCACCACGTTGTCGCCCTTGAGGGCCGACATCGGCACGAAGTGCAGGCTGGTGGGCTTCATCTTCAGGCCTTCGGCGAACTTCAGGTAGTCGGCCTTGATCGACTCGAACACGCCCTGGTCGAAGTCCTTGAGGTCCATCTTGTTGATGGCCACGACTATGTGCTTGATGCCCAGCAGGGAGGCGATGAAGCTGTGGCGACGGGTCTGGGTCTGCACGCCGTAACGGGCATCCACCAGGATGATCGCCAGGTCACAGGTGGAAGCACCAGTGGCCATGTTGCGGGTGTACTGCTCATGGCCGGGGGTGTCGGCGATGATGAATTTGCGCTTGGCGGTGGAGAAGTAGCGGTAGGCGACATCGATGGTGATGCCCTGCTCCCGCTCGGCCTGCAGGCCGTCGACCAGCAACGCCAGGTCGATATCGTCGCCGGTGGTGCCGACTTTTTTCGAGTCGCGGGTAATGGCTTCCAGATGGTCTTCGTAGATCATCTTCGAATCGTGCAGCAGGCGCCCGATCAGGGTGCTCTTGCCGTCGTCGACGTTGCCGCAGGTCAAGAAGCGCAGCAGTTCTTTGCGTTCGTGCTGGGCCAGGTAGGCGAGGATGTCCTCGCTGATCAATTCGGATTGATGGCTCATTGCATTCAAGCTCCAAGCTGTAAGCTTCAAGCGGCAAGCTTGTCGGCGTACAGCTAGTCAGAAATTTTGTTGATCAGGCCGCAGAGCATTTTTGAGAGCTCGCGAGTTTCTGTAATCCAGTTTTCAGCCAGTGGACCGGCTATGTAAGCAATGTCACGACCAATGAGGATCTGGGTACGTAGCTCCCCGCAAGAAGCCTTTGCGATCCAAAGAAAGTAAACTTTTTCTTTAGCGCTGTGACGTTCCATGCCTTCTGCAATATTGGAAGGCACCGAAAGTGCAGACCGGGTAATTTGATCCTTGAAACCAAAATCCCCACATCCTGCAAGCTCTCTATAAATCCCCACCGCTAAACATCTGCTTCTCTGCCAAACAACCAGTTTCTCGAAGTCCATTGCGAGTCACTCGATAGCGGCTCGCAACAACCAGCTGCAAGCACCAAGCTGCAAAATTACGCATACCGCCTTTAACTTGCAGCTTGCCGCTTGTAACTCGAAGCTTAAAAGTAGCCCTGACGTTTCTTGTCTTCCATGGAACCGGCGCCATCGTGATCGATGACCCGGCCCTGGCGCTCGGAAGTTCGCGTCAGGAGCATTTCCTGAATGATGTCCGTCAGGCTTTCGGCCTCGGACTCCACCGCGCCCGTCAACGGGTAGCAGCCAAGGGTACGGAAACGCACCTTCTTCTTGACGATGCGGGCCTTCTCCTCGTCGGAGAGGTGCTCGAGAATGCGCTCGTCGTCGATCATGATCAGGGTGCCGTTCTTCTCGATCACTTCGCGCTCGGCGGCGAAGTACAGCGGCACGATCGGGATGCCTTCCAGATAGATGTATTGCCAGATGTCCAGCTCGGTCCAGTTCGACAGCGGGAAGACGCGGATCGACTCGCCCTTGTTGACCTTGCCGTTGTAGACGTTCCACAGCTCGGGGCGCTGGTTCTTCGGGTCCCAGCGATGCTTGCTGTCGCGGAACGAATACACGCGCTCCTTGGCGCGGGATTTCTCTTCGTCACGCCGGGCACCGCCGAACGCCGCATCGAAACCGTACTTGTCCAGCGCCTGCTTGAGGCCCTCGGTTTTCATGATGTCGGTGTGCTTGGCACTGCCGTGGGTGAAGGGGTTGATGCCCTGCGCAACGCCTTCCGGGTTGACGTGGGTGATCAGTTCCAGGCCCAGCTCTTCGACCATGCGATCGCGGAACTTGTACATCTCCTGGAATTTCCACTGGGTGTCGACGTGCATCACCGGAAACGGCAGCTTGCCCGGGAAGAACGCCTTGCGCGCCAGGTGCAGCATCACGGCGGAGTCTTTACCGATGGAGTACAGCATCACCGGGTTGTCGAACTCGGCGGCCACCTCGCGGATGATGTGGATGCTTTCCGCCTCCAGCTGTTTCAGATGCGTCAGTTTGTCGACCATGGCTACTCACGAAAGCTTTCTTATGGACGGCCTGCGGGCCGTGTTCGAGCGGGGCATGCTAGCACAGCGACCTCTTCTAATCAGGACGCCAGCTAGATCGAAACGGTATATGAATATACCCGCCTGTTTGTTGTGTTTACGCCTCTCTGTAGCCGCTGCCGCAGGCTGCGATCGACTGCGCAGCAGGCGTGCTCTTGAAGGCCCTGCGGGCCTTGCCGCAGCCTGCGGCAGCGGCTACAGGACAAGGCTTTATATAGGGTTCGGGCAGTCGATGAACAAGTGTTCGAGGGCGAAGCGTCGGGCCAGGTAGTCCCCCAGCGCCTGCACGCCGTAACGCTCGGTGGCGTGATGGCCGGCGGCGATGAAACTGATGTCATTTTCCCGGGCGCTGTGGAAGGTCTGCTCCGAGGCCTCGCCGCTCAGATACAGATCGACGCCGGCCAGCACCGCCTGGTCGATGTAGCCCTGGCCGCCGCCGGTGCACCAGCCGACACGCCGGATCATCTTGCTGCCTTCGACCACCAGTGGCTCGCGCCCCATCACCTCCTGGACCTTGCGCGCGAAGTCCCGCGCGGTCATGGGCTCGGCAAGGGAGCCGACCAGCCCGACGATCTTCAGGTTGTCCGGGTCCAGCGGACCTTCCACGGTGATATCCAGCTGCCGCGCCAGCTGCACGTTGTTGCCGACATCCGGGTGCAGGTCCAGCGGCAGGTGATAAGCCAGCAGGCTGATATCGTGCTTGAGCAGGGTTTTCAGCCGGCGCTGCTTCATGCCGGTGATGCAGGGGTTCTCGCCTTTCCAGAAATAGCCGTGATGCACCAGCACCAGATCGGCATTGGCCTCCACCGCGGCATCGAGCAACGCCTGGCTGGCCGTGACGCCGCTGACGATGCGCATCACCTGTGGCCGGCCTTCGACCTGCAGACCATTGGGGCAGTAATCGGCGATTCGCGAACTGCCCAGGTAGCGGTCCGCTTCCTCTACCAGAGTGCTCAGGGCAACAGCCATAAAAGACTCCTAAATATCCCGTTCAGAGGCGCGCGCGGCCTCGTATAATGCGCGACATTATGGGCCGTCCCGGGCGGCCTGCAACCTCTCAGGACTTGCTCAATGCTCAAGGCTCTGCGTTTTTTTGGCTGGCCACTGTTGGCCGGCGTGCTTATCGCGTTGCTGATAATTCAGCGCTACCCGCAATGGGTCGGCCTGCCCAGCCTGGACGTCAACCTGCAGCAAGCCCCACAAACCAAGGCGCTTCGACAAGGCCCGGTGTCCTATGCCGATGCCGTGGCGATCGCCGCGCCGGCGGTGGTCAACCTGTACACCACCAAGGTCATCAACAAACCGGCGCACCCGTTGTTCGAGGACCCGCAGTTCCGCCGCTTCTTCGGCGACAACCTGCCCAAGCAGCAGCGCATGGAATCGAGCCTGGGCTCCGGGGTGATCATGAGCCCCGAAGGTTATCTGCTGACCAACAACCACGTGACCGCCGGCGCCGAACAGATTGTGGTGGCGCTCAAGGACGGTCGTGAAACCCTGGCCCATGTGATCGGCAGCGATCCGGAAACCGACCTGGCGGTCCTCAAGATCGATCTGAAGAACCTGCCTTCGATCACCGTCGGACGCTCCGACAGCATCCGCATCGGCGACGTGACCCTGGCCATCGGCAACCCGTTCGGGGTCGGCCAGACCGTGACCATGGGCATCATCAGCGCCACCGGGCGCAATCAGCTGGGCCTGAACAACTACGAAGACTTCATCCAGACCGACGCGGCGATCAACCCGGGCAACTCCGGCGGCGCGCTGGTGGATGCCAACGGTAACCTGACCGGGATCAACACGGCGATCTTCTCCAAGTCCGGCGGTTCCCAGGGCATTGGCTTCGCCATCCCGATCAAGCTGGCCATGGAGGTGATGAAGTCGATCATCGAGCACGGCCAGGTGATTCGTGGCTGGCTGGGTATCGAGGTGCAGCCGCTGACCCAGGAACTGGCCGAATCGTTCGGCTTGTCCGGGCGCCCGGGCATCGTGGTGGCGGGGATTTTCCGCGACGGTCCGGCGCAAAAAGCCGGCATGCAGTTGGGTGACGTGATTCTCAGCATCGATGGTGAACCGGCCGGCGATGGCCGTCGCTCGATGAACCAAGTGGCGCGGATCAAACCCAGCGACAAGGTCAGCATCCAGGTGATGCGCAACGGCAAGGAGCTCAAGCTCACCGCTGAAATCGGCCTGCGCCCGCCACCGGCGCCGGTCAAGGAAAAAGAGTAAAGGCATCGCGAGCCAGCTCTCTCCTCTTGGAGCGAGCTGGCTCGCGATAGGGCTTACAGCTCGCCCAGGCCGTCGATCAGGGCCTGGTTCTGCTCCGGCGTGCCGATACTGATCCGCAGGAACTGGGCAATCCGCTCCTGCTTGAAGTGCCGGACAATCACCCCCTGCTCCCGCAGCTTGGCCGCCAGGCCCGCCGCATCGTGTTGTGGATGACGGGCAAAGATGAAGTTGGCGGCCGACGGCAGCACTTCAAAGCCCTTGGCGCGCAACTGCGTCACCACCTGCTCGCGGCTGTCGATCACCAGCTGGCAGGTCTTGGCGAAGTACTCGCGATCGTCGAACGCCGCCGCGGCCCCGACGATCGCCAGGCGATCCAGCGGGTAGGAGTTGAAGCTGTTCTTGATCCGCTCCAGCGCTTCGATCAGGTCCGGGTGCCCCACCGCCAGGCCGACCCGCAGGCCAGCCAGCGAACGGGACTTGGACAGGGTCTGGGTCACCAGCAGGTTCGGATAGCGATCCACCAGGCTGATGGCGGTTTCACCGCCGAAGTCGATGTACGCCTCGTCCACCACCACGACCGAATCCGGGCTGGCCTTGAGGATCTGCTCGACGGCCTCCAGGGCCAGCAGGCAACCGGTCGGCGCGTTCGGGTTGGGGAAGATGATCCCGCCGTTCGGCCTGGCGTAATCGGCTGGGCGGATCTGGAACTGCTCATCCAGCGGCACCGCCTCGAAGTCGATGCCGTACAGGCCGCAATACACCGGATAGAAGCTGTAGCTGATATCCGGGAACAGCAGCGGCCGCTCGTGCTGCAGCAAGCCGTGGAAGATGTGCGCCAGCACTTCGTCGGAACCGTTGCCGAGGAACACCTGATTGCTCTGTACCCCGTAATAGCGGGCCACCGCCTGCTTGAGCAGGTCGCTGTTGGGGTCCGGGTACAGGCGCAGGTTGTCGTTCAGTTCGCCCTGCATCGCGGCCAGCGCCTTGGGCGACGGGCCGTAAGGGTTTTCGTTGGTGTTGAGCTTGACCAGCTTGGTCAGCTTCGGCTGTTCGCCCGGCACGTAGGGCACCAAGTCCTTGACGAACGGACTCCAGAATTTACTCATGCTTATTGCCCCTGTTCCTGGTCAGCGATGATCCGGTATTCCGCACTGCGGGCGTGGGCGCTCAGCGACTCGCCACGGGCCAGCACCGAGGCAGTCTTGCCCAGTTCGGAAGCGCCCTGCTCCGAGCAGAAAATGATCGACGAACGTTTCTGGAAGTCATACACCCCCAGCGGCGAGGAGAACCGCGCCGTGCCGGAAGTCGGCAACACGTGGTTCGGGCCCGCGCAGTAGTCGCCCAGGGCCTCGGAAGTGTGACGGCCCATGAAGATCGCGCCAGCGTGGCGGATCTGTGGCAGCCAGGCCTGCGGATCGGCAACGGACAGCTCGAGGTGCTCCGGAGCGATGCGGTTGGCCACGTCGATGGCCTGCTGCATGTCGCGCACCTGGATCAGCGCGCCACGGCCGTTGATCGAGGTATTGATGATTTCCGCGCGCTCCATGGTCGGCAGCAGCTTGGCGATGCTGGCGGCGACCTGATCGAGGAACGCGGCGTCCGGGCTGACCAGGATCGCCTGGGCGTCTTCGTCATGCTCAGCCTGGGAGAACAGGTCCATGGCGATCCAGTCCGGATCGGTCTGGCCGTCGCACACCACCAGGATCTCCGAAGGGCCGGCGATCATATCGATGCCCACCTGACCGAACACGTGACGCTTGGCGGTGGCCACATAGATGTTGCCCGGGCCGACCACCTTGTCCACCTGCGGCACGCTCTCGGTACCGTAGGCCAGGGCGGCAACGGCCTGGGCGCCACCGATGGTGAACACCCGGTCGACGCCGGCGATGCAGGCCGCGGCCAGCACCAGCTCGTTGACCTCGCCACGCGGGGTCGGCACCACCATCACCACTTCGGTGACGCCCGCCACCTTGGCCGGGATGGCATTCATCAACACCGAGGAGGGATAAGACGCCTTGCCACCCGGCACATACAGGCCGGCGCGGTCCAGCGGCGTGACCTTCTGGCCCAGCACCGTGCCGTCGGCCTCGGTGTAGCTCCAGGAGTCCTGCTTCTGTTTTTCGTGGTAGCTGCGCACCCGCGCCGCGGCTTTTTCCAGGGCTTCGCGCTGGGCCACGGTGATCCGGGTCAGGGCCAGTTCCAGGCGCTCGCGCGGCAGGATTAGGTCGGCCATGGATGCCACTTGCAGGCCGTCGAAACGCTGGGTGAACTCCACCAGCGCCGCGTCGCCGCGCTCGCGCACCGCCTTGATGATGTCCAGCACCCGCTGATTGACCGAGTCGTCAGACACACTTTCCCAGCTCAGCAGATGATCCAGATGATGCGCGAAATCCGGGTCAGCAGCGTTGAGTCGGCGAATTGCAGTGGGAGCGGTCATAGCGAGGGCCTCATTGAATGGCTAATGCTCAGGCACCCTAAGCTACCAGTCCATTCGCGCGGGCACCTGAGAAAATTGGCTATGACACGGATAGACGGGCGCGGCTGGCGCCGCGCAAGTGAATCAACCGCGATGTCGCGACTCCACTGCTTTGCGCAGGGTGTCGATCAGTGCCTGGATGCGGGCGTGCTGCATTTTCATGGACGCCTTGTTGACCACCAGACGGGAACTGATCATGGAAATCAGCTCCTGGGGCTCCAGGCCGTTGGCCCGCAGGGTGTTGCCGGTGTCGACCACGTCGATGATCTTGTCCGCCAGGCCGATCAGCGGCGCCAGCTCCATCGAGCCGTACAGCTTGATGATGTCGACCTGACGGCCCTGCTCGGCGTAGTAGCGCTTGGCAACGTTGACGAACTTGGTGGCGACGCGCAGGCGGCCCTTGGGCTCGACCGCGCCGATGGCACCGGCGGTCATCAGCTTGCACTGGGCGATCTGCAGGTCCAGTGGCTCGTACAGGCCCTGGCCGCCGTATTCCATCAGCACATCTTTGCCGGCAACGCCGAGGTCGGCGGCACCATGTTCGACATAGGTCGGCACGTCGGTGGCACGCACGATCAGCAAGCGCACGTCGGCCTGGGTCGTGGGGATGATCAGCTTGCGGCTCTTGTCCGGATTCTCGGTGGGCACGATGCCGGCTTCAGCCAGAAGCGGCAAGGTGTCATCAAGGATGCGGCCCTTGGACAGTGCGATGGTCAACATGGGAAACGTAAGTCCTTATCAGGATACTCATGCCCGGTCGCAAATGGCGCCAGACACGCATCGAGCCTGAACACAGGCTCGACTTGGAACGAAACCTTGGGGCACGTCCCTGTGCCCATCACGCAAACTAGCCCGGTACGCGGCGGATCTTGGCGCCGAGCATCTGCAGCTTCTCTTCGATGCACTCGTAACCACGGTCGATGTGGTAGATGCGATCGATCAGGGTGTCGCCTTCGGCCATCAGGGCCGAGATCACCAGGCTGGCCGAAGCCCGCAGGTCGGTGGCCATCACTGGAGCACCCTTGAGGATTTCGGTGCCGGTGACGATGGCGGTGTTGCCTTCGACCTGGATCTTCGCGCCCATGCGGTGCAGTTCGTAAACGTGCATGAAGCGGTTTTCGAAGATGGTCTCGATCACCGCGCCAGTGCCTTCGGCAATGGCGTTGAGGGAGATGAACTGGGCCTGCATGTCGGTCGGGAACGCCGGGTACGGCGCGGTACGCACGTTGACCGCCTTCGGACGCTTGCCGTGCATGTTCAGCTCGATCCAGTCCTCGCCGGTGGTGACTTCGGCGCCGGATTCCTTGAGTTTCTCCAGGACAGCTTCGAGGATGGTCGGATCGGTGTCCTTGACCTTCACGCGACCGCCAGTCACGGCGGCGGCGACCAGGTAGGTGCCGGTCTCGATACGGTCCGGCATGACCTTGTAGGTCGCCGAGTGCAGGCGCTCGACACCGTCGATGGTGATGGTGTCGGTACCGGCGCCGGAAACCTTGGCGCCCATGGCGTTGAGGAAGTTCGCCAGGTCGACCACTTCCGGTTCGCGGGCGGCGTTCTGCAGCACGCTGCGGCCCTTGGCCAGGGCCGCTGCCATCATGATGTTCTCGGTACCGGTCACACTCACGGTATCGAAGAAGAAGTGCGCGCCGCGCAGGCCGCCTTCAGGCGCCTTGGCCTTGATGTAGCCGCCTTCGACGTCGATCACCGCGCCCATGGCTTCCAGGCCGCGGATGTGCAGGTCGACCGGACGCGAACCGATGGCGCAACCGCCAGGCAGCGCGACTTCGGCTTCACCGAAACGGGCAACCATCGGGCCCAGCACCAGGATCGAGGCACGCATGGTCTTGACCAGTTCATACGGCGCGACCAGGGTCTTGATGGTGCGTGGGTCGATTTCGACGCTGAGCTTTTCGTCAATCACAGGCTCAATGCCCATGCGACCGAACAGCTCGATCATGGTGGTGATGTCGTGCAGGTGCGGCAGGTTGGCGACCGTGACCGGGCCATCGCACAGCAGGGTTGCAGCCAGAATCGGCAGGGCAGAGTTCTTTGCCCCGGAAATGCGGATTTCGCCATCAAGACGAACGCCGCCGGTAATAATCAATTTATCCATAAGAATCTCGACGCCCTTGGGCTCAGGTGCGCTCGGCCCAAGCCGCGCTGCTGAAAAATTTCATAGTGACCGCATGGATGCTGCCATCGGCGATCCACGGGTTCAAATGGGCATAGATGCTCTGCTGACGCTTGACCGGACTCAAGGCCACCAGTTCGTCACTGATCACATTCAGCTGAAAGTTGCAGCCTTCGCCCTCAACTTCTACCTGAACGGATGAAAGAGTCTCGGACAGCTTTCCTTCAAGGAAGCTCTTCACTTCGTTGGCCTGCATGCTCAACCTCAATCGGCGCCCTGTGCGCGCGGGTCGGACATCATACAAAAAAGCCCCGCGCCTGCGAACCCCGCATAGCAGGACTCTGACGGGGGGCTTGCTTGTCGATGGTTACTAAGGCTGCGCCAGCAGCTCGGTCAAACCGGAAACCTCGGCGATTTCGCGCATGTCTTCAGGTAACGCACGGATGCTGACGGCCTTGCCGGCTGCCGCGGCGTCGCGCATGAAGGCCAGCAACAACGACAAGCCGACGCTGCTGGACTTCTCCACCGCCGAACAGTCGAGCACCAGCGCCGCCGCGGTGCTGGAGGCGATCAGGGCCTGCCCCTGCTTGCGCAGGCCCGGGCCGGAACGATAGTCCAGCACACCGCTGATCAGCAGTTCGCCGGCTTCACCCAGACGGACGGCCGACTCACTCATTTCACGACCTTCTCTGGAGAGTTTTCGGTCGATTCCTTGGCCTTGGCCACTTCGCCAGCCCAGTTGTTGATGGTCTTGTCCAGGTCATTGCCGTTGCGCTGCATGGCATCGGCGAACTGATCGCGGAACAGCTTGCCGATATTGATGCCGTTGATGATTACGTTGCGCAGTTTCCACTCACCGCTGATCTTCTCCAGCGTGTACGACACAGGATAGATCGCACCGTTGCTGCCCTTGACCGTCATGCCGACGCTGGTACGGTCACCCGACTCGTCCCTGGCAGGGTCAACGACGATGCCCTGGTTGTTGTACTCCAGCAAGGCGTTGCCATAGAACTGGAACAGGCCCTTCTTGAAGTTCTCTTCAAAGGTGCGCATCTGTTCCGGCGTGGCTTTACGCGAGTACTTGACCGTCATGATGCTCTTGGAAATGCCTTCGGCATCCACGACCGGCCCCACGATGCTGTTCAGCGCCGCATAAAAGTCCTGCGGGTCCTGCTTGTACTTTTCTTTGTTGGCGGCCAGGTCGGCCAGCAGACGGTTGGTGGTGTCCTGTACCAGATCATGCGCGGAAGGCGCCGCCACGGCGTGAGCCATCAACGGCAACGCCGCCAGTAATACCAACAGGCTACGTCGCAAGGTAGAGATCATGAAAAAATCCTCATTTGGCGTCTTTGCTAACGGTATTGAGCAGGAATTTACCGATCAGGTCCTCAAGCACCAGTGAAGACTGGGTGTCGTGGATGGTCCCGCCATCCTTGAGCAACGTGTCTTCGCCGCCGACGCTGATACCAATGTATTTCTCGCCGAGCAACCCAGCGGTCAGGATAGATGCAGTGGAGTCGGTCGGCAGGTTATCTACGCGTTTTTCCAACTGCAGCGTGACCCGACCGGTGAAACTGTCGCGGTCCAGATCGATAGCCGTGACCTTGCCGATGGTCACACCGGCCATGGTCACTTTAGCTCTGACCGTCAAACCGGCGATATTGTCGAAATATGCGTAAAGTTTATAAGTATCGGTGCTCGAGGTCGGGGACAAGCCACTGACCCGCAAGGCAAGCAACAGCAAAGCCAGGATGCCAGCCAGCAGGAAAAGGCCGACACCGATTTCCAGGGTGCGGTTTTGCATCAGAAATCTCCAAACATCAAGGCGGTCAGAATAAAGTCCAGGCCGAGTACGGCCAACGAGGCGTACACAACGGTCTTGGTAGTGGCACGACTGATCCCCTCTGAAGTGGGCTCGCAGTCATAGCCTTGGAATACGGCGATCCAGGTCACGACAAAGGCGAAAACGATGCTCTTGATGATGCCATTGAGCACGTCATCGCTGAACGTCACGCTGTTTTGCATGTTCGACCAGTAGGAACCTTCATAGACTCCCAGCCAGTCGACGGCCACCCACGAACCGCCCCAGATGCCCACCACGCTGAAAATGATCGCCAGCAACGGCAGGGAAATGAAACCGGCCCACAGCCGTGGCGCGATAATGTATTTGAGCGGGTCGACACCGATCATCTCCAGGCTGGAGAGCTGCTCGGTGGCTTTCATGTTGCCGATTTCCGCGGTCAGCGCCGAACCGGCCCGGCCGGCGAAGAGCAATGCCGTGACCACCGGCCCCAACTCACGCAACAAGGTCAGGGCCACCATCTGCCCCACCGCTTGCTCCGAACCGTAGCTGGACAGGATATTGAAGCCCTGCAGCGCCAGTACCATGCCGATGAATATCCCGGAGACCACGATAATCACCAGGGACATCACGCCCACCGAATGCAGCTGCTTGACCAGCAGGCCGAAGCCGCCGCCGATACTGCCGCGGCCGAACAACACATGAAACAGCATCAGGCTCGAACGCCCGAGCACCGCGAGAACGTCGATGCCCGAGTGGCCGAATAGACGAATTCGCTCCAATAAAGATACTTTGCGCATCAGCGCTTCCCCAGAAGATCTGCGCGGTAGTCCGGCGCTGGAAAGTGAAAGGGTACCGGACCATCGGGGTCGCCTTTCATGAACTGGCGGATCCGCGGGTTATCGGAATCCATCAGCTCGTCGGGCGTGCCCTGCCCCAGCACCTGGCCATCGCCCACCACATAGATGTAGTCGGCGATGCTCGCGGTTTCCGCCAGGTCATGGGAAACCACGATGCTGGTGATACCCAGCGCGTCGTTGAGCAGACGGATCAGGCGTACCAGCACACCCATGGCAATGGGGTCCTGGCCTACGAACGGCTCGTCGTACATGAGGATCTGCGGGTCCAGGGCGATGGCCCGGGCCAGGGCCACGCGACGCTTCATGCCACCGGACAGCTCGTCGGGCATCAAGTCGATGGCTCCGCGCAACCCGACCGCCTGCAACTTGAGCAGGACGATATCGCGGATCATTTCATCCGGCAGCTGGGTATGAACGCGCAGCGGAAAGGCGACGTTCTCGAACACATCGAGATCGGTGAACAGCGCGCCGCTCTGGAACAGCACGCCCATCTGCTTGCGGGCGTCGAACAGATCGCCGCGCGACAATTTGGGCAGGTTCTGGCCATTGACCCAGACTTCACCGCTGCTGGGACGCAATTGCGCGCCCATCAACCGCAGGAGCGTGGTCTTGCCGCAACCGGAAGGCCCCATGATGCCGGTGACCTTGCCCCGCGGAATACGGATATCGACATTATTGAAGATGCTGCGCGCACCGCGCTTGAAGGACAGTCCCTTCAGCTCGACCGCGTAGGCGTTATCGGCACTCATCTAAACTCCTTGCGATGCAGCCTCTCACTCGGACGCTTGGCTCCCTGCCGGGAGTACATGCACCCAGGGCAGGCCGAACTGGCGGCGAACTATATCACTGCTGATACGGAGCCCCCAAGGCCGAAGCCATCCGCATTCAGGATCACGACAGCCTAAAACAGGCTTTACAGGACAATTCCTGCCTATAGAAGGACAAAGGCTGACGAACTTGCGTGAGGGAATCGATCATTACCGCTATAATCGCCGCCTTTTCATCAGGCTATACGATTTCTGACATGAGCCAATCCAGCGACCTGATTCAATCGGCACAACGCACCATCCGCCTCGAGATAGAAGCCGTACAAGGCTTGCTGCCACATATCGACGCAGATTTCGTACGCGCTTGCGAGATGATTCTGGCCAGCAAAGGCCGCGTAGTAGTGGTCGGCATGGGCAAGTCCGGGCACATCGGCAACAAGATCGCCGCCACCCTGGCCAGCACCGGCACCACTGCGTTTTTTGTCCATCCGGCCGAAGCCAGCCATGGCGACATGGGCATGATTACCCGGGACGACGTGATCCTGGCCCTGTCCAACTCCGGCTCGACCAATGAAATCGTGACCCTGTTGCCGCTGATCAAGCGCCTGGGCATCCAGCTGATCAGTATCACCGGCAACCCTGATTCGGCGCTGGCCAAGGCCGCCGAGGTCAACCTCAACGTCCAGGTCGAGCAAGAGGCCTGCCCGCTGAACCTGGCTCCGACCTCCTCGACCACCGCCGCCCTGGTCATGGGCGACGCCCTGGCCGTTGCGCTGCTGGAAGCCCGCGGCTTTACCGCCGAAGACTTCGCCTTCTCCCATCCGGGCGGCGCGCTGGGCCGGCGCCTGCTGCTGAAAGTCGAGAACGTCATGCATGCCGGCGAGCAACTGCCGCAGGTCCAGCGTGGCACGCTGCTCAAGGACGCCTTGATGGAAATGACCCGCAAGGGCCTGGGCATGACCGTCATTGTCGAGGCCGACGGGCGTCTGGCGGGGGTCTTCACCGATGGCGACCTGCGCCGCACCCTGGATCGCACCATCGACATCCACCACACCACTATCGATGAAGTCATGACCGTTCACGGCAAGACCGCCCGCGCCGAAATGCTCGCGGCCGAAGCCCTGAAGATCATGGAGGACAATCGAATCAACGCACTGGTCGTAGTGGACAAGGACGATCGCCCGACCGGCGCCTTCAACCTGTCCGACCTGCTGCGCGCGGGAGTCATGTAATGAGCACGGATCTGCTGCAACGCGGCAAGAACATCAAGCTGGCGGTATTCGACGTCGACGGCGTACTGACCGACGGTCGCCTGTACTTCCTCGAAGACGGCAGCGAATTCAAGACCTTCAACACCCTCGACGGCCAGGGCATCAAGATGCTGATGGCCACGGGCGTGCAGACGGCGATCATCAGCGGCCGCAAGACGCCGGTGGTCGAGCGTCGGGCGAAAAACCTGGGGATTCCCCATCTGTTTCAGGGTCGCGAAGACAAACTGGTGGTGCTGGACGGGCTTCTTGCCCAACTGGGCCTAAGCTATGAGCAGGTCGCCTACCTGGGCGACGACTTGCCCGACCTGCCAGTGATCCGCCGGGTCGGCCTGGGCATGGCCGTCGCCAATGCCGCCAGTTTTGTCCGTGAACACGCCCATGGCGTCACCCAGGCCCGTGGCGGTGAAGGTGCCGCCCGCGAGTTCTGCGAGTTGATCCTGCGCGCCCAAGGCAGCCTTGAAGCAGCCCACGCCGCCTACTTATAGAGCCTCCCATGCTGAGCAAAAAGATTCGCAACATACTGATCTTCGGCATCATCACCGTGCTGTTCCTGGCGGTGGGGTACTGGAACATCAGCCCGGAACGCTTCCTCGACAAGCCGGTCGCGCAGGTCGACGAAAGCGCCATCGACTACTACGCCATCAACGCCCGTAGCGTGCAGTACCTGCCCGACGGCAAGCTGCAGTACGAAATGACTTCCGACAAGGTCGAGCACCTCAAGGCCACCGAGGTAACTCTGCTGACCAAGCCGGACCTGCAGATGTATCGCGGCACCGCCTTCCCTTGGCATGTCCAGAGCGAGCGCGGCGAAGTCAACCCGGACGGCACCGAGGTCGAGTTGATCGATTCGGTACGGGTTTCGCGCACCGACGAGAAAAATCGCAACCTGCTGATCACCACGACCCGCATGACAGTATTCCCGCAGAAGCAATATGCGCAGACCGATCAAGACGTTAGAATCGACGGCGCCGGCGGCGTGACGACTGGCAAGGGAATGAAAGCGTATTTGAAAGACGGCAGGATGAACCTGCTATCGAACGTAAGAGGACAGTATGAGGCTCGTTAAAACCCTCCCTATTTTGCTCGGTCTGGGCGCAGCACTGGGAAGCGTGAGCGCCTGGGCTCTGCCGAACGATAGCCAGCAACCAATCCGCATCCAGGCCGACGACGCTCAACTGGACGACAAGAATGGCGTAGCCACCTACAGGGGCGACGTGATCATCACCCAGGGCTCGATGAAGGTCACCGGCAATACCGTGACCATCACCCGTACCCAGACCGGTGATATCGACGTGGTGACCTCGGTGGGCAACCTGGCCTACTTCGAGCAGATTCAAACCCAGGGCGACACCAAGCCGGTCCAGGGCTACGGTGTGACCATCCAGTACCACGCCGCGCAGAACCGCGTCGTACTGATCGACCGCGCCAAAGTCGTCGACAAGGACGGCAACATCACCCAGGGCGAGAAAATCGTCTACGACACCAACAAGAAGCTGGCCAGCGCCGGTCGCGCCACCGGCAGCAAGGTCACCGAGTCGCGCCCACGGATCGACATGGTCATCCAGCCGAAAAAGAAAACTGACGAGCAAAAGGCCCAGTAATGGCAACTCTGAAAGCTCAGCACCTGGCCAAGAGCTACAAGAGCCGCCAGGTCGTGCGTGACGTCAGCCTGTCCATCGACAGCGGCCAGATCGTCGGCCTGCTCGGCCCCAACGGCGCCGGCAAGACCACCTGCTTCTACATGATCGTCGGTCTGGTCCAGGCCGATCAGGGTCGCATCCTGATCGACGACCTGGATGTCAGCCACCAGCCGATGCACGGCCGCGCCCGTGCCGGGATCGGCTACCTGCCGCAGGAAGCCTCGATCTTCCGCAAGCTTTCGGTGGCCGACAACATCATGGCCATCCTCGAGACCCGCAAGGAGCTCGACAAGGCCGGCCGTCGCCAGGAGCTGGAAAGCCTGCTGCAGGAGTTCCACATCAACCACATTCGCGACAACCTGGGTATGAGCCTCTCCGGCGGTGAACGTCGCCGCGTGGAAATCGCTCGCGCCCTGGCCACCGCCCCCAAGTTCATCCTGCTCGACGAGCCCTTCGCCGGCGTGGACCCGATCTCGGTAGGCGACATCAAGCAGATCATTCATCACCTGAAGGCCAAGGGTATCGGCGTGCTCATCACCGACCACAACGTCCGTGAAACCCTGGATATCTGCGAAACCGCCTACATCGTCAACGACGGTCAACTGATCGCCGAAGGCGACGCCGAAACCATCCTCGCCAACGAGCTGGTCAAGGAAGTTTACCTGGGCCATGAGTTCCGCCTGTAAGCCCTGAGGTGTTTGGCTGGTCGCCAGAGCGCCCGCCCCAATAAAACCCTGCCGTTTTTATTGTTACAGCGCTCTAGGCAAACACTTCAGTTTCAGGCATATAATTTGCTTATGTTTGGCGCTCACGCGCCCTGTAGTGGATGGCGCATGTGCGCCGGCGAATAAGGTGTTAAGCCCCTGCCATGAAACCATCGCTAGTCCTCAGAATGGGCCAGCAGCTGACGATGACACCGCAGCTGCAACAGGCCATCCGCCTGCTCCAATTGTCGACCCTGGACCTGCAACAGGAAATCCAGGAGGCCCTGGAGTCCAACCCGATGCTCGAGCGCCAGGAAGAAGGCGACGACTTCGATAACACCGATCCGCTGGCCGACAACGCCGAGCAGAAACCCAATACCGATATCCAGGAACCCTCCTACCAGGAAACCGCCCCGACGGTGGACAACCTCGAGGACGGCGAATGGAACGAACGCATTCCCAACGACCTGCCGGTCGACACCGCCTGGGAAGACGTCTACCAGACCAGCGCCAGCAGCCTGCCCAGCAACGATGACGACGAGTGGGATTTCACCACCCGCACCTCGGCCGGCGAAAGCCTGCAGAGCCATCTGCTCTGGCAGTTGAACCTGGCGCCCATGTCCGATACCGATCGCCTGATCGCCGTGACCCTGATCGACTGCATCAACAATCAGGGCTATCTGGACGAAACCCTCGAGGAAATTCTCGAAGCCTTCGATCCGGAACTGGACATCGAACTCGACGAAATCGAGGCCGTCCTGCACCGTATCCAGCAATTCGAGCCCGCCGGCATCGGCGCCCGCAACCTGGGTGAGTGCCTGCTGCTGCAACTGCGCCAACTGCCTGCCAAGACCCCTTGGCTGACTGAAGCCAAGCGCCTGGTCAGCGACTTCATCGACCTGCTCGGCAGCCGCGACTACAGCCAGCTGATGCGGCGCATGAAGCTCAAGGAAGACGAACTGCGCCAAGTCATCGAACTGGTACAGAGCCTCAACCCACGGCCGGGCTCGCAAATCGAGTCCACCGAAGCCGAATACGTGGTCCCCGACGTCATAGTGCGCAAGGACAACGAACGCTGGCTGGTGGAGCTGAACCAGGAGTCCGTGCCGCGCCTGCGCGTCAACCCACAGTACGCCGGCTTCGTGCGGCGCGCCGACACCAGCGCCGACAACACCTTCATGCGCAACCAGTTGCAAGAAGCCCGCTGGTTTATCAAGAGCCTGCAGAGCCGTAACGAAACCCTGATGAAAGTCGCCACCCAGATCGTCGAGCATCAGCGCGGCTTCCTCGAGTACGGCGATGAGGCGATGAAACCGCTGGTCCTGCATGACATCGCCGAAGCAGTCGGCATGCACGAGTCGACGATTTCACGGGTGACCACGCAAAAATTCATGCATACCCCACGGGGCATTTATGAACTGAAATACTTTTTCTCCAGCCACGTAAGTACCTCCGAAGGCGGTGAATGCTCGTCCACGGCGATCCGCGCGATCATCAAAAAACTGGTCGCCGCGGAAAATCAGAAAAAGCCGTTGAGTGACAGCAAGATCGCTGGTTTACTGGAGGCACAAGGCATTCAGGTAGCCCGCCGTACCGTCGCCAAGTACCGTGAATCCCTGGGGATCGCGCCTTCCAGCGAACGGAAGCGGTTGATGTAGCCGCCGGGCTCGCCACAGCGTTCCAGTGGCAGGTCAATCGACCTGCCGCTTTATGCACTGGCAACGAAGGAGAAGCTGTATGCAAGTCAACATCAGTGGACACCAACTGGAAGTGACCGAACCTCTGCGCGCTTACATCGGCGAAAAACTCGACCGACTTGAGCGGCACTTTGACAAGATTACCAATGTGCAGGTAACGCTGGCCGTCGAAAAACTGAAGCAGAAAATCGAGGCCACGCTGCACATCCATGGTGGGGAAGTCGTCGCCAATGCAGAACATGACGACATGTATGCCGCAATCGACTTGCTCACGGACAAGCTTGACCGCCAACTGAAAAAGCATAAGGAAAAGCAACTCCACCTTCTCCAAGGCACGGGTCGCTAACACTCCCCTCCCATGATCCGACTTGAAAGCATCCTGACCCCCGGCCGTTCCCTGGTGAACGTGCCGGGCGGCAGTAAAAAACGCGCCCTCGAACAAATTGCCAACCTGATCAGCCGCGAAGTGCCCGATCTGGAGATGCAAGATGTCTTCGAAAGCCTGATTGCCCGTGAAAAACTGGGCTCTACCGGTTTTGGCAACGGCATTGCCATCCCACACTGCCGCCTCAAAGGCTGTGAGTCGCCCATCAGTGCCCTGATGCACCTGGACGCTCCCATCGATTTCGACGCCATCGACGGCGCACCGGTCGACCTGCTGTTCGTACTGCTGGTCCCGGAAGCCGCCACCGATGCGCACCTGGAACTGCTCCGGCAGATTGCCAGCATGCTGGACCGCAAAGAAGTGCGCGACAAGCTGCGCAGCGCCACCAGCAACGAAGCCTTGTACAAGGTTGTCCTGGACGAACAGAACGGTCAGTAATCATGCGCTTGATCATCGTCAGCGGCCGGTCCGGCTCAGGTAAAAGCACCGCCCTCGATGTACTCGAGGACAATGGTTATTACTGCATCGACAACCTGCCGGCCGGGCTGTTGCCCGAACTGGCCGAGCGGGCGCTGATCCATACCGAACTGACACAGCCACTGGTCGCCGTGTCGATCGACGCCCGCAACCTGCCCAGCCACCTGTCGCGCTTCCCCGAACTGCTCGAAGAAGTCCGCAGCCGGCATATTCAGTGCGATGTGGTGTACCTGGACGCTGACGAAGAAACCCTGCTCAAGCGCTTTTCCGAAACCCGCCGCCGCCACCCCTTGAGCAGCAACAATCGCTCGCTGGCCGAGGCGATCCAGGACGAAAGCCACCTGCTGGGACCGATCGCCGACCTGGCCGATCTCAAGGTCAACACCACCAACCTGAACCTGTATCAACTGCGCGATACCATCAAGTTGCGCCTGTTGAACCAACCGGAGCCGGGCACCGCCTTTCTGGTGGAGTCTTTCGGATTCAAGCGTGGCATGCCGGTCGATGCCGACCTGGTGTTCGATGTGCGCTGCCTGCCCAACCCGTACTGGAAACCCGAGTTGCGCGCCCAGTCCGGGCTCGACCAGCCGGTTGCCGAATACCTGGCCGCCCAGCCGGACGTCGAGGAAATGTTCCAGGACATCTCTAGCTACCTGCTGAAATGGTTGCCCCGTTTCGCCGCCAGCAACCGCGCCTACGTCACTATTGCCATTGGCTGCACGGGCGGCCACCATCGCTCGGTCTACCTGACCGAACGCTTGGGCCAAGTCCTGCAGAAGTCCCTGAAGAACGTCCAGGTTCGCCACCGCGACCTTAGCTGAAAGGATCTACCCCGCGATGCCTGCTCTGGAAATTGAAATCATCAACAAACTGGGCCTGCATGCCCGTGCCTCTGCAAAGTTCGTCGGCGTGGCCGGTCAGTTTCCTTGCCAGATCCGCGCAGGGAGAACGCCGGAGTCGATGGTCGACGGCAAGAGCATCATGGCAATGATGATGCTGGCCGCCGGCAAGGGCACCAGGATTCATCTGAAGACCGAAGGCGAACAGGAGCAGGAGGCGCTGGAAGCGCTGGTGGCACTGATCAACAACTTCTTCGACGAAGGCGAGTAAGGTCGGCAGGGCAAACCTGCCGAAAGGCACTCAAGCGAGTGCCGTATCCATGACCATCATCAGGCAAAAGCCGACACACAAGCCCAGGCTGGCCAGCTTCTCATGACCGTTGCGTCGGGATTCGGGAATCACTTCGTGGGTCACCACCAGCAGCATCGCCCCCGCCGCCAACGCCAGCCCGAGCGGCAACAGCATCTCGGCCAGGCTCACCAGCCACGCACAAAGCAACGCGAACACCGGTTCCACCAGGCCTGAAGCGGCACCGATCAGGAACGCCTTGACCCTGGACATGCCGGCGCCAGCCAGCACCAGGGCAATCACCAGGCCTTCCGGCACATCCTGCAAGGCAATGCCCATGGCCAGGCTATCAGCCTCCGGCATGCCGCCACCCGCGGAAACGCCCACGGCCATTCCTTCGGGAATGTTGTGGGCGATGATGGCAAACACAAACAGCCAGATTCGCGGCGGGATAACCGGATGCTCAAGGGTGCCCACCAGTTTCTCCGGGCTGCCCCCCGAGACTTTGCGGTCCACCAGAAACAACCCCAAGGCACCGAGCATGATGCCGAAGCTGATCAGGCCGCTCGAAGCCCAGGGCGACAGTCCGATTTTTTCCGCCGCGGCGATCCCGGGCACGATCAACGAAAAGGCCGTAGCCGCCAGCATCACCCCGGCGCCGAATCCCAACAGGGTGTCACTCAGCGCCAGCGGCATCTTGCGAATGACCAACACTGGCACTGCCCCCAGCGCGGTTCCCAGGGCACAGACCGCCCCACCCTGCAATGCACGCAGCAAGCGCGGCTCCAGGTCCAGCCAGGACAAGCCCTGGGCAACCAGCAATGCAGTACCCGCCAACAGCAACAGCGAACCGAATGCGTAACGAAACATCCGCCCGCTGCCGATCGTCAGTGTTTCAGTGCCCATAGTCAGCCTTAGGTCTTTTTATAGGAGGGGGCTCAAACCAGTGCGGCCTGGTAGCGCTGGGCTACTTCAGGCCAATTGATCACGTTGTAGAACGCATTGATGTATTCCGGCCGCCGGTTCTGGTAACGCAGGTAATAGGCGTGCTCCCACACGTCCAGGCCGAGAATCGGGGTATTGCCGTTCATCAACGGGCTGTCCTGGTTGCCGCTGCTCTCGACGACCAGGGTCTTTTGCGGGGTCACGCTGAGCCAGGCCCAACCGCTGCCGAAACGCGTGAGCGCGGCCTTGGTGAAGGCCTCCTTGAAACTCTCGAAACCGCCCAGCTGCTCGTCGATCGCCTGGCCCAGCACACCGTTCGGCTTGCCTCCGCCGCTCGGCGCCATCACCGCCCAGAACAACGAATGGTTGGCATGGCCACCGCCCTGGTTGATCACCGCTGCGCGCAGTTTCTCCGGCAGTTGCTGGACCCCGGCCACCAGTTTCTCCACTGACCAATCGGCCCATTCGGTGCCTTCCACGGCCGCGTTGAGGTTGTTGATGTAGGTCTGGTGATGCTTGGTGTAGTGAATCTCCATGGTCTGCGCATCGATGTGCGGTTCCAGAGCGTCGTAGGCGTAGGGCAATGCAGGCAAGGTAAAGGTCATATCAATGTGCTCCGTAATGAGGGGCATTCGGGGTCGCGGTGCCGGCAGTCGATTGCGCGACATTGCTCTCCAGCAGGCGATGCGTACGGGGGTATTCACCGTGCTCACTGATGAAGTTGAGCAACTCGACGTAAGTCTTGCTGCTCTGGCGCAGCGCGGCTTCTCGCAGCGCTGGCGCCAGGCGGCTGTCCTGCATGGTCTGCAACAACCGCTGATGGATGGCGCAGAGGTACTCCGCGCTCTCCTCCGGCTGGTTCAGGCGCAGGTGCAGGTCCGCCAGGTTGTGATGGGAGATGACACAGGCCGCCACCGCTTCGTCGGCATCGCTCCAGCGCTCGAACAACACCTGCGCCAGGGCCAGGGCCTGCAAGTAATACTCGCGGGCATCCACCAGGTCGCCCTGCATGAAGAAACGGTTTGCCCTTTCGATCGTGCGTTTCCAGTGCTCCATGGTGAACCTCCAAAGCGATGTCGGGATTTACACGCCGCCCGCGGTGAGTTTTTCCGGGTCGAGCAGAATCTCCAGCTGGCTGCGTGACAGATCAGTGTGTTCAAGAGCGACGTCGATCACCGGGCGCCCCTGCTTGTAGGCGGTCTTGGCGATTTCAGCGGCCTTCTGGTAACCGATGATCGGGTTGAGCGCCGTGACCAGGATCGGGTTGCGCGACAGCGCCTCCTTGAGCTTGGGCTCGTTGACCTTGAAGCTGGCAATCGCCTTGTCCGCCAACAGGCGGCTGGAATTGGCCAGCAACTCGATGCTGCTCAACAGGTTCTGGGCGATGATCGGCAGCATGACGTTCAACTCGAAGTTGCCCGACTGCCCGGCCACCGTGATGGTCATGTCGTTACCGATCACCTGAGCCGCCACCATCGCCGTGGCCTCCGGAATCACCGGGTTGACCTTGCCGGGCATGATCGAAGATCCCGGCTGCAATCCTTCCAGTTCGATTTCGCCGAGGCCGGCCAGCGGCCCGGAGTTCATCCAGCGCAGGTCGTTGGCGATCTTCATCAAGGTGACCGCGATGGCCTTGAGCTGGCCCGAGACCGCCACCGCGGTGTCCTGGGAGCCGATCAGGGCGAACAGGTTCTTGCCTGGGGTGAACTGCACCTGGGTCAGGCTGCTCAGCTGCCGGCTGAAACCCGCGGCGAACTGCGGGTGAGCGTTGATCCCGGTGCCCACGGCCGTGCCACCCTGCGCCAGGGATTGCAGGCCCGGCAGCAGATCCTGAAGATGACCGATATTGGCCTTGAGCTGCTGCGCCCAGCCTTCCAGCACCTGGCTCATACGCACCGGCATCGCGTCCATCAAGTGAGTGCGGCCGGTCTTGATGAAGGGATGGACCTCGACCGCCTTGCGCTCGATGACGTGCACCAGATGCACCAGCGCCGGCAGCAGTTGTTCGTGCAAGCCCAGCGCGGCGCTGACGTGGATGGTGGTCGGGATGATGTCGTTGCTGCTCTGCCCGCAGTTCACATGGTCGTTGGGGTTGACCGGTTCGCCGAGCAAGCGGCTGGCCAGGGTGGCAATGACTTCGTTGGCGTTCATGTTGGAACTGGTGCCGGACCCGGTCTGGAAGATATCCACCGGGAAATGCTGCATGAAGTCGCCTTCCAGCAGGCCCTGGGCAGCGTCGACTATGGCCTTGCCCTGGGATTCGCTCAGTTGCTTGAGCTCGACGTTGGCCTTGGCCGCGGCCGCCTTGGCCAGGATCAGCGCACGGATGAACTGCGCCGGCATGCGCTGGTGGCTGATGGGAAAGTTATCCACCGCGCGCTGGGTTTGCGCGCCATACAGCGCCTGCTCCGGAACATGCAGTTCGCCCATGCTGTCGCGTTCGATACGGGTATTACTCATCGGGAAATCCTTGCACCAGTTCGATAAGGGGAATGGATGGCAGCAACGAGCAAGTCGCCAGTTGCCAGGCATGGCTTTGCCAGCGCTTGAGCCGGCACTTGCAGAAAGACAGGCGTTCCAGGTCACGCAACGGGCGCCAGGCCTGGTCCAGGCACTGGCTGCGCCAATGCCAGGGCAGCGCGGTATCGGTGGCAGTATCGAGCAGCAGGCGGAATGAGGTTTCAGCGATCAGCCAGGGCGAGGTGGCGGTGCAACACGCCAGATAGCGCCCTTCGGCCAGGTAATGCTCGATCAGGCGCGGCTCGTCCGGATCGAGGGCACAACGGATCTGGCGGCTCATCCAGCGCCAGCTTTCGAGGTAAGGCTGCTCGTGCAAGGCAGAACTCATGACCTGGGCTCATTCGATAATGAGATTTATTATTATATGATATTGAGAATCAAAACAAGACCGCGATCCCCCTCCCCTTTGTAGGAGCGAGCTTGCTCGCGATCGGCTGCGTGCCAGGCAAAACGCTATCGCGAGCAAGCTCGCTCCTACAGACAGGGCGATTGATAAACAAAGAAAACCCGGGCAATAAAAAAGCGCGCGCCCCGGACAGGACGCGCGCTTTGGTTGATGTCGTCGCAGCTTAGCTGCCAGCGACCGTCATGCGTTCGATCAATACCGAACCGGTGCGAATGTTGCTGCGCAGCTCCAGATCGTTACCGACGGCGATGATCTGCTTGAACATGTCGCGCATGTTGCCGGCAATGGTGACTTCCTGGACAGCGAACTGGATTTCGCCATTTTCGACCCAGAAGCCGGCCGCCCCCCGGGAATAATCGCCGGTGACCATGTTCAAGCCGTGGCCCATCAACTCGGTGACCAGCAGGCCTCGGCCCATGCGACGCAGCAAGGCCGCCTGGTCTTCCTCGCCATGAGTCACGAACAGGTTGTGCACGCCACCAGCGTTGGCGGTGCTGGGCAGGCCGAGCTTGCGCCCGGAATAAGTCCCCAACACGTAGGACACCAGTTCGCCGTTCTCGACGAAAGGCTTGGCGTAAGTGGCCAGGCCATCGCCGTCGAAGGCCGAGCTGCCCAGGGCGCGCATCAAGTGCGGGCGCTCATCGATGGTCAGCCATTCGGGGAATAGCCGTTGCCCCAGTGCGCCCTCGAGGAAGGACGACTTGCGGTACAGGTTGCCGCCGGAAATCGCCCCCAGGAAGCTGCCGAACAGGCCGCCGGCCAGTTCCGCGGAAAACAGCACCGGCACTTCGCAGGTCGGCACCGGGCGCGCTCCCAGGCGGCTCGCGGCACGTTGCGCGGCGCGCTGGCCGATGGTCACCGGGTCCGTCAACAGATGGCCCTGGCGATTGACGTCATACCAGTAGTCACGCTGCATCTGGCCGTCGGCCTCGGCGATCATCACACAACTCAAGCTGTGCCGAGTCGACGCATAACCGCCGATAAAACCGTGGCTGTTGCCATACACGCGGCAGCCCTGGTGGGTGCTCAGGGTGGTGCCGTCAGCGTTCTTGATCCGGCTGTCGGCGGCAAAGGCCGCGGCTTCACAGGCCAGCGCCTGTTCGATGGCCTGCTCCGGGGTAATGTCCCAGGCATGGAACAGGTCGAAGTCCGGCACGTCCCGGGCCATCAGGGCAGCATCAGCCAACCCCGAGCTTTCGTCTTCCGAGGTGTGCTTGGCGATGGCCAGGGCCGCGGCAACGGTTTCGCGAATCGCCTCGGGACCACTGGCCGAGGTGCTGGCCGAGCCTTTGCGCTGGCCGACATACAACGTGATACCAAAACCCTGGTCGCGATTGAACTCGACGGTTTCCACTTCCCGCTGGCGAACCGAAGTCGACAGGCCCTGCTCCAGAGAAACCGCCACTTCGCAGGCACTGGCGCCCTGGCGCTTGGCCTCGGCGATGATCTGCTCGACTTGTTCCTGCAGTGCCGGCAAAGCCTGCGGGCCGACGCTTTGTGCTGCACTCATGGTTTTCTCCACTCAAATTCTGCTTTCGGTTAAGGCCTTCGAGCGACCGGGCCGGACAAGCGGCCCCCGACTGGTTATCATGGCGGCGTTTCTTTGCGGACTGCCACCATGGTTGATTCTTACGACGACTCCCTCGATGGGGAGAAAAGCAAATCCCAGGTCAAACGCGAGCTGCATGCTCTGGTTGACCTCGGCGAGCGCCTTACAACACTCAAGCCCGACTTGCTGAACAAACTGCCGTTGACCGACGCTCTGCGCCGGGCCCTGGCGGATGCGCCCAAGCATGTCGCCCATATCGCGCGCAAACGCCACCTGCAATTCATCGGCAAGCTGATGCGCGATCAGGACACCAGCGCGATCCTGGTGCTGCTGGACCAACTCGACGCCTCGACTCGCCAGTACAACGAACGTTTCCATGGCCTGGAGCGCTGGCGCGATCGCTTGATCGCGGGCGATGACGCGGTCCTGGAAAAGTTCGTCACCGACTATCCAGAAGCGGATCGTCAGCAGCTGCGCTCCCTGATCCGTCAGGCCCAGCATGAGGTGGCCCATAACAAGCCGCCTGCCTCCAGCCGTAAAATCTTCAAATACATCCGCGAGCTGGACGAGACTCAACGCGGCCTGCGCTGAGCCTCGACTCGGGTGGGTTGCCCGGCAACTCACCCGCCGCTTCACTTCTTAAGCGCCCGTGCCACCCACGGTGATCGCATCGATCTTCAAGGTCGGCTGGCCAACACCCACCGGCACCGACTGCCCATCCTTGCCACAGGTCCCCACACCACTGTCCAGCGCCAGGTCGTTACCGACCATCGACACCCGGCTCATGGCTTCCGGCCCGTTGCCGATCAGGGTCGCGCCCTTGACCGGGGCGGTGATCTTGCCGTCTTCGATCAGATACGCCTCACTGGTGGAGAACACGAACTTGCCACTGGTGATGTCCACCTGACCACCGCCCAGGTTGGCGCAATAGATGCCCTTTTTCACCGAGGCGATGATTTCCGCCGGATCGCTTTCGCCACCCAGCATGTAGGTGTTGGTCATGCGCGGCATCGGCAGGTGCGCATAAGACTCGCGACGACCGTTGCCGGTGCGGGCCACGCCCATCAGGCGGGCATTGAGTTTGTCCTGCATGTAGCCCTTGAGCACACCGTTCTCGATCAGGGTGGTGCACTCGGTCGGGGTGCCTTCGTCGTCGATGCTCAGCGAGCCGCGCCGCCCGGCCAGGGTGCCGTCGTCGACGATGGTGCAGAGTTTCGAGGCCACCATTTCGCCCATGCGGCCGCTGTAGGCCGAGCTGCCCTTGCGGTTGAAATCGCCTTCCAGGCCGTGACCTACCGCTTCGTGCAACAGCACGCCGGACCAGCCCGAACCCAGTACCACCGGCAAGGTACCGGCTGGCGCGGGGATGGCTTCCAGGTTGACCAGGGCCTGGCGCAATGCCTCACGGGCGTACCCCATGGCGCGGTCTTCACTGAGGAAATAACGGTAGTCGGTACGCCCGCCGCCGCCATGACCGCCACGCTCGCGGCGGCCGTTCTGCTCGACGATCACGCTGACGTTGAAGCGCACCAAAGGCCGCACATCCGCCGCCAGGCCGCCATCGGTGGAGGCCACGAGGATGCGCTCCCAGACCCCGGCCATGCTGACGCTGACCTGCTGGATACGTGGATCGAGAGCACGGGTCGCGGCGTCGACTCGCTTGAGCAGCTCGACCTTTTCCGCGCGACTGATGACTTCCAGGGGGTTGTCCGGCGCATACAGCTGGGCCACGTCCTGGGTGGTAAAGGCCTGCACGGTACCGTTCTGCCCGGCGCGGGAAATCGAGCGCGCGGCCCGGGCAGCCAGGCCGAGCGCTTCAAGGGTGATGGCATTGCTGTAGGCAAAACCGGTTTTCTCACCCGATTGCGCCCGCACGCCAACGCCCTGGTCCAGATTGAAGCTGCCTTCCTTGACGATGCCGTCTTCCAGCGACCAGGACTCGGAAATCTGCCCCTGGAAATACAGGTCGGCGGCATCGATACCCGGGCCGGCCAGATCGCCGAGCACGCCCTGCAGGCTTTCCAGGGTCACGCCACCGGGCGCCAGAAGGTGTTCACTGACTGAAGATAACAACCCGCTCATATGCTTTACGCCTTAAATTCGTCGTTCTTAAGCAAGTCGCTGCGCGCCTTGCGAGAAAAAGCGCCGGTGACTGGCCACCGGCATGCGCGCCCGGATGGACGCCTGTTCGCTGCTGTCGCGCTCGGCCAGCAGCACGGCCTCGCCTTGATCCTGCTGCGCCAGCACCCGGCCCCAGGGGTCGACGATGGCCGCATGGCCGAAGGTCTCCCGGGGTCCCGGATGAATGCCGCCTTGCGCCGCCGCCAGCAGGTAGCACTGGGTTTCGATGGCACGGGCGCGGATCAATACGTCCCAATGCGCCGCGCCGGTCACGGCGGTGAACGCCGAAGGAGCGCTGATCAGCTCCGCCCCGGCGGCTCGCAATTCGCTGTACAGCTCGGGGAAACGCAGGTCGTAGCACACGGTCAGGCCAACCCGGCCCACCGGCGTATCCGCCACCACCACCTGTTCTCCATGAGCATAGTCATCCGACTCCCGGTAACGGCCGCGATTGTCGGCCACGTCCACGTCGAACAGATGCAGCTTGTCGTAGCGCGCCACTTGCTCGCCGTGCTCGTCGATCAGCAGCGAGCAGGCCCGGGCCTTGGTCTCCGGTTGGTCCACCGGAGGCAGCGGCAAGGTACCGGCGACTATCCATAACTTGAGGTCGCGGGCGGCCTGTTTCAACCAGGGCAGGATCGGGCCTTCGCCCCGGGCCTCGGCCCGACCGATGGCCGCCGCATCGCGGCGCCCCATGGCGGCGAAGTTCTCCGGCAGCACGGCCAGGCGCGCACCGCCGGCAGCGGCCTGCTCCAGCAGTTGGCGCGCCTGCTGTAGATTGGCCAGAACGTCGCTCTGGCTGACCATTTGAATCACCGCAAGGGACATGGCGCACTCCAGGTTGGATATGTGGCCATGCTACTCCATAGGCCCGGGCCGCGGTTTTTCAAAAAGGTTTGTCGAAGGTGATTTTCGGGTCCTTCCAGGGTCCCTTGACGCTGTACTGGACGCTGGCGAAGCGCGACACCCGGTCGCCGATCAGCTTGTCGATCAGGAACAGCGCCCCGCCGACCGCCGGCGCACCGACAATCAGCGCGGCGATCGGCAGGTTGTTGGTCACGGGCAGCGTCACCAGCAGCTTCGAATCCACCTGGTCGGCCACCAGGTCCAGGGTGCCATTGAGCTCCAGGTTGCTCGACGGCCCGGTCAGGGTGATGGGCTCACGGGTCACGTAGACACCGTTGCTGGCCACCAGCAAACCCTTGACCCGGTCGTAGCTCAGGCCCTTGCCGAACAGGTCGGAGAAGTCCAGGCGCAAGCGCCGGCCGATGGAATTGAAGTTCAGCAGGCCGAATACCCGCAAGGCCTGCGCCCCGCCTTCGACTTCCACGAACTGGCCTTTGCGCAGGGTCGCATCCAGACTGCCCGAGAACCGCTTGAGCCCGACCCAGGCCGGCGACCCGGGCCAGCGCCCGTCCACATCCATATGGAACTCTTCGCTGGTCACGGTCGGCGCAAAGCCCCAGCCCTTGAGCACGTCCGCCAGGTTCTTGCCGCCCAGGCGGCCCTTGTACCAGCTGGTGGCCGCGCCGGGTTCGCCTTCCCAGCCGCCGGAGCCTTGCAGGACCATGCCCTTGAGGCCCAGGTCGAGGCTGTTGAAAGCCATGCCCTTGGCGGTCGGGCGCACTTTCAGCGACCAGGCGCCGATCAGGTCGTTGCCCTGGTACAGCTGTTTGATCGAGAGATCCAGCGCCGGGACTTTCTTCGGGTCGACCGAAGCCAGAGGGTCCGGCGCGTTTTCGTCGGCCTGCGCCGTCGGATCGGCGGCCGGTAGGCGCACATACTGCAGATTGATCGCCATCGGCGCCGCCTTGGCATCAGGAATCGCCACGTTGCCCTTGGCTTGCTGGCTGTCGAGCTGCAGGGCCCAGGAGGACGGCTTGCGCGTCAACTGCACACGGGCCTCGTCCAGGGTGGTGCCGAAACCGCTGAGCTTGCCGACCCTGAAGTCGGCGCCACTGAGCAGTTGCTTGGCGCTACCGCCTGCGTCCTGCCCGGCATACCGATCGACCAGCGCCTTCCACGGCTCCACATCCAGTTCCGATAGCACACCGCGCACCCGCAAGCCCTTGCCCCCCGGCAACACGGCATCGCCTTCGCCGAGGAACAACTCGCCACGGCCATCGGCAAAATTTCCGCTCGGCGCGGCGAAAGTAAAGTTGGCCAGATCGCCGTAATCGAACCAGTAACGCCGCTCGGCGCCCTGCAAGGTCATGCGCAATACGCTGTCACGTCCCTGGCTGGCCGTCATGCCGAAAGGCGCAGGCAAGTCGACGGCAACCCCCTTGAGGCTGGAGCTGACCATCAGTTGGCTGTCCGCGCCATCGAGGTTGAGCTGCAGCTGGTAGGGAATGTCACCGGAAACCGGCAGCGGCTGGTTGTATTTCAGCCACTCCGTGAGCTTCTTGACCGACACCAGGCCCTTGGCGACGACCCGGGTATCGAGCTTGCCAGGGCGGCCGTCGGCAAAAATCTGTGCGGTCACCGGGCGCTCGAAGGCCTGGGCGCTGATGCCCTGGCCGCTCAGCCCCTTGCTGCTGTCGAAGCGGAAATCGCCCTTGAGCTGGCTCAATTCCAGCTCCGGTTCGCTCAACTTGAGCCGTGCCTTGTTGGTCTTGAAGTCCACCAGCACCTTCGGTTCTTCGCCCTTGACCAGCGGGATATCCAGCTTCAACTTGCCCTGCAGGTCGCCATCGCCCTGCCAGCCGGCAAAGGTCGGGCCCGT
Source organism: Pseudomonas sp. NFACC41-3 (assembly GCF_900109505.1). NCBI lineage: Bacteria > Pseudomonadati > Pseudomonadota > Gammaproteobacteria > Pseudomonadales > Pseudomonadaceae > Pseudomonas > Pseudomonas sp. NFACC41-3. The sequence continues at coordinate 597,912 of NZ_FOAE01000004.1, forward strand.
GCCGATCGGCGCTTCCTGAAGGATCTTCAAGCCATCGCCCAGGCCGCCGGCGAACTCGCCGTCGATAAACATGTGGGTGCTTTGCCCGGCGGGCACATGGGGAATATTGACGTAGACATCCTTCACCTGGGTATCGAGCAACTGCCCCTGGCTGGCCAGGATGCGCACACCGCTGTCTTCGATGAACACATCGCCGCTGACCTTGCCGATGTGCGGCCAGCCCGGCTGGAAGGCCAGCTCGGCATCGTGCACCTTGAAGAACAGGCTGATGCTGCGCGCGGTGTCGGCTGCGCCATGGTTCAGCGAACCCTGGTACTGGAAGAAACCTTCATCCACCGCGCCCTTGAGGATTGCCGTGCGCAGCCATTCGTCCAGGGCCGGGCTGAGCACCTTGGGCAGGTACTTGGCGGTATAACGACCGTCGCCATCGACCAGCCCGACCCGCAGGTCCATATAGTCTTCCTGGGTGTGATCGAAATGCAGGCGGATCAGGAAGTCGCCGGCAATCTTGCCCTCCTCGCCCAGGACCTTGAGGTACGGCGCGATCAGGGTGAAACCCTGCTGGTCGAGCTTCCAGGTCAGCCGGGCATTGGCCTGCAGGTACTGCCAGGGCTTGGCGAAGATCGGGTCCAGGTGCAAGGCAAAGTCCTTGCTGTCCATGCGCAGCTCGCCCTGCCCAAGGTCGCCGCTGATGCTGCCGCTGACGTTACGGGCCGCCGGCGCGCCGCGATAGGCGTTGAACCCGACCTGCTCCAGGTTGGCGGCAAAACTCAGGCGCTGATCGCCGCTGACCTGCGGCCGGAAGTCGAACAGGATGTTGCGCAGCGCGCCGGTGACCTTGAGGTTGTCGATGATGGTCGCGACCTTTTCCGGCAACGGCGCCCAGGCATCCAGGACCGGCGTGATCGGCGTCAGGTCGAGGCGGTCGGCCTGCAAGTGCCAGAGTTCTTCGGCACTGTTGACGGTACCGGTCTGTTGCAGGTGCAGGCGGGACTCCCAGCGCGTCTCGCCGATGTTCATGGCCAGCGAGTCGAAGGCGACGCTGAGGCCCTGCTCGTTGCGCTGGAAATAGGCATTGAGCGCCAGGTTCTTCACGGTGACCGGTTTGCGCCCGTCATAGGCCCCGCTGACCTGCGGCGCGTTCAGGCGTGCGACCATGCTCTGCAGCAGGCCATCGCCCCAACTGAGCCAGAACTCGCCACCGGCCTTGAGTTCGGAGAACGTCCACTGTTGGGTCACGCGCGGCGGCAGCCATTTCGCCCAGTCGCTTTGCGGCAAGCTCAGGTAGGCGTCGGCCTGCCCTTCGCGCCAGGCGCTGGCGCGGACTCGCGTGCGCAAGCTGACAGCCAGAGGCTGACCGTCCGGCAGGGTCAGGCGCGCATCCAGGCGTTGACGGCTGGGGCCAACACGCAGATTGAGGCCGACGTAGGTCAAGGCAATCGCGGGATGATCGAGCGGTTGCAGGGTCACCTGGCTGTCGATCACCGACAGCTCACTGAGCATCTGCATGCGGTTGAGCAACTGCTCGGGGTCGAGAGGCTGGTTATCCTGCACCGGCAGGCCTTCGAGCGCCCAGCGCCCATCCTGACCTTCCTTCAGGCTCAGGTTGAGGCCGCTGAATTCAAGGTGTTTGACCCGCAGTTGGCGCGCCAGGGCACTGCCGGGCAGGTCGGGCGCCACCCGCACCTGATCTAGGCGCAAGGCGTTGGCGCCCTCGCCGACTGTCACATCGTGGGCCAGCAGGATGGGCGAGAAACCGCTCCAGCTGCCTTCCAGCCGACCGATCTGCACCGGCATGCCCAAGGCTTCCTGAGCCTTGGCCTGAACCTCGGCCCGATATTCAGCCACCAGCGGGGTCAGCTCCCGACCCAGGCTGACGTACAAGGCCGTCAGCACCAGCAGTAACGCACAAAGCCCCAGCCCCCAGCGGGTCAGAGCAGCGAGAAAGCGCATCAGACGCTCCATGTCAGTTGGCCCCCGTGGCAAGAGTCATGTGAAAACCGGGGCCAGCTGTATCCGGTAAATGTAGGGTACGCGGACTCAGAGCAGCACCACGTCGTATTGTTCCTGGGAATACATGGTTTCAACCTGAAAACGGATGGTCCGGCCGATAAAGGCCTCCAGCTCCGCGACGTTGCCCGACTCTTCGTCGAGCAGCCGGTCGACCACTTTCTGGTTCGCCAGGACCCGATAACCTTCGGCCTGATAGGCCCGCGCCTCACGCAGGATTTCCCGGAAGATTTCGTAGCAGATGGTTTCCGGGGTTTTCAGCTTGCCGCGGCCCTGGCAGCTGCTGCAGGGCTCGCACAGCACCTGCTCAAGACTTTCCCGGGTACGCTTGCGGGTCATCTGCACCAGGCCCAACTCGGTGATGCCGATGATGTTGGTCTTGGCGTGATCGCGCTCCAGCTGTTTCTCCAGGGTGCGCAGCACCTGGCGCTGGTGTTCTTCATCTTCCATGTCGATGAAGTCGATGATGATGATCCCGCCCAGATTGCGCAGGCGCAGCTGGCGGGCAATGGCGGTCGCCGCTTCGAGATTGGTCTTGAAGATGGTTTCTTCGAGGTTGCGGTGACCGACGAAAGCCCCGGTGTTGACGTCGATGGTGCTCATGGCTTCCGCCGGGTCGACCACCAGGTAACCGCCGGACTTGAGCGGTACTTTGCGTTCCAGGGCTTTCTGGATTTCGTCTTCGACGCCATACAAGTCGAAGATCGGCCGCTCGCCCGGATAGTGTTCCAGGCGATCGGCGATTTCCGGCATCAGTTCGGCGACGAACTGCGTGGTTTTCTGGAAGGTTTCCCGGGAATCGATGCGGATCTTCTCGATCTTCGGGCTGACCAGGTCACGCAGGGTACGCAGGGCCAGGCCCAGGTCTTCGTAAATGACACTGGGGGCGCCGATGGTCTTGATCTGCGCGCCGATCTGATCCCACAAGCGGCGCAGGTAACGGATGTCCATCATGATTTCGTCGGCGCCCGCGCCCTCGGCGGCGGTACGCAGGATGAAACCACCGGCTTCCTTGATGCCTTCCTGGGCCACGCAATCGCTGACCACCTGTTTCAGGCGCTCGCGCTCGGCTTCGTCCTCGATCTTCAAAGAGATGCCGACATGGGCGGTGCGCGGCATGTACACCAGGTAGCGCGAAGGGATCGACAGCTGGGTGGTCAGGCGTGCGCCCTTGGAACCGATCGGGTCCTTGGTCACCTGCACCACCAGGCTCTGCCCCTCATGGACCAGGGCGCCGATGCTTTCCACCGCCGGCCCTTCGCGCAGGGAGATTTCCGAGGCATGAATGAATGCCGCGCGATCCAGGCCGATATCGACGAACGCCGCCTGCATGCCGGGCAGAACCCGGACCACCTTGCCTTTATAGATATTGCCGACAATCCCGCGACGCTGGGTCCGCTCGACATGGACTTCTTGCAGCACACCGTTTTCGACCACCGCCACGCGCGACTCCATCGGCGTGATGTTGATCAGAATCTCTTCACTCATGGCAGGGTCTCGTTCAGGCATATTCACTATGGATGGCCGCATCGGTAGGTACGGCGCTTAGCGCACTGCAAGGTTTTGCCAACAGGGTATGCCGAAATGGCCAAGTAGTTCTGCGGTTTCGCATACCGGCAAGCCGACGACAGCGGAATAACTGCCATTGAGCCCTGCCACGAATACCGCCGCAAGCCCCTGGATGCCATAGCCGCCAGCCTTGTCGCGGGGCTCGCCGCTGGCCCAGTAGCGGGCCGCCTCGTCATCGCCGATCGCCCGGAAGCGCACCAGACTGCGGACCACCCGCGACTCGCAGCGCTGGCCATCGAGCACGGCAATGGCGGTCAGCACTTCATGTTCGCGATCCGACAGGGCCATGAGCATCGACTGCGCATCGGCCTGGTCCAGCGGTTTGCCCAGGATCCGCCCATCAAGGACCACCGCGGTGTCGGCGCCCAGGACACAGGCCGCAGACTGGCCATCGGCGATCAGCGCATACCCGGCCGCCGCCTTGTCGCGCGCCAGGCGCTCGACATAGGCCGCAGGGTTTTCATCGGGGAGAGGAGTTTCATCGATATCCGCGCTGATGGCGGTAAAAGGCACGCCGATCTGCGTGAGCAGTTCCCGTCGACGCGGCGAGCCTGAGGCGAGGTAAAGCGATTTCATCAAGACATCTCCCTGTCGAGGTACGGGCAAATGCCTGACCGAATCAGTTGATTTTGAAACGTCGGCGCAACCCGCGCAAACCGAAGCTGACCCAAGGCCAGAGCAAGGCACTGACCAATGCCGGCAGCACCAGTGCAAGGGTCGGTTGACGGTTGCCGGTCAAGGCGCTGAGCCACAGCTGGACCAGTTGCGCCAGGCCGAAGATCACCAGGATCACCAGGCTTTGCTGCCACATCGGGAACATGCGCAAGCGCTGTTGCAACGACAGCACCAGGAAGGTGATCAGGGTCAGGATCAGTGCGTTCTGCCCCAGCAATGTGCCGTACAGCACATCCTCGGCCAGCCCCAGGCACCAGGCCGTGACCATGCCGACCTTGTGCGGCAGGGCCAGGGCCCAGAACGCCAGCAGCAAGGCCAGCCAGAGCGGACGCAGAATTTCCATGAACTGTGGCAAAGGCGACACGCTGAGCAGCATGCCGATGGCGAAGGTCAGCCAGACCATCCAGCCGTTTCGGGACATTATTCTCTTCCTCCCGTGGAGGCCGGGGCCGCTGCAGGCGGCTTGGGCGCGGCGGGTCTGGTGGCGGCGGGCTTGACCGGAGCCGGATGGGCAACGGGCTTGACCGGCGTCGTAGCGGCTGGCGTCGCGGGTGCAGTTGCCGGTGCGGCAGGAACGGTCGCGGTGGCCGGCGTCACGGGCACGACAGGCTTGGGCACGGTCGCCGGAACCACCGGCGTGGCGGTGCCGCCCTGCTGGTCCTGCGCTTCCTGAGCCTGGGCGGCATCGTTGGCACGCTCTTCGGCGGTACGGTTATCGCTGAACACCAGCAACAGGTAACGGCTGCGGTTCAAGGCGGCCGTCGGCACGGCGCGCACTATGGCAAACGGCTGGCCGGAGTCATGGATCACTTCCTTGACCGTCGCCACCGGGTAACCCGCCGGGAAACGCTGACCCAGGCCGGAGCTGACCAGCAGGTCGCCTTCCTTGATGTCCGCGGTGTCGGCCACATGACGCAGCTCAAGGCGTTCCGGATTACCGGTACCGCTGGCAATCGCCCGCAGACCGTTGCGATTCACCTGGACAGGAATGCTGTGGGTGGTGTCGGTGAGCAGCAGCACGCGGGAGGTATAAGGCATCAGCTCGACCACCTGCCCCATCAGGCCGCGGGCATCGAGCACCGGTTGCCCGAGCACCACGCCGTCGCGCTCACCCTTGTTGATGATGATGCGATGGGTGAAAGGGTTGGGGTCCATGCCGATCAGCTCGGCCACTTCGACCTTCTCGTTGACCAGCGCGGAGGAGTTGAGCAACTCGCGCAGGCGAACGTTCTGCTCGGTCAAGGCGGCGAGCTTTTGCATGCGGCCCTGGAGCAACAGGTTTTCGGTCTTGAGTTTTTCGTTTTCGGCGACCAGTTCGGTGCGGCTGCCAAACTGGCTGGCCACACCCTGCCATAGCCGTTGTGGCAGGTCGGTGATCCAGTAGGACTGCATCAGCACCAGCGACATTTGGCTACGCACTGGCTTGAGCAGTGTGAAGCGGGCATCGACCACCATCAGCGCGACCGATAGCACGACCAGCACCAACAGGCGTACGCCCAATGAGGGGCCTTTGGCGAAAAGCGGTTTAATAAGCCGCTCCTCCCAGGCAAATGTTCTCTTTATTCATACGGCTTCAAACCGGCCTGGAGCAGAATGACAGAAGATAAACGCCAACAGGCAGCACTGCAAAGTGCTGCCTGCGAGCGGAACACATGGATGCACCCGGCGCGATTATTCGCTGGAGAGCAGGTCCATGGTGTGTTTGTCCATCATTTCCAATGCACGGCCACCGCCGCGGGCTACGCAGGTCAGCGGGTCTTCGGCGACGATCACCGGCAGACCGGTTTCCTGGGCCAGCAACTTGTCCAGGTCACGCAGCAGGGCGCCACCACCGGTCAGCACCAGACCGCGTTCGGCGATGTCCGAAGCCAGTTCCGGAGGCGATTGCTCCAGCGCGCTTTTCACGGCCTGAACGATGGTTGCCAGGGACTCTTGCAGAGCTTCCAGCACTTCGTTGGAGTTCAGGGTGAATGCGCGTGGCACGCCTTCGGCCAGGTTACGGCCACGAACGTCGACTTCACGGACTTCGCCGCCCGGGTAGGCAGTACCGATTTCCTGCTTGATGCGCTCGGCGGTGGATTCGCCGATCAGGCTGCCGTAGTTGCGACGCACGTAGGTAATGATCGCTTCGTCGAAACGGTCGCCGCCGACACGTACGGATTCGGCGTAAACCACACCGTTCAGGGAGATCAGGGCAATCTCGGTGGTACCGCCACCGATATCCACGACCATCGAACCGCGGGCTTCTTCGACCGGCAGGCCGGCACCGATCGCGGCCGCCATCGGCTCTTCGATCAGGAACACTTCCCGGGCACCGGCACCGAGGGCCGATTCACGGATGGCACGACGCTCGACCTGGGTGGACTTGCATGGAACGCAGATCAGCACACGAGGGCTGGGCTGCAGAAAACTGTTTTCGTGAACCTTGTTGATAAAGTATTGCAGCATCTTTTCGCAGACACTGAAGTCGGCGATCACGCCGTCCTTCATCGGACGAATGGCAGCAATGTTGCCTGGAGTACGACCGAGCATGCGCTTGGCTTCGGTACCGACAGCCACGACACTTTTCTGATTACCGTGGGTCCGAATGGCCACAACCGATGGTTCATTCAGGACAATACCGCGCTCGCGCACGTAAATAAGGGTGTTGGCAGTGCCCAGGTCAATGGAAAGATCGCTGGAAAACATGCCACGCAGTTTCTTGAACATGGGAAAGGGACCCTAGGCAACGCGTGGGTAAAAAAGTGCGGCAAACTCTAACAACGACAGGGATTTTGGGCAAGGCGCCAATATGTTAAATTGGCCGCTTTTCTGTGCACCAACCCCCACAATCGCGGCCTTATGACCGTAGAAATGCGGTAGTGTTCCGACAATCTAACACACGGACGAGATCCGTTCTGTTTTCCACTGGAGAATCCCATGGCGCTTGAACGCTCCGACGTGGAAAAAATCGCTCATCTGGCCAGCCTTGGCCTCAATGAAGCCGATCTTCCACACATCACCTCCGACCTGAACAGCATTCTCGGGCTGGTGGATGCAATGCAGGCAGTCGATACCGACGGTATCGAGCCCCTGGCCCACCCGCTGGAAGCCAGCCAGCGCCTGCGCGCAGACGTTGTGACCGAGTCCAATCATCGCGAGGCCTATCAGTCCATCGCACCAGCGGTCGAAAACGGCCTGTACCTGGTTCCGAAAGTCATCGACTAAAGGGAAAGAGCCTGCAATGCATCACATGACCCTGGCCGAGATCGCCCGCGGACTCGCCGACAAGAAGTTTTCCTCCGAAGAGCTGACCAAGACCCTGCTGGCGCGTATCGCCCAGCTCGACCCGCAGCTCAACAGCTTCATCAGCCTCACCGACGATCTCGCGCTGCAGCAGGCCAAGGCCGCTGACGCCCGTCGCGCGAACGGTGAGAGCGGCGCCCTGCTCGGCGCGCCGATCGCCCACAAGGACCTGTTCTGCACCCAGGGCATCCGCACCAGCTGCGGTTCGAAGATGCTCGACAATTTCAAGGCGCCCTACGACGCCACCGTGGTCGCCAAGCTGGCCGCCGCCGGGACCGTGACCCTGGGCAAGACCAACATGGACGAATTCGCCATGGGCTCGGGCAACGAGACCAGCTATTACGGCGCGGCGAAAAACCCGTGGAACCTGGAACGCGTTCCGGGCGGCTCGTCCGGCGGTTCGGCGGCCGCGGTTGCTGCGCGCCTGCTGCCTGCCGCCACCGGCACCGACACCGGCGGCTCGATCCGCCAGCCGGCTGCATTGACCAACCTCACCGGCCTGAAACCGACCTACGGTCGCGTTTCGCGCTGGGGCATGATCGCCTACGCCTCCAGCCTCGATCAGGGCGGCCCGCTGGCGCGCACCGCCGAGGACTGCGCGATCCTGCTGCAAGGCATGGCCGGCTTCGACCCGCAGGACTCCACCAGCATCGACGAACCGGTGCCGGACTTCAGCGCCAGCCTCAACGGCTCGCTGCAGGGCCTGCGCGTCGGCGTACCCAAGGAATACTTCAGCGCCGGCCTCGACCCGCGCATCGCCGAGCTGATCCACAACAGCGTCAAGGAGCTGGAAAAGCTTGGCGCCGTGATTAAGGAAATCAGCCTGCCGAACATGCAGCACGCCATCCCGGCGTACTACGTGATCGCGCCGGCGGAAGCCTCCTCCAACCTGTCGCGTTTCGACGGCGTGCGCTTCGGCTACCGCTGCGAGAATCCGGCAAACCTGGAAGACCTGTACAAGCGCTCCCGTGGCGAAGGTTTCGGCAGCGAAGTGCAGCGCCGGATCATGGTCGGTGCCTATGCCCTGTCGGCCGGTTACTACGACGCCTACTACCTGAAGGCACAGAAGATCCGTCGCCTGATCAAGAACGACTTCATGGCTGCCTTTAATGAAGTCGACATCATCCTTGGTCCGACCACGCCGAACCCGGCCTGGAAAATCGGCGACAAGAGCAGCGACCCGGTCGCTGCGTATCTGGAAGACGTTTACACCATCACCGCCAACCTCGCGGGTCTGCCGGGCTTGTCCATGCCCGCCGGCTTCGTCGACGGCTTGCCGGTCGGCGTGCAGCTGCTCGCCCCGTATTTCCAGGAAGGCCGTCTGTTGAACGTTGCCCACCAGTATCAGTTGCACACTGACTGGCACACCCGCACACCAACCGGCTTCTGAGGAGAAACACATGCAATGGGAAGTCGTGATCGGGCTGGAGATTCACACCCAGCTCACCACCAAATCGAAGATTTTCTCCGGTAGCTCCACCGCCTTCGGTGCCGAGCCCAACACCCAGGCCAGCCTGGTGGACCTGGGCATGCCTGGCGTACTGCCAGTACTGAACCAGGAAGCAGTGCGCATGGCGGTCATGTTCGGCCTGGCCATCGACGCCGAGATCGGCCAGCACAACGTGTTCGCCCGCAAGAACTACTTCTACCCCGACCTGCCCAAGGGCTATCAGATCAGCCAGATGGAACTGCCGATCGTCGGCAAGGGCCACCTGGACATCCCGCTGGAAGACGGCACGGTCAAACGCGTCGGCATCACCCGCGCGCACCTGGAAGAAGACGCCGGCAAGAGCCTGCACGAAGAGTTCAACGGCGCCAGCGGCATCGACCTGAACCGCGCCGGCACCCCGCTGCTGGAAATCGTTTCCGAGCCGGACATGCGCAGCGCCAAGGAAGCCGTGGCCTACGTCAAGTCGATCCACGCCCTGGTGCGTTACCTGGGGATCTGCGACGGCAACATGGCCGAAGGCTCCCTGCGTTGCGACTGCAACGTCTCGGTACGCCCCAAAGGCCAGGCCGAGTTCGGCACTCGCTGCGAGATCAAGAACGTCAACTCGTTCCGCTTCATCGAAAAAGCCATCAACTCGGAAGTCCAGCGTCAGATCGAACTGATCGAGGACGGTGGCAAGGTGATCCAGCAGACCCGCCTGTACGACCCGAACAAGGACGAGACCCGTCCGATGCGCAGCAAGGAAGAAGCCAACGACTACCGTTACTTCCCCGACCCGGACCTGCTGCCAGTGGTCATCGAGGATTCGTTCCTCGACCAGGTACGCGCCACCCTGCCCGAGCTGCCACCGCAGAAACGCGAGCGCTTCCAGGAGCAGTTCGGCCTGTCGGTCTACGATGCCAGCGTGCTGGCCACCAGCCGCGAACAGGCGGACTACTTCGAGAAAGTCGCGAGCATCGCCGGTGATGCCAAGCTCGCCGCCAACTGGGTCATGGTCGAGTTGGGCAGCCTGCTGAACAAGCAGGGCCTGGAAATCGACGAGGCACCGGTCTCGGCCGAGCAACTGGGCGGCATGCTGCTGCGCATCAAGGACAACACCATCTCCGGCAAGATCGCCAAGACCGTGTTCGAAGCCATGGCCAATGGCGAAGGCAACGCCGACGAAATCATCGACAAGCGCGGCCTCAAGCAGGTCACCGACACCGGCGCCATCTCCGCCGTGCTGGACGAAATGCTGGCGGCCAACGCCGAGCAGGTCGAACAGTATCGGGCCGCCGATGAGGCCAAGCGCGGCAAGATGTTCGGCTTCTTCGTCGGCCAGGCGATGAAGGCTTCCAAAGGCAAGGCCAACCCGCAACAGGTCAACGAACTGCTGAAAAGCAAACTCGAAGGCTGATGGCGGCGTGGATGGCGGGCATTCGATAGTGCACCGCCCTGTGCAGGAGCGAACTTGCTGGCGATACGTTGTCTCAGACACAACGCTATCGCCAGCAAGTCCGCTCCTGTCTCTGCATTTAGGGCTCCCTTTTATGAAGTCGCTACTGGCTGCCTGTTCGCTGCTCTTTCTCCTGGCCGGCTGCGCCAGCCATGTCATCGATCCGCGGGGTTACGACAAGACCGGCGTCGCCTCTTATTACGGCGCCAAGCACCATGGCAAACGCACCGCCAGCGGCGAGCCCTTCAACCAGCACGGCATGACCGCCGCGCACCGCGAGCTGCCGTTCGGCACCCGGGTCAAAGTCACCAACCTCAATAACGACAAGAGCGTCGTGGTCCGGATCAACGACCGTGGCCCGCATACCCGTGGCCGCCTGATCGATTTGTCGCGTGCCGCCGCGCAACAGTTGGGTATGATCAGAAGCGGCACCGCCAAGGTGCGCGTGCAAGCCATCAGCGACTGACCCACGGAGCCCTGATCATTTTCGGATTAACCGATTTACCGCTGCTCAGCGTCCTTCAATTGTTCAGCGGCCTGGTCCTGTTGGTCGCCGGCGCCGAATTGCTGGTACGCGGCGCGGTCCGCCTCGCCGCCCGCCTGCGCGTACGAGCGCTGATCATCGGCCTGAGCATCGTCGCCTTCGGCAGCAGCGCCCCGCAGATGGCCGTCAGCCTGCAAGCCACCCTGGCGGAAAACACCGATATCGCCGTCGGCAGCGTGATCGGCAGCGGCATCTTCAACATCCTGGTGACCCTCGGCCTGTCCGCCCTGATCATTCCGCTGCGGGTATCGCGCCAGCTGGTGCGGCTGGATATCCCGCTGATGATCCTCGCCAGCCTGCTGGTGTTCACCCTGGCCTACAACGAAGAACTGACGCCCCTCGACGGCCTGATCCTGCTGGCGACCCTGATCCTCTACCTGGGACTGTTGCTGCGCCAGTCGCGGCACTCGGCGCGCCCACAGTCCCAGCAAGGTTCCGACGCACCCCGCGCGCACTGGCTGAGCAGCCTGCTGTGGATGATCGGCGGCCTGCTCCTGCTGGTGTTCGCCGGCCATCTGCTGGTCGAGGCGGCGGTGGAAGTCGCCACCGACCTGGGGCTGTCCGAGCGCATCATCGGCCTGACCATAGTCGCCGTCGGCACCACCCTGCCGGCCCTGGCCACCTCGCTGATCGCGGCCTTGCGTGGCCAACGCGCCATTGCCGTGGGCAACGTCATCGGCAGCAACCTGTTCAATCTGCTGGGGGTCCTGGGTTTCACCGCCCTGGTGGCGCCGACGCCCTTGTCGGTATCGCCCAATGCCGTGGACTTCGACCTGCCGGTAATGCTCGGTGTCGCGGTGCTGTGCCTGCCGGTGTTCTATTCGGGTTATCGGGTCACCCGCGCCGAAGGCCTGCTGTTTCTCGGCCTGTACCTGGCCTACGGGCTGCACGTGGTGTCCTTCACCACCGGCATGCCGCTGGCCGGCAAGCTGGAAGACTTGATGCTGTTTTTCGTCCTGCCAGTGCTGGTGGCGTTCCTGCTGTTCAGTTCGCTGCGGGCCTGGCGCCGCCAACATAAAAAAGGGGAAGCGCAATGACCGAGAATAAAAAGCAGGGCGTACAGATGCGCCGCCAGGTGATGGGCGATGCCTTCGTCGATCGCGCCCTGGGCAATGCCACCGAGTTCAGCCAGCCGCTGCAGGACTTCGTCAACGAACACGCCTGGGGCAGTGTCTGGAACCGCGAAGGCCTGCCGCTGAAAACCCGCAGCCTGATCACCCTCGCCGCCCTGACCGCGCTCAAGTGCCCGCAGGAGCTCAAAGGCCATGTCCGCGGCGCCCTGAATAACGGCTGCACAGTGGAAGAGATTCGCGAGGCGCTGCTGCATTGCGCGGTGTATGCCGGCGTACCGGCGGCGATCGACGCGTTCCGCGCCGCCCAGGAAGTGATCGACACTTACCAGAAGCCCGAGTGATCTGTAGCGAGGCTTGCCCGCGATAGCGACCTGCCTGACACACCGCTATTGCGGGCAATCGAGCATCGACCGGCCGCTCCTACAAGAGCACTAGATCCACCCGCCCCACTGCAGCAGAAAGATCCCGATATTGGTGGTCACCGCCGCCATCAACGTGGTGATGACGATGATTGCCGCCGCCAGTTGATGATTGCCATTGGCCGCCCGGGCCATGACAAAACTCGCCGCCGCGGTCGGGCTGCCGAAATACAGGAACAGAATCCCCAGTTCCGCCCCGCGGAATCCGCAGAGCCAGGCCCCCAGGGTGGCGAGGATCGGCAGGCCGACCATTTTCACCAGGCTCGAACTCAAGGCCAGGTCGCCACTCTCGCGCAGCGCCGCCAGGGACAAGGTGCCGCCAATGCAGATCAAGGCCAGCGGCAGGGTCATCTGCGCCAGGTACTGGCCAGACGTCTCCAGCCAGGTCGGCAGGCCGATCTGGAACACGGCGAAAGGTGCTGCCGCCAGGACGCTGATGATCAACGGGTTACTGACCACGCTTTTGCAGATGCTCCATGGATCGGACTTGATCACCGGGCTGTACACCGCCAGGACGATGGTCGACAGGGTGTTGTAGAACAGGATCACCAGCGCCGCGAGAATCGCCCCGAGGGAAATCCCGTAGTCGCCATACATGCTGGCCGCGAGCGCCAGGCCGATGACCCCGTTGTTGCCGCGAAAGGCGCCCTGGGTGTAGATGCCGCGGTCTTCCCGCGGGCAGCGCCAGATCGCCCAGCCCCAGGCGAAGGCAAAGCTGGCCAGGGTGGCCACGGCGAAATAGATCAGCAGCCCGGGCTTGAGCGCCGAATGCAGGTCGGCATGCAGAATCCCGAGAAACAGCAGCGCCGGCATGGTGACGTTGAACACCAGGGCCGACGCTGTGTGGATAAAACCGTCGTTGATCCAGCCGATGCGCTTGAGCAGCACACCGAGAAACAACATGGCGAATACCGGCGCGGTGATATTCAGCGTTTCGAGAAAAATGGCCAGCATGCCGGGTCAACCTTGAACCTGTCGTTAGGCGGCTAATGATAAGCCAGCCCGCGCGCTTAAGCCCGATGGATTTGCCCTAACCGCAAGCTGATCCATCGGGCCGCAGGCGTTCGCGGCCATCAAAAGCCACGCCCGCTCCGCGGTCGATCGCAGCCTGCGGCAGCGGCTACAGGGTTTGTGTCGGGCTCGGTTGATTGGCAGGTCGCAATCCGGGTAGCCGCTGCCGCAGGCTGCGATCGACCCGAAGGGGCGCTGGCGTACTCAGCCACGCTGGATATCGCCTCCTGCAGCAACCATTACGGCTCAGGTAATCGGCGCCGGATTGAACAGGGTGATGTCGTTGTGCAGCTTGTGCCGTTCGGCCCAGGTCTGCCGCTTGCCACTGGCCACGTCCAGGTAGAAGTGGAACAGCTCCCAGCCCAGCTCTTCGATACTCGCCCGCCCGGTGGCGATGCGCCCGGCATCGATGTCGATCAGGTCCGGCCAGCGCTGGGCCAGTTCGGAGCGGGTCGAGACCTTGACCACCGGCGCCATCGCCAGCCCGTAAGGCGTGCCACGCCCGGTGGTGAACACATGCAGGTTCATCCCCGCCGCCAGCTGCAAGGTGCCGCAGACAAAATCGCTGGCCGGCGTCGCGCAGAAGATCAGGCCCTTGCGGGTAAAGCGCTCGCCCGGCCCCAGCACGCCATTGATCGCGCTGCTGCCGGACTTGACGATGGACCCCAGGGACTTCTCGACGATGTTCGACAACCCGCCCTTCTTGTTGCCCGGCGTGGTATTGGCGCTGCGGTCGGCCTCGCCCTTGGCCAGGTAGCGGTCGTACCAGTCCATCTCGCGCACCAGCTCCCGGGCCACTTCTATGGATTCGGCGCGGGAAGTCAGCAGGTAGATGGCATCGCGCACCTCGGTGACTTCGGAAAACATCACTGTCGCGCCGGCCCGCAGCAACAGGTCCGAGGCATAGCCCAGGGCCGGGTTGGCGGTAATCCCGGAAAAGGCATCACTGCCACCACATTGCATACCAAGGACCAGTTCCGAGGCCGGCACGGTTTCCCGGCGCCGCTGATCGAGCTTCTGCAAACGCACCTCGGCCAGCTGCATGATCTGCTCGATCATCTCGGTAAAACCGTGGCTGGAGTCCTGCAGGCGGTACAGCCAGGGCTCGCTGAGGTCCACCGAGCTGTCGCCTTCGTGCATTACCTGCCCGGCCTGCAACTTCTCGCAGCCCAGGCTGATCACCAGGGCTTCGCCCCCCAGGTTCGGGTTACGCGCCAGGTTGCGCACGGTGCGGATCGGGATATAGGCATCGGTGGCGGTGATCGCCACGCCGCAGCCATAACTGTGGGTCAGCGCCACCACATCGTCGACATGGGGATACCTGGGCAGCAGTTCGTCCTTGATGCGCTTGACCGCATGATCGAGCACCCCGGTCACGCATTGCACGGTGGTGGTGATCCCCAGTATGTTGCGCGTGCCGACCGTGCCGTCGGCATTGCGATAACCCTCGAAGGTGAAACCTTCCAGGGGCGCCTGGGCCGCCGGCACTTCGGTGGACAGCGGCAGGCTGTCCAGCGGCGGCGCGCTGGGCATGCGCAACTGCTCTTCCCTGACCCAGCTGCCGCGCAGGATCGGCTGCAAGGCATAACCGATGGTCTGGCCGTAGCGGATCACCGGGCCACCTTCGGAGATATCCTCCAGCGCCACCTTATGGCTCTGGGGGACGAAGTCCAGGGTCACCAGGCCGTCGGCGAACGCCGTGCCTGCCGGTACGCCCTGGTCATTGACCACAACCACCACGTTGTCCCGCTCGTGCAGGCGGATGTAGCGCGGCGAATCGGAATGTTCAATCAACTGCATGACGCCGCCCCTTCAGGAATGCGCTTGGGAAAGTTGGGTCAGCTGGGGGCCGTTGCTTGGTGGTTCCTTGAGCACCACGCGCTTGATCGGGCCGACGATCACCAGATAGCTGAACACTGCCAGCAGCGCGTTGCAGCCGACGAACACCAACGCCCATTTGAACGAGCCGGTGGAGCTGATGATGTAGCCGATGACGATCGGCGTGGTGATCGACGCCAGGTTGCCGAAGGTGTTGAACAGGCCGCCGCTCAAGCCGGCGATCTGCTTCGGCGAAGTGTCGGACACCACCGCCCAGCCGAGCGCGCCCACGCCTTTGCCGAAGAACGCCAGGGCCATGAAACCCACCACCATCCATTCGATGTCCACATAGTTGCAGGCCACGATGCTGCTGGAGACCAGCAGGCCGGCGATGATCGGCGCCTTGCGGGCGAAGGTCAAAGAATGCCCCTTGCGCAGCAGGTAGTCGGAAATCACCCCGCCAAGCACCCCACCGATAAAGCCGCAGATGGCCGGCAAGGAGGCGATGAAACCGGCCTTGAGAATGGTCATGCCACGCTCCTGCACCAGGTACACCGGGAACCAGGTCAGGAAGAAGTAAGTGATGCCGTTGATGCAGTACTGGCCCAGGTACACGCCAAGCATCATGCGATTGGTCAGCAACTGGCGCAGGTAGTCCCATTTCGGGCCGTCGCTGCGTTTGCCTTTGCCGTCCTGGTCCATGTCGACCATGCCGCCATTGTCGGCGATGTGTTTGAACTCGGCCTCGTTGATCAGCGGGTGCTGGCGTGGGCTGTAGATCACCTTGAGCCAGACCAGCGAGAAGACGATGCCGATCGCGCCCATCACGATGAACACGTGCTGCCAGCCGAAGTGATAGACGATCCAGCCCATCAGCGGGGCGAACAGCACCGTGGCGAAATACTGCGCCGAGTTGAAGATCGCCGAAGCCGTACCGCGCTCGGCGGTGGGGAACCAGGCCGCGACAATCCGCGCGTTACCGGGGAAGGACGGTGCCTCGGCCAGCCCCACCAGGAAGCGCAGCATGAACAGCGCCACCACCGCGGTGGAAACGCCGAACTCACCGACATAACCCTGCAGCACGGTGAACAGCGACCAGGTGAAGATGCTCAGGGCATAGATTTTTTTCGAGCCGAAACGGTCGAGCAGCCAGCCGCCGGGGATCTGCCCCGCTACATAAGCCCAACCGAATGCGGAGAAGATATAACCGAGGGTGACGGCGTCGATGCCGAGGTCTTTTTGCAGGCTGGAGCCCGCGATGGCGATGGTGGCGCGGTCGGCATAGTTGATCGTGGTCACCAGGAACAGCATGAACAGGATCAGGTAGCGGACGCGAGTCGGCTTGGTCGCTTGCATATGGATGTACTCCCACTAGTTATTTTTATGCGGGTAAAACATGCGTTTCATCGCCCCCGCCGGGCCTCAGGCAAAGGCCGGCGGGGGTACAGCGGGGCTTAGGATCCGATGTAGGAAGTCTTCACCACGGTGTAGAACTCCTGCGCGTAGCGACCTTGCTCGCGGGAACCATAGGATGAACCTTTGCGACCACCAAAAGGTACGTGGTAATCGACGCCGGCCGTCGGCAGGTTGACCATGACCATCCCGGCCTGGGAATGGCGCTTGAAGTGGTTGGCGTATTTCAGCGACGTGGTGGCGATGCCCGCCGACAGGCCGAACTCGGTGTCGTTGGCCATGGCCAGCGCCGCCTCGTAATCAGCCACCCGTACCACGTTGGCCACCGGGCCGAAGATCTCTTCGCGGCTGATGCGCATCGAAGCCTGGCTGTCGGCAAACAGCGTCGGCGCGAGGAAATACCCCTCGGTATCGCAAGTCACCAGGCCGCCGCCGCTGACCAGCCGCGCCCCTTCGGACTGGCCGATATCGATGTATTTCAAGTCCTGTTCGAGCTGCGCCTGGGACACCACCGGACCGATGTCGGTGCCGGCCCGCAGCGCGTGGCCGACCTTGATCGAACCCATGCGTTCGGCCATCGCCGCGACGAACCGGTCGTGGATGCCCGCGGTGACGATCAGCCGGCTGGAAGCGGTGCAACGTTGCCCGGTGGAATAGAAGGCACTCTGTACCGCCAGCTCCACCGCCTGCTTGAGGTCGGCATCGTCGAGGATGATCTGCGGGTTCTTGCCGCCCATCTCCAGTTGCACCTTGGCCTGGCGCGAGACGCAGCTGACGGCGATCTGCCGGCCCACGCCCACGGAACCGGTGAAGCTGATGCCGTCGACTTTCGGGCTGTTGACCAGGGCATCGCCGACCAGCCGGCCGCTGCCCATCACCAGGTTGAACACCCCGGCCGGGAAGCCCGCGCGGGAGATGATTTCCGCCAGGGCCCAGGCACAGCCCGGCACCAGCTCGGCGGGCTTGAGCACCACGCAGTTGCCGTAGGCCAGGGCCGGGGCGATCTTCCACGCCGGGATGGCGATCGGGAAGTTCCACGGGGTGATCAGGCCGACCACGCCCAGGGCTTCGCGGGTCACTTCGACGTTGACGCCCGGACGCACCGACGGCAGGTAATCCCCTGACAGGCGCAGGCATTCGCCGGCAAAGAACTTGAAGATGTTGCCGGCGCGGGTCACCTCGCCGATGGCTTCGGGCAGGGTCTTGCCCTCCTCCCGGGCCAACAGGGTGCCGAGCTCTTCGCGGCGGGCGAGGATCTCGCTGCCGACCTTGTCCAGGGCATCGCTGCGCGCCTGGATACCGGAAGTCGACCAGGCCGGGAATGCATCGCGCGCCGCATCGATCGCGGCATGCACCTGAGCCAGGTCGGCCTTGGCGTATTCGCCAATGACATCGGACAACTCGGACGGGTTGATATTGGTCGAGTAGTCGGCACCGGCAAGCCATTGGCCACCAATGTAGTTATCGAAGCGTTTTACCTCTGCCACGCGCCCTCTCCTTACACAAAAGCCTTACGCAAAAGGCCGCTGATTGCTCAGCGGCCCCGGGGATGGATTACTGCGCGCCCTGGGCGTCGATCAACGCCGCCAGCGCTGCATATTCTTCCGGCAACAGGTCGGTCAACGGCGCCCGCACCGGGCCTGCGTCATGGCCGACGATGCGGGCTCCGGCCTTGACGATGCTCACCGCATAACCGGCCTTGCGGTTGCGGATATCCAGGTAAGGCAGGAAGAAGTCGTCGATGATCTTGCCGACCGTGGCGTGATCTTCCCGGGCAATGGCGTGGTAGAAATCCATCGCGGTTTTCGGGATGAAGTTGAACACCGCCGAGGAGTACACCGGCACGCCGAGGGCCTTGTAGGCCGCGGCGTAGACTTCGGCGGTCGGCAGGCCGCCCAGGTAGCTGAAGCGATCGCCGAGGCGGCGACGGATCGACACCATCAGCTCGATATCGCCCAGGCCGTCCTTGTAGCCGATCAGGTTCGGGCAGCGCTCGGCCAGGCGCTCCAGCAGTGGCGCGGTCAGGCGGCAGACGTTGCGGTTGTAGACCACCACACCGATTTTCACCGATTTGCACACCGCTTCCACATGAGCCGCGACCCCATCCTGACTGGCTTCGGTCAGGTAGTGCGGCAGCAGCAACAGGCCCTTGGCACCCAGGCGCTCGGCCTCCTGGGCGTATTCGATGGCTTGGCGGGTCGAGCCGCCGACGCCGGCCAGGATCGGCACGCTGCTGGCGCAGGTGTCGACCGCAGTCTTGATGATTTCCGAATATTCGCTGGCCGCCAGGGAGAAAAACTCACCGGTGCCGCCTGCCGCGAACAGCGCCGAGGCGCCGTATGGGGCCAGCCATTCCAGGCGCTTGATATAGCCCGCGCGATGGAAATCGCCCTGGGCGTTGAAATCGGTCACCGGGAAAGACAGCAGGCCGGAGGAGAGGATGGACTTCAGTTCTTGTGGATTCATTATTCGAACACCCTGGGACGCACATTGTGATGAAAAACACATCAGCCTTGGCCGAAGTTGTAAGTCATCGTACAACTTAAAAAACAATCGTCAACAGCAATTCGTCAGCCATCGCCAAAATACGCGGCAAAAAATACCTGCTTGACGAGTCAGGATTTTGCTTTATGCTCGCAAACAACTGTATATACATACAGTTAATTTCTTGAAATACCTACGACATATCAAGGAGCTAGAAATGTCAGGTCTACACACTCAGCAGCGGGAACAGCTGCAGCACAAAAGCCAGGTCGTCGCCGATCTGGACAGCCTTTTCAGCGAACGCGGCATTGCCATTTCCGGTGATGGCGACCACCTGGTGCTGATCGCCGACGGTCATCACACCATCAAGTATCACCAGCCCGGGCTCCTCCCCGCGGCACCGGGCAAAAACCTCAAGGCCCTGCCCCAGCTGCGTTTCGAGGGTGGCGAGCACACCGCCATCGGCGATGCCACCCTGCTGCGTTTCGTCAAGGACGCCCCTGGCGTTCCAGCCTGGCAGGTCGAATTGCACCTGCCCAATGGCCTGGCCCTGACCTACGGCCAAGTGGTGGCGCTGGGTGGCGATTTCTATGGCATCCCCGACCAGCCGATCTGCGAAGGCGCGACGCCGGTGGATCGTTTGCAGCGTTTTACCGCCGCGTTCAACTCCCTCGCCGTGTTGCCGGCGGCCAAGGACGAGGCGAAACAGATTCTCGCGGTAATGCAGAAGGAAATCGCCGCCGCCAACCAGGCGCTCAAGGACGGCAGGCAACCTCACGAGGCCTATGACGCCCTGGGAGATACGTTGTCCGAAGAGTGGAACAAGATCACCGGCGGCGGCAGCTTCGCCTCGGCGCTGTTCCCCCTGGGCCGCTACCTGAAGCTGGCGGCCAACAATGCCGACCATTTCGGCGAGTGGGCGCTGCTGGCCTATATCGCCGGGCACACCGCGGCCCTGCAGCAGGCGGTAGTGGCGCACAAGAACGCCGACGAGAAGCAGCTGGAACTGGCCTACGCCATGAACGCCTTCGCCGATCACTTCCTCACCGACCTGTTCTCCGCCGGCCATGTACGGGTACCGCGCAAGCAACTGGCGGCGGTGGTCACGCCGAGCGATCTCGGTTCGCTGATCACCCGCTTCATGCACGACGAGGACAGCAAGTTCGGCCTCAACGTCAGCAACGCCCAGGGCGACCGTTGGCATGCCTATGGCGACAAGCGTTATTTCGACACCCTCGACAGCAACAACCGCAAGCAGGTCAAGTTGGCCGTGCAACGCTCGGCGGACGAAATCTTCGAAAGCTACCTCAGCGGCACGGCCCCGACGCCCGGTAACTTCACCGCGCTGAAGCTGTTGCCGGACCTGAACGCGGCGAAGAGCGGCAACTTTTCACCGCTGTTCGTGATGCAGGGCGACAAGGTGCTGCGACGCAGCGACGTGAACAACCTGAACGACACCAAGACCATCGACAACTGGTGGGGCTGGAGCACCTACCTACTGCTCAAGGACTACAAGCCCAACAAGCCGGCGGGCTACCTGGAAGCACCGACGCTTGCCCCGAGCATCCAGACCGATGGCTGGCAGAGCCAGACACCCAGCGAGCCCAACTGGCTGCCCGGCAATGCCGTGCGTTATGCCTTCAGCTACACCAACGGTTTGAACGAATCGTACATCGGCCCGTGGTCCGCCTACGCTGAACTGAGCGAGCGCTTCCAGCCGACCCTGAATGTGCCGGTGGACACCAGCGGCGGTTCCAGCGGGCGCAACATTTTCCGCCAGTTCCGCGGTGGCTCGCCGGAGCTGATTGCCTCGATCGACAAGACCGCCACCACTTACATCGACCGCAATGCCTGATAAGGACATCGACATGGCTATCAATCTGACTCTAGAACTGGCCTCGGGCCAATCCCTGCAGGGCGCGCCCCTGGAACTGCTGGTCAACGGCGCTCCCGTCGCGCGGGCAACCGTCGACCAGCAAGGGCATGTGACCTTCAATGCCAAACCCGGCGCCGGGCAACTGGCCGTGAGGGTGGATCGCTCGATTCTCAAAAACCGCTAAAAGCATCGCGGGCAAGCTCGCTCCTACAGGGTCACCTCCCCTCCCTGTAGGAGCGAGCTTGCTCGCGATAAGAACCCAAGGGCGACGCAATGACCGCCCCAACCGCATTACCCGCGCTGCGCCTCTGCCTCTTCATGGGCATGGCGCAGCCGTTCGCGGCTGTTGGTCAGGTGCAGACGCATGGCCGCCCGGGCCGCGTCCGAATCCTGGCGGGCAATGGCTTCATAGATTTCTTCATGCTCGCGGCTCAGGCGGCTCATGTAGTGCTGCTGATCGTCGTGAGCCAGGCGTGCCGAATTCAGGCGGGTGCGCGGAATGATGCTGGTTCCCAGGTGGGTCATGATATCGGTGAAATAGCGGTTGCCCGTGGCCAGGGCAATCTGCAGGTGGAACTGGAAATCCGAGGCCACCGCATCGCTGTCGTGGGCCGCACTTTCATTGAGGGCATCCAGCGCCGCCCGCATCGCCGCCAGTTGCTCGATGCTGCGCCGCTGCGCGGCCAGCCCGGCCGACTCCACTTCCAGGCTGATGCGCAGTTCCAGGATCGCCAGCACATCGCGCAAGGTCACCACGGTCGCCGGATCGATCCTGAAGCCGCTCGGGCTCGGCGTGTCGAGCACAAAGGTGCCAATGCCGTGGCGGGTTTCCACCTGGCCGGCGGCCTGCAAGCGGGAAATGGCTTCGCGTACCACGGTCCGGCTGACGCCATGGGCCTCCATGATCGCCGACTCGGTGGGCAACTTGTCACCGCGCTTGAGCTGACCGTCGCGAATCTGCTCCGACAGCACGGTCACCAGCTCCTGGGCGAGGCTACGGCGCTTGCGTGGAAGGCGGGGCGCCGTGTTCTGGTTGTCCATGGTGAAGTTCTTTCTCCGAAAACTGATGACGCATCATAGCTCAGCCGGGTTGTACGATCACTGTTGACTACACCGTCACCGCCTGGTCGACCAGATGCCCGCGCTCGATGCGGATGTGCCGCGGGTGGAAACGCTTGAGGCTGCTGCGATGCCCGACGCTGACAATGCTCAGCCCCGGTAGCTGGTCGATCAGCGCCTGGTACAGGGTCGCCTCGTCTTCTTCGTCCATGGCCGAGGTGGCCTCATCCATGTACAGCCACTGCGGCGCATAGAGCAACGCACGGGCAAAGGCCAGGCGCTGCTGCTCGCCCGGGGACAACATGCGCTGCCAGTGATTGCTCTCGTCCAGGCGAGAAATCAGGTGCGGCAGTCGGCAGGTTTCCAGCACCTGCGCATAACGCTCCTGCGGGTAAGTGTCGCCCGACTGTGGATAACTCAAGGCTTCACGCAGGCTGCCAATCGGCAGGTAAGGCTTTTGCGGCAGGAACAGATAACGCTCGGCGGGCATGCGAATGCTGCCGTGACCGGCCGGCCAGAGCCGCCCCATCGCCCGCAGCAGGGTACTTTTGCCACTGCCGGAACGGCCGCTGAGCATCAGGCGCTCACCGGGAGTCACGGTCATCTCGGCACCGGCCAGCAGGTGCCGGCCGTCCGCCAGGTCCAGGCCAAGGTTATGCACCTGCAGGGTTTCACCCTGGCTCTGCACGTCGATGGCTGGCGCGCGCTCTTCGTTTTCGCTCATGGCCTGGCGGAAGCTCAGCAGCCGGTCGCAGGTGGCGCGCCATGCCGCGAGCTCGGAATAGGCGGTGATGAACCAGCTGAAGTTCTCCTGGACGTTGCCGAATGCCGAGTTGATCTGCATCAGCTCGCCCAGTTCGATCTTGCCCGTCAGGTAACGCGGGGCCGCGACGATGAAGGGGAAAATGATCGCGATCTGGCCGTAGCCCGAGGTGAAGAAGGTCAGGCGCTTGGACACTTTCATGATGTCCCAGAAGTTGTGCCAGACCATGCCGAAGCGAGCGCTAAGGCGTTTGTTCTCATTCGGCTCGCCGTCGTACAGGGCAATGCTCTCGGCATTCTCCCGCACCCGCACCATGGAAAAACGCAGGTCTGCCTCGAAACGTTGCTGGTTGTTGTTCAAGCCGATCAGGCGTCGACCGATCAGGTGCGTCAGCCAGCTG
The DNA here is from genome assembly GCF_900109505.1 of Pseudomonas sp. NFACC41-3. Lineage (NCBI taxonomy): Bacteria > Pseudomonadati > Pseudomonadota > Gammaproteobacteria > Pseudomonadales > Pseudomonadaceae > Pseudomonas > Pseudomonas sp. NFACC41-3. Next base: position 621,196 of record NZ_FOAE01000004.1, read on the forward strand.
CCGACGGCGGCGTACACCAGGGCGCACCAGAACATGTAGCCGGGAATGGTGTAGCCGAAGACTTCGATACTGCCCGACACGCCCCACAGGATGATCGAGAACGACACCAGGCTGACCACGGTACGCAGCAGGCCCAGGGCGAGCCCCAGGGTATTGCTGGTGAAACTGTTGAGGTCTTCGGAAATCCGCTGGTCCGGGTTATCGGTGTAGCCGCCCTGCTCCAGCTGGTAGTAGTTCTTGTGGCCCAGCCAGCGAGCGAAGTGTTTTTCCGTGAGCCAGGCGCGCCAGCGGATGGTCAGCATCTGGGTCAGGTAGAGCCGGTAGACCGCGGCCAGGATGGCCACCGCGGCAATTCCGCAGAAATACAGGATCAGTTGCCAGAACGCCGCCTCGTCCTTCTTTTGCAGGGCGTTGTAGAAATCCTTGTACCAGCTGTTGATCCACACCGAGATCGCCACGCTGAACAGGGTCAGGGCGATCACCGCGAACAGCAGCAACCAGGCCTTGCCCTTCTCTTCACTGCGCCAGTAAGGCGTAGTCATTTCCCAGACACGACGGAAAAACTGCCCGCGCACAGCATCGTTGACCGCGGAATACTCAGCGTTCTGATTCATCATCAAGGCTCGATTGGGATAGGGACTAGCATCGAGCCGATCATAGAGGATCGGCTCGCTTTTTCACTTGTCCTGAAGACATTCGTTCAGTCGCGGTTCAGCGGCGAACCGGGCGCTTCTGCAACTTGCGTTGCAGCGTTCGGCGGTGCATGCCCAGGGCGCGGGCAGTGGCGGAGATGTTGCCTTCGTGTTCCGTCAGCACCCGCTGGATGTGCTCCCATTGCAGGCGGTCCACCGACATCGGGTTTTCCGGCACCAGGGTGTCGAGGTCGGCGTGCTCGGAGAGCAGCGCGGCCAGTACATCGTCGGCATCGGCCGGTTTGCACAGGTAGTTGCAGGCGCCGCGCTTGATCGCTTCGACCGCGGTGGCGATGCTCGAATAACCGGTGAGGATCACCACGCGCATTTCCGGATCGAGCTCGAGCAGCTTGGGCAGCAGCACCAGGCCGGAGTCGCCGTCCATCTTCAGGTCCAGCGCGGCGAAGTCCGGCAGGTCCTGCTGGGCGAGGGCCAGGCCTTCCTCGGCGGAACCCGCGGTGCTGACGCGAAAGCCGCGACGGCTCATGGCGCGCGCCATCACCCGGGTGAAGGTGGCGTCGTCATCCACCAGCAACAGATGCGGCAGTTCTTCGCCTTCGACTTGGATTTCTTCACTCATGTTGGTCTCCTCGGGCGCCGTGGGGCAGGCGCAGCTCGGTGAGCGTGCCGCCTTCCTCATGACTGTAGAGTTTCACTGAGCCGCCGGCGCGTGTCACGCTGGCTTTGCTCAAAAACAGGCCCAGGCCGAAACCTTTGCCCTTGGTGGTAAAAAACGGTTTGCCGATTTGCTCGGCGATGGCCAGCGGCACACCGGCGCCGTGGTCACGAATACTGATGGTCAGGTTCTCGGCGTCCCAATCCAGCTGGACTTCCAGCCCTTCCGGACAAGCATCGGCTGCATTGTTCAGCAGATTGAGCAACGCCTGGGTCAGGTCCGGCGGCGGCGCCAGCCGCGGCATCGTGCCCTTGCCCAGCAGCTGGAAGCGGTAGCTGGCTTCGGGGCGCATCAGGTGCCAGCGGTTCAGCGCTTCGTCGAGCCAGACGGTGGCATCCTGCATCTCCACCGCCAGCCGGCGGTTGGCCTCGGCGGCGCGCACCAACTGTTGCAGGGTTTCCTTGCACAGTTTGACCTGGTCCTGGAGCACGCCCAGGTCATCTTGCAGCATTGGGTCGAGGTGGTCCTGGCGCATTTCCTTGAGCAGCACGCTCATGGTCGCCAGGGGCGTTCCCAGCTCGTGGGCGGCGCCAGCGGCCTGGGTCGCGACAGCCAGCAACTGCTGGTCGCGCAGGCCCTCTTCGCGGCGGATCGCCCGTAGCTCCTCCTGCCGCCGCAGCTCCTCGGCCATTCTCGCGGCAAAGAAGGTGATCACCGCCGCGGCCAGGGCGAAGCTCAACCACATCCCGTAGATCTGCAGGTTCTCTCGGGCGATGGGGAAAGTCTGCAGCGGGTAGAACTGCGCCAGCAGCAAGGTGTACATGGTCAGCGCGATACCGGAAAGAACCACCGAGTAGCGCCATGGCAAGGTTACGGCGGCGATGGTCAGCGGCACCAGGTAATAGGAGACGAAGGGGTTGGTCGAACCGCCGGAGAAGTACAGCAGGGCACTGTGGATGAACAAATCACAAGCCAGTTGCACGGCATATTCCAGCTCGGTGACCGGCCACGAGGTGCGCAGGCGAATGGCGGTGAAGACGCAGAGAATCAGCGACAGGCCCAGGGTGATGGCCAGTTGCAGCCAGGGCAGCGGTAGCAGGTCGAACCAGTAGGCGAGCCCCACCGAACCGGCCTGAGCGGCCAGAACCAGGATGCGGATGAAAGTCAGACGCCAGAGGTTCTGGCGAGTGGCGGAAAGCAATTGTACGGGGGCGAGCATGAGCTCTCCTGATGAGCGCTCCAGGCGGATCGCGACGAGTATAACCAAGCAGCGGCCCAGACAGGCAAAACTGCGGCAAACCGTCACAGAAAAACAGTTGCAAGCCGCAAGCTTTAAGCTACAAGCGTATTTGCTCTCAACTTGGGGGTCGGGGCTTGAAACTTGCCGCAGCCCCAGTATGTATAGAAGTTGTTAACGGGCCGAACCAGACAATAAAAGCTAGAGTCTGATGGTTTCACGCAGGCTGGGACCCATTACCTGCGGACCGCACTCAAGGAGTTTTCATGCATACATTCAGTCGCAGCGCCGCCCTTCTCGCCCTCAGCGCCGGCACCCTCGCCAGCCTGCCGGCCCTGGCCGCCGATGAGCTTCATTACAACCAGATCTCCCTGCGCGCCGAAGTCAGTCAGGAAGTGGCCCGCGACCTGATGATCGTCACCCTCTACAGCGAATCGCAGAACGCCGACCCGGCCAAGCTCGCCGCGGAAATCACCACCACCATGAACAAGGCCCTGGGCCAGGCACGCCAGGTCAAGGACATCACCTTGCGCCAGGGTAGCCGCAACAGCTACCCGATCTACGACACCAAGGGCCAGAAGATCACTGGCTGGCGCGAGCGCGCCGAACTGCGCCTGGAAAGCTCGGACTTCGCCGCGCTGTCCAAGCTCACTGGCGAGTTGCTGACCGACCTGAAGATGGGTGGGATGGATTTCGCCATCGCCGACCCGACCCGCAAGGCCAGCGAAGACAAGCTGCTCAAGGAAGCCGTCGATGCCTTCAAGGCTCGTGCGCAGCTGACCACCGAAGCGCTGGGCGGCAAGGGCTACAAGATCGTCAACCTGAACCTCAACAGCAACGGTTATCCACAACCGTATCTGCGCGGACCGGTGATGATGAAAGCCGCGGGCATGGATGCGGCGCCGGTCACTCCGGAAGTCGAGGCCGGCACCAGCCAGGTCAGCATGACCGCCGATGGCTCGATCGAAGTCCTGATGCCGTAACGTTTTCCCTGCTCCCCAACGGCGGTAACCTGCAGCACAAATGAGGTTACCGCGCTTTTTTGCTACCCACTGTTTCAACCCGAGCCTGAGGGACTCGCCTTTTTTTGGGGTGGAGGGGTGAGCTCGGCAACATCGGTGATGTTAAAGTTGCGGCCCCCGGTATTGCGCCTATCAGACGTCACTGGCATCCACCGGGTATACTGCGCCTTTCCTATAAGAGTCTCTCCAATGACCGCAGACCGCATCGGCGAACGCCTGCGTCGCTATCGCCGCGCCGCCAAGAAAACCCTGCGTCAGATCGCCAGCGAATCCGGTCTGACCGCCAGTTTCCTCTCCCAGGCGGAACGCAATCTCACCGGAGTCTCGATCTCCTCCCTGGTCAACATTGCCAAGTCTCTGAACGTTCCGCTGAACGCCCTCTTCGACCAGCCGACCCAGGCACAACCCGACTCCCACGACGGCAAGCGCGTGCGCTACACCATCGAAGGCCAGCCCCTGTCCTACGAGCGGCTGTCCAGTTCCTTTCCCGGCAACCTGATCAACGCGGTGAAGATGAACATACCAGTGGGCTACCAGTCGGAACTGATCTCCCATGATGGCGCCGAGTTCTCCTACGTTCTGTCGGGGCAGATTGTCTACACCATCGAGGGGCAGCAGTATCCCCTCGGGGCCGGCGACTCGGTGCACTTCGACTCGACCAAACCGCACTACCTGGCCAACGCCGGCAACGGCCCGGCAGAAGTATTGACCGTCACGACCATGGGCCTGTTCGACGACCATTCAGCGGCCTGAACCCGCCCCGTGGCCGCCTGCGCAACCTCACAGACACCCCGTGCGCAAGAGAAATGTTAGTCACGCTTAATTTTCGTTGACCACGATTTCAGCATGACTTAATTTCGGCATCGGCGAATCGTCAATCAACCCACAACAAAGCGATCGCCGGCGCCGCACAGGGTCCATGGGGGTGCATCCACTCCCCATAGAAGGCGAGTTGCCCCGGCCCACAAGGCCACTCCTCAGATACGCCCTAGAAAAAGAAAAAATGAGGTTTGCATGCGTAAGACCTTTCCGCTCCAGGTTTGGCAGACAGCGGGGCTGATCCTCGGCACCCCGCCATCACACGCCACCCGCAACCTCCACAGTGACAACTTCACTGCGAGCCACAACATCAACGCCGCCGATGTGCTGTGCACCCGTCATCGTCTGCAAGGCCCCGGGCATCCGTTCTCCCACGGCCTCCCTCAGCAAGTCGCCCTACTTCATCCGGTCAACCCAATGCGCCAAACACTTGCGCCAGGCAGGCCAGGTCAGGCGGCTCAACCGGAAGCCGGTCGACACCCGCTCCAGCGACGCACCAAGCGGAGGCACGACTCGCCCTGGATGCCCCGTAAGAAGGCAACCCATGCACCAGAAAAAACCAGCGCATACGGTCAAATTCGTCAATATTTATACAAATGCGTCATTCCTGTACGTTCGTTCCACTCCTTGATACTTGTGACGGCCCCGCATCTTGCATTGGGTATGGGGCCTGCATAAGTATCGGCGGGTCGACTCATAAGGTCGCCCTCTACACCAAAAATGACAACAAATCATGAGGCCACCATGTTCAAACAAGCAGTCATTCCGCTTTTAGTCAGCGCCGGCTTGCTCGCCAGCGCACCCTTCGCCCAGGCAGCGACTAACCTGGTGTTCTGCTCCGAAGGGAGCCCGGCCGGTTTCGACCCAGGCCAGTACACCACCGGAACCGACTTCGACGCCTCAGCAGAAACCATCTTCAACCGCCTCAGCCAGTTCGAGCGTGGCGGCACCGCCGTCGTTCCTGGCCTGGCGACCAGTTGGGACATTTCCGACGATGGCCTGACCTACACCTTCCATCTGCGCGATGGGGTGAAGTTCCACACCACGCCGTATTTCAAGCCGACCCGTGATTTCAACGCCGACGACGTGCTCTTCACGTTCAACCGCATGCTCGACAAGGACATGCCGTTCCGCAAGGCGTACCCCACCGAATTCCCTTACTTCACCGACATGGGGATGGACACCAACATCACCAAGGTCGAGAAAGTCGACGACAAGACCGTCAAGTTCACCCTGAAAACCGTAGACGCCGCGTTCATCCAGAACCTGGCGATGAGCTTCGCCTCCATCCAGTCCGCCGAGTACGCCGACCAGCTGCTCAAGGAAGGCAAGCCGGGCGACATCAACCAGAAGCCGATCGGCACTGGCCCGTTCGTGTTCAAGAGCTACCAGAAAGACTCCAACATCCGTTACACCGGCAACAAGGAGTACTGGAAGCCTGAGGACGTGAAGATCGACAACCTGATCTTCGCCATCACCACCGACCCGTCGGTACGCATCCAGAAGCTGAAAAAGAACGAATGCCAGGTCACCCTGTTCCCGCGCCCGGCCGACCTCAAGGCCCTGGGCGAGGACAAGACTCTCAAGCTGCCGCAGCAGGCCGGCTTCAACCTCGGCTACATCGCCTACAACGTGATGCCTGTGCTCAAGGGCCGCACCGACGCCAACCCGCTGGCCGACCTCAAGGTCCGCCAGGCGCTGGACATGGCGGTGAACAAGCAGCAGATCATCGACTCGGTCTACCAGGGCGCGGGCCAGCTGGCGGTCAACGCCATGCCACCGACCCAGTGGTCCTATGACGATACCATCAAGGATGCCAAGTACGACCCCGAGAAAGCCAAGGCGCTGCTCAAGGAAGCCGGCATCAAGGAAGGCACCCAGATTACCCTGTGGGCCATGCCGGTGCAGCGTCCGTACAACCCGAACGCCAAGCTGATGGCTGAAATGCTGCAGTCCGACTGGGCGAAGATCGGCCTGAAGGTCAACATCGTCAGCTACGAATGGGGCGAGTACATCAAGCGTTCCAAGGGCGGCGAGAACCAGGCGATGATCATCGGCTGGAGCGGCGACAATGGTGACCCGGACAACTGGCTCGGCACCCTGTTCGGCTGCGACGCCATGAACGGCAACAACTTCTCCAAATGGTGCGACAAGCCGTACGACGCACTGATCAAGCAAGCCAAGGCCACCCCGGACGTGGCCAAACGCACCGAGCTGTACAAGCAGGCGCAACACCTCCTCAAAGACCAGGTCCCGATGACACCTATCGCCCACTCGACGGTGTTCCAACCCATGCGCGCCAACGTGCAGGACTTCAAGATCAGCCCCTTTGGCCTGAACTCGTTCTACGGCGTCAGCATCAGCAAATAAGGGTCTGCAACGGCGACCTCAGCTGACGTCGCCGTTGCCTTACCTGCCAGGACTGCCGGAACTCGAACGCTCTTCCTCTTGCTGCGCCCCATCATGGTGAGTACGGGCATTTCGGAAGTTCCTTACATGTCTTTCAGGCTCTTTGGCATTTACTACCCATGCGGCGACCCCTACCGTCAAAGCATGGAGTGGTGCATCCATTGCCCGGCACTTGCTGCAAGCGAGACTTGGGATCGATGACATGACCGCCTCCGGATGGGGCGATTGCTCATCGATCAAAACAATAAAAGGGAGAGGGATCGTCATGCGTCATTCTCTGGTTTTATCCGCCCTGTTGGGCACGGGTCTGTTGACCGCAACCTCCGCCAGCCTGGCGGCCGGCAACAGCCTGGTGTTCTGCTCCGAAGGCAGCCCGGCCGGTTTCGACACCGCGCAATACACCACCGCCACCGACAACGACGCGGCAGAGCCGCTGTACAACCGCCTGGCGGAGTTCGAAAAAGGCGCAACCAATGTGGTGCCGGGCCTGGCCACCCGCTGGGATATTTCCGCGGACGGCCTGCAGTACACCTTCCATCTGCGCGAAGGGGTGAAGTTCCATACCACGCCGTACTTCAAGCCGACGCGTGATTTCAACGCCGACGACGTGGTCTTCACCTTCACCCGTATGCTCGACCCCGAGCATCCTTTCCGTAAGGCCTATCCGACCGAGTTTCCCTACTTCAACGGGATGAGCCTGAACAAGAACATCGCCAAGGTCGAGAAGACCGGGCCGCTGACCGTGGTGATGACCCTCAACTCGGTGGACGCCGCGTTCATCCAGAACATCGCCATGAGCTTCGCCGCGATTCTCTCGGCCGAATACGCCGACCAGTTGCTCAAGGCCGGCAAGCCCAGCGAGATCAACCAGAAGCCGGTCGGCACCGGGCCGTTCGTGTTCAAGAGCTACCAGAAAGACTCGAACATTCGCTACACCGCCAACAAGCAGTACTGGGACCCGAGCCGGGTCAAGCTCGACCAGCTGATTTTCGCCATCAACACCGATGCCTCGGTGCGCGTGCAGAAGCTCAAGGCCGGCGAATGCCAGGTCACCCTGCACCCGCGGCCGGCCGATGTCGAAGCGCTGAAAAAAGACCCGAAACTGCAACTGATCGAAAAGCCTGGCTTCAACCTCGGCTACATCGCCTACAACGTTCGCCACAAGCCCTTCGACCAGCTCGAAGTGCGCCAGGCGCTGGACATGGCGGTGAACAAGCAGGGCATCCTCAACGCCGTGTACCAGGGCGCCGGCCAGCTGGCGGTCAACGCCATGCCGCCGACCCAGTGGTCCTACGACAGCAGCATCAAGGACGCCGCCTACAACCCGCAAAAGGCCCGTGAGCTGCTCAAGGCCGCCGGGGTCAAGGAAGGCACGGAAATCACCCTCTGGGCCATGCCCGTGCAACGTCCCTACAACCCCAACGCCAAGCTGATGGCCGAAATGCTCCAGTCCGACTGGGGCAAGATCGGCCTGAAAGTGAAGATCGTCAGCTACGAATGGGGCGAGTACATCAAGCGCACCAAGAACGGCGAGCACGACATCAGCCTGATCGGCTGGACCGGCGACAACGGTGACCCGGACAACTGGCTCGGCACCCTGTACAGCTGCGACGCCATTGGCGGCAACAACTACTCCATGTGGTGCGACCCGCAGTACGACAAGCTGATCAAGCAGGCCAAGATCGTCACCGATCGCGAACAGCGCACGGCGCTCTACCAACAGGCCCAGCAGTTGCTCAAGCAGCAGGTACCGATCACCCCGGTCGCCCACTCGACGGTCAACCAGCCGTTAAGCGCCAAAGTCGAAGGATTCAAGGTCAGCCCCTTCGGCCGCAACGTGTTCTCGGGCGTCAGCATCGACCAATAAATGATTAGCCAGGCCGCTGGGGGCGATATTCGCCCCCACGCAAATCTGTTGCCTGAATTCGGTGATCCCACCTCATGCAAACGTTTGCGATGCCTGAATGAGTTGTAAAGCAAAAGCCGGTCAACCCAAAAAGACCGGCATAAAAATAAAGAAAGCAAAGGAGCTTCATCCATGAAACCGAGCAACACCGCGTTACTGGCCCTGGCCATCAGCAGCATCACGGCCATGGCCCATGCGGAAAGCGTGAGTCAGGAATTCATTCCGACCGAACTGAACGGCACCAGCGCCCAGGCGGAGGCCAAGGGCTTCGTCGAAGGCCAGAGCCTGTCGGGCACGACCCGCAACTGGTACGCCAACGAGCTGAAGCGTCGTGACGACCGCTTCTCCTACAACCACAACGGCCAGCCGACTTCGACCCCACGCCGGATCAACTGGGTCCAGGGCACCATCCTCAACTACAGCTCGGGCTTCACCGAAGGTACTGTCGGGGTCAGCACCGAGGTGGCCGCCTACAACGCCATCGCGCTGGATCGTGACCGCAAGGACATCGCCGGCAAGAACAACCGTACCCTGACCCACTCCGACGGCGACGCTGTCGGCCAGTGGAGCAAACTGGGCCTGGCCAACGTCAAGTTCCGCGTCTCCAACACCACCCTGACCGCCGGTCGCCAGAACTTCAGCACGCCGATCGTCGACGTCATCGGCAACCGTGCCCTGCCTTCGAGTTTCGAAGGTGTGAGCCTGCACAGCGAAGAGTTCAACAACCTGTCGTTCGATCTGGCCGGCTTCGACCGCGTTTCGCCGCGTACCGAACAGAGCCTGTCGAAATTCCGTACCGAGTACTCCGCCACCGGCGTGGAAACCGATAAGGTCTACACCGCAGGTGTGAACTACCAGCCGTTCAAGAGCCTGAAGACCAGCCTGTATGGCGCCAAGGTCGAAGACTTCTGGAACCAGTACTACTTCGGCGCCACCCACGAACTGGGTGACAGCCAGGTACTGAGCCTGACCACCGGCCTGAACTACTACAAGACCGTCGACGAAGGCAAAAAGTTGATGGGCGAGATCGACAACGACACCTACTCGCTGTCGCTCGGCCTGGCTCACCAGGCCCACAGCCTGACCTTCTCCTACCAGGAAGTGAACGGTAACGAGTACTTCGACTACCTGCACGAAACCAACGGTATCTACCTGGCCAACTCCCTGCTTTCGGACTTCAACAGCCCGAACGAGAAATCCTTCCAGATCGCCTACGGCCTCAACATGGCCGAATACGGCGTACCAGGCCTGAAGTTCAACATCTACCAGGCACGTGGCTGGGGCATCGACGGTACCCACTACCGTGGCACCGCCTACACCGACCCAGGCGCCAAGCGCGGCGACCTGAGCCTGATGGATGGCGAAACCCACTACGAATACGGCATTGGCGCGTCTTATGCAGTCCAGAGTGGTCCGCTCAAGGCCACCGCCATTCGTGCGACCTACACCACGCACCGGGCCAGCGAACACCAGGCCGACGGCAACATCAACGAGTTCCGTCTGGTCACCACCATCCCGTTCAAGATTCTCTAAAAACACATCGGCTGGTTGGCGAATTCATGACGAATTCGCCATTCCAGCTACTCTGGTTCAACCGATTGCAGAGGGTTCTAGATGAAAATGCTATCCCTGAGAGCGGCCATCGCTGCCGCACTGCTGAGCGTCGCCGCAGGCGTCTCGGCCAAGCCCTTGGTGGTCTGTACCGAAGCCAGCCCGGAAGGCTTCGATATGGTCCAGTACACGACTGCAGTCACTGCCGACGCGGTGGCGGAAACCATCTTCAACCGCCTGGTGGACTTCAAGCCCGGCACCACGGACATCGAGCCGGCCCTGGCCGAGTCCTGGGAGATCAGCCCGGACGGCCTGACCTACACCTTCCACCTGCGCAAAGGCGTCAAGTTCCACAGCACCGATTACTTCAAGCCGACCCGCGAGATGAACGCCGACGACGTGCTCTGGAGTTTCCAGCGTCAGCTGGACCCGAAACACCCGTGGCATGACAAGTCCAGCGTGGGCTTCCCCTATTTCGAGAGCATGGGCTTCAAGGAACTGCTCAAAAGCGTCGAGAAAACCGACGACCACACCGTGGTCTTCACCCTGACCCGGCGCGAAGCACCGTTCCTGGCCGACGTGGCCATGGCCTTCGCCTCGATCTTCCCGGCCGAATACGCCGACCAGCTGCTCAAGGCCGGCAAGCCCGGCGACCTCAACAGCAAGCCGATCGGCACCGGCCCGTTCATCTTCCAGCGCTACGCCAAGGACGCCCAGGTGCGGTTCAAGGCCAACCCGGACTACTTCCGTGGCAAGCCGCCGGCCGACGCACTGATCCTGGCGATCACCACCGATAACAATGTGCGCCTGCAGAAGCTCAAGGCCAATGAGTGCCAGGTCGCCCTGTATCCAAAACCCGACGACATCCCGAGCATCAAGGCCGACACCAACCTGAAGGTCGACGACCTGGCCGCCATGACCGTGGGCTACGTGGCCCTGAACACCACCAAGAAGTACATGAGCGACCCGCGTGTCCGTCAGGCCATCAACATCGCCTTCGACAAGGAAGCCTACGTCAACAGCCTGTACGGCAAGGGCAACGCGGTGGTCGGCACCGGCCCCTACCCGCCGACCCTGCTGGGCTTCAACACCAGCCTGGGCAACCCGGCCCGCGACCTGGACAAGGCCCGCGCCCTGATCAAGGAAGCCGGCGTGCCGGAAGGCACGGTCTTCACCCTGTTCACCCGCAACGGCGGTGGCCCGACCAACCCCAACCCGCTGCTCGGCGCGCAGATGATGCAGTCCGACCTGGCGAAGATCGGCCTCAAGATCGACATCCGCGTCATGGAATGGGGCGAGATGCTCAAGCGCGCCAAGAACGGCGAGCACGACATGGTTTCCGCCGGCTGGGCGGGGGATAACGGGGACCCGGACAACTTCCTGACCCCCAACCTCAGTTGCGAGGCCGCCAAAAACGGCGAAAACTACGCTCGCTGGTGCAATAAAGCGTTCCAGAGCCTGATCGATCAGGCCCGCGCCGAGTCCGAGCCGGCCAAACGGACCGCACTCTATGAACAGGCCCAGGACATTTTCGACAAGGAACAACCCTGGATCCCCATGGCCTATCCGAAAATGTTCACGGCAATGCGCAAGAACGTCGAGGGCTACCACCAGAGCCCCCTGACCACCAACAACTTCGCTACCACCCAGGTGAAGTAGATAAGAAACGCCCGGCATCCCTGACCCCAGGGGTGCCGGACACGCCTAACCGGCTGATGAGGTACACCACAAGATGTTTAGTTTTATTGCCCGCCGTGTGGGGTTGTTGATTCCCACATTCTTCGGCATCACCTTGCTGACGTTCGCATTGATTCGCATGATTCCCGGCGATCCCGTGGAAGTCATGATGGGCGAGCGCCGGGTCGACCCTGAGATGCATGCCCAGGCAATGGAACGCCTTGGTCTGAACAAACCGCTGTATGCCCAGTACCTGGACTACATCGGCAAACTCGCCCAGGGCGACCTGGGTGAATCCCTGCGTACTCGCGAGAGTGTGTGGAGCGAGTTCACCTCCCTGTTCCCGGCAACCCTGGAACTGGCCTCGGCCGCGATGCTGTTCGCTGCCGTGATCGGCCTGCTGGCCGGGGTGATCGCCGCGCTGAAACGAGGATCCCTGTTCGACCACGGGGTGATGGGCATCTCCCTTGCCGGCTATTCGATGCCGATCTTCTGGTGGGGCCTGATCCTGATCATGTTCTTCTCCGTAAGCCTGGGCTGGACCCCGGTTTCCGGGCGGCTCGACCTGCTCTACGACATCGAGCCGAAAACCGGCTTCATGCTTATCGACACCCTGCTGGCCGATGACACCGGCGCCTTCTTCGACGCCCTGCACCACCTGATCCTGCCGGCCATCGTGCTCGGCACCATTCCGCTGGCGGTGATCGCGCGGATGACCCGTTCCTCGATGCTCGAAGTGCTGCGCGAAGACTACATCCGCACCGCCAAGGCCAAGGGCCTGTCGCCCGCCCGCGTGGTGTTCGTGCACGGCCTGCGCAACGCGCTGATCCCGGTGCTGACCGTGGTCGGCCTGCAAGTCGGCACCCTGCTGGCCGGCGCGGTCCTGACCGAAACCATCTTCTCCTGGCCCGGCATCGGCAAATGGCTGATCGAAGCCATCGGCGCCCGGGACTACCCCGTGGTGCAGAACGGCATCCTGTTGATCGCCTGCCTGGTGATCCTGGTCAACTTCGTGGTGGACATCCTCTACGGCTTTGCCAACCCACGCATTCGCCACCAGCGCTGAGGACAATACTCATGAGCACTCCAACCTCCTCAGTAGCCGTATCCGCCGTGGCCGTGGATCAAAGCCTGCTGTACCCGTCGCCGTACAAGGAATTCTGGCAGGCCTTCTCGCGCAACAAGGGCGCGGTGGCCGGCCTGTTGTTCATGCTGCTGGTAATCTTCTGCGCGATCTTCGCGCCCTGGGTCGCCCCGCATAACCCGAGCGAGCAATACCGTGACTTCCTGCTGACCCCGCCGGTCTGGCTCGAAGGCGGCCAATGGCAGTTCATTCTCGGCACCGACGAACTGGGCCGCGACCTGCTGTCGCGCTTGATCACCGGTTCGCGCCTGTCGCTGCTGATCGGCCTGTCGTCGGTGGTCATGTCGCTGATCCCAGGCATCCTCCTGGGCCTGTTCGCCGGCTTCTTCCCACGCCTGCTCGGCCCGACCATCATGCGTCTGATGGACATCATGCTGGCCCTGCCGTCCCTGCTGCTGGCCGTGGCGATCGTCGCCATCCTCGGCCCAGGCCTGATCAACACCGTGATCGCCATCGCCGTGGTGTCCCTGCCGTCCTACGTGCGCCTGACCCGCGCCGCGGTGATGGGCGAGCTCAACCGCGACTACGTGACCGCCGCGCGCCTGGCCGGTGCCGGCCTGCCGCGCCTGATGTTCATCACCGTGCTGCCCAACTGCATGGCGCCGCTGATCGTCCAGGCGACCCTGAGCTTCTCCTCGGCGATTCTCGATGCCGCGGCCCTGGGCTTCCTCGGCCTTGGCGTCCAGCCGCCCACCCCTGAGTGGGGCACCATGCTGGCCTCGGCCCGCGACTACATCGAACGCGCCTGGTGGGTGGTGAGCCTGCCCGGCCTGACCATTTTGCTCAGCGTGCTGGCAATCAACCTGATGGGCGACGGCCTGCGCGATGCGCTGGACCCGAAACTCAAGAACGCCGCCTGAGGAGATTCCCATGTCACTGCTAGAAATCAAGAATCTCAACGTGCGCTTCGGCGACGCCCAGGCCGTTCCCGTGGTGGATGGCCTGGACCTGAACGTGGACAAGGGCGAAGTCCTGGCCATCGTCGGCGAATCCGGCTCCGGCAAGTCCGTGACCATGATGGCCCTGATGGGGCTGATCGAGCATCCCGGCATCGTCACCGCCGACGCCCTCAGCTTCGACGGCAAGGACATGCTCAAGCTCAGCGCCCGGCAACGCCGGCAGATCGTCGGCAAGGATCTGGCCATGGTGTTCCAGGACCCAATGACCGCGCTGAACCCGAGCTACACCGTGGGCTTCCAGATCGAGGAAGTGCTGCGCCTGCACCTGAAGATGTCCGGCAAGGCGGCCCGCAAGCGCGCCATCGAACTGCTGGAAAAAGTCGAGATCCCGGGCGCCGCCAGCCGCATGGACGCCTACCCGCACCAACTGTCCGGCGGCATGAGCCAGCGCGTGGCGATTGCCATGGCGATTGCCGGCGAGCCGAAACTGCTGATCGCCGACGAACCGACCACCGCCCTGGACGTGACCATCCAGGCGCAGATCATGGAGCTGCTGCTCAACCTGCAACGCGAGCAGAACATGGGCCTGGTGCTGATCACCCACGACCTGGCCGTGGTCGCCGAGACCGCCCAGCGCGTGTGCGTGATGTACGCCGGGCAAGCGGTGGAAGTGGGCCAGGTGCCGGAGTTGTTCGACATCCCCGCCCATCCCTATACCGAAGCGCTGCTGGCAGCGATTCCCGAGCACAGCATGGGCGCCGCGCGCCTGTCGACGTTGCCGGGCATCGTTCCCGGGCGCTACGACCGTCCGCAAGGCTGCCTGCTCTCGCCGCGCTGCCCGTACGTGCAGGAAAACTGCCGCCAGCAGCGTCCAGGCCTCGATCCGAAAGCCGCCAGCCTCGCCCGCTGCTTCTACCCGCTGAATCAGGAGGTGGCGTAATGGCCGTCGTTCTTACCGCCCGCAACCTGACCCGCCACTACGAAGTGTCCCGCGGCCTGTTCAAGGGCCATGCGACCGTGCGCGCCCTCAACGGCGTGTCGTTCGAGCTGGAAGCCGGCAAGACCCTCGCCGTGGTCGGCGAGTCCGGCTGCGGCAAATCCACCCTGGCCCGGGCCCTGACCCTGATCGAAGAACCGTCCTCCGGCTCCTTGAAAATCGCCGGCCAGGAAGTCGCCGGCGCCGACAAGGCCCAGCGCAAGCAACTGCGCAAAGACGTGCAGATGGTGTTCCAGAGCCCCTACGCCTCGCTCAACCCACGGCAGAAGATCGGCGATCAACTGGCCGAGCCGCTGCTGATCAACACCCAGCTGTCGGCCAGCGAGCGACGGGAAAAGGTCCAGGCGATGATGAAGCAGGTGGGCCTGCGCCCCGAGCATTATCAGCGCTACCCGCACATGTTCTCCGGCGGCCAGCGCCAGCGTATCGCCCTGGCGCGGGCGATGATGCTGCAACCGAAAGTGCTGGTGGCGGACGAACCGACCTCGGCCCTCGACGTGTCGATCCAGGCCCAGGTGCTGAACCTGTTCATGGACCTGCAGCAGGAGTTCAACACCGCCTATGTGTTCATCTCCCACAACCTGGCGGTGGTCCGTCACGTCGCCGACCACGTGATGGTGATGTACCTCGGCCGGCCGGTGGAAATGGGCCCGAAAGAGGACATCTACACCCGTCCGCTGCACCCCTACACCCAGGCGTTGTTGTCGGCCACGCCGACCATTCACCCGGACCCGGACAAGCCGAAGATCAAGATCGTCGGCGAATTGCCCAACCCGCTGAACCCGCCATCCGGCTGTGCGTTCCACAAGCGCTGCCCATACGCCACCGAGCGTTGCAGCAGCGAAGAGCCGGCCCTGCGCCTGCTCGACACCCGCCAAGTGGCCTGCCACTACGCCGAACAGTTCCTCGGCTGAGCCGGCAAAAAAAAACGCCGCGGTGACCCGCGGCGCCTCACTCGTGTTGACCAAACCCCTTCTGCCGGATTGCGCATCAGTCCGACAGAAGGGGTTTCTTTTTTCCGCCGGCCTGGCTCAGCCCTGGCTAGCCTCGTCGTCGCTGTCGGGATCCGGCTCGTCGGTGGTCGAATCGTCATCGCCCTCGCTACCACCCTGTCCCTGATCGCCCGGCTCGGATTCCGACTTGGCGATCATCTGCACCCCGCTCTGCAAATGCCCCGGCCCCCAGAAACCCGGCACTCGCGCCGCCTGGTCGCCGGCCCAGGCCGCGGACATGCCCAGCGACAACAGCACCAGCACCTTGAGCAACAGCACAACTCGTTGGAAAACATTCATGTTGATTCCATCCCTTTATGTAGGTGAATCAATGGGCCCACAGGCCCTGACCTGCAAGGCGCGGCTTCGTATGAAACCTAGCCCCCTGAAACCTAGCCCCGAAGCCGGCGCTTTTCCAGATAGCAAGCTAGCTATCCGCCTACTGGATAGACGGCTTTCGACTAGGCCTTAAAACCTGCGGTTATGCCCCGCGTCCGTAGAAACTGCCGGTCGAGGCTCGATTGCTCGCGATGGGCTGCACAGCAGCCCCAAAACCTGCCACCGCCGCTCCGCCGGGGAAAATTCATTGCCCGAACGGACATCATCGCGGGCAAGCCTCGCTCCTACGGGGAATAGCGCAAGCCAGGGCCTGCGCGCAGAGCCCCCTGTACGCAGGCATATCAGATTCATCTTATTCATCGAGATGCCCGGAATCGATAGCATTCCTTCCCCCCGACTGAAACTTATCCACAACACCATCGAACCCTATCGTCGGGCAGAACATGCAGCGCAGTGGATGACGCGAATCTGCTTCTCAACGAGAGGCAGGGAAAGCCCTCCTCCGCTCACTTTCGCTCCCAGACAGGTCCCCCATGCTCTTCAAGAAAATGCTGTCGACATTGATTCTGGTTACCACGCTAGCCGGAACCCATTCGGCTTTTGCCGCATGTAGCTGGTGGAATCGGCCGCCAGCAAAGATCACGATCCCTTCCCTGGCAGGCACCACTAGCTTGTCCCCGGCACCGATCGGCCAGGCCATGGCATCGCAGAAAATCAGTTTTTACTCTGGCAATGCCGAGATCGTGTACTGTGCAACCGGCGATAAATGGGGCATGAACCTGAATGTCTCTGGCCTGGAATCTGCCGGGTTGCCCAATGTGTACAAGACCACTGTTGAAGGCGTCGGAATCAGAATCGGCTTTGATAAACCACTCACTGGGAACTGGAGAGGCGTCGAATACCCCCCGTTTGAGTATCAAACCTATCCGAATTGGTTATATCCCTTTCCTGAACAAGTGACCATTGACTATATCCGCACCGGCACCGCGGTGGGCAAGGGGCCGATCTCATTCAATTTCAGCGCCCAATTCCAGGCAACCGGTTTAACCCCGATCAATATTGTCGGTACGAACCTGACGACCGAAGTGGCCAATAACATCTACTTCAGCGCCTGCGAAGCACAAGTCAAGAGCCTCATCGTCCCCATGGGGAAAGTCGCCTCCGCCAATATCCGCAACGGCAACACCCAGGCACAGAACTTCAATTTGAACGTGTATTGCAAGGGCCTGCGCCCCACCCAGCCGGCACCGGTCAAAATCTATTTCCAAGGCGCCACCACCAGCGATGGCCTGCTCAAACTCAACGATGCCGGGCAAAGCCATGTCGCCAGCGGCACGGCCATCGAACTCACCAACGGCAAGGGCACCCGGCTTCCCTTCACCCCGAGCAAGGCCCTCAACCTCGACTGGCAGCACAGCCAACCCGACGCCGAGGTCTACCATTTTGCTGGCCAGGCCCGTTACGTCCCGAGCGGTGGCGAGGTGAAAGCCGGTAAAGCCGATGCAGTGGTCAGTTATGTGCTGGTGTACAACTGAGCCTGATCCTGCCCTTTACAGCGCATAAAAAAGCCCCGCTGTCTGGCAGCGGGGCTTTTTTGGTTGGGGCGTCGCTCAGACCTTAGTGATGCTCGCGGGTCGCGCGGAATTTCACATCGGGCCAGCGCTCCTCCATCAGCGCCAGGTTGACCCGGGTCGGGGCCAGGTAGGTCAGGTGACCGCCACCGTCCAGTGCCAGGTTTTCCACGGCCTTGTTGGAGAATTCCTCGAGTTTCTTCTTGTCGCTGCAATCGATCCAGCGCGCGGACCACACGGTGATCGGCTCGTAGGAGCACTCGACCTTGTATTCCTCTTTCAGGCGGCTGGCGACCACATCGAACTGCAGCACACCGACGGCGCCGAGGATGATGTCGTTGCTGCGCTCGGGGAAGAACACCTGGGTCGCACCTTCTTCGGCCAGCTGTTGCAGGCCCTGGCGCAGTTGCTTGGACTTCAGCGGGTCCTTCAGGCGCACGCGGCGGAACAGCTCCGGGGCGAAGTGCGGGATACCGGTGAAGCCCAGGGCCTCGCCTTCGGTGAAGGTGTCGCCGATCTGGATGGTGCCGTGGTTGTGCAAGCCGATGATGTCGCCGGCGTAGGCTTCTTCGAGCTGTTCACGCTCGGAGGAGAAGAAGGTCAGCGCATCGCCGATGCGCACGGCCTTGCCGGTGCGCACGTGGCGCATTTTCATGCCTTTCTCGTACTTGCCCGAGCAGATGCGCATGAAGGCGATCCGGTCGCGGTGTTTCGGGTCCATGTTCGCCTGGATCTTGAACACGAAGCCTGTGAATTTCTCTTCCTGCGGCTCCACGGTGCGCTCGTTGGCCACGCGCGCCAGCGGCAGCGGTGCCCAGTCGACAACCGCGTCGAGCACGTGGTCGACCCCGAAGTTGCCCAGGGCGGTACCGAAAAACACCGGGGTCAGCTGGCCGTCCATGAACGCCTGCTGGTCGAACTCATGGCAGGCGCCCTGCACCAACTCCAACTGCTCGATGAAGCGCTCGTACTCATCGCCCAGGTGGGCGCGGGCTTCATCGGAATCGAGCTTCTCGATGATCTTGGTTTCGGTGCGCTCGTGACCGTGGCCGGGGGTGTAGACGATGATGTAGTCGCCCGCCAGGTGGTACACACCCTTGAAGTCGCGGTAGCAACCGATCGGCCAGGTGATGGGCGCCGCCTTGATCTTCAGGACCGCTTCGATTTCGTCGAGCAGTTCGATCGGGTCGCGGATGTCACGGTCGAGTTTGTTGATGAAGCTGACGATCGGCGTGTCGCGCAGACGGCAGACGTCCATCAGGGCAATGGTCCGTGGCTCTACGCCCTTACCGCCGTCGAGCACCATCAGCGCCGAGTCCACCGCGGTCAGGGTGCGGTAGGTGTCTTCCGAGAAGTCTTCGTGGCCCGGGGTGTCGAGCAGGTTGATCATGTGTTCGCGATAAGGGAACTGCATGACCGACGTGGTAATGGAAATACCGCGCTGCTTCTCCATCTCCATCCAGTCGGAAGTGGCGTGGCGGTCGGACTTGCGGGACTTCACCGTACCGGCAACGGCAATCGCCTTGCCCATCAGCAAGAGCTTCTCGGTGATGGTGGTTTTACCCGCATCCGGGTGGGAAATAATGGCGAAAGTGCGGCGTTTCGCGACTTCGGCGGCCTGTTTGGTCATGGGAAATCGCCTGGCAGGTGATTCAAAAAAAGGGCGGCGAGTATAGCGCAAAGCAAGCTCCACGGACCACCGTTCGGCCCGGGGCCGCTGGAATTCCAGCCTGTAGCCGCTGCCGAGCTGCGCGAGGCTGCGATCGACTGCGCAGCAGTCGCAAAACCAGGAAACGCGGTGTTTCAGTCCCATCCCGTACTCCGTGTTTGCGAGCGCTGCGCGCTCGATCGCAGCCTCGCTGCGCTCGGCAGCGGCTACAGATGCCAGGTATCAGAGATATCGGAGTTATGGGATTGAGGGTGGCCAAACGCTGCCAAATATGGAACCTTTTAAAAGGTGGAGGCGTCCACTCCCCTGTTACAAGCTTTCGTCAGGGGTAGAAAAATCAGCAAGTTAGCCTGACGAGGCTATGCGTATGGCTCGATCCCGCGCTGTTTCCAGCGCAGCGACGAGCTGCTTCTCGCGACCGTTCTTTTGGCAGCCAGGTATGGCCTTGCCACACGAAAGAATGCTCGCCGACATGAAAAAGGAGTCCGCCTGTGGCTATTCGCTATGGCAAAGGGCTGATAGGAGGCGCGGCGGTCATCGCTCTCCTGGCCCTGCTGGTCCACTGGATCGGCATCAGTACGATCGAACACTACCGCGACGATCTGTTGTTTTACCTGCAAGCCCATCTGTACCTGGTACTCGCTTCAATGTTCGCCGCCCTCGTGGTGGGGATACCCGCCGGCATCTTCCTCAGCCGACCGCAGATGGTCGGGCGTGCCGAGCGTTTCATGCAGGTGTTCAACATCGGTAACACCGTCCCTCCCCTGGCCGTCCTGGCCATCGCTCTGGGGATCCTCGGCATCGGCAGCGGGCCGGCCATCTTCGCCTTGTTCCTCGCCTCCTTGCTGCCCATCGTGCGCAACACCTACGAAGGCCTGAAAAACGTCCAGGGTTCCCTCAAGGAAGCCGCCGTCGGCATCGGCATGACGCCGCGCCAGGTGCTGTGGAAAGTCGAGCTGCCCAACGCCGTGCCGATCATCATCGGTGGCGTGCGCGTGGCCCTGGCGATCAACGTCGGTACCGCGCCGCTGGCCTTCCTGATCGGTGCCAACAGCCTTGGCAGCCTGATCTTCCCCGGCATCGCCCTGAACAATCAGCCGCAACTGCTGCTCGGCGCGGCCTGCACCGCCTTGCTGGCGCTGCTGCTCGACGGCCTGGTGACACTGGCCAGCCGCCTCTGGCTGGAACGCGGCCTGCGCCCGTCTTAAGCCTGCGCGAAGGAATTCACATGAAAAAAATAGCTTTGATCATAGGCTGCGTCCTGCTGTGCGCGGGAATTGCCCAGGCCGCGCAAAAGCCGGTGATCCGCATCGGCGCCCGGGTCTTCACCGAGCAGACGCTGCTGGCGGAAATCACCTCGCAGTACCTGCGCAGCAAGGGCTACGACACCCGGGTCACCGGCGGCCTGGGCAGCAACCTGGCGCGCAGCGCCCACGAAAGCGGGCAACTGGACATGCTCTGGGAATACACCGGGGTGTCCCTGGTGGCCTACAACCACGTGACGGAAAAACTCGACAGCCAACAGTCCTATGAGCGGGTCAAGGAACTCGACGGGAAAAAAGGCCTGGTCTGGCTGACCCCGTCGAAGTTCAGCAATACCTACGCCCTGGCCTTGCCGAAAAACGTCGCGGACGCATACCCGCAGATCAACAGCGTCAGCGACCTGAAACACGTCCTCGACGCCGAACGCCAGGACCACCATCTGATCGCCCTGGACACCGAGTTCGCCAACCGCTCCGACGGCCTGCAAGGCATGGTCAAGCTGTACGGCATGGACCTGACCCGCAAGAACATCCGGCAGATGGACGCTGGGCTGGTCTACACCGCCCTGCGCAACGGCCAGGTGTTCGCCGGCCTGGTCTACACCACCGACGGCCGGCTCAACGCCTTCAACCTGAAATTGCTCAACGACGACCTGCATTACTTCCCGGACTACACCGCGGCCCCCGTGGTGCGCCAGGCCTACCTCGACGCCCACCCGCAACTGGCCGCCGACCTCAAGCCGCTGGCCGAACTGTTCGACGACGAAACCATGCGCCAGCTCAACGCCCGGGTCGACGTCGACCATGAAAGCCCATCCGCCGTTGCCGCAGATTTCCTGCGCCAGCATCCACTGAATTGAGGGAGGAAAGAGCCATGGAATTTCTCAACGCCTTTTCCCATCTCGACTGGCAGCAAGTCATCCAGCTGACCTGGCAGCACATCACCCTGGTGGGCATCGCCGTGACCCTGGCGATCCTCTTCGGCGTGCCCCTGGGCATCCTGATGACCCGCTTCCCGAGCCTGGCCGGGCCGCTGCAAGCCAGCGCCACCGTGCTGCTGACCATTCCGTCGATCGCCCTGTTCGGCCTGCTGCTGCCGTTCTACTCCAAATTCGGTCAGGGCCTGGGGCCGCTGCCGGCGATCACCGCGGTGTTTCTCTACTCCCTGCTGCCGATCATGCGTAACACCTACCTGGCACTGACCGGCGTCGAGCCGGGGATTCGCGAAGCGGCCCGCGGCATCGGCATGACCTTCGGCCAGCGCCTGCGCATGGTCGAGTTGCCGATCGCCGTGCCGGTGATCCTCGCCGGCGTGCGTACCGCGGTGGTGATGAACATCGGTGTCATGACCATCGCCGCCACCATCGGTGCCGGCGGCCTGGGTGTGCTCATTCTTGCTTCCATCAGCCGCAGCGACATGTCGATGCTGATCGTCGGCGCGGTGCTGGTCAGCCTCCTGGCCATCTTCGCCGACCTGCTTCTGCAATGGCTGCAACGTTCGCTGACTCCAAAAGGACTGCTCAAATGATCGAACTTCAAAACCTGACCAAGACCTTCCAAAGCAACGGCAAGACCATCACCGCCGTTGACTCCGTAAGCCTGACCGTCAATGAAGGCGAAATCTGCGTGTTCCTCGGGCCATCGGGTTGCGGCAAAAGCACCACGCTGAAAATGATCAACCGCCTGATCAAACCGACCTCAGGCAAGATCCTGATCAATGGCGAAGACACCACCGATCTGGACGAAGTGACCCTGCGCCGCAACATCGGCTACGTGATCCAGCAGATCGGCCTGTTCCCCAACATGACCATCGAGGAAAACATTGTGGTGGTGCCCAAGCTGCTGGGTTGGGACAAGCAGAAATGCCATGACCGCGCCCGCGAGCTGATGAGCATGATCAAGCTCGAGCCCAAGCAATATCTGCATCGCTACCCACGGGAACTGTCCGGCGGCCAGCAACAGCGGATCGGCGTGATCCGCGCGCTGGCGGCCGATGCGCCGTTGCTGCTGATGGACGAACCTTTCGGCGCGGTCGACCCGATCAACCGCGAGATGATCCAGAACGAGTTCTTCGAAATGCAGCGGGCGCTGAACAAGACCGTGATCATGGTCAGCCATGACATCGACGAAGCGATAAAGCTCGGCGACAAGATCGCCATCTTCCGCGCCGGCAAGCTGCTGCAGATCGACCACCCGGACACCCTGCTGGCCCATCCGGCGGACGAGTTCGTCAGCAACTTCGTCGGCCAGGACAGCACTCTCAAGCGCCTGCTGCTGGTGAAGGCCGAGGACGCCGCCGACAACGCGCCGTCGGTGAGCCCGGAAACGCCGGTGGCCGACGCCCTGGAACTGATGGACGAACACGACCGCCGCTACCTGGTGGTGACCTGCGCCGACAACAAGGCCCTGGGGTATGTGCGCCGCCGCGACCTGCACCGCCAGGCCGGCACCTGCGCCCAGTACCTGCGCGAGTTCAACGCCACTGCGGCCTACGACGAACACCTGCGCATCCTGCTGTCGCGGATGTACGAGTTCAACCGTTCGTGGCTGCCGGTGCTGGATGCCGAGCGGGTGTTCCTCGGCGAAGTGACCCAGGAATCGATTGCCGCCTACCTCAGCTCCGGGCGCTCGCGGGGGATGAAAACCAACATCGTCTCGCCGGCCGAGACTGCACTGGCCTGACCTGCCCGCATCGGCCCGATCTTGTAGCCGCTGCCGAAGAATGAGGCTGCGATCGGCCGCGAAGCGGCCGTGCCCCCTGCCCTCGGTGCCCTGATATACCGAGGTGCCGGGTCTGCGCCTGCTTCGCAGTCGATCGCAGCCTCGTGCCTCGGCAGCGGCTACAGTGCCTCGCGACACCAGCCCGCACTGGGCCCCTCACGCCACGGATTCCCCACCCTGGGGAACATCAGCCTGTCATCTGGGTCGGTTACATAAATGACTGGCTCGGGCCACGCGACGAACGCGTGCAAAAACGCGACATTTTTTGTTGATCTCAGGCCCCTCACGCCCTAAAGTTCGCGCCGAACGTCCATGCTGGAAACGATCCATCCGGCTCAAGTACTGACGACGAGACAGCAAGGCCATAGGGAAACCTTTTGCAGATCGTTTGAGAGCGTAGCGAGCGCAGGCAAGACAAGGCGGGAAGAGGCGAGGAAGCGGAATTTACTGGTTGTAAATGAGCATTCCGAGCCTCTTCCCAACGCAGTATTGCTCGCGTAGCGCCAAAGGCGCACAGCACGCAGTAGCTCTCAAACGATCTGGGTGGCCTTTTTGCTTTCGGCGGCAATGCCTTGGGAAGTAGGCGAACCAAAGTGGGGATACGGAGGACGTTCATTTGCACCCATTGTTTTTACCCGTTTGCCATTAGGAGCTCCCAGGTATGTCGATTCAGGTCGAAGACTATTTCGCGCGCGAAACCTTTCAGAAAATGAAGGCATTCGCCGACAAGCAAGAAACCCCGTTCGTGGTCATCGACACCCAGATGATCGCCCAGGCCTACGATGACCTGCGTGCCGGTTTCGAGTTCGCCAAGGTCTACTACGCGGTAAAGGCCAACCCGGCCGTCGAAATCATCGACCTGCTGCGGGAAAAAGGTTCGAACTTCGACATCGCCTCGATCTACGAGCTGGACAAGGTGCTGGGCCGCGGTGTCAGCCCGGACCAGATCAGCTACGGCAACACCATCAAGAAATCCAAGGACATCCGCTACTTCTACGAGAAGGGCGTGCGTCTGTATGCCACCGACTCCGAAGCCGACCTGCGCAACATCGCCAAGGCCGCGCCGGGCTCGAAAGTCTATGTGCGCATCCTCACCGAAGGCTCGACCACCGCTGACTGGCCGCTGTCGCGCAAGTTCGGCTGCCAGACCGACATGGCCATGGACCTGCTGATCCTGGCTCGCGACCTGGGCCTGGTGCCTTACGGCGTGTCGTTCCACGTGGGTTCGCAACAGCGCGATATCAGCGTCTGGGACGCGGCGATCGCCAAGGTCAAGGTGATCTTCGAACGCCTGAAGGAAGAAGACGGCATCCACCTCAAGCTGATCAACATGGGTGGCGGCTTCCCGGCCAACTACATCACCCGTACCAACAGCCTGGAAACCTATGCCGAGGAAATCATCCGTTTCCTCAAGGAAGACTTCGGCGACGAGCTGCCGGAAATCATCCTCGAGCCAGGCCGCTCGCTGATCGCCAACGCCGGCATCCTGGTCAGCGAAGTGGTGCTGGTGGCGCGTAAATCCCGTACCGCCGTGGAACGCTGGATCTACACCGACGTGGGCAAGTTCTCCGGCCTGATCGAAACCATGGACGAAGCCATCAAGTTCCCGATCTGGACCGAGAAGAAAGGCGAGACGGAAGAAGTGGTGATCGCCGGTCCGACCTGCGACAGCGCCGACATCATGTACGAGAACTACAAGTACGGCCTGCCGCTGAACCTGGCCATCGGCGACCGCCTGTACTGGCTGTCCACCGGTGCCTACACCACCAGCTACAGCGCTGTAGAATTCAACGGGTTCCCGCCACTGAAATCCTTCTACCTGTAAGCGCCACGCCGTAACGAAAAAGCCCATGACGCGTCATGGGCTTTTTCATTCAGGGCATCGAGCGGCTCGGTCTTCTCGTACATGCCACACCCGCAGGATGTAGAGCGTCGCATCCTGGATCTCGTAACGCATCTCGTAAGGCCTGACCAATAAACGCCGAACATCGCGAGGCTGAAACTCCTCCAACTGTTCGCCGATACGCGGATTGGTCAGCAGGGTATCCGGGGCCTGCGTGAGCGATTGCACCGTTCGAGCTGCCACCGAACGGTTCACCGGAGCAAGAAACTCAAACAGTCGGGCCAGGTCCGACAGAGCCTTGCTCGTCCATTTCAATTCCCTCACTTGGGCACCGGCAAAGGCTTGTCACTCATCAGGCTTTCAGCCCATGCCTGGACCGCCTGGTGATCGATGACCCGCCCAACATCCACATCGGCCAAAGCCTCATGGGTCAGGCGACTGCGCTCCTCTTCCTGATCGACCCACGCCACCAGAGCCTGCTTGACGATCCAGCCGCGCGAGCGCTCCAGCCGGGAGGCCATCTGATCGACCTTGTCGGCCAACTCCAACGGCACATGTGCGGTCAGCACTTTAGTTGCGGTCATGATGGTTCTATCTCCGCCGTATCAAAATGATGAAGAGTGATTAACTTTCAATCATAGTGATTTACACCTGAGCGGCAAGCAGCGCCAAGTCCCGCTCGTCACCCAGCTCTGCCGCACGCTGGTGATAGGCCAGGGCCAAGCCGCGGATCTGCGGATGGGCCGCCTGCAACAAGGCGCTGCGGGCGACCCGCAGGAAATTCAGGTTGCCGCCTTCCAGGGCCTTGGTCAGCCAAGCCAGCGCCTCGTCGATACGCCCGGCATCGGCGAGCACCGCGGCATGGCTGAACTGCCCACGAAAATCCCCACCCTCGGCGGAACGGCGATACCAGTCGCAGGCCGCCGCGACATCCCTGGGGCAGTGACGCCCCTCCTCCAGATAACGGCCCAACAGGTTCATGGATTTGGCGTGGCCCATCGCCGCCGCCCGCTGGTAGCAGCTCAAGGCCAGGGCCTGGTTTTCAGCGACCCCGCGACCGGTGGCCAGCAGGTTGGCGTAGTTGTACAGCGCCCAGTCCAGCCCGGCTTCGGCGGCCTGGCGATAATGCCCGGCGGCGGCCCGGGCATCGGCCTCGCAGCCCCATCCATGCTCGTGGCAACGCCCCAGCATGTTGCGCGCCATCAGCTGCCCGCCCTTGGCGGCGATCGCGAACCAGCGCAGCGCCAGCGCCTGGTCGCGCTCGATGCCCAGGCCATCGAGCAGGATCTGCCCGAGCAGCGCCTGGGCATCCGGCACGCCCTCCCCAGCTGCCAGCAGAATCGCCTGGGCGGCCCGGGCCGGGCTCTGTTCGAGCATGGCGCGCAGTTGCTCGCCGTCGAGGACTTCCTCGCGGCGTAACTGGAAACTCACGGCTTACACCTCGACCCAGCGACGCAACAGGTTGTGGTAGGTGCCGGTCAGGCGGACCAGCGACGGATGCTCCGGCATGTCGCGGGTCAGTTGCTGGATCGCCTCGTCCATCTCGAACAGCAGGGCGCGCTGGCTATCTTCGCGCACCAGGCTCTGGGTCCAGAAGAACGACGCATAACGGGTGCCGCGGGTGACCGCGTTGACCTTGTGCAGGCTGGTGCCCGGGTACAGCACCATGTCGCCGGCCGGCAGCTTCACCCGCTGGGTGCCGAAGGTGTCCTGGATTTCCAGCTCGCCGCCGTCGTAGTCCTCCGGGTCGCTGAAAAACAGGGTCGACGACAGGTCGGTCCGCACCCGCTCGACGCTGCCCTTGGGCTGGCGCACGGCGTTGTCGATATGAAAGTCGAAACTGCCACCGGCGGTGTAGCAGTTGAGCAGCGGCGGGAAAACCTTGTGCGGCAGCGCCGCCGACATGAAGCGCGGGTGCTGCCACAGGCGCTCGAGCATCGCCGCGCCAATCTCCTGGGCCAGCGGGTGACCTTCGGGCAGCTGCAGGTTGTGCTTGGCCTTGGCCGACTGGTAACCGGCGGTGATCTTGCCGTCGGCCCAGTCCGCCTGCTCCAGGGCCTCACGGATACGCAGCACTTCTTCACGGGAGAACAGGCCGGGAATATGCAGGAGCATGAGGCAATACCTGTAAGCAAAGGGGGGTGCAAATGATATTGATTCTTATTGCAAATGTAAAATGCGTAGACGAATGAAAGCGTAAAAACCGTAAAGCGAAATTGTAAAGAATGTAAATTCCACGCGAATAGCAATATTTCGCAATTGATACATAGACTTGTTCGCCTTATATTCCGCCGCCTCAAATCCTTGGGGAGGGGAATCACCATGTCGCGCCAACCACCACAATTACCGCTCGGTTCACCACGCCTGCTGGCGTCTGCGATTGGCGTGGCAATCACCGCCGGCTCAGCAGCCCATATGGCTTTTGCCGCGGAAAACACCGAGAAGAAAGCCGCCGGCAATGCCATTTCCCTGGACGCCACCAGCATCACCGGCGAAGCCCAGGACCAGACGTCCTACCAGGTCGAAAAAGCCTCGTCGCAGAAGTACACCGCACCGCTGGTCAACACCCCGCGCTCGGTCACCGTGGTGCCTCAACAAGTGCTCAAGGACACCGCCGCCACCTCGCTGCAGGATGCGCTGCGCACCGTGCCGGGCATTACTTTCGGCGCCGGCGAAGGCGGCAACCCGCAAGGCGACCGTCCGTTCATCCGTGGCTTCGATGCCCAGGGCGACACCTACCTCGACGGCGTGCGCGATACCGGCGGCCAGAGCCGCGAGATCTTCGACATCGAATCGATCGAAGTCAGCAAGGGGCCCAACTCCTCCTTCGGCGGTCGCGGCTCGGCCGGCGGCAGCCTCAACCTGGTGAGTAAGACGCCCAAGCAGCAAGACTTCCTCAACGGCGGCTTCACCTACGGTTCCGACCAGACCCGCCGTTATGTGCTGGACGTCAACCGCCAGTTCCTCGACAGCGCCGCCTTCCGCCTGAACCTGATGAGCCACGAGCAGAACGTGGCCGGTCGCGACGCCGTCAACTACGACCGCTGGGGCGTGGCACCGTCCCTGACCTTCGGCCTGGGCACCCCGACCCGGGTCAACTTCAGCTACTACCACATGGAAAGCGACGACCTGCCGGATTCGGGCATTCCCTACGGCTACAGCTCGGCCAGCGCCACCGCCCACAAGCACGACAAACCCACCGACGGCGGCGACAGCGACAACTTCTATGGCTTGAAGGATCGGGACTTCCGCAAGACCCGCGCGGATATCAGCACCGTCTCCATCGAGCACGACCTGAACGACAACATGACGCTGAAAAACACCCTGCGTCATGGCAACACCGGCCAGGACTACATCCTCACCCAGCCGGACGACAGCAAGTTCAACGTCAACAAGTACGGCACCGTGTGGCGTCGCGCCAACTCGCGGGTGTCCACCACCGAAACCACCACCAACCAGACCGACCTGTTCGGCGAATTCCAGGCCCTGGGCTTCAAGCACACCTACTCCACGGGCCTGGAGTTCACTGGCGAAGAGACACGCGTCAGCAGCTACAACATCGCCGGCAACACCGCGAAAGTCTGTAATCCGGGCAGCATCCCCAGCTGTACCTCGCTGAGCAACCCGAACCCGGACGACGCCTGGACCGGCGCCATCAGCCGCAACTACAACGGCACCAACACCAAAGCCACCAGCCGCGCGGCCTATGTATTCGACACCATCGAACTCGATCCGCAATGGCTGCTCAACGTCGGCCTGCGCTACGACACCTTCGACACCGAGGCCAATACCAACGCCGCCACCGGACGCACCAAGATCAAGGACGACAGCCAGTTCTGGAACTGGCAGGCCGGCCTGGTGTGGAAACCGACGGACAACGGCAGCGTCTACGCCTCCTACGCCACCTCGGCCTCGCCAGCGGGCGGCCTGGTCGGCGAGGGCGCGGACGGCAACCCGCTGTCCGCCGGCGCCAGCGTCAGCGATCTGCAACCGGAAGAAACCGTCAACTACGAGCTGGGCACCAAGTGGGACGTGTTCAACGACCGCCTGTCCCTGACCGCCGCGGTGTTCCGTACCGAGAAGAAAAACACCCGCATCCTGGTGGACGCCCTGACCTACCAGAACGCCGGTGAGTCCCGCGTCGACGGCCTGGAGCTGTCGGCCAGCGGCAAGATCACCGACAAGTGGCAAGTCTTCGCCGGCTACAGCTACCTGAAAAGCGAGCTGGTGGACGCCGGCCTCAACGGGCGTAACGGGGTCGTCAGCGCTGGTTCGAACAAAGGCAATGAAATGCCGAACACGCCGAAAAACAGCTTCAGCCTGTGGACCACTTATGAAGTGCTGCCGAAGCTGACCGTCGGCGGCGGTGCGTTCTATGTCGACGAGGTGTATGGCGATGCCGGCAACACCGTGTATGTGCCGTCCTACACCCGCTACGACGCCATGGCCAGCTACAAGCTGAGCAAGAACGTCGACCTGCAGCTGAACGTGCAGAACCTGACCGACAAGACCTACTACGACAAAGCCTACTCGGCGCACTTTGCCAACCAGGCAGCCGGCCGTACCGCCTTGTTCACCACCAACTTCCACTTCTGACGAGGTGGAACGCGACGCCTGGCGCATCCGGGCGTCATGTAGCCGCTGCCGAAGGCTGCGATCGACCCCGCAGGGGGCGCAAGATCGTGAAATCGCTGGAGGACCTGCGGTCCTATCGCAGCCTTCGGCAGCGGCTACAAGCCCCATCCACTTCGGTGAGTGGGGCTTTTGTGCGTAAGAAAGAATGTTTCTCGACAACTCACGGCATAATGCGCGCCGTGGCACAGACTTAAGAACCAGCGAGGCGGTCGACGTGTTGAAGAAAACCCTGTTCCAGTTGCACTGGTTTTTCGGCATCAGCGCCGGCCTGGTCCTGGCCTTGATGGGCATTACCGGAGCGACGGTGTCGTTCCAGGATGAAATCCTGCGTGCCCTCAACCCCTCCACACTGCAGGTGGAAAAGCAGCCGGCCGGGGTCCTGCCGCCCGCCGAGCTGGTGGAAAAGATCCAGGCCGCCTCGGGCAAGACCGTGTCGATGCTCACGGTGGAAGCCGACAGCGACAACGCCGCCCGCGTGTGGTTCACCCCGCCACCGGGCCAGCGCCGTGGCGAGATGCGCTATTTCAACCCCTATACCGGCGAATTCATGGGCAGCGCCCTGGGCCAGGACTTCTTCGGCCTGATGCTGCAACTGCACCGTTTCCTGGCCATGGGCGACAGCGGCCGGCAGATCACCGGTGCCTGCACCCTGATCCTGATTTTCTTCTGCCTGTCCGGCCTCTACCTGCGCTGGCCGCGCCAGGTGGCGAGCTGGCGCGCCTGGCTGACCCTAGACTGGGCGAAAAAAGGCCGCGGCTTCAACTGGGACCTGCACGCCGTGGCCGGGACCTGGTGCCTGCTGTTCTATCTATTGGCGGCGCTGACTGGCTTGTCCTGGTCCTACGAGTGGTACAACAAGGGCCTGAACAAACTGCTGGCCGACTCGCCACAAAGCCAGCGCATGAAGAACCGGGGCGCGCCGCCCAAGGGCCCGGCGCCGACCGCCGACTACAACGCCATGTGGCTGGGTATCTACAGCACCGCCGGCAAGGACCTGAGTTCCTACAACATCCGCATGCCAGCGGTGGCCGGCCAGCCGGCGACCGTGTTCTACCTGCTGAAGAACTCGCCCCATGACCGGGCGTTGAACCAGATCACTATCGACCCCAACAGCGGCGTGGTCAGCCGCCACGACCGCTACAGCGACAAGAGCCTCAAAGCCCAGCTGCTGACCAGCCTCTATGCCCTGCACGTGGGCAGCTACTTCGGCATTGTCGGGCGCATCCTGGTGACCATTGCTTCGCTGACCATGCCGCTGTTCTTTATCACCGGCTGGCTGCTGTACCTGGATCGCCGGCGCAAGAAACGCCAGATCAAGGACGCGCGCCAGGGCCTGAGCGCCGACACCGGCGATGCCTCGGCCTGGCTGATCGGCTTCGCCAGCCAGAGCGGTTTCGCCGAACAACTGGCCTGGCAGACCGCCGGGCAACTGCAGGCCGCCGGCGTACCGACCAAGGTCCAGCCGCTGGCCAGCGTCAGCGAGCAGGACCTGCTCAATACCCAGAACGCATTGTTCGTGGTCAGCACCTTCGGCGACGGCGAAGCGCCGGACAGCGCCCGGGGCTTCGAGCGCAAAGTGTTGGGCCGCGCCTTGTCCCTGGACAACCTCAAGTACGCCGTACTGGGCCTGGGCGACCGGCAATACCCGCACTTCTGCGGTTTTGCCAAGCGCCTGCATGGCTGGCTGGCAGAACATGGCGGCAACACCCTGTTCGCCCCGGTGGAAGTCGACAGCGGCGACAGCTACGCCCTGCGCCACTGGCAGCAGCAACTGGGCCAGTTGATCGGCCAGGCGCCGGTAGACCTGTGGCAAGCGCCCGCCTACGACAACTGGACCCTGAACCAACGCGAGCTGTTGAACCCGGACAGCAGCGGTTCGGGCGTCTACCTGCTGAGCCTCACCCCACCGCAGCCAAACAGCTGGCTGGCCGGCGACCTGGTAGAAGTGCTGCCGCGCAATTGCGCGTGGGCCATCGAGTTCTTCCTCGACGGCCTCGGCCTGGACGGCAGCGCCACGGTGCAGCTCGACGGCCTGACGGAAACCCTGACCCAGGCCCTGGCCAGCCGCCAGCTCCCGGAAAACCGTGCCCATCTGGTGGGCCTGCATGCCCAGGCGCTGGTGGATGCCCTGGTGCCGCTGGCCATGCGCGAATACTCCATTGCCTCGATTGCCAGCGATGGCCAGCTGGAGTTGCTGGTGCGCCAGGAACGTCACCCCGACGGCAGCCTGGGCATCGGCTCCGGCTGGCTCACCGAGCATGCGCCGGTGGGTTCGGCCATCAGCCTGCGGGTGCGGCGCAACAGCGGCTTCCATCTGCCGGCCGAGCCTTGCCCGCTGATCCTGCTGGGCAACGGCACGGGCCTGGCCGGCTTGCGCAGCCTGCTCAAGGCGCGCATCGCCGACGGCCAGCAAGACAACTGGCTGATCTTCGGCGAGCGCAACGCCGAGCATGACTTCTACTGCAAGGACGAACTGCAGGAATGGCTGACCGCCGGCGACCTGCGCCGCCTGGACCTGGCCTTCTCCCGCGACCAGGCCGAGAAAATCTACGTCCAGGATCGCCTGCGCCAACAGGCCGAACGCCTCAAGCAATGGCTGGCCGACGGCGCCTCGATCTACATCTGCGGCAGCCTGCAAGGCATGGCCTCGGGCGTGGATCAGGTGCTCAACGAAGTGCTGGGGGCTGAGGTGGTCGAACGGCTGATCGAGCAAGGCCGCTATCGCCGCGACGTCTACTGACCCACTGATGCTTCTGTAGGAGCGAAGCTTGCTCGCGATAAGCCGAAGGCCGGTAGCGGCCTTGATACCGCCATCGCGAGCAATCGAGGTCGACCGGCCGCTCCTACAGAAGCGGGCACGTGGCTAAACCGGCTGCAACTTGCGCTCGAACACCGCCACCCCATCCAGGTCCCGCAGGATCACCTTCAACTCCCCGCTCTGCCCTTCGATCTGCACCTCGCCGAAGAACTGGAACCCGGCGAACGGCGAGGTGTTCTGCGCCGGCGGCGCCTTCTGGAACACCACCTCCGGGCCGAAGGTCTGGTCCAGCGCGTTGGGCCCGAAACTGCCGGCATTCAAAGGCCCGGCGACGAATTCCCAGAACGGTTCGAAGTCTTGGAACGCCGCGCGGTCCGGGTGGTAATGGTGCGCCGCGCAGTAATGCACATCCGCCGTCAGCCACACATGGTTGCGCACCTTGTGCTTGCGCAGGAACGCCAGCAACTCGGCGATCTCCAGCTCGCGGCCCTGGGCCGGGCCCGGGTCGCCGTTGGCGATCGCCTCCCAGCGCGGCACGCCGGGGCTGACCTCGCCGTCCGGCACGCCAAGGCCGATGGGCATGTCGGCCGCCACCACCTTCCACTGCGCCTTGGAGTGCTTGAGCCCCTGCTTGAGCCAGTCCAGCTGCTCACGGCCAAGAAACGGCTTGGCCGCGCCAAGGTTGTCGTCGTTGCCACCGCGATAGCTGCGCATGTCCAGCACGAACACATCCAGCAGCGGCCCGTAGCTCAGTTTGCGATAGATGCGCCCGCCCTGGTCGGCGCTCTGCAAGCGCATCGGCGCGTATTCCAGCCAGGCCTGCCGCGCGCGGCCCACCAGGGTGTGGATATCTTTGTTGGTGTAGCGCTCATCCAGCACCTTGCTCGGCGACCAGTTGTTGACCACCTCATGGTCGTCCCACTGCCAGATCTGCGGCACCTCGGCGTTGAAGCGCCGCACGTTCTCGTCCAGCAGGTTATAGCGGTAGTTGCCGCGGTATTCGTCGAGGGTTTCGGCGACCTTGCTCTTGGCCTCGGTGGTGATATTGCGCCACACCCGGCCGTTCTCGGTGGTCAACTGCGCCGGCACCGGGCCGTCGGCGTAAATGGTGTCGCCGCTGTGGATAAAAAAGTCCGGCAAACGCCGGCGCATGGCCTCGTAGATACGCATGCCGCCAATGTCCGGGTTGATGCCAAAACCCTGGCCGACGGTGTCGCCGCTCCAGACAAAACGGATATCGCGGCGAGTCTGCGGCACGCTGCGCAAATGGCCGAACCAGGGCTTGCTGCGCACGCCGGTCTGCGCGTCCTCGAAATACACCCGATAAAAAATCGCCTGATCGGTGGGCAGCCCGCCCAACTCGACCCGCGCGGTGAAGTCGGTGCGGGCATCAACCAGCGGCGAGACGAAGCGCCGCGGATTGCTGAACCGGCTGCGGGTATCCCACTCCACCACCATCCGCGCCGGCCGGTCGGTACGGCTCCAGACCATCGCCCGGTCGCCCAGCAAGTCCCCAGACTGCACGCCATCGACCATCTTCGGCCGGTCCTTGGGCGAAGCGATCACCGCCGGCGCCAACCCCGGCAGCAACAACCCCGCCCCCGCCACCTGAATCAAACGCCGCCGACCGAGAGTGAAATCGCCCATCGTGGATCCCTCCGACCCAAAGTGAAAAGGCAACTTTAGTCAGCGGCGATGAACTCCGTATGACACTGCCCCAAAGACAGCACGCCCTGTAGCCGCTGCCGCAGGCTGCGATAGGACCGAAGGTCCTCCAGCGATTTCAATATTTTGCGCCTGCTGCGCAGTCGATCGCAGCCTCGCGGGCTCGGCAGCGGCTACAAGGTTCAGGGTTCAGGGTTCAGGGCTGCGTTGGCGGGCGGCTGCCATCGAGCAAGGCGTCCACCACTCCGCGTGCCATTTCCACGGAATGCACCAGCGACCAGATCAGGCCACGCTCGATACCGCTGGCGTGTTCGGTGATTTCGTCGGAAACCTCCTCGGCGGATTTAAGCAGCATGGACACGTGAAGCAACGCCTCTTCGGCGCTGATGCCGGGACGGACGGTGAAGAGCGAATCGTTACCCGCAGGCCCCGCCGCGGTGGGTTTCAAGGCAGCGAGCAACGAACCTTCCACCGGATGGTTGGCCAACGCCTGACGGACCTGCTCATTGGCCTGGTCGTGGTCTGGATTGCGGCGTGAGAACGGCAGGGAAACGGGTGGATCGGGGACGAGTTTTTTCATGGTGTGGCTCCTCGACATGAAGCCACCACCCACCGCTGCTAGACGGCATAGAAAGGTGGCGGCTGTACGCGGGCTAGCAGACCGGGTCAAGGAAACCGGCGCGCCCGAAGGCGCTCCCACGCACAGCCGCCATAACAGAACACTGCAAATGGAAAATGCAGTGCTGATGGTGCGACTTGCGTCTTGACCCGGGCTGCTAGACCCGATCACCGAAAAGTCAGTGACGAACCCGAGGCTAGATAACGCCGTTACCAGACGCAAGCGGCCCGGAGTTTCTCGGAAAAGCCTTACAAAGGAAAGCGAAGCGCCTCACTTTCAGACAGCGTCTTACACGACAAACCTGTCAGCCGCGGGGCCTGATCGCGAGCAAGCTTGCTCCTACAAAAGGCTCCGATATAACCGCGATCCCTGTAGCCGCTGCCGCAGGCTGCGATAGGACCGAAGGTCCTCCAGCGGGCTCAAGATCCTGCGCCTGCTGCGCAGTCGATCGCAGCCTCGCAGGCTCGGCAGCGGCTACAGGGTTTAACGTCGGCCACCCGGCCACCATCAAACCGCAACATCGCTTTTGCTCCGGCTTTGGCTTTGGCTTTGGCTTTGGCTTTGGCTTTTGATTCTGCTCTTGATCCACCCGCCCCATCGGAAGGCCGAGTGGAGGTGTTCATCAGGGGGATGGCGCGCAGCGCCCCTCGACGCAGTCGAGGACATCGTATGGAGGTCGAAGCGAAGCCGACCGGAGTCGATGCCCCCTGATGGACGCCGGAGCGAGGGAACCTGAGCGCAGCGAAGGCCGTACGCAGGGGCAAGCGTTTTTTGGTTACTTTTTTTGGCGTTTGAAAAAAAGTGACTCGCCGTAAGGGCAAAACCGCCAGCAGCCGTTACCGCAGAAACGGATATGTACCCCGTCCAAAAAATGCAGCGCCGGAGCGGGCGCCATCGCGGGCAAGCCTCGCTCCTACAGAGTCAGCGAACACCAGAAACAACAATGGCGCCACCCGGGCGCCATCGAAGTCAACGCAGAACAGCCATCAGGCCTTGACCGGCTCCAACGCCAGCTCAGTCGCCTCCGGCCGCTTCACCAGCGCATACACCACCGCCGTCAACAAACTCCCCGCGACAATCGCCAGCAAATACAACAACGCATGATTGATCGCATTCGGAATCAGCATCACAAACAACCCACCATGGGGCGCCATCAGTTTGCAGCCGAAATACATCGACAGCGCCCCGGTCAGCGCGCCGCCGGCGATGCTCGCCGGGATCACCCGCAACGGGTCCTTGGCGGCGAACGGAATCGCCCCTTCGGAGATAAAGCACAGCCCCAGCACCAGCGCCGCCTTGCCGGCTTCCCGCTCGCTCTGGGCAAACTTGCGCCGGGCGATAAAGGTGGCGATGCCCAGGCCAATTGGCGGCACCATGCCGGCGGCCATGGTCGCCGCCATCGGTGCATAACTCTGCGACGCCAGCAGCCCCACGGAGAAGGCATAGGCCGCCTTGTTGATCGGCCCGCCCAGGTCGACGCACATCATGCCGCCGAGCAACACCCCCAGCAGGATCGCGTTGGTGGTACCCATGCTGTCGAGGAAGTGGGTCAGGCCGGCGAGCATCCCCGCCACCGGCTTGCCGACCACGTAGATCATCACCAGGCCGGTGAACAGGCTGGCCAGCAACGGGATGATCAGGATCGGCTTCAAGGCCTCCAGGCTCTGGGGCAAGCGCGCGTATTTACTGATGGCCTTGGCCGCATAGCCGGCGATGAAACCGGCAATGATCCCGCCGATAAAGCCCGCGCCCAGGGTGCTGGCGAGCATGCCGCCGATCATCCCCGGCGCCAGGCCCGGGCGGTCGGCGATGGAATAGGCGATGTAACCGGCCAGCAGCGGCACCATCAGCTTGAACGCGGTGTCGCCGCCGATCTGCATCAGCGCCGCGGCCAGGGTCCCCTCCTCCTTGAACGCGGTAATGCCGAAGACGAAGGACAAGGCGATCATCAAGCCCCCCGCCACCACCATCGGCAGCATGAACGACACACCGGTCAGCAGGTGCTTGTAGACCCCGGTTTTCTCTTGCTTGGCCGGCGCCGCGCCAGCGCCCGCCGCGGCCGATTCCACCTGGCCTTCGGCCAGGGCCTTGTTCAGGGTCGCCTCCGATTGCTTGAGGGCGATGCCAGTGCCGCAGCGGTAGATCTTCTTGCCGGCGAAGCGCTCGGTGGGCACTTCGATGTCCGCGGCCAGCAGCACCACGTCCGCCGCGGCGATGGCCTCGGCGCTCAACGGGTTGCGCGCGCCCACCGAGCCCTGGGTTTCCACTTGCAGCTCGTAACCCAGGCGCTTGGCGGTCTGCTGCAAGGCCTCGGCCGCCATAAAGGTGTGGGCCACGCCGGTCGGGCAGGCGGTGACCGCCACCAGCCGGGGGGCGTTCTTGCTGGCCGGCGCCGGCTCGGCCACGGCTTCGGCCGCGACATACACCTGGGCCTCCTCGGCGCCACGGCGCAGCACGCCGTCGACGTCCTGCAGGGCCACGGAGGGCGAGCTCTGGAACACCCGCTTGCCAACGAAACGCGACATGTCCAAAGGCCCGGTGCTGACCACCAGCACCCACTCGGCCGCTTCGAGGGTGGCGGCCGACAACTGCCGTTCCGGGTGCGCCTCGTCATGCACTTCGACGCTGGTGCTCCAGCCCTGGCGCTGGGCCGCGGCGTCCAGCAACCGGGCGCACAGCACACTGGTGACCATGCCGTTCGGGCAGGCGGTAACAATGGCTAACTTCATGACCAACCCTCTTATTGTTCTATGAGGGGATGAACGCGCACCCCCTGTTCAAGCTGTGCCAACTGCGCGGCATCGGTGATGCCGAAACCGATCTGGGTCACGGCCATGGCGGCGATGGCCGTGGCGGTGCGCAGGGTCTGTTCAAAAGCGTGGGCGCTGAGCAGGCCGTGGAGCATGCCGGCCAGCAACGAGTCGCCAGCGCCGACGGTGCTGGCCACGCTGACCTTCGGCGGTAACGCCTGCAGGGCCGGCGCGGCACTGAACCAGTTCACGCCTTCGGCGCCATGGGAAATCACCACATGCTCGACGCCCTGGGCGTGCAGGCGCCTGGCGGCTGCGGCCTGGGTCGCCAGCGACAGCAGCGGGCTGCCCAGGGCCTCGGCCAGTTCCTCGGTGTTCGGCTTGACCAGCCAGGGTCCGGCGGCCAGGCCGGCGCGCAGGGCTTCGCCGCTGGTGTCCAGCGCCACTTTCAGCCCCAGTGCCTTGAGACGGGTCAGCAAGGCGTGCAGCCATTGCGGGCTGACGCCGCGCGGCAGGCTGCCGGCCACCACCACCGCGTCATGCCCCGGGGCGATCTGTTCCAGGCGTTCGAGCAGCGCCTGTTGCGCCGCCGCGTCGACCTCCGGGCCGGGGCCATTGAGATCGGTGATGCGCCCATCCTGTTCGGCCAGCTTGATGTTGCTGCGGGTTTCCCCGGGCACGCGAATAAAGGCGTCGACAAAACCGCGCCGGGCGAACAACGCCTCGAACGCCTGGGGATTGTCTGCACCCAGAAAGCCGCTGACGGTCAGCTGATGGCCAAGGTCGGCCAGCACCTGGGCCACGTTCACGCCCTTGCCAGCGGCGTGAGTGTGCATGGCTTCGCTGCGGTTGACCTGCCCCGGTTCCAGGCGCGTTAGCTGGACGGTGAGGTCCAGCGCCGGGTTCAGGGTCAGGGTAAGAATCTTTGCCATTACATGGCCTCCACAAGGGCGCGCACATCGTTCGCGCTGCCGACGGCCAGGGCCTGTTCAGCAAGGGTTTGCGCCTGGGTCAGGCTGAGTTCGCGAATGCGTGCCTTGACCTCGGCGATGCTGCGTCCGGAGACGCTCAGTTCGTCCACACCCAGGCCGACCAGCACCGGCACCGCCAGCGGATCGGCCGCCAGCTCGCCGCACACACCGACCCACTTGCCGTGGGCATGGGCCGCGCGCACGGTGATGTCGATCAGTTGCAGCACCGCCGGGTGCAGGCCGTCGGCCTGGGCCGACAAGGTCGGGTGGCCACGGTCGATGGCCAGGGTGTATTGGGTCAGGTCGTTGGTGCCGACGCTGAAGAAGTCCACTTCCTTGGCCAGCACCGGCGCCAGCAAGGCGGCGGACGGCACTTCGATCATGATCCCCAGTTGCAGGTCGGCCACCGGGATCTCCAGGCGCAAGCGCTCGGTCATGTCGCGGGCGGCGCGCCATTCGTCGACGCTGCCGACCATGGGGAACATGATCCGCAGCGGGCGGTTGTCCGCCGAGCGCAGTAGCGCGCGCAGCTGGGCTTCCATGATCTGCGGGCGTTGCAGGGTCAGGCGGATGCCGCGCACGCCGAGGAAGGGGTTTTCTTCCTTGGCGATCGGCCAGTACGGCAGCGGTTTGTCGCCGCCGACATCCAGGGTGCGCACCACCAGCGGCCGCCCGGCCAGGCCATCGAGCACGCGGCGGTATTCGGCTTCCTGGGTGGCTTCGTCCGGCGCTTGCGGGTGGGCCATGAAAATCAGTTCGGTGCGCAGCAGGCCAATGCCTTCGGCGCCGTTGTCCACGGCGCTGGTCACCCCGGCGCTTTCACCGATATTGGCGAAGACCTCGACGTGATGGCCGTCGGTGGTGTGCGCCAGTTGATGGCGCTGTTCGGCGGCGGCCTTGAGCCGTTGCTCGCGGGTATCACGCTCTTCGGTGGCCCGTTGCAGGGTGCTGGCATCGGCGTCCACATGCAGGCGACCGCGCTGGCCATCGAGCAGCAGCGGCGTGCCCGGTTTGAGCAGCAGCACGCCAGCCCCGGCGCCGACCAGCGCCGGAATCCCCAGGGCGCGGGCGACGATCGCGCTGTGGGCGGTGGCGCCGCCACGGGCGGTAAGAATGCCGGCCACCCGCGCCGGATCGAGGCGCGCCACGTCCGACGGACCGACCTCATCCATCACTAGGATGTAGGCTTCATCCGGCTCGACCGGGGTCTGCACGCCGCACAACTGGGCCAGCACCCGGCGGCCAATGTCCCGCAGGTCAGCGGCGCGTTCGGCCAGCAGCGCATCGTGCAAGGCTTCCTGTTGCCGGGCGGCGGCTTCGATCACCGTCATCCAGGCCGCTGCGGCGCTTTCGCCCTGCTTGAGGCGGGTGTCGACTTCGTCGGTCAGTTCCGGGTCGTCGAGCATTTCCTGGTGGGTCACGAAAATCTCGCGAATCGCCTTGGCCTTGCTGCGCTGGATCAGGCCGTCGATATCCTGGCGCACCTCGGCCAGGGCCTGTTGCAGGCGTTCGCGCTCGCTGGCGGTGGATTCGCCGCGCAACGGATAATCGAACGGCTGGATCACCTGGATATGCGCCGGGCCGATGGCGATGCCGGGCGCCGCCGGGATGGCCTGGACCAGGCTGCCGGAAGCCGGCGCGCTGATGGGCACCTCGATTTCTTCCGGCACGTCCTGGGGCGCGCTGGCTTGCGCCACTGGCTCGACTTCTTCCCCCAACCCTTCGGCGATGGCCGCCAGCAAGGCTGGCAGGGCGTCGGCGGCGATGTTCGGTTCGGCGATCAGCTCCAGGGTCTGGCCACGGCGGGCGCCGAGGCTCAGCAGCTTGCTCAGGCTCTTCACCGAGACGGCGGAGCCCGGTGTGTCGAGGATGCGCACGCGGATCTCGCCCTCGAAGCTTTTCGCCAACTGCGCCAGGATCTTCGCCGGGCGCGCATGCAAGCCGTGGGCGTTGGCCAGCACGATGCGCGCGCTCGGCCAGTCGGCCGGCAATTCGCCGCCCAGCACTTCAAGCACCGCACGGCTGCTGGTGGCCCGGCCCAGTTCATGGCCACGGCCTTCGATCAGCAGCGCGCACAGACGCTCGAGCAGGGCCTGGTGGGCCTCGCCCAGGCTGGCCAGGCAGAACAGCCCGGCCAGGGGTTGGCCGAGGTAACGAATCGGTTTGTCCGGGGTGACGAAGGCCAGGCCCGGGCGCTTGACGGTCTGCTCGCTGTGCAGCCACCACAGGCCATCGCCCAGGGGCAGCGCCTCGACCTGTTGCAGCACGGCGGCAAAACCGTTGCTGACGCAGTCGGCCTGGCGCAACAGACGGGCGCCGCGCCATACCAGTTCTTCGAAATCTTCGGCGGCCACGCCCAGGCCGATCATCTGCGCATCCAGCGCCAGCTCCTGCGGCGCGCCTTGCAGCAGTTTCAGCAGGGCTTCGGGCGAGCTGGCGCGACGCAGGGCCTGGCCCAGATCGGTTTCGCCGAGGGCGCGGGTCAAGAGTTGCAGCAGGCGCAGGTGTTCGTCGGATTTGGCGGCGATGCCGATCGCCAGGTAGACGATCTGGCCATCGCCCCAGTCCACGCCCTCGGGAAATTGCAGCAGGCGCACGCCAGTGGCGAACACCTGGTCGCGGGTTTCCGGAGTGCCGTGGGGAATGGCAATACCTTGACCGAGAAAGGTCGAGCCCTGGGCTTCGCGGGCCTGCAGGCCCGCCAGGTAACCTTCGGCGACCAGGCCGTCGGCCACCAGTTTGTCGGCGAGCAGGTGCAGTGCGGCGGACTTATCCACAGCCGACTGGCCCATGGATATCTGCTCAATAGTGAGCTCGAGCATGCTTTCTCCTATTTAGCGCTGGGGCGCTAGGTATTGTTTTGAGTGAATCAGCCAGGCGGCGTTAATGCCACAAACGGGACCGTCGGCTTGGCAAGGCCCTGTTTCCGTTTGCTCATATTCCTAGAAAATACGCGTGCTGAAACGTTTAATCTACAATGACGGGCACGTTACTCGATAATCAATCATCCTTGAAGTCCTACCTGTCGGTTGCACGTTCCGACATTGGTCGCCTGCCCATATCGGTTAGGATTGGCGAAAATGTCGGGGCAAGCTCCAGAAAACAAGGAAAACCCGGGTTGAAACTCAGCGATATCGCCAGACTGGCCGGTGTGTCCGTCACCACCGCCAGCTACGTCATCAACGGCAAGGCCGAACAGCAACGCATCAGCAACGCGACCGTCGAACGGGTCCGGGCGGTGGTCGAGGAACATGGCTTCACGCCCAACCCTCAAGCCGCCGGGCTACGCAGTCGGCGGACCCGGACCCTGGGTTTCATCCTGCCGGACCTGGAAAACCCCAGTTACGCGCGTATTGCCAAGTTGCTCGAGCAAGGCGCCCGCGCCCGTGGCTACCAGCTGCTGATCGCCAGCTCCGAC
This sequence comes from Pseudomonas sp. NFACC41-3, assembly GCF_900109505.1. NCBI lineage: Bacteria > Pseudomonadati > Pseudomonadota > Gammaproteobacteria > Pseudomonadales > Pseudomonadaceae > Pseudomonas > Pseudomonas sp. NFACC41-3. The sequence goes on from NZ_FOAE01000004.1 coordinate 663,378, forward strand.
GATGCCCCGGACAGCGAGCGGCAGTTGCTGCAACTGTTCCGCGCGCGCCGCTGCGATGCGCTGTTCGTCGCCAGTTGCCTGCCGCCGGAGGATGACACCTATCGTCTGTTGCAGGCCCAGGGCCTGCCGATCATCGCCATCGACCGGGTGATGGAACCGGAGTTTTTCTGCTCGGTGATCAGCGACGACCAGCAAGCCAGCCTGCAATTGACCCGCAGCCTGCTGCAGCCCCAGCCGCGGCAGATCGCCCTGATCGGCGCCCGCCCCGAGCTGGGCATCAGCCGCGAACGCACCGCCGGCTTCAAACAGGCGCTGGAAGGTTTCGACGGCCAGGTGCTGATCGAACAGGGCGAAGCCTTCAGCCGTGACTGCGGGCGCCAGTTGATGGTAGCGCTGCTGGAGCGCCTGGGCCATCTGCCGGATGCCCTGGTGACCACCTCCTATGTGTTGCTGCAAGGGGTGTTCGACGCGCTGCACGACTTCCCACTCAAATCGCGGCCGCTGCGCCTGGGCACCTTCGGCGATACCCAGTTGCTGGACTTTTTGCCGCTGCCGGTGAATGCCATGGCCCAGCAGCACCAGTTGATCGCCGACAAGGCCCTGCAACTGGCGCTGGCCGCCATTGAAGAAGCCCATTACCAACCCGGCGTGAACGCCATCGCCCGGACCTTCAAGCAGCGCATTCACGAGGCTTGAACGTGGAACTGATCGACAGCCACACCCATCTGGATTTTCCGGATTTCGACGCGGATCGTCAGGCGCTGCTGGCGGCCAGCCGCGCCCTCGGCGTGCGGCGGATGGTGGTGCTGGGGGTTTATCAGCGCAATTGGCAGCGGCTCTGGGAGCTGGTGCAGAGCGATGCCGACCTGCACGCCGCCTTCGGCCTGCACCCGATCTATCTCGACGAGCACCAACCGGCCGACCTGGTTGAGCTGGGCGACTGGCTGAGCCGCCTGGCGGGCCATCCGCAGCTGTGCGCGGTGGGTGAGTTCGGCCTGGATTATTTTCTCGAGCAGCTGGATCGCCAGCGCCAGCAGCAACTGTTCGAAGCGCAACTGCAACTGGCCGCGGACTTCCAGCTGCCGGCGCTGCTCCACGTACGACGCAGCCATGCCGCGGTGATTGCCACTCTCAAGCGCTTCAAGCTCAAGCGCGCCGGCATCATCCACGCCTTCGCCGGCAGCCGCGAGGAAGCCCGCGAGTACCTCAAGCTGGGGTTCAAACTGGGCCTGGGGGGCGCCGCAACCTGGCCGCAGGCCCTGCGCCTGCGCAAGGTCATCGCCGACTTACCGCTGGACGCGGTGGTGCTGGAAACCGACTCGCCGGACATGGCGCCGGCCATGTACCCCGGCCAGCGCAATAGCCCAAAGCACCTGCCCGACATCTGCGCGGCCCTGGCCGAGCTCATGGCCATCAGCCCCGAACAGTTGGCGGCGGCCAGTACCGCCAACGCTTGCGCGCTGTTCGGCTGGCCCCACAGCGCCTGAATCAGACCCGGAAGGCGCTGATCAACTGCTTCAACTGCACCACCTGCGCGGACAGCTGGCGGCTGGCGTTTTCAGTCTGGTACGCACCTTCGGCGGTGCGCTCGCCCGCGCGGTTGATCTCGACGATGTTCTGATCGATGTCGTGGGCCACCGCGGTCTGCTGCTCCACCGCCGCGGCGATCTGCTGGTTCTGGTCGACGATCATGCCCACCGCGCCGAGGATGTTCTCCAGCGCCTGCTGGACCTTTTCCGACTGCCCGACCGTGCCATTGGCCATCTGGTGGCTGATGCCCATGGCCTTGACCGCCGCCCCCACGCCGCCGTGGAGCTTGACGATCATCTGCTCGATTTCCTCGGTCGATTGCTGGGTGCGCTTGGCCAGGGTCCGCACTTCGTCGGCCACCACCGCAAAGCCCCGGCCCTGCTCGCCAGCGCGGGCCGCTTCGATGGCGGCGTTGAGGGCCAGCAGGTTGGTCTGCTCGGCGATGCTCTTGATGACTTCCAGCACCCGGCTGATGGCCTGGCTGTCGCTGGCCAGCTGGTTGATCACCAGCACCGACTGGTCGATCTCGCTGGCCAACTGGGCAATGCTGCCTTGCTGGGATTCCACCAGCCCGCGCCCGCTGATGGTCTCGTCGTTGACGCTGTGGGCGCTGCTGACCGCGGCCGCGGCGCTGCGCGCGACTTCCTGGGACGTGGCGGACATCTGGTTCATCGCCGTCGCCACCTGCTCGATCTGGCTGCGCTGCCCGGCCACCGCCTGGTTGCTCTGGGCCGACACGGCTTCCACCTGCCCGGCCTGGTGCTCGACTTCGCCGACGGTCTTGCCCACCCGCTCGATCAGGTCGTGGATCTTCGCCACGGTGCCGTTGAACACAGTGCCCAGTTCCCCCAGCTCATCGCGGCTCTGGGCATCGAAGGTGACGGTCATGTCGCCGGCCGCCACCTTGTCCATCATCGCGCCCAGGCGTTTGAGGGTGGTACGGGTCGAGACGTAGAACGCGCCGTAGAGATAGAAGATCAGCAGGAACACCGCCGCCAGCGCCACCACCAGCAGCACCATGTGCGCGCGGTTCTGCCCCAGCCGCTGCTGCAGCTCTTCGCCAAGGAACTTCAGGGTCGCCTCGTTGAGCTGGTAGGTCTGCGCCATCAGCCCGCTGACCTGGTCATAAAAGCCCTGCCAGGGTGCATCCAGGGTGTCAGCCATCACCACCTGCTCTTCGAACAGCTCGCTGGCTTGCTTGAGGCTGCCCTTGCTGGCGCTGGCCTGGGCGTCCAGCGCGCCCTGGGCGGCCTTGCTCGAGCCCAGCGCATCCTGCAGTTTCAGGCCGTATTCGGCCTGGAGCTTTTCGATCTGCACCAGCAGTTCATCAAAGCGGGTGCTGGCGGATGAGTTGAGAAAGCCCTGGCCCAGGGAATACGCGCCCATCGCCCGCCCTTCGCCAAGGACCTGCGTGACCTGCGGCGTGACGCTGGTCAGCAGTTCGCTCAACTGCCGCACATCGCTCTGGGTGTCGCGGCTCAGGCCGGACTGGCTGGCGATGATCTGGCTGAAAATCTGCGCACTGCCCAGGAGCTTGCCGATCAGCGCGCTTTTGCTTTGCAGCGAGCTTTCCGCCTGCTGCGCCTTGAAGGCGGCGATCATTTCATCGCGCTTGCCGTCGAATACGCCGATCTGCTCGGGGTCCACGGTGACTGCGGCCAGGCCCTGCAAGCGTTCGAGCACGGACTTTTCCAGGGTACCTATCTTGCTCTCGATATCCCCAGCCTTGCCGGACTGCCCCAGGGTCGCGTTGATCTGCACCATGTTGTTCAGGGTTTCCAGGTCGCGGCGCAGGGTCAGGCTGCTGCCCAACAGGTCCAGGCTTTGCAGCTCGACCTGGGTGGCCTGGAATTCACGGTAGGAATCGCGCACCAGATAAAAGTTGGTGACCAGCATTGGCAGGAAAAACAGCACGCTGATCAGGCTGAACTTCATGCCGAAGCTCAGGCGGTTCATCAGGGCAATGGCGGGATAGAGCAAGCTCTTCACAAGAGGTCTCCCTTTTTGCTTTTATTTTTATTGGCAGGTACGCGAAGACGGCAGATAGCCACTATTTGGCGCTGCTTCTGTATAGCTCAAATCGGCAAAAGGGTTTGTAACTTAAGGTTAACCGCGGGGACAGCGGACGGATGGAAGGCTTCAGTTGCGCTGGCGAGACCGGGACTCGCCAGCGCTCAGTCGCTGCTCGTCGTCAGGGCAGCACAGTCCACAGGGCGAAACCGGCGTACCAGAGCACCGCGGCCCGCAGCAACAGCTCCCAGATCCGGTCCAGGCTGACAATGCCGTCCGGCCCGGTGATCGGCGTGGGGATTTCCGCGGCGACCAGGCCGACCTTTTCCACCAGCTGCGCGGCGCTGATGTTCCAGTTCAGCAGCTCGTGGAGCATTACGCGGCTGACCGCGACGAAGTTGCCCACCAGGGCGAAGCTGGCCGCCAGCAGGCGTACCGGCAACCAGTCGAAGGCATGCCGCAGCTGCCCGGCGCGCTCGGCGACCGCCGGGTTCTTGCTGTGCTCGGCGGCCAGCGCCAGCAGGCGATAGCTCAATGCGGCCACCGGGCCCAGCAGGAAGTACCAGAAGATCACCGCGAAAAAGCTCTGGTAGGCCTGCCACAGCAGATGCCCCTGAACCCGCTCGAGCAACTGTTCGCCACTGTCGGCGCAGATATCCAGGTCGCGCTTGGCGACATGCGCCGCGGCTTGCAGGTCTTCACGGCGCCAGGCATCGCGGAAAGGTCCGAGTTCGCCCAGCAGGTCGCCCCGCCCCAGGCTGTAGATCACCACCAGCAGATGCACCGGCAACGCCAGCAGGCCGTAGGCCAGCGGCTCCAGGACCAGCAACAGCAACCCCAGCAGCATTGCCGGCAACAGCACCAGCAGCGCCAGCACCCACCAGGGATGCTTGGCCAGACGCGGGCTGGCCTCCTGCCCAAGCAATTGGCGCAGCCACGGCTCGTCATGCTGAACGCGCTGGCGCAAGGCCGAGAACTTCTCGATCCAGACCGCCAGCAACAACACCAGAAAACTCATTGTCCTTCCCCTTCGTTCAGGGCCGCGCGATAGCGTACCCAGTCGAATCCGGGCCCCGGATCGGTCTTGCGCCCCGGAGCGATATCGCTGTGCCCACAAATCCGCTGTGGGGTGATGGCCTTGAAGGCCTGCTGCAACTGCCGGGTCAAGGCAATCAGCGCGTCGTACTGGGCATCGGTGAATGGCAGCTCGTCGGTGCCTTCCAGTTCGATCCCCAGGGAAAAATCATTGCAGCTTTCGCGCCCGTCGAACCACGACACGCCAGCGTGCCAGGCGCGGTCCAGACAGGAGACAAACTGAGTCACGGTTCCGTCACGTTCGATCAAAAAATGCGCGGACACGCGCAGGTCGGCGATCCCGGCAAAATAGGGGTGCTCTGTGACATCGAGACGGTTCTGGAAGAATTCCTGCACTTTGCCCGTCGCGAACTGGGCCGGCGGCAAGCTGATGTTGTGGATCACCAGCAGGGAAATTTCATCCGCGGGGCGTGCGTTGAAATTGGGTGACGGGCAATGGCGAACGCCGTGACACCAGCCGCTTGCGGGGTCCAACTGCATACCGATTCCTTCAACGAAGCCTGTGACGGCTCAGTATGCCGCGTTCCACGCCCAGGTTGCGATCACTTGCCGCGATTGAGTCGCTGCAAACTGCCGATCACCGATTCCAGCGCCCGATCGAACAGCAAGGTGTCGTCCAGCTCACGCACGGCCCCGCGCTGAAACTCCAGGGCCAGGCCGACCCGGGTGCGCTCCAGGACCTTCATGCCGGTGCGGTTGACGAAGATGTACTTGTCGCCGGGTTGCACGATGGCCGCCAGCTTGCAGCGCACGCTGTTGTCCTCGTCCTCGAGAAATTCAACCCAGGCCCCCAGCCGCAGCTGTTCGACCCGCAGCAAGCCGGGATCGTTGGCCGCCAGCGCCAGGGGCGCGGCCTCCAGCGGGCCCTCTTCAGCGCTGGGCAGGACGATGTGTTCCTCGACCGCGACCATCGCCGGCTGCTCGTCCGCCACGCCCGGCCGATGCTGCCCGGCGTTCTGAGCAAAGTGCTCGAACGCTTGCAGGTGCAAGGCTTCCAACTGGCTGAAGAACTCGCTGGTGGCGAATGGATCGAACGCCGCGCTGTTCAAGCCGTCGCGCAGCGCCTTGAGCAGGTCGGGCACCAGCGCCAGCAGTTGCATGGCGGCATCCGGATCGGTGTGACGCTGCACGCTCCAGATCAGTTGCTCCATGGTCTGCAGCCCCTGGCGCCATTCGCTGGACTGCTCGCCATGCTTGAGACAGGTCAGCAGCAAGACCTTGCTCCAGGCCTGTTGCACGAGCTCGACGACCGTCAGCGGCAGGACCTTGCCCAGCAACCCCTCGTTCAACGCCTGCTCGACGCGACGGCGCGCCAGTTCAGCCTTGGCCCGGCCCTCTTCGGCGTCACGGGTGCGCTGTTCCAGCAGCTCGCTACGACGCCGCTCGTCACTGGTGAAGGCGAGAAACTCGGCGAGCAGCTCGGAAAAGATCGCCGGGTCGTCGACGAAGTCGCTCAACAACCGCTGCACCACCTGCTCGATACGCAGGTACAGGCTGTCGCGCTGATAATCGTCGCAACTGCCCCAGCCCATGGCCGCCGCGGCGATTTCATTGAGCAGGCGGCGCGCGGGATGGCTGCTGCGGCTGAAGAAACTCTTGTCCAGCACCGCGACCTTGAGCATGGGGATCTGCAAGCGGCCGATCAGGGTCTTCAAGGACTCCGGCAGGTTGCGATCGGCCAGGATGAATTCGAAGAGCATGGCCACCAGATTGATCACATCCTCGTCGGCCACTCCGACCACCCGCGACTTGCCGCTCTTTACGCTGACCCGGGTCAACAGCTGTTCCAGCTGGTTGCGCAGGTCGAAATCGTCCTGGGCGCTGGCCGGCACGTAGTGCTGCAGGTGAGACAGCAGGCGCAGCAGGTCACGGGTGGAAATGGGCTGGGTTTCGGCGCTCGCCTCGAGGGTCGGTACCACGCTGCCGCGGACATGCAACAGCAGCTCCTGCAAGGCGGAGAACACTTGCTGAACGCTTTCGTCCATCTGCGCCACGCCGGGCTCCGGCGTGGCCTGGATACTCGCGGCCGCCTGGTCGATAGACCGGCGCGCCGGCGCGGGCTTGAGCTCCGGCAACACGCCCGTGGCGGCCAACAGCTGATTGGCTTCGGCGTACAGCTGGTCGGCTTCGCTGAGCACATAACGTTCGAACAGTTTGAGAATGATCAGCTTGACCTTGATCTCCACCCCCAGGCTGCGCCCGGACTCGAGGAAATACTCGCAGAGCATGGCCGGGCCCAAGGGGTTGCTGCGGTCGTCCAGGTGCTTGCCCAGCAGCGCGCTCAGGCGCGCGGTGAGCTGGCCAAGGGCAAAACCGTCACGATTGCCCGCCTTGGCGACCATCGCCTCGAGGGCCACGGTGCGCTCCAGGTCATCCTGGCAGGTGTCAGCGGGTGGGACGTAGGCGACGGCCTGGGCGATCGCCGGCGCGGGGTCGTACTGGACCAGGTCGACAAAGGCCTCGAAGAGTTTTTCCAGGAAGCCGCGCTCGATGCTTTTGCGTTTCAGGCGCAGGTCGCGCATGGCTTCGAAAAAGGTGTTCTGGTCGACATTGTTCTGGGCCCGGTCGGCCATCTCGAACAAGGTGTCGTCGGCGTTATCGAACAGTTCCTGCAGGCCATGGCGCAGTTGCTGGGCGGCCTTGTCACGGACCTGAAGCAGAATCACAGGCAGGCGGGCGAGTGGCGAAGCGGTCGCCTGATCCGTAGCAGCCTTGTGCAAAGGCACTACATTCCCGTCGTTGTGCATCCAAGCCTCCTGAAAGGTTTTTCTCTGCCACGCAAGAAAAGGTCGGTCGACGCTCACAGTCGAGTCCCAGCGGGCATCGATACGCACCGCTGCATTTCAAATAGTGGGGAGCCAGGCAAACGTCAAAGCTATGACGTCAATTAGAAGTCGGATTATCTGGCAAAAGCCCCTTCTTGTGCCAGCAGACTCTGCGCGGGCTTTGAAATAGCGCTCATATAGCGACCGCCCTTTCTCGCAAACGGCTCATGCCAGGCGACCAAATGCAGTTACTGGAGGGGCGCCGCCTTGGGTTCGCTTGCGCCATGGCCCTATAATCGGGCCACTTTGTTTGTGGAGCCCGCTATGCCGAATCTACGCCTCGCCGACCTGACCGCCGAAATCGAAGCCAACGTGCGCCGTGCGTTGCTGGAAGACATCGGCAGCGGCGATATCACCGCGCAACTGATCCCGGCCGAACGCCTGGCCAAAGCCACCATCATTACCCGCGAAGCGGCGATCGTCAGTGGCACGGCCTGGGTCGACGCGGTGTTCCGCCAGCTCGACCCGCGGGTCGCCGTGCATTGGCAGGTGCGTGACGGCGAGCGCGTCAGCCCCAACCAAGCGCTGTTCCACCTCGAAGGTCCGGCCCGTTCGCTGCTCAGCGGCGAACGTTGCGCCTTGAACTTCCTGCAGTTGCTATCCGGCGTGGCCACCCGCGCGCAGTATTACGCCGACTTCGTCGCCGATACCCAGGTCAAGTTGCTGGATACCCGCAAGACCCTGCCAGGGCTGCGCCTGGCGCAGAAGTACGCGGTGACCTGCGGTGGCTGCCACAACCACCGCATCGGCCTGTACGACGCCTTCCTGATCAAGGAAAACCATATTGCCGCGTGCGGCGGTATCGCCCAGGCGATCAGCGCCGCCCACAAGATCGCCCCGGGCAAGCCGGTGGAAGTCGAAGTGGAAAGCCTGGAAGAACTCAAGGAAGCCCTGGCGGCGGGCGCGGACATCATCATGCTCGACGAGTTGAGCCTGGATGACATGCGTGAAGCGGTTCGCCTGAATGCCGGCAAGGCCAAGCTGGAAGCCAGCGGCGGGATCAATGAAAGCACCTTGCGCCCGATCGCCGAAACCGGCGTCGATTACATTTCGATCGGGGCGATGACCAAGGATGTGAAGGCGGTCGACCTGTCGATGCGCTTGAGCCTCTGATTTTCAAAAGCTTTGCGCAGTACCCCAAAGAAAAACGCCAGCCCCTGAAAGGCTGGCGTTTTTGCATCAGTCGTCGATTTCGTTGAGTTCCAGGTAGTCCTGAAGGTCCATGCCCAGGGCCTCAGCGACTTCCTGGTGGACCTCCAGCCGCATGGCCTTGAGTTCCTCGGGCGACTCGGCGATCAATTCCAGCACAAGCTCCCACGGCTCGATGCCGCGCGACTCCGCTTCGTCCTCGAACGCCCACTGGGCCTGCTGCTTCTGCTCCTGCGGGCTCAGGGCGCTGATTTCTTCCTGCAAGGAAGGCGTGGCAGCCAGGTACTTTTCAAGGGCTACGTCAATTCTGGCTTCTTTAGGAATCATCTCGTTCTCTCTGATCATGGGAATGGAAGATGGATCTGGATCGTTGGGATCTCTTTGCCGCAAAAAAACGCTGTGAAAGCCGATTTATCTGGCCGTGAACCATTCGGGATCATCTGAAAACCATTCAGACAGGCTGCGAATATAGGGCCTTTGTCTGCGGATGCATACGAATCCTTACAGCGCACCGACAAAAAACCTGTCCGTTCGCTCAAGGCACTTTCACGAAAAATACGTTGTTACATTCCTCTCCCCGAGCAACCTTCTTGCCCCTGGAACAAGAAGGCAGGAACGCAGTCATAGCGATGTGCCATATCGGCACTTCACAAGGAAACCCAGTGATGTTCAGCCGCACTCAGCGTTCGTCCGCCTTCCTCGCCACCAGCCTCTCTACCCTGATCCTCAGCAGCCTGTCACTCCCCGCCCAGGCCGTCGAATTCAACTCCAGCAGCGCCTCGTACTCGGACAGGATCTCGGCCCTGCACCAGGAAGTAGACCTCAAGTACACCGTGCGCCCCAGCGGCTTCACCGTGGACGACCTGCAAAAGCTGCAGGATGGCCTCAAGAGCAGCAGCGTCGAGCTGGAAAAGCTCAAGGACGTCGTCAACAGCCAGGCGCGCCTGATCGAAGAGCTCAAACGCAACACCGGCAGCAGCTCCAGCTCCACTGCCAGCGAGGTGAGCAACCTCAAGAAAACCACCGGCGAGCAAGCCAATCAGCTGAAGAAACTGGAAACCCAGCTTGAAGAGTTCAAGCGCAACAGCGGCACAAGCTCCAGTTCGAGCACCAGTGAAGTGAACAACCTCAAGCGCGTTACCAGCGATCAGGCCAGCGAACTGGACAAGCTCGGCAAACAGATCGAGGAGCTCAAGCGTGGCAACAGCTCAAGCTCCAGTTCGAGCTCCAGCGAGCTGAACAGCCTCAAGAGCACGGTCAGTAGCCAGGCCAGTGAATTGGACAAGCTCGGCAAGCAGATCGAGGAGCTCAAGCGCGGCAGCAGCTCAAGCTCCAGTTCGAGCTCCAGCGAGCTGTCCAGCCTCAAGGGCACGGTCAGCACTCAAGCCAGCACCCTGGATAAGCTGGCGAGTCAGATCGATGACCTCAAGCGCGGCAGCAGTTCAAGCTCCAGTTCGAGCTCCAGCGAGCTGTCCAGCCTCAAGAGCGAGGTCAGCAATCAGGGCCAGAATCTGGACCAACTCAAACGCAGCCTCGAGGATCTGAGAAGCAAGGTGAAGTGATTCAAGGCCAGTAAACACGACAAAGCCCGCTCGATGCGGGCTTTGTTGTTTATACGTCTTGAACTGCCAACTGGTGCCCGAGACAGGAATCGAACCTGCGACCTTCGCGTTACGAGTGCGCTGCTCTACCGGCTGAGCTACACGGGCGCTGGGCTAAACCTAGCACCGGGACCGGGGTTTTGCCATGTCACCCGCCCGGCAGGGAGCAAAGCCCAAACGGCAGATAGCAAAACGCCCCGAACCAGTCGGGGCGTTTGCTTGTTCAGCTTACAGCGTCAGGGGTCTTAAACGCCCGAAGCCTTGGCTGCTGCCACATCTTTGATGGACAGTTTGATACGGCCGCGGTTGTCCACGTCCAGCACCAGCACTTCCACTTCCTGACCTTCTTTCAGGATGTCGGTCACTTTCTCGACGCGAGCATCGCTCAGCATGGAGATGTGAACCAGACCGTCCTTGCCAGGCAGGATGTTGACGAATGCGCCGAAGTCGACGATGCGCTCAACCTTGCCAACGTAGATCTTACCGATCTCGGCTTCCGCAGTGATACCCAGAACGCGCTGACGCGCAGCTTCTGCGGCTTCCTTGGTTTCGCCGAAGATCTTGATCGAGCCGTCGTCTTCGATGTCGATCGAAGCCTTGGTCTCTTCGCAGATCGCACGGATGGTCGCGCCGCCTTTACCGATGACATCACGGATTTTGTCGGTGTCGATCTTCATCGCGATCATGGTCGGAGCATTGGCCGACAGTTCGGTACGCGACTGGCCAATGATCTGGTTCATCTGGCCGAGGATGTTCAGGCGAGCTTCCAGGGCCTGGCCCAGGGCGATCTCCATGATTTCTTCGGTGATGCCCTTGATCTTGATGTCCATCTGCAGCGCGGTGACGCCTTTGGCGGTACCGGCCACCTTGAAGTCCATGTCGCCCAGGTGGTCTTCGTCACCCAGGATGTCGGTCAGGACGGCGAATTTCTCGCCTTCTTTAACCAGGCCCATGGCGATACCGGCAACCGGCGCCTTCATCGGCACGCCAGCGTCCATCAGTGCCAGGGAGGCACCGCACACGGAAGCCATGGAGCTGGAACCGTTGGACTCGGTGATTTCCGATACCACGCGGATGGTGTAGGGGAACACGTCGGCGGCTGGCAGCATGGCCTGGACCGAACGACGGGCCAGACGGCCGTGACCGATTTCACGACGACCAGCGCCACCCATGCGACCACACTCGCCCACCGAGAACGGAGGGAAGTTGTAGTGCAGCATGAAGGGGTCTTTCTTCTCGCCTTCCAGGGTGTCCAGCAGCTGTGCGTCACGGGCGGTACCCAGGGTCGCGACGACCAGGGCCTGAGTCTCGCCACGGGTGAACAGGGCCGAACCGTGGGTCTTCGGCAGAACGCCGACTTCGATGTTCAGCGGACGTACGGTGCGGGTGTCGCGGCCGTCGATACGTGGCTTGCCGTTGACGATGTTTTCGCGAACGGTGCGGTATTCGATTTCACCGAAAGCGGCTTTGACATCGGCAGCGGAAGGCTGGCCTTCTTCGCCGGACAGCTTGGCGACGACCTGGTCTTTCAGCTCGCCCAGGCGTGCATAACGGTCGGCCTTGACGGTGATGGTGTAAGCCTGGGAGATCGCTTCGCCGAACTCGGAGCGGATAGCGCCCAGCAGGTCGGTGGCTTCTGGAGCTGGAGCCCAATCCCAGGTCGGCTTGGCGGCTTCGGCAGCCAGCTCTTTGACAGCCTGGATAACGGCCTGGAATTCGTCGTGGGCGAACAGTACGGCGCCCAGCATCTGGTCTTCGGTCAGCTCTTTGGCTTCCGATTCAACCATCAGTACCGCTTCTTCGGTACCGGCTACGACCATGTCCAGGCTCGAGGCAGCCAGCTGCTCGTAAGTCGGGTTCAGCAGGTAGCCCGTGCTTTCATGGAAAGCAACGCGGGCAGCACCGATCGGACCATCGAAAGGAATGCCGGAAATCGCCAGCGCAGCCGAGGTACCGATCATCGCAGCGATGTCCGGATCGGTCTTCTTGCTGGTGGAAACCACGGTGCAGACAACCTGCACTTCGTTCATGAAGCCTTCTGGGAACAGAGGGCGGATCGGGCGGTCGATCAGACGCGAGGTCAGGGTTTCTTTCTCGGAAGGACGGCCTTCACGCTTGAAGAAACCGCCAGGGATCTTACCGGCAGCGTAAGTCTTTTCCTGGTAGTGAACAGACAGAGGGAAGAAACCCTTGCCTGGATCGGCTTGCTTGGCGCCAACCACGGTCACCAATACGCTGACGTCGTCGTCAACGGTGACCAATACTGCGCCGGAGGCCTGACGGGCGATACGGCCAGTCTCGAGGGTAACGGTCGACTGACCGAACTGGAATTTTTTGATTACCGGGTTCACGGTGTCCTACCTTCTTTGTGGCTCTTGGGGGAACTGGTTTCTTGCGAAATTCTTGGGCAATCCCGGGAATCGGCCCGGCCTTTATTGTCCAGGTAAAACTACGGTCCAGATAAAACTTGAGGCTGGGAGCCTGCCATGCGCCTGCGGGAAACCCACTGACGCACGGCAAACAACCAACCTCTAGCGCAATCGCTGATTAGCGACGCAGACCCAGGCGACCGATCAGAGCGCTGTAACGGCTCAGGTCTTTGCCTTTCAGGTAGTCCAGCAGCTTACGACGCTGGTTAACCATGCGGATCAGACCACGACGGGAGTGGTGGTCTTTACCGTTGGCCTTGAAGTGACCTTGCAGTTTGTTGATGTTGGCGGTCAGCAGTGCAACTTGCACTTCTGGCGAACCAGTGTCACCAACAGCTTGCTGGTAGTCGGTTACGATTTGAGCTTTTTCTTCAACGCTGAGTGCCATTTGGCTTTCCTCTCAAAAGGCAACGTTCCGAGAAACGCCACCAACAGGCCAGGGACAAATCCCCGTATCTATAAATGAGCTGTGACCGTGCCTGTTAACAGCCACCCTCTCCAGCCTGCTATTACACAGGCTGGTTTCCGGTCATTCCGACCGAATCAGTCGACGCGGCGCGATGCGCCCGTCTTCGCTCACTTCACCGATACCGATAAAGCGACCGTTATGATCCTGTACCCGCACCATGCCGAACTTCGGTGCATCGGGAGCCCGTACCGGCTGGCCGTTGAGCCAGTAGAACGCGCTGTGCTCGGAGAACTGCAGCAGCGGCCAATCCAGCAGGCCGCTGTCCGATGGCATCAGGAAGCGATCCACCGCTTCGTTACCGCCTTCGGCATGTACCGCTTCAAGCTCTTCCAGCGTGACGGTCTGGGCCAGACTGAAAGGGCCGGCCTGGGTGCGACGCAGTTCCGCGACGTATGCACCACAACCCAGCTTCTCACCGATATCCTCCACCAGGGTGCGGATATAGGTGCCTTTGCTGCAGTCCACCGCTAGCCGCGCAGTATCGCCTTCAAAGGCCAGTAATTCCAAGCGCGCAATAGTAACAGAACGCGCTTCGCGCTCCACCACTTCGCCTGCACGAGCCAGCTTGTAAAGTGGCTGGCCATCACGCTTGAGGGCCGAGTACATCGGTGGTATCTGGCTGATTTGCCCACGAAATTCCGGCAGCACCGCTTCAATATCGGCGCGACCAACGGTCACTTCGCGAGTCTGCAGGACTTCACCCTCAGCATCAGCCGTGGTGGTGGTCTTGCCCAACTGCATCAGGGTTTCGTAACCCTTGTCGGAATCGAGCAGGTATTGCGAGAACTTGGTCGCCTCGCCAAAGCACAACGGCAACACGCCGGTAGCCAGGGGATCGAGACTGCCGGTATGCCCGGCCTTCTCGGCGTTGAGCAACCAGCGGACTTTCTGCAGCGCCGCGTTGGAGGTGAACCCCAGCGGCTTGTCGAGCAGGATGATACCGCTGACGTTACGACGGATACGCTTGACCTGAGCCACCGCTTACTCCTTGGCGTCTTCGGGTGTAGCGGCGTGCTGGCTGTCTTCGGCCACGGCGCGCTCGATCAGGGCCGACAGATGCGCACCCCGCACGACGCTTTCGTCGTAGTGGAAGTGCAGTTGTGGAACGCTGCGCAACTTCATCTCGCGAGCCAGCTGCATGCGTAGGAAGCCGGCGGCCGAATTGAGCACCTTGATGCTCTGAGCGATATCGTCAGCGTTGTCCTGGCCCATCACGGTGATGAAAATCTTGGCGTGACCGACGTCACGGCTGACTTCAACGGCGGTGATGGTGACCAGGCCGACGCGCGGATCTTTGACTTCACGACGGATCAGCTGAGCGAGCTCACGCTGCATCTGGTCGCCGATACGTTGGGTGCGGCTGTATTCTTTTGCCATGTCTTGTTACCTGTTGCTGCCTCACGGTGAAACCCGCAAGGTCTGAAAGCGGCAAACGCCCGGCCTGACAGAAGCCAGACCGGGCGTTGCGTTTAGAGTCCGGACGATGCGCCGTGCATTTGCATGCAACTGGCCATCATGGCTCTTGAAGTGCGCGAGTTAGAGGCTGCGAGCAACCTGAACCTTCTCGAAGACTTCGATCTTGTCGCCGACTTTGACGTCGTTGTAGCTCTTCACGCCGATACCGCATTCCATGCCGGCACGCACTTCGGAAGCGTCATCCTTGAAGCGGCGCAGGGATTCCAGCTCGCCTTCGAAGATAACGATGTCTTCACGCAGTACACGGATTGGACGGTTACGGTGAACGACACCCTCGATCACCATGCAACCGGCGATCGCGCCAAACTTCGGCGAACGGAACACGTCACGAACCTCGGCAACACCCAGGATGTTCTCCCGAACGTCGCTGCCCAGCATACCGGTCAGGGCTTTCTTGACGTCTTCGATGATGTCGTAGATCACGTTGTAATAACGCATATCCAGACCTTCCTGCTCGACGATCTTGCGAGCGCCGGCATCGGCACGCACGTTGAAGCCGAACAGTACAGCGTTGGAAGCCAGGGCCAGGTTGGCGTCGCTTTCGGTGATACCACCGACGCCGCCGCCGACTACGCGCACTTGCACTTCGTCGTTGCCCAGGCCGTTCAGAGCGCCTTGCAGGGCTTCCAGCGAACCACGGACATCGGATTTGAGGACGATGTTGAGCGTCTTCTTCTCTTCCTGGCCCATGCTTTCGAAGATGTTTTCCAGCTTGCCGGCGTGAGCGCGAGCCAGTTTGACTTCGCGGAACTTGCCTTGACGGAACAGAGCCACTTCACGGGCTTTCTTCTCGTCGGCAACCACGCTCATCTCGTCGCCAGCGTCCGGGGTACCGTCCAGGCCGAGGATCTCGACCGGAATGGCCGGACCTGCTTCCTTGATCGGCTTGCCGTTCTCGTCGAGCATGGCGCGCACGCGGCCATAGTTCGAGCCGACCAGCACCATGTCGCCTTGACGCAGGGTACCGTCCTGAACCAGTACGGTCGCCACCGGGCCACGGCCCTTGTCGAGACGCGATTCAACCACGACACCACGGCCAGGAGCCGAAGGAGTGGCGGTCAGTTCGAGCACTTCGGCCTGCAGCAGTACGGCTTCGAGCAATTCGTCGACGCCGGTACCCATCTTCGCGGAAACCGGAACGAATGGAGTATCGCCACCCCAGTCTTCGGAAGTCACGCCGTGAACCGACAGTTCGCTACGGATGCGATCGAGGTCGGCACCCGGCTTGTCGATCTTGTTCACCGCGACCACCAGAGGTACGCCAGCCGCCTGAGCGTGCTGAACGGCTTCAACGGTTTGCGGCATCACGCCGTCGTCCGCTGCAACCACCAGGATCACGATGTCGGTCGCCTTGGCACCACGAGCACGCATGGCGGTAAACGCGGCGTGACCCGGGGTATCGAGGAAGGTGACCATGCCGCGTTCGGTTTCAACGTGGTACGCACCGATGTGCTGGGTGATGCCGCCGGCTTCGCCAGCCGCTACCTTGGCACGACGGATATAGTCGAGCAGCGAGGTCTTACCATGGTCAACGTGACCCATTACGGTCACGACTGGCGCACGAGGAACCGCTTCACCTTCGAACTTCAGGGACTCGGCCAGGGAATCTTCCAGGGCGGTGTCGCTGATCAGGGTCACTTTGTGGCCCAGTTCTTCAGCAACCAGCTGGGCAGTTTCCTGGTCCAGTACCTGGTTGATGGTGGCCGGTGTGCCCAGCTTGAACATGAACTTGATGATTTCGGCAGCCTTGACCGACATCTGCTGGGCGAGATCGCCAACAGTGATGGTTTCGCCGATCTTCACTTCACGCACGACCGGGCCGGTTGGGCTCTGGAAGCCGTGAGCGTTGCGTTTCTTCAGCTTGGCCTTGCCGCGACCACCACGACGGAAGCCATCGCTTTCTTCGTCGGTGGTACGTGGGGCAACGCGTGGAGCCGGAGCCTTTTCCTTGACGGAAGCACGATGCGGAGCGTTTTTACGCTCGCCATCGCCACCACGACGGTTGTCGTCGTTACGGCTCTTGTCCGGGCGACGCTGCTCGTCCTTCTTGCGCACTTCAGCGACCGGCGCTGGAGCGACAACAGGGACATCTTCAACAATCGGCTCGGCAACCACCGCAGGCGCGGCAACCGCTTCAACGGCAGCAGGTTGCGCAGCAGCAGGCTGGCGACGCGCTTCTTCTTCGGCGCGACGCTTGGCTTCTTCTTCAGCCTTCTGACGTGCAGCATTTTCTACTGCGCGACGTTCTTCCAGTTCACGCTGGCGCTCGGCTTCGATTTCTTCCGGGCTGCGCTGTACGAAGACTTTCTTCTTGCGTACTTCAACGCTGATGCTTTTGCTGCCGGCCACACGCAGGGTGCTGGTGGTTTTACGCTGCAACGTGATCTTGCGCGGTTCTTCCACTTTCGCCTTGTGGCTGCTCTTCAAGTGAGTCAGCAACGATTGCTTCTCACTGTCGGTCACATGTTCCTCGGCGGCGGTGTGCGGCAGACCTGCCTCACGCATCTGCTGCAACAGGCGCTCTACCGGTGTTTTGACCTCATCGGCCAGTTGTTTCACCGTGACTTGCGTCATGCACTTCTCTCCTCAGGCCGCGCCTATTACTCGAACCAATGGGCTCGGGCGGCCATGATCAACTTGCCGGCACGATCATCGTCAATGCCGTCGATGTCGAGCAGGTCGTCAATAGACTGCTCGGCCAGGTCTTCGCGGGTAATTACGCCGCGCACCGCCAGTTCCATCGCCAAATCCTTGTCCATACCCTCAAGCGAGAGCAGGTCTTCGGCCGGATGGGCGTCTGCCAGCTTTTCCTCAGTAGCGATGGCTTTAGTCAACAAGCGATCCTTGGCACGAGCGCGAAGCTCGTTGACGATGTCTTCGTCAAAGCCGTCGATGTTGAGCATTTCTTCCAACGGTACGTAGGCAATCTCTTCCAGGCTGGTGAAGCCTTCATCAACCAGCACCTGTGCCAGCTCTTCGTCGACTTCCAGCTCGTCGATGAAGTTGCGCAGGATGTCGCCGGTTTCAGCTTGCTGCTTAGCCTGGATGTCCGATTCGGTCATCACGTTCAGGGTCCAGCCAGTCAACTGGCTGGCCAGACGCACGTTCTGACCACCGCGACCGATGGCCTGAGCCAGATTGTCTGCGCCAACGGCGATGTCCATGGCATGGGCATCTTCGTCGACGATAATTGCCGCGACTTCAGCCGGCGACATGGCGTTGATCACGAACTGCGCCGGGTTGTCGTCCCACAGGACGATATCCACACGCTCACCGCCCAACTCACCGGAAACGGCCTGGACGCGCGAACCGCGCATGCCAATGCACGCACCCTGAGGGTCAATGCGCTTGTCTTTGGAACGGACCGCAATCTTGGCGCGCGAACCCGGATCACGGGAGGCAGCCATGACTTCGATCAGGCCTTCGGCGATTTCCGGCACTTCGATACGGAACAGCTCGATCAGCATTTCCGGCGCGGTGCGCGACAGGATCAGCTGTGGGCCGCGGTTCTCGGTGCGGATTTCCTTGAGCAGCGCACGAAGACGCACGCCAACACGGAAAGTCTCGCGGGAAATGATGTCTTCGCGGGCCAACAGCGCTTCAGCGTTGTTACCCAGGTCGACGATCACATTGTCGCGGGTCACTTTTTTCACGGTGCCGGAGATGATTTCACCCAAGCGCTCGCGGTAAGCGTCAACGACTTGAGCACGCTCGGCTTCGCGGACTTTCTGCACGATGACCTGTTTGGCGGTCTGCGCAGCAATGCGGCCGAATTCGATCGACTCGATCTTTTCCTCGACGACATCACCGACTTTCGCGCCCGGATGGGTTTCCTGGACCTTGCTCGGCCAGGTTTCCACAGCCGGATCGTCCAGATCGGCTTCCTCGACTACCGTCCAGCGACGGAAAGTCTCGTAAGCACCGGTGTGGCGATTGATTTCCACACGCAGATCGACTTCGTCCTCGAAACGCTTTTTGGTAGCAGTGGCCAGAGCCAGCTCCAGCGCTTCAAAAATTACGCTTGCCGGTACACCCTTTTCATTGGATACCGACTCAACAACCAGCAGTACTTCTTTGCTCATCGTACGCCTCGCCTTTCGCAAGCCATTGGATCCGCGGGATCCGCGTCTCAGTCAAAACTGGGAATTATGTGGGCCTTGTCGATCATGTCGATCGGCAACAGGAACTCGTGGTCTTCCACCTGCACCACGACGTCCTGCTCCTCCACCCCGCGGAGAAGGCCCTGAAAATTACGCCGGCCTTCAAAAGGCGAGCGCAGCTTGATCTTCACTTGTTCACCGACATACTTGGCAAACTGTTCAAGGGTGAACAGCGGGCGTTCCATGCCAGGAGAGGAAACTTCAAGGGTGTATTCAACGGAGATCGGATCTTCGACATCCAGAACGCCGCTGATCTGACGGCTGACGATGGCGCAGTCGTCCACCAGCACACCGCCTTCTTTATCGATATAAACGCGCAACAGTGAGTGGCGACCTTGAGCCGAAAACTCGATACCCCAGCATTCATAGCCAAGGGCCACGACCACCGGGGCCAACAAGGCCTGCAACTGTTCTAGCTTGCTCGACACCTGAACCCCCTCGTGCATGCTTGTGCAAATAAAAAATGGGCGAAGCGCCCATCCCGGAAACGCCGTTGAATAGCGGCGTTATAAAGTGTCCAGCTAACAAAAAGCCCCTAAAAAGGGGCTCCGCTAAAACTGGTTGCGGGGGCCGGATTTGAACCGACGACCTTCGGGTTATGAGCCCGACGAGCTACCAGACTGCTCCACCCCGCGACAAAGCTGGGGCGGAAGTATACGACCGATCCCTTTTTGGGTCAATGTAACCTTCCACCTACAAGAAAGCCCGCAACAGCGGGCTCTCCTGATAATTGGTACCGAGAAGGGGACTCGAACCCCTACACCCTATGGGCACAACCACCTCAAGGTTGCGTGTCTACCAATTCCACCACCTCGGCATAGACTACGTTACTGCGTGAAACTCTTCTTACTTCTGCTCTTGAGCTGGAGGTACGTCAGTCGCATTGGTTGCCGACTTTTGCTCTTGGAGCACCGGGACATCATCAGAAGCCGGTTTTTGCTTTGGCGCTTCAAGCACCGCTGGATCTGGTAAACCTACTTGAGTCAGCTCATGAGCTTTCTCTTTAGCAAAGTAACCTAACCCTAAGCTGGTTATGAAAAAACCTGCGGCAAGTATAGCAGTAAACTTACTAAGAAAGGTAGAGGAACCTTGGCTTCCGAACACAGTATTTGAAGCACCTGCTCCGAAAGACGCGCCAGCGTCCGCACCTTTACCCTGCTGCAGCAATACCAGAGCTACTACGCCCAGCGCACCCAGCAGATGAAAAACGACTACGACTGTTTCCAGCATTTTTTCAGTTTCCCGCGGCGCGACAAATCGCACCGAACTCATCTGCATTCAGGGAAGCTCCACCAATGAGCCCCCCATCGATATCCGGCATGCCGAACAGTTCGACCGCATTGGCCGCCTTCACGCTGCCGCCGTATAGAAGCCGCACACCTCGTGCCACTTCAGAATTCTCTGCCGCCAACTGCGCCCGGATGGCTGCGTGCACATCCTGGGCCTGTTGCGGCGAAGCAGTCAGCCCGGTACCAATGGCCCAGACCGGCTCGTAAGCAATAACGGCATTGGCAAACGCACCAACACCCAACTCTTCGATAATGCTGCCCAGCTGACGCCCGACAACTTCAAGAGTCTTCCCGGCCTCGCGCTGCTCGAGGGTTTCCCCTACACACAAGACCGGCTTCAAACCACAAGCCTGTGCTGCTGCGAATTTGCGATTCAGCGTACCGTCACGCTCACCCATCATCAGGCGACGCTCGGAATGCCCGACCAACACCAGGGAACAACCTGCATCCACCAGCTGACTCGGAGCTATCTCTCCTGTCAGCGCACCTTGCATGGGCTCCACCGCAGAGTTCTGCGCGCCGACCGAAATCGACTTGCCTTTCAAGCCATCAATCACTTGATTGATATACAAGCAAGGCGGGAACACCGCGACATCAACACCGCTAGGCAAGGCCAGATGACGCAGGCCATTGATCAGCTCAGCGACGCTGGCGCGGGTACCGTGCATTTTCCAGTTACCAGCTACCATAGGGCGACGCATGCTGTACCTCGTCGGTCAAAGTGGGCGCAGATGTTACCCAACCGCATCAACACTGGCAAGCCGAAATCAGGCAGAAACTTCCGCAACCAGTTTTGCCAGTTCGTCAGCATAGCCACGGACCTGAGCTTCATCATCGCCCTCGACCATGACGCGAACCAAAGGCTCGGTGCCCGACTTGCGCAGCAACACCCGCCCACGCCCAGCCATCGCGGTAGTGACGCGTGCGCAGGCCTCTTTCACAGCCGGATGCTCGACAGGATTAGCACCACCGCCAAAACGGACATTGACCAGAATCTGCGGACATTTGCGCAGCGCCTGACGCGACTGTGCCAAGCGTTCATCACGCCGTTTCAGTGCCATCAGCACCTGCAGGGCGGCAATGATCGCATCACCCGTAGTGGTGTGCTGGAAGCACACGATATGGCCGGAGTTTTCACCGCCTACCAGCCATTGGCGCTCAAGCAGCTCGGCAATGACATAACGGTCACCGACATTGGCGCGCACGAATGGAATACCCAGATCAGCCAAGGCCAGCTCGAGACCCAGATTGCTCATCAAGGTACCGACCACACCGCCCTGCAGTTTGTTACGCGCGTGCAGGTCCCGAGCAATGATGAACAGAAGTTCGTCGCCGTCGACGATGGCGCCTGTATGGTCGACCATCAACACCCGGTCGCCATCACCATCGAAGGCAATACCCAGATCGGCGTGCTCGGCCAATACCGCAGCCTGTAACTGCCCCATGTGGGTCGAGCCGCAATTGTCGTTGATGTTCAGACCGTTAGGCTGTGCGGAGAGCACCACCACTTCAGCGCCCAACTCACGAAAAACACTTGGTGCGACCTTGTAGGTCGCACCGTGGGCACAATCGACAACAATCTTCAGACCCGCAAAGCTGGTACCGGAAGGAACGCTGCTCTTACAGAATTCAATATAACGGCCCGAGGCGTCATTGATGCGCGATACCTTACCCAGCTTGCTGGACTCCACCACAGCCATCGGCGTGTCCAACAACTCTTCGATCATCAACTCGACCTCATCCGGGAGCTTGGTGCCTTCCCCCGAGAAGAACTTGATGCCGTTGTCATCGTGAGGGTTATGCGACGCGCTGATCACGATCCCCGCCTCTGCATGGAAAGTGCGGGTCAGGTAGGCGATGGCAGGAGTAGGCATCGGGCCCAGCAGCATTACATCCGCACCGGCAGCGGACAGGCCCGCCTCAAGCGCAGACTCGAACATGTAACCGGAAATGCGCGTGTCTTTGCCCACCAATACACGACAGGCGCCCATACTGCGGAAGGCCATTCCTGCAGCCCAACCAAGTCTGAGCATGAAATCAGGGGTAATAGGGTATACACCCACACGACCGCGAATGCCGTCAGTGCCAAAGTATTTCTTGCTCATAAGTGCTCCATCATTCTTATTCGGCTGATTCCACAGCTGTAATCATCCGCACGACATCCACCGTCTCGGCCACATCATGGACCCGCAGGATCTTTGCCCCTTTGGACATTGCCAGAGCGGCAAGAGCCAGCCCGCCATACAGGCGCTCACCAACGGGGCGACTCAATGCCTGACCTATCATGCTCTTTCGTGAAACCCCGACCAGCAGAGGTCGACCAAGGGCATGCAGGGCATCCATATGCTTGAACAGGCTCAAGTTGTGCTGCAGGGTCTTTGCGAAGCCAAAACCCGGATCCAGAATGATCCGTTCCGACCCGATACCCACTGCAGCACACTGAGCCATACGGTCAGCCAGGAATACCCCCACTTCCTTGGTTACATCCCGATACTGCGGATTGTCTTGCATATCGCCAGGCTCACCGAGCATATGCATAAGACAGACCGGTAAACCTGTGGCCGCTGCAGCATCCAGCGCGCCATCCCGCCGCAACGAGCGGACATCATTGATCAATCCCGCGCCCAGGCGCGCAGTTTCGCGCATGACCGCAGGCGTGGATGTATCGACCGAAATAATGACATCCAGTTCACGATGGATGCGTTCGACGATAGGTGCTACCCGCTCAAGCTCTTCAAGCGGCGATACCGCCCGCGCACCAGGACGAGTGGACTCGCCCCCCACATCGATGAGCGTCGCGCCCGCCAGCACCATACCTTCGGCATGGCGCAAGGCAGCATCAAGCTGACTGAAACGGCCACCATCAGAGAAGGAGTCGGGAGTTACATTAAGAATGCCCATGACATGCGTATGGGCCAAATCAAGAACCCGGTTGCCGCAAGGCAACCGGGTCGAGGACGACATAGAAGTCATTTCAAACCTTAGTGGTCAGCAGCCGGGCCGCCGATCGGTGTCTCTGGACGTTCGTTCTGCACCACCGGAGGTGTGGTACCCGAGCCGCCCTCCCAATCGCGAGGCTCGCGAGGGGTACGACCAGCCATGATGTCGTCGATCTGCTCGGCATCGATGGTTTCATACTTCATCAAGGCATCGGCCATCGCATCCAGCTTGTCGCGGTTATCCGTGAGGATCTGCTTGGCGGTGCCATAGCACTGGTCGATGATGCTACGAACTTCGGAGTCAATCAGCTTGGCGGTTTCCGCAGACAGGCTTGCATGCTGGCTGCCAGCACTGCGCCCCAGAAAGACCTCGCCCTCTTCTTCGGCGTACATCAACGGACCCAGTTTTTCGGAAAGCCCCCACTTGGTCACCATGTTCCGCGCAATCTGACTGGCGCGCATGATGTCGTTGGAAGCTCCGGTAGTTACACCGTCAAAGCCCAACGTCATTTCTTCCGCGATACGACCGCCGTACAGCGAGCAGATCTGACTGATCAGCGCACGCTTGGACAAGCTATAGCGATCCTCTTCCGGCAGGAACATGGTTACACCCAGAGCCCGACCACGCGGGATGATCGAAACCTTGTAGACCGGATCATGTTCAGGCACTACGCGACCGACAATGGCGTGACCCGCTTCGTGATAAGCCGTGTTCTGCTTTTCCTTCTCGGACATGACCATGGATTTGCGCTCCGCGCCCATCATGATCTTGTCTTTTGCCAGCTCGAACTCTTTCATCTCGACAATGCGCTTGCCGCTACGGGCAGCGAAGAGTGACGCCTCGTTCACCAAGTTGGCCAAGTCGGCACCAGAGAAGCCGGGCGTACCGCGGGCAATCACTGCCGGAGCGACATCTTCCCCCATAGGCACTTTACGCATGTGAACTTTCAAAATCTGCTCACGGCCACGGATATCTGGCAGACCGACCACGACCTGGCGATCGAAACGACCTGGACGCAGCAGCGCCGGGTCCAGCACATCAGGACGGTTGGTGGCGGCAATAACAATGATGCCGTCGTTCATTTCAAAGCCATCCATCTCTACCAGCAGCTGGTTGAGAGTCTGCTCGCGCTCATCATGACCACCCCCCATGCCGGCACCACGATGGCGACCAACGGCATCGATCTCGTCGATGAAGATGATGCACGGGGCATGTTTCTTGGCCTGTTCGAACATATCGCGGACGCGGCTGGCACCCACACCAACGAACATTTCGACGAAGTCGGAACCGGAGATAGTGAAGAATGGAACCTTGGCTTCACCAGCAATAGCCTTGGCCAACAAGGTCTTACCGGTACCAGGAGGGCCAACCATCAGCACGCCGCGAGGAATACGACCGCCCAGGCGCTGGAATTTGCCCGGATCACGGAGAAACTCAACCAGTTCACCCACTTCTTCCTTGGCCTCGTCGCAACCCGCGACATCCGCCAATGTGGTTTTCACTTGATCTTCGGACAACAGGCGCGCCTTGCTCTTGCCAAAGCTCATCGGCCCGCCCTTGCCACCAGCACCACCCTGCATCTGCCGCATGAAGAACATGAAGACGGCGATGATCACCAGGATCGGGAAGCTGGCGACCAGCAGTTGGGTCCAGATGCTTTGCTGCTCAGGCTGCTTGCCTTCGACGACCACGTGGTTATCCACCAGGTCACCGATCAGGCCGTTGTCCTGAATCGCAGGACGAATGGTCTTGAAGCTATCGCCATCGTTGCGCTTGCCGGTAATCACATAACCATCAACGGCTACGCGCTCGACCTTGCCATCCTTAACTTGCTGGATAAAGTCGGAATAGTTGAGGGTCTGCGGCTCGTTAGGGCTGGAGAAGTTGTTCATCACCGTCACCAGGACAGCCGCGATGATCAACCACAGGATCAGATTCTTTGCCATATCGTTCAATTAACTACCCTCTGAAGCAAGCTCCGCTGCTGGCGCGCGCTTCGCATGATATTCACCGACCTAACTTACTACATTACCTACAGCTCTGGCAGGCGCTGTCTGTAACCCTTTGTGAAACCCAGATTACACAATATTCGCTTAAGCCCCCCGGGCGAAATACGAAAAAACTATCAACCCGGTCAAAAACAACCTTTACTCGATACGCCCGCGAAAGCCACGTCCCAGCAGATACTGCTCGCGAGAACGATCACGGGAAGAACTCGGTTTGCGCATCACCACCTTGTCGAACATCTTGCGAACGTTCTTGTGGTATTCGTCGAAACCTTCTCCCTGGAAAATCTTTATCAGGAAGTCGCCACCGGGACGCAGAACCCGCCCCGCCAAATCAAGTGCCAACTCGCACAGAAACATCGCCCGCGGCATATCTACGGCAGGCGTACCACTCATATTGGGGGCCATATCGGAAATCACAAGGTCCACCTGGGAATTTCCGACTGCCTCGAGGATTTGAGCCAACACTGCATCTTCGGTGAAGTCGCCCTGAATGAAGGTGACATCAGGGATGCTATCCATTTCCAGAATGTCGGAAGCGATCAGTCGCCCCTGCCCGCCGATCAGACGACTGGTCACCTGCGACCAGCCCCCTGGTGCCGCGCCCAGATCGATAACACTCATTCCAGGACGGATCAGGCGATCCTTTTCCTGGATTTCCAGCAGCTTGTAGCTGGCACGCGAACGGTACCCATCTTTTTGCGCCATTTTGACGAATGGGTCGTTGAAGTGCTCTTTCAGCCAGTTATGGCTTGTCTTGGAACGGGCCACGGGCCACCTCAAAAAATAAAACGGGTCGTGATTAACTGGGCGGTCCCGGACGCGCTCGGGTAAACTGGCCGCCGCTTTTTACAAGATCAGACGCAGGGGTCAGATTATGCCGCTCACTCAAGAGCAGAAGAAACAGTACAAATCCATTGGCCACCATCTGAAACCAGTATTGACTGTGGCTGACAACGGTTTGACCGAAGGTGTGTTGGCCGAACTTGAACGCGCCTTGAGCGATCATGAGCTGATCAAGATCAAGCTCAACATCCTCGAACGCGAGTCCCGCCTGGAAGCCATTGCAGAACTGTGCAAGGCCGGCAAAGCGGATCTGGTGCAGGTCATCGGCAAAATGGCGTTGATTTATCGCAAGAACGCCAAGGTAAACAAGCAACTGTCCAACGTCCATCGCTTCCACTGACGTCGACAGGGGTCAAGGGCGTGCTTCGCGCGCCCTGCCACTCCACCCAGGCACCGGCTGCAAGACCAGCACCAGACCGGAAAAAGCCAAGACAAGATAGCTGAACAACTGCCAGCGCTCGACATCCGACAGCCCGAAGCGCACCACGAAATACATCGTGCACGCACATAACGCCACCAACAACAGCTGCCCTCGCATATCCCGCCACAGGCTCGCCAGCCCTTCAGCACGTACCAATACCAGCATCTGAAGAACGATGCATACCGCTGAAAAACCAACCAGCAGCGCACTCAGCACATTACCGATCTCTTCGATCAGCAGCGGCGCCAGGCCAATCTGGCCCAGCACCGGCAACAAGCCGACATGCAACAACCACACACCACCGACCCACAACATCTGAGTCAGTTGCCAAAGCATGGCGCCTGCATTCAGCAGGCGCCCTCGTTCAGATGTGGCGGACTTCGACAATCTCGTACTCGATCACGCCGCTAGGCGTTTTAACGGCAACCACATCACCCTCTTCCTTGGCGATCAAGGCACGGGCAATGGGCGAGCCTACAGAGATCTTTCCGAGCTTGATGTCAGCCTCATCCTCACCAACGATCTGGTAAGTGACGCTCTCATCGGTTTCAACGTTGGCGATTTCGACGGTAGTGCCGAAAATCACCTTGCCTGTATGAGGAATGCTCGTCACATCGATGACAACCGAGTTTTGCAGGCGGCCTTCAATATCCCGGATGCGCGCTTCAACCATTCCCTGCTCCTCGCGGGCAGCATGGTATTCCGCGTTTTCCTTGAGATCACCGAGTTCTCGGGCCTCACCGATGGCCTGGCTCAAGCGTGGCCGCTCGACCTTGCTGAGGAACGTCAACTCTTCTTCCAGGGCCTTGGAGCCCTGGACGGTCATTGGGTATTTATTCATGCCTTCAATCCTGCATGTAGATCCTGCAAGCGGCGCACGGTCTTTTCCGGACCGAACTTGAGCGCTTCACAGATGGCCTCGCCCGCAGCAATGGTGGTGGTGCAGTAGATCTTGTGCTGCAAGGCGTTACGACGAATGGAATAAGAGTCAGCGATCGACTGACGACCTTCGGTGGTGTTGATGATCAGCGTGACTTCGTCATTCTTGATCATGTCGACCACGTGCGGACGACCTTCAGTCACCTTGTTCACGCGGCGCACCTTCAGGCCTGCCGCCTCAATCAGCTTGGCAGTACCGGCAGTGGCGACCACTTCGAAGCCCAAGTTGATCAGATCACGAGCCACGCCCGCAACCAGCGGCTTGTCGTCGTCACGTACGCTGATGAATGCGGTACCACCAGTCGGCAGCACTTCGCTAGCGCCCATCTGGGCCTTGGCGAAGGCTTCGCCGAAGGTGTCACCAACACCCATCACTTCGCCGGTCGACTTCATCTCTGGGCCGAGGATCGGGTCGACACCCGGGAATTTGGCGAACGGGAACACCGCTTCCTTGACACTGTAGAAGTTAGGAATGATTTCCTTGGTGAAGCCCAGCTCTTTCAGGGTCTTACCCGCCATGACGCGCGCGGCGATCATCGCCAGGGAGACACCGATGCACTTGGAAACGAACGGCACGGTACGGGAAGCACGCGGGTTCACTTCGATGACATAGATCTGCTCGCCCTGCAGGGCCAGCTGCACGTTCATCAGGCCGACCACGCCCAGCTCCAGGGCCATCTTCTTGACCTGTTCGCGCATCTCGTCCTGGATGTGCGCAGGCAACGAGTACGGCGGCAGCGAGCAAGCGGAGTCACCGGAGTGCACGCCAGCCTGTTCGATGTGCTGCATGATCGCGCCGATCACCACATCCTTGCCGTCGCAGACCGCGTCCACGTCCATCTCGATGGCGCAGTTGAGGAAGTGGTCCAGCAGCACCGGGCTGTCGTTGGACACTTGCACCGCTTCACGCAGGTAGCGCTTGAGTTCTTCTTCTTCGTAAACGATTTCCATCGCCCGGCCGCCCAGTACATAAGACGGACGCACCACCAGCGGGTAGCCGATCTTGGCCGCGGCACGAATCGCTTCGTCTTCGCTGCGCACGGTGGCGTTTGGCGGCTGACGCAGGTTCAGGCGCTCGACCATCTGCTGGAAGCGTTCGCGGTCTTCGGCACGGTCGATGGCGTCAGGGCTGGTACCGATGATCGGCACGCCGGCGGCTTCCAGGGCACGCGCCAGCTTCAG
Organism: Pseudomonas sp. NFACC41-3; assembly: GCF_900109505.1. Lineage (NCBI taxonomy): Bacteria > Pseudomonadati > Pseudomonadota > Gammaproteobacteria > Pseudomonadales > Pseudomonadaceae > Pseudomonas > Pseudomonas sp. NFACC41-3. The sequence continues at coordinate 691,745 of NZ_FOAE01000004.1, forward strand.
CGGGGTCTGGCCGCCGTACTGGACGATCACGCCTTTTGGCTTCTCGACGCGGACGATTTCCAGTACGTCTTCCAGGGTCACTGGCTCGAAGTACAGGCGATCGGAGGTGTCGTAGTCAGTGGAAACGGTTTCGGGGTTGCAGTTGACCATGATGGTTTCGTAACCATCGTCACGCAGCGCCAATGCGGCGTGCACGCAGCAGTAGTCGAACTCGATACCCTGGCCGATACGGTTCGGACCGCCACCCAGGATCATGATCTTGTCGCGACCCGAAGGTGCAGCCTCGCACTCCTCCTCGTAGGTCGAGTACAGGTAGGCGGTATCGGTGGCGAACTCGGCCGCGCAGGTGTCGACGCGCTTGTAGACCGGGAACACTTCCAGCTTATGACGGTGGGTACGCAGGTTCTTCTCGGTCACGCCCAGCAGCTTGGCCAGACGCTGGTCGGAGAAGCCTTTGCGCTTGAGGCGGAACATCAGGTCGCGGTCGATGGCCGACAGCCCCAGTGTCTTGACCTTCTCTTCTTCCTTGATCAGGTCTTCGATCTGCACCAGGAACCAAGGATCGATCATGTTCATGCCGAAGATCTGCTCGACGGTCATGCCGGCACGGAAGGCATCAGCCACGTACCAGATACGCTCGGCGCCCGGCACGGTCAGCTCGCGCTTGAGCACGTTCATGCTTTCCGGGTTGCTCAGGTCGAGCTTCGGATCCAGACCGCAGACACCCACTTCCAGGCCACGCAGCGCTTTCTGCAGGGATTCCTGGAAGGTCCGGCCGATGGCCATCACTTCACCCACCGACTTCATCTGAGTGGTCAGGCGGGCATCGGCCTTGGCGAATTTCTCGAAGGCGAAGCGTGGCAGCTTGGTCACGACGTAGTCGATGGACGGCTCGAAGGACGCCGGGGTCTTGCCCCCGGTGATGTCGTTCGACAGCTCATCCAGGGTGTAACCCACGGCCAGCTTGGCGGCGACCTTGGCAATCGGGAAGCCGGTGGCTTTCGAAGCCAGGGCCGAAGAACGGGATACCCGCGGGTTCATCTCGATCACCACCATACGGCCAGTGTTCGGGCAGATGCCGAACTGGACGTTGGAGCCACCGGTTTCCACGCCGATCTCACGCAGTACCGCCAGGGAGGCGTTGCGCAGGATCTGGTATTCCTTGTCGGTCAGGGTTTGCGCAGGAGCCACGGTGATCGAGTCACCGGTGTGCACGCCCATCGGGTCGAAGTTTTCGATCGAGCAAACGATGATGCAGTTGTCCTTCTTATCGCGGACCACCTCCATCTCGTATTCTTTCCAGCCGATCAGCGATTCGTCGATCAGCAGTTCCTTGGTCGGCGACAGGTCCAGGCCACGGGCGCAGATTTCTTCGAACTCTTCACGGTTGTAGGCGATACCGCCACCGGTGCCGCCCATGGTGAAGGACGGGCGGATGATGCACGGGAAGCCCAGCTTCTCGAGGACCGCATTGGCCTCGTCCATGCTGTGGGCGATACCGGAGCGCGGGCACTCCAGGCCGATCGCCTTCATCGCGGTGTCGAAGCGCGAGCGGTCTTCGGCCTTGTCGATGGTGTCGGCATTGGCGCCGATCATTTCCACGCCGAACTTCTCCAGAACGCCTTCACGCTCCAGGTCCAGGGCGCAGTTCAACGCAGTCTGGCCACCCATGGTCGGCAGCAGAGCGTCCGGACGCTCTTTCTCGATGATCTTGGCAACGGTCTGCCACTTGATCGGCTCGATGTAGGTGGCGTCGGCCATGGCCGGGTCGGTCATGATGGTCGCCGGGTTGGAGTTCACCAGGATGACCCGGTAACCCTCTTCGCGCAGGGCCTTGCAGGCCTGGGCGCCGGAGTAGTCGAATTCGCAAGCCTGGCCGATCACGATCGGGCCAGCGCCGAGAATCAGGATGCTTTTAATGTCTGTACGTTTTGGCATGGGTTGTCACTCAAATCCGCAGGTCAGTCGGCAAGCCGTCTTGATCAAATCTCTGAAGCGCTGAAGGGGCCACCGATGCCGGGGCCACCTTCAGGGGCGAGCACTCAGCGTCGCTTGGCCATCTCGTTGATGAAACGATCGAACAGCGGCGCTACATCGTTCGGGCCCGGGCTGGCTTCAGGGTGGCCCTGGAAGCTGAATGCGCTCTTGTCGGTACGCTCGATGCCTTGCAGGGTGCCGTCGAACAGCGATTTGTGGATCGCCCGCACGTTGCCTGGCAGGGTGGCTTCGTCCACCGCAAAACCGTGGTTCTGGCTGGTGATCATCACTACACCGCTGTCCAGGTCCTGGACCGGGTGGTTGGCACCATGGTGGCCGTGGCCCATCTTCACCGTCTTGGCGCCGGAGGCCAGTGCCAGCAGTTGGTGGCCCAGGCAGATACCGAAGACCGGGATCTCGGTTTCCAGCACGTCCTTGATCGCCTGGATGGCGTAATCGCAAGGCTCGGGGTCGCCAGGGCCGTTGGACAGGAACACACCGTCAGGCTTGAGTGCCAGGACGTCGCTGGCCGGAGTTTGCGCAGGCACTACGGTCACGCGGCAACCGCGCTCGACCAGCATGCGCAGGATGTTCAGCTTGACGCCGTAGTCGTAGGCGACCACGTGGTATGGCAGCTCGGAAGCCTCGATGGTCGGATGACTGTCGGTCTTCAGGCTCCAGACGCTGGAGCGCCACTCGTAGGTTTTCTTGGTGCTGACGACCTTCGCCAGATCCATGCCTTTCAGGCCAGGGAAGCCGCGCGCTGCGGCAATCGCCGCTTCGTCGGAAATGTTGTCGCCGGCCATGATGCAGCCGTTCTGCGCGCCTTTCTCGCGCAGGATGCGCGTCAGGCGACGGGTGTCGATACCGGCGATCGCCACAACGTTGTTGGCTTTCAGGTAATCGGACAGGGACAGGGTGTTACGCCAGTTGCTCGCAACCAGTGGCAGGTCGCGAATCACCAGACCGGCCGACCAGACACGATCGGACTCGGCGTCTTCCGGCGTGGTGCCGGTATTGCCGATATGCGGGTAAGTCAGGGTAACGATCTGTTGGGCGTAGGAAGGATCGGTAAGGATTTCCTGATAGCCGGTCATTGCGGTGTTAAACACCACCTCACCAACGGTTTGACCGTCGGCTCCAATGGCTTCGCCGCGAAAAATGCTGCCATCAGCAAGGGCGAGTATGGCTGGCTTAGTCAAGAAGACCTCCCGTAAATAAAGCCTGAAAGGGCGATCGCAGGTTGTAAAAAAGCGGAGTGACGTATGGACACGTCACCCCGCTTCTTCACCGAATTATTCTGCGCGCTTTTAGTGGACACACTAAAGCTGTAGCTTACAGAAAAAGGCTTTTTTGGTCCACCGCTAAAGAGCCTTAAAGGCAGAGGAATGCGACAGAACATCGCTTAGCGGGTTAAAACAGGGCTCAAGCGCGAAGCCTAGCCCTGTTTTGGATGCATCTCAACGCAGATCCAGCACATCCTGCATGTCATAAAGACCCGCCGGACGACCGTCCAGCCACAACGCAGCACGTACCGCACCCTTGGCGAAAGTCATGCGACTGGAAGCCTTGTGGGTAATCTCCAGACGCTCGCCCTCAGCAGCGAACAACACCGTGTGATCGCCCACCACATCACCACCCCGGACCGTGGCGAAACCAATGGTCTCACGCTCACGAGCACCGGTATGGCCTTCACGGCCATACACCGCGACCTTCTGCAGATCACGCCCCAGCGCATCGGCAATCACCTCGCCCATGCGCAAGGCCGTCCCCGAAGGCGCGTCGATCTTGTGCCGGTGATGCGCCTCGATGATTTCGATGTCCGCATCATCGCCCAACACACGGGCGGCCATGTCGAGCAGCTTCAGCGACAGATTGACGCCAACGCTGAAGTTGGCGGCGAACACGATCGGAATATCCTTGCCGGCCTCGGCCAGCACCTGCTTTTCCTTGGCGCCCAGCCCCGTGGTACCGATCACCACGGCCTTGCCCGCCTTGCGACAGAATGCCAGGTTCTTCAGCATCACTTCCGGCAGCGTGAAATCGATCAACACATCGAATTCGTCAGCGACCTTTTCCAGGCTGTCGGACATTGGCACACCAATGCGCCCCAGCGATGCCAGCTCGCCAGCATCGGCACCAACCAACGAACTGCCAGGCCGCACGATCGCCGCGGTAAGCCCGGAGAGCGGCGAGCGCTGTTGCACGGCCTCCACCAGGTTCTTACCCATGCGCCCTGCGGCGCCCATCACAGCTATACGTCGCATGCTTCGCTCCTTACAGGTCGCCGAAGAAGCGCTTCACGCCTTCGAACCAGCCAGTGGTTTTCGGCGAGTGGGTATTGTCGTCCGCCAGGGAACCACGCAACTCTTCGAGCAATTCACGCTGACGACGACTCAAGTTCACCGGCGTTTCCACCGCAACCCGGCACATCAAGTCGCCAGCACCGCCGCCGCGCACCGGAGCCACACCCTTGCCACGCACACGGAACTGCTTGCCGGTCTGGGTGCCCTCAGGAATCTTCAGTTTGACCCGGCCATCCAGCGTCGGGATTTCCAGTTCGCCGCCCAGCGCCGCATCAACGAAGCTGATAGGCACTTCACAGAACAGGTGCTTGCCGTCGCGCTGGAAGATCGCGTGCTCACGCACATTGATCACCACATACAGGTCGCCCGTAGGGCCGCCCTGGGTACCCGCCTCCCCTTCGCCAGACAGACGAATGCGGTCGCCGGTATCGACACCCGCCGGCACTTTCACCGACAGCGTCTTGTACTCTTCGACGCGGCCTTCGCCGTGGCAGGAGTCGCACGGGTCGGAAATGATCTTGCCCTGGCCATGGCAACGCGGGCAGGTCTGCTGCACCGAGAAGAAGCCCTGCTGCATGCGCACCTGGCCAATACCGCCACAGGTCGGACAGGTAACAGGCGAGGAGCCTTTCTTGGCGCCCGAGCCGTCGCAAGGCTTGCAGTTGACCAGCGTCGGAACACGGATATTCACGGTGGTGCCGCGCACCGCCTCTTCCAGGTTCAGCTCCAGGGTGTAGCGCAAGTCGCTGCCACGCTGAGCCCCGCCACGGGAGCCGCCACGACCACCGCCAAAGAAATCACTGAAGACATCGCCAAAGATGTCGGAGAAGTTCTGGCCACCGAAGCCGGCACCACCACCGCCCATGCTCGGATCGACACCAGCATGACCGTACTGGTCATAAGCCGCGCGCTTGCTCGAGTCAGACAATACTTCGTAGGCCTCGTTGGCCTCCTTGAACATATCTTCCGACGCTTTGTCGCCGGGATTACGGTCCGGGTGGTGCTTCATCGCCAGGCGGCGGTAAGCCTTTTTCAGGTCGGCTTCGCTCGAGCCTCGCTCCACACCCAATACTTCGTAATAGTCACGCTTTGCCATAAGTCTTCACACTCTTGAGGACGTTCGACAATGCTCTCCTGAGCCTCGCCAAACTCGTTGAGCCCCAATACAGGCCCGGACCCAACTCACGTCAATTCAACGATCCTGGTCTTGGATAGACGACCAACAGACTGGCCGACAACTGCGGCAATCCCGAACGGAAAGCAGGAGCATTTCCGACCGTACCGCCAGTGCGCGAAAAGAGTCGCACACCGTAAAAAATTCGCTTGCTCCAGACACGCCAACGCGGGAGCAAGCTCCCGCGCGGCGACATCCTACCAGTCACCGCACAAAGGCAGTCAACCGGCCGACCAACAAGCAGTCTTACTTGTGGTCTTTTACTTCTTCGAACTCGGCGTCGACGACGTCATCAGCTTTCTCGGCCGACTCGGCCTGCGAAGCTGCGCCTTCTGCCGGCTGAGCCTGCTCGGCGTACATCTTCTGAGCGACCGGAGCCGACACTTTCGACAGCTCTTCGACCTTGGCGTCGATGGCAGCCTTGTCGTCGCCTTTGATAGCGGCTTCAAGGGCAACCACGGCAGCTTCGATCGCAGCCTTCTCTTCAGCAGTCACTTTGTCGCCCGCATCAGCGATCATCTTGCGAGTCGAGTGAACCAGGGCATCGCCTTGGTTGCGCGCACTGGCCAGCTCTTCGAACTTGCGGTCTTCTTCGGCGTTGACTTCAGCATCACGAACCATCTGCTGAATTTCTTCCTCGGACAGACCGGAGTTGGCCTTGATCACGATCGACTGGGTCTTGCCGGTCGCCTTGTCTTTCGCACCTACGTGCAGGATGCCGTTGGCGTCGATGTCGAAGGTCACTTCGATTTGCGGCACGCCACGCGGAGCTGGTGGAATCTCGGCCAGGTCGAACTTGCCCAGGGATTTGTTCTGCGCGGCTTGCTTACGCTCGCCCTGCAGCACATGAATGGTCACTGCGCCCTGGTTGTCGTCGGCAGTCGAGAACACTTGCGATTTCTTGGTAGGAATCGTGGTGTTTTTCTCGATCAGCGCGGTCATCACGCCGCCCATGGTTTCGATACCCAGGGTCAGCGGGCTGACGTCCAGCAGCAATACGTCTTTCACGTCACCAGCCAGTACCGCGCCCTGAATGGCAGCGCCCATGGCAACAGCTTCGTCCGGGTTCACGTCCTTGCGTGCTTCTTTACCGAAGAAATCGGTCACCAGCTTCTGCACCAGCGGCATGCGGGTCTGACCGCCGACCAGGATCACGTCGTCGATCTTGCTCACGTCGATACCGGCGTCCTTCATGGCGATGCGGCAAGGCTCGATGGTGCGCTGAACCAGGTCTTCAACCAGCGATTCCAGCTTGGCGCGGGAGATCTTCACGTTCAGGTGCTTAGGACCGGTGGCGTCTGCGGTGATGTACGGCAGGTTGACGTCGGTCTGTTGGCTCGAGGACAGCTCGATCTTGGCTTTTTCAGCGGCTTCTTTCAGGCGCTGCATGGCCAGCGGGTCACCCTTGAGGTTCATGCCGCTTTCTTTCTTGAACTCGTCCACGAGGTAGTCGATCAGACGAATGTCGAAGTCTTCACCACCGAGGAAGGTGTCACCGTTGGTTGCCAGTACTTCGAACTGGTGCTCGCCATCGACTTCAGCGATTTCGATCACGGATACGTCGAAGGTACCGCCACCCAGGTCATAAACGATCACGGTGTGATCGCCCTTGGCCTTGTCCATGCCGTAAGCCAGAGCGGCCGCGGTCGGTTCGTTGATGATACGTTTTACGTCCAGGCCCGCGATGCGGCCGGCGTCTTTGGTCGCCTGGCGCTGGCTGTCGTTGAAGTAGGCCGGAACGGTGATCACCGCTTCGGTCACAGCCTCGCCGAGATAGTCTTCGGCGGTCTTCTTCATTTTCTTGAGGATTTCAGCCGAGATCTGTGGCGGAGCCATTTTCTGGCCGTTCACTTCAACCCAGGCGTCGTTGTTGTCAGCCTTGACGATCTTGTAAGGGACCATCTGGATGTCTTTCTGTACGACTTCTTCGTCGAAACGGCGACCAATCAGACGCTTCACCGCGTACAGGGTGTTGTGCGGGTTGGTCACGGCCTGACGCTTGGCCGACTGGCCAACCAGGATTTCGCCATCGTTGGCGTAAGCGATGATGGACGGCGTGGTACGCGCGCCTTCAGCGTTTTCGATAACTTTTACGTTGCCGTTTTCAAGAATGGAGACGCAGGAGTTGGTAGTCCCCAGGTCGATACCGATAATTTTGCCCATGTTAACTCTCCCGAAACTTTAGATTTTGTTGCCGCAGCAGTGGTGGCCGACTGCGGTAGCACTTAAACGCTTGACCTATAAATGGGGGCCCTGCGCGCGATTTCAAGCCTTCTCGTCAATCGAAGGCGAAACCGGTGCGGGTGCCTTGCTGACCACGACCATGGCCGGGCGCAGCAGGCGACCGTTGAGCTGATAGCCCTTCTGGAACACCTTGAGAACGCTGTTCGGCTCGACGTCGGCACTTTCCTGCATGGCCATCGCCTGGTGCTGTTCAGCGTTGAACGGTTCGCCATGCGGATCGATCACTTCCAACTGATAACGCTTCAGGGTGTCCTGGAACATCTTCAGGGTCAGTTCGATACCTTCACGCATCGGGCGAATGCTTTCGTCGTCCGGGCTGGACAACTCAAGACCGCGCTCGAGACTGTCGATCACCGGCAGCAGGTCGCCAGCAAAACGCTCGAGGGCGAATTTGTGAGCTTTTTCTACATCCTGCTCGGCACGGCGGCGGACGTTCTGCAGATCGGCCGCAACACGCAATGCCTGATCCTGAGCGCCAGCCAACTGCTCTTCGAGCACTTGCACACGAGCCGCCAGATCTTCGCCCGAAGTCTCGGGGGCCTGATTGGCGTCGAGATTTTGCGTATCCAGCGTCTGTTCGTCAGCCATAAAATTCTCCTTTCAATATCGTCCGCGAGCTCAACTCACGCTTCTGCCCCGATATATGGGGTCGCATTTTCCAGGTTCAAGGGCCGTGCCCTCGGCAAAAATCATTGGACGCCCCCAAACGCCGGTCGCTAACTATTCCCCCACACGATAAAAAAATCCGCCAAGCAAGCGAATCGAGCTAAGGGCAGGCATTGTCAGCCGAAAACAAAACACTGTATAAATAACCAGACCTAAAGCTTGGGAGCGGCCTTTATGCTGGTGCACCTGTCCGTACACAACTACGCCATCGTTGAACATCTCGATCTGGAACTGGATCGCGGGATGAGCGTCATCACGGGTGAAACCGGCGCCGGCAAATCGATCATGCTCGACGCCCTGGGGCTGACCCTGGGTGATCGCGCCGACAGTGGCGTAGTACGCCCAGGTGCCGACAAGGCCGACATTCTCGCCACCTTCGACCTGGAAGACATTCCCGAGGCCCGCACCTGGCTCGCCGAACGCGACCTGGACAACGACAGCCCATGCATCCTGCGCCGGGTCATCACCGCCGAAGGCCGTTCCCGCGGCTACATCAATGGCTCCCCGTGCCCGCTAGGCGACCTCAAGGCCCTCGGCGAACTGCTGATCGACATCCACAGCCAGCATGAACACCAGTCGCTGCTGAAAACCGATACCCACCGCCGCCTGCTCGACGAATACGCCGGTGCCACCGACCTGGCTCGCCAGGTATCGCTGGCAGCCCAGCGCTGGCGCCAGACCCGCCAGGAACTGGAGCGCCTGTCCAACTCCGGGGACGAGCAGCGGGCGCGCCACCAGCTCCTCAGCTATCAGCTGGAGGAACTGGAGAACCTGGCCCTGGGCGAAAGCGAACTCGAGCAACTGGAACTCGAACACAAGAACCTGACCAATGCCGAAAGCCTGCTGGGCATCTGCCGGCAGGTCGTCGAGCATTGCAGCGAAAGTGATTCGGGCAACGTCCTCAGCGCCCTGACAGCGAGCCTCAATCGCCTGTCGAGCATCGGCAACACCTCCGGCGCCCTGGCGGAAGCCACCAACCTGCTGGCCAGCGCGCAAATCCAGGTCGAAGAAGCCGTCGGCGAACTGAATCGCTTCGTCGACCATTTCGATGCGGACCCGGCGCGCCTGCAACAACTGGAGGAGCGGTTGGACGCCATCTATACCCTGGCCCGCAAACACCGGATCCAGCCCACCGAGGTGGCAGCCATGCAGCAGAAACTGCTGGAGGAAATCGAAACTCTGGATGCCAATGACGAATCCATTGAGCGCCTGGGCGATGAGCTGAAATCCTTTGCCCGGCACTATCACGAAAAAGCCAGGGAGTTGAGCGAGCTGCGCCAGCAGGCCGCAACCAGCCTGGCCAGCGCCGTCGAACAGGAAATCCAGCGCCTGGGCATGCCTGGCGGCCGCTTCACCATCGAACTGCACGCCAACAGCGGCGATGAACTGCAGCCCAACGGCCTCGAGCAGGTCGAGCTGTTGGTCAGCGCCAACCCCGGCCAGCCGCTCAAGGCCCTGGCCAAAGTGGCATCCGGGGGCGAACTGTCGCGGATCAGCCTGGCAATCCAGGTGATTACCGCACAGACCTCTCGTGTCCCGACCCTGGTATTCGACGAAGTGGACGTCGGCATCGGCGGCCCGACCGCGGAGATCGTCGGCCAACTGCTACGTCGCCTCGGCGAGCGCGGCCAGGTATTGACGGTCACCCACTTGCCGCAGGTGGCAGCCCAGGGCCATCAACATCTTTTTGTGCACAAGGTGCGCGGCAGCGATGCGACTCACACCGCGGTTTCCAAACTGGGCAAGACCGAGCGAATCGAAGAGGTAGCGCGGATGCTGGGCGGCATCGACCTGACCAAGGAGTCGCTGGCCCACGCGAAGAAAATGGTGGTTACCGCCAAGGCTTGAGTCCCTGCCACTTTAATAAAGAGCGGAAAGCACGAAGGCGACCCTTGGGTCGCCTTCGATCGTTTCGCGGACTATGTCCGCGCGACATGCTTATTTCTTCGTGCGTACGTACAGCACCAAGTTGTGATCCACCAACTCGAAGCCATGCTTCTCGACAATCGCCTTCTGAAGCTTCTCGATTTCTTCGTCGAAGAATTCGATCACCTCACCGGAATCCACGTTGACCATGTGGTCGTGGTGACCGCCGTCAGCCAGTTCGAATACAGCATGACCGCCATCAAAGTTGTGGCGTACCACAAGGCCTGCTGCTTCAAACTGGGTCAGAACACGGTAAACCGTGGCCAGACCGACATCCTCGCCAGCTTCCATCAGCGCCTTGTAAACATCCTCGGCACTCATGTGTCGCTGCTCGGCGGAATCGAGCATTTGTAGAATTTTGACCCGTGGCAGAGTCACTTTAAGGCCGGCTTTACGTAGTTCGCTATTTTCAACCATGGTCAGCTTTCTCGCGGATGCTGCTTCGCAGCTCCTCTTAATGCGGGTATGATCGGGGTTTACGTTGTCCCAGCCAAGATAGTGGAAGTCGCCCACCGATGCAAAACACCAAGCTCTTGCTAACCAGTTTCACCTTCGTGGGACTGCTCGCACTCGCCGGTTGTTCATTCCCCGGGGTTTACAAAATCGACATCCAGCAGGGCAATGTCGTCACGCAGGACATGATAGACCAGTTACGCCCGGGAATGACCCGCCGGCAAGTACGGTTTATCATGGGCAACCCTCTGTTGACCGACACGTTCCACGCCGATCGCTGGGATTATCTGTATAGCCTGCAACCCGGTGGCGGTGAACGCCAGCAGGAGCGCGTCAGCGTTATCTTCAACGGTAACGACCAACTGGTCAGCCTTTCCGGTGACTTCATGCCTGGCGTAAGCCGCGACGAAGCCATTCTGGGCAAGGACAGTGGCACCACCGTGACCGCCCCTACTGAAAACGCCGAACAGCCAAAACCGGAAAAACCGGCCAAGCCTGGCTCTCTGCTCGATCAGATCCAGAAGGACGTCGACAACGTCGAGACCGTTCCGGTGCCAACGCCAGAACCTCTGGACACCTCGCCGCAATAATTTGTGGCGGAATAAAAAAGCCCGGCGAGTCCGGGCTTTTTGTTGCCTGTCGATTTGCTCAGGACTCCGAAGTACGAGCCCGGGCCTGCGCCGCCTTTGCCGCGCGCAGACGTCGGACCTCTTTAGGGTCAGCCAGCAGCGGGCGGTAGATTTCGATGCGATCGCCCGCCCGAACCGGCTGCTTCCCTGGGTCCGCAACCGCTTTGCCAAAGATCCCCAGCGGACAACTGTCCAGATCCAATTCTGGAAATTGCGCGCCTATCCCACAGCCTTTCACTGCCGCACGAACAGTGGTCCCCGTTGGCACCGCAACACTGAGCAATACCTGCCGGTCGACCGCGGCATACACCACCTCGACTTCGATCATTGGCTCAAGCATGCAACTGCTTGGCCCGCTGACAAAACGCATCGACCAGGGTGTTGGCCGCCTGGTTAAACAAAGGCCCCAAGGTCGCGCGAACCAGTGGACCGGCGTAGTCGAACGACAAATCCAGGCTGATCTTGCAGGCCTTCTCACCCAGCGGCTTGAAAATCCACACGCCGTGCAACTGGTTGAACGGCCCTTCTTCCAGGTTCATCTCGATCGACTGGCCCGGCACCAGGGCATTGCGCGTCACGAAATGCTGGCTGAGCCCGCCCTTGGCAACGGCCAGGCTGGCGCGCATCTGCACCTCGCTGCTCTCCAGCACCTCGGCCGACGAGCACCAGGGTAAAAACTCCGGGTAGCGCGCCACGTCGTTGACCAGGTCGTACAAAAACTGCGCCGGATAAGGCAACAGGGCCGAGCGTTGAATATGTGTCGTCATGTCAGCGTCATTTCCACAACTGGGCGGCAAACACTATAAGAATGCCGATGGGCGCCACATAGCGCATCAAAAACAGGGTCAGGGCAAAAAGCAGCGGGCTGCGAATCGACAGCTCATCACGAACCGCCTCGCGCCCCATCACCCAACCCGCGAACACCACAAAGCAGAGGCCACCCAAGGGCAACATGATCCGCGAGGTGAAGAAATCGATCACCCCAAAGAAATCCAGACCACCCGCCGCCCCCCATTGGTAGAGGTGGAAAGCCCCGCCTTCGTTCACGAAAAACTTGGCCTGCTGCCAGATATTGAAGGAGAACACCGTTCCCAATCCGACGAACCAGCAGGTAAACGCCAGCCAGAATGTCACCCAGCCACGGCGGATTCGAGTCCGCTCCACCAGGTAAGCCACCATCGGCTCCAGCAGCGAGATCGCCGAACTCCAGGCGGCAATGGCCACCAGGACAAAAAACACCACGCCCATCAGCTGGCCGAACGCCACATTACCAAAGGCAAAAGGCAAACTGACAAACATCAGCCCTGGACCTTCACTCGGGTTCAACCCCGCGGCAAACACAATCGGGAACAGCGCCAGCCCCGCCAGCAGCGAAACGAAGGTATCCAGCAGCGCCACGCCGACAATAGTGCCGGAAATGGACGAATGCTTCGGCATGTAAGCGCCGTAGATCATGATGGAACCGACACCGACGCTCAGGGAAAAGAATGCATGTCCCATGGCCGGCAACAGGCCGTCGAGCAGCTTGTCGGTGCTGAAGTCGAACATGAAATGCACGCCTTCCATGAAATGCCCGGTGGTCAGGCTATAACCCAGCAGGATCAGCAGCATCACGAACAACAGCGGCATCATGATCCGCAGGCTGCGCTCAAGCCCGGCCACCACGCCCTTGGCGATGACCACTGCCGACAACAGCATGAACAGCGTGTGCCACAGCGTCAGCCGCCAAGGGTCGGCAATCACCGTGCCGAAATAGGCGCCGACCTGATCCGCCGTCACGCCCTGGAAATCACCACGCCCCATATCGATGATGTAGTCCAGCGACCAACCACCAACGACGCTGTAGAAGGAAAGAATCAACAAGGCCGTGATCATCCCGGCGAACGCGCCCCAGGACCACTTGGCCGAATGCCCCGCCTCCAGGGCCAGCGCCTTCAAGGCATTGGCCGGGCTTTGCCGGGCGCGACGGCCGATCAGGGTTTCCGCCAGCATCACCGGCACACCGATCAGCGCGATGCAGGCGAGAAATACCAGGACAAAGGCGCCGCCACCGTAGACGCCGACCATATATGGGAATTTCCAGATACTTCCCAGGCCCACGGCAGAACCAGTCGCAGCGAGTATGAAAACCCAGCGACTGGCCCAGCCGCCGTGGACAGAAACCTTGTCCGTCGACATCAAAAACGCGCCCAACCGAGAAAAAAGAGGGCGCATTGTCCGGGATTCACTCAACCTGCTCAAGCACGCAGCTTCACCGTAGCCGACACGCGTGCAACTGCCTATAATGCCGCCCCTATGGCTAAACAGAAGAAACACCCAACAGGGACCATCGCGCAAAATAAAAAGGCGCGTCACGATTACTTCATCGAACATCGGTTCGAGGCTGGCATGGTCCTGGCCGGCTGGGAAGTAAAGAGTCTGCGTGCGGGCAAGGCACAACTGGTCGACAGTTACGTGCTGCTCAAGGACGGCGAAGCCTGGCTGCTGGGCAGCCACTTCACGCCACTGACCACCGCCAGCACCCATGTGATCGCCGACCCCGTGCGCTCGCGCAAACTGCTGCTCAACAAGCGCGAGCTGGAGAAGCTGTTCGCGGCCGTGCAGCAGAAAGGCTATGCCTGCGTGTGCCTGTCGCTCTACTGGAGCAAGCACATGGTCAAGTGCGAGATTGCACTCGGCAAGGGCAAGAAGGAATACGACAAGCGTCATACCGAACGCGAGCGCGACTCCGATCGTGAGCTGCATCGCGCGGTGCGCAACAAGGGCAAGGAAGAGTAACGCTCTTCTGCCTTGATGCCATGATCGCGAGCCAGCTCGCTCCTACCAGGAGCGAGCTGGCTCGCGATTAATCTCCCAACTAAATCCCCTTGCGCCGCTCCGCCCGGGCCACGCGCTGCACTTCCTGACGCACCTCTTCCAGCACTTCCTGCACATACAGAATGTGCCGGCTGGAGACTTCGCGCGCCTGCTCGGCCCGCCCTTCGATAATCGCCTGGTACAGATCGCGGTGCTGGCTGATCAGCATGTCGCGGGTTTCGGTGCGCTGCTTGTACATGCCGCCAATGTTGGTCACCACGTTGCGCTTGAGCAGATCGAACAGCCCGCGAATGGTGTGCAGCAACACGGCGTTGTGACTGGCCTCGGCAATCGCCAGGTGAAATTGCGCGTCTGCCGCGCCCTCTTCCGCCCGGCTCACATCGCCGGCCCGGGAATAGCAATCCTGCAGCTCCTCGAAGGCCGCGGTGAGCCGTTCACGATCCACCTCGGTGGCACGCAATGCTGCGTAATAGGCGCATGAGGCTTCCAGGGTGTGGCGAAACTCCAGCAAGTCGCGCTGGGCTTCAGGGTTGCTTTCCAACAACTGCAGCAGCGGATCGCTGAAGGTCGAGCCCAGCGACTCCACCACATAGTTGCCGCCACCCTGGCGACTGACCAGCAAGCCCTTGGCCGTGAGTTTCTGGATCGCCTCGCGCAACGATGGTCGCGAGACACCGAACTGTTCCGCCAACGCACGCTCCGCCGGCAGGCGCTCACCGGACTTCAGCGTGCCCTCAAGGATCATCCCCTCGAGCCGCTCGACAATATCGTCAGACAAACGGCGCTGACGAATCTGATCAAACCCCATAACTCACTCTCCACGATCCCGACCGCGCGCCGGGCTCTCTATTCTGGCCTATCGGGGCTGTGCCAGCACCTATCAGAACGCATGTCGGCGAGCGGATCAGATGCCATCTGCACCGCACCTTCGACAAAAGTTTTAGGGCGGCAAATTGACACACCGCTCACAAGACTTTTACCCTAGCCAACAGCGATTGTAAATTGGTCTTACCAATTAACCAAATACGCTGACCAGTGCCTGACCAACAACAATTAGGGGCCACCCCATATGCAAACCTGGCAACAGCTTTACAGCCCGCTCGGCAGCCTCGGCCTGTCCGCCCTCGCCGCCGTCATCCCGATCGTCTTCTTCTTCCTGGCTCTGGCCGTGTTCCGTCTCAAAGGACACGTCGCCGGCAGCATCACCCTGGCGCTATCGATCCTGGTGGCGATCTTCGCCTTCCAGATGCCCGCCGACATGGCGCTTGCCGCCGCTGGCTATGGATTTGCCTACGGTCTGTGGCCCATCGCCTGGATCATCGTCGCCGCCGTATTCCTCTACAAACTGACGGTCAAGAGCGGCCAGTTCGAGGTCATCCGCAGCTCCGTGCTGTCGATCACCGACGACCAGCGCCTGCAGGTGCTGCTGATCGGTTTCTGCTTCGGGGCCTTTCTCGAAGGTGCCGCCGGGTTCGGCGCGCCGGTCGCCATTACCGCCGCGCTGCTGGTGGGCCTGGGATTCAATCCGCTGTACGCCGCCGGCCTGTGCCTGATCGCCAACACCGCCCCGGTGGCCTTTGGCGCCCTGGGCATTCCGATCATCGTGGCGGGCCAGGTAACCGGCATCGACGCGTTCAAGATCGGCGCCATGACCGGCCGCCAGCTGCCGCTGCTGTCGCTGTTCGTGCCGTTCTGGCTGGTGTTCATGATGGACGGCCTGCGTGGCGTCAAAGAGACCTGGCCCGCCGCACTGGTGGCCGGCCTGAGCTTTGCCGTGACCCAGTACTTCACCTCGAACTTCATCGGCCCGGAGCTGCCGGACATCACCTCGGCCCTGGCCAGCCTGGTTTCCCTGACGCTGTTCCTCAAGGTCTGGCAACCCAAGCGTTCGTTCGCCGCGGCCACCGCCAGCGTCGGCGCCGCGGCCGTGCGCAACGGCGGTTTCGGCCAGCCGCGCACCACCCAGCCTTCGCCCTACAGCTTCGGTGAAATCTTCAAGGCCTGGTCGCCATTCCTGATCCTCACCGTGCTGGTCACTATCTGGACGCTCAAGCCGTTCAAGGCGATGTTCGCCGCCGGCGGCTCGATGTACAGCTGGGTATTCAACTTCGCGATTCCGCACCTGGACCAACTGGTGATCAAGAGCGCGCCGATCGTCGCCACCCCGACCGCGATTCCGGCGGTGTTCAAGCTCGACCCGATTTCCGCCACCGGCACAGCGATTTTCTTCTCCGCGCTGATCTCGATGCTGGTGCTGAAGATCAATTTCAAAACTGGTCTGACCACTTTGAAAGAGACCTTCTACGAACTGCGCTGGCCGATCCTGTCCATCGGTATGGTGCTGGCCTTCGCCTTTGTCACCAACTATTCCGGCATGTCCTCGACCATGGCCCTGGTGCTGGCCGGCACCGGCGCGGCGTTCCCGTTCTTCTCGCCGTTCCTCGGCTGGCTGGGGGTGTTCCTGACCGGTTCGGACACTTCGTCCAACGCCCTGTTCAGCTCGCTGCAAGCCACCACCGCGCACCAGATCGGCGTCAACGACACCCTACTGGTGGCGGCCAACACCAGCGGCGGTGTGACCGGCAAGATGATCTCGCCACAATCGATCGCCGTGGCCTGCGCCGCCACCGGCCTGGTAGGCAAGGAATCAGACCTGTTCCGCTTCACCCTCAAGCACAGCCTATTCTTTGCCACCATCGTCGGCCTGATCACTCTGGCCCAGGCCTACTGGTTCACCGGCATGCTGGTGCACTGATCGCGACACCGAAAGAACCGGCGCCGGAGCACCCACCCGGCGCCTGCAACTCACAACCCGGTCTGCAAGGCTGCTGAAAGCTTGTCTCTCTATATTCAGCAGCCGCCGCAGACGGATAACCGGGACCACCCGGAGACACGCCTGATGAGCGAGCTTTTCTACAACGCAGTGCCTAACGCGACCCGTGTCGCACCGCCCTTGGCCGAACCGCGCCAGTACCCCAGCGAGAAACCGTCGCGGGTCTACCTGTTCGGCACCTGTGTGGTCGACCTGTTCTACCCCGAAGCCGGGATGGATGCGATTCACCTGCTCGAACGCGAAGGCATTCGCGTGGAGTACCCGCAAGGGCAAAGCTGCTGCGGACAACCGGCCTACACCTCGGGTTACACCGAGCAGGCGCGCACCGTGGCCCGCTCGCAACTGGCGCTGTTCGCCGGCGACTATCCGGTGGTGGTGCCGTCGGGTTCCTGCGCGGGCATGCTGCGCGAGCACTACGCGGACTTGTTCAAGGATGAGCCGCAGACCTTGAAGCAGGTGCAGGCCCTGGCCGAACGTACCTACGAGCTGGCGGAGTTCCTGTTGCACGTATGCAAGGTGCAGCTCAAGGACAGTGGCGAGCCGATCAAGGTGGCGCTGCACACCTCCTGCTCGGCACGGCGCGAGATGAATACCCACCTGCACGGTCGTGAGCTGCTGGCACAACTGGGCAACGTGGAGCGGGTAGAACACGACCACGAAAGCGAATGCTGTGGCTTTGGCGGGACTTTCAGCGTCCGAATGCCGGACATCTCCGGCGCGATGGTCGCGGACAAGACCCGCGCGCTGAAGGAATCCGGCGCCCACCAGGTGCTGAGCGCCGACTGCGGCTGCTTGATGAACATCAACGGCTCGTTGGAGAAACAACGGGAAGCGCTGCGCGGCCAACACCTGGCCAGCTTCCTCTGGCAACGTACCGGAGGTGCCGCATGAGCGCCCCGGAGCTGATTCCGACGACCAACGTGTCGGACGATTTTCGCACCCGGGCCCACCAGGCCCTGGGTGATCGACAACTGCGAAACAACTTTCGCAGCGCCATGGATTCCCTCATGGCCAAACGTGCGGCGTCGTTCAGCGATGCCCACGAGCGCGAACACCTGCGGGCCCTGGGCAATGCGATCAAGGCCCGTGCGTTATCCAAGCTGCCCGACCTGCTCGAGCAGCTTGAACAGAACCTGACCCGCAACGGTGTGACAGTGCACTGGGCGGAAACGGTGGACGAGGCCAATGGCATCGTCCTCTCGATCATCCGGGCTCACGAGGCGCGGCAAGTGATCAAGGGCAAATCGATGGTCAGCGAAGAGATGGAGATGAACCATGTCCTCGCTGAACAAGGCATTGAATGCCTTGAGTCGGACATGGGCGAGTTCATCGTCCAGCTCGACTTTGAAAAGCCTTCACACATAATCATGCCGGCGATCCACAAGAACGCCGGTCAGGTCGCGTCCTTGTTCCACGACAAACTCGGCGTGGAGTACACCAAGGACGTTGACCAACTCATTCAGATCGGTCGCAGGGTCCTGCGGCAGAAATTCTTCGAAGCGGACATCGGCGTCTCCGGCGTCAACTTCGCCGTGGCCGAGACCGGCACCCTGCTGCTGGTGGAAAACGAAGGCAACGGCCGCATGTCGACCACGGTGCCACCCGTGCACATCGCCGTCACCGGCATCGAGAAGGTCGTCGAGAACCTGCGTGACGTAGTGCCGCTGCTGTCGCTGCTGACCCGCTCGGCGCTGGGCCAGCCGATCACCACCTACGTCAACATGATCTCCGGCCCGCGCAAGGAGCATGAGCTGGATGGCCCGCAGCAAGTGCACCTGGTGCTGCTCGACAACGGTCGCAGCCAGGCCTTCGCCGACAGCGAATTGCGCCAGACCCTGAACTGCATCCGCTGCGGCGCCTGCATGAACCATTGCCCGGTCTACACCCGCATCGGCGGCCACGCCTACGGCGAGGTCTACCCCGGCCCCATCGGCAAGATCATCACCCCGCACATGGTCGGCCTGGCCAAGGTGCCGGACCACCCGAGCGCGTCTTCGTTGTGTGGCGCCTGCGGCGAAGTGTGTCCGGTGAAGATCCCGATCCCGAGCCTGCTGCGCCGCCTGCGCGAAGAGAACGTCAAGGCTCCGGACAGCCCCCATCAGGTGATGCGCGGCCAGGGCAGCAAGTACTCGCGCAAGGAACGTTTTATCTGGAACGCCTGGGCCAGGCTCAACAGTTCGCCGACCTTGTATCGCCTGTTCAGCCTGGCGGCCACCCGCCTGCGCGCGCTGACCCCGAGCAACGTCGGCCCCTGGACGCAAAACCACAGCGCACCGAAACCCGCCGCCCGGTCCTTGCACGACCTGGCCCGCGAGCATCTGGCCAAACAGGGAGAACGTCGATGAGCGCCAAACAGAACATCCTCGGCAAGCTGCGCAGCAGCCTGACTGGCACCACGCCGGTTGTGGATAACTTCGATGAGGCATTGGTCACCGAGCCTTATACCTACACACCGGAACAACGCATCCCGCAGCTGCGCAAGCAGATGGAAGCGGTGCACACCGAGATTCATCAGACCACCGCCCAGGACTGGCCGGCGCTGCTCGCCCGCCTGCTGGGCGAACGCCAATTACCGAGCCTGCTGATCGCCCCGACCACGCCCCACGGCCGGCGCGTCAGCCAATACTGGGCCGAGCATCCCGGGCTGCCGACGTTGAAGGCCTACGATCGGCCCGTCGAGGAATGGAAAGCCGAGCTGTTCAACGACACCCCGGCCAGCCTCACCACTACCCTCGGCGCCATCGCCGCCACCGGCAGCCTGATCCTCTGGCCGACCCGCGAAGAACCGCGGCTGATGAGCCTGGTGCCGCCGGTGCATTTCGCCCTGCTCAAGGCCAGCGAGATCCGCGACAACTTCTATCAGGTCCAGCAGGAATACGCCTGGGCCCAGGGCATGCCGACCAACGCGCTGCTGGTGTCCGGCCCGTCGAAGACCGCCGATATCGAGCAGGTCCTGGCCTACGGCGCCCACGGCCCGAAAGACCTGGTGGTGCTGATTCTGGAGGACCAATGAGTCTACCGGCGGCTTTTCTACGTGATGCCCAACAACTGATCCCCCAGGAGCGGCGTTTCGACGATCCGCTCTCCACCCTGGCCTTCGGCACCGATGCGAGTTTTTATCGGCTGATTCCGCAACTGGTGATCCGCGTCGAGTCCGAAGACGAGGTCGTGGCCCTGCTCAAACTGGCCCAGCGCGACCGCGTACCGGTGACCTTCCGTGCCGCCGGCACCAGCCTGTCGGGGCAGGCCATCAGCGATTCGGTGCTGCTGGTGCTCGGCGATAACTGGAATGGCCGCGAGATCCGCGACCAGGGCCAGCAGATCCGCCTGCAACCGGGGGTGATCGGCGCCCAGGCCAACGCCTGGCTGGCGCCGTTCGGGCGCAAGATCGGCCCCGACCCAGCCTCGATCAACGCCTGCAAGATCGGCGGCATCGTCGCCAACAATGCCAGCGGCATGTGCTGCGGCACCGCGCAAAACACCTATCACACTCTGGCCGGCCTGCGCCTGGTGCTGGCCGACGGCACTCGCCTGGACACCGAAGACGCCGCCAGCGTCGCGGCCTTTCGCAGCAGCCACGGCGAACTGCTGGAATGCCTGGCCAGCCTCGGCCGCGAGACCCGCGCCAACAGTGAACTGGCGGCGAAGATCCGCCACAAATATCGCCTGAAAAACACCACCGGCCTGTCCCTCAACGCCATGGTGGATTTCGATGAGCCACTGGACATCCTCAGCCACCTGCTGGTGGGCTCCGAAGGCACCCTGGGTTTTATCAGCGCGGTGACCTACGACACGGTGATCGACCACCCACACAAAGCCTCGGCGCTGGTCGTCTTCCCGGATGTGGAAACCTGCTGCAACGCGGTAACCGTGCTGAAAAACCAGCCGGTGTCCGCCGTGGAACTGCTGGACCGCCGCAGCCTGCGTTCGGTACAGGACAAACCCGGGATGCCGGCCTTCGTCCAGCAACTGTCCGCCAATGCCTGCGCGCTGCTGATCGAGTCCCGAGCGGCATCTTCCGCGCTGCTGCAGGAACAACTGGCGCAGATCATGGCGTCCCTTGCCTCCTTCCCGGTGGAGAAGCAGGTCGACTTCACCGAAGACCCGAAGGAAAACGCCAAGCTCTGGGCGATCCGCAAGGACACCTTTCCCGCCGTCGGCGCGGTGCGCAAGACCGGCACCACGGTGATCATCGAAGACGTGACCTTCCCGGTGGAACAGCTGGCCATCGGCGTCAATCGCCTGATCGCGCTGTTCGACAAACACCGCTACGACGAAGCGATCCTGTTCGGCCATGCGCTGGAGGGCAACCTGCATTTCGTCTTCACCCAGGGCTTCAACAGCGCCGAGGAAGTGGCGCGCTACCAGGCCTTCATGGATGACGTGGCGCAGCTAGTGGCGGTGGAATTCGGCGGCTCGCTCAAGGCCGAACACGGCACCGGGCGCAACATGGCGCCCTTCGTCGAATTGGAATGGGGCAGCGATGCCTACCAGTTGATGTGGCAACTCAAGCGCCTGCTTGACCCCAACGGCATCCTCAACCCGGACGTGGTGCTCAGCGAAGACCCGCAGATCCACCTCAAGCACCTCAAGCCGCTGCCGGCGGCCGACGAGATTGTGGATAAGTGCATCGAATGCGGCTTCTGCGAACCGGTGTGCCCGTCCAAGGGGCTGACCCTGAGCCCGCGCCAGCGCATTGTGATCTGGCGCGATATCCAGGCCCGCAAGCGCGCCGGCATCGACACCACGGAACTGGAAGCGGCCTATCAATACCAGGGCATCGACACCTGCGCCGCCACCGGCCTGTGTGCCCAGCGTTGCCCGGTGGGCATCAATACCGGCGAGCTGGTGAAAAAGCTGCGCAGCCAGCACGCCACGCACACCAAGGCGGCCGATTGGCTTGGCTCGCACTTCGCCACCACCCTGCAGGGCGCGCGGTTCACCCTGCACGTGGCCAACGGCGCGCGGATGCTGCTGGGGGCACCACGCCTGGCCAGGGTTTCCGCGGCGCTGACCAGGCTGTCCAAGAGCCAGGTGCCGCAATGGACCAGCGCCATGCCGCAGCCGGAACGGGCCATTCGCTTCAGCCCGGCCATCAGCGATCAGCGGCCACGGGTGATCTACCTGGCGGCCTGTGTATCGCGGGTCATGGGCCCGGCGGCCGGGGACAAAGAGCAAAGCTCGCTCTACGACAAGACCCGCGGCCTGCTGGAAAAAGCCGGTTACCAGGTGGTGATCCCGGACAACGTCGAAAACCTGTGCTGCGGCCAGCCATTCGCCTCCAAGGGCTACGCGGAACAGGCCGAGCACAAGCGCCAGGAACTGATCGGCGCCCTGCTCCACGCCAGCCGCGGTGGCCTCGACCCGATCTACTGCGACACCAGCCCCTGCACCCTGCGTCTGGTGCAAGACCTGGGTGACGTGCGCCTGGACCTGTACGACCCGGTGCGCTTCATCCGCACCCACCTGATGGACAAGCTCGAGTTCACCCCTCAGGAAGCGCCGGTCGCCGTGCATGTCACCTGCAGCACCCAGCACCTGGGCGAAAGCCAGGCGCTGATCGACCTGGCGCGGCGTTGCAGCAACAATGTGGTGATCCCGGAAGGCATCCATTGCTGCGGCTTCGCCGGCGATAAAGGTTTCACCACACCAGAGCTCAACGCTCACTCCCTGCGTAGCCTCAAGGACGCGGTACAGCACTGCAGCGAAGGCATCTCCACCAGCCGCACCTGTGAAATCGGCCTGAGCCAGCATGGCGGGATCGATTATCACGGGCTGGTGTACCTGGTGGACCGGGTGACCCAGGCCCGGCAAGCCTGATCGGCACAAGATAAAAAGGGGCGTTTCGCCCCTTTTTTACGTCCGCAGGTTCAGTGGTCGCGCCCCTGGGCAGAAAAATAGAACCCTGGCGAACCAGTACAGTCCACAGATCAAGCTCCCGAAAACGGGAGTTTCCTGAAACCCGGCAGTTCGTACTGATGGCCAGCAGTGCCTGGCCCTTCAGTTCAAGGAGACGCCCATGAAACGCTCTGTACTGTTAGGCCTGTTCGTCACCGCTTCGATCCTGGCTTCCCCCAGCTTCGCCGGGAACCAGGAAGACCTGTGCCAGGTGAACCTGCAAACCATCCGTGATGCGCGGACCACCATCCAAGCCGCGGACCTGCAGGCCAACATCGACGCCACTGTGCAACAAGCCCAGGCGGCCCAGGCGAAAAACACCGAGGAAGGCACCAAGGAATGCATCGCCCTGACCACCCGCGCGATCCAGACCATCCAGAACAGCACCAAGGGTGAAGGCGGCGGCTAACAGGCCCCGCCTTCGGGATGGCCTTGCGGGCCATTTTGGCGTAGACTGTACAAACCTGCTGGTAATGCACAGCAGGTTCGGGGCCGTTTAGGATTCGACGCCGGTTGCGAAACTTTAGGTGCATGCCGAGTTGGTAACAGAACTCGTAAATCCACTGTTGCAACTTCCTATAGTTGCCAATGACGAAACCTACGGGGAATACGCTCTCGCTGCGTAAGCGGCGCTAGCCTTCCTTCTGGTACCTTCGGGTCCAGCAATCATCAGGGGATGTCTGTAAACCCGAAATGATTGTCATACAGAACAGAATCGCCGTGCAGTACGTTGTGGACGAAGCGGCTAAAACTTACACAACTCGCCCAAAGCACCCTGCCCGTCGGGTCGCTGAGGGTTAACTCAATAGACACGGCTACGCATGTAGTACCGACAGCGGAGTACTGGCGGACGGGGGTTCAAATCCCCCCGGCTCCACCAAACGAAGCAAAAACAAAGCTCGCCTTGTGCGGGCTTTGTCGTTTCTGGCTGTCCCTATCTCAAGTGCGCTATATCCCTCCCGAGTTCAAGGGGGGCAAGATCGCTACCTACAGTCACATCTAATACGCTCGTAGCGTTCAACCCATTGACGTCCATCGACACGTTTTCGGACGACCTCCTCGTACCACACGAAATCAGCATGTGTGATTCGTGCCTCATCCGCGAGCCGGTGTAAATGCTCGGCGTCGGCAAAGCGTGCGCCAATGATCGAGGCCAAGCAGGCCGACAGGTACAAGAGTGGCGCGTGCTGTTTCTCTCAACCGGCGAGAAAACGTTGACGCAACACATGGCCGCAGCCAACAAGGAGCCGAAAGCGGGTATGGAAGCGTATGCTCGCCGTCCCGGCCGATCTTGGCATGTTCGACACGCTCACGGCGGCAACACTCTCCAACACGCTCAAGGCACGGGTGGCGAACCGCTCACCGCGTTCCTGAAAGCGCTATGCGAGCCCGGCAAGCGCCACTGCTGGTCAGCCATTCTCCGCCGCACGCTGGAAGGTTTTATCGCCCGGTCGCTCCCGGCATCCACCAGCGGACAGGCGCACCGTGCTGCCGCTCGTTTCAACCTCGCGCCTGCTGCTGGCGAGCTTGCCACCGCCATGGGCATCACTGTCTGGCCGGACGGGATCGCCACCACCCCCGCCCGCTTGTGTTTGAACGCTTGGCTGAACGAGCGCGGCGGCGCCGGTAACTTCGAGGGCGATGCGATCTTGGCAGCCGCCCGCGATATATCTTTAGCCGATCTGCTCTCGGCATGAATCTGAAAAAACTGGCGATGTAATCAATAGAAGGAGAAAAGCTTACAGTCCGCGCGATTTTAACGCACGATCAGTACTGGCAATAATACTTATAACCCCAAAAAAGCCGACAGTAGTCGGCTTTTTATTGCGCACTAGATTTAAAGTCAATCGTGCTATTTAGTTTCTAGGTGGACCCGCAAATCTCCCTCAACGCTCTCACTTAGAGTATAAACACCAGAAAACTCCAGCCACTTCAAATCCTTACTCCTAGAGACAACTCCTCCATACAGGGTTTTCTCGCCTAATACGCTCCAAAATATATCAAGATCATTTTCACTCAAATACTCAACCAGCAAATCTTTCCTAATTAATAAACAGGAAGGACTTATTCCGTTGGCAGCCGGGTCAAATGCAGCCAACTTACCGGATGAGTCCACCCATTCACCTACTCGCGAAGAATATTTCAAATTAAGCCCATGAAATATCTCCATTGTGGGAGACAGGTAGTCTTTTTTGCTGTCATCATCAGACCCCGTTTCCCAATGATGCCCCTCAGAGGTCACCTGAACTTTCCCAATAACCTCCTTCGTGATAGCGCTAGATATTTCTTCCCAAGAACTCCAGCCATAATACGGCTTCTGAAAGTACCTATAAGCTGACGACCAATAATACTCTCTACTAAATATCTGATACTGACTTTTGCTCTCAGGCATCCATCTACCCATGAAGTTCTCTTTTTTTAGTTCCGTGACAACTTTATTGCAATCGCGCTTTGCCACCAAATAGCTTCGACACTGATACCATATATTTTTATGATTATCCGGATCATAAAAAGAACTAGAAAATGCAGATTCCTTCCAACTCAAATGACGTTCCAAAGCAAGCCACTCGATCCCTTCAGCATCCACCATGGAGATGATTTTTTTTGGTTCTGGAAGATTTTGAGTAGACTTCAGCCAATCAGAGTTACTCATACCCCAATCATCGTATTCAGGTTTATCCCAGAAAATAGCATCAGGAACATGACTCTCTTTTGTAGAAACCATAGTAGGATCTATGTTCCTCAAGGCTGGATTCCACGGCCCCTCATACTTCACATAACTAACATTATCCCTACTCCAGCCGCTAGTTTCATCAATCATCTTTTTATTATCTGCTAGCCTAGCTACGATTTCATATAACGCAAGCCATTGATACTTTTTACCTATTCGCTCAACTTCATTACTATAACGATCTGTCGATCTAGCATATTTATCGAGCACACCATGCCTATCTGGAGAATAGCCATACCTATCAAAGATTAGTTTACAGGCATAGTTACTTAATAAATTGGCGTCACACTCCCAGTTCCTGAGGGCACTCTCGAATGTATACCTGCCAAAGTCGCCATACCCACCCACGCCTCTGCCATATTCAGTCACCATTGAACTGAGTATTGATTGAACACCCGAACTGCCCTCAGACTTGTTACTCTTGCCATACGCATCCACTTCTTCATTGCTAGGAAAGTCATACGGAAATTCACTTTTATATGGCGGACTAACCGAATCCAGCAAATCCCTACCAACTAATCCCTTATAAAAACCATATTCAACTATGCCTCTAGCATAATCTCTGACGAGTACATTAGGATAAAACTCCATCATACCTTTCACTAGCGCACTTATATAATCGCAAATACTACCTAAACCGTCCAAAACTGTGGAGTTAACCACTGCCCCGTATACCGAAGCGTACACCCTTTCAAGAATATAAAAGTCATCTACCTCTCTGAATAGGCTTAGTAGTTCTTTTGCAATCACCAACTCATTCATTAAAAGTTTAGTCAGCGCTCTGGTAGCGGAATCCCTGACCTTAATATTTGTAGTCACGAACAGCCAAGACAATGCTATCGCACACAAACGCTTAGATTCGTAAGAAAAAACGTTTTTATCCTCAATATTTAGAGACCATTTGATCAGCCTCCAAATACTCGAAGAATCATCTTCCTGTGCGTTTATATAATAACTCCATACCACATCCCGATCTGCCATAGACAGACTATAAAGATAACAATGAAGACTATCCGCGTTATAATAATGTGCTGGATCGCCAACAACAGAGTATAAAGCTTGGACAAACTGATCAAATATATCATCATCCGACAACACTAGAGGGCGTATATAGTCCCAACTCTCTTTCTTGATAGTCTGTGGAGTACGCCATACAAGGCTATTAATAAACGCCTCTACAATATTTTTCGTATATGGATAGTCATCAGCCAGAACCTCATACAACTCCAAACCAAATCTATTAGGCAACTGTATCGATAACGACTCAAGCACACCTTGGTGCAAGTGAGGGTTGTTGACATATTTCGCCAATGGCCCGTCACCTCCAAATGCTGATGAAACCTCACTAGGATTTATCTCGTCGGAAACAAGATAATCCGCAAGCAAATAATCCTCAAACTTTTCATAAGATAAATAGACTCCCTCTTGCGCTCCTCCTTGCTTCCAAAATGCATTTTTTGATAAAACACCTTCTGAAATGAGTGCATCGAGAAATCTGCGCTTGTTGCTGTACCTATTTACTATTCCTTCCGACAGATCATGTGCAACATCGTATGTAATATAAGCAGCCCCAGACTCTAGCTTATTTTTTACAACGTTCGTGGCGACAATTTTCACTAAATTTTTTTCTACTGGATAATCAAATTTTGACGGAGAGGACAGTCGCTCATTAATACTTTCAAAATAATGATCAACCACATCACTAATACCACCAATGTCTTTGGACATTGCGTTCTTGCCCCGCCCTTTCACCCCCTCACAAAACAACTTTAGAAATAGAGGATTGGAGAACTCTGGATTAAGCAGAGGAATTGATGGCTTAGCTATTCCATATTGTGCAAAAAATAAATTTGATGCTTCATCTTCGTAACCGGCAAAACCATAATGCCTAATCCTGCTCAATCCTTCTATTTCGGAATCGTCAAGCCTTAGCATTCTCACATATGAAGTTCTAACGCTGAGCACCAAACCTATCCATGGATAAGCTTTAAAACTCTGCACAAAACTATGAATATGGGCTTCCCAGAAAAACTTACCACGACCTTCGTTTATAGCATCAACTATAAAAAGCAGCCGTTCGCCTCTCGACTCTGCTTGGGCATTTAATGCCCCCAGTAACTCCTCCTCGGAGCATTGAAGCCTAAGTATATTCCTGAGAATCTGTGTCCATGGAGCATCTTCAGAAGTTAGATGCTGGCCTAGAACGAGCAAGCCTGGGCACTCCTCCTTCAGCTTCCTAGCAGATAAATCCCCCAACAGATGAGACTTGCCTATTCCTGCTTCACCGGTCAAAAGCATGTAAGGCGAGTTTGTTAGCTTCCGATTCTCCTCAATAAAAATTAAAAGATTTCGAATAGAATCCTCCGCACTCCCAAACAGCCTCCTAACAAATTCACGCTCCTTTTGTTTATCCTTTAAAGAGTTTTCGACATCATTCTTTGCGACAATTATGAGTTCCTTCAGTTTCTGACTAGAATATAAAATATCGTCCCAAAAAATATTCTCTATACCAGGTTCAAAAACTCTGGCGCATTTTACCTTTATGCTATTAATACATTCCACAGCAGGAGCCGCCAGCGGAATTTTTGGTTGAACTATAGAAGACTTCAACAAACAATCAACCTGAATGTAAAGCTCATCGAAGACGTTGCGCGCATACTCTTTAAAAAAATTGGAGCGCGCCATCGCTTCAAAACGAAAATTCACACCAAGCTCAACGTTTACCTCAGGAGAGTATCGACGCCCAAGATCTTTTATACTTGATGTTACCTTCTGATAAAACCACTTTTCAGAAAACTCATTTTTTGAAAACCAAAAAAACTTCCTGCCGGCATTCACATCCATAGATAGCCTATGGATTAGTTCAGAACTTCCCCAATAAACTATATCTATCGTTCTCCCCACCTGTTGAGCTATTTCTTTCCACTCATCAGTTTTATTATTCCATTGATCCATAAACCATTTTTGCTGATCTCTTCGTGGATCGGCTCTATCCATTGGAAGACAAACATAATATTTAGTTAAGTTTGGATGTGTTTTTAATGCTGTTTCAAATGATTTCTTTATTTGTGACCATTGGGATGCCCCCATACTATCGAAATACTTTGCTTGCCAACCATACTCATCACCACTATCTAGTACGCAATAAGCCTCTACGCCTGCGTCAGGAGCTGCCACTCTATAAAAGCTCACACGCCCAGGGATCTCTTCCTCTCTCGCCAGCTGGCATACCAACT
This sequence comes from Pseudomonas sp. NFACC41-3, assembly GCF_900109505.1. Lineage (NCBI taxonomy): Bacteria > Pseudomonadati > Pseudomonadota > Gammaproteobacteria > Pseudomonadales > Pseudomonadaceae > Pseudomonas > Pseudomonas sp. NFACC41-3. Next base: position 720,635 of record NZ_FOAE01000004.1, read on the forward strand.
CTTCGAATGCAGAGTTCTGAGAGTTATTGAAAGACTTAATTTGACTCCATTCAACAGTCATAAAAACCACCAGATATATGAAACCACGTTAAATTGTCATTTCTAGCATGCAAAAGCCAGATAGTTCTAATGAATCATCATCAAAGGACAGACTTGCGGAAACACTGCATTGATAAGTCTCATCTACCCTCAACCTAAATCTCCTTCGTCTCGGGGGAATACATATCGATTCTCAACACAACTTTCAACATACATCAAATCCTTATCGACCTGTCCTAATACGGCCTCGAATTCAAATTTACGCAATCTTAGCTCTTCAACTTCTTCCTGTTTTGCATGTTCAACAAAACCTTGATCGGCCACCTTCTTGCTTGCTCTCTGAAATCTAAAAACTTTCAAGGTGTTGAGACATATTTCCACCTTCTCGGTACACGCATTTAGCGAGCTGCTGTAGCACTCTCCTCAGCATAACGAGACGAGTGGCTTAATGCCATCTCTGCAAATCTAAGCTAATGAACTCTGCTCAGTGCCATCCAGGCGAGTTAAACGGGATGATGAAACAATAGACCTTAGTAATGATTTCACCCAATCGCGGGGCTTTTGGGTCATATGAGGGTTACACCCGTATTGGCGTGTTACATTTCTCTGGAATGGGATGACGTAGCGCGCAACAACTTTTCTCAATAAAATCAAATGCTTGGTAGTGATCGTTACACGCATTACACCTGTTACACGTTTTTAAGCGCTGATCGATATCAGCCCCCCTTTACTGATTAGCCTCCAGCGGTGACGGGACTTTCTGGCTTCAGGCTGCTCTGCGACTCAAAGGGCCCCTGATTTTTCCGTTGGGTACGGGGTAAAACCCGCAGGGGCTTGTTAAAGAAAGGATTCCCAGCTTAGTGAACAGGCGAATCCAGTGAACTGCTGCCCTATCAAATAGGTGATCCCAGGCCACCGTTACCAATGCGGTAACGATGGCCTTTTTTCTACAAGATCCTTTCAATTTCAAGGTTGAAATTTCAGTAAACTGGGGCGACTACCGCTAACAAGATCCCGCGGGTTTCCGCCCCATGTCCGCAAGATATCCTCAGGGTCCCCCGGCACGATTTCGTCCGCCCGTTTCGACACAGCTATCATTTTTCCATACAGCATCAGTCTATACCGCGTAGACGAGGAGCAAAAACTTGAGCCCGCTTAAAATAAAGGTCTACGAGGAAGGAGACTCGACTATCTGGATACCGGTCAGTAGTCGATCCCCTGAGAAGGTAGCCAGAGCTCTTCTGCCGTTTGCAGGATTGAAAGGCCTCTACAAGCACGGCTTTAAAGCTGCTTCTGAATCGTCTCCGTACTTCAAGGCGCTCGCATCGATACAGAACGCCTACCTCAGGAGGAAGAAAAAGACCTTTAGAGTAAAGGTGGGTATAGAGACTCAGCGACGGGACGCTTGGCGACATGGTCAATCAAGCTCTCCCCTGCTAAGCCCTACGCTTGGATGGGTAGAAGTTCCCGTCAAGCAACTGATGGATATATCCCAGGAGGAGTTGGCATTTGAGCTCGAGAGCTCGAGAGCTCGAGAGAATGGTTAGTCTCTTCTAAACGAATCCAGAAAGATCCTGAGGGCCCGATGTTCCGTCAGACGGTTCGAGAGGCCCGGACATTTCAACTCGAATTTAGAACACGAGCCCTAGACGTATGGGAAGCCAAGTGTGCTCTATCGGGCGCAACATGCGTGCTGGAGGCAGCTCACATAAAAGGGGTTGCCGCGTGTAAATCAGACCTCATCGCCGAAGCGATAGACCCGTTCAACAGCATAATTTTGAACGTAGCGCTGCACGCGTTACTTGACGCAGGCTTAATTTCCTTCACTGATGATGGGACTCTGCTGGTGTCAGAAAATATCAATGCACACGATCGAGCAGTTTTCGGTTTAGAACAGCCTCGTAAGGTTCCTTTCAACCCCAAAGCCCTTCCCTATCTTCAGTATCATCGAAACCATGTTTTTATGAGTAGTTCCTGAGCCCCGGTTAGCGAAATAACCTCTAACCCAAAGCAACATGTATCCCCTGTTGTATCCCCAAGAAAATCGCCCCTAATTTAAACCAATAAAAGCTGGGTATTCTGAAACGAGTTAAAATGCCCCTGCCCCACTAAACAAAGCACCAACAAGGTCCGTCTTATGCGGGCTTTGTTGTTTCTAACCCCCAGTACTCCACCATCGCCATTACTACGCTCCCTCCCCGTAATAGCAGATCAATCGCAGACCAAGCCTTCCTTCCCCCGAAGCAGCGTTAAGTCTCTTTCTATTGTGCGAATTTTCCTAGAAACTCCCAGCCGCTTGCGCCTACCGCCCGACACTGGCTAGCCTCGATTCGTCACTGCAAATTCAGTGACCGGGTTTAGCAGCTCGACGTGTAACTAGGCGCATGGCGTCCCCATTACGTGGCGCTTTTTTTGGCTCCGCTTTATGGCGGCCGTGCGCAGGGCACCTTCGGGTGCGCCGGGGTCCTAGTCACCGGTCTGCTAACCTGCGAACGGCCGCCACCCTATCGTTTAGCAGCGACGGTGATGGCTCCTATCTCTGTACTAGGAGTTACACCATGAAAAAGCTCGTCCCCGATCCGCCCCGCACTGCTACCCATCGCGTCAGAAACCTCGAACACGATCTGGCCAATCAGCACATCCGGCAGAAGCTGTCAGTTCAGCCTGCTGATGTGTCTCTGATTCAGTCGCTCAAAAAAACCGTCAGTATCCCGGTGAGCCGCGATTCCTTGTTCTCGGTCCGGGAAGGCATCAACGCCGAAGAAGCCCTGCTCCATGTCTCCCTGCTGCTGAAAAGCGCCGAGGAGGTTTCCGATGAAATCACTGAGCGCGGCAGTGGCATCGAGCGCGGTTTGATCTGGTCTATGGTGCACTCGGTGGAGATGGCGCGGGCCGTGGTAGACGCCTTGCTCGATGGCAGTCGCCACACGCCATCGCTGAAGTAGAACGCACAGCGCGGCAGCATGACCTGCCGCGCTGTTCCTTAATGACATCACCTGCGCATGTGGAAAACAGACACGGCCTGAACCGGCCTGGAATGCTGGGCGCATTCGAATTCAACGCACCTGCCAAACACTCAAAACAGCACCCCCAACTCCACCCCCTCCGCCATCGCCCTATTCCCCTCATCCCCCGGATGCAGGTGATCGCCCGAATCCACCCGCGGCAACAGCCGAGTCGGATGCCGCGGATCGCGAGTCATCCGATCAAAATCAATCACCGCATCAAATGCCCGACTGCTGCGAATCCACTGGTTGAGCGCCTGGCGCAGTTGTTCCTTTTGTGGGCTGTGGTAGTGCTCGATGATGCTGCCTTCCAGCGCGCCTTCGAAGGGCAGCAGTGTGGTGCCGATGATGCGCAGGTTGTGGCGGTGCGCCTGGTCGATCAGTTGTCGATAACCGGTGATTAGCTTGTCCAGTGCAGGCAAGGGTGCGTTCGGTGCGAAGGCGGTGCCGGGCCAGCTGATGTCATTGATCCCCAGCATCAGCACCACGCTTTTCACGCCGGGTTTGCTCAGCACGTCGCGCTGAAAACGTGCCCGTGCGCTGGCGCCCCTGCCATTTTCGAGCAGGCGCGCGCCGGATATGCCGCCGTTGAGCACGGCGATGTTTTCGGCGGCCAGGCGCTGGGCGAGGAAGTCGGGCCAGCGGCGGTTGCTGTCCAGGGTCGAGCCATTGCCGTCGGTAATGGAGTCGCCGAGCACCACCAGCGCCCGGCTGTCGGGCGCGGCGTCCACCAGGATGTCGCTGAGGAACAGCCGCGCTTCCACTTGCCGCTCACCCGCTAACTGCTGAGTGTCGACGTGGTTGCCCGCAGCGATAAACGCAGTTTGCTTGCCGTCCCAGTGGAAGGTGGTCAGCGGCGTGAGCTGCGGCAGGTACAGCGAGACAACCAGCTCACCAAGGGCCTGCACCGCCAGCGCGACCGGGTCGCTGGTGCGGGTTTCGCCCGGCGCGATGCTGACCTGCTCCTCGCCGCCAAACTTCAGGACTTGTCCGGAGCCGGCGCGAACGGACTCGCCCTTCTCCACGGCCGCGACCCGTGCCGCGCCGATCAGCAGCGGCTGCTGGCCGTATTCGTTGGAAACCACTACCCGTACCCGGCTGCCGCCGACGCTGACGCGCAGCTTCTGCTGGACGGTGCTGTCGGCCAGGGTTTCGGGAATCCGCGTGGGTAGCGGCAGCTCGTTGCCCCAGGTCGGTTGCGGGCTGGCCATCCAGGTGGTGAGCCAGTTGTCCTGGGCCAGGGCAGGACCTGCGGTAAGCAGGGCCGTGACTATCAGCGGCAGGGAAAATCTTGAGTACAGGGCTTTCATCCGGGTAGCTCCTTGAAGCCGTAAGGCTGAGGCGAGCCAGATTGCTCCATTCGAAATAACCGTGATAGAAGGCATAACTTCATACAGCCCATTCCGATATCGAATACCCATGGACAGTCTCAAAGCGATGCATTGCTTCGTCCGCGCCGTCGAGCTGGGCAGCCTGTCGTCGGCCGCCCGGGAGCTGGGCAGCACGCAGCCCACCGTCAGCAAGCTGGTGGCGGCCCTGGAACAGCAGTTGGGCACCCGCCTGCTCACCCGCGGCACCAGTGGGCTGACGCCCACCGAACAGGGCAAGCGTTTCTACGAGCGGGCGAAAGCCGTGCTGGAGGAATACAGCGAAGCGGTGGCCGAGGTGCGCGGCCTGACCGAGCGCCCCGAAGGCGTGCTGCGGGTTAACGTGCCAGTGAGCCTGGGCGTGCTGCACCTCAATGCCTTGCTGCTGGCGTTCATGGCGCAATACCCGGACATCGAGGTGGAGCTGATCTTCAACGATCGCTTCGTCGACCTCACCGAGGAAAACGTCGACCTGGCCCTGCGCCTGGGCGGTGACTTGCCGCCCAACGCCATCGCCCGGCGCATCGCCACGTCGCCGCGCTACCTGGTGGCGGCACCCGAGTACCTGCGCCAGCATGCGCCCTTGAACAGCCCGGCCGACCTGGGCGAGCACAACTTCCTGCGCTTCGCCTGGCTGGCGGCGGGCGACCGCCTGGAGCTGAGCGGCCCGAGCGGCGAGAAGGTCAGCGTCACCCCCCAAGGGCGCTACCGGAGCAACAGCTCATTGGCCATTCGCGACGGCGTGCTGCAGGGCGCGGGGCTCTGCGTCACCCCGGCCTGGCTGGTCAGCGACCTGCTGGACAGCGGCCAGCTGATGCGGGTCCTGCCCGACTGGAGCGGGCCAGCCAACGAGGCATTCCTGATCTACCCCGAGCGCCGCTACCGGCCCCTGCGCGTGCGTTTGCTCATGGAGTACCTGGCCGAGCGGGTGGCGCGGTTGCCGGGCTTCACTCCCTGAACCCAAGGCAAGCGCGTTGCCTGCCCTGGCCACGATCAATGGCCATTACGATCCCCTTTTGGCCAACCCCGTGCTGTGAATCCCAGGGGCCGTCGGCAAGAATCGAACCCGGACTACTGATTCGGTGGCCCAGGCTGTCACCAGAACCGCCCTTGTGAACCTTGACCCTCTTTGTCCTTTGCCTTTCAAGGACCGCCTGCCGCGTACAGAACATAAAAACCATCGCCACGCTGGGGAAAAAATTCATGGCCACTATGAAAACCATACTGAGTGCCACCGTTTGTGGGCTGTCGCTGCTGGCCGTCGCGGCGCAGGCCGAGCAGCGCGAGCTGCGGGTGTACAACTGGGCCGACTACATCCTGCCGTCGGTGCCCAAGGACTTCGCCAAGAACAGCGGCATCAAGGTGACCTGGGACACCTTCGACACCAACGAATCCCTCGAAGCCAAGCTGCTGACCGGCAACTCGGGCTACGACCTGGTGGTGCCGTCGAACCAGTTCCTCGACACCCAGATCAAGGCCGGGGTGTTCCAGAAGCTCGACAAGTCCAAGCTGCCCAACTGGAAGCACCAAGACCCCGAGCTGCTCAAGCTGCTGGACCGCAACGACCCGGGCAACCAGTACGGCGTGCCCTACATGTACGGTACGGTGCTGATCGGCTTCAACCCGGCCAAGGTCAAGGCGGCGCTGGGCGACAATGCGCCGGTGGACAGCTGGGACCTGGTGTTCAAGCCAGAAAACATGGAGAAGCTCAAATCCTGCGGCGTGGCCATGCTCGACTCGCCGTCGGAAATCCTGCCGCTGGCCCTGCACTACCTGGGCCTGGACCCCAACAGCCAGAACCCGCAGGACTATGAAAAAGCCAAAGAGCTGATGCTGAAAATCCGCCCCTACGTCACCTACTTCAACTCGGCCAAATACATGACCGATATCGCCAACGGCGACATCTGCGTGGCCATCGGCTACTCCGGCAGCTTCTACCAGTTCGGCAATCGCGCCAAAGAGGCCGGCAACGGCGTGGTGGTGGACTGGCGCCTGCCCAAGGAAGGCGCGCCGATCTGGTTCGACACCTTCGCCATTCCCAAGAGCGCGAAGAATGTCGCCGAGGCCCATGAGTTCCTCAATACCCTGCTGGACCCGAAAGTCATCGCGCCCATCAGTGATTTCCTCGGTTACCCCAACGCCAACAAGGATTCGATTGCGTTGATCAACAAGGAGATCACCGGCAATACCGACCTGACGCCAACCCCCGAAGCCCTGAAAAAACTCTATGTGGTGCAGCCGCTGCCGCAAAAGCTGGAACGCGTGCGGACCCGGGTCTGGACCAGCATCAAGTCGGATAAATAATCCGCCCTCCGGCAGCCCCGCCCTGGGGCTGCCTGACCTTCACTTCAGCTCGAACACCAGGCAGGGATTGTCATTCAAGCGCCCCTCGAACACCGGGGTCGCCTGCTCCAGGGCCGTTCCCGCCAGCAACGCCCGATCCTTGCGCGCCAGAATCACCCAGGCCGGACGTGGCAGCGACGCCAGCGGCGACAGATCGTCCTTGCCGATAAACCGCGGCTGCTCGTCGTGGTCCAGGTTCATCATGTAGCGCACCGCCCAGGTGTCTTTGCCCAGGTTGAGAAAGACCAAGGTGCCGCGGTCCTCCCCACGCAGTTGCTCGACCTGGTCGACAAAACCCCGAGTGGCGAATTGCAGGTCCTTGGCCGGCTCGATCACCTTCACCAGCAGCCACCACTGCGCCGCCAGGGCCAACAGGCTGAGCAGCACCAGGCGCCGCCCGGGCATATTGCGAGTGATTTGCCAGACATGCAGCGCCAGCACCTGCAGGCCGAAAAACACCGCCATCATCAGCGGCAATGACAGCGCCGGCCAGTAACCATGCTTCTGCCAACTGTGCCGGCAGACCAGCAACACCACCGCGCACAAGCCCGGCAGTAACCCGACCAGGCCGAGATAAAACCAGCGCACCCTGAGCAGCCAACGCTGCGGGTGGAGCAGGCCGTAAGCCGCGACCGCCGCGAACATCGGCACCATGGGCAGGATGTAATAGGCACGCTTGAAGTGCGGCACCGACAAGCCGAGCAGGATCATCAATCCACAGGCGCCCAGGCGCGCCAGCAGCTGCAGCTTGTCGTCGGAGTGCCGCGTGGACCATTGCCGACGCAGGACAAACAGCGTCGCCAGCGCCAGCGGCACCACCGGGAAGTACCGGTAGAGGCTGAGCTGGAAGTAGAAATACAGCGGCTCGCCGCTTTCATCGAGGCGCCCGCCCACCTGCATCTGGTAGACCTGCCGGGCGAAGGCTTCGCCACCACTGAAGTGCGCCAGTTGCATCAACGCCCACCAGCAGGCGGCCAGCAGGATCAGGCCGATCAACCCATGGACGAGCACCTTGCTCAGCAGCCGCCAGCCGTCGCCCGGTGCCCGGCAAGTACTCAATGCCCAGTAGGTACAGGCCACGCCGCAGACCTCGATCAACCCCAGGGGACCGCGGATGGCGAAGGCGATGACGAACAGCGGAAAAATCGCGTACTGGCGCCATTTGGAACCCAGCTGCTCGCCGCTGTGCAGCAGGTAAAAACAGCCCAGGCACAGCAACGAGACCATCTGGTCCAGGCATACCGAGCGCGACTTCTCCAGCCACTGGGTGGTCAGCGCCGTGAGCAGCACCGCCAGCAGCGCCCAGGTGCGGTCGAACGGCGCCAGCAGGCGGTACAGCAGCGCCAGCACCCCGGCCGAGGCCAGTGCCGTGGGCAGGATATTGGCCAATTCGTTAGGTGCGCCGAACAGCTGGGCAAAGCCATAGCTGAACAAGGTGGCGGTGCCCGGATAGTCCGGATAAGGCTCGCTATAGGTGGTGGGAAACAGGCTCGCACCGTGGCGGAACATCTCCTGCAAGAACAACATCCAGCGCCCATCGAAGCCTTGCGCCGGCTGGTCCCAGATGCCGAACGTGAACAGCAGCAGGGCCAGCAGGAAAATTGCCGAAGACTCCACGCCAAAACGTTGCTGCTGACTCATCATCTACCCGCCAGGTTGATCGCCACTCAGTGGGCGTGACGGCAAGCATGTTGCGGGAACAAGTGCTGAACGATCGCTGAACGTTTATCAGGATTCATCGAACCCTCGACAGCGGACAAAAAACGGCCCGGCGGGATCACCGCCAGGCCGTATTCGAGTCATTGCGCGATTTACAGAAAGACCGCCGAGAGCATGCCCAGCGCGCCCAGGCAACAGCCGATCAGCGTGCCGCGCCCCGGCACCTCACGGAACACCGACCAGATCACCAGCGGTTCGAGCAGCAACAGCGAGGTCACCGACACCACCGTGATCATCCAGATATCGCCGACCGCCAAATAGCCCAGCCAATAGGCGCCAATCAGGCAGATACCGGCGAAACACATGATCAGTACGGGCAACGCCAGGTCCGGCCATGACGTGTTGCCCGTATGCGCCAGGCGGGCGGCGACCACTTCGCTGTAGATCGCGCAGAACTCGCCCAGCACCATCAGCCCTACAGCAGAAACTCCGAGTAATTCTTTGGACATATGACAAACCCCTTGGTATTGAGAGCCAGATTTTTCAGCTCCCAGGCAGCAATGGCTCCGCTGACGGAGCCGCCATGACGATGCCGAGGGGTTTGCTCTAATTCAGTGACCGTAAGGAACCTGAACATGTCCATCTCCTGCGTGGTGGGTGGTACGGGCGCCCGCGAACGCCATGGGCGATTGCGGGGTGCTAGCTGTATAGGGTATTTCCGAGGCGGCCGACACGCGTTTTTTTGTAGAGTTTTTGTGTGTTGTCGCGATGACAGCAAGCCTTTGTCCTCCTTATGTCGAGATACTTTCATGGCCCTCCTTGAACTCCACAGCGCCCGCCTCGACCTGGTCGTGCTGAGCCCGGCCCAGGCCGAACTCGAAAGCGCCTATCACCTGGACAACCAGCAACACCTGGCGCCCTGGTCGCCGTTGCGTCCCGCCGACTACTACAGCGCCGAACAGGTACGCCTGCGCCTGGAACAGCAGGCGGTCGCCTATGGTTTTGGCAATGCCGTGCATTTCGCCCTACTGGAAAAGGCCAGCGGCCAGATGATCGGCACGTGCAATTTCACCGGGATCATGCGCGGGGCGTTCCAAGCCTGTTACCTGGGTTATTCCCTTGCCGCGGCCCATCAGGGCCGAGGATTGATGCACGAGGCGCTGCAGACCGCCATCGGCCATATGTTCGAGGAGCTGAAGCTGCACCGGATCATGGCCAACTACATCCCCGACAACCAGCGCAGTGCCGCATTGCTGGAACGCCTGGGGTTCGAGCGTGAAGGTTATGCCAGGGCCTACCTGCAAATCGCCGGGCGCTGGCAGGATCATGTGCTCACCGCGCGGGTCAACGACGCCCTGATGTGACTGGCGCTACTCGGCCCGGAAGTTCCAGACGATCTCCACCACCCGCACGGCCAATACCAGGTACACCAGGAACAGCGCGACCTGCAGCAGCCGGTGATAAGGCAGCCTGGCCAGCCGGCGCAGGCCGTCGCTGACATTGAGCAGCATCAGCAGCGCCGACACCCCGATCAACCCCCAGCCGGTCAGGCTGGAGCCGAACAGGCCCAGGAACAGGTGGTGGTCGCTGTGCAGCGCATTGGTCCCGGCGGCGAACAGCAAGGCGCAGACCAGCAGGTTCTTGACGTTGTCGAAGACCCGCGTGTTCAGGTCGCCGTCCAGCAGGTCCAGATACTTTCGCCACAGTTTGCGCATGTTCAAGGCACCTGTTCAGCCGTAGGAAAGAAAGGCGCCCAGGGCGTTTTCAAAGATCAATCACCCGCCGGGCGCACCTCCCAGCGTAGTGACGATTGCCGCAACCTGCTTGCGGTCGTTCCCCCCATGCGGGCACCCCGTTCAGCAGGGAAAACAGGCAGGAGCCTGCTGCTCCCCAATCATCCCTCGTTCACGATTTGTTAAGAATCGCCTCCGTATACTCGGACCGCCTGATCCTCCCCGGCGCAACCTCTTCGGCAGTCCCCTCATGTCGCGACCCGCACCGCTGTTGCTTCTGCTTGCCGCCCTGCTGTTCTTCTTCGCCCTGGGCAACCACCAGTTGCAGGGTTCCACCGAAGCCCGGGTCGCCGGGATCGCCATGCAGATGCACCTGGACGATGACTGGGTGACGCCGCGCCTGTTCGGCCAGCCCTTCCTGGAAAAACCGCCGCTGAGCCTGTGGCTCGACGCCAGCGCCATCCGCGTATTCGGTGGCACACCGTGGGCGGTGCGCCTGGCCTCGGCCTTCGCCGGACTGTTCAGCGTGATGCTGCTGTACGCCATGCTGCGCCGCTTCGGCCGCCCGCCAGCGGTGGCCTGGGTGGCCGGCGCCATGCTGGCGACCATGGCCAGTTACTGGGGCAATGTGCGCGGGGTCGGTGAAGACGCCCTGCTCAGCCTCGGCGTGACCCTGGCGCTGCTGGCGTTTTTCCACACCCAACGGCGCCAGGCCGAAGGCCAGCCGGCCACCCTGGGCTGGCTGCTGTTCGCCCTCGGCATCGCCATCGCCACCCTGAGCAAGGGCGTACTGGGCCTGGCGATACCGGGGGTGGTGATCTTCGCCTGGCTGCTGGCCGACAGCCTGATCGAAAAGCGCTTCGCCCTCGGCCACTGGCTCAGGCCCGCCCTGCTGACCCTGCTCGGCCTGGTGCCGCTGCTGATCTGGCTGTGCTTCCTGTACCAGCGCGGGGGCCTGCAAGCCCTGGGCGAAGTGCTGTGGACCAACAGCGTCGGACGTTTCGATGGCTCCTTTGTCGAGGCCGGGCATTACGAGCCCTTCTATTACTACCTGGCCAAGCTGCCGCAAGCCTTCCTGCCGTGGAACATCCTGGTCTACCTGGGCCTGTGGCACTTTCGCAAAAGCCTGGTGAAAAACCGCTACCTGCTGTTTTTCAGCCTGTGGCTCGTAGCCCAATTCACCCTGCTGTGCCTGGCGTCGAGCAAGCGCACCGTGTACCTGATGTCGCTGACCCCGGCCGCGGCGGTGCTGGCGGCCGAATACGCGACAGTGCTGTACGAACGCCTGCGCCAGCGCGCCGCGGGCGATGGGTTCTGGAGCGTCGTGGGGCGTCAGCGCCGCGGCCTGGCCATTGGCGTGCTGACGCTGGTGGTGTGCAGTTACCTGGTGGCCGCGCAGTGGGCCGCGCCACGCGCCGATCGCCAGCTGTCCTTCGTGCCGCTGATCAGCGAGATCCAGACACTGCAGGCCGCCGGGAAACAGGTGGCGCTGTATCAGGCCAACGAACGCGCGGCCGGCGCCAGCGTGTTCTATACCCAGAGCCTGCTCAAGGATGTGCAGACCGAAGCCCAGTTGCAGGAATACCTCAGCGCCTCACCGAACAACGTTGCGGTCATGGCCCTGCAGGAAGACCCCAAGCCACCGCTCAAGGTACTGAAGAAGGTCACGGTCAGTCGCCAGGCCTACTACTTTGTCAGCCACTGACCGGCACAGTGAGCGCCCATAAAAAAGGCACCCTCATGGGTGCCTTTTTTTATCTCGTCGCCAGGCTTTCGCACCGGCGCCGACATGGCTCACTGAACGGTTTTCAGCTTGACCACATCGCCGGAGACCTTGGTGGTGTAACCGCTCAGGACCCAGGCCCAGAACCAGTTTTCCTGGATCTGGGTGTTGATCATCGCGTCACCGCCCTTGGCCTGGATGGCCGCGGTCTGGGCGCGGACGAAGCGGTTGTTCTGCCGGATTGGAATGACCCCGAACAGCATGATGCCGGTAGCCGTTGCTTCGCTGTGACCGACCACGGTGTACTGGCTACTATCCAGTTGCTGAGTTTTCATCGCAGTGCCGGTGCAGCCAGCCAGGGCCAGGACAACCAGCGCCGAGGCGGCAACTTTGCTCAAGTGTTTCATGCATGACTCCATAAACCAGGAACCCGGGAACTCTTTTCTCCGGGGGCGCGCACCCTAACAGTTCTGGTCACCCAAAAAACATCGGCAAGCGCCAAAAATTGCGCCGGGGCCCTCTCCCGCCAGGCGCCTCGCACTGACGATTCAGTCAGCTACTGAAGCACCGTTATCAATCAGCGCCGCGGACTGCTCGGCCCCCGGTTCGCTGTGCGCCAGCACCGGTTGTTCCAGACGGGCGCGGCCATAAAACAGCAGCGCCGTCAGCAAGCAGGTGAGCCACACCACGATCCCCGCCCAGAAGGTATGGGACATGTAGTGCCAGCCCTGCAGCACCCGGGTGGTGCCATAGACGAAACCCAGCAGCAGCGAGCCGTACAGCAGCGCCTTGGCGTGGCGCCAGCGATAACGCCGGGCCACGAAGTACAGCGCCAGCAGGGTGAAACCGCCCGAGGCATGGCCGCCCGGCCAGCAGCGGCCGTCACCGGCGGTCTTCAGCAGCTCGAAGTTCTGGTACCACTCCTTGTGCTCGATCTTGCCGGCGTACTGGGTGGTTTCCACCGGGCAGTACACGCTGGTGTGGCCCTTGAGATAGTGAATCGCCCCGGTGCACAGGGCGAAGGCCACCACCACGAACAGAAAGTCCCGGCGATGGCGCGCGGTAAAACGCAATACCGGCGCCACGCGGAGCCTCTCCAGCAAGGCCTTGCCGCGGCCGAACCTTGCGCCCTTGAACCACGGCCAGACAAACGACAGCAGCAGCCCGATCAGCGCCAGCTCGCCGGTCCAGTTGGGGATGATCCGCGCCCATTTGTGGGTGATCTTCTCGAACAGATGGGAGTGATCCAGCGGGAAGGTCTGGCTCAGCGGATCGAAGAACAGGTCGCTGAAGGCGATGTCGATCCGGGTCATGTCGAACATCAGGAACACCAGCGCCGCGCACAGCAGCGGCAGGCCAAGGTTCCATTTATAAAAGCTCCAGGCCGTAAAGCGGGAACGGGAAAACGCCGGCATCTTCAGGGTCTCGGGCAAGGGGGATCAGGGACGATTGAAGGCGACGGAACGCCAGTCGCTGGCTTCGATGAAGCCGAGCATCTGCGGACGCCCGTCGAGGGTATCGGTGGAGACGAACAACGAGGCGCCGTAGCCCAGGGTCGAAGACGGCAGCTTCAGCGCCTTCTCCAGCGCGGCCATGCATTCGCTGTGGGTCACCAGCACCAGGTTGCGCCCGGCCACCTTGTGCGCCAGGGCATCACGCAACAGGCTGCGTTTGCAGTCGAACAGCCAGTCTTCGCCACTGCCGGCCTTGCTGAACATATAACCCGAGGTCTGTACCGCGCGGGTCAGCGGGCTGTGGTAGATGTCGGCCTGGTCCAGCCCCAGGTGTTCGAACTGCGCGCCCACACCCACCGCCACGTCACGGGCACGGTCGGTGATGCCGTCGGGCACGTTCAGGCAGGCGGCCCTGGAATGGTCGCAACGCTCGACGTGACGAATCAGCACAATCATCTGGCCCTTGGCCCAGCCGGCGCTCAAGGCCCTGGCGCCGGCCAGGTTGCCGTGGGCCAGGTCCGGCACCGCCGCGGGCTTGAGCACAAAGAACACCAGCGGCAGCACCAGCAAGGCCACCAGGGCAATCACCAGGGTATTGCGATAACGGGCAAAACGGCTCGCGACGAGCGCGGGCTTTGCCACCGGAAGACTGAGTCCTGACGCCACGTGCGAGCCGCCCCTATATGACCACCAGACATTGAGTTGAGCAGCGCAGCAGACGCTAACCGCCGCTCATGACAAATCGGGTACGAGGCACCCGATCGATGGTCGGACTTTAGGCAGCAAGGCGTGGCCGCCCAGTGAAACGGATGTGAAAAAAAGCTCAATTGGCCAGGCGGTTTCTGGAGCGAAATCAGGCCCTTGAAAAGCCCCAAAATGGTGCAAAAAACTAATGCGACGAAATCGTTTCAGCTATTGCCCTTGCCGCCGATACACACCTGCGAACAAATCCTTGCTGGCCACCAATAACAACAATCTTCCAGCGATACACGATCAAGCAGCACAACGTTCCTGGAGGAATTGCATGAATAGCTGGTTCGGCAACATCAGCGTCAATCTCAAGTTAGGCCTGGGCTTCGGCCTGGTCCTGGCCCTGACTACCATCCTCGCCATCACGGGCTGGACCAGCCTGGGCGGTCTGATCGACCGCAGCAACTGGATGAGCGACATCACCCAACTGAACGCCGGGCTGACCAAGCTGCGCGTGACCCGCCTGCAATACATGCTGACCAACGGCGACGAAACCGCCGCGCAGAATGTGCAGGCCTCCCTGGACGACTTCTCGGCCCAGCAACAGAAGCTGCAGAACAGCTTCAAGAACCCGGCCAACATCAAGCTGCTCAAGGAACAGGGCGCCACCATCAGCGCCTACCAGGCGTCCCTGAACAAGATGCGCAATGCCTACCGCAACGCCAACGCCGCCCGCGCGGTGATGAACGGCAACTCGGAAACGGCGCGCAACCTGATCAACAGCATCACCACGCGCGTTCAGCAAATGCCCCTGAGCGACCAGCGCTTCGAACAGTTCCAGGCCATCACCAAGGCCCGTGAGGAGTTCCTGCTGGCGCGTTTCGAAGTCCGTGAATACATCTACAACAGCACCGCGGAAGCCGAGCGCAATGCCGCCGCCCAGATGAACGCGGCGATTGCCGCGCTGGGTGGCCTGGACAGCCATTTCAGCAGCACCCAGGGCGATGCCCTGCGCCAGTTGAAAACAGCGCTGGATGACTACCGCACCTCCCTGCTGACCTTCAAGGCCGCGGTCAGCGAAGCCGGCCAGGCGCGCAAGGAAATGACCGAACAGGGTGCCCTGATCGTCAGCCAGAGCGAAGAGCTGTACCAGTTCCAGCTCGACCGCCGCGACGAAGAAAGCGTCCAGGCCCGCAGCCTGCAACTGATCAGCACCCTGCTGGCGCTGCTGGTGGGCATCCTGGCCGCGGTGATCATCACCCGCCAGATCACCCGTCCACTGCGTGAAACCATGACCGTGGTCGAGCGCATCGCGTCCGGCGACCTGACCCAGGACGTGCGCGTCACCCGCCGCGACGAACTCGGCGTGCTGCAACAAGGCATCGGCCGCATGGGCGTGACCCTGCGCGAACTGATCACGGGCATCCGCGACGGCGTGACCCAGATCGCCAGCGCCGCCGAAGAGCTGTCGGCGGTGACCGAGGAAACCAGCGCCGGGGTCAACAGCCAGAAGGTCGAGACCGACCAGGTGGCCACCGCCATGCACGAGATGACCGCCACCGTGCAGGAAGTCGCGCGCAACGCCGAAGAAGCCTCGCAAGCCGCAGCCGCCGCCGACGGCGAAGCCCGCGAAGGCGACAAGGTGGTGGCCGAAGCCATCGCCCAGATCGAACGCCTGGCCAGCGAAGTGGTGCGTTCCACCGACGCCATGAGCGTGCTGCAACAGGAAAGCCAGAAGATCGGCAGCGTCATGGACGTGATCAAGGCGGTGGCCGAACAGACCAACCTGCTGGCGCTGAACGCCGCCATCGAAGCCGCCCGCGCCGGTGAAGCCGGTCGCGGTTTCGCCGTGGTCGCCGACGAAGTCCGCGCCCTGGCGCAACGCACGCAGAAATCCACCGAGGAAATCGAAGGCTTGGTGGCCGGCCTGCAGAACGGCACCCAGCAAGTGGCCAACGTGATGAACAACAGCCGCAGCCTGACCGACAGCAGCGTCGACCTGACCCGCAAGGCCGGTGTCTCCCTGGAGAACATCACCCGCACGGTGTCGAACATCCAGTCGATGAACCAGCAGATCGCCGCCGCTGCCGAGGAACAGAGCGCCGTGGCCGAGGAAATCAGCCGCAGCATCATCAACGTGCGCGACGTGTCGGAACAGACCGCCGCCGCCAGCGATGAAACCGCCGCCTCCAGCGTCGAACTGGCGCGCCTGGGCAACCAGCTGCAAATGATGGTCAGCCACTTCCGCGTCTGACCCTCAAGGCCCTGTCGCGAGCAACCTCGCTCGCGACAGGCCGCCCACCCTCCCAAATCCCTGTAGCCGCTGCCGCAGGCTGCGATAGGACCGAAGGTCCTCCAGCGGTCTCAAGCCCCTGCGTCCGCTTCGTCGGAATGCCGCCCAGGCCGATCGCAGCCTCGCGGGCTCGGCAGCGGCTACAGGGTTCCAGATTCCCAGGTTCCAGGTTCCAGGTTCCAGATTCCAAGGTTCGGGGTCCGGATTCAGGCCTGCGTTGGCGGGCGGCTGCCGTCGAGCAGCGCATCCACCACACCCCGCGCCATCTCCACGTTATGGATCAACGACCAGATCAGGCCACGCTCCACACCGCTGGCCCGCTCGGTGATCTCATCGGACACCTCTTCGGCGGCCTTGAGCAGGATCGAAACGTGAAGCAACGCCTCCTCGGCGCTGATGCCCTCGCGAACACAAAACAACGAGTCACGGCCAACGACAGTGCCCACGGTTGGCTTGAGCGCATCCATCGGCGAACCATCACCACGAGGCCGGCACAGCGCCTGAAGCATGCTTTCGTTGGCACGATCATGCTCAGGATTTCTACGTGAGCACGGAAGGGAAACGGGTGGATCGGGGACGAGCTTTTTCATGGCGGATCCTCTTGGAATGGAGCCACCACCTACCGCTGCTAAACGAATGAGGGTGGCAGCTGTACGCGGGTTAGCAGACCGGTCCAAGATTCCGGCGCACCCGAAGGTGCCCCACGCACAGCCGCCATGACAGCAAACAGCAACCGAACATCGTTGGTTGAGCTGACAGCGATACCTGCGTGACTTGGAAGCGAGCTGCTAAACCCGATCACCGAAAAACCGGTGACGAACCCGAGGCTAGACAGCGCCCTTCCCAGACGCAAGCGGCCCGGAGTTTCTCGGAAAAGCCTTACAAAAGAAAGCGAAGAGCCTCACTTTCAGACAGCGTCCTACACGACAAAACACGTCATCCGCAGGACCTGATCGCGAGCAAGCTCGCTCCTACAAAAAGCGCCGATATAACCGGTCTGTAGCCGCTGCCGAGCCTGCGAGGCTGCGATAGGACCGAAGGTCCTCCAGCGGTTTCAAGACCCTGCGTCCGCTGCGCGGCCGATCGCAGCCTCGCGAGCTCGGCAGCGGCTACAGAGCTAGCGCCGACCGGTAGGTCGCGCATGGCGCAGCTTTGGCTTTGGCTTTTGATCTTGATCTACCCGCCCCATCGGGAGGCCGAGTGGAGGTGTTCATCAGGGGGATGGCGCGCAGCGCCCCTCGACGCAGTCGAGGACATCGTATGGAGGTCGAAGCGAAGCCGACCGGAGTCGATGCCCCCTGATGGACGCCGGAGCGAGGGAACCTGAGCGCAGCGAAGGCCGTACGCAGGGGCAAGCGTTTTTTGGTTACTTTTTTTGGCGTTTGAAAAAAAGTGACCCGCCGTAAGGGCGGAACCGCCAGCAGCCGTGACCGCAGAAACGGATATGTACCCCGTCCAAAAAATGCAGCACCAGAACAGATACCATCGCGGCCAATCAAGCGTCGGCCAGCCGCTCCTACAGAAGCCCGAACTACTCAATCCGCCAAATCCGCACCGTGGCATTCTTCAACTCCAACGACCACTCCTCTTGCGACAAACGAAGCCGCCGCAGCGTCTCCCCCATCTCCGTCTCAGCCACATAATCCTTGGCAATCACCAGAATCAGAAACTTATTCCGAACCCCCTCCATCCGTCGCAACCGATGCAGATCGGCAAACACCGACCAGACCAGAGACTCACCCGGATCGACTTGAGGAAACCAGAGCCGGCCATCGCCATCCTCTCGCAACACGGATCGAGTCTCACCCATCCCCCTCCCCATCAGGCACCTGGCAAAAGACACATCCCCCAGGCATTTCACCTCGGCCGCCATGTCGAGATCTTCCGTGTACAGGTCGACTTTCGTACGTCCTCCGGCCTTACCGCTGGTCCAGATATCCGGATAACCCTGCTGCCAGGCATACAGGCTGAGCTCGGCCTGAATCCAGTGCTCCCGGCAATCGCTCAGCTCCAGCACCTGCGCCATGCGCTCGCTGATCGCATCAAACGCCCCGAGAAAAACCTCCGGCCATGCAATGGCTGTGTTCATTTTTTTGGACTCCGTTCCTGAAAGGGTCAGGGGGAGCTTTCGCGCTCCCCCAAGCGTGCCTGCCTCTTGCGTATCGGCACCCGGTGCAGCGTCTTGAACCCTGCGCCGTCGCGCCAGCCAGCCCGAGGCAAGACGCAGCAGCCCCTTACCAGGTCCCGCGCAAGCGCAACGCCGACGGCATGTCGTCGGCCGTACGCAAACCATCGGACGCCGCGATCGGCGCGTCGTACGCCAGGTTCGGCGCACGCCGGCAAAACCCGGGCGCGACAACCGCTGGCGTGCGGCCGGGTTCAGGCCGGGTAACCGGTGATCTCGCGAATGCTGCGGTACAGCGGGCTGAGCTGGCGGTACATGCGCACATACACCTCGCGGTACAGCCGTTGATAGAGCTGCTGCGCCTGGGGTTGCGGCTGGAAGACCTCGGCGACGCGGGTCATGCCGGCGATGGCCGTGGGGAAATCCGGGTACAGGCCCAGCCCGACCGCACAGGCAATCGCCGCGCCGAGCCCGGAGGCTTCGTACACATGCGGCCGCTCGGCGGGCAGGCCGAAAATGTCCGCCGTCAATTGCATGGCCGCATCGCTCTGGGAACCGCCGCCGGCCACCCGCAAGCAGGTAATCGGGGTGCGGGTGCGCTGCTCGATGCGCTCCTTGCCCTGGCGCAGGGCGTAGGCCAGGCCCTCGAGAATCGCCCGGTAGATATGCGCCCGGGTGTGCACGTCGCCAAAGCCGATCATCGCGCCCTTGGCCTCGACGCCCGGCTCGCGGATACCGGGCGACCAGTAAGGTTGCAGCATCAGCCCCATGGAGCCGGGCGGCACCGCGTTGACCAACGCATCGAACAACACCTCCGGTTCCAGCCCCTGCTCGCGGGCCTGCTGCATTTCCCGCAGGCCGAACTCCTGCTTGAACCAGCTGACCATCCAGTAGCCGCGATAGATCATCACTTCGCAGTTGTAATGGTCGGGCATCGCCGAGGGGTAAGGCGGGATCAGCGGGATGATTTCCCGGTAGCGGGACCGGGTGGTGGTGATGGTCGCCGTGGTGCCGTAGGACAGGCAGGCAGTGCCGCTGTCCTGCACCCCGGAACCCAGCACTTCACAGGCCTTGTCGGCCCCCGCGGCAATCAGCGGCAGGCCTTCGGGAATCCCGGTCAGCTGGCTGGCCGCGGCGCTGATATGCCCGAGGACCTCGCCCGGCTTGCGCAGGCTCGGCAGTTGCTCGGGGCGCACCGCCAGGGCCTGCCATTTCCAGTCACGGGGCGCGGCCCAGCGCAGGCGCTTGTAGTCGAAGGGCAAAAAGGCCACGCAACAGCCGACCGAGTCGACAAAACGCCCGGTCAGCCGATGGGTGAGAAAGCCCGACAGCAGCAACAGCTTGTCGGTGGCCGCCCAGATCTCGGGCTGGTGCCGGGCGATCCAGTTGACCTCGGCCTGGGCGCGAAAGTAGTCCACCGTGGCCTGGGCCCCGATCAGCTTGAACAGCCAGCTCCAGGGCCCCTTGATGTCGCCCTCGACTTCGCTCTGGCGCTGGTCGAGCCAGAGGATCGCCGGACGCAAGGGCTTGCCGTCGGCATCGACGTTGATCAGGGTGCCGCGCTGGGTCGTCAGCGACACGCCGCGGATCTGCCGGCGATCGATGCCGGTCTGCTGCCACAACTGCTGGCAGGCCTCGCCGAGTTTGCGCCAGTAGTAATCGGGGTCCTGTTCGGCCCAGCCGGGCTGGCTGGAATAGTAGGCCTGCAACTCGACCTTGCCCTTGCCCAGCAGGTTGCCTTGCAGGTCGAACAACAGGGCCCGCACGCTCTGGGTGCCATTGTCGATCGCCAGCAGATAGGGCTTGTCGTTGTTCATGGATGGCTCTTGGCTAGGCTTCAATAGGCGACCTCGGGCAGGCTGTGATAACGCAGCCACAGGTCGTGATAACGCTGTTGTTCCTGTTCCCAGCGCGCGTCGTCCCAACCGAGCAGGGGCTGGCACAGGGCACGGATCGCCGGCAGCTCGGCCGCCGCGCCGTTGGCCAGCAACAGGCCCAGGCGGGTGCGGCGCAGCAGCAGGTCGTCCAGGTGCAGGACCATTTCGCTTTGGGCGGCAAACGCCAGCTCGGCCCACAAGGTGTCGCTGCTGCCGACGCAAGCGCATCCCAGCTGCGCCAGCCATTGCGCCAGTCGCGGCAGGTCGCGCCCATGGCGCCCGGCCAGGCGGCGCAGCTGGCCGCTACTCAGGCCCGCGACCTCCACCGCCGGCACGGCCGCGAACACCGCCGCGTCGGCAGCGTCCAGAGGGCGCCCGAGCATCGCCGCACAGGCCTGCAACACCTCGATGGCCTGGGTACGAAAGGTGGTCAGCTTGCCCCCGGCGAGGGTCACGCAGCCCGGCTCGCACCACAGCGCATGCTCGCGGGTTTCATTGGAAGGCTTGCCCGCCGCGTCGGCGCTGCCCACCACCGGGCGCACCCCGGACCAGGTCGACAGCACATCGGCGGCGCCGATGCGCGCCTCGGGAAATTGCTGCTCGCAGGCCGCCAGCAGATAGGCCAGCTCCTCGGCACTGATGCGCGCGCTCTGGTCGAGGTCTTCGCGGTGATCGAGGTCGGTGGTGCCGACCACGGTGGCGCCCTCCCAGGGAAACACGAACACCGGGCGCCGGTCGCTGTCATGCAGGAAGCTGAATGCCTGGGCCACCGGCAGGCGCCAGCCGGGCAGCAACAGGTGGCTGCCGCGCAGGGGCCGCAAGTGGCGGTTCTCGCCAGGCGGCGCAAAACGCCCGGCCCAGGCCCCGCTCGCCACCGCCAGCACCGCGCAACGCAGGGTCAGCGGCTGGCCGCTTTCCACGTCTTCGACCGACACCCCGCACACTCGCCCGTGCTCGCGCAGCACCTGCTGCACGCGCAGGCCATTGAACGCCTGGGCGCCATCGGCCCGCGCCTCGGCCAGCACCCGCATCACCAGCCGGGCATCGTCGGTCAGGGCATCGAGAAAACACGAGCCGCCCAGTAAGCCTTCGGCCTTGATACCAGGCGCCAGGTAACGCATCTGCTCGACGTCGTGGAAACGATGGTTGCGCCGCCCGGCCAGGGCGTCGTACACCGCCAGCAGGCCACCGAACACCCGCGGCCCGGGAAACACGCCGCGATAGTGCGGCATCAGAAAGCTCATGGGTTCCACCAGCCCGGGCGCTTCGTCGAGCAGGCGCTGGCGTTCGCGCACCGAATCGCGGGTCAGGCGCCATTGGCCCTTGGCGATGTAGCGCAGGCCGCCATGGACCATTTTCGAGGAGCGGCTGGAAGTGCCCCAGGCAAAGTCGCGCTGTTCCAGCAGCAGGCAGCGCCAGCCGCGCCGCGCCGCCTCACGCAGGATCCCGGCCCCGCTGATGCCGCCGCCGATCACGATCAGGTCCCAGCTCTGGCCCGCCAGGGTCGGCAACTGTGCCTGGCGCCATTGGGCATTCCAGTCCGTGCTCATGGGCCTTACTCCTCCAGCAGGGTGCCGGGGTTGAGACGCCCGGCAGGGTCGAAGTGCCGGCTGAGGCTGCGCAGGGCAGCGATCGCCAGTTCGCCTTTTTCGTGCACCAGATAGGGCGCGTGGTCCTTGCCCACGCCGTGCTGGTGGCTGATGGTGCCGCCGTGCTCGACGATGGTCTGGCTGGCCGCATGCTTGAGCGCCTTCCAGCGGGCCAGGGTGGCCGGGTAATCCGCGGCCGGACGGAACACGTAGCTGGTGTAGATGCTCGAGCCTTCGCCGTAGACATGCGACAGGTGGGTGAAGACATGGACCTGTTCGCCTTCGGCCGCCAGGCAATCGCGCAGGCTGGCCTCGATGCGCTGCAACAGGTTGTCGACATTGCTCCAGTCGGTGGCGGTCTCCAGGGTGTCGACCACATAGCCGGCATGCCAGAGGCTCTCGCGCAGGTAGGGAAAACGAAAGCGGTTATGCGCCCACTTGTTGCCCAGCAAGGTGCCGGTGAACACCCCGCCGAAGGCCTTCAGGTGCTGCCTGGCCTGGCGCAGGGACAGGGCGTTCTGCTGGCGGTTGCCGGTCACGCCGAAGGTCAGCAGGCACTTGCCCTGCCCCGCCCCGCGCAGCTTCAGGTATTTCTCCAGCCAGGCGATCTGCCGCGGATGGCCGGCCAGGGCCAGCTGGGTCTCGGTTTCCACCGCGTTCGACAGCCGCAGCATGGACAGCGGCACCCGGGCCTGGGCCAGTTGGCGGATGGCCTGCAGCGCCTTGGGCCAGTCCGGCAGGAACACGCCATAGAAGCGCTCGTCGTCGGCAAGCGCGCTGACCCGCACCTTGACCGTGGAAATGATCCCGAAGCGGCCCTCGCAGCCCAGCACCACCTCGCGCAGGTCCGGCCCCGCGGCCGACGCCGGGAAGGCGGGAATCTGCAAGGGGCCGGCGAAGGTTTCCAGGGTGCCGCCGGCGAACAACTGCTCGATGCGCCCGTAGCGCAGGGACTGCTGGCCGCTGGAGCGGCTGGCGACCCAGCCGCCCAGGGTCGACAGCTCCCAGGACTGCGGGAAGTGCCCCAGGGTATAGCCGCGGGCGCGCAGCTGGCTTTCCACCTGCGGGCCGCTGGCGCCGGGGCCGAAGGTGGCGATCAGGCTACTTTCGTCCAGCTCCAGCAGGCGATTCATCCGCGCCATGGACACGGTCAGTACCGGCCGCGTCGAAACGGGCGGGTTGATGTGGCCGGCCACCGAGGTGCCGCCGCCGTAGGGGATCAGGCACAGGTCCTGCTGTTCGGCCAGGGCCAGCAGCTGGCGAACCTGCTCGGCGCTATCGGGAAAGGCCACGCCGTCCGGGTAGCGCTCCAGCGTGCCTTCGCGCAGGGCCAGCCAGTCCGGCAGGCTCTGGCCGCGGGCATGCAGCAGCCGGTCAGGGGCCTCGATGCTGTACAGCGCATGGGGCCTCAGCCGCGACGGCGGCACCCGGGCCAACGCGGCTTCCAGCGAAGCATCCGCCAGCCGGCGCCCGGTGCCGATACGCTGCGCAAGAAACCCTGCGCCCTGGGCGGGCAATTCGACCACCGTGCTTTGTTCGCCCCAGCCGTTCCAGCGTCGCATGCCTGTGCCCCTTGTGTCGTGCTTGTAAGTGTTGGTTTGCAAGGCCTCCATACTAGTTCGCGGCGCATGGGTGTCACGGTCGTATCAGGCCAGTTCGAGTAGCCAATTGGGTCAGCCGGGGACAAGGGGCCCGAAGCATTTACTTTAGTCCCGCTTTCAAATTACCTTTCAGGGCGCCGACGCCTGCTGGAACAGCCTCCCACTCGGTTCCCGCGCGCGTCCACCCACGTTCCGGCGCCAGGAAACCCACCATGCACAGCCTCGGCTACACCTCGGTCCCACCGCTGCTCAAGTACCTGCGCTATGCCGAGCAGCTGGGTATCGCCATCGAACCTGCGCTGGCGGCCGCGGGCTTGCAGGCCGGGCAATTGAGCGACAACAGCCTGCGCCTGCCCGGCGAGGCCCATGAGCGTTTGCTGGACTATTTCTGCGAGCATTCGGCAGACCCGTTGTTCGGGCTCAACTCGGCGCGGTTCGTACTGCCCAACTCGTGGAACGTGCTGGGCTACATCACCATGAACTGCGCGACCCTGGGCGACGCGATGAACCGGATCATGCCGTTCGAGAAGCTGGTGGGCGACATGGGCGTCAGCCGCGCCGAGCAGGTCGACGGGCAAATACACTTGACCTGGAGCTGCCGCCACCAGCGCCCCACCTCGCGCCGGCACATGGTGGAGAACGTGCTGGCGTCGTGGCTGCTGTACGCACAGTGGATCGCCGATACCCGGTTGAGCCCCATCGCCGTGTGGTTCGAGCATTCGCTGCCGGCGGGGGCCGAGCTGGCCCAGTACGAGGCATTTTTCGGCAGCCCGGTGCTGTTCGACCAAGCCTATTCGGCGCTGATCGCGCCTGCGCAATACATGCAGTTGCCCCTGCGCCAGGCCGACGCCCAGTTGCTGCGTACCCTGGAGGAACATGCCCTGGGCCTGATGGCCTCGCTCAGCGATGCGCCGCTGCCGCAGCAGGTGAAAAACGTCCTGCGCCAGCTGCTCAAGGAAGGCCTGCCGCGCAAGGAGCAGGTGGCGAAACAACTGGCCACCTCCGTGCGCACCCTGCAGCGCCAGCTGCAACAGGCCGGCACCGGCTACCAGCAGATTCTCGATGACCTGCGCCAGGAGCTCGCCGAACATTACCTGCTGCACAGCGATCTGGCGATTCACGATATTTCCCAGTACCTGGGCTTTACCGAACAGCGCTCCTTTCACCGGACCTTCAAAAGCCGCACGGGCATGACCCCGGGAGAATTCCGGCAGACCCAACGGACCCGCTAGCCACGCCATCCCTGTAGGAGCCAGCTTGCTGGCGATCCAGGCGGCGTGGTGCATCAGGCAGGACGCCATCGCGAGCAAGCTCGCTCCTACACAGGGACGTGGTGCATCAGATGCACCGATCGGGCTCAGACGCTGATGGCGTTGGTAAATACCAGCCGATTGCCGAACGGATCGAGCACCGTCAGGTCCTGGCTGCCCCAGGGCATGGCCTGGATCTGCGGGTGGGCGAAGCGGTAATCCTTGGCCAGCAACTGCTGCTGGAAGGCTTCCAGCTCGTCGGTCTCGATGCGCAACGCGGAGCCCGGCGTGCTGTCGCCATGGTGCTCCGACAGGTGCAGCACACATTCCCCACGCGACACCTGCATATACAGCGGGAAGTTGTCTTCGAAGCGGTGCTGCCAGTCGAGCGTGAAGCCGAGGAAGTCGATATAAAACTCCCGCGCCTTGGCCTCGTCGAAGATCCGCAGGATGGGGGTGGTTCTGCCAAAGCTCATTGCGCGACTCCCTGATGAAAGATGTCCACGGTATAGCAGGTGGATGTCAGCACTTCGGCTAGGCCAAGGCTTTCTTTAATATCATCAGGCCATCATTGTGACGGTATTCACCTATTCGACGCCGCACGCCTTCAGCCGTTGAACCCTTCGCGTAAATCCCCTTGCCGCGCCAGGAAGCGCCCCTCCCTGCGGCCATTGGCCTGGCCTTCGGCATAGCTGCGCACGCCGTTGACCCACACCCCGTCGATCCCCTCGGCCGCCTGTTGCGGGCTTTTGAAGTCGGCCACATCGCGGACCCGCGCCGGGTCGAACAGCACCAGGTCGGCCCAGTGCCCTTCGCGGATTTCGCCACGCTGCTTGAGGCCGAAGCGCGCCGCCGACAGCCCGGTCATCTTGTGCACCGCGGTGTGCAGCGGGAACAGGCCGAGGTCGCGGCTGAAGTGCCCGAGCACCCGTGGGAAGGCGCCCCACAGCCGTGGATGGGGGAACGGGTCTTCCGGCAGGCCGTCGGAACCGATCATCGACAGCGGGTGGGCAAGAATGCGCCGCACATCGGCTTCGTCCATGCCGTAGTACACCGCGCCGGCCGGTTGCAGGCGCCGCGCGGCCTCCAGCAGAGTCGTGCCCCACTCGGCGGCGATGTCCATCAGGTCGCGGCCGCCCAGTTCCGGGTGCGGGGTGGACCAGGTGATGGTGATGCGAAAGGCATCGGTGACCTGCTTGAGATCGAGGGTCGAGGAACTGGCCGCGTAGGGGTAACAGTCGCAGCCCACTGGATGGTCTTTCGCCGCCAGCTCCAGGGACGCCAGCAATTGCGGACTGCGCCCCCAGTTGCCCGCCCCCGCACATTTGAGATGGGAAATGATCACCGGCGCCTTGGCCTGGCGGCCGATCAGGAAGGCTTCGTCCATGGCCTCCAGCACCGGCTCGAATTCGCTGCGCAGGTGGGTGGTGTACACCGCGCCGAAGACGCTCAGTTCCGCGGCCAGTTGCAGCACCTCGTCGGTCTCGGCCGAGAAGGCGCTGGCGTAGGCCAGGCCTGTGGATAAACCGAGGGCACCGTCTTCCAGGCTGGCCCGCAACTGCTCGCGCATGGCGGCGATTTCCTCGGCCGTGGCGGTGCGATACAGGTCGTCCAGGTGGTTGCTGCGCAGCGCCGTGTGGCCGATCAGCGCCGCCACATTGACCGCCGGCTGCGCGGCGTCCACCGCCGCGCGGTAGTCGCGAAAACGTGGGTAGACGAAGGCCGCCTGGTTGCCCAGCAGGTTCATCGGGTCCGGTGGCTCGCCGCGCAGACTCACCGGCGAGGCGCTGATGCCGCAGTTGCCGACGATCACCGTGGTCACGCCCTGGCTGAGCTTGGGCAGCATCTGCGGCTGGCGGATCACCACGGTGTCGTCGTGGGTGTGCACATCGATAAAACCGGGGGCCAGCACCCGCCCGGCGGCGTCGACTTCTTCGCTGGCGCGGGTGCCTTGCAGGTCACCGATGCGGGCGATGCGGCCCTCGAGCAGGGCGATATCGGCGGGGTAAGCCGGGCGGTCGCTGCCGTCGATCACCAGGGCGTTGCGGATCAGGGTGTCGTAGCGCATCTCAGTCTCCCAGCGGCAGGCAGTCGTCGCCGCCGCGGTAATCGTCCAGGGCCAGTTTGATCCGGCGCAGGCGTTCCTGGTTGTCTTCGGGCAGGGCCAGCGCCAGCTCGGTGGCCAGCACATCGATGGCCAGCAGCATGCCGTAGCGCGCGGCCGTGGGTTTGTAGATGAAGGAGGTTTCGGCGTTCTGCAGCGGCAGCAGCACGTCGGCCAGTTCCGCCAGCGGCGAGTCGGCCAGGGTGATGGCGAGCACCCTGGCGCCGTAGCTGCGGGCCAGTTCGACGGTCTCCAGCAATTCGGGGGTGATGCCGGTCAGGGAGCAGGCGATCAGTGCGTGTTGCGGGCCCAGGGCCGCGGCGGTCACCCGCATCATCACCGGGTCGTGGCAGGCGGCGATGGGATAGCCGAGGCGCACCAGGCGCACCTGCAATTCGTCGCTGCACAAAGTAGAACAGCCGCCCATGCCGAAGGCGTGAATCATCTGCGCCTTGCCCAGCAAGCGCACCGCGTCCCTGAAGCGCGACTCGTCGAACCCCGCCAGGTGCTGGTGCAGGGTCGACTCGATATCGCCGACGATCTGCCGGTAGAAACCCGACTGCTCCGGTGCATCCGCCGGGTCGAGAAAGCGCCTGCCGACGCCGCTGGCCTGGGCCAGTTGCAGGCGCAGGTCGCGCAAGTCGCGACAGCCCACGCTGCGGGCAAACCGCGACAGGGTGGCGGCGCTGACTTCTGCCTGCTGCGCCAGCTGTTCCAGGCTGGCCGAGGCGGCGAAACCGACGTCATCGAGCATCAGGCGGGCGATGCGGCCTTCGCCGGCGCTGAAGGAATCCTGGCGGGAGCGGATCTGGTAGAGGATGTCCATGGACGGCACCTGGGCTCAAAGCAGTTGGGCAAGACCGACGGTCAGGGCGAAGGCGACCACCGAGATCAGGGTCTCCAGCACCGTCCAGGTCTTGAAGGTCTGGGTGACGGTCATATTGAAGTATTCCTTGATCAGCCAAAAGCCGCCGTCGTTGACGTGGGAGAAGATCACCGAGCCGGCGCCGGTGGCCAGCACCAGCAGTTCCGGGTGCGGATAGCCCAGGCCGATGGCCACCGGCGCCACCACGCCCGAGGCGGTGGTCATGGCCACGGTGGCCGAGCCGGTGGCGATGCGCATCAACGCGGCGAACAGCCAGCCCATCAGCAGCGGCGACAGCTGGAATTCATGGGCCAGGCCGACGATCTGGTCGGTGACCCCGGCGTCCACCAGGATCCGGTTGAGGCCGCCGCCGGCGCCCACCAGCAGGGTGATGCTGGCGGTCGGCGCCAGGCATTCGTTGGTAAACCTGAGGATCGATTCGCGGTTGAAGCCCTGGGCCAGGCCGAGGGTCCAGAAGCTCAGCAGGGTGGCCAGTAACAGGGCGATCACCGAGTTGCCGATAAACAGCAGGAACTGGTTGAGGCCGCTGCCCGGGGTGGAAATCAGGTTGGCCCAGCCGCCGATCAGCATCAGCACCACCGGCAACAGGATGGTGGCCATGGTGATCGCAAAACTGGGCAGGCGGGTGCGCGGCTCACGCTCGATGAACTGGCGCGCCAGCGGGTTTTCCGCCGGCAGCTGGATGCGCGGCACGATGAATTTGGCGTACAGGGGGCCGGCGATGATCGCCGTGGGAATGCCGATCAGGATCGCGTACAGCAGGGTCTGCCCCACCGACGCCTGGTAGGCCTGCACCGCCAGCATCGCCGCCGGGTGCGGCGGCACCAGGGCATGCACCACCGACAGGCCGGCGACCATCGGCAGGCCGACCATCAGGATCGACACGCCGACACGCTTCGCCACGGTGAAGGCGATCGGTACCAGCAACACGAAACCGACCTCGAAGAACAGCGGCAGGCCCACCAGGAAGGCAATGCAGACCATCGCCCAGTGCGCGTTGCGCTCACCGAAACGATCGATCAGGGTCCGCGCCACCTGCTCCGCGCCACCGGACTCGGCCATCATCTTGCCGAGCATGGTGCCCAACGCCACCACCAGGGCGATATGCCCGAGGGTCTTGCCGACACCCGCCTCGTAGGCCCCGACCACGCCGGACGGCGGCATCCCGGCCATCAGCGCCAGGCCCACCGAAACCAGGGTGATGACAATGAACGGATTGATCCGGTAACGCGCGATCAGGACGATCAGCGCGATGATGGCGATGGCGGCATAGCCCAGCAGCCAGTAGCCCGATGCAGGTGTCATGCGGTACTCCTCGAAAAAGGGTCACGTCGAATGCTTGTGAAACTCATAAATCATTTCGTGACCGGATTTTCAAACCGCATGAAAGTAACTTTCGCACAGAGACATGCTTTGTCGCGAACAGACAGGTCATGTCGCGAATAATGAAAATTGGCGAGGGGGATTTTCATCCGCTGTAGCGCAAGGAGCAGAACCCCGCAGCCAGTGGCCACGGGGAGGAATGGCTTTCTGTAGGAGCGAAGCTTGCTCGCGATCAGGACCACGCGGTGGGTCAGGCAGGACGCCATCGCGAGCAAGCTCGCTCCTACAGGGGCAGGTTATTTGACCACTTTACCCACGCCGCGCCCGCGCGGGTCGGAGGCCGTTTCCAGTTGGCTGCCGGTGACCCGGATCGCCTGGATATCGCCCATCTCCCAGCCCTGGTCTTCCAGGGTGTAGCCCATGGCTTTCAGCTCGTCGGCGACCTTGCCGGTGAGCGGCGCGTAGGCGTCGTAGTAAATAGTGTCCTTGGGCAACAACTGGTGATGCACGCGCTGCGCGGCCACGGCTTTTTCCAGCGGCAGGTCGAAGTCGTAGAGGTTGTTCAGCACCTGGAAGATCGAGGTGAAGATCCGCGACCCGCCCGGCGTGCCCAGCACCAGGGTGACCTTGCCGTCGCGGGTCACCAGGCTCGGGCTCATGGACGACAGCATGCGCTTGCCCGGCGCGATGGCGTTGGCGTCGCCGCCGACCACGCCAAAGGCATTGGCCACCCCGGGCTTGGCGCTGAAGTCGTCCATTTCGTCGTTGAGCAGGAAGCCCGCGCCCTTGACCACCACGCCGCTGCCGTAGTCCCAGTTGAGGGTGTAGGTATTGCTCACCGCGTTGCCGTCGGCATCGACGATGGAGAAGTGGGTGGTCTGGTGCCGCTCCAGGCCCGGGCGGACTTTTTCGGTGGGCGAGATGGCCGTCGGGTTGATCTCGGCGGCGCGTTTTTTCAGGTAGGCCGGGTCGGTCAGCTGCTTGACCGGCACCTCGGAGAACGCCGGGTCGCCAAGGTAATCGGCGCGGTCGGCGAACACGCGTTTTTCGATTTCCGCCAGCAAGTGGATGTACTTGGCCGAGTTCAGCTCGACGCCCTTGAAGTCCGCCGTGCGTTCTTCCTTGATGGTCATCAGTTGCGCCAGGGCGACGCCGCCGGAGCTGGGCGGCGGCGCGGTGTACAGAGTGTTGCCGCGCCAGTTGACCTGCAGCGGCTCACGCCAGGCGACCTTGTAGTCCTGCAGGTCCTGTTTGGTGATCAGGCCTTTGTCGGCCTGCATCTGCGCCACCAGCAGGTCGGCGGTCTTGCCCTCGTAAAACTCCTTGACGCCCTGGTCGGCGATGCGTTCCAGGGTCGCGGCCAGCTCCGGCTGGCGGAAGGTTTCGCCGACTTTCATGCTGCCGAAATAGTCGCCGAAATTGGTGCTGTCCTTGAACAGCTTCAGCGCGTCTTCGCGGTACTGGTACTGCTTGTCGGCGACCTTGAAACCGTTTTTCGCATAGCCCACCGCCGGGGTGATCAGTTCGCTCCAGGGCAACTTGCCGAACTTCTTGTGCGCCTCCCACAGGCCCATCACCGTGCCCGGCACCCCGGCGGCGCGCGCACCGACCAGGCTGAGGTTCTCGATCACCTCGCCTTTGTCATCCAGGTACATGTCGCGGGTCGCGGCCTTGGGCGCGGTTTCGCGGTAGTCGAGGAAGTAGGCTTTGCCGTCGATGAACAGGGTCATGAAACCGCCGCCGCCAATGTTGCCGGCCTCGGGGTAGGTCACCGCCAGGGTGAAGGCGGTGGCGACCGCGGCATCCACCGCGTTGCCGCCCTTCTTGAGAATCTGCGCCGCGACGTCGGCGCCATACTGGTTCGGCGCGGCGACCGCGCCACCTTCCAGCAACGCGGCGAAGGTCGGCGAGCTGGCGGCGATGGCCGCTGTCAGAGCCATGGTCTTAAACAGAACAATGCGCATAAGGTCCGTCCTTTTATTGTTTTTTGGCAGGTCGAACGATAGGGGCAAGATCGGGGGCGGAGCAATCGGCAAATAAAAACGGCCGCTTGAAGCGGCCGTCTGGCGAGGGGACGAGTGACGGTGGCTACGGTGCCGCGCTTGAGGTCGTCACGACCGTACCGGTCGATCGTCCGAACGCGGCCCGAGCCTGCAGCAGCGGCTACAGGATCACGCTGCCCGTGTAGCCGCTGCCGAGCCTGCGAGGCTGCGATCGGCAACGCAGTTGCCGCAAAACCTGAATCCGCGAACTGCCTGGAAAAACGCGCCAGCCGGTTTACGACGGCTACGCCGCCGAGCGCAGCCTCGCAGGCTCGACAGCGGCTACAGGGATAGCGGCTCAGACCATCTCGTGGCGAATCCACTCCAGCACCGAGGTGCGCCGCGGTACCCAGCCCAGCAGTTCGCGGGCGTTCTTGCCCCGCACGCGGCTGTTGGAACCCAGGCCGTAGTTGGCCATTTCATAGCCCCATTCGGCTTCGGCCTGGGCCAGCGGCCAGTCCTGCGGCGCACCGAGGTGCAGGGCCTGGGCCATGGCGGTGGTCATGTCGATGAAGGAGGCTTCAGCGCTTTCGACGAAGTAGAAGGTGCCTGGAATGTTGCGGGTCAGCGCCAGCAGGTACAGCGCCACCACGTCTTCGATATGCACGTTGGACCAGATGTTCTGCCCCGGCCCGACATGCCGCACCACGCCACTGTTGCGCGCCTGCTTGAGCAGCCGCGGCAGCTGCACGCTGTCGCGTTTCACGCCGAGGCTGTGGCCGTAGATCAGGGTGTTGCAGAGCACCGCCGAGTTCACCCCGTCCTTGGCCGCGGCCAGCACCAGGTTGTCGATGGCCACGCGCGCGGCCTTGTCGACGGTGGGCTCTGGCAGGTTGTTTTCCTGATAGACGACGTCGCTGACCTTGCCGCCCGAAGCGTCGCCGACGATGCTCGAACCGCTGGTGTGCAAGAAGACTTTATTGGAGCCCTTGAGGGCCGCGAGCAGGACTTCCACCGCTCCACGATGGTCGCTGCTGGCCGCGTTGATCACCGCGTCGGCGGCACGGGCCTGCTCGGTCAGCACGGCGCTGTCGTCCAGGCTGCCGAGTACCGGCTGGATGCCCAGGGCACTGAGTTCGGCGGCCTGTTCGGCGCTGCGCACCAGGCCGGTGACTTGATGGCCGGCCCGGACCAGGCCGGTGGCGATGGAGCCGCCGATAAAACCCGCGGCGCCGGTAACGAATACATTCATGGAGAAACTCCCTGGGTGGGTAAGTGATGGCGCCAGTATCGACGGGCGACTCCTGCCGAAACAGGCAGGTTGGCCCAAATCACTCTTGCGCAGGGATCACGAATCAGGGATCGGTCTTCCCACGGAGATTGGCCGCTGCAGGAGCCGGCTTGCCAGCGATGGCGCCTGCCCGGGCGGTGCAAGGCGAGCCGGTTCCTACAGCAGAAAGGCCTCAGCCTTCGAACAGCGGGTTGGCGTACTCGGCCAGCTTGCCCTGGATAAAGTCGAGGAAGCACTGGATGCGCAGGGCCAGCTGCGAGTTGCGGTAGTACACGGCGTTGATCGGCTGGCGATAGCCGCTGTTGAACTGGGCGAGGAGCGGCGTGAGGCGCCCGGCGCGGATGTCGTCGATGGTCATGAAGTGCGACAGGCAGGCGATGCCCTGCCCTGCCAGCGCCAGATGGCGCACCGTCTCGCCGCTGGAGGCGCTGATGCCCGGCTGGATCGGCCAGCGGTCGCCGTGCACATGGCGCAGCGGCCAGTGGTTGAGGGTTTCGGTCTGGGTGAAGCCCAGCAGGGTATGGTCGCTCAGCTCGGCCACGCTGGCGGGTGTGCCGTGCCGCTTCAGGTAGTCGGGGCTGGCGAGGATGTGCAGCGGGCTGCAACCGAGCGAACGCGCGTGCAGGGTCGAGTCCGCCAGGGTGCCGATGCGGATCGCGATATCGGTGCTCTGTTCCAGCAGGTCGATGATCAGGTCGTTGCTGTTGAGCTCCAGCTGGATGTCCGGGTACAGGCTACGGAATTCGGCGATGTAGGGCACGATGGCATGCAGCATGAACGGCGAGGCGGCGTTGATGCGCAGGCGCCCGGACGGCGTCTGCTGGCGGGACGACAGGCGCTCTTCGAGCTCGTCCATCTGGTCGAGGATCAGCTTGGCCTGCTCGAAGAAGTACTTGCCCTCTTCGGTCAGGTCCATGCGCCGCGTGGTGCGGTTGATCAGCGTGGTGTCGAGCTTGGCTTCCAGGCGCGACAGGGTGCGGCTGACCGCCGACGGCGTCTGCCCGACCTGCTCGGCCGCCGCGGAAATCGAACCGCACTCGATGACGCAGACGAAGATCTGGAGTTCGTCGGATCTGGCTTTCACGTAAGTCCTCTATCTCGGTTGGGCACCTGTAGCCGCTGCCGCAGGCTGCGATCGACCGCGAAGCGGGCGCCGCTCTTGGGGCCCTCGAAGGTCCTGCGGACCTTATCGCGGCCTTCGGCAGCGGCTACAGATCCTGCATCAGGCGCGCAGGACGCCACCGATAGTAGCCGGATTTACGCGGGGAGGTTGAACACCGCCTTGAGGTGTTCTTCGTAGCGCTGCACATCGGCCTCGATGTTCGGACGCTTCATCACGTCGACGCAGAGGAAGGTCGGCAGGCCGCGCATGCCGAGGAACTGGTTGGCCTTGTGGAACGGGAAGTACACCGCGTCCACGCCCTTGGCTTCGAAGAAGTCGGTGGGGTCGTCGAAGGCTTGCTGCGGAGCGTTCCAGGTCAGCGACAGCATGTACTGCTTGTCGTGGATCAGGCCACCGCTGCCGTACTTCTGCGAGGCATCGGAACGGGTGCGGCCGTCGCTGGCGTAGAGGCTGCCGTGGCCCTCGGTGAAGACTTCGTCGATGTACTTTTTCACGATCCACGGCGCGCCCATCCACCAGCCAGGCATCTGGTAGACGATCACGTCGGCCCAGAGAAACTTGGCCACTTCTTCCTGGATGTCGTAGCCCTCGTCGATGTGGGTGACTTTGACGTCCACGCCGCCACGGTCCAGCACCATCACCGCGGCTTCATGCAGGGTCGCGTTGTAGCGGCCGTCGGAGTGGGCGAACTTCTTGCCACCGTTGAGCAACAGTACTTTTTTCATGATCCAGCCTCATCAGGAACAACCCTTTGGCGCTGCGCCGCAGGGCCGGGTCGAGAAGATTAAAAAACGATGGGGCGGAGAATATCGTTGAAAGACGATATGAATAAGCGCGATCCAGGCAAAAAGCATTTGACCAATACGCACGAATAGGCGGCGGATTCGTGTCGTAGAATTTTTAAAACTCCCTTTACCCAGGAACGCAGCATGTCCGAACAGCACGGTTTTATCCTCCACGCCAAGACCCGCCCGGAAATGTCCGAGGCCTTCGAGGCGCTGTTTCGCGCCTATGTCGAACCCAGCCGCGCCGAACCCGGCTGCATCGAATACCACATGCTGCGCGACCAGCAGGACCCGAGCCTGTTCATCTTCTATGAGATCTGGGAATCCCAGGCGCACCTGGACGTGCACTCCAACCTGCCGCACATGAAGGCGTTCTTCGACAAGCGCATGGATTACCTGGAACGCGACTTCGATATCCGCCGCATCGACATGCTCAGCCCGTCGTCCGCTAGCCGTTGATTAACAGGTGAGCACCAAGCAACCCCAGGCCGCTGAAAAACACTCTCTTGAACAGCACGGCGCTGATGCGCCGGCGCAGTGCCTGGCCCAGCCACATGCCGAGCAGGGCCGGGATCAGCGCCAGCAGCGAAGCGCTGAGTTCGCCGCCGCCCAGGGCGCCGCGCCAGTACAGGCCGGCCGCCAGGGCCAGGGTCGAGACGGTGAACGACAGCCCCAGGGCCTGCACCAGTTCGTCCTTGTGCAGCCCCAAGGCCTGCAGATAAGGCACCGCCGGAATCACGAACACCCCGGTGGCCGAGGTGATGACGCCCGTCACCAGGCCACAGGCCGGGCCCAGCCAGCTTTCCATGCGTGGTCGCAGCCGCAGGGTCGGCAGCAGCAACCCGCTCAGGGCATAGAGCAATAACGCCGCCCCCAGCGCCCGCACCACCCAACGCCCACTGTCGATGCCCAGCCACCGGCTGCCCAGGCCAGTGCCGATAAAGATCGCCAGCAGCAGCGGCCACAAGCGCTTGAGCAATGTCCACAGATGCCCGCCGAACGCCAGCTGCCAGACATTGGTCAGGGTCGCCGGAATGATCAACAAAGCCGCAGCCTGCGTCGGCGCCATAGCCAGGCCGAGCAGGCCCATGGCGATGGTCGGCAGGCCGAGGCCGATCACGCCCTTGATCAAGCCGGCCAGGACAAAGGTGCCGATCACCAGCAAAGACAGGAGCAAACCGAGGTTCTGGTAAAACGCGAGGGAAGTGTTCATGGCGCTATCCTGCGCTCTCGATGGTGGGCTGAAAATCTGCCATATACTGAGGCAGCCTCTTGTCTGGCGAGAGGCTTTGGATTTTCAGCGGCTGTGATGACCCTATCGCGAGCAAGCTCGCTCCTACATCGAAGGGTGTTGCCCCTGTAGGAGCGAGCTTGCTCGCGATAGCCGCACAGCGGCGCTATCAAGGACACCCTCATGCACTTCGACCTGACCGACCTGCGCCTGTACCTGAACATCCTCGACGCCGGCAATATCACCGCCGGCGCCAGCCGCAGCCATTTGTCCCTGGCCGCGGCCAGCGCACGAATCCGCGCCATGGAGGCATCCCTGGGCACCGAGTTCCTGCAGCGCGGCCGCCGTGGCGTGAGCCCGACGCCCGCCGGCAAGGCCCTGGCCCAGCACGCGCGCGGCCTGCTGCAACAGGCCGAGCACCTGCGCCAGGACCTGGCCGAATACGCCCGGGGCGTCAAAGGCCAGGTGCGCCTGTTGTGCAACACCACGGCGATCACCGAATACCTGCCGGAGCCGCTGGCGGACTTTCTCTGCGCCCACCCCAACCTCGACATCGACCTGCAGGAACTGCCCAGCCTGCGCATCACCCACGCCCTGCGCCAGGGCGCGGCGGACCTGGGGATAGTCTCCGACGCGGTGGATACCCAGGACCTGCAGACCCTGGCGTTTCGCGACGACCCGCTGGTGCTGGTCCTGCCTGCCCACCACCCGCTGGCGGACGGCCGGGCGGTGAGTTTCAGCGACAGCCTGCACCACGACTATGTCGGCCTCGCCGCCCACAGCGCCCTGGCCGTGTACCTGGAAGAACAGGCCTTGCACCTGGGGCTGCGGATGCCGATCCGCATCCGCGCCGACGGCTTCGACGGAGTCATGCGCATGGTCGCCCGGGGCGCCGGGCTGGCGGTGGTGCCCCGGGCCGCCGTCGAACGCCGGGGGCCGGATGCATCGCTCAACGTGCTGCCGCTGGTGGAGGCCTGGGCGCAACGCAAGCTGCTGCTCTGCGCCCGCGACTTCAACGCCCTACCACCCTACGCCAAGGCTCTCCTGGAAACCCTGAGCCCCTTGTAGGAGCCGCCGGTCGACGCTCGATTGCTCGCGATCCGCACAGCGGCCATGCACGGTGGCGACTCGGCGGACGCTATCGCGAGCAAGCTCGCTCCTACAGTGTTTTTGGCTCAGACCTTGGACAACGCCCCTGCCGGCGCCCGGGATTTCCTGAAGAACAGCCAGTACGCCAGGGTCAGGATCAGCAGGAACGGCACGCCGAACACCAGGGTCATCTTGAAGGCCTCGGTGAAGTAGGTGGTGATCATCACCGCCCCCATCAGCACCAGGCCCAGCAACGTGCTCCAGGGGAACAGGCGCATGCGGAACGACAGCTGTTGCTCGCCATGGCGCTGGTGGTAACGGCGGAAGCAGTAGTGCGTGAGGAAGATCATGAACCAGGTGAAGATCGCGCCGAACATCGAGATCGCCATCATCAGAGTGAACGAGCTTTCCGGGTACAGCACGTTGATCAGGGTCGCCAGGCCGATGCCCGAGCTGGACAGCAGCAAGGCGTTCAACGGGATGCCGCTCTTGCTCAGGGCGCCCATGGACTTGGGCGCATAACCGCCGCGGGACAGGCTGAACATCATGCGCGTGGTGATGTACAGCTGGCTGTTCATCGCCGACAGCGCGGCGATCAGGATCACGAAGTTCATCACCCCGGTGGCGCCGGGAATGCCGATGGTCTGCATCACCGTGACGAACGGGCTCTGCGCCTTGCCGGCCTGGACCCAGGGCACGATGGCCAGCATCAGCGCCAGGGTCAGCAGGTAGAACACCACCAGCCGCACCATGGTCGCGCGAAAGGCCTTTTTCACCGCCCGCTGCGGGTCCTCGGCTTCGCCGGCGGCCACCGCGATCATCTCCACGCTCAGGTAGCTGAAGATCGAAACGATCACCGCGATCCACATGCCCTGCACACCGTGGGGGAAAAAGCCGCCGTGGGCGGTGTAATTGTGCAGGCCGTAGTCGGCATTGCCGGAGCCGAACACCACGTACACCGCGAGGATGATGAAGCCGACAATGGCGGCGATCTTGATGGTGGAGAACCAGTACTCGAAGTTGCCGAAGGTTTTCACGCTGATGGCGTTGAGCAGGATCAGCACGCTGGAGAACGAGACGATCCACACCCATTCCGGCACGTGGGCGAACCAGTACTTCATGTACATGGCGATGGCCGTGACCTCGGCGCCGACCGCCAGCACGATGGCCGCCCAATAGGCATAGCGCACCAGGAACCCGGCCAGCGGGCTGATGTAGAACTCGGCGTAGGCGCCGAAGGAGCCGGAGGTGGAATGGGCCACGGTCATTTCCGCCAGGCAGCCCATCAGCAGCAGGGTGATCAGCGCGCCGATGGCGTAGCTGAGCAGCACGCTGGGCCCGGCGTAACCGATGGCGTAGGCGCTGCCCATGAACAGGCCGGTGCCGATCGCCCCGCCGATGGCGATCATGCTCATCTGCCCGGCCGTGAGCTGGCGCCTGAGGCCATGCTCACGCTTGGATATGGCTTCAAAGCCGGTGTTATCGTTCATGTTTCTGTCCTCTGAATATTGTCTTTCTTGAAGAGAGCACATCGTTGGGGGTGATGCCTGGGGCCGTCATATGCGGCAGCGAATGGATCAGAAAATACTCA
Source organism: Pseudomonas sp. NFACC41-3 (assembly GCF_900109505.1). NCBI lineage: Bacteria > Pseudomonadati > Pseudomonadota > Gammaproteobacteria > Pseudomonadales > Pseudomonadaceae > Pseudomonas > Pseudomonas sp. NFACC41-3. The sequence continues at coordinate 758,788 of NZ_FOAE01000004.1, forward strand.
GCGGATATTCGATAATGAGTCGAACTTCATTGTTGTCGGTGGTATCCGCTCGAGCCACTTGGCTGGTTGAACGCAGCGAGCCCTGGCGCACTCGCAGCGACAGGTCCTTGGCCTTGCCGGACTGCACGATGTAGCGCGCTTCAATGTCCCGTTCCCAGCGTTTTCCGTCGCTACCGTAACGGCCATAGGCGCCATTGACGCCACCGTCATAGTGGCTGTCGTCGATATGATCGCCGCTGACATACCGCGACATGAAACTCAGCCCCGGCACACCGAAAGGCGCCATGTCCAAGTCATATCGCAGTTGCCAGGAACGTTCGTTGGGTGCGTTGAAATCAACGATCTGTATTGAGTTGGCGAGAAAGATCGAGGTGCCCGGCTGCTGATCGAACCCCAGATAATCGAACGGCTCATCGCCATCGACGCGTTGATAGGCCAAGGTCAAGCGATGTGCGCCGACCTTGTAGGAACCGGCCAGCGACCAGGTGGTATTGTCGATCTTCCCGGCCAGGCTCTGGCCGGTGTCGTTGGTGCGGTAGATATTGAAGTCAAGGTTCAGCGACTGGCTTGCGCTGACTGGGTAGGTGTAGCTGGCATTGGCATAGTACTGCCGCCAGATATCGGTGAACTGCGAGCCGTACAGGCTGACGCTTAACTGGTCGTTCAGGCTATAGACGCCACCCAGGTAATCGACGCTGCGGGTTTCCACGCCGGCATACAAGGCTTTGAGGGCGCCGTCGTCATTGGTCGATGCACTGTCGTTGCCTGAAGTGAAGTGCCCGGCGTCGAGCAGCAGGCCGTTCAACTCGCTGCTGGTCAGTTGAAAGCCGTTAGCCTGTTGGGTGAACAGTCGCGCGTTGCCCGTGCCGAACACCGGGTTGAGCGGTGTCAGGTTGCCGTATTTGAGTTCGGTTTTCGAGATCCGCATCTTGAGCGCACCGCCCGCTTCGGAGTATTCATCCTCGGCGCGACCGTCGGAGTCGAGTGGCAACAAACCCGTACCGCTACGCCCCTTGCCGCTGTCGAGTTTAATCCCCACCTGCGCGAAGGCGTCGATGCCGAAGCCCACGGTTCCCTGGGTATAGCCGGATCGGTAATCCAGCAGGACCCCATGAGCCCACTCGTTCCGATAATTCTGGGCGCCGGGGTTGTTGAGGTTGTTGCGATAGAAATAGAAGTTGCGGTTAGTCAGGGTCAGGCTGCTGTCTTCGACGAATCCATGGTCGGAGGCGGCATACGCCAGTTGGCCGAGACAAGTACTGATGGCAAGCGGCAAGGCTGACCAGAGGGGCGGCTTCATTCTGCATGTTCCTTATTATTATGTTTTCTCAGAACGCTTTATTGGAGGCGACCGAAGCCCCGCCGCCGAAAAAATCGCCACGGCAGGACAACGAGGCCAGGGGTATCAGGTGACGCTGTGGCGCACCTGGAACTGCGCTTGGGACCAGGTTTTCTGGTCGAGGATTTCACCGAGGATCTGCACCGCGTCCCAGACTTCGCTGAAGCGGGTGTACAGCGGCGTGAAGCCGAAGCGCATGATCCGCGGTTCGCGGTAGTCGCCGATCACGCCCCGGGCGATCAGGGCCTGGATCACCGCATAACCTTCGGGGTGTTCGAAGCTGACATGGCTGCCGCGCTTGTCGTGTTCGCGCGGGGTGACCAGCTTCAGGCCATGGGCCGCGCAGCGCCGTTCCACCAGTTCGATGAACAGGTCGGTCAAGGCCAAAGACTTGCGCCGCAGGCTGGCCATGTCGGTCTGCTCGAAGATCTCCAGGCCGCACTCGACCATGGCCAGCGACGTAATCGGCTGGGTGCCGCACAGGTAGCGGGCGATGCCGCTGCTCGGCTGGTATTGCACGTCCATGTCGAACTGCCGCGCATGGCCGAACCAGCCGGCCAACGGCTGCCTGACCAGGTCGCAGACGGCCGGCGAGACCCAGGCGAAGGCTTGCGAGCCCGGGCCGCCGTTGAGGTATTTGTAGGTGCAGCCGATGGCGTAGTCGGCGCCGGCCTGCTTCAGGTCCACCGGCACCGCGCCGGCGGAGTGGGCCAGGTCCCACAGGCTCAGCGCGCCGCATTCGTGGGTCAGCGCGGTCACCGCCTGCATGTCGTGCATGTAGCCGGTCTTGTAGTTGACGTGGGTCAGCATGACCACCGCGGTGTCTTCGCCAATGGCCTGGGGCAACTCCTCGGGGCTGTCCACCAGGCGCAGGGAATAACCCTGCTGCAGCATCTCGGTCAGGCCTTCGGCGATGTACAGGTCGCTGGGAAAGTTGCTGCTCTCGCTGACGATCACCCGCCGCTGCGGTGCCTTGAGCGCCTGCACCCGCAAGGCGGCGCTGAGCACCTTGAACAGGTTGATCGAGGTGGTGTCGGTGATCACCACTTCGTTGGCATCGGCGCCGATCAGTTTGGCCAGGCGGTCGCCCAGGCGCTGCGACAGGTCGCGCCAGCCGGCAGCGTTCCAGCTGCGGATCAGGCCATTGCCCCATTCCTCGGCAATCACCTGTTGCGCCCGTTGCAGGGCCGCGACCGGGCGGGCGCCGAGGGAGTTGCCGTCGAGATAGATCACCCCGTCGGGCAGCGCGAACTGGTTGCGCAACGGTGCCAGCGGGTCCTGTGCGTCGAGGGCCAGGCAGTGGTTTCTTGTTGTCATGGGAAGTCCTGTTTTTCACTAAGGCATGCGGCGGCACACGCCATGCCAGGGGCGGCATCGGCGGCTGCGCGGTGAAGAAATAATGAACGAAGCCCTGGAGAATTTTCGTGCAAAATGCGCTATGAGAGCGGCATAGTCTCGAAGATTATTCGACTACAACTTAAAAAAACGCGGATAAATGCCAACCATGATTCTCGACTCTACAGACCTGCGAATCCTGCACTTCCTGCAACAGGACGGCCGTATCAGCAACCAGGAGCTGGCGGAGAAAGTCGCCCTCTCGCCCTCGGCCTGCCTGCGTCGCCTGCGCCTGCTGGAGGGCGAAGGCATCATCAGCGGCTATCGCGCGGTATTGAATGCGGAGCGTTTGGGGATCGAGCTGGAGGCCATCGTTCATGTGTCGCTGCGCCAGGACGTGGCGGACTGGCACGAGACCTTTATCAAGAAGGTCCAGCAGTGGCCGGAAGTGGTGACCGCCTATGTGGTCACCGGCGCCAGCAACTATGTGCTGCGGGTCCAGGCGCGCAACCTCAAGCACTTCTCGGATTTCATCGTCAATCACCTGAACCGCACGTCCGGGGTCACCGACATCCGCTCGGAAATCGTCCTGCAGAAAATCAAGGAACAGGACGGCCTGCTGGACCTGGTGCTGCGCAAGTAGGCTTGCCTAGAAACCACCCAGGCGCCGCGCGTCGTGGCGCTGCAGGGTGACGCTGGGCGACTCGCCGAACAGCTTGCGGTATTCGGCGGAGAACCGCCCCAGATGGCTGAAGCCCCAGCCCAGGGCGATCTCGGAAATGGTCCGCGCCGAGCCGTGTTCGAGGATCTCCTGGCGCACCGCGTTGAGCCGGTACTTCTTCAGGTAGACCATCGGCGACAGGGCGAAATACTTCTTGAAGGCCTCGAACAGCTTGAAGCGCGAAACCCCGGCGGCGGCTTCCAGGTCTTCCAGGCCCAGCGGTTCGCGGGCGTTGGCGTGAATGTACTGGCGGGCGCGGACCAGGTAGTGGGGCAACTTGACCTCCAGCACCTCGCGCAGCTCCTCCGAGTAGTTGTTCGGCTGGGCCAGGATCAGGCCCTTGATCAAGGAGCTTTCCAGGTCCCGGGTGAAGGCCAGCTGTTCGTACAGCTCGCTGCTGCGCTCCAGCTCGGCGATGAAATACCGCGCCATGCGCCACCAGGACGCCGACGCCCCCTCCACCGCATCCATCACCGCCTCGAAGCGCAGCGGCGCTTGCGGCGGGCGTTGCAGCAAGGCTTCGAGGGCCTCGCTCATGGCCGCCCGGGTAATCACCACCTGGACTTTGCGGCAGTCGCCGGAGATCGCCAGCATCTGGCTTTCATTGGGCGCGATGATCACCCCCTGGTCGCGGTTGGAACGCAGCAGCCGGCCGTCCTTGCTCAGCTCCTGATCGCCGCTCAGCGGCAGGCTCAGGCTGTAGCTGCTGAAGCGCTCGGCGTCTTCGATATCGATGGTGACGTCGGTGCCATATTCGATGGTGCCCAGGGTCGTGGCCCGCGACTTGAATACGTTGGCGCTGTGGTGAAAGCGGATGCGCTCGGGGGTGCTGGTCTCGAGCCGATGCGGCCCGCAAATGCCAGACATCCAGCTTCTCGCCCCCTCAAGGTCGTAACGATCGATACGAATATCGCGAAACTGCGAATCAGCCTTGCTATTCATCACGGCGCACCCACGGCAATATTTTTTTTGCGCGCTCTGACGGCGCGTCTGATTTGAAGTAGTGACCTGCAAGAGCAAGTTTTGCGCCACCGCCCGGCACTGCCAACCGACTGGATAGCAATCGCCGACTAAGTGGATAGAACCCGTCCACCCGGTGCGCAAAACCCACGCAAGACTGCGCCAAACAGTAGCTCATCGCGACATCGCGGTGCAGCCGTTGATCGCCTGCCACCCAGGCCCTGGGTATTTCCACCACACCCGAACGCCGCCCCCGTAGCCGCTGCCGCAGGCTGCGATCGACGACGCAGTCGTCGCAAGACCTGAGCCCGCGATCCTCCTGAAACACCGCGATACCCGGTTTGCGCCTGCTGCGCCCGAACGCGGACCGAGCCGATCGCAGCCTGCGGCAGCGGCTACAGATGAACGTGGCCATGCAATTTTGTGGATGGCCTTGACCGACTAAGCGGATAGCCACCCCTGCCCCGCACTCTCTCTAATGCATGCACCGATTGGCCTGAACAAGAAAGGTACTCACTCATGAGTGGTGCAAGAAACACAGAACAATGGAAAAGCTTCATCGACGGCTGCCTGGATTTTCGTCCGGACGACGGTGTATTCCGCATCGCCCGGGACATGTTCACCGAGCCCGAGCTGTTCGACCTGGAGATGGAACTGATCTTCGAGAAGAACTGGATCTACGCCTGCCACGAAAGCGAGCTGGCCAACAACCACGACTTCGTCACCATGCGCGCCGGGCGCCAGCCGATGATCATCACCCGCGACGGCGAAGGCCGGCTCAACGCGCTGATCAACGCCTGCCAGCACCGCGGCACCACCCTGACCCGGCTCGGCAAGGGCAACCAGTCCACCTTCACCTGTCCGTTCCACGCCTGGTGCTACAAGAGCGACGGGCGCCTGGTGAAGGTCAAGGCGCCGGGGGAATACCCCGAAGGCTTCGACAAGGCCACCCGCGGCCTGAAGAAGGCCCGCATCGACAGCTACAAGGGCTTCGTCTTCATCAGCCTCGATGTCCACGCCGACAACTCCCTGGAGGACTTCCTCGGCGACGCCAAGGTGTTCTTCGACATGATGGTCGCCCAGTCGCCCACCGGTGAACTGGAAGTCCTGCCCGGCAAGTCCGCCTACACCTACGACGGCAACTGGAAACTGCAGAACGAGAACGGCCTCGACGGTTATCACGTGAGCACCGTGCACTACAACTACGTGGCCACGGTGCAGCACCGCCAGCAGGTCAACAGCGAGAACGGCGGCGCCAGCGCCACCCTCGACTACAGCAAGCTCGGCGCCGGCGACGCCAACACCGACGACGGCTGGTTCGCCTTCAACAACGGCCACAGCGTGCTGTTCAGCGACATGCCCAACCCCGCGGTGCGCTCCGGCTACGCCACCATCATGCCGCGGCTGGTGGAAGAGTACGGCCAGGAAAAAGCCGAATGGATGATGCACCGCCTGCGCAACCTCAACGTCTACCCGAGCCTGTTCTTCCTCGACCAGATCAGCTCGCAGCTGCGGATCATCCGCCCGCTGGCCTGGAACAAGACCGAGATCATCAGCCAGTGCATCGGGGTCAAGGGCGAGTCCGACGCCGACCGGGAAAACCGCATCCGCCAGTTCGAGGACTTCTTCAACGTCTCGGGCATGGGCACCCCCGACGACCTGGTGGAATTCCGCGAAGCCCAGCGCGGTTTCCAGGGCCGCCTGGAACGCTGGAGCGACATCTCCCGCGGCAGCCACCGCTGGGCAACCGGGCCGACCCGCAACAGCGAAGCCATCGGCATCCAGCCAGCCATGACCGGCACCGAATTCACCCACGAAGGGCTGTACGTCAACCAGCACCGCAACTGGCAGAGATTCCTCCTCGACGGACTGGCCCGGCAATCCCTGAAACTGCGTGAGGTGTGAACATGAGTGCGCAACTGCAATACCGTATCGAGCAGTTTTTCTACCGCAAGTCCGAGCTGTGCGACGCCCAGGACTGGGACGCCTACCTCGAACTCTTCGACCCGCAGAGCGAGTTCCACCTGCCGCAGTGGGACTCCGAGCATGTCTACACCACCGACCCCAAACGCGGCATGTCGCTGATCTACTACGCCAACCGCTCGGGCCTGGAAGACCGGGTGTTCCGCCTGCGTACCGGCAAGGCCGCCTCGACCATTCCGATGCCGCGCACCCTGCACAACATCAGCAACGTGCGAATCGCCGAGCTGGCCGACGGCAGCCTGCAAGTACGGCTGAACTGGCACACGCTGTTCTATCGCCTGGCCACCGCCGAGCAGTTCTTCGGCCATGCCACCTACAGCCTCAAGGCCCACGGCGACAGCTGGCTGATCACCCGCAAGCATGTGCTGCTGCTCAACGACACCATCAACTCGGTGCTCGATTTCTACCACCTCTGACGGAGACCGGGCATGAACCACAAGGTCGCGTTCAGCTTTGCCGACGGCAAGACGCTGTTCTTCCCTGTAAACGCCAACGAAATACTGCTCGACGCCGCCCTGCGCAACGGCATCAAGATTCCCCTCGACTGCCGCGAGGGTGTCTGCGGCACCTGCCAGGGCCGTTGCGAATCGGGCACCTACAGCCAGGACTACGTGGACGAGGAAGCCCTCTCCAGCGCCGACCTGGAGCAGCGCAAGATGCTCAGTTGCCAGACCCGGGTGCAGTCCGATGCCACCTTCTACTTCGACTTCGATTCCAGCCTGTGCAGCGCCGCGGGGCCCGCACAGCTCGGCGCCACAGTCAGCGCAGTGCGCCAGGTCTCCGACAGCACGGCGATCCTGCAACTGCAGCTCGACGAGGGTCAGGCGGCGCTGGACTTCCTGCCGGGGCAATACGCCCGGCTGTCGGTCCCCGGTACGTCGAGCAAACGCTCCTACTCGTTCGCCAACCGTTCGGGCAGCCAGCAGCTGCAATTCCTCTTGCGCCTGCTGCCCGACGGGGCGATGAGCAATTACATCCGCGAACGCTGCCAGGTCGGCGACCGCATCGAGCTGGAGGCGCCCTTGGGCGCCTTCTACCTGCGCCATATCGTCCGGCCGCTGGTGCTGGTGGCCGGCGGCACCGGGCTGTCGGCGCTGCTGGCCATGCTCGAGCAACTGGTCGCCGACGGCTGCACCCAGCCGGTGCACCTGTACTACGGGGTGCGCAACGTCGCCGATCTGTGCGAAACCGCGCGTATCGAGGCCTATGCCGGCCAACTGCCGGGCTTTCGCTACACTCCGGTGATCAGCGAGCCGACGGCGGACTGGCCGGGCAAGCGCGGTTATATCGCCGAGCATTTCGACTGCAGCGAACTGCGCGATGCTCCGGTGGACATGTACGTCTGCGGACCGCCACCGATGGTCGAGTCGATCAGGAACTGGTTGCAAGATCAGCAACTTGAGAGCGTTCAGCTGTATTACGAGAAGTTCACCGAGAGTAATATCTGATCCGTCCGCCGTCAGCCGCGATCTGGCCGCGAATACGGACAGATCCGATAACAATGAGAAGAGAGCGTGATTAGTGGATGAGATCCTGAAACCCGGCGAACTCAAGCGTGGCTTGAAGAATCGCCATATCCAGCTGATTGCCCTGGGCGGGGCGATCGGCACCGGACTGTTCCTGGGCTCCGCCGGCGTGCTCAAGTCCGCCGGCCCTTCGATGATCCTCGGTTATGCGATAGCCGGGTTCATCGCCTTCCTGATCATGCGCCAGCTCGGCGAAATGATCGTCGAGGAACCGGTGGCCGGGTCCTTCAGCCACTTCGCGCACAAATACTGGGGCGGTTACTTCGGCTTTCTCGCCGGCTGGAACTATTGGGTGCTGTACGTGCTGGTGGGCATGGCCGAACTCACGGCCGTGGGCAAGTACGTGCAGTTCTGGTGGCCGGAAATCCCGTCCTGGGTCAGCGCGGCGGTGTTCTTCGTGCTGGTCAACCTGATCAACATGATGAACGTGAAGTTCTTCGGCGAAGCCGAGTTCTGGTTCGCCATTATCAAGGTGGTGGCCATCATCGGCATGATCGCCCTGGGCTGCTACATGCTGGCCAGCGGTAGCGGCGGCCCGCAGGCGGCGGTGAGCAACCTGTGGAGCCACGGCGGGTTCTTCCCCAATGGCGGCACCGGCCTGCTGATGGCCATGGCCTTCATCATGTTCTCCTTCGGCGGCCTGGAATTGGTGGGCATCACCGCCGCCGAGGCCAGCGAGCCGCGCAAGGTAATCCCCAAGGCAATCAACCAGGTGGTGTACCGGGTGCTGATCTTCTACGTCGGCGCCCTCACCGTGCTGCTGTCGCTGTACCCCTGGGACCAGTTGCTGCAGACCCTCAACGCTTCCGGCGACTCCTACAGCGGCAGCCCGTTCGTGCAGATCTTTGCCCTGATCGGCAGCGACACCGCGGCGCACATCCTCAACTTCGTGGTCCTGACCGCGGCGCTCTCGGTGTACAACAGCGGCGTGTACTGCAACAGCCGCATGCTTTACGGCCTGGCCGAACAGGGCGACGCGCCCAGGGCGATGATGAAGCTGAACAAGCAGGGCGTGCCATTGCTGGCCCTGGGCGTCTCGGCGCTGATCACCCTGCTCTGCGTGGTGGTCAACTACCTGGCGCCGCAGGAAGCGCTGGAACTGTTGATGGCCCTGGTCGTCGCGTCCCTGATGATCAACTGGGCGCTGATCAGCCTGACCCACCTGAAGTTCCGCAAGTCCATGGGCCAGCAAGGCATAGTGCCGTCGTTCAAGACCTTCTGGTTTCCGTTCAGCAACTACCTGTGCCTGGCCTTCATGCTGATGATCGTCAGCGTGATGCTGATGATTCCCGGCATCCGGGTGTCGGTCTACGCCATCCCGGTGTGGGTTGCGCTGATCTGGGCGTTCTACCGCATGCGGGTGGCCAGGTCCGGCGCTCGCGCGGTGGCCTGACAACGGCGGCACCTGCCCCCGTAGCCGCTGCCGAGCCCCGCGAGGCTGCGATCGGGCGCGCAGCGGCCGCAAAACAGGCGACCGTGTTCAGCCTGTCCCACCGCAGTGGCCGGTTTTACGGCGCCTGCGGAGCCGATCGCAGGCTGCGCCAGCGGCTACAGAATACGAGGAAACCTTGTAGCCGCTGCCGAGCCCCGCGAGGCTACGATCGGGCGCGCAGCGGCCGCAAAGCAGGCGACCGTGTTCGGCCTGTCCCACCGCAGTGACCGGTTTTACGGCGCCTGCGGAGCCGATCGCAGGCTGCGCCAGCGGCTACAGAAAACGAGGAAACCTTGTAGCCGCTGCCGAGCCCCGCGAGGCTGCGATCGGGCGCGCAGCGGCCGTAAAACAGGCGACCGTGTTCAGCCTGTCCCACCGCAGTGACCGGTTTTACGGCGCCTGCGGAGCCGATCGCAGGCTGCGCCAGCGGCTACAGCTCGGCATAAACAAAAAGGCCCGGCATTCGATGAATGCCGGGCCTTTTTGTTGGCTTGCCGCTTATAGCGTCGAACGTACGCGCCACAGCTCGGGGAACAGTACGGTGTCGAGCATCTTGCGCAGGTAGCCGACGCCTTCGGTGCCGCCGGTGCCGGGCTGGAAGCCGATGATGCGCTCCACCGTGGTCACATGGCGGAAGCGCCACTGGCGGAAGGAGTCTTCCAGGTCGATGAACTTCTCCGCCAACTGGTACAGGTCCCAGTAGCGCGACGGGTCGGTGTAGACCTCGCGCCAGGCCGCCTCCACCGACGGGTCATGCTGGGTCGGCGCCTGGCTGTTCAGGGCCAGGCGCTCGGGGTCGATGGCCAGCCCGGCCTTGGCCATCAGGCCGATGGCTTCGTCGTACAGCGACGGCGTGGCGATCGCCAGCTCCAGTTCCTTGAGCAGTTCCGGACGATGGGCATGGGGGCGCAGCAGGGTCGCGCTCTTGTTGCCGAGGATGAACTCGATCTCGCGGTACTGGAACGACTGGAAACCCGACGAGTGCCCCAGGTACGGGCGGATCGACTTGTACTCGGACGGGGTCATGGTCGCCAGCACCGCCCAGGCGTGCACCAGCTGGTCGAAGATCCGCGACACCCGCGCCAGCATCTTGAACGCCGGTGGCAGCTGCCCCTGATGCACGTGCTCGCGAGCCGCCTTGAGCTCGTGCAGCATCAGTTTCATCCACAGCTCCGAAGTCTGGTGCTGGATGATGAAGAGCATTTCGTTGTGGTCCGGCGACAAGGGGTGCTGGGCATTGAGGATGCGCCCCAGGTCCAGGTAGTCGCCGTAGCTCATGGAGTCGGAAAAATTCAGCTCGGCGTTATGCCAGTTGTCGGGCGGCGGGTTGTTCGAATAGGGACATTGACTCATCGCGTGGGCTCCTCATGTCAGGTCGCGGCCGGTCGATCACCCGGCGCCGGCCTTGATCGAGGGCGCGCGGGGTCGAAGCTTCGTTGTTGTAAATACTATTGTAGGAATTATCGCGGCAAAGGCCGCAGGATGGCGCGCACCGGGCTCGCATCCAGATGAGCGAAACGCAGGGGCAGCGCGATCAGTTCGTAGTCGCCTTCGGCCACCTCGTCGAGCACGATGCCCTCGAGAATCGCCAGGCCATGGCGGGCCACTGTGTTATGGGCCTCCATGGTTTTCGATTGCTGCGGGTCGAGGGACGGGGTGTCGATGCCGATCAGGCGCACACCGTGGCTGGCCAGCAGCTCGACGGTCTCCTTGGCCACGGCGCTGAAGTCCGGGTCCCAGGTGCTCAACGGCACCTGTCGATAGGTACGCAGCAGCACCCGCTCGGGCAGGTTGTCCAGGTGCCCCTCCAGGTGCAGGGGCAATACCAGCGGCCCGCAACCCAGACAATGCACGACCCGGCACGGGCCGAGGTAGACATCCAGCGGCACCTCGCCGATCGGCGCACCATCGGCGCTGTAGTGCAGCGGCGCGTCGACATGGGCACCGGTGTGCGGCGACAGGGTGATGCGCCCGACGTTCACCGGGCATTCGGGCCCGTATTGCCAGACCCGCTCTTCCTGGAACGGCGTATCGCCGGGCCAGGTTGGGGTCGCGGTACTCAGGGGCGGGCTGATGTCCCACCAGCTTGGGGTTGTGCTCATAGCGCTGCTCTCGGCCATTTCGACCTGAATCATACGAGCGATGCCCGTGAAGATTCTTGCGAAATGCTCCGGCGACCGCGGAATCTTTCGCATGAACTGCCAGGAAATCACTGATTCACGCTCGGAAATTTCAATGCAAACCGCGGTAACACTTCACGGGCGGGTACTGCGTTTCTGGGCACCCCGATGTCGAGTACAGACAACTGGCCGGGTGCCGGGCGCTATAGGGTGCGACTTCAGTTCCCAGCCAAGACCCCGGAGTCCTCATGACCGCGACTGCCCCCATCACCGTTCTGCGCGACACCCACCCGCTGCCGGTTCTCGATGCCTGCAAATGGGAAAAGCTCGAAGGCGACCCGCACACCGTCAACCTCAACGCCTACACTAGCGAAGACGGCAGCAAGATCATGGGTACCTGGATCTGCACGCCCGGCAAATGGCGCGTGGACTACGTGAAATGGGAGTACTGCCATTTCCAGGAAGGCTACTGCGTGATCACCCCGGACGGCATGGACCCGATCCACCTGCGCGCCGGCGATATCTTCGTGGTCGAGCCGGGTATGAAAGGCACCTGGGAAGTGGTGGAGACCGTGCGCAAGTATTTCGTTTTCGCCTGACGCCCGAAAATGCGGGCCGCAGTTTTGCAAACTGTCTGATCGGCCCGGCGAAGAACTTTCCGCGAAACATCAAGAGGCGCTCATATCATTGAGGAGCGCCTCTTTTTATAAAGTCACAGCAATAAGGCAGACGCCCCGCCATACACTTCCCGGCCTAATGATATTGGCCAACCAGAAGTTCACCCATCTCAGCCCAGCGAATACAGTCAGCCCATTTAAACTTCCAGCAAGCTTGCTTAAACAAAAAAACCAAGCAGACAACCCGCATTTAAAATTTTAGAAAGTCTATTAATACAACGACTAAAAAGGGGACGATTTCAACGTCCCCTTTTGCACATTAAAGTGCTTGATGGTGATGCACCTGACACTTAATCGTTGGCTTTCGAGATTTTCCATGAGCCGGTATTGCCGTCCCGATTCAGATAGGGGGTCGTCGATACCGCATATTTGACGCCCTCGCCACTGGCATGCCCACAGGTGTCCAGGAACCCGCCGCGCACATCGTTGTAGCCATTCAGGAAGTGCACGACATCCCCCTCTCTCACCTTGAAATCCTTGGGATCTGAGGTATCGGCGAAAATTCGCCAGTGCAGGGTATCCGCCGGCCGCGATTCCTTGAGGGCCGTGACCACGTTGTAGATCGACGGTTTTGTCGCGTGGCCATTGGTGTCCAGATAGCCACCCTCGTTGTTGTAGAGGTTCCACAGCAGAATCACATCGCAACTTTCAACCTCGGTTCCTACTGCCTTGCCTGTCGCGGACTCGATGATCCAGGTGCCAGTACCCGGGCCGCGATGAGGAGTGGTTGCGGTGACTACGCCGTAAAGGCTGTTCGGGGCGGTGGCATGGTTACAAGTATCGAGATAACCGCCATCCCAATTATTGTAACCATTCTTGATATGAACTTTGTCTCCGTATCTCAGGACATCTGCCATGGTCTATCTCCCTGATAAAACCTCATATACATGCCATATCCATGACATGTCGTCATTCGACAGAGACGCTGTCGACACAAGTCACCTTAGCTATCAATCCCGATACTGCCAGAGCATGCCTTATACATTGTCGCGATAAAGCTACTTGCGAATCTTCATCGCCTGCTTTGCCAATATTACGGACGATATTCGACCGTAAAGAACGGTCACAAACCGATGTGATTTTTCTGCACAAGCGCGATTGCCGAGGACGGCGCACTCGATCCTGGCCCGTGCCAGCGGCTACAGGGGAGCGAGGTCCATTGAGGTAAGAGAGATGGCAAAAAACCGGGAGCCCGCCCGACGCGGGCTCCCGGAAAAATCCCCTATTGGGGTTTGCGATAGCTGTTGACGATAGCCGAGAAGTCCATGCCCCCTTCACCGCGCTGGCTCATGGCCTGGTACAGCTGCTGCGCCACGGCGCCCAGCACCACCGGCTGGTGCGCCTGGCGGGCGGCCTCGGTGGCCAGGCCCAGGTCCTTGAGCATCAGCTCGGCGCCGAAGCCGCCGGTGTAGCCGCGGGCGGCCGGCGCGGTTTCGATCACGCCGGGCCAGGGGTTGTAAGTGTCGGAACTCCAGCAACGCCCGGTGGAGCTGTTGATGATGCCCGCCAGCACCTTGGTGTCGATCCCCAGGGCATCGCCCAGGGCCATGGCTTCGCTGACGCCGATCATCGAGATGCCCAGCAGCAGGTTGTTGCAGATCTTGGCGATCTGCCCGGTGCCCACTTCACCGCAGTGCACGATATTGCGGCCCATCTGCGCCAGCACCGGCTGCAGGGTGGCGAACAGTTCGGCGCTGGCGCCGACCATGAAGGTCAGGGTGCCCGCCGCCGCGCCGCCGGTACCGCCGGATACCGGCGCATCGGCCACAGCCACGCCTTGCCTGGCGGCTGCCGCGGCCACGTCGCGGGCGGTCTGCGGGTCGATGGTGCTGCAATCCACCGCCGGCGTGCCACGGGCGATACCCGCCAGCACCCCGTCGTCACCCAGCCAGACGCTGCGCACATGGGGCGCGGCCGGCAGCATGGTGATCACCAGCTCGCTGTCTGCGGCGGCGGCGCGCGGCGAGGTACTGATGCTGCCACCCAGTTCGGCCAGCTCCTTGAGCACGGCCTGGTTCAGGTCGAACAGGTTCAACTGATGCCCAGCCTTGAGCAGGTTGCGCGCCATGGGTGCGCCCATGTTGCCCAGACCGATGAATGCGACTTTCATGAGCGGACTCCTCAACGCAAATGGATGGTGGTGTTCACGCCATCGTTGACGCTGTCATCGTCGAACCAGCGACTGGTGACGGTCTTGGTCTGGGTATAGAACTGCACCACTTGTTTGCCATAGGGCCCCAGATCGCCCAGTTTGGAACCACGGGAACCGGTGAAGCTGAAGAACGGCACAGGCACCGGGATCGGGATGTTGATCCCGACCTGGCCGACATCGATTTCAGTCTGGAACTTGCGCGCCGCCGCGCCGCTCTGGGTGAACAGGCCGGTGCCGTTGCCGAAGGGGTTGCTGTTGACCAGGGCGATGGCCTGGTCGAGGGTGTCCACTTCCAGCACCACCAGCACCGGGCCGAAGATTTCCTGGGTGTAGATCTGCATGTCGGTGGTCACCCCGGAGAACAGGGTCGGACCGACGAAGTTGCCCTGCTCGAACCCCGGCACCTTGACGTCGCGACCGTCCAGCTCCAGCTTGGCGCCTTCCTTGATGCCGCTTTCGATCAGGCTCAGCACACGCTCCTTGGCGCGCTTGGAAATCAGCGGCCCGACATCGGTGCCCGGCTCGCTGCCGGCATTCACCTTGAGTTTCTGCGCCAGCGCCTTGAGGTCCGGCAGCCATTGTTTCGCCGCGCCCACCAGGACCACCACCGAGGTGGCCATGCAACGCTGGCCGGCCGCACCGAACCCGGCACCGACCAGGGCATTGAGCGCCTGTTCGCGGTTGGCGTCGGGCAGCACCACGGCGTGGTTCTTCGCGCCCATCATCGACTGCACGCGCTTGCCATGTTTGCCCGCCAGGTCATAGACGTGGGTGCCGACCGCGGTGGAACCGACGAACGACACCGCCTTGATGTGTGGGTGGGTGCACAGCTTGTCCACCACGTCCTTGCCGCCATGCACCACGTTGAGCACGCCAGGCGGAACGCCGGCTTCCAGCGCCAGCTCCACCAGCAGCATGGTCGACAGCGGGTCCTGTTCCGAAGGCTTGAGGACGAAGGTGTTGCCGCAGGCGATGGCCATCGGGAACATCCACAGCGGAATCATTGCCGGGAAGTTGAACGGGGTAATCCCGGCGCAGACACCGATCGGCTGGCGCAGGGTGTAGGTATCGACGCCACCGGCGACGTTCTCGGCAAACTCGCCCATCTGCAGGCTGCCGATCGAGCAGGCATGCTCGACCACTTCCAGGCCGCGGAAGATGTCGCCTTCGGCATCGGCGATGGTCTTGCCCTGTTCGGCGCTGAGCACCTGGGCAA
Organism: Pseudomonas sp. NFACC41-3; assembly: GCF_900109505.1. Lineage (NCBI taxonomy): Bacteria > Pseudomonadati > Pseudomonadota > Gammaproteobacteria > Pseudomonadales > Pseudomonadaceae > Pseudomonas > Pseudomonas sp. NFACC41-3. The sequence goes on from NZ_FOAE01000004.1 coordinate 774,249, forward strand.
TACGCTTGGAGTGTTCGCGGATCAGCGCCTGCAGCTTGAGCATGATGCGCATCCGCGCGCCGATCGGGGTCAGCTTCCAGGTCTGGAAGGCGCGATGCGCGGCTTCGATGGCGGCGTCGACTTCATTCGCCGTGGCGAAAGGTACCTTGGCCAGCACCTGCTGGGTGGCCGGGTTGGTGATGTCGTGCCACTCGCGGGTCTGGGATTCGACCCACTGGCCGTCGATCAGCAGCTTGACCTGCTGCAAGGTGGTGCCGTCGGACTTGAGGGATGCGTTCATACGGGTCTCCTGACTTCTTGAGGTTCTTATGCAGGGAGCCAAGGCGTGGGACCGCCTTGAAATGAGGCGTGCGTCGCGAGTTGGTTGTCGGACTGTTTTTGGAGTATAGATGTGCAAACTTCTAATAAGAACGCACATAAAAGCCGGTCCATCATGCAAAAAAACATCACCTCCCTCGGCTCGCTGAACTGGGACGACCTGAAGTTTTTCCTCGAAGTGGCGCGCACCCGCAAGGCCAGCAGCGCGGCCAAGCGCCTGGCAGTGGACTACACCACGGTGTCGCGGCGCATCGGTTCGCTGGAGGGCGCGCTGGGCACCCTGCTGTTCGAAAAGTCCCGGACCAACGGCTTTGTCCTGACCGCCGAGGGCCAGCGCCTGCTGGGTTATGCCGAGTCGATCGAGAGCACTCTGCACATGGCTTGCGAACAGGTATCGGGCTCGGGCGTGGCCCTGTCCGGGCATGTGCGCATGGGCTGCACCGAGGGTTTCGGCAGCTTTTTCATCACCCCGCAGTTGAGCCATTTCGTCGACGCCTACCCGGCGATCTCGGTGGATATCCTGCCGCTGCCGCACTTCATCAGCCTGTCCAAGCGCGAGGCCGATATCGTCATCGCCCTGGAACGCCCGGAGCATGGCCCCTATGTCTGCTGCAAGCTCTGCGACTACCGCCTGCGGCTCTATGCGACCCAGGAATACCTCGACCAGCACCCACCGATCCGCCGCCCGGCGGACTTGAGCGAGCATCAATTCATCAGCTACGTGGACGACCTGGCGTTCAGCTCGGAGCTCTTGTACCTGGCCAACGTGCTGCCCGGCGCCATCGCCAACCTGCGTAGCACCAGCGTCATCGCCCAATACGTGGCGGCCCAGCAAGGACGCTCGCTGGCGATCCTGCCGTGCTTCCTGGCCGCCCAGGACCCGCGCCTGCTGCCAGTGCTGCCGGAGGAAATAGACATCACCCGGCAGTTCTGGATGTACTGCCGCGAGGACCTGCGCAAGCTCAAGCGGATCACCCTGTTGTGGGATTACATCCGCAGCGTGACCGAACAGAATCAGGGCCTGCTGATGGGGCAGAGCCGGGAGATGGTGTTTGCCGACTCATAGCCTGCACGGAATCGCGAAGGCTGATCGCAATGAGAGCGGGCTTCATCCAAGTTCAGAATCGTCCTAAAGCCTTGCCCATCGTCACTTGTTAGGTTCGCGAAGCTCGACAAAGAGCCTCACGGACCCGCCAACACACAAGGACGATCAATGCTTTCTTCTGCTCGCCTGGGCGATAAACACCTCTGCCCGCTTCCCGGTCACGGTACGACACCTATTGCTTGCGCTTCTGGTGACATCAACATCAACTTCATGGGAGCAGCCCGAGTCGGTGACACTTGCGGCTGTGGCGCAGTCATTACCACAGGGTTTCCTTCGATCATCCTGAATGGTCGCCCCATGGCCCACTTAGGGAGTCCTACCAGTCACGGCGGGACGATCATCACAGGATCAGGCGATACCTTCGGTGGCTTTGTCATGGGGCCTATGGAGGGGGCCGCAATCATCAACTTCGCAACGCTCGGAGTGTTCCGCTCAGATGGCTCTGTAGACGATGAAAAGATGGCGACCTTGTTGGCTGATCCGAAGCTGACCGAGAAGGCCGCCGCTGCAAATGCTTTAGTCGATCCCAATGAGGCCTCTAAGGCTCCTGAAGAGAATCCAGAAGAAAAGGTCTGTAATGACCCTGACCAGATGGAAGAACTGGCGAGCTACATTGCGGGCGAGATGAATACCAATATCAACAGCCCGTCTGTGCGACAAATGAAAGACCTCAACAGCTTTAGCCCAACAGCTGAAATGAAGAAGTATAAGGAACTTCCTTTCTATCTTCGTCTTGGTCAAAGCCCCGACTTCTACAGCTTAGCGCTGGGAAAGAAAGCGAAAGCCTTAGCTATCTGGACAGAGCGAGTCGGTCAGGGCCGGCCCTGGGACCACAAGCCGAAGCTGCAAGCGATGTTCAAGGATGTTTGGAACAAACAAGGGGGCTACGACTACTTCTATGACATCTGGTCGAACATCCACTATGGCTATGTTGGACTGGCTGGTGGACTCTCTGAAAGCGTCCTCTTGGACGGCGCAGGTATAGAGCAGATAGGGTCGGACGCTGCTCGGAAGGTTGAAGAGATTTTTGAAAAACCTAAAGCAGAATGGGAACGGCCCGGTCCGCATCGCTCTGCTGATATCGAGGGCATGAGGGCCTGGGATGATGCACCTGACCGAATATCCATTAGTATCGGCGTGAAGCTCTATCGACAACGCCCCAACGGAGGCATAACGGCAAAGATGATCATGGACGAAGTTCTTGCAGTACAACCGAAGGAATGGGGGGAAGGTATCCGTGTCCACAAATGTAAGGCCCATTAAATACAGGTACATTTTGGGCATTCTCTTTCTGCTACTGCTGTCCCCCTTTGTGTTTTGGAGGGTAGCGACCCCAGTGGTCACGGTTCACTACTCCAAGGAGGGAAAAGAGAAGCTTTCTGTGACTTGGAATACCGAACACCGAATTTATCGGAGTGGACGCGGGGGCCTATTTCCAGGCGAGGCGACATCTGACTTTGGCCACATTTTTCCAGATGCCGGGTTCTTCATGGAGTTCTATTGGTGGAGTGATACGGGCCGTAATCATTGCGTCAATATCACCCCTAAATGGCGAAGAACGGATATTTACCTCGACCTAAATGGCAATATTGATACCAGCCCAGAGAGCGGCACGGATACGGATCGCTTGAAGAAGTGCACTACGGACCCTGCTGATCCTTGAGAACTCCAAGCATCACCACTATGAGGTCACCTGCCAGCAGCACTGCAAAATCCACTCGGCACAGCCTGGTCCTGCTATCGCGAAGACCTAGCGGATCACCCCGCTGTGGGAACCGCAGTGTAAAGGAAGAATCAGGGCCTACTGGCAAGACAGACCCGGTGATGGTCTTCGCCCATCAGTCAGCGATGACCACGATCGAGACACGACGGTTTTCGGTACGTCCGGCCACCGTGCTGTTGGAGGCTACCGGTTCGCTGCTGCCCAGGCCGCGCAGCTGGATGTTTTCTTCGCGCATGCCTGTGGCCACCAGTACCTTGCTTACGCTTTTCGCCCGGCGCAGGGACAGTTGCTGGTTGTAGCTTTCCCTGCCGGAGCCATCGGTGTGGCCATCGACCCGGACCTTGTCGATGTGCACGCTGACCAGGGCCTTGCCGATGCGCTCGACGATCTCGGTACTGGCGGCATTCAGTGTCTCGATATCGCTGCCGAACAGCACCTTGCCGGACAGGCCGAAGGCCCAGCCCTCGTCCGTCAGCTCAAAGCCCTCCTGCTTGAGCACCGCTACTTGCTGCGGGGTCAGCCCCTTGGGCGGCACGCTCTGGCAACCGGTCAATGAAAGCAGCGCCAGCAACAGGCCGGTGGTGAAAAGTCGCAAGCAAGGTCGAGTCAGTGAAAACAAAGAATTAGCTCCTGGATTGAACGTGAACGACGGGGGGCTCCGACCCCGCGGTGTGTTGCCCGCCTCGAGAGACACGCTTGGCCTGATACATCGCCGCATCGGCGGCGTTGAGCAGAGCACCCGGGGTGGTGCCATGATCAGGGTAGACGGCAATACCGATACTGAGTGAAGTCAGCACCGAAGTACTGCCTGGCAAGGCAATTGGCATCTCCATGCTGGCGATGATTTTTTCGGCAATACGCTCGGCATCCTCGATGCGGTGCAGCGGGGTCAGCAGAATGGCGAACTCGTCGCCCCCCAGGCGCGCCACCAGGTCTTCCTCGCGCAACTGCGCGCGCACCCGCGACGCCACCGCCATCAGCACCGCGTCGCCGGCGGCGTGACCGAAGTTGTCGTTGATGCCCTTGAAACGGTCACTGTCGAGAAACAACACCGCCACCCGTTCGTTGAGCTTGCTGGCGCTGCGCAGCGCGCGAATCAGCCGGCCCTCGAAAAACGCCCGGTTCGGCAACCCGGTCAGGCTGTCATGGCTGGCCTGGTGGGCCAGGGTTTCGTTTTCACTCTGCAAGTGGGTTTGCCAGGCTTCCAGCTCATCGAGCAGGGCATTGAAGTCGTTGCCCAGGTTGTCCAGCTCGGCAATTTCCGCCGGCGGCACCCGAACGTCGAATGCCCGCTCGCGGCGCGCGGCATGGGCCACATCGGCCAGGCTGCGCAGCGGCCCGGTGATGCCGCGCAACTGCCGGCGCGCCAGGGAGAGCGCCACCCAGGCGCTCACCGCGATACACAGGACAATCCCCACCAGCCCACTGAGCAGGAAGCGCAGCAGGCTGCCGCCGTGCCCGGTCAGGGCGATGCTGCCGATTTCCTGGCCCTGATGCATGATCGGCACGGTGATGGGCTTCTCGAGAAAGGCCCGGGCGATCTGCATTTCCAGATCGGTCAGCAAACCGATTTCCGGCCGCTCCCAATGGGCCAGCACACGTCCCCGGGCATCGAGTACCTGGGCATCGGCCACCTCTTCGGTGGAGGCAATCAGGGCCAGGGCTTCGGTCGCCGCGGCGCTGTCGTTGAATACCACCGCCGCTTCGACCGTGTAATTGATCGAACGCGCGATCAGATGCAGGTTGTGATCGGCATACACCCGCAACGCCAGCACCCCGAGCAATGTCAGGGACAGGCTGGCCATGGAAATGGCCAGCAACGCGACAGTCAGGTTCCCGCGGCCAATGACCGAATGCAATGTAGGGCGAGCAGGAGATTTGAAGAGGCTCATGGCACCGCCGGTCGACGACGGGAGAGTTGCAGCACGCTTGGATGAATCCGCACGCCACTGCGCGCCACCGAATCCAGGTTGACCTCGAATGACACCTGATTGTCACTGACGCGCAGGCAGAACAGGCTACCGACCGTGCACTGGTCGCCGCCCTCGCTGATGCTCAATACCGGATGACCGACCAGGGAAGTGAACAGGCGGGCGCGCTGGTCGTCGGTCAGCTTGCCGATGTACACCGCGTCGCACTCGCTGACGATGGCCGGGTTGTCGGCCAGCAAGCGCTGCACCAGAACCGGGCGGCCCGTGGCCTGGGTCGTGCCCTTGACCAGGTCGTCGGTGTATTCGGTCGGCCCCACCACGCACAGACGCAATTGCGCCGGCTCCACCGGCCAGCGCGCATAACTGAGAATCCCCAGCACCACTTGAGTCACCGCCTTGGCGCGCTGGTCTGCCAGGCTGACAGCAGCAGGCTCGGGTTGCGCGACGGCAAAAGTGCTCAACAGACAGACCAGGGCGGACAGCAGTACCTGCCTCCAGCCCGAAAAGCGCTCTGTCGCTGAGACAGCCACGTTCATGCAGGGATTCTCTTTGATCTTCATACAATGATGCCGCAACGATAGCACAGCCGGTGAAACCGCCGCGAGGTTCCCAAGTATGGGTAGCAGGCTATTGGTTTAGAAAAAAATGAAGTAACGATTTGAGCCTTCCTATTCTTCATGCCTGCATCGCCTGCTTAAGATCGGCGCCAGAGAGCGAGCCGTCCAGACCGCCCTCGGTGAGACCGGATCCGCAGAGACCCGGCTCAAGGAATGTCTTTTGCTACTGCCCAGTATCGCCGCGTCGGCCCAGTGCCTTTGCGGTGCCATGAGTAGCCCAAGACATCTTTGAGGTTAGCCGATGCAACTGGAAATATTCCGCACACTCTGGGGCTATACCGCCAGCCCAGCCCAGGCCCTCGACGAGCTGCTGGCCGCCGGCTTCGACGGTATGGAAGCCCGCCTGCCTTTGCAAGCCCGCGAACGCGGCGAATTCGGCACTTTCCTGCGGGACAATCGCCTCGCCTACATCTGCACGGTTTTTACCGCCTACGACGTCCTGCCAAAACAATCGGCCGCGTTCCAGGAACACCTGCTGGACCTGGAGTGCAAGCTCGCCTGGGCCGCCGAACTGGCGCCGCGCTTCGTCAATCAATGTGCTGGCCGGCAACGACCGCTGGCCCCTGGCCCAGCAAGTCGAGTTCTTCGGACAGGCCATGGAGCTGGCGCGCAAGCATGGCCAGTTCTGCAGCTTCGAGACCCACCGCGCCCGTTCGCTGTTCAATCCCTGGGTCACCCTGGAGCTGATCCGGCAATTGCCCGACCTGCGTTTCACCAGCGATATCAGCCACTGGGTCGTCACCTGCGAACGCCTGCTGGATGACCCCTTCGATGACCTGAGCGCCTTCGTCGAGCGCGTTCACCATATCCAGGCCCGGGTCGGCTATGACCAGGGGCCACAGGTCCCGCACCCCGCCGCCCCGGAATATGCCCGTGAACTGGCGTTCCACCAGCAGCACTGGGAAGCCATCTGGCATTCGCAAAAGGCCCGTGGCTACCAGGTCAGCACCCTGACCCCGGAGTTCGGCGCCGACGGCTACCTGCATCACCTGCCCTTCACCAACGTGCCGGTGGCCGACCTCTGGTCGCTGAACCAGTGGATGGCCAGGACCGAGCGCGAACACTTCGACCGCTTCACCCACTCAACCCGCCCGTGAGGTTCTTGCGTCATGCCCGAGAAGATCGATAACACCCCGGCCAAGGCCAACTTCAAGCACATTCCGGTGGTGGACATCGCCGGCCTGTTCAGCATCGAGCTGGAGCACCGGCTGGCCGTCGCCGAGCAGTTGGGAGCGGCCGCCAGCGAAGTGGGCTTTCTCTACATCACCAGCCATGGCATCGACCCGCAGTTGATCGCCGGCCTGCGCCAGGCCGCCAGGGACTATTTCGCCCAGCCCCTGGACAGCAAGATGCAGCACTACATCGGCACCTCTAAAAGCCACAAGGGTTTCGTCCCCGAGGGCGAGGAGGTGTATTCCAAGGGCAAGCCGGATCACAAGGAAGCCTTCGACATCGGCTTCGAAGTACCGGCCGACGATCCCCTGGTCCTGGCCAACACGCCGCTGCTGGGGCCGAACGAATGGCCAGAACTGCCCGGTTTCAAGGAAGCGGTGCAAGCCTATTACGCGGCCGTCTTCGCCCTCGGCAGGCGCCTGTTCAGCGGGTTCGCCCTGGCCCTGGGCCTGGAGGAAAACTATTTCGACGCCCTGGTCACCCGCCCGCCTTCCAAGCTGCGCCTGATCCACTACCCGTTCGACGACGCGGCCCTGGATGCGCCCGGCATCGGCGCCCACACCGACTACGAGTGCTTCACCATCCTGCTGGCCGACAAGCCGGGCCTGGAGGTGATGAACAACCTGGGCCAGTGGATCGATGCCCCGCCGCTGGCCGACGCCTTTGTGGTGAACATCGGCGACATGCTGGAGGTGATGACCGCCGGCGCCTTTGTCGCCACCGCCCACCGGGTGCGCAGCGTCAGCGAGGAGCGCTACTCGTTTCCGCTGTTCTACGCCTGCGACTTTCATACCCAGATCAAGCCTTTGCCGCAGTTCGCCAAGGCCTCGGACGACTACGAGCAGATCGCCATCGGCGAACACATGTATGGCCAGGCCCTGCAGACCTACCAGTACCTGCGCAAGCGCGTGGAGAACGGCGAGATCCGCCTGCCGGAAAAGGCCCGCAAGCCTTCGAGCTTCGGCCACCTGAAACACCAGTCGCAAGCGTCCTGACCACCCTTTTGCCCTTTGCTTCCATCCCCTGGAGAGACCCACGATGCTTAACAAAAACAACGTTGCTCGCCTGACCCTGCTCACCGCCGGCCTGTTGTGCGCCACCGCTGGCCTGGCCTCGACCGCGACACCCGGACAGCTGAAGATCGGCATGGAAATCACCTACCCGCCGTTCGAGTCCTATGACAGCGAGAAGAACGTGGTCGGCTCCGACCCGGAACTGGCCCACGCCCTGGCCAGGCACCTGAACGCCAAGGCCGAGTTCGTCGACACCAAGTTCCCCAGCCTGATCCTCGGCCTCAACGCCGGTCGCTACGACGCGATCATTTCCGGCATGTACATCACCCCGGAACGGCAGACCCAAGCCATGACCATCGCCTATGCGAAAACCGGCGCGGCGATCATGACGTCCAAGGACAGCGGCCTGAATCCGCAAACCCCTGAAGACCTGTGCGGCCTGAAGGTCGGGCTGGAACAGGGCACCACCTGGGTCAGCCAGTTGCAGAAGCTCTCCAGCGACTACTGCGTGCCGAACAACAAGGGCGCGATCAGTGTCAGCGAATACCCCTCGGCACCTGAGGTGACCCAGGCCCTGCTGTCGAAGAACATCCAGGCCCAGGTGGAAATCGCCGGCGCGGCGAAGATGATCGCCGAACGCACCCAGGGTCGGGTGGTAGTCACCAGCCAGCACCTGATCTATCAGCAAACCCTCGGCATCTTCGTCAAGAAAGGCAATGACGCCACCTACAAGGCGCTGCAGGAAGCCTTCGCCGAGAGTCGCAAGAACGGCGAGTACGCCGCGATCCTCGGCAAATACAACCTGGAACCGGTGACTGACTGACAAGCCACTGCGGCGCAGGGATGCGCCCGTGACCGGCCCCGATCGAGCGCGCAGCGCCCGTCCTGATGCCTGCGATCCGAAGCCGCCTGAGGTGTTTATGCAATTCGACTGGTCCTACTTCATCTCCCTGTTTTCCCTGCCCAGCTTCTGGCACGCCTGCGTCACCGTGGTCCAGCTCAGCGCGCTGGCCTGGTTCATCGGCATGCTGCTGGGCTTTCTCCTGGCCTCGGCCAAACTCTCCACGGCCACCTGGATCAGAACCCCGGCAGCGCTGTACATCTGGTTCTTTCGCAGCATTCCGCTGCTGGTGCTGGTGGTCTTCGTCTACAACCTGCCCCAGCTGTTTCCGGCCACCGGTTCGGTGCTGTCCAACCCCTTCTACTCGGGGCTGCTCGCCCTGGTGGTGACCGAAGCGGCGTACATGGCGGAAATCCATCGCGGCGGGCTGATCTCGGTGGCCAAGGGGCAGAAGGAAGCCGGCCGCGCGCTGGGGATCGGCCTGATCGGCTTGCAACGGCTGATCGTCATCCCCCAGGCCTTTCGAATTTCCCTGCCGACCCTGATCAACGAGTACATCACCGTGGTCAAGCTGACTTCGCTGATCTCGGTGATCTCCCTGACCGAACTGCTCACCGTCGGCCAGCGCCTGTATGCGCAGAACTTCCTGGTGATGGAGACCCTGGCCGCGGTGGCGGTGTACTATGTGCTGATCGTCACCCTGTTCGCCTGGTTGCTGCAGCGCCTGGAACGCCACCTGGACCTGAACCTGCGCACCCCGCAAACCCTGGATGCCGCCGGCACCGAGCGGCTCCGGCAACAGGCACAACCGCAGCACAGCCGCCCTCGCCCACGATCGGTAGCCGGCAGCGCCCCGGCCCTGCAACTGCAAAACATCCACAAGCGCTACGGCGATCATCAGGTGCTCAAGGGTGTCGACCTGAACGTCGCCAGTGGCCAGGTGATTTCCATCATCGGTCCGTCCGGCTCGGGCAAGACCTCGCTGATCCGTACCATCAACGGCCTGGAGCGCATCGACCAGGGCGAGATCGTGCTGTTCGGCAACAGCTTCATCAGCGCCGGCGACAACCTCAACAGCCCGCAGGTGCGCGAGGGCGTGCGGCACATCGGCATGGTCTTCCAGAACTTCAACCTGTTCCCCCATCGCTGCATCCTCGACAACATTTGCCTGGCGCCGCGTTACCACGGCAGCAGCAAGGCCTTGAGCGAGCAGCAGGCCTATGCCTTGCTGGACAAGGTCGGCCTGCTGGCCCACGCCCACAAGTACCCGCACCAGCTGTCCGGCGGCCAGCAGCAGCGCGTGGCGATTGCCCGGGCCCTGGCGATGGAGCCGCAGATCATGCTTTTCGACGAGCCGACCTCGGCCCTCGATCCCGAGCTGGTGGGCGATGTGTTGAACGTGATTCGCGACCTGGCCCGAGAAGGCATGACCATGTTGATCGTCACCCACGAGATGGACTTCGCCCTGTCGATTTCCGATCGGGTGATCTTCATGGAGGGCGGTAATATCCAGCTGGACGCCAGCCCGCAAGCGATCCGCGAAGAAGCGGCGGGGGAACGGGTCAGACGCTTCATGGGGCTGGAGCAGCCAAGCGCGACGACACTGGCGGCGGCGCTCTGATCGAGTGCCGAACGCCAGTGATCCGGCGTTCAACCCAGGTCGAGCATCAACCCGCTCAGGCGCTTGACCTTGCGCCGCACCGCCTCTTCGAACACCCCGGCCCGCGGCTCGATCAGGCTGAACCAGTCCTTGGCCCGGGTGATGCCGGTGTAGATCAGCTCCTTGGTCAACACCGGGTTCAGCGCCTCGGGCAGGATCAGCGCGGTGTGGGCGAACTCCGAGCCCTGGGATTTGTGCACGGTCATGGCGTACACGGTTTCCACATCGTTGAGCCGGCTCGGCAACACGAAACGCACGCCACCCTGGCCATCGTTGCGCGGGAAGGCCACCCGCAGCACCTGGCGCCCGTCTTGCGTGCCTTCGTGCTCGGGCAACTTCAAGGCAATGCCGATATCGCCGTTCATCAGGCCCAGGCCGTAATCGTTGCGGGTCATCAGCACCGGACGACCTTCGTACCACTGCTGATCGCTTTCGATCAGCCGCGCCTTGAACAGGGCGGCGGTGATCCGCTGGTTCAACCCCTCGACACCCCAAGGCCCCTTGCGCACCGCGCAGAGCAACTGGAACTGGTCGAAGGCCAGCAGCACATCGCGGGCCCAGGCGGTCCAGCGCGGATCTTCCAGCGCTGTATCGGCAGGCGGGCGCTGGCCGCGCAACAGGCTCAGGTAATGCCGGTAACCCTGCGGCCCGTCGCCGTGGCCTTCCAGCAGCAAGCGCTCCAGGGCGCGGTCCTGCTCTCCCTTGAGGCTCAAGCCATACAGGTCGGCATGGCTGCGGGCGGCCAGCAGGCGGCGCGCTTCCTCGGCCTGCTGCTGGTTGACCCAGCGCGCCAGCTGGCCGATACCGCTGCCTTCGCCGAAGCGCCGGGAGTGGCGCAGCATCACCACCTGCTGGGCCAGCGGGTGAGCGCCGGCGCTGTCTTCCTGCAGACCGCTGTCCGCCAGCTGTTCGCCGCTGACGGCCTCGAGCCAGCTGCGGGTCTGCGGGCTGTACCAGCCGGCCTCGGCATCGCGGCACAGATCACCGAGCACCGCGCCGGCTTCCACCGAGGCCAGTTGATCCTTGTCCCCGAGCAACACCAGGCGCGCGTGCACCGGCAGCGCATCGAGCAGATTGGCCATCATCTCCAGGTCGATCATCGAGGCCTCGTCGACCACCAGCACATCCAGCGGCAAGCGGTTGCCGGCATGATGGCGGAAGTGCCGGGTGCCCGGACGATTGCCCAGCAGGCGGTGCACCGTGGTCACGTCGCTGGGGATCTTCTCGCGCACACTGTCGTCGACCGACAGGGAGCGCACTTGCAGGCTGATGGATTCGGTGAGGCGCGCCGCCGCCTTGCCAGTGGGCGCGGCGAGGCGGATGCGCAAAGGCTTGTCGGCTTCGACAGCCGGGGCCTGGAGCAAGGCCAGCAGGCGTACCACGGTGGTGGTTTTACCGGTTCCCGGCCCGCCGGTAATGATACTGAAGGCGCCTCGGGTGGCCAGCGCACAGGCAAGCTTCTGCCAGTCCACCGGCCCCGCCGCCTTGGCCGCGCCGAACAGGCCGCCGAGGCGCTCGGCCAAATCCGCGGGGGTTTCCTCCTGCACCGCCAGGCGCTGGCGCAAGGCATTGTCGATGCGCCGTTCATAGGCCCAGTAGCGGCGCAGATACAGGCGCTTGCCCGACAACACCAGCGGCCGCTGGCGGGCCTGCTCGCTCTGGTCGGCCGCCAGCGCCACCAGGCGACTGGCCGCCAGGGCCTTGCACCAGTGCGCGCCGTCCAGCGTCGCCAGCACCTGCGACGGTAGTACCGCCGCCGTGCTTTGCAGGTCGCCTTCCGGCGGCAGGGACAGGGCGAAGTCCGGCTCCTTGAGGGTTTCGAACAGATCCAGGCAAACATGCCCGTGGCCCAGTTGATGGCTGGTCAACGCCGCGGCCATCAGCACCAGTGGATCGCCTTGTGGCTCCAGCTCATGGAGGAAGCCTACGAAAGCCTTGTCCAGGGCGCGCAACCAGCCGCGCTCGACCCAACGATCGAGCAACAGCAGCAAATCGCCGGCCCGTACCAGGGGCGCCAGGTCGGGCTGGGGTTCCAGCGGCGTCAGCAGATCCTCGATCACAGCAATACTCCCTGTTCCCACGCCGGCTCGGCCTTGGGCTGCTCGGGTTTGCCCTGGAACAAGCGGTCCAGGCGCTCGATCAGCTCACGGGGTGGCCGGGTGAAAAACACGCCGCGGCTGACCGAACCCGTGCCACGCAAGAACAGGTACAGGGCACCGCCCATGTGCCGGTCGTAATCGTAGTCCGCCAGGCGCGCGCGCAACTGGCGATGCAGGGCCAGCAGGTACAGCACGTATTGCAGGTCGTAACGGTTGTCGAGAATCGATTGTTCCATGGCCTGCTCGGTATAGGCGGCGTCATCCACGCCCAGCCAGTTGGATTTGTAGTCGGCCACGTAATAGCGCCCTTGATGCTCGAAGGTCAGGTCGATGAAGCCCTTGAACATGCCATTGAGCAGTACCGGTTCGGCGGTCACCCGCGGCACGCCTTGATGGGTGTACTGGCGCACCAGCTCGTCGAGCTTGAGCACATCGACCTTGTGGCTGGCGAACCAGAATTCCATCTCGACCCGGTATTGGCTCAACTGTGCGAGCACCACCGGCAGTCGCCCCGCCCCGGCTGGCAAAGGCAGTTGTAACAGATGCCGCAACCAGTCGCTCAGGGTCTTGATCCAGCCTTGCCAACCGCGGCGATTACAGCGCCGAGCGATGGCGTCCTCGATGGCGACGGGGTCGGCGGCGAACCCCTCGTCACCGGCCCACTCCAGCAGGCCGTGGAGGAAGGTCCCCGGGTTCGGCCCACGGGGGAAACGATGGATGTCCGCGCCGCTGGCCACGACTTCACGCGGGGCATCGGGGTCGAGGCGTTCATCGTCGAAGAGTTTCTGCGCCTGCGGGCTTTCCGGCGCCTCGGTATTACCGGCGCCCAGGCTGTCGCTGATGCGCAGGGCGCTATAGGACGCGATCCACCAGTTCTCCGCGGCGCGCCGCTTGGGAGCCAGGGGTGCCAGCAGGGTGGCGTCGTTGCGCGGCGGATGGAAACGGCTGTCGGTGGCGCTGGGCATTTCGCTGACACTCATGGCCTCGCAGCCTTGCTGCAGATCTTGCAGCCAGCGCGCCAGGCCGCTGGACTCGTTCAACAACGCACCGCCGCCCAACAGATAACCCAAGGCCGAAAGGTGCAATACCGAGCTGTTGTGATTGCCGCGCTTGAGGTCGGCGACACCCAGCCAGCAGGCATGCTGGGCACGGGTCAGGGCCACGTAGAGCAGGCGCAGGTCTTCGGCCAGACGTTCGTCGTCGGCCTGGGCAATCAGCTCCGGGGTTGGCCGTAGCGTCACCTGGGCCTTGCCCGATTCGTCGTGGTAATGCAGCGGCAGGCGACTGCCATCCACCGGCTTGGCCGAACAGATGAACGGCAGGAACACCAGCGGGTACTCCAGGCCCTTGGATTTGTGGATGGTCACCACCTTGACCAGTTGTTCGTCGCTTTCCAGGCGCAGGATCTGTTCTTCGCCAGCCTGCCCGGACAAGGCCAGGTGCTCGGCCAGGTGGCGGATCAGCGCTTGTTCGCCATCCAGTTCGGCAGCCGCCTGCTGCAACAGTTCGGACAGGTGCAGCAGGTTGGTCAGGACCCGTTCGCCATCGCTGCGGGCGATCAGGGCCTGGGGCAACTGGAAGTCATGCAGCAGGCGTCGCAGCATCGGCAGCACACCCTGGGTACGCCAGATCAGGCGATAACCGCGGAACTGCATGACCCGGCTCTCCCAGGCCAGCTCATCCTGGTTCAGGCGCTCCAGCTCAACCAGCGGCAGGTTCAGGGTGATGGAGGCCAGCGCGGCGCGCAGCGGGCGCTCGATATCCGGCTCGGCACAGGCCTTGAGCCAGGCCAACAGATCGTGGGCTTCCTGGGCGGCGAACACCGAGTCCTTGTCCGACAGGTACACGCTGCGCACCCCGCGCGCGGCCAGTTCGCCGCGCACGGCCTGGGCCTCCTTGCCATCGCGCACCAGGATGGCGATGTCCGCCGGCAGCAGGCCCTTGAAGGGCTGGCCGTCACGGGCGAAGCCGGCGCTGGCCTGCTGCCCGCCGTTGAGCAAGGCGACGATTTCGCTGGCGCAGGCCGCCGCCAGTTGCTGCCGGTACAGCGCCCCGGAAATGGCTTGCTCCGAGGACAGGTGCCAGACATTCAGCGCCGGCACCACCTGCCCTTCTCTATGTAGCTGCTCCTTGCGCCCCTGGGAGGCCACCGACAGGAACGGCACCGGGTTCTCTCCGTTCTTTTCCCGGAACAGGAACGCGCCGCGCCCCTGTTCACGGGACTCGGCACGCTCGAATACGTGGTTCACCGCCTTGACCATGGCGTGGCTGGAACGGAAGTTGGTGCCCAGGGTATGCAAGCGGCCGCTGGTGGCCTGGCGAGCGCGCAGGTAGGTGTAAATGTCCGCCCCGCGGAAGGCGTAGATCGCCTGCTTGGGGTCGCCGATCAGGAACAGCCCGGTCTCGGGGTTGTTGTCCTCGATGCGGTAGATGCTTTCGAAGATCCGGTACTGCACCGGGTCGGTGTCCTGGAATTCGTCGATCAGGGCCACCGGGAACTGCTCGCGAATCAGCGTCGCCAGACGCTCGCCACCCTCGGCCTGCAACGCGGCGTCGAGGCGCAGCAGCATGTCGTCGAAACCCATCTCGGCACGGCGGCGCTTCTCCTCCTCGAAGCGCGCGCCGACCCAACGCGCAGCGTGTTGCAACACCGCGGCGTCGGGGCTCGGCAAGGCATCGAGCGCGGCCTTGAGCCCGGCCATGGCGTCCAGCGCGGGATGATCCGGCGCATCGCCTTTCCAGGCCTCGGCCATACCTTCGGGGGTCAGGCGGCTGAAGCCGGTACCGATATCCAGTTGTTCTATGGACTCGTCTTCGGCCCAGGCGGTGATCTTTTCGAACCAGGGCTCAAAGTAGCGCGCCTGCATCTTGCGGCCATCAACGGCCTTGCTGGCGACGCCTTGCAAGCAGATCTCCCGCAGTTGCTCAGCCCATTGCCGCCAAGGCGCCTTGAGCTGCACCAACGCCGCGCGACGCTCCAGCAAGCAGGCTTCGATCAACTGCGCCGGCGTCTGCTCCGCATCCACTTCCCGCTCGCTGCCAAACAGCGCGCGCACCCTGGGCAGCAAGGCCGCGGGCCCGCCCCAGTTGGCCCGCACCCAGTTCAGCGCATCACCCTGCATCGGGTAGCAAAACAGGCGCCAGTAGTCGCGCAGCACTTCGCCCAGCAGATCGCTGTGGTCGGTTTCCAGGGTCTGGGTAAACAGGCTGCCGCTGTCGAACGCATGCTCGCGCAGCATGCGCTGGCACCAACTGTGGATGGTCGAGACCGCGGCCTCGTCCATCCATTGCGCGGCGATGTCCAGGCGGCTGGCGCAACCCGGCCATTGCTCGGCGGCGAACTGATCGCGCAGCTCGGCAATCAGCGCGTCGGGCGCGGCGGTTTCATCGCGGAAAAAGCGTGCGGCTTCAGCCAGGCGGGTGCGGATCCGCTCACGCAGTTCCTTGGTCGCCGCGTCAGTGAAGGTCACCACCAGAATCTGCGGTGGCAGCAACTCGCGACCGAACCCGGCCAGCTCGCCGCCGTGCCCCAGCACCAGGCGCAGGTAAAGCGCCGAGATGGTAAAGGTCTTGCCCGTACCGGCGCTGGCTTCGATCAGTTGGCTGCCTCGTAGCGGGAACGCCAGGGCCAAAGGTGCTTGCCGGGTCATGCGTCAGCCTCCCCATTGGCCGTGGAGCGCCAGGGCGCCTGTAAGAGCGGGCGATACAACGCATCAACCCAACCGCTGAAGGTTTCGTCGGCGATCAACGCGTTGTAGTCCGGGTACTGGCGCGCCAGGGCCGGGCTTTCCCGACGCTCGCCATCGCTGGTCTGGCCATCGCCTTCATAAGCTTTGCGCGCCGCCGCTTCGGCCTTGCCCGGGTCGCTCTGGCCCAGCCAGGCAAAGGCGGTTTTCACGGCTACCGGCAGCGGCTGGCACATGCCCGCCTGCCAGGCCTGCAGCAGATCGCCCAGGCTTTGCAGCGCCGCATCGCGGTCCAGAGGCGGCAGCAACAAGGTGTCGTCGCTGGCCACCAGCGCGGTGGTCAAGGTGTAGCCGCTGGCACAGGCCACCAGATGATTGACCCAGGGCCGGGTCAGGCGGTGCCATTTGCGGGTCTTGGGTGAGCCGATGCTGTTGGGGATGGTGGTGACCGACAGCAAACCGCCGTCGCTGCGTTGGTGCAAGCCGCTCAGCCAGCCTTCGAGTTTCACTTCCTTGAGTTCAAGGGTAATCGGCAAGGCGCTGGTGACCGGCGTTGGCCATAACTCCAGCAATTGCCGATAACGCATCAGCAGATCCGGCAAGGGCTCGATCAGCTCTCGTTGCAGGCTCTCGCCAAAACCGGCCATGGGCAGCAAACCGCTGGCCTGTAGCCGTTGCGCCTGGGCCTGCAGGGCCTGGTCCGGATCATCGGCGCAGTTCAACGCCGCCCCCAGCAAGGTGTCGCTCAGGCTGTAGCGTTGCAGCGCGTCGAGCACAAAAGGCTCTTCGTCGGCCAACGGCGCGTCGGCCGCCTCGAAGAACACCTTGAGACGCTGACTGAAGAAATGCCGCACCGGGTTACGCAGGAAGTCCTGCAACTGCCCCAGGCTCAACGGCTCTTCCTGGACATAAGGCGCCAGAGGTTCAAGCACTTGAGGAACCACTTGGGTCTGGTGCAACAGCTGCCACTCACGGGCATAGCTGAACAGCCCATGGCCTTCATGGAAATAGCGGGCACTGAAAGGTTGCAGTGGATGCTCCTGGGTCATGGCGTCGAGCAGATCGTCCTGGTCATTCGCCAGCTTCCAGCCACTGGCCAGGTGATCGCGCAACTGGCCGATCAGCACCGAGGCCGGGCGTTCGCTGTTGTCGCGAATGCTGCGACCGACCCAACTGACGTACAGCTGATCCCGCGCCGAAAGCAGCGCCTCCAGCAGCAGGTAACGGTCGTCTTCGCGCCGCGAGCGGTCACCGGGGCGGTAGTCACTGCCCATCAGGTCGAAATCCAGCGGCGGCTGCGCCCGCGGGTAGTCGCCGTCGTTCATCCCCAGCAGGCATACCAGCTTGAAGGGAAGCGCGCGCATCGGCATCAGTGTGCAGAAGTTCACCGCACCGGCCAGGAAACGCTGGGACAAGCGGCCCTGGTCCAGGCCAGCCAACCAGGCTTCGCGGACCACGGTCAGCGGCAGCTCATCATGCAGGCCAACCGACTCGCAGGTTTCCAGCCAGGTTTCGCGCAAGTCTTCGAGTTGGCTCAGCAGGTAGTCGTCATGCTCGGTACTGGCCAGGAAGAACTGCTGCGTGAGTGCTTGCAGGCGCTCGCCCCACTGTGGCGGCGAAGCCGGCAAAGTGAGGTTCTGATACGCCATCTCCAGGGCATCGAGCAAGGCCACCAACGGCCCGATCAGTGCCGCATCCAGGCCACCGATCTCATCGTAAGGCTCGATCCCCTCGCAGGCATCGGAACGTCCCACGGCGTAACCCAGCAACATGCGGCGCAGGCCGAAACGCCAGCTGTTCTGCTCCAGTTCCTCGGGCAATCCCAGGTCGGCCCGTTGTTCGGCGTTCATGCCCCAGCGGATGCCGGCGCCTTCGATCCAGCGATGCAAGGTCGGCAGATCGGCCTCATCAACGCCAAAACGTGCGCGTAATGCCGGAACATCCAGCAGGTCGAGGATTTCGCTGACAGGGAACCGGCTGTCCGGCAGCTTGAGCAGATGCTCCACGGCAATCAGCAGTGGGTCGCGGCCACGTTGGCCCTGGTCCGTCAGGGTGAACGGAATAAAACGTCGATCGTCACGCTCCAACTGACCGAAGACCGCGCGAATATGCGGCGCGTAACTGTCGATATCCGGGACCATCACGATCACATCCCGCGGACGCAATTCAGGGTCCTCACTGAAGCGCGCAAGCAGCTGGTCATGGAGGATCTCCACTTCGCGCTGGGCACTGTGGGCAATGTGAAAACGGATCGACTTGTCCTGTTGCAGATCGACCGCCGGCCATAACTGGCGGGTCTCCTCCAGTGGGCGCAATTCGAGGATATCGTCCTGCAGCTGATTCAGCAGGGTCTGCGGCTGACTCTCGCTGAACAGGTCGATACGGCCGTCGCGAAAAGCCGAACGATAGCTGTTGGGATCGTCATAGCTGTCGAGCAGATTGATGTAGTCACGGCCCTGTTTACCCCAGGCGGCGAGCAGCGGGTGGGCATGTTGATGCAGGGTCTGCGGGTCGAGCACCGCCGGCATTCCCGCTTTGCGCGCCTGACGCTTGTATTGATGGCGCAGCAGGTCCTTGTCGGCGACGATATCCGCCCAATGGTGACGACAAGGGTTGTGTACACATAGCAGGACCTGGCTGAAGCGGGCCAGTCCGGCCAGGGCTTCCAGGGCTTGCGCCGGCAGGGAGGAAATCCCGAAAACGATCACTCGCGAAGGTAATCCTTGTGGCGCTGTTTCCAGGTTGAGGATTCGTTCGATGAAACGTTGATGAACACCGGCGCGACTCTGCGCCATGCCCTCCTCCCCCACATCCAGCAACAACGCCCGCCACAGTTCGGCCTGCCAGCAGTTAGCGGGGGTCAGGACCTTGGGCTCACCTCGAGCGCTGCGTAGTTGATGCCTGCCTGCGGCCCAGTCTTCCAGCCAGTCGGCGCGATAGACCTGATATTGGTCGAACAGGTCAGCCAGGCGCTCGGCCAATTGATAGCGCTTGCGCAGATCCGTGTCGTGAGTGAGGAAACGGCGTAGGGGCTCGAAGTGCGGCTGATCGATCAGTTCGGGCAAAAGACGCATCAGGCGCCAGGTCAGCGGCGCTTTATCCAGCAGTGATTTGGGCGGGATTTCATCGCGTCCCAGCACCATGCGATAAAGCTGCCACATGAAACTGCCGGGGAGCTGCACATCGATGGCAGCAGCGATGCCACAGCCGCCCATGTCGTCATCCTCAGGATCCTCAGCCAGGGCCAGCTTCAGCCATTGGGCAATGCCGTTGCTTTGGACCAGGGCGATCTCATTCTCCAGCGGCGCCAAGGGGTAACGCCGCATCCAGCTGACCACCAGGCTGCGCAACTCGTCCAGGCGGTTACCGTGAACCACCATAAAACCAGCGCTGAGGGACATGGCGTCCGGCATAAGGGCTTCCTTGGAAAATGCAAAAGCTAGGGCCGAACCTTAGCACTGTCACGCAGCAGTGACAGCTGAGAGGACCAACGTGAATGTTGCGAGGGATGAGGCATTTTTTGTCGCACAAAAACAAAACCCCAACTGCTTTCGCAATTGGGGTTTCGGAATTTAATCTTGACGATGACCTACTCTCACATGGGGAAACCCCACACTACCATCGGCGATGCATCGTTTCACTGCTGAGTTCGGGATGGGATCAGGTGGTTCCAATGCTCTATGGTCGTCAAGAAATTCGGTGTGCCGACGCGTCTTTCGACGTTTCAGCAAATTGGGTATGCGATAGTTTGTGTGTTTTCTCGAACTTTCGGTTCGTTTCGTCTTCACACACCGCAATCTGGCTGTTAAGCGCAAATTGCTTGGGTGTTATATGGTCAAGCCTCACGGGCAATTAGTATTGGTTAGCTCAACGCCTCACAG